>NZ_SRPE01000018.1 GCF_004785645.1 Empedobacter tilapiae | reverse complement strand
AATGAAAAGATTGAAAGAAACATGGCTACTACTATTTGTATATTTTTCATTGTATTATCTTTTATTGATTATTATGGTTGAAATCCTAATTGCACTAAAGCGTAAGCCATTAAATTATGAACAAATTTTTCTTGAGATGTATCGATTACTGTTCCTGATATTGGCGTTCTAAATATACCTTCATCCCAAACGAAAATAACTTTTCCTTTAAAATCTCCTCCTATCGTCCAAACTGCAACACCTCCTCCTACAGCTGTTTCATTAGCATAAATAGTACTTGTTGATGGTAATTGATTTGCCAAAACTCTTCCTTGTGTATCAGAGCCTAACAACGCAATATCTTTTGTATCTCCAAAAACATTACTTAACTGATTGGTTATTGAACTTCGCGCATTTATTTCTCCATAACTACTATAAGGACCTGTAATCCCAAACGAATTTAAAATTGCACTAAAATCGTACTGCGGATTATCTATGTTAATAATAGCTACACCTCCTAATTTTACATAATCAGCAATTTTCTGTGCATTTGTACTCGAAACTTTTTCAAAAAAGCCATTAATAATATCATAATTAACTTTTAATTGAGCTGCTGTAGTCGTTTCTAGAAGCGATGTAATATTTGAAAACTCAAAACCAGTAATCCCTTTGAAGGTTCCTGTTGGACCATAATTTACAGGATTAGTTAATTGGCTATTATAGGCAGGAAAAGCATTTCCTCCAATTACCCAAGAACCATAAGAGCCTAATCTTATTTTTCTTGGTGTTTCTCCACTAGAATCACACGTATTTTTTATACAATTCCAAATAGTCCCATTGTATAACTTGGTACATTTATCTTGGATATCGTACACCAACATTCCTTCTTTTGGATCTTTTATTGCATCTGTAACTAGGTTTGGTGTTGCACTAACATGAGGAACTCTAGTAATTACCATTCCTTTTGTACTAGATTCTAGTGCTAAAAATCCATTTGGAACATTATCTGGCCAAACTTGTTGTTTAGTTTGAGTTGTAATTCCTACATTCGTATAACCGTCAGGTGTTCCACCTAAACCAGAATTGTAGCATAATGGTTTAGATATGAAATCTTTTAATGCAATAAGAGATCCTGCTAAACCTCCTTGTCCAGATATTGTTAATTGTGTAAACCAAGTTGTACTTGTTATTTTAAAGGCACCACCACCACCATAATCACCATATAGTCCACCTGTTATCTTGTTTCCTGTAATAGTAGTATTACAACTTGTTATTGCAGAAATTGTGACAGCTCCTTGATTAGCTGTAAAGTTAAAATCTTCTCTTCCTGAAGGAACTGGAGAACTCCCTGTAGCTCCAATTACAAATACTAAATTATTGACAGGCCTATCAAATTTTAAAGTTACAACCCAAGGTGCATCTGCCACTCCATTGGCATTAGAAGCATTATATCCTACTCGTATAGACTTTGCTCCTAATTGATAACAAGGTAATGAAGCATAAGCTACTGGCCATTGATCAACAAAACCTACTGAAGAACTACTAATATTAACGCCATTAATTGTCGTTTGACCATTAGGAGGTATAGCATATGTTTGTGCACCTAATTTTATTATATTACAGAATAGTAATAAAAGTATAAGATTAATTATCTTTTTCATTGATTATATTTATTTGGTTGTTATATTTTTTAGGTGTCCAAAGAAAATAATGATTCAATTATTAACCTAAAAACCTTCTACTCAACAACTACTCTATTTAAATACAATACTATATCCCAATAACTTAACAAACAAAAAAACTTTATAACAATAGATTTATTGTAATTTATCTACAAACTTTCTAAGCCATATAGTAAAATCTTCTTCAGTATTTAACTTCAATTTTTTTCGAAGATTATAGCGATTATTCTCTACTGTTCTTATAGATTTATATGTATATTTTGCAATCTCTTTATTTGAAAAACCTAAATAGATATATGAACAAAAAGTGAGTTCTGAAACTTTTAAAGTTGAATTTATTTCTAATATTTTGCTTGAAAAGCTTGGATAAATCTCTTGAAAACGACCCCAAAAATGAGGAGAATTTTGTTCAACCAAATTACTTAATTCAAAAAAATAATTATTCGCTTTCAATTCTAATTCTTCAATTTTCTTTTGCTTCTTATCTATTTCAACTCCAACTTCTTTTATATTACTCCGAAGTATTGTTTTAATTTCCATGATATTCAAAATCTCTTTCTTTGTTTTAAGAAAACGTACATACCAAAAAATCATTCCTACAAATGAAATACATACTACTATGAAGAAAAAAACAACTATTTGTTTACTATTTTCTTTATGATTTTGGTCTCTTTGGTCAATAAGTTGATCGAAGGCTAATTGAACAAGCTCTTTATTCTTTACATCAAGAGAATCATTCAAAGCTTGATATTTGTATAAATAAATGGTAGCCTCTTTACTATTTATATTATTTGTTATATAATAATTTGACAAGTCTTTATATATATACATCTCGGTTTCTTTCGATCCTATTTTTTTTGCATTTTCAAGTGCCTTTTTATAATAAATGATTGTCTTTTCTATATTTCTTCTTTCTTCTAATTTAGCAAGTCCAATGAAAGTAGTGTAGAGAAACTGTGCATCGTTCTTCTGAAGTAATTTGATAGATTTATTAAAATACTCATTGGCAATTTCATGCTGTTGAAGACTCAAATAATAATCCCCATATTGATTATATAAAGTAGAGTAATAATAATAGTCATCTTTTTCGTTGAAATGTTTTTTTAACAGCTCTTCCTGTATCTTTAGATGTTTGAATACTGAATCTTTATTGTTTTGAATCTGAAAAGTGTTTGATAAATTCTGATGAGTAAACAAAATAGATAAATCTTTTAAATCTTTATCTTCTATATTTTTTGATATTTTCAATTGCTTTCTATACTCTTTAATAGATATTTCGTATAATTTAAGACTTGTATATGCTCGCCCTCTCAATCTGCAAACTTCAGCTTGCATCGAAGGCGTAGATTTATAAAAGGAGGTTAATACTGCATTTTCAAGATAAAAAAGTCCGTCTTTATACATTCCTATTGTTAATAGTACGTTAGATATATTAAGATTAGCCTTACATATCCCTTTGTCATATTTATTATTTATTGATAGAGTTAATGCTTTTTTTGCATTTTTCAAAGAAGATATTAGTTCCATCTTTGCATATTCTTGCTGAGAAAACTCTAACAACTTGTCTATATCTTTGAAAGTATTTGATTGCGCATTTAATACTACCATTGATATTAATAGTAATATAAATGAGTGTATTTTCTTCATAAAAATCAAATTGATTAAAATTGTAAATCAATAACCGTATATTGAATCTAATATCTTTGAATGTATCATTACCACATCCAATGATTTTAATATAAAAATCCCAAACCCTACCTAAGCAGTAGTATTTAATTAATATTAAATTAGTATCTGATGATGATACATAAGTTACTTTTAATTAAAGAAAGTTTAGAAAAATAAAACATTAATTAAAGAAGGAGGTGGTCTTGTAATTTTTTGTATTAAATAAAAATTACTTTCCCAACAGTTATAGGTGTAATCATGTATAGATGCGTTTGAATAATCGTCTTTCTGATGCAAAAAAATTATCTTTTTAAAAGTATAAACCTGATAACAAATAAATGCAAAAAACATAAAAAAAAAGCATACCCTAACTTTCCTCGAAGGACATATTGAAATAGAAATAATATACTTATTTTTTTTCTTACACATTTTTAGGTTGGCTAAAGATGCGCAAAGAAAAGTATCAATAAAATAATAACCTTAAAATAGAATACTCATTCACTACTCTATTTTTTTACAAACTGAAAATCAATGAAAAGCGTTTTTTATCAAACTAAAATCAATACTTTTTTTAACGATAATGTAAAGCCTTCATCTGTGTTTAAACTTTTTTTCCATCATGCTAATTAATTTTAAAGTGTATTTCACTATTTATTTATTCGTCTAAATGACAAGCAATTTCTTGATTATTTATAATTATTCCTTTCTACTTCTACTGTTTTAGTTTTATAATGATGTTACAAGTTGTGAAAATAAATAATGGGCGAACAATGAGATTATTTCATTATTTCGAGAATAAGTAGGTATTTGAATCTAATTACGTAAAACCGTAAAAACAAACATTATATAGTTAATATTTTTACATGGAAACATACAAATATAGATTATGGACAATCTTAGAATATTATTATCCATTATAGGAGTAATTATTGCATTAATCAGCCTTATATATGCAAAGAAAAGTTTTAGTAAAGATTATGGAGTAGATAGAGAAAATGAACTAATTGAAAAGTTAAGGTTTGATTTTTTCGTAACAAGAAATACTTCTTTAGAATGCTCTCAATTAATCAAAGAATTAATCGAAGAATACAACTTAGGGGAATCATTATTTATCGATTCATTTACCTATAACGATTATTTAAGAAACCTTATCCACTCTCAAGAAAAAAATTTAAAAGAAGACACTATTGAAAATGCTTTAAATCAAGAAGCTACTATTCCATTCCATGTAGTTGAATCAATGATCAAAAGTATAAATAAACAGAAAAATGAACTATCACAAATTTACACACATTTAGAAATCGTAAAACACAATTTAAAAAGTGATAAAAGAAAAAGGTAATATAATTTTCTATTGTTGGATACTATTTTTAATTATAGAAATTAGAAACCTGATAAAAAAAGAATTAGAAAAGAATACTCTCAATTTGAGATTTAGTCTTATTCTATCATTTTTTAGTAATCCCTTTATTTCACAAAACTTATTCTATCATTATTCTCTGCTGTATCTTTCCCCCATTCTGCAATAGCTTTAAGCACAGGAATAAGTGTTTTTCCAAACTGTGTCAATTCATAATCTACTTTAAGAGGAGGTTTACTAGTATGTACTGTTCTGGTAATCAAACCATCTGCTTCCATTTCTTTTAAATGTAGGCTCAATGTTCTTTCTGTAATCACTTTACATTCTTTCCTCAATTCACTATAGCGTTTTTTTTCTATTAAATGTATGAGAATTACAGCTTTCCACTTTCCTCCTATATATCTCATTGTCAAACTAGTGGAACATGGGTATTGTTTATTGTCTATACTGTACATCTGTTACTATCAATTTTAACCGTTATTGCAAAGGTAAATTACTATATTTAGTTTTGCAACAATAAAAAGTATAGTATAATTTAAATTTAAAAATTTATGAGTTTTTTAGATCTTGCGAAAAGTAGATATGCAACCAAAAAGTATGATCCTACAAAAAATATTTCGACAGAACAAATTGAAGAATTAAAGGAAATAATACGATTAAGTCCCTCATCTATTAACAGTCAACCTTGGAAATTTACATTTGTCACGAATAAAGATGTAAAAAAACAATTGGCCTCTCAATCTTATACAAATGAAAATTCAATTAACGATGTAGAGCTTTTAGTTGTCTTTAGTGTAATGGAAAATATAGAACATTTTGAGAAACGAAATCTTTCTATTCTTCCTGATGCATGGGTGAAAGGTTTTTATGAACCAATGATAAAATCGAATGGTAATACAGCTGTAGAATCTTGGATGAAACACCAGGTTTATCTTTCTTTAGGCTACTTTTTAAGCGCCTGCATTAGCATGGGACTAGATGCTACTCCAATGGAAGGAATTAATAAAAAATCCTACAAAGAAATACTATCTCAAGATGGATACCAACCTTTGTTTGCTGTTACGGTAGGTTATGCCGATAAAGATGATTTAGCGCATCCAACTATCTTACCAAAATCTCGTTTTGAATTGGATGAAGTTATCCAATCAATTTAAAGAATAAAAACAAGTTATTTACGTCTAAATAAAATATTAAATAACAAAGACTTACAAGATATTAAAATAATAAATTAAAAAGCATTCAGAAAAAGTTTAGAATATTACATTAGTAATAAAAAAAAGTCCATATTCATATGGACTTTTTTTTATTATTTTTTTATAAATTTCAAATTTACGATTTTACCTTTGTAGTCTGTCCTTAAAATATAATTTCCCATTGGAAGCTTTTCTACAGAAACCTTATTATCTTTAATTATCTCTGTTTTTAGAAGTTGACCAACATAATTATATATTTCTGCTCTAGCATTTTCTGTTTCTTTAGAAAAATATAAGAATGAAGTTGTTGGATTAGGATAAATCTTGAATTCAGAATCCAGAATTTCATTAATTGCTAAATCAGATTTAGGTAAAATAATATTTTGACCATATACAGATGTTTCTGTATTATCTACATTTTCATTAAAGGTTAAAACAAATTCATCTTCTGATGTCTTAACTAAATTATGATGAGATTTAAATGATTCTCTTGTTAGCAATGGTAATGTTTCTTCTTTTAAATCAAATTCTCCATTACTATTTAATCTCGTAATGTGTGTTGTAAATTTTTGAACCGTAAATTCTTTTCGATTATCATATGCAAAAACTGGTTTATCATTATCTAATAATAAATTTCCTATATGCGCTTTAGCATTATTTAAAGAAATAGGAAATACTTCTTTTCCATTATCAGAAAATAATCTTTGTCCTGTTTTTTTATCAAATTTTTGAACATATTCACCTATATAATTTTGTGAACTTGCACTATTATAAGTCGAAATTGCCCAAATATGATCTGTCCCTTTTTGCGAGGCTACTTGTATATCTTTTTCGAAATAAGCATTATTTGTATTAAAATCAACACCTCCAATTCCCCAAGGTAGAGAACCGTCAGAATTGACTCTTACTAAATACGAATCTGAACGTCCTGCCATTCCACTTGTGAAAGCATAATAAATTACATCGTTTTCAAAAAAACTACTATTTTTTGAACTCCAAGTAGATGTTTTATCCGATAACATTACAGGCTTTTCCCATACTGTATTTCCTTTGTTATCAAAACTCTGTGCAAATAAATTAGTATAATTACGTGTTGTAATTTTGTGAAAAACAGCAACTACATTTCCATTACTTTGTTCATAAAGTTTAGATGGTACAGTACTTTTAGATATCTCATCGGAATAAATGATTGATGGATTTATCCAAATTGGTTTTCCTTCGCTTGTAAATTTCTGAAGACGAGCATTTACTTTACTAGAAGGCCAATAACTAATCATAATTTCACCATTAGATAAAGGTAAAATAGTAGGTAAATATCCTTCTCCTAATTCAATTCCATTTAGCCCCCAAGGTAAATCACCATTAGGCGTTACTTTATAAACAAATGCTAAAGTCCCATTTCCACTTCCTGTTATACCTATGTATAAATTGTTTTCTTTGTCTAAAATAGTATTTTCAACCATAGTATAACTAGACATTGGAATTTGATTGCTAATTAACTTTCCTTCTTCTCCAAAAAGTTTATGTCCATTCTTATCCAACAATTGTAATCTTAACTCATAAAGTATAGGTGAATCTACTTTTTTCCAAAACCCAACGTATGTTTTCCCATCGCTTGTAGCTACTGAAAAAGAAGCTCCACCATTTTTTAAGGAAATAACTGAATTTGTATTTGTATCCGTTGTCCATTGTGCTTGCGATATTGTTGCGAATAAAATACTAAAAGATAAAATTAATTTTTTCATATTATTTGTTTTTAGTCTTACAAAACAATTAGTATTTAAAATTTAATCCTAAAATAACACCACCTACTTAGCACACACTATCATTTTTTTCACACCTATTTACTACAAAACAATAATGAATTAGTTTAAATCATTCATATGTTGCGAAAGAGTTTAAATAATGGTAAATATCAACTTGTGTGTTTGTAAGATTAAGTTTTTTCCTAAGCCTAGTTCTAGAATTCTCTATAGTTTTAGGAGTTACATTCAGTAAATTGGATATTTCTTTTGTATTCAATTTTAGCACAATCATAGCTGCCAATCTTTTATCATAAGTCGTGAGATTAGAATGCTTATTTTCCAAATTTTTAAAAAATGATTCATGAACATTTACAAAATGATGTTCAAATTCTTCCCAAGAATTGGTTTTCATATTTGTTTTTATCTCCATGATAATTTTAGAAATATCATCTACTATCTTTTGGTTTTGTACTTTCAATTTAAGATGATCAATTTGTTCCATTATTGATTTAAAAACCTCCTCTACTTTAGATTGCTCCATAGATTTGTAAACAAGCTGTTTTTCTTTCATATGATTCTCTATTTCAAGTTTATTATTCTTTTCTTTTTGAAGAAGCTTTTCTAACTCTAATTTGGAAACTTTACTTTTATAATTAAGCACCAATAAAATTGAAATGATAATACATAAAATAAGGAAAATACTTCCAGCTAAATAATATGTTTGTTTTTTTGTTTGTATCAATTCATCTATTTTTTTCTGAGACTCATAATCGTGTTTTAACTTTGTCCGTTCCACATTTACAGCTTTCTCTTCTATATTCAAATGCTCACGAATAGAATCATATTTTTTAAATGTAATCGCAGCACTTTTATAATCTTTTATATTCAAAAAAGTTGTGTAAGAAGTCCAAAGCAAATCTCTATATTCAAAATTGGCATTAGATTTATTTGTATATGAATCCATTTTTTTTACATAATAAAGAGCTTTATCATAATTTTTAATACCATTAAAATAATTAGCTAAGTAGAAATAAACCAAAGAAAAAGTTTTTCTTTTTTCTATTTTTTCATGATTTAATATCTTTTCAGCTTCATTTAGATAATCATATGCCTTGATATTATTTCCTTGAAACGAATACACCTTACCTAAATTTGCAAGAACAAAAACTTTAAGTTCAGGATTATTATAATTCTTAAGTTTAGTTAAAGCTTTGGAAAAAAAATAATTTGAAGAATCTAATTTCTCAATCGAAAAAAATGCATTACCAAGATTATTAAGAGTCTTTATCTCTTCATAATTATTATTATTTTGGATATGTTGTTGAAGTAGTTTTTCATAGTATTGTATTGCTTTTGGTGTATCATTTAATTGAGAATAAACAAACGCAAACATATCATTAATCTCTGCAATTTTTTTTGGAGATTTCCCATCGTAAATTTTATATGCTTTTCTAGCATAATCTAAAGCTACATCAAAACGATTCGTTTCTGAGTATATTTTGGATGCTTCTATATAGAAAACACCTAATTCATCATTCGTTTTTGCATCAATATATGCTTTATTTAAAAAGTCTTGTGTTTTAACCCAATCTAAGTTTTTATATTGTTTTGCTTTTAATAAAAATGATTCACTACTTGTATTTTTAACCTGAGCATTAACGAAATTGAATAAAAGAAAAATTTGAAGGATAATGAATCGAGATTGTGTCATTAAAAATATTTTTGTGTTAATTTTTTAAATCTACAAAAAGATTTAATCTTATTTTGACCTTCGTTTTATTTTTTAACTGTATTAACCTTTTGTGTATTTTAAATAATGCTAATTTTTAAATTATTTATATTTCTGTTGAATATTTTTTCGTTGATATATTGAATGACTGTCATTGCGGTAATCTTTGTTAATATCCTAGTTTTAAACCCATCAAAAGATTTGGCATAATTGCTTCTTACCATAAATTGGTCACACATTTGAGAAAATAATGTATCAATTTATTTACATATTTTTTAACGAGAACTACGAGCAATCTTACAAATTTCCAAAAGCATACTATCCACTATAAAAATATCTTCCGACTCATTAAATATTTCAGCAAGTTTCAGGCTGATGACATTTTGGTAAAACATCAGTTTTTTTCTTCTATTGTATACTGTGCAATTTATTTTATAGTTAAACACGATAGAAGCTTACGGAAAAAGTCACTTTCGCTGTACAGCCCCATGTATTCAGCGGTCAAACTTAGACTAATAACCTCAAGATAGCTTAATATTAATACTCTATGCTGAATGGGCAATTGTTTTCTGTAGATATTTTTCTTAAAACTTCCAATATTTTTTCTTAATTCACAAGTAAGTTGTTCATTTTAAATCGTTTTGTAATTAAAATAATTTACTAATTATCATCGTAATGAACAACTTATTTTTAATTATAAAAATCATAATGCACAATGGATTTCTATTAATTGTCTTTCGATACTATTGTTGCACATAGATGGATATTATAATAACTGTTTTCGGTATTAATGTTTCAGGAAAAAGAATAGCATCTTAAATATAATCAACTCATTCTAACATATCAGCAAAGGTTTTAATCGCTTTTTCCAAATCCTCTTCTGTTAATGTTCCATAACCTAATCGCAAACCGTTTATTCCTTTGTCAAAACTATAAGAATCTGGTGTAATGATTTTAATACCTTTTTCGTTCATTTTTTTAGCAATAGATTCCCAGTTTTGGTATTCATTCGGAACTATCCAAATAGCTAAACCACCTTCAGGAACGTTAAAAGAAGCTTTTCCTTTTAAATGTTTGTTTAAAAGTTCTATTGTAAAATCACGTTTTTGTTGGTAAAGATGTGTTGCTTTTTTAATATGTCGTTTAATGGTTCCGTCTTTAACAAGTTGTAAAACGGCTTGTTCCATTATACTATCGCCTTGTACATCGATAATCGAACGTAATTCCCCTACTTTTTTAATCAAAGAAGAATCATTACTCGCTAAATATCCGATACGCAATGCCGGAGCAACGACTTTGCTCATGGTACCAATGTAAATGTAATTTTGGAGTTCTTTGAAACTCGATAAAGGTAAAACCGGACGATATCCAAAATGAAATTCATTGTCGTAATCATCTTCGATAATGGTAAATCCGTATTGGTTTGAAAGTTTTATTAATTCCAATCTCCTTTTCAAACTCAATGTAACAGTTGTGGGATATTGATGATGCGGCGTTGTATAAAGTGCCTTGATTTTTTTTGATGATTTTAAATATTTTACAACTTCATCTACCAACAATCCATCTTGATCAACCGAAACCGGAAGCAACTTCGCTCCTGCACTTTCAAAAGCTTTCCAAGCAGGTTTATAGCCCGGATTTTCTACCATTACATAATCTCCCTTTTCTAAAATACAATGAGCAGAAAGATACATCGCCATCTGGCTTCCACGAGTTATACACAAATTTTGTTCCTGAACCTGCATTCCTCTTTGATGATTAAGCATTTGAACAATGTTTTTCCTAAATTCTAAATCTCCAAATACATTACTGTAACCCATCATTTGCCATCTTGCTTTTCGATGGAAGATTTGACGATAAGCTCTTGCCAGCTCTTTAATAGGTGCAATTTTACTGTCGGGATATCCGTCATCAAACATAATTTGAATTAAAGGATTTGAAATATCTTCTAAAGAGATTTCTGTCTTCTCGTTTTTTACAGCTTCTTCAAAATCGGGTAAAGAATCGGATACAAAAGTACCGCTTCGTTCTTTAGAAATTAACCAACCTTCTATCAATAAAACATTTAGAGCTTCGACAACCGTATTCCGATTAACGTTCAACATTGTGGCTAAATTCCTACTTCCGGGCAAAGCTTCACCCGATTTTAATCTGCCTGATTGAATATCATTTATTAAAGCATCGGCAATCTGGAGATAAATTGCTTTATCTGATTGACTATCTAATTGAATTTCAAATTTCCATTCTCGTAACATCTGGACTAGCTATTTTTATAAAAACTGTATCATTAAGACAGTCCAAAGATAAAATACTTTTGTATTGCAATAATGCATTAAACAATAAAAATTTTTAATCATGTCAAAATTAGAAAACGCAACAGAAGTAAAAAAATCGATTCATGCCGAACAAAAACAATTCAGTTCTAAAGATTTTCATCAAACCTTTGCAAGACCTACCTATTTAAAACCTTCGCACATTATTCACAAAAACGTTGAAAATGCAGGAGTTCACAATCAATTTTCGGAAGAAAGAAAACATCCTGTATTTTTTGTAGATCTGCCAAGTAAAAATGTAAGTATGACTATTGGAGGTTTGTTACCAGGACAGAAAACACATTTACACCGCCACACTTATGAAACTGTTTTATATGTGGTTGAAGGTAAAGGTTGGACTCGTGTTGAAGACGAAATTGTAGAATGGCAAGCGGGCGATGCTTTATACATTCCTTCTTGGGCTTGGCATCAGCATCAAAACCTAAGCGATACCGAACCAGCGAAATATATTGCGTGCGAAAATGCTCCTCAACTTCAAAACCTTGGCGTGGCATTACGAGAAGAAGAAGGAAGAGATTTTTAACGATAAAAGAACTTTAAAACAAAAAGAAAAATGAACAATATACCTTTTAAAGGCGTGATTGCTTATCCGGTAACGCCATTTGATCAAAATGAGAATATAGACCTTCCGTTGTTTAAAAAACAAGTCGAGCGTTTGGTTACTTCCGGCTCGCATGCGATTGCTCCGTTGGGAAGTACAGGTGTAATGCCTTATCTAAACGATACAGAAAAAGAAGCTATTACCGAAGCTACGATGCAACAAGTCGCAGGTCGAGTTCCCACATTAGTAGGTGTATCGAATCTTACAACAGAACGAACGATTTACCATGCTCAATTTGCCGAAAAAGCGGGTGCAACAGCTGTTATGATTATTCCGATGAGTTATTGGAAATTATCGGATCAGGAAATTATAAAACATTATGATTCGGTTGCTTCTAAAATTTCTATTCCTATTATGGTTTATAACAATCCTGCAACAAGCGGAGTAGATATGTCGTCCAATTTATTGAAACGATTATTGGAAATTCCTAATGTTACGATGGTAAAAGAAAGTAGTGGCGATGTTCAGCGCATGCATTACTTAAGAAGAGAATTAGGTGAAGATGTTGCTTTTTATAACGGATCAAATCCTTTGGCATTAGCCGCTTTTTCAGCTGGTGCAAACGGTTGGTGTACGGCAGCTCCGAATTTGATTCCCGAATTAAACATCGCCCTGTATAATGCTATTCAGGAAAATGACTTGCAAAAAGCTCGTGAACTATTTTACCAGCAAATGGATTTATTAAAGTTTATTGTTGCAAAAGGATTACCAAGATCTATAAAAGCTGGATTGGATTTATTGGGAATTGGCGGAGGGCACTTTAAAAGTCCTTTAAATGCTCTAAACGAAAACGAAGTTGAAGAACTTAAAAACATTTTAAAAACATTAAACTACAACATTGAAGAGTAGTAACTTTTAAATCAAAAATAAAATGAAAAAAGCTATTTTTTACCATGCAGGTTGTCCTGTCTGTGTTAGTGCTGAAAAAGATCTTTTAAATTTAATTCCAAAAGATCTAGTTGAAGTTATCCATTTAGGTACGGATAAATCAAAAATTAAAGAAGCCGAAAATGCAGGTGTATTATCAGTTCCTGCTCTTGTTCTAGTAAACGGAAATGTTTTGCATATCAATTTCGGAGCTTCTATCGAAGATGTAAAATAAATTATAAACTTCTCCCGAAAAACTAACTTTTGGGAGGGGTTAAAAAACTTCTTTATTCTTATTAAACTATTTAATACATAATTTATTATATAAAAATTAACTGATTATCTATCCAACCATAATTTAAACTGCGGCATTCTTATTCGGCTTACAATTACTTCTGCATTTCGATCACGTTTCAAAATGACTTTTGTCTTTTCGTTAAAATATTTGTGCATACTCTCGATACTGTTGATGTGTAAAATATACTGACGATTTACACGAAAGAAAAACTGTGGATCGAGCTGTTCTTCTAGTTCTTCCAGATTGTATGGTACCGTAATAGATGAATCATCTCGTAACCTGAAATAAACGGTTTTATGTTCAAGAAAAACATAATCGATATCTTCTACAGGAATAACTTTGTAGATTTCGCGGTAGTGAAGTAAAAAACGACTTTTGTATTTTTTTTGTTGGGTTTGAAACATATTCACAAGCAACCCTAAATCATCATCAGAAAATTTAGGTTTAATTCTTTTCACTTTTTCTAAAGCCTCTGCTAATTCTTCTTTAACAATAGGTTTTAGTAAATAAGCAGCACCATAAACTTTAAATGCTTGTAAAGCATATTCGTCGTAAGCCGTTGTAAAAATAACAGGTGATTGAATGGTTACATGTTTGAAGATTTCAAACGACAAACCATCAGCCAAACGCACATCCATAAAAATTACATCAGGATGCGTATTTTCGTTCAACCAGGCAATACTTTCCTGAATAGTAGGCAGAATCGCCAACAAAATGGTTATATCTTCATATTTATCGATAATACTTTTTAACAATGCAGCATTGTGCTGTTCATCTTCTATTATAATGTACTTCATGGCATTGTTTATAAATTTAACAAAGGTAACTTAACTTCAAAACTTGTTACTGATATCTTAATTTCTGGCATTTCTCCTTGTAATAACTGATAGCGTTCCTGAATATTTTTTAACCCCATACCTGTACTTTTGTAATCGATATTAATGCGTTGTAAATTGTTTTTTACTACAATTGTTCCATCTTCAGAACTATCAATAGATAGTCTTAGAGGTTTTTTAATGGTAGAAATATTATGTTTAATGGCATTTTCCATCAATAATTGTAAGGTTACTGGTGGAATTCCTTTTGTTTTATCCGCTTCGCTAATATTTACTTCGAGATAAATACTTTCTCCATGTCGAATTTTAATCAAATGAAAATAGGTTTCAACAAACTTTAATTCTTCTTCCAATGCGACTACATCTTTTTTCCCACTAGTTAAAATATAACGATACACTCTTGAAAGATTTGCTAAAAATTCTTGAGCTCCTACTGGATTTGTTTCGATCAATTGAGTTAGAATACTGAAATTATTAAACAGAAAGTGAGGATCTAATTGTAATTTCAGAACTTCTAACTCTGATTGTAATGCATTCTCTTTCAATTGAAGCGCATGTATTTCAAGTTTATTACTTTCAATGACTTTTGCTTTCCATTTTTCAAAAAAGAAAAAAGAATGATAAAAACTATTAACAAATGCCGCAACTACAACATTTACCACTAGATATTGACGAATTTCTAATTCTATTTCTTTATTCGTAATAGAAGGTTCTGGCCAAATCAATTCATAAACTACATTTTCAAGATACAGCAACATAAACATAGAGCCAATTACAACACCTGTGGTAAGGAGGAAATGTGCTAACACACTATCTTTAAAAATAGGTTTTTGATTCACCCAATTAGAAAGTAAGGCAATAATTCCGAAAAGAACCGTATACATGACTACACCGCCCATAAGACTTGCTAAAACTTCCGTCCATTTTGCTTCTGTATAGAAAAACCACCAACTACTTTCAGGATTCAATAAATACTGAATCAAATGTGCTAATCCCAAGGAAATTAACACACCGCTCCAATAAAAAAATGGTTTCCATTGTTGTTTACCTATTACAGTATCTTTAAATTTCATTTAATTTCCGCCTAACGATTTGTATAAAGCAATGTACGCATTTATTTGTTTCTGAATAGCTGATGTATGTGCCAACTCTGTCTGGAAATAAGCTTGTTGTACCGTTAGTACTTCCAAATAATTTGCTTCACCATACTTATACAACATTTGTGCATCAGCAATGGCTTTATTCATGGCTGATTTTCTTTTATTTACTTCTATTATTTGTTCTTTTATTCCGTTAATGTTATTTAATGAAGTGCTTACTTCTTCTACCGCAGTCAATACCGATTTTCTAAACTCGTGTACAGATGCTTCTCGTTGATGCAGAGCTTGCTCATAAGTTGACTTAATCGTTCTTTTGCTAAAAATAGGTTGCGTTAATCCTGCTGCAACTGTTCCAAACAGTGAAGCCGGAATAGAAAACCAATTACTTGTTTTAATTGCATTTAATCCGCCTTGTCCTGTAATTTTCAAACTTGGATAAAAATCTGCTTTCGTAATTCCAACACGTGCATTAGCTGCTTGTAGCAATAATTCTTGCTGTTTTACATCGGGACGATTTTGCAATATATCTGTCGGAACACCAGCTTCTAGTGAACTTAAAAAAGACGCATTAGTAAAAGAATTCACACGCTCTACCACATCTGGATAACTTCCTGCTAAGGTCTGTAAAGCATTTTCTTGTGCTTTAATACTAGTTTTTATTTCAGGAATTAATGCAGCTGTTTCGGCTAGCTGAGCTTCGGATTGTTTAATTGCTAATGAACTTACATCGCCAACAGAATATTGAACATGAAGCATATCCAATGTTTCTTTCATACTCTTATATACTTCTTGTGTAATACGTAACTGTTCATCTAAACTCAGTAAATTATAATACGCTTGTGCTGTTTGAGCGATTAACTGTACGCGTAATGCCCGACGGTTTTCAGCCTGACTAAGATAGTTAGCTAAAGCTTCTTCACGTTGTTTTTCCAACTTTCCCCAAAAATCAATATCCCAAGAAACAGAAGGTGCAAAATTATACTCTTCGGACAGTTTTGTACTCGAAAATGAACCCATCATACTATTTTTAGAAAGCTGTTGTACGCCTGCACTTACTTGTAGATTAACATCAGGTAGATAATTTAGTTTCACACTTTTCAGTAAAGCTTCAGTTGCTAAAATATGTTCAGCAGCAATCTTTAAATCTAGATTATTTATAATGACCTTATCGATCAAGCTTATCAATTTATCATCCTTAAAAAAATTTTGATAAGTCGCAATTTCCTCAACATTACCATTATTCGTTATAGGATTATCTGTATATTCTGTTGGAAGATTAAGATCTGGACGTGCATAATCTTGCGTTACTTTACAAGATTGTACTAACAAAACCAAAATTAATCCGATTCCTATATTTTTTATCGTTATTTTTTTCATTTGTTACGCATTTTTATTGCTAGAAACTTTTTCTTGTAAACTTTGAAAAATCATATACAAAACAGGTATAATTAATACCCCCAATACAACACCGCTTAACATTCCACCAGCGGCACTGATACTGATGGATTTATTACCAATTGCTGTACCTCCAGTTGCAAACATTAATGGAACTAATCCGGCAACAAACGCTAACGATGTCATTATGATAGGACGCAAACGCATTCGAGCACCTGTAATCGCTGCATCAAAAATTGATAATCCTGCTTTACGTTGTTGTATAGCAAATTCTACAATTAGAATGGCATTTTTAGCCAATAAACCAACAAGCATAATCAATGCAATTTGTACGTAAATATTATTATCTAATCCAGTAAAACCAATGGCAAGAAATACCCCTAAGATTCCTGTAGGTAAAGAAAGTATTACCGCTAATGGCAAGAAATAACTTTCATATTGCGCTGCTAAAAGGAAGTAAATAAATAGAATACTTAATCCAAAAATAAATATCATTTGTGAACCAGAATTTCGTTCTTGTAAAGCCAATCCACTATATTCATAACTGTATCCTTTTGGAAGTTCTTCTTTAAGAACCTCATCAATTGCCGTCATTACTTTTCCAGTACTAGCGTCACCTGTAGCGTTTACATTTACCCGAATACTATTGTATAAATTGTAACGGCTAATATCTTGTGGACCAAAAACTTTTTTAAGCGTTACCAAGGTAGAAATCGGTACCATTTGATTTAGATTATTGCGAACCATAATTTGATTTAATGATGCTTCATCTTTTCTAAATTCAGCTTCGGAACGAACATTTACACGATACAGCCTTCCAAAACGAATGAAATCTGTTGTTTGCGAACCTGTTAAATATAATTGTAAAGCATCCATTACTTCTTTCGGAGTCAATCCTAATTGTTGTGCTTTATCCTCATTTAATTCTACTTCATATTGAGGAAAATCACTTCGAAAAGTTGTAAACGCCATTCCTATTTCAGGACGTTTTCCTATCGCTTCAATTACTTTTTTACTAACTGCTTCAAAATCCTTAATATCACCAGAAGTTCTATCTTGTAAAACAAATTCGACACCTCCAGCAGTACCAAAACCTTCTACAGCAGGATTACGAAAAATCAAAAACTCTCCTTTAATTTTTCCTTTCATAACTCCTTCGATTTTGTGCATTACTTCATTGATATCTGATATTTCACCACGCTCTTTCGGTTTTTTCAATGTAATAAAACCCATTGCCGAATTGGGTGCCGCACCATTTGTAAATAAATTAAAACCAGAAACTGTACTAATACTTTTAACTTCGGGCAATTCTAGAACCATCCTAGTTGCCTTTTCCATTTCTTCTGTAATAAATTGCAAATTCGTCCCTGCCTGTAAATTAACTACAAAACTTAAGTTGTTATCATCTTCTTCTGGAACAAAACCTTTTGGAGCATTATTCATTAAAAAGAATGCACTGAAAGAAATCAAAACTAATAACCCAATGGCAAGAAGTTTTTTCCTTCCTAAAAACTTCACTACTCCGATATATTTATATGTTAATCTTTCAAAACTAACATTAAACGCATCAGCAAAACGTTGTGTAAACTTTTTCTTTTTTCCTTCTTCATTTATTTCATGATTTTTTAATAACAAAGCACACAAAGCTGGGCTCAATGTTAGAGCATTAATTGCAGAAATCAAAATGGCGATTGCCAATGTATACGAAAACTGTTTGTAAAATATTCCTGCCGGACCTTCCATAAATCCTACTGGAAGAAATACAGCAGACATTACCAAAGTAATCGAAATAATGGCTCCACTAATTTCACTCATTGCAGATGCCGTTGCTTTCTTAGCAGTTTCGCCTGTTGCCTGCATTTTGGCATGTACGGCCTCTACAACTACAATGGCATCATCTACCACAATACCAATTGCCAATACTAAAGCAAATAAAGTCAAAACATTTACTGAAAAACCGATCATGTAAATGAAAAAGAAGGTAGCAATAATGGACACTGGTGCCGCAATAGCTGGAATAATCGTTGAACGAAGATCTTGAAGGAAAATGAGTACAACAATAAATACCAAAAAGAAGGCTTCAATCAATGTAGTTTTCATTTGTGAAACAGAAGTATCCAATCGATCTTTCATATTTTGAATCAATTCATATTTGATTCCATCTGGAGCATTTTTCTGAAAATTATCTAATGATTTATTTACTTCAATTGCAATGTCATTTGCATTAGATCCACTTGCTTGAATAACTGCAAATACAACCGAGGGCTTTCCGTCTGTAAAAGTATCACTAGAATAAGTAGATTGTCCAAATTCAATACGTGCCACATCTCCTAAACGTAATATGGAACCATCTGTTTTAGAACGAAGAATGATTTTTTCGAACTCTTCGGGCTTATTCAACTTACCTTTATAACGCAAAGTATATTGTAAAGTAACATCACTTTCTTCACCCAATGTTCCTGGAGACGCTTCAAAACTGTATTGTTGTATAGCAGTCTCTACATCAGAAGGTACTAAACCGTAAGAAGACAATTTAGTTGGATCTAACCAAACACGAACTGAATAATCTTTTTCTCCAAACATCGTCACATTTCCTACTCCTGGAATACGTTTCAGTTCAGGAACAAGATTGATGTTTGCATAATTTTGTAAAAAACCTTCGTCATATTTTTCAGGCTTTTCACTGTTTATATTTACAATCATCAAATAACTCGTCTGTTGTTTAGTCGTTGTCAACCCCAAACGAATTACTTCTTGTGGTAATTGAGAATTGACTTGAGCGACACGGTTTTGTACATTTACGGCAGCTTGATCTGGATCTACTCCTTGTTTAAAAATAATCGTGATGGAAAAACTTCCGTCATTAGCAGCACTGGAACTAATGTATTCCATATTTTCAACTCCATTAATAGCTTGTTCCAAAGGCGTGACTACCGAACGAATAACACTTTCGGCATTAGCTCCTGGATAAGTTCCATACACAAAAACAGTAGGAGGTGCAATTTCAGGAAACTGTGTCATAGGAATACGCAACAGTCCTAAAATCCCTAAAAGTACTAGTATAACTGAGATAACTGTAGCAAGTACAGGTCTTTTAATAATTTTATTTAACATTTCTTAATGCATTTTATTTATTCACTTTTGGGGAAATCACAGCATTTTCAGGAATCATAGCCAATTCGTTTGCAATAATTTTATCTCCTGATTTAAAGCCTGATGTAACAATGTAAAAATTACCTGATTTTGTGTAATCTTGTAATGCTACACGTTCCATTTTGTTTCCTTTTCCAATACGTCCTACAAAAAGTTTATCTTGTACTTCGTAAGTTGCCAAAAGTGGAATTTTAAACACATTTTGTTCTATTGATTTTAAAACAATTCTTCCTGTATTTCCTGTTCTTAGTAAACGTTCTGGATTAGGAAAAGAAGCTCGAAGCATCACCGATCCTGTTGTAGCATCGAATTGTCCGTCCATCATGTCTATTTTTCCAACATGATTATAAGGATTTCCATCTGCAAGTAATAAAGTAATATCTTGAAAGCTTTTCAGTTTTTCTAATAAATTTGCTCCCTGTCGAGAAGCATTAATTTTAAGTATTTCCTTTTCTGGAAGAGCAAAATATGCATAGATTTCGCTCACTTGAGATAAAGTTGTTAATGGTTGTGTATCCGTAGGACCAACCAAAGCGCCTAAACGATTCGGAATACGCCCAATGTAACCACTGACAGTTGCTTTTATCAAAGAAAAACCTAAATTAACATCAGCCGAAGCAACTAATGTTTGTTGCTGTTTTACCATCGCTTTGGCATTCTCGTAATTCGCTTTAGCCTTTTGATATTGAAAGTCTGCTACTACCTTAGAATTACTCAATACTTTGTATTTGTCTAATTCTAATTGTGTCGTTTCTAATTGAGATTTAGCCATAGCCAAAGAAGCTAAAGCAGTATTTTTTTGCTCACGATATACACTGGCATTTATCCGAAACAAAGGCTGTCCTGCTTGTACATAAGCTCCTTCATCGACATAAATTTTGTCTATGTAACCACTTATTTGAGGGCGCAGTTGAATGTTGTCTTTTCCTTCTAAATTGGTTGGATAAGTCTGATCTATTACTGCTTCAGTTGAGTGTAAAGTCAGTATTTCTGCCTGTATTATTTCTGCTTGCTCTGTAACTTCTTTTTCAGAATTTTTACAACTTTGTAAAATATATGTAGAGACTAATAGCAAACTCGCTATTAAGATTTTGTTGTGGATGAAACGTTTCATTAATTCTTACATTTTAACTATTTCTACCACAAAAATAAAGAGGCTATAACCTCCTTACTTTTGAATAATAACCGAAGTGAAGAAAATGAAAGCTGAAATGCAGAAATAAGAATTTAAACCTTTTAGCGACTTTTAGTTTTTCTTACTTTTTTTATATAAATTATAGACCATTTATTTCTTAAACCGAATCAACTTTAATAAAGTTTCTCTGTTCTTTTTAACCCATTGTGGTAAACGTGAAGTAATCCTTTCAGCAATAACCGCTTAACATTCCTTATTAATAAACAAACTTAAATATCGTACTAAAAAGAAAAAGTCCTTATCTAAATAAGGACTTTCTTTGTTCTATAAGAATTAATTTATACTATAAATTATTTTCTTTTTACATTAACAGCCATAAGGCCTTTTTTTCCTTTTTCAATATCAAAAGTAACTTGATCATTTTCATTTACTTTATCAATTAATCCAGAAACATGTACAAAAACATCTTCACCTCCATTTGCGTTAGAGATAAAACCAAAACCTTTTGATTCGTTGAAGAATTTTACTGTTCCTTCTTGCATACTTATTTATTTAATTAATTTATTTTTTTCGAAATTTGAATTGCTCTGAATCCTTTTTCAGTCATTTCTTTTTTAAACTGCACCTTGTCTCCTACCTTAAGCAGTTCTTTTGATTCTTTGAAATGAAAGAATACTTTATCATTAGAAGTTGGTACTTTTATAAAACCAAATCCTTTCGAATCGTTATAGACATCAACTGTACCTTCTATAAAAACATCTCTATTGTCAGATTCTAATCTTCTATTATTCAGCAAATCAGCTTCTTTGTCTTGCAAATGAGGCGGTACATCTGTAAAGTTTCCTAATACATCAACATAAACAATCATTTCTTCTAACGACTTTCCTTTATTGTTATTGTCTTTTCTGCTCTCTCTTTTGTTTAATTTTTCTAATTTTTTTAAAGCTTTCTTTTTGCTATTTTCTTTTTTAGATGTAGAATCTGCCATAAATGTTTTATAGTTCTTTTATTATTAATATTAAAAACCTAAGAATAAATGAATTGATTATCAAATATATTTTACATTTTACAGACGTAAAACTTACAAGTATATATTTTAGAAAACAGAAGTTAAAATTATATTGACTAGGTCAATTAGTGAATTAAAAAAAGTAAAATAAAGAATACAATTGTAAACTATGTAAGATAAAATATCTTCTTAAGTACTTGGCAAAGGTAATAAGTTTTAGTGAATTGAGTGTTATTAATTCATAGAGAATTCAGTATTATTAGAAAAAAAGTTCTAACCTTATTGTATGAGCTAGAACTTAGATCTTATTCAATTTATATAATTAAAACTGATAAATAAAAGTGTTAATGTTCATACCTGCGCCTACAGATGCAAATAAAACAACGTCTCCTTCATTTATTTGATGATTATCTAAATCATTATCCATAATCATTTTCAAGAGAATTGGAATTGTTGCCACACTACTATTGCCAAGTTTATAGATATTCATTGGCATAATATCTTTTGGTACATCTTGATCATATAAATTATAAAAGCGTTTTACAATCGCTTCATCCATTTTTTCATTGGCTTGATGAATAATTATTTTGCTGATATTATCTATTTTATATGTACTATCATCAACACACTTTTTCATTGCTAAGGGTACTTTTGATAACGCGAATTCATATATTTTACGCCCAAACATTTTGATGTATTTTGTATTCGGGCATTTCTCATTATTATATGATTTCCCGAAGAATAGATAATCTTTTTCCTCGTTGGCATAAGAAGCAGATAAATGAGCTTGTATACCTTTATTCTTTGTAGAAGGTTCTATTATTACCGCTCCTGCTCCATCAGCATAAATCATTGTATCTCTGTCATGTTGATCTACAACTCTTGAAAGGGTTTCAGCTCCAATTACTAAACATCTTTTTGCTAATCCAGCTTTTATAAATGCATTAGCTTGTATTACTCCTTCTATCCAACCTGGACAACCAAAAATAACATCATATGCTACGCAATAAGGATTTTGAATTTTTAATAGATTTTTTACTCTAGCAGCAAGACTTGGAACCATATCCGACTGTATTGTATCATGTTTTACATCACCAAAATTATGAGCGAATATAATATAGTCTATGGTTTCAGCATCAATCTTTGCATTTGTTATCGCAGAAGCTGCTGCCATATATCCTAAATCGGATGATACTTGGTCATTTCTTGCATATCTACGTTCTTCTATACCCGTTATTTGTTTTAATTTCTGCGATATAATTGCATTATTTTGATCTAAGATTTCTCCTTGTTCATTAAAAAATTGATGTTCTTCGAAAAATTGATTTGATATTTTTTCGGTTGGAATATATTTTCCTATTCCTATAAAGTGATTTGTCATATATATTATAAATAGAAGAGCTAAAATCTATTATTGCTTACAATCTCGGGAAAACTAAATAAATAATAGTATAAAATTATATTTTTAACGTAAACTTTATGTTTATACAACAAAAATAGCTTAAAAAATATTAAAATAATATTCATACTAAATTTTTGTTTTCAAATAAGAACGCTCGAAATAGATTTAAATATTTTTTTACTTTAAATTAGAGTAGCTATCCTAAATCCTTTTTAAGGACTATTATTATGCAGAAAATATAAATAAGACGTTATACATTAAAAAATCGCAAAACACGACAACAAATAAAATAGTTCGATTTAATACTAGTAGGTAACTACTCTAACGTTACTATAATTCCAAAAAAATCATATCTTACTATCTTCTCAGGATAAATAGGAATTGATTCTGATGGGATAATTACATAAACCTTTAAAGAAAAAAGAAATATAGAAGATAATACCATTAAAAACCTCCTACAGTTGAACTGCAAGAGGTTATAAATTATTTGTTTCTTAGTGAAATAAATGTTTGTAGAACTACAGAGAGAATAACAAAAAATAATCCAACATAAAACGAAATATTTACTTGTTTTCCCTCATCGAAGAACCAAAATGCTATTATAATCGCATATATGGGTTCCAAATTAAGACTTAGATTAATAGTAAAAGCGGATAACTTTTTTAATATTTCAGTGATTGAAACATACACTCCTACTGTACAAAAAAGAGCTAGTATAATTAAATAGAATGTATCTTTTCCTTTAGGAAAAATATTTTCCACTGGAAAGAAATACAAATATGCGGGCAATAAAACTCCTAAACCAATAGTTCCTCCAATCATCTGGTAGTAATTAATAAGCTTAGTATCGTAGCAAATTGTCAACTTCTCATTATAAATGGTATAAAAAGAAGCGAATAAAGGCGAAATAATACCCAATACAATTCCTAACCGATAAGAGGCGTCAAAACTAAAAATCAAGCTGATTCCAAATAAAGTCAATAAACTTAAAAGTAACTCTGATAATTTGAATTTCTTTTTATTGATAATAGGTTCAAGAATAGCAGTAAAAAAACTTGCCATACAATAACATACAACTCCAATAGAAATGTTGGAATATTTGATACTACCATAAAATAAAACCCAAGAAAATGTTATAAATACACCAATCTTAGCTATTTTTATTTTTTCTTTTAAGCTGATATTTGTATTAATTTTCAGCAGTTTTATAATAATAAATAAGATAATTGCAGAGAAAAATACTCTGTACCATGTTAACAAACCTTCGTTCAAAGAAATAAGCTTTCCGAATACACCTGAAAAGCCAAGTAATATCACACTAAAGTGTAATAACAAATATGATTTTTTCATAAAATATTGTCTCTCCATTCCTTTTTACAGAAACGAGAATTTATATTATTAAAATTTGATTGAGAATTTGAGGTACAGCAAAATAACCGACTAAATTAGCCAGCGCTGCACTTCTTTAAAATCTTGAAGTAATATTAAGCTCTTGGAGGAGGAAGACAACTTAATCTGTTCATATCTTGTTATTATAGTTGTAAATATAATAAAATATTCAGCTAAACACAACCATTTATTGCTATAGACTACTAATTTCACACTACTATTAGTGTCAATAATTAAAAAATAATAATCAAGAATGCAAAGAGAAGATGATTTTAAGGAAATTAGTCAAAACTTAACACCCGAACATTTTACTAAAGTAAATATATGGTCAACCGAAGAAATTGATTGGGATTTTTTCGACGAGAATAAGACAAATTATTTGGTCTAAAATACCCTTCAATGACTATTGCTTATATAACAGCTTGAGGACTTCCGAAGTTAAAAATAGAAATTGAGATTTGGGCTGCTAATTATAACCGAACAATTCTAATTATTCTTTTATAAAGCATAAAAGAATCAACCTCCTTACAATTGTAAGGCTTTTTTTATTCTCAAAGGTGATAAAATAAGTCAGTTTTATATAAAAATTCCAATTGAAACAGAAAAGAAACTCTAATTGAGTTTCTTTTCTGTTTGTATTAATCAAGATAATTAATATGTCTTGATAAAAATTATTTTTTGATAATTTTTGAAACTTCAATTACTCCATTTTCTAAAGTAAATTTCACAAGATAGTTTCCACTTTTTAAATTAGAAAGGTTAATTTGGTTATCTTTAAATTCTTTAAAAGTCATCAATTTTTCTCCTGTATAGGTCAAAATAGACAATTCTTTTATTGATTTTTTTGAAGTAAATTTTAAATAATCTTTCACTGGATTTGGATAAATTGAGAGCTTTTGTTTCTCAGATTCTTGAGTTGTTAATTTAGAGCAATCTGCATCGAAGGACCAAATACTTTCCAAGCCAGGATCTTCTTCATAAGTAGTTGTAATCCAAGTTTCACGATTATCTAAACTTTGGAAAGTTGGTGCTGTAGCCCAACCATTGATTCTATGAAATCCAGCAACAGCAATGTTTTCTTTAACCTTAGACCAAACCTGAATTGTTACCCAATATCGGCTATTCTCTTCTTTATTTACAGGTAATTCTATACCACCATTAGGAATTGTAAGTGTAGTCCAAAAAGTAGGATAATCAAGAAATGTTTCGGTATGTTGTATAACTTCAGTTGCTGTAATATTTTCGTATGACTTGATAATTTCTCCTGGAGAGTTGTTCTTATCTTCTCTAATTTCAATCGTAAAGTTTTTAAAATCCTCTTTTCCTATCAATGGAACTATTAAATATTTTAATGTTTTTAATTTAAATATTTCCGAATCTTTTGGTATAAAAAAATCATCTGCTATTAAGTATCCTGCATCACCACTTATTGAACAACCTGCCCAAAATGGTCCGTCATACGATTGGTCACAATTATATTCGGGTTCTGGTGGTATTGCACCGCATCTGATATATTTTTTCACTGAATAATTAGAATTAGTACATGTATCATCTAAATGTACATAATATCTAACTACTTCATCTTTGGAAGGAGTCCAATTGATTAAATCATAACCTGATGCATAGATTTCGGTTCCAGCTTCATTTGAAATAGTAATAAACGTATTGGTAGGATCATTTGGATAAACTATAAATGTATACTCTACATTTGCCGTTACTTTAACATTTGAGTAAGTGCTATGCATTGCTGCAGTAAAAATTTGCTCTTCTCTTCCATCGCAAGAAGGTGTGAATGTTTCTTCAGGGAATGGTCCGTCAAAATAATTTGTAAGACATCCTTTTGTAATTGTTTTCTGAGCCTTAATTTTATTCTCAAATCTATTTATAGTTTGAGAAAATACAGTCTGGAATAATAGGATAAAACCTAATAATAGAATTTTTTTCATTTTTAATATCAAATTTTGTGATTCGATACAAATCTTGTAATTGAAGTTTTAGTTTGCAAAAAAAGTGATGTTATATTACTACTCAGACCTATTTTTTTAATGCTCAATTACTACTCAAAAAACATCAATCAACTCATATATTGATAGTTATAAAATCAATTTAAATCTGTCAAATATTTATTAAGATCAGTTTTACTATTCGTTAAACCCATTTTTTTTCGAAGTCTAGTTCTAGAATTTTCTATAGATCGAACAGTAGATTTCGTAATATTTGCAATTTCTTTAGTAGAAAGGTTGAGTTTTATCAATGCACAAATTCTTTTATCCATATTACTGAGATTTGGATGAGAATGATTAAGATTTTGATAAAATGATTCATAAACATTAGAAAATCTTAACTCAAATTCTTCCCAATTGTTAATATGAGAGTTATGATGTAGCATATTGATAACATAATTCACGGAATTTTTGGTATCTTTTTCTTCGACATTAGATTGTATTTTTTTTAGATCAGTCATCAAATATTGGAAAAGTTCTTTTTGTTCCGTTTCTTTTATTGTTTTTACTGCTAATTCTTTGTTTCGAATTTCAAGTTGATGTTTTAATTCAGTTTCTCTATATAGTTTTAATTCGTGTTCTAATTTTATTTTTGAAATTCTATTTTTATAACGTATAATCAGAATTGAAAAAATTAACAACAAAATAATCAGGATACAAATAGTAATTATAAGAGAAGAATTTTTATTATTATTTATTATTTCTTGTTGTTGGGCTTTAATTTTGTTATTATAATCAATTTTTATCTTTTCAACATTAACTGCTTTAGATTCGATATTGAGATTTTCTCGAACTTTATCATATTGACTAAAATAATGTGCAGCTTCTTTATAATCTTTTTTTAATAAATAAGCCTTATAAAGGGTTTCCAAAAGATCTTTCTGACTAAAAGTATTATGTGTAAGTTCAAAATTTTCTGATTTTTTCGCAAAATATATTGCTTGATCTGCATTCTTGGTTTGTATATAAAGTTGAGCAAGGCACAAGTATATCCAAGATTTTGTGTCTGCAGTTGTATTTTTGTTTATTCTTTGTTCTGATTTTAACAGATATTCTAATGCCTTCGTATTTTCATTCAGCTTACTGTAAGCTCTACCTATATTGGTATAGATTGTAATTTCTAACTCTTCTTTCGGAGAATATTTTAGTAATTCTAACGCATCAAAAAAATAAATTAAAGATTCTTTCGCATCGTCAAAATTTAGATAAGTATTTCCAATATTCGTTTTGGTTTGCGCCATAAAATAATACTCTTTATTGTCACTATAATGCTTCCAAAGTTTATTGAAATAATAAAGCGCTATCTTTTTGTCGTTTAGTCGAGAATAGAGAATAGCTAACTGTGTTTCTAGTTTATAACGTTTTTCTTCGTTTGTATTTTTGTATAAATTATACTCTGATAAAAGTGCTTCCTGAAACAAATCGAGTGCATCTATATCAAAATAAATTTTTTTTGTTTTATCATAAAAATCTTTCCAAGAAGCATCGGTATTTAGTTTTTCGGTATGTTCTTTTGCTAAATTTATATAATATTGAGATCTCGTAAAGTTCTCAGTCTTTAGTTCATCAGCAATTTTAAGACTTAGATCAATTATTTGTTTCTTGTCTTTAGCAATTACCAAACTATCCATAAGTGTAGAAACAGAACTTTGGGAATAAGAAAATATAAACAGTAAGAAAAATTTCAAAACCAATATTTTTTTAAATAACACCATAAAATAAACGTTTACAATTAGATAAAAGTAAGTAAATTAGAGTTATAATCGGATAAAATATTATCTATCTTAGACTTAAAAACAAATCATAGTTCATGTAAAATAAAAAAACCTCTTTAAAAGATTTTAAAGAGGTTTTTTGTTTTTAAAATTGTATTATTAGCTGTAATAGTTTAAGTTAGCTTAAGTTTCATCATTATGTCAGTTTGCTCATCATTTCCAAGTTTAAAAATATGTTTATCAAACTCCACAAAACCGTTTTTCTTATAAAAGTTTATTGCTCTCTGGTTCTCTTCCCAAACGCCTAACCAAACATAATCTGCATTTTTTTGTTTCGCAATTTCTATTGCTTTATTATATAGAATTTGTCCAACTTTTTTTCCATGAAATTCTTTTAAAACATAAATTCTTTCAATTTCAAGTGCTTTATCGTCTTTGATTTCTGTTTGCGATTCTCCGAAGTTAAGCTTTAAATATCCAATTATTTCTTGGTCAATTTTCGCAAAATAAAACTCTGCGTTTATGTCATTTAATTCAGTTGTTAATTTATCAATGGAAAAACCTTTACCTAAATAATCTTTCATGTTTTCTTCGGTATTACTTTCAGAAAAAGTTTCATAAAATGTACGTCTGCCAATTTCTTGTAATTGCAGAATTTCATCTTTTTTTATTTTTAAAATTTCTACTGTTTTCATTTTTCAAACATTCCATTCATAGTTAAGCCACTCATTATTTTCTGTCGCACCCAAACGTTCGTAGAATTTTTGTCCTGCTTTGTTCCAAGGCGCAACTGTCCATTTTATTTGATTACAATTGTTTTGTTCAGCTTCAATTTTTAAAGCATTCATCAGTTGTTCACCAATTTTATGTCCTCGATAATTCTCGTCAACATATAGTTCTTTCATATAAATGGCTGGTCGGTTTTGTATTGTATAAGGAAGAAAATAGTATACGAGAATACCTGTAATCTGTTCATTGCATTCAGCAACAAAACAATAGAAGTCTGGTGGATTTTTTTGAAAACCACTTACTTTCACTATTTCAGGAGTAATAGCAAAATTTTTACTGTATTTTTCAAAAACAGCTAATTCTTTCATTAAGTTCCAAATATTTTCACTGTCTTTTTCTTCAGCTTTTCTAATCGTTACATTCATTAGTTCTAAATTTTAAACAAAATTCTGAATATGGTCTGAAAAAAAATTATACAAATGATAAAAAATGGATCCTATCTTACATTTGTTCTAATACGGCTTAGACTTACTTGTGTTATACCTAAATAAGAGGCGATGTGACCAAGTTGAACCCTTTGAATTAAGCCAGGATAGTTTTTTATTAATTCGATATATCGATCTGTTGCTGTTCCAAATTGTCTAGATATAAGTCTTTCTTCCGCCTTTAAAAGTTCATTTTCTGCTAACTTTCTACCCCAATTGGCTATCTCAATATTTTCTTTAAAAAGATTTTGAAGGTTCGCAGTATTCAATTCGTAAAGATTGCAATCTTCTAGTAGTTCAATGTTTTCATATCCTTTTTGATTGATAATATAACTTCTCAACGAAGCAATTGTATCGCCTTCTTTTCCAAATGAAAAGGTAATTTCGTTCTCTCCTATATTAGAAAAAGTTCGAGCTATCCCTTTTTTAATAAAATAAATGTTTTTTTCAATTTTATCAGCACGGATTATCATATGATGCTTAGGAAAACTAACTTCAATAATATTCTCTTCTAGCATAAGTTTGGATTTAGCTGAAAGAGGATAAATTTTATCTATAATTTGATCAATATCCATTTTGCTGGTTAAGTTCTATTTGAAAATTGCAGATAGTGTTCGAGCTAATTTTATTTTCAAAAACTAAATTAATTTATTGTTTTTAGAAAACCAATTTTAAGATTTGAAAATGCTAAGTCAAAAATTTAGTTTCAGTCCGTTTTTGTGAAATATTAATGTTAGACGTCATTTTTTCTCGAAGTAAAATAAGCAAGTTTAACTAGATTCCACCATATCGTACGAAGCTACCAAGAATTAACATTAGTATACTAATTGTTGTCACGGCTATGATGTGAAATGTCATTAGAGGAAGTTTTGTATTATCTGTTTTTAAACGAGGAAGTACATAAAATTGTGCACTCAAAGCGAATAATACAATTGTAGCTAGGCATATCAGTTTTAAAGAAACAACACGTTCAATTGGATTTTCGAAATTAAACCAATTACTAATTTTTATGATATAGATATAGGACATTCTTATCCCTGTAATTACCATGACTAACAAGGCTGGAAGTCCAATACGTTCGTATTTACTTTCAAAAGAAAATAACTTTTCTACCGACTTTTCTTTCCATACTTGTGGTAAAATAACTAAACTTAATATAATATGACCTCCTACCCATATCGTAGCTCCTATTAAATGGAAAATTAATAATAAATGTAATTCGTGCATATTTGTTTAAGTTAACATAATTTATATTCAAGATTTTGTACAAGTTTATAATTTACAACATCATCGTTATGTTTTTACATTCTAATGAAGTTATTTTTGAGATCCTATTTTACTAAAATCAACTGACTATTTTCTAACGCCTCTAACTTATGTATAACATTTGGTTCGATGGTTATATATTCACTAGAGCTTAATTCTATTTTTTGTTCATTTTCATCTAAATACAACACTTTTCCAGTAACACATAAAAGCAGTGCAGGAATTTTTGTACTATGCTCTTTTAAAACACTTTTTTCCAATAATTGAATTGATGTTACGTTACTTGATTCTCCTTTGAAAATACTTATCGCTCCAACATTCTTGTCATTTGCATGAATGTTATTTAAACTAGACGATTTATCCATAATGAATTATTTTATTATCTAAATTTATTTCAAATCAATTAAATAAACAATTCAATTTAGTTTATATTTTCTTATCTATATTCATTAATGATAAACTATTATAGAGAACAAAAAAAAACCTCGTTTAAAAAGACTTAAATAAGGTTCTATATTTTAATTTTTTACTTTTTTTATACTTGTACAGTAGTTCCACTTTTCAGTAAAAGTTTCTATTTTGTTACTTCTCCAGTTTCAATCCAATGATCAACTTTTTTACGTTTTATCATATTTTCGGAATTATCTATTCCATAATCAATTGTATACATATTATCATAACTTCTAAGGTTATTATTAGATAAAACAATATTTAAAGGAAATGAAAGCCAGCGAAAATTAAATTGCTGTGCATCTGAGTTATATTGACTATATTTTTCGTTCAATTCTTCATTTAGTTTTTTGAACTTTTTATCATCATAAAGTTTCTGATTAATCTTATATTCTGTCCATAAATTATCATTTATTTTATTAGAATTTTTGATGATTGAATCCGATTTTTTTGCTAAAACTTTTAGACTATCAGAAACATCAGAATTAAGGATTAATTTATTTCTTTCAGACATTTTGTCTTTGTAAGCAAGTAAAGAATTTTTAGTTTTTTCGTTTTCTTTAATCAGTTCTTTTGATAATTTAAGATTGTAAAAATAAATCAGAGAAGTTATTGCAGTAATAAAAATTAGTAATGTAAGAAGGCAACCTTTTATAAATTTCATAGTTTGACGATAATTCGATATAATTTCGCTAATATATCAATTAACTAAGTTTAATATAAATGTTTCTGAAAATACGATTGACATCTGTATTTTCACTTTTCTTCTTATTCTATTGTGATAATTTAAAACTACTCTCATTAAACAAAATAATATTTGTATCAGAAAGTAATGCTTTGTTTTGTATTAAGTAATTTTTCAAATTTTAGGTGTATCAATAAGTTCAAGGCAAACAAGGTTCTTGTTTGATGGAATTTCTGAACTATTAAAACTAATGTTATCATTGTGCAAGTAACCTGCTTTAGCTACAAAGATTGCTGCTTCGTTAATGTTCATTTCTTTTGCTCTTTTCAAAAGTAATTGACCTAAATTATTATTCCAAAGTCTTTGCCAAAAAGACTGTCCTTTGGCTTGCTGTCCATAACTAAAATATATTCTCACTATATTTATATTATGTAATTCTGAGTTCATGTAATTGTTTTTAGAGTTCATTTAATCGTTTACCTTTTTGATTTAAAAATCTCTTATACTTTGGTTCACCAATCATTTGTTTATTATAAATACTGTTGTTACCAGAAATCAAATATGCAACAACACACGCAATAGCAGCATATACTCCACAATCAACACCAAAAAGTTCAAGTGCCATAATACTACAAGCTAACGGCGTATTTGTTGCTCCTGCAAAAACTGCAACAAACCCCATTCCTGCTAAAAGTCCAATCGGTAATGGGATAAAAATACTTATTGCACTCCCCAAAGTAGCTCCAATAAAAAACAAAGGTGTTACCTCTCCTCCTTTAAAACCTGCTGAGAGTGTTAAAATGGTAAAAATCATTTTCAATAGAAAGTCATACGCTGGCAATTGCTCTTCAAAAGATTCAACAATTGTTGGTACGCCCAAACCAATATATTTTGTGGTACCAATTATCCAAACTGCAAGAGCTACGATTGTACCTCCTACTAAAGGACGAAAAGGTGGAAAACTTATTTTTGATTTAAAAATAGCACTTGTCTTATGCATAGATTTACTAAATGTTGCTGCACATATACCAAAAATAACACCTGCTATAATGGTAAAAAAAATGTTGAGAAATGAAATTTCAGGAACAAAATCGATATGATAATGTGTATGCTCAGTTTGCCAAAGTTTGGTAACTAAATCAGCTATAATTGCGGACAAAAATGCAGGAAAAATAGCATCGTATTTTAATCGTCCTATTAAAAAAACTTCTAAACCAAAAATGGCTCCTGCTAATGGTGTGCCAAACACTGAACCAAAACCAGCTGAAATGGCTGAAATAATTAAAATTTTTCGCTCATATTCTATCAATCGAAATGGTTTACTAAATTGATCTGCAATTGCTCCTGCCATTTGTAATGCAGTTCCTTCTCTACCTGCTGAGCCTCCAAACATATGGGTAACAAGTGTTCCTATAAATACAAACGGAGCCATCCTAAAAGGAATTATTTCCTTTGGATTATGTATTGTGTCAATAAGTAAATTATTTCCAGCTTCAATGTTTTTACCAAAATAGTAATAGAGTAAACCAATAGAGAAACCACCAATCGGTAAAAATGCAATTAACCATAAATGATTTTCACGATAATTTGTAACCCAATTTAATGATTGAAGAAAACCTGCCGAAGCACTCCCTACACACAGTCCTATAAGAGAACATAAACATACCCATTTTAAAATATAAAGAATTGCAGGAAATTGTCTAAATAACAGATGTAACTGTAGATTTATTTTTTTGCTGAAAGATTTTGTTTGTTTTAATTGCATAACTACCTGATTAAAATGCTTAGATCATTTTACTTAATCAGGCGTCATCAGCTTTTTATAAAGCGGTTGGGTAAGGAAGAACACCATTTCCTTTTTATCTACTGCAAAAGTAATAATTTATTGTTAAATACTCATAAACAGCTTTTACAATTTCTGCAATTATTAATTTGTTCAATGCTAAATCAACTAGATTTTCTTTTAATAATTGAGAACAAAAGTTTATGTTGCATAACTTCTTAATTCATCAATTTCATTAAAAATAATTTCTTGCACATAGCCTAACTTTATTAATTGCTTTAAAATTGTATCTATTTTTTATCAAGTTACTATTATTTTGCGCTCTATTTACTTTTAATTTACGCTCAATATATCATACTCTATTTACAGATATTTTAGCTTTATCCTTCCCATATATTGATCTTTTAATATTAAATTACCCTCTATCACTAAGAACTTCAATGATTTATTTTTTTTATTATCTTCAAATTTAATATTATTTAATTCAAAGATTATAGAAATAGAATACATTTCATCTCCAAATACACTATTTAGTTTTGAAAGAATAAAATCGTTTTTATCTGATATAGTTTTAATGTTTAATAGTGATTTATCATCAATTAAGGATCCTGCCATTGATAGAGAACCAATTATATTTCTAAAACTTTTCTAAAATCATCTAGTCTTTCAACTTCCTTTTGACTCTCTAAATCAATTCATTATGAATAGAATATATAATAACATATTTGAATACATTATTATATACTATATTTTCTCAATGCTTTCTGCTGAAAATGTATAATTTTTTTATAAATAAAAAAAATTTACGAAATAAGTTATAATTGTATATTTGCGTTTATTTATTCTAAATAAAAAGATGAGAAAATATTTATTTAAAATCCCTCAAAAACCTTCCCTATTTCTTAGTTTGCTTTTAAGCGTTTCCACTTTTGCACAAGTCAACGATTCTATAGTAAACTCCAATGAAGTTATATCTGTAGATGAAGTTATAGTTACAGCTGGTAGAAAGTCCGAAAATATAAATAAAATACCATCTTCTGTTACTGTTATTTCTCAAAAACAGATACAAGAACAAATGGAATTTACTACTGACATTTCACAAATTCTTGGAAATTTAGTTCCTGGACTAAATGTGAGCAATAACAAGTCAACCAATTCTGGACAGTCGTTACGTGGACGTACAGTTTTGGTATTAATTGATGGTATTCCTCAATCTACTCCTTTAATGAATGGAGCTAGAGATATACGCACAATAGATCCAAGTGTTATTGAACGAATTGAAGTTATAAAAGGTGCTACTTCTATCTATGGAAATGGATCTGGAGGTGGAATTATAAATTATATCACAAAAAAGAATTTTAATCAAAATCCTATTTCAGGACAAACTTCTGTAGGAATTACAGCTAATCCATATAATAATAAAGAAACTTTTGGTTACAGAGTATCTCAATTCCTTTCTGGGAACGTTAATAAAATTTCTTATATGGTAGGTGGATCAATTGATTACACAGAATTACAACGAGATGGTGATGGTCTAGTTTTAGGACAAACAGACGGCACTTCAAACTCTTACCAAAATAATGTTTATACAAAACTTAATTATCAAATTAACGATGAGTCTGAAATTAGTTTAATGTATAATTTTTATAACAGTACACAACATGCAAAGTACATAAGTAAAAATGGTGTTTTTGGTGTTTCGCCAACAATTGGAGTAAAAGGAGAAGATCCTGGAAAACCAACAGGTACTCCATTCAATCACAACTTAATTGTTCGTTATAATAACAATAAATTATTTGGAAATACTCAGTTCGATGCTTCATTTTATCTTAATTCATTTCGTTCAATGAATAGATATGTTGAATCTGCAGTAAACTGGTATGGACCTGGTCAAACAAAAATTAATTCGAATAAAAAAGGGATTCGTTTAAACTTTAATACACCTTTTTCTGTTGCTAATATCCCAGGAGAGGTTACTTACGGATTAGACTTACTAAACGATGTTACATATCAAGACTTAACAGACGGAAGAGTTTACATTCCGAAAATGAAAATGGCAAGTTTTGCTCCTTATGCTCAATTAAAATTAGATTTATTGGAAAACTTAGTCTTTAAGGGGGGAATTCGTTACGAAAATGCTCAAGTAAAGATAAAAGATTTTAGAACTATAGCAAGTGGGCCAAATGGAGAAGGATCTATAGATGTTCAAGGCGGAAAATTCCCTTATAAAGGAACCACTTTTAATGCAGGTTTACGTTATACAAAATTTGACATTTTTAATCCATTTATAAGCTTTACACAAGGTTTTTCTATTAATGAATTAGGAAGAATTGTACGAGCTGCAGAAGAAAGTACATTAGCGAATGTAAATACAAAACCTATTTTAACAAATAATTACGAAATCGGATTTTCTTCGCGATATAAGATGTTGAATTTTACAGCTGCTTATTTTATAAGTACATCAAAAGATGGGGTTAATTTAGTAGCAAACGAAAATGGCATATTGAGACCATTAAGAGCGCCTGAACGTACCTACGGAATCGAATTAAGCTTAGACGCTAATATTTCTAGAGTATGGAAAACAGGTGTATCTTATTCTTTTGTAGAAGGAAAATCTGAAAATAATGATGGTAGTAAAAAGTATTTGAACGGAACAAGAATTGCTCCTCCAAAAGCTACAGCGTATGTACGTTTTTCTCCAAATCAAAAACTTAATATCGCTTTAAATTATGTAATGACAGGTGATAGAGATCGTTTTAATATAAACAATAAAGGCGTTTACTTAGCAAATGAAGCTCCTGTAAAAACTGTTAACTTATTTAATTTATCTAGTAATTATCAGTTCAATAAAAATTGGGGAGCTAGCTTAGGAATCGATAATATTTTTAATTACACATACTATACCGTCGCAAGCCAGTACAGCGCAAATGCAGCTAATTATGTTAGAGGAACTGGAACAACAGCAACATTTATGATTAATTATAAATTTTAACTTAAAATGATTAAGAAATCAATACTTTGGTTACATAAATGGCTTGGTCTTATTGTAGGCTTAATCATATTTGTTGTAAGTATTACTGGATGTATTTATGTTTTTTATGATGATTTAAAAACAATAGTTTATCCGGAAAGATATTCTATTCAAGAAAATAAAATGCCTGTAAGTAAGCAGGCATTACCTTTAACTGATCTTATAGAAATAGCAAATAAAAATCTTCCTACGAATGAAAAAGTTACACGTGTTGATTTATATTTAGATAAAGACAGAACTTGGATTTTTAGAGCAAACAAAACTGATAAAGAAAAAACGTTATACCATAATTACATGGTTTACTATAAAAGAGTTTTCATAAATCCATACAGTGGAAAAGTACAATTTGTAGAAAATACAAAATATGAATTTTTTCAAGTTGTTTTGCAACTACACCAAACATTATTGTTAGGAAAAAATGTTGGTCATACCATTGTAGCTTTATCTACAGTTATTTTTATAATACTTACAATAAGTGGCTTAGTGCTTTGGTGGCCAAAAAAATGGAAAAAGAAATTAGTAAAAAAAGCTGTTTGGGTTAACTTTAGTGTAAAATGGAAACGTTTAGTTTACGATTTACACAACGTTCTAGGTTTTCAGACATTTGTATTTGTACTAATTATTGCATTTACAGGCTTAATATTTTCTTATCCTAGCTTTAAAAAGTTTACAACAAAAACTCTTAATTCGATAACAATATCAGAAAACGATAAAGATTTATCCTTAGAAAAAAATGTAATTCTTAATCCTAATAATATTTTGAACGAGTCTTTACTTTATGCAATGGAGAAAAATCCTGAAGCTAATATGATGTCCGTTAGATTAAGAGATAAAGATGAAGACCAAGATATACAAGTTAGATTAGAAAAGAATAAAACAAGTGTTTTCAGATGGTATTATTTTGATCAAAATTCAGGAAAATTACTTAATATAAAATCAAGTGAGAATCAAAAACTAGGCGATGAGTTAATAGGAATGAATTATGATTTACATACCGGAGGAATATGGGGATATCCTACTAAAATATTAGCTTTTATTGTCTCTCTCATTTGTGCATCTCTTCCTATTACTGGAGCAATTGTATGGTGGAATAAACAGCCTAAAAGAAGATAGAAATTACTTATACAGGTATGAAAAGATGAGGTCTCCATATACTAAACAAATAGTCAATTTTAAATATTTTAAGTAGCTTTTAGGGAAAGCAAATAAAAATGGTACTCTTTATATTTCATGAAGGTACCATTTGTTTTTACCTTCCAGATGAATGTGTTTTTTAATTTCCTTTATGACAGAATGAATATCTTTTCCATTTATTTTAAGATATTTGTAATATGGATGGTAAAACAAGAGCTAATATAAAACCTGGTATGCTGGTTAATATTGTATTGAAAAAGGATCAACGAACTGGCGAATTGACTGAGGGTATCGTGAAAGATTTATTGACTTCTGCGCCTTATCATCATCATGGTATAAAAGTTCGTTTGATGGATGGACAAATTGGGCGTGTACAGGAAATTATTGAAGACGATTTTTAGAACACATCAAATTATAAATTAAAAGCTCTTATTCGTATTGATAAGAGCTTTTTATATTTTTTTGTCTTTGCTTTTTCTGTTTTTGATACCAACTCAACTTTTGGGAAATCCTGACATTTGTTCTCATTACAAAAGGCTAATTATTAAACTTTCAACTTCCATAGCTTGACGCCCCCACTGCTGATACATTTAGTTTTAGTTGGGAAGATTTTTATCTTAATGAAATGTGGGAATTGTATTAGGTAAAAAGTAGTGGTTACATGTATTTGTCAAACTGAATTTATTTCAGCTTCTTTTTATCATCAGTCAGAGTGAAGTTTGTAAAACGTTGTATCGAAGACTTAGACGATAAATAACGATTACTCGCTAATTGCTTAACTATGTTCATTTTTTTTCTTGATAAAAAGACATTTGAGATTAAGAAAACGGCATTAAAACTCACACGTTAAGAAAATGATTGAATGAAACGTAAAAAAGGTTTTAGCCCGTAGGGTTTTTAAAATCTTTAGTGAAATGAGAACATTTTTAGTAGTGAGGTTTACAGCCAAGTCTTTTTTCGTTAGTTTTTTTGACTAAAAAAAGTGACATTAAAGAAAAGGAATACATATACCCTTCGGGAAACCTTGACGCAAAAACATTTGAAATTAAAAATTTGAGATTAAGAGGAGAAGCTCCACTGGAGCTTAGGTAAAATTGTTACAAATTAATTAATAATTATATGTTCATTTTTACCTTGACGCAAAAACGAACCAAAAACGTCAAGACTGCGATTTTCGACGTTCAATCTTATTTTACTCACTAAAAATCTTAAATGACTCGCTATCGCTCACTAATCTTTTTTACGCTCGTTTCAATGGATTGAAGCTCGTCTGCAAATCGTATGTCAACTTTAAAACTCTTATTTACAGCAATCTCGGCTCTTCAGCAATGACAGTTTTTGAAATTCATTGTTAAAATGAATTTGAATATTGAAAAAGGAATTAAAAATCCGACGATTTAGTATCGAAATGAAATTCAACTCTAAATTATTGAAATAAAAAAGTTGGAGTGTTTGAGCAAAGCGAGTTGCCAACTTTATGAAAATAATTTAGTTAGTTGAATCATTGAGAGACTATTGTCGGCATCTTTTTTTGTTTCGTTTTTTTGGATGAGCAAAAAAATGAAAATAAAGAAAAGCGTCGATTGACGATTTTTTAAATAAATATCTTTTTCCACTTAGCAACAGTATTTCTACTTAATTTAAAATGATTTGCTAATTGAGAATTATTTAGATTATGTTTTTTCTGATAATCTAATATTAATAAAATATCCTTTTTAGAATAAGATCTGAATTTTTGATTTACTTCAATATTTCTTTTGTGTTTATCTTCGAAAATCAATTTATTTAATTCTAAAATATCAAGTATAGATAAAGTGTTTTTATTCAATATTTCTTGACAAACTGATTTTTTTGAAGGATAAAGGTCATTTATAATATCTGAATAAAGTGTTTTATAATTTATCTTGGTTTTCATTGGTCTGAGTTTAAAAAGCCACTAATCACTAAAAAATGATTAGCAGCTAATGGTTAATTAGAATAGGTTAAATTAATAATTAGAGAGTATAGTTTTTATTTGTCCATATTTTTATACTTACTTATCCATTTATACAAAGTTGTTTTTGGAATATGATAACGTTCAATCACTTCTATAATCTTCATATCTCCAGTTTCTATTTTACTCAATATGTAATCAATCATTTCTTTCGTGTACACATTTTTACGAAATCTAGGTAATGTTGATTTTTGACTTTTAAGAGAAAAATTATTAGTTTTTACAGGAGCATATAAAATCAAGTGTTGAGAATACAATCGAAAGAAATCATACTCTAATAATTTACTCCATTTTAAAAGTAGTTCTGAATCGATACTTTCCTTATTATACATATCCTCCACTTCTTCTTTAGTTAATTTCAAGAAATTACAGATGCGTGATATTTCTATTCCTCTCTCTATAACTGTTTGTTTAATTAAAGCTCCTATGTGAATAGACTTGTAATTCATCTCATATTCATTAGAGTTTCGTAAGAGAAAGCGTGAATGATGGAGCACCATATCCTGCTTGTAAACTAATTTGATCAACATTATCACCTTGTGGTGATGTTCCAGCAAAAGTTCTATAAAATTTGATCCTTATTAAATCACCAACATTAAAATTATTAATTACTGTTGGTAAAGTATAAGATTGATTCATTCCAGCAGACCAATACAGAACAAAAATAGGTCTTGCACCTGAAATAGAAGTCCAACTTGTTCCTCCGTTACGACTTACATCGATGTTTAATGCCATAAAAATCTTTGCGTCAGTAGCAGGACTTCGTAGACCAAAGTTTAATGATGCTCCTATCAAATAGTTTCCTGATTGATTAATCCTTATATTACCTGTTGATGGAATAGTAGCATTAATTGTATTAAGAGATTGATTACTAGAAGTAATTGGAACAATTTGATCGCTACCTGTATTATAATTACTAGGCGTAAAAGTTAAAGTTGATGTAGATGTAAAGAACGCTATTTGAGATTGAGGACTAATGTTTGCTTTTCCTACTAACCCATTTTCATCAACAAAAATCGGTGAAACTGTAGTGCTTGTTAAAATGTCTGTATTTCTAATTCTTGTTCTTCCATTTACATCTAAACTTTGTGTTGGTGTTGTAACACCTATACCAACCCTTCCTTGATTAGTTATTACAACATCATCTACTTGTTGTGCAACACTAGGAACTCCTGTAGTTGGATTTGTAGTTGCAGCAGATGATTTTCCGTCTGTATGAAAAAGCTGTTGAGGATTTTCGGTATTTATTCCTACTTGAGAAAATAGAGTAACTGATGAAAACAAACTCATCAAAATGACTAAATGTTTTTTCATAATTTTAAATTGTTTAGTGATTATTTAATAAATAGTCCTAAC
>NZ_SRPE01000017.1 GCF_004785645.1 Empedobacter tilapiae | reverse complement strand
CACTAATGAATTTCAAAGAAATACATATTGGGACTTTAATCAATCAAGCAGTCATAGAAAATAAAATAGAACTATCTCGTATTTGTAAATTTATGAAATGTACAGAGCAAGAAGTAAATGAAATGTACAGTATGAGCAGTTTGGAAATTGAAGTTGTATTAAAATGGAGTAAATTATTAGAGTATGATTTTTTTCGTTTGTATTCTCAACACTTGATTTTATATGCTCCTATTAAAAAAGATGATAGTGAAAAAGTAATCAATAATTATAAATCATCTTTACCCCAATTTCGTAAAAATGTTTACACAAAAGAAATGATAGATTATATTTTAAATAAAATAGACACGGGAGCAATGAAAAAGTCCGAGATAAAAGAACGCTATAATATCCCAAAAACAACTTTGTATAAATGGATTAGTAAATATAAAAATTCAACTAAATAAAGAATCTCATTACTACACAAACTTATTCTAATTGTAACCTTAGTCACTAATCATTTGTTATGATTAGTGACTTTTTTTTAAACTCAAATCAATGAAAACGAAAATAAACTACAAAACTCTTTATACAGATATAATAAATGATCTTTACCCAGATAAATTATTACAATGTCAAGAAATTCTAAATAAACAAGATTTAAATATTTTAGATATTTTAGAATTGAATAAATTAATTTTTGGAGAGGAATATAAAAACAACATCGAAGTAAATCAAAAATTCAGATCTTATTCAAAACAAGATATTTTATTGATATTAGATTATCAGAAAAAACATCGATTAAATAATACTCAATTGGCTAATCATTTTAATTTAAGTAGAAATACTATTGCTAAATGGAAGAAAATATTTATTTAAGAGCTTTGTAGTATCAAAAAAAACGTTGAAATATTGTGCTGTTAACTAACAGGAGTAACTGTTGCACAACCCTAATTTTAGGCACAAAACATAAACTCTATAAATAATAACCTCTTTAAAAGTGATATTAGGGAATTTTTGTTATCCAACATTATTTAAGCAATAAGGTATATAATATAGTTTTGTTTGTATATTTGAGGTTAATTTTACGGAAATAGATATAGCTGATTTTTTACGAAATTAAAGCTATAGTAGTTTCGTAGAAAACAATGTTAACGGTAATGTGATAAGAATATCTGAAGACTATGACTTAATTTGAACTTACTATAAAATCTTATTTTTTAGAATATTCAAAAATTAATTCATTATTAAATTTAAAGACACTAAAAAATGAGAGTGTTTTCAGAATCTACTGAAAAATTAATATCAATCAACTTATTTAAGTAATCCTAATTGAAAAATAAATGTAAAATAATGAGTACAAACAAAATAATTCGATTAAATCCTGATAATATTCCTACGCCAGTTGGAAACTATTCACATGTTACAATAATTCCTAGAAACTCAGATTTATATACTTTTTCGGGGCAAATTGGAATAGATAACAACGGTAAAACGCCCGTAAATTTTAATGAACAAGTTATCTTAACATTTAAGAACATAAAAGAACTTTTGAATAGCCAGGATTTGGATGCAGAAAATGTAATTAAAGTGAATATTTGGGCTACAGAAGAAATAGATTGGGAGTTTTTCGATAAAGAATGGGAAAATTTATTTAAGAAAAATTATCCTTCAATGACTATTGCATATATAACTGCATTAGGGCTTCCGGAACTGAAAATTGAAATTGAAATTTGGGCTGCAAAGTAGAATACATCTACCGCTAACATCGATAACTGTTGCACAACTCCAGTTTTAGTTTCAAAAACAAAAAACACTATAAATAAAGACCTCTTTAGAAGCAATTTTAGGGAGGTTTTTTGTTTTGCACAATAAAGTATACAATTTAGTTTTGTTTGTATATTATTGAACAATTTTGTGAGTTTCGTTATCCATACTTACATATTTTTATTTTAGTCTAAATAATTTGATTATCCATAAATTGTATTCTAATAAACTTATTGTTTACACAGAAATAGTTATATTAGTGAGTAAATTAACGAAATACGGATTTAGGTGTCTTTTTACAAAACTACGTTATACTTTATTTCGTAAAAAAATGTTAGTTGTAATACCACAAAAAATTATATGAAAAGAATAGTAGTAATTTTATCAATAATAATTTCGTCTCAATTATATAGTCAAAAAACTCAGATTCAAGTTTTGCCCTCAGGACATATTATTGCTAAAGCCAATATTGACGGGAAGGAAGGAAATTTTATTTTTGATACAGGAGGAGGAATTAATTTATTTTTTGACAGCTTCGCAAAAGATTTTAAGCAAAAGTCAACTTACAATTTTTTTACAGCATATCGTGCAACCGGTGAAAGAATTGACGCTCCTTTATATGAAAATAATGAAGTTCTTTTTGCAGGTAAAAAATTTGTGAAAATTCCATACTCAACATTTGATATGAAACTAGATGGAATTGATGGATTAATTTCACTTCAAATGTTTAGTGATACAGATTTTATCATTGATTACACTAAAAATGAAATTGAATTAACTGATTTTTCAAAAAAGAAAAATATAAAATCATTTGATATACAATTAAGTACAAATGCTGACAAGTCAATAGACATATTTACTTATATCACTTTAAATGATAAGTTTAAAATTCAAGTTTTATTAGATTCAGGAGCAGGTAAGAACTCTTTTTGGCTAAGTGATAAATTAATTTCAACATTAGAAATTGATAAAACTAAATTAGAGCTAAATGAAAGGAAAAGTGAGTTTAATGAAAAAGTTATAACAAAATTTTATAGTGGAAACATAAACTCTATTACAAATCAATATGTTACGTTGAAGGATCCAAAAGTCGTTTTTGTTGAAGGATTAATTTATGAAGGAAAAACAAGTATTAATTGGCTTGGAAATAAGATTGGTATTAGTTTAAAAAACAAAAAGATGTATATCCTTGATTAAAAAGATACTACATAGGTAACTGTTGCACAACTCCTATTTAGGTAGAAAAACAATATTAAAAATAATAACTTCTTTAAAAGCAATTTTAGGGAAGTTTTTTGTTTTGTACAATAAAGTATACAATTTAGTTTTGTTTGTATATTTGGGTATACTTTTACGAAGTAAACTATAGATATATTTTTACGAAACTCACTATATTTTACTTCGTTAAAAAAGAATGTTATCTGCTAATTTTATCCAAAATGCCATATCGAAAATGAATAAAGTAAAATATTGGAGAGAAAAAAATAATCTTACTCAAGATGAACTTGCGGAGAAATCAGGAGTGTCGTTGAGAACAATTCAACGAATTGAATCTGGAAGTACATTAAAAGGATTTACATTAAATTCAATAGCAAAAGTTTTAGAAGTAAACCCAGAAAATTTACTTTCAGAGGAAACTATAAACATTGAAAGAGCCAAGTTGATAAATTCATCTGTTCTTTTAGGTTTAATTATTCCTTTTGGAGGAATAATTTTCCCATTTATATTAACTTCAAAAACAAAAGATATTTATAACAAACAGATTGGAAAAAGTATTGTTGGAATGCAGATTATAATAACCACATTGCTTTCTATTTTTTTAATCATTTGTCCTTTTTTTCAAAAGGAATATCTAATCAGAAAACCACTTTTCATTTATGGAATAATTCTATTCTTGGTTATAAAATTGCTTATTGTTATAATTAATGGTATGAGTTTGAACAAAACTAATAAACTTAAAATTTGCCTGAAAACCAACTTCTTATAATTAACGACAGTAAAATGTCGTAAAATTGTCGCATCGTTTTTTCTAAAAATATCAACGTTTTAACTGAAAATTGCAACAAAAAAATTCTATGAAGTTATTTAAGAAAATTTTATTGGTATTTTCAATTTTAATTTTGCTATCAGCCATTATTGGGTATTTCTATTTTGATAAGAAATTTACACCTGAGAAAAATTATTTACAAGTAAATAAAGAAAGTGGAAGAATTCCAATAAAATGGCAATCAGAAAAAAAAACTGCAATGCTTTTGCCAATACAATTTGAAGCAGATACATCAATATATTATTTACAATTTGATACGGGCAGTCCCTATACAGTATTTTACAGAAATACGATTACAGAAATTGATCAAATTTCTATAACCAATAATATTGCAAAAAGCAGTTTTAAAATCGGAAATTGTGAAGTAAAATCCAATCAATTTAAAACTATTGATTTTGGTGAAAAACTATACAAAAACAAAATCAATATAATTGGAACCATCGGAACTGATATTCTCGAAAACAGAAAAACACTTATTAATTTCAAAGATAATTATGTAATTTTCAATTTAGCTTCTGAACCAAAAAATTTAATTAGCAAACCTTTTGATTTTAGTTTCAAAAAACGGAAAATCATTATTCCTGCTGTCTTAGAAAATACTGAAGAAAAGTTTCTATACGATTCAGGAACGAGCGCTTATGAACTTTTAACAAATAGAAAAATTTGGAGTAAACTGAAGTTGAAAAATTCAAAAATAGTAGAAGAAAAAGGAAAATCCTGGAATAATATTCTTACAACTTATACAGCTAAAACAAATAAAAATATAGAATTTCAAAATACAAAAATTCCTCTTCACGAGGTTACTTATGTCGATGGATATTCCAAAACTCAATATTATTTAATGAAATTTTCAGGAATGTCAGGAATGTTGGGGAATAAAATTTTTTCGCAAAAACAGCTTTATATTGATACTGAAAATTTTAAAATGATTATTGAATAATAAAGGTAACTGTTGCACAACTCCTATTTAGGTAGAAAAACAATATTAATAATAATAACTTCTTTAAAAGCAATTTTAGGGAAGTTTTTTGTTTTGTACAATAAAGTATACAATTTAGTTTTGTTTGTATATTTGGGTATAATTTTACGAAACTGACTATATTTTACTTCGTAAAAAACAATGTTATGTGTAATCTTATGAATACAGTATACCTAAAATTGATCAAAGATATTTCAAAATATATTCCACTAAGTAAAGAGGATATTCGAACGATTTCTGAGTCTTTTTCATCTATTACTATTCCAAAAAATACAATGCTTGAAGTTGAAAATACATATACAAAGTATCTCTATTTTATTATCGATGGATACGTTCGTGTTTTTTACACAAAAGAGGGAGAAGAACGTACAACACAAATAAACTGCCCATCTGGATTTATCACTTCCTTTCAAAGTTTTATTACCAATTCTAAGGCATATGATAACGTACAAACCATTTCTGAATGTAATTTGTTGCGTGTCACTAAAGATAGTCTAGATAAATTGAATAAAAACGTGAAAGATTGGGGAATTTATGGAGAAAAAATATACGAACAAGCCCTCATTTATAATGAAGATCGTACCCGAGATATGATTTTACTTACTGCTGAGGAAAGATATTTAAAACTCATGAAAACGCAACCAGATATAATCCAAAATGTTTCTTTACAATACATTGCTTCTTACATTGGCATTAAACCCGAAAGTCTAAGTAGAATCAGAAGGCAAATCACTTTCTAACGAAGTTTGTGGTAATGAAACGTGCCTACCAAAAGAAGTTGGTACAAAAATGAAAAAATTAGTTTTTGATTATCATAGTATTGAAAAGAAAACTTTTGAAGATATTACCAACTTCCATTATCAGTTTGATAATTATTCATCCTTTGATTACGTTTAAGGAATGTCTTGCTAATAATATTGTCCCTTTTATTATTGATAAAGATTTAAAACTGTTTTATTACAGAGGTTTACAAGATATGGAATCATATAATCTCATTTGAATAAATTTTGGATTCGTTTTCTCTTTTCTTATTAAAGGAAAAAGACCTCTTTGTCAAATTTAATTATATGCGGTAATCTATCTGATAGTTGAGTTAATTAGGCAAAACATTATATTATGCAGCTAATTTTATTAAATTAAAGAATAATTTTTTCTTTGTTACTTTAATTGGTTTATATAATTTCCTGGTGTAATTTGTTTCTCTTTTTTAAAAGCGTTTATAAACTTACTAGATGATGAAAAGCCACATTTATCAGCTAAATAACTGATTTTATATTTGCGATAAACTGGTTCTTGATTTAATTTATCAACAATATAATTAATTCTTAGTGAATTTATGTAGTTATTAAAATCTTTATTTTTATGTGAATTTATAACATGAGACATATACTTTACATTTGTATCACAAAATGTGGCTAATGAAGCTAAAGTTATTGTTTTCTTATTAAAGAATAAATTGGTTTCAAACAGTTCTAATTTTGCCAATATTTTTTTTTCAACAACAGCAGATATCACAATCTCTCTTTTATCTTTTTGAAATTCCTTATCTTTCAGTTGAAAAAGCTCTCTTTTAATTATTTTTAGATTATTTTTATATTTATTTCTATATAATAAGAAACATAAAATTCCAATAACACTCATTATTGAAATTGTTAATGCATAATAAAGATTATAGGATTTCTTTTTGTTTAAATTCTGATTATTTATCAATAATTTTTCTTGCTCTTTATTTACTAAAGTATTAATATTCTCTTGAATTTTACTTGATATAGAGTCTCGTGATTTACGAATTTCCAAGACCTCCTCTGTTTTATTTTCTAATTGACCAAATTCTTCAATCGTTTTTAAAAGTTCTTCTTTTAAAGATAAATATTCAGAATGGTTAACAACATCCTTTAGTAATGCTATATATTCTTTTGCTTTTGAGAGATTATTTCTTTTTATATAAATTTTAATCAAACCATTGTAGGACAATATTTTTATATGATTATTAGGATGGTCTTTGAAAAGATCTAATGATTTATTATAATGAATAAAAGAATTTTCCAAATCATTTAATTGATAATAGCATAAACCTAGTAACTGTTCATTACTTGCTGTAAAAAAATTATAGTTGGAGTTTTTATTGATTGTAAAATATTTTTGTGATGAATTAATATGAGTAATAGCATTAAGATACCTTTTTTTATCTATCTCTAAATAAGCTTTTTCTTGGTATATAATACCCAAAAAAGTTGATTTTTGCTCAATCGCTTTTATTTTTTCCGTTTCTTTTATTGCAGTTTGTAAATAAAAATTAGACTGATAAAATAAAGAAGACAATCTATATTGTGTTGCTAAAAAACCATATATTTTCATTTTCTGAATTGTTTCCTCAGTATCTTCAGCTAGTTTCTGTGCGCTAATCGCATATTCTATTGCTTTTGAATAATTACTTTTTTGTTGCCAAAGCGTAGCGGTAAGCATTAAACTTTTAATACGATACGGTATTGACTCTGAAATCGAATATAATGAATCTGAAATCTCCAAGGCTTTCTCGAAATTCTCTTGGGAGATTTCTAAATATACCTTCTTATAAATTTCGTCAAATTTATCTGGATTTTGAGCTAAGCTCAAATGTGGAAAAAGTAGTAGAGAGATAAATTTTATAAAAATTTTCAAAATTATTAATTTGTTTTAAATGTGCATATTAAACAAAAAATTGAATATCCATGCTTAAGATTAATAGGATGAGAAGACTAAAGGTTTACTTTGAAAAACTTATAGAATTCATTTTTGGTTTAAAAATATTATGGTTGACCCTCAGCCTATACATGAACAAAAATATTGTTATAAATATAAATATATAAACGAAATTTATTTGATAAATATCTTTACAACACTCTCATTCTCATACTTGGGTTAATATAAATACTCCGTTTTTTATCATTATTACTATTCGTAAGCGTATACTCTCACAATTGTTTATCTCATTACGGGTTACATTACACAAGATCTTTAAAATAGTATTTTAAGTTTTATAATAATATAAGAAAGATTGGCTACTTCTTATATTTAGAGGTTGAATTTTCTGATTCAACCTCTTTATCGAAGATCTGTATAAATTCTATAAAGAGTAATTATTCCTTTGTTATTGCATTTTAATTGCAATCTTTTATAAAAGAGTCCAAAACAATACTTTTTAATTATAATTTCATATTCATTCGATGTAATCTTTTTTGCTGTGCTATTATAAAGAGCTTCTGTTTCCTCTAATGTTTTACCTATTAGCGACATACTCTAGTTTTAATTAGTTCAAATTTGATTTTTACATTTTGACGCTTCAAAATTACCTTTTGCTTTAAATAGGTTTTTAGGTTTTTCATAGATTATATGGTTTATTTTATACTAAAAATAGTTTTTTCCATTTTGCAACTGTATTTCGACTTAATCTAAAATGATTTGCTAATTGAGAATTATTGAGACCTTTTTCCTTTTGGTATTCTAAAATCTTCAAAATATCTGATTTTTTATAGGAACGAAATTTCTTACTATCATTAATAATTGCTATGCCAAATATTTTTGCATTTATTTCTATAACGTCTACAATTGAGAGCGTTGTTTTATTAAGAATATTTTCACATGCATTTCTTTTTTCAGGGTATTTTCTATCTAAAATATCTTTAAAAATTTGTTTATAATTAGGGCTTGATTTTTCCATATCCTTTTTTAACTTTTATTCTTATTACTCCATCGTTATTAAAATATATAAAGAGTTTTTTTTCTACCTAACAAAAATTTGTAATCCGTATTACTAATCATAAGTACTATATATTCTATTCCCAAATATTATATTCTGAGTGATATTTACTGTATCTCAAGATGTTCTTTACCTCTATTTTGGTTTTGTTTTGAAACAAAGAAATCGTTTGTTGATGACGAATTATTTTTATCATTTTTTTGATCAGATTTTGATACTGTAAAATGAAATTGGACTATACTTTATTTGGTATATTTACTTATCCATTTATAAAGAGTCGTTTTTGGAATCCTGTAACGATCCATTATTTCATTTTTTGTCATCTGTTTTGTTTCTAATTGTTCTAATATAAATTCTATGATTTCCTTTGTATAGATATTTTTACGAAACTGTGGAAGACTAGTTTGTTTCTTTATACTATCTTTCGGTTTGTCTGCTGCTATTGATGCATATAAAATAAGATGTTGAGAGTATAATCTAAAAAAATCATATTCTAATAGTTTACTCCATTTTAGTAAAATCTCTGTATCCAATATTTTTGATTCATACATTTTCTTTATTCTCCGTTCATCACAATTTATAAAATTGCAGATGCGACCTATCTCTATTTCACTTTCTACAACAGCTTTTTGAATAACCGATCCAATATGGATATCTTTATAATTATCACTCATTATTTCTAAATGCTTATTTTTTTTGATAAAGCAGTCTTTATAAAAAGACTGCCTTATTCTACTTATTTCCAGTAACTCCAATTTGTACCATCGTACACAGCTAGAGTATCTGATGTTGTATCATACACTATATTACCTGCAACAGGACCTATTACAGCCGTATTAGGATCAGCTACTTTAGGTAGAACCAATGTTCTTGTTTCTGATTCTAAAATCAAAACACCTGGTTTACTACTGGTTTCTGCTCCAATAATTATCCCTTGTTTGTTAACAGATTCTCCAGTACTCACATAAGGGTTTAGTTTGCCTCCTTCTTGAGATGCGTCTAACTTCGCTGAAAGAGAAGTCCAACGATCATTTGTACTAGTTCTTCCTTCTCGAACTTCCACCTCTTTAGTTGCTACATTGAATATGAATGTTCCGTTTACAGCATCTGTAGGAGCTGTAGTAACAGAAGGCAAAATAATACCTCTAAGATTTGTAGCTTCATCGCCAAATTCTAATAATACACTATTATTTGTAACGCTACTTTTTCCGATAGCTACTTGAGCTGATGCAGCTACAAAAGCAAAAAAACTCGCTGTTACTAACATTTTAATCGCTAATGTTTTATTTATACTCATTTTATTTATCTTTTATTTTGAGATTGACTATCTCATGGTTTTGTTGTTAATAGTAACTAGAGAAAAGCATTTGGTAAAACAACCAATTTGTACCAAGATTACTTTTCTTATCAAAAAAAATTATGAAAAACTCTTATTCGTTACAACCTCTTTCCAAACAGTTCCATCCTTTTCTTGAAGGATCAATCAATGGGGATTCACCTCTGTATAATTGGACACAATTTTCTGTTGTGTTGTAAATAAGCATTCCTTCAATCGCTGTAAGTGCGTCTCGTTGAGTTGTAGTCATATGAGGAATTACTAAACCGGCATTTGAACTTTCTAAGGCGATATATCCATTTGGTACAACTTCTGGCCATCCCGAAGTTACATTTGCTTTTGTTGAAACTCCTACATTCGTACGAACTGATGAGGTACCTGAAGCAGCTGGTTTAACACATTTTGGAGCAGCACACGGAACTGCTTTTTTACCATAACCAGTACCTATCATAGCTGTAGGTGGCCATAAAGTACTTTGTGTAGCTAGTATTGTATTGCTTGAAGTTACATTCCAATTGACACGGTTTAAAGTAGCACCGTTTATCAATTTCAGTTTTTCAAATGGAGCTGTTGTACTTCTTCTACCCAAAAGTGTTACATTACCTGTTGGGTCTATATCTATACGTAATGCAGGTACTTTACTGGCTGCATTACCGATCTGCCAAATATTTGGTATACCATTTGTAAAAGTAGGACCATATCCAGCGTCGTCTGACTCAAAACGAACATTAGAAACCATGCCTCCTTGATTATGAAATTCTATTTCCATATTTGACAGTTTACTACCATTAATTTCCATATTAAATGAATTATCTAAATAGTAAATATCTAATGTAAAGCCTTGATCTGCTCCAGCTGGTTGAATAAAAGTTTTGCTAATTGTATTATTAACGATTGGATCTGTAGCATTACTCATACTGAAATCTTCTCCTAAAATTGGTTCTGTACATTCTGAAGGCTCAAAAATATCGACTGGTACTACACAAGATGGTACACCTACTTTGTTTTCGAAGTACATAATATCATCAATCAATGTATGCCCAAAAGTTGTACGGTTACCACGAATTTGGATATCCATTGTTTTTCCTGTAAAATCCATTGTTCCGATATTAATAGCTGCTTTTAGTGGCACCCAACCAAAAGAAACTGCTCCTGGTCCTGGTAGCGGATTATCTGCTTTTAACTGTGCTGACGCATATACTTTACCAGTATTACGGTCTACCAAATCCATGTACATATAATCTGTATTAGCCGTATAGTTTACATACGAGAACAATTGTAATGTATATGTTTTACCCATCTCTGGCTTAACATCTTCTATTCTATAAAATGGTCGAAGACCTTGAGATTGAGATACATTACCCTTTACAAGAAAAGCTGCACCGTTTAAATGACCTGACATATCTAGTACATTTAGAACAGAAGGATCTGCTGGGTTGTCCCAAGGATAAGTATTTGTCCAGTCATATACTTGTGGATATGATTGTCCAGATGCCCAATGTGGTGCTATTGCAGAAGAACCGTTTACAGTAGTATTGTCTGTAAACGAACGTGGATCCCACCCAAGTCTAACAAAAGCAGGCGGTACTACTGCATAGCTACCATCCCCAATATGAGAATCGAAATACTTGATAGGACCAGAAGGTGTAGCTCCAACACCTGTTGGTAAGTGAGTTCCAATATAATTAGAATCATATAACGGATCGTTGTAACCTGGTGAAAAACGGTAACCGTTGGTAATAGCACCTCCATTAGAGGTTAACGTAGATGATAATATATTAGGTTGATTCACCCACGGGATTCTACCGTCTTTAACTAATGGAGATGAAGTATTAAAATTCTGATAGTGAATAACTCCAGCATTATAACTAGCTCCTTCATCATATATATAATCCATCATACAATCTTGTAAGATGAAAATACTAGCACTACTCATATTTCTATTCCCTCCGTTAACAGTATTTAAAGCAATCTCATTATAAATATCTGTTGGAGGTGTATTTACCGAATTGTTAGTTGCCATAGGGTCCACGTAATCTGCTGGGCGCAATACACTTGCTGTAAAAGTACGTACAACTGGTGCAAAACTACCAGTAACACTGGTTGCATTGGTATCTGTATGGTCAACCACTGCAGAAAAAATAAATTCTATATGACCTACACCAAAATTAGACTTCTTACCAGTGTATCTTCTTAATACTGGATCATAAGTTAATGTAACACCTCCGTTATTTGATACATTGGTGATTCTTACACCATTTGGTATTTCAAACATTATTGTTACTTCTGCTTCTGAAGAAATAGCATCTGGACCGTTATTCCAAATATTTGAATAAAACCCAAACGCATCACCTTCTGATAAAGATGGATTTATGCCCGAAGCCCCTAAAACATCTGTTATATTAGCTGTTGCTGATAAATCACTTTTTTTAATAGCAACTGTTGTGTTAACTGTTGCTACAGGTCCTTTTATATATGACCAAGTATCTATAGATTTGTCGTTACCAAATCCTTGAGAAAGGTTAGTACTACTTAATGGACTGGTATTGTTATTTTGCTGTCCCCACATATGTCCTCCAGTACCTGTAGGTCCACTAAGCGAACCTGCTACACTTGCATCAAGTGGATTAGGGGCTTTCCCGTTATTGTTTGTGCCAGTAACTCTTGAAATATCGCTATCATCCCAATAAACACGAAAACGTTCGTCAGAAAGAGGATTGTTCCCGTTCAAAAGTTCTAATACGAGTCCATTAGGATTGATTTCCATATCAATAAATGGGAAATGCACCTCTGCTCCACGTAACTGTACTTTCACTAACACAGAGGCATTAGTTCCTGGAAGATAGTTGTTGTTACCATCCTTACCATCCCAAAATATTTTGTTACTACCTGCAATCGCAGTTCCTGTTAAAGTTCTGGTTGCAAAAGAAGGCGAGCCAGAACTTTCTATTGTAATTGTATAAACCCCTTGCGCATCTGCTGTAAAATTAATATACCCTCCTTTTAATCCCAATTCTCCAATTGTTCCTTCAGCTCCTATAATACTAATATTACTTGCATTTGGAGTTATAGGGGTATTTTTCAACCATGTACTATTATTTGGGACGCTACCATTAGCAGAAGTAGGTAAATCTTGAGCTGGTTGACTATAAAAAATTTTATGTGTTATATTATCCCCTGCATCTGCTGCCAAAGGAGAATGTACAAAAGAAGAAATACCAGTTGTGAAATTTTTACTTTTATAAGAAGGGCTACTATCATTTACGTCAGTCAAAAAACCTTTGTTATTTATAAAAAATGTAAAACCTACACCATTATTCCCGTTATTATTTACCTTATAAATATATCCATCTTTTGTCAGCGCATACATATTTCCATAAAAACCTGTCGTTTGACTACCACTAATGTGTAAATTCATTACATTGGTATAAACTCTTCCTGGCACCCAAGCTCCTGCACTCTCTACAGATACATCCCACGCTGCAATAAGTTCTGAGCTTGTACCTTGCGTCCAGCCATCATTAGCTGCAATATTAGAAACAGCAGGAGTTCCTGTAGAAGATACATTTCCTGTCGGTAAAAATTCTATTTTCCAAACCCCTTCTTCTGCCGTTAAAGCAGTACGGTTATAAGTTGCATATCGATTGCCTCCTGCAGCTTGCGACGTTAATCTTGGACCAGCAAGCTCTGATGTTCTATCGGTTATTCGTCCTGTTGTTCCTGAGGAAGTATAAACAGTACCATTTGGTGCTGTTAATCTAATTATACCATTTCCTATTCCTTGTGCGCTGGAAGCTGTATGCAGTATTTCACCGGCTTTAACGTAAGCATAATGTGTTCCTTCTGTTTTGAAGGGCCATGATCCTACTGTAGATCCTATTGTACCTGTATAAGAGTTACTATACAAAAAAGCACGTCCACCTGTTACGCCATTTGGATATAGATCTTTAGACCCATCTGCGTAGGCGTTACTCCCACAGAGTAAGGCTATTGCAAGAGGTAAAACTTTTCCACCTTGAGAAAGTAGTTTTTTAATATTCATATTATTTAAGTTTGTTTATGTAAGCGCTACATGTTTACACTTTACATTTATATATATCGTTCGAATTTTACTTACCATAACTGTAACTAGTTAATTACAGTAACCGAAATTCTGAGTACCCATTACAGAGTAATATTCTAAACCTATCCACTCTGTGTGCTACCAGAAAAAATAAAAGGATCATATGGTGGTGGACGATTTTTAAAATACGCCACAAGGGTTTTGTGTACAAAGACTTCTTTTCTATATTTATTATTTTCTTCTCTTAGTATGAGAGACTTGTATAGTTCTAGATTATCAGCTGATGTTACAGATATGCACTTATTATTTTGATAAGTTTGTACTGCCATTATTTGTATCCGTTTATCTGAAGAAAGTCGACTACTGGAAGTATTAGAATAATATAATGGCTTTACTTTTTGGGTAACTTCACTCAACTGTTTTGTTGTTGACGTAGTATTCTTTTCCCTTGATCGAGATTGAGTAATATGTTTCTTCGCTTTTTTCTCGACAACTTTACCAAAATGTATAATCTCAGTATTTTTTAACTGATCAGCATTTGTTATAAATGAATTTCCTTTTATATATAGCTTTGTTTTTTCTGTTTTTGCAGGAGTAACAACATGTAGTAGATGAACATTTCTTATTGTTGTCTTCTCTCCAATATATAAATAAGTTTCACTATTTTTTAGAGAATCATTAACCGATGAATTCCCATACACCTGTGTAGATATAGCCTGTACAATAACACACAAAATACAGGCATACAACTTCATATTAAACTGTATGCCTGAAAATAATAGGTTTATATGACGATTATTATTCATCATCTTGTTTAGTTGGGTATAAAATAGGTTTTAGATTTAGGTTTTCAACTTAACTTACATATGGTTTAATTTTCAGAATAATGAAAATAATCGTTATGCAATTTTAGAACAAAATGACTTTAGATACAAGTGTACCTATTGCCGTATGAATGAATACAGCACTGTTTTAAAAAACATTTAAAACAATGATTTTAAATGTTATAACTTTCATAAAAAAGGAATATACAATACCTACAAAATGCAGGTTAATTCATGGAAAAGTTCTCCTCTTTTATCCGCCGCTATTTTTCCATTCACATTTTTTTAGTAATTTAGTTCATGGAAAAAAATATACGAACAAGCCCTCATTTATAATGAAGATCGTACCCGAGATATGATTTTACTTACTGCAGAGAAAAGATATTTAAAAACTCATAAAAACGCAACTAGATATAATCCAAAATATTTCTTTCCAATACATTGCTTCCTACATTGGTATTAAACCCGAAAGTCTAAGTAGAATTAGAAGGTAAATCACTTTCTAACATTTGTTAAGTAGAATTCGTTTTAATCTTTGTCTTTTTGTGTCAATTAAAATTAACGAAAATGACAAAATTTGAATATCAATCCGCACTTATTACAGGTGCATCATCAGGAATTGGAAAATCATTCGCTTATTTATTAGCTTCAAAAGGCGTAAACCTTGTATTATCAGCTCGTTCAGAAGATAAACTTTTACAAATCTCCGAGGAACTTAGAGCTGAATTCAAGATTAACGTAGTTTGCATAAAAACTGACTTATCTGAAATTAATGCATCACAACTGATTTTTGATCAAATAGCAAAACAAAATATTTCGATAGATTTATTGATTAATAACGCAGGTATTGGAAAGTGGACAAACTTTTTAGATGAATCAATAAATTCTTATCAGGAAATGATTCAGTTAAATGTTAATTCATTGGTGACTTTGACGCAACTATTTCTGCCTCAAATGTTGCAAAACAAAAAAGGAGGAATTATCAACATTGCTTCTACTGGAGCATTGCAACCTTGTCCCTATATTGCGGTGTACTGTGCGACGAAATCATTTGTTTTAAATTTTTCTGAATCCTTGTATGGAGAATATTTTGATAAAGGCATTACAGTAACAGCGATTTGTCCCGGCAATACTCAGACTGATTTTCAAAAAACGGCTCAGGCAAACACCCAAGGAATGAGTTTTGAAAGTCCTGATGAAGTAGCAAAACAAAGTATAGAAGCACTATTAAAAAGAAAAAATAATAAAATCATCGGATTTAATAACTATTTACAATCTTTCATTCCTCGTTTGCTCTCGAGAAAAATAGTCATCAAAATAGTTAAAAACATGATGGATAAAAAGGTTAATGGATAACAAAGACTGCATATAACATTGGAAACTATTACACAATTCTAATTTTAGGTACAAAAACACAAAATAGTATAAATAATAACTTCTTTAGAAGCGATTTTTAAAGAGTTTTTTTTTGAGCTGTACAACAACTAGTTTAGTTGAAGAGAGAAGAACTTCTACTCTATTTAATTCGACAAAAGCTGTTTGCTTATGTTATTTTTATTAAATTTACTTAAGGCTCACAGCTCTGGCTTCTTTTCAGTCTAAATTGAAACTTTTCGCCACTGTCACCAAGCCCCGAAAAATTATCTGTAAATTATTAATCAACATTTCGTAGAAATTTATGAAAGAAACAAAATTCAATATTGCAATATTAATTGATGGTGATAACGCACAACCAAAACTATTAAAAGAAACAATTGAAGAAGTTTCCAAGTATGGTAAAGCTACAATAAGACGAATATATGGAGATTGGACTTCTCAGACAATGAGTTCTTGGAAAAGTTTAATTAATCAACATTCAATAAATCCGATTCAAAAATTTTCATATACATCTGGCAAAAATTCAACGGACGGAGCTCTAATAATCGATGCTATGGATATTTTACATAGTAAAAATGTAGAAGGTTTTTGCATAGTTTCAAGTGATAGTGATTATACAGGTTTAGCAAAACGCATAAGAGAAGAAGGATTATTTGTAATGGGAATTGGAGAAAAGAAAACACCTGAATCTTTCGTTCAATCTTGTGATATCTTTACCTACACAGAAAATATAACACCTAAAATTCCAGAAATTCTACCTGAAAATGTAAAAGAAGAAAAACCTAAAGCTAAGGAGTCTAAAGTTGAAAAAATAACAAAAAAATCTATTCCCAAAAAAGCAAGTTTTTTATCTACAAAAGATGAAAAAACTATTTCAAAAGCTTTTGATATTTCAACTGATGAAAATGAAATTGCCTATATTTCTACAATTGGAGCTAATATTAGAAAAATAGATCCTAGTTTCGATACGCGAACTTATGACATTTATTCGTTATCTAAATTATTTGAGAATTTAGAAGAATATGAAGTTATTGAAAATAAGGTTGGTGCTTTAAATCATCCTTTAGTAAAAAGAAAATAAGGGTAACAGTTGCTCAACTCTATATTTCGGTAAAAAAATAAACTCTACAACCTCGCTAATTGTTTTAAGCGAGGTTTATTGTAGATATGTAAAACCTCAAATTATTGAGATATGCGATACACACCCCATACTTAAGTCACACAAAAACTTAGGATAAATCTTTAAATATTACATAATTAACAGAATCCTTATCCATTTTTGAAAATGTTTTAAAATTAATATCATGATAAAAATGGATGAAACGTAATCTCTGCACCAATTATCGCAATAAAAATGAAAAAGCAAATACGAAATGTTTTAATGCTTATTCGTTTATGCACAATACTACCTACCCACATACCTAATAAAGCAGGAATAATTGCAATTGTAGAGGGTAAAATATTATCCATTTGAAAAACACCTCCCTTCACTAATCCAGTTGCGAGCGCGATTGTAGAAACTGTAAATGATAAACCAAGGGCTTGGATAAGATCGTCTTTTGAAAGATTAAGCGCTTGGATGTACGGAACAGCAGGAAGTGTAAAAATTCCAGTTGCGCCATTAAGAAGTCCAGTTGCGAGACCTATTATAGGTGATAATTTTGGTTCAAATTTAGATGAAATAGAAAATGTTTTTCCAAAAAGCCCATGTAAGGAATATAATATTAAGGCTAAGCCTAAACCAATACTTGAATATGGTGTATTGATACTTGTTAGAAACCATGATCCTGCCAATGTCCCTATCACGATTCCAATCATCATCACCCAAAATCTTTTAATTAAATCAAGAAATTTTGGTCCTGTAAATAGTTGCCAAACATTTGTTATAAACGATGGAATGATAAGAAGTGAAGCCGCACTAAGAGGCGACATGATAATACTAAGTATTCCCATTGCGATAGTTGGTAATCCCATTCCTGCAACACCTTTTACAAATCCTGCAATAAAGAATGTAATAAGTATTAAGAAAAAATTTAAGGTAAGAAATTCAATCATTTTGAACTATTTAATTTTGATCATTTATATGCTAATTTCAATATACTTACTTCATAAACTAATGAATATCAAGAAATAAACACTTATAAAAAGGTATTTTATGTTTAATAAAATTTAGTAATGAAATACACATTGTAATATTTCTGACAAAGGTATATCGAATAAACACTTTAAACAATCGGAATTATTTGTAGTTTTACTACAAATAATTTGAACTATGGATCTTCATCAACTTAAAAGCTTTAAAACCATTGTAGAAAAAGGTAGTTTTCTAGATGCTGCAAACGAGCTCAATTATTCCTTATCAGCAATTAGCTACCAAATGCAGCAATTGGAAAACGAAATAAAGTTTCCTTTGTTTGAAAAAATTGGGCGAAGAATGGTACCTACCGAACAATCCTTAAAATTAATTCCACATATCAAAAAAATGCTTGATGAAATGGAGCAGATTCGCATGTTAAATGCAAAAGATAGAAAGATTGAGGGAAGTCTAACGATTTCGGTTTCGGATAGTATTTTGACCTATATTATTCAACCTGTTTTAAAGGAATTTATCAAAAAAGCTCCCGATGTTCAGCTAAAGCTTAAAGTCAAAAACTCATATGATATTCAAAAGGAGGTTGTACACAACGAGATTGATTTAGGTATTCATTATAATGTATATGGCTATGATAATCAGATTAAAGTTACCGAAATAAAGAATTTTAGTATTGGTTTGATGGCTTCATCTAATTTTCCAATATCGGAACGGAATTTTAATCTAGAAAATCAAATTAAAAATTCGTGTATCATCAACAATGACCCTAACGCAGTTTATCAAATTTATTTCAGAGATTATTTAAAAGAAAGGAATTTGAAATTTACTGGACAGACATTAGAAGTTTGGAGTATTGAAGCAACAAAACAGAGTGTTATGAATAACCTTGGAGTTGCTTGCCTTCCTCGTTTTGTGGCTACCAATGAGTTAAAAAAGGGAGAAATTGAAGAAATTCTTATTAAAGATTTTAAACAAAATATCATGTTAATTGTAGCGCATCATTCAAATAAATGGATTAGCCCAGCAATGAATCTTTTTTTAAATTTATTAAAAGAGATCATTTCTGATCAAGAGAATGAAATTTAAGTCAACAGATTGCTCAATTGAAGATAATTCAGTAATTGTAATCGAGTATATTGTAACTGTAAACGAGTTTCTTAGTAATGTAGTATATGTTCAAAACTTACTAATTCAGCAAGTTTTGAGTTTTTATTTTTTGTGTTTTCAAAATCTTAAATTTATACTACTTTTAAAGAAACAAAAATTAGGAGCTATGATATTTAGAAGAGCAAGATTAGAAGATGTGCCAAAGATTGTAGAAATGTTGGCGGAAGATGCTTTGGGTGCGACACGAGAGCGTTTTGAAAATCCTTTGCCACAGGTTTACACCGATGCTTTTCAGAATATCGACAAAGACACGAATCAGGAATTGATCGTGGTTGAGAATGAAAACGGACAAGTTATCGGCACTTTGCAATTGAGCTTTCTACAGTATTTAACGTATCAAGGCGGCATTCGTGCACAGATTGAAGCGGTGCGTATTCATAAAGATTTTAGAAACAAAGGTTTGGGCGAAGAATTTTTCCGTTGGGCGATTGATCGTGCCAAAGAAAAAGGTGCACATGTTTTGCAATTGACATCGGATAAAAAACGTCCTGATGCCATTCGGTTTTATGAAAAATTAGGTTTTGTGGCTTCGCATGAAGGTATGAAATTACATTTCAAAAAAGATTAGCAAAAACAGAAAAAGAATTTAGGGACGACAGGATTATTCTGATGAAGTTTGAATAGAATTTTAGCGTTTTATTTCTTCCCAATCATACGCTTTGCAACCGCCTCATAATCCAAATCTACATTATTTTTATCATAGAAAAGTTCCCATTTAAAGTTCGGGATTAGAATTTTGGTTGTTGGTGATTCGTTCCAATCAACTTCAAATTCATGTTTTTTTAAAACTTCAACCACCTTTTTGCCAACCGTGATTGTTACACCATCATCTTCATTATCCACTTTCTGAAAAGCAATGTACAGACTTGGATCTTCCTTTGCAATCGCTCGTGACAAATCTTGCTCGTGATAAAAGCAATAGCCATCGGAAACAATTCCGTTATCGCGCAACTTTCGCTCAACATCCACAACCTCGTATTCGCCGTCGCTGGTCGTATAACCCGCATTGTGAAGCGCAATAATGTTTTGATCGCAAAGCTCGTCAAAAGCGGCTATCAAACGGTCAGTGTCCGTTGGACTTTTCCAAGTTTTAGTTTCATTTAATCGTGATTGCCACTCGGCTTCAATATGTTTATTTGCCCAATCTTCGGAGATTTCGTTTTCGAATTCGTTGTCTTCAATCTCCTCTAAAATGTTGTCTTTAATCTCATCAAGCGATAAAAATCCCATTCGAACTTGGTTCTCAATCGATTCATAAATAAAAGCTTCGTTTTCAGTCATTTTTCAGTATTTGTAGGTTTTAATTATTTTAAAAATAGGACTTTTCCTCAAATTGAATAGTATTTCAACACCGTTTTAAAACAATTTTAACAATGATTTGATTTTAAAATTCAAACCAATTTCTAATAGAAAAATCAAGTTTTCAAAAGAGTAATAATTGTAATGAAGAATACAGGTATCAGTATTATCTTATTTTAAAAACAAAAAACCACGGAAAACATAAACTCTCTGTGGCTTTTAATTTTATTTGAACTGTGTTTACAAATTCATTCCTCCTGAAACTTCGATGCGTTGACCAGTTACCCAACGTGCTTCATCGCTACATAGGAAAGCAACTACGCCACCTATATCGTCTGGTAAACCAACTCTTCCCAAAGCCGTAACCTGCGCCACATGATCGTTGATTTCCTTATTGTCACGTACTCTCCCACCACCAAAATCTGTTGCAATCGCTCCTGGTGCAACCGTATTTGCTGTAATTCCACGAGAACCTAATTCCTTTGCTAAGTAACGTGTCAAAACTTCTACAGCGCCTTTCATGGCTGCATAAGCTGATGATCCCGGATTAGAAAAACGAGCCAAGCCAGTTGAAATATTTACGATGCGACCACCATCATTTAAAAATGGTAAAGCTTTCTGCGTCAAGAAAAACACACCTTTGTAATGAATGTTCACCGCATTATCGAATTGCTCTTCCGTAGTTTCTGCAAAAGGCGCATACAAAGCCGTCCCCGCATTATTCACCAAATAATCGAAATTCGGTTTTCCTGTTTTTTCAGTTAAATGATCAGTTACTTCCTTTAGAAAAACACCGAACGATTTTACATTTCCCGCATCCAACTGAAAAGCAATAGCGTTTTGTCCTAAACTAAGGATTTCAGCAACAACTTTATCCGCTTCTTCCTTGTTGCTATTATAGGTTAAAATTACGTCTACACCTTTCTTTGCTAAACTCAAAGCCATATTTTTGCCCAAACCGCGACTTCCGCCAGTTACCAAAGCAATCTTATTTTCTGTACTCATATTTTTGTTGTATTTAATGATACAAAGTTGTAAGAAAATCTGTAATTTAATGTTGCGTAAATCAATGAATGATTTGTAAAATTCAAATCATTTAACTTCGGTAAGCCAAAGGTGTTAATTGTGTATGTTTTTTGAAGAAATTAGAAAAATGAGCCACTTCTTCAAAACCCAAACTGTAAGCGATTTCCGAAACATTCCAATTGGTTTGTTTGAGTAAATATTTAGCTTCCTGAACAATGCGATTGCCAATAACTTCGGTTGTAGTTTTGCCAATGCTTTCTTTTAAAACTTTGTTTAAATGATTGACATGAACTGATAATCTTTCCGCGAAATCCTTTGCTGTACGAAGATTAAGTTTTTGATTGGGAGATTCAATCGGAAACTGACGCTCCAACAACTCAATAAAAAGTGAAGTTACCCTTGCAGCGGCATTATGCGAAGAATTTTGCTCGTCTAAAGGTTGCAGTTTTTGTCCGAAATGAATCAATTCCAAAACATAATTTCGAATCAAATCATATTTAAAACGATAATCGGAATGCAGTTCCTGTTGCATCTTTCGGAAGATTTGTAAAACCTCTTCCGTCTTTTCATCATCAATTTGAAATATCGGATAAGCACCCGTTTGGAAAATCGGCAAATCATCCAACACAACGCCTGTTTTATTTCGAACTAAAAAATCATCAGTAAAAACACAGAAAAATCCCGACTGATGCTCATCTTGAGGTAACCAATGATATGGAATTTTGGGCGTTGCAAAAAGCAAGGCATTCTTTTTGATTTCGAACGTTTTGTCGGCATATTCTGCTAAATTATGCCCACGAATCATACTGATTTTGTAATACATCCGTTTGTTGTAGGGCATTAATTGCGTTCGACGTGTTTCGTTGAAAGTTTCGGCAATATCAAAAATATTGAAATGTCCAATATCCTTAGAAATATCTGGTGGCAAAAAGCTGTAGATGCTTTGTCCTGTCGCATTAGACATTTCTTGATAAAACTGGTCGATGCTGGTTTTCTTTTCCATAACAAAGTTTGCAAAAATCAAATGTACGCAAAACTTTTAGTCGATAGTTTCTTGTGTTTAAATTCTTGCTAAATCTGATATTGCATTTACAATTTTATCATTCAACAATATTGGAATTTCATGCCCCATTCCTTCAATTTTTAAAAACTTTGAAGCTTTGATCCGTATATGCAAATCTTCTGCACAAGCCAAAGGAAATATTGGATCTTCGGTTCCGTGAATAATCAAAGTCGGTGCTTTAATTTTATCAAACCGTTCGGGAGTAAAACCTGTTAAAGTCATCGCAATAATATGTCCCAAAGTTTGCGCTGAAACTGCACACTGATTTTCCTCTACAAGCGTTTTCCATTCAGCATCTTCATCAAATGGAATCAAACTACCTGAAATTCGTTTAGCAAACTTCAACTGTTTTTCACGAAAGGCCTCTTTATCAGTTTCAAAATCTGGGGTTTTCTGCATTATCATTTGCATAACGTCTGGCGCTGTCTCTGGAAGTTCAGGATTTAAAGAAGTAGACATAATTATAGTGGTGCTCAAAACTCTTTCCGGAAATTTAGCGGCTAAAACTTGAGTGATAATTCCGCCCATTGAACGACCTACAATGTGTGCTTTTTTGATTTTTAAAGCATCTAACAATCCAATTGCATCTTTTGCCATATCTAAAAGCGAATAAGCATTTTCTGGAAACTTTCCTTGCTTTAAAATTTCCATTAATTTTCCAATATCCGCAACTTTATGTTCGATAAAACTACTTTTCCCAGCATCGCGATTATCAAATCGAATCACATGAAATCCTTTATTCACCAACTTTTGACAAAAATCTAAATTCCATCGCGTCATCTGACTACCCAATCCAGAAATCAATAAAATACATTCTTTATCTTCCTTACCAAATTGTTCGTAGCAAATCGAGATACTGTTAATGTTTATATATTTTGAACTCATTTATTTTAAATAAAACTTAAATAATACTTGACAACTCAAATAAAACTCAACAATGAACAATCAACTTTTAATTGCTTTTTCTTTGATTAAAGCACAATCTATTTTGACTCGAAAATTTGATAAACTACATCTTCACGGATTAGGACTTAGCGACTTTATGATTTTATATATTTTAATAAATAGTCCAGAAAATAAATGCCGAAGAATAGACCTTGCCGACAAATTGGGAATTACCGCATCAGGAATTACGAGATTGTTAGCACCTTTGGAAAAAATTGGTTTAGTTGCTCGTGAAGCGCATTTGCGTGACGCTCGTGTGAGTTTTGTAGTCATAACGGAAATTGGAAAAGAAATCTTCGACAACGCCAAAACAACCGCAGAAGAAGTAGCTGAGGATATTTTTCCAAATTTCAAAGCCAAAGAATTAGCAACTCTGAACAAACTTTTCATCGATTTGGATGTTAATTTTAAATAAAAAACAATGGATAAAGAACAAAAGAAATTAATGCGAGAAGCTTTCGACAATCGAAAAGTGTCGATGGGTGTTTTGTCGATTCGTAATTTGGAAACAAATAAAACTTTTATAAAATCAACAATAAACGCAGAAGCTTGGGAAAACAAAACCAAGTTCATTTTGAAAATGGGACAATTTGAAAATGCCGAACTTCAAGCTGATTGGAACAGATTAGGTGAAGATCAATTCCAATTTGAAATGATTGAAGAATTAGAAGAAAATGAAAATCAATACTTCAATTATCAAAAAGAACTTCAGAAAATGGAAGCACGGATTCGTGAATCTTATAACAAAAAAGAAAACATTTTGTACTAACAAGTCAAGTCTTAAAACTTCAAAATAATTTCAATATTTTATCTAAACCGTATTCCTAGGTTTTAATTTCAATAATATCAAACTTGAAATAAATACATAAACTTGAAAGTAAATTTTTACACTTTAATACGAACAATTTTATTCAAAAAACTTTATACGTTAATTATGATCTAATACTTAAACAAGCTCAGAAAGAAAATTAGATACAAAAAAGATTATCATTTTTATAAAAGTATTGAGAAAAAATACTACAAACGTCCAATATTTGATTATTTTCGGAAAAATATTTAAGATTAAAGTACCAATGTTTAAATTTCAGTGCATCTTCCTTTTTTTCATATGTACTTTCGTTAATTCTCAAAGTAATAAAAGTATAAGTAAAGAAATTGATTTTTTAAGCAAGAAAAAAGATAAAGGTGCTGAAGATTCATTTTTAATCGGAAAGGAAATGTTAAGAATTTCTAGAAACGATTTCGAAAGAATGAAATCGTTTCTAAGAATGGGTGATGCGAAGTGCAAAAGTATGCAGTATTCTGAATCGATCCAATATCTTAAAAAAGCAAATGATCTTGTAAATAAATGTGATTTAACTTACGATTATTTTAATATTAATTTTTTTCTGCTATTAAATTATCAAGAGTTAGATTTGAATACAGAAGCCAATGAGACTTGGGATAAACTGCTGAAAATTTCAAAAAGAATACAAGATCCTTCCATTGAATTTTCTATGATGCAAACAAGAGCTCTATACTTTGAAAAAAGAAGAGATTATTCTAATGCTGTAATTTATAGAAAGATGATTACTGATTTTGTTGAAAAATTGCTAAAATCAAATTATCCTGATACAAATAGATTTGAATTAGGCTTAGCTTATATACAATTGAGTTATGTTTATTTAAAAGATAACAAATTGAAAGAAGCTAAATTTTATTTCGATCAAGTGCCTGCATTAGTTAAAGGTGTACCTAAAGAAGATCATTATCTACTCGATTTACAATATTTAGTAAAAGGTATGATTTATGCAGAAAATGGACAAACTATAGAAGCAAATAAATGGTTTGATGAATCTTTATATCTAGCAAATGAAAGAAAATACCCTGCTACAATTGCAAAAGTTAGCGAAGAAAAGCTTCATTACGGAATTGATAGTAAAGCTGAGAGACAAAAAAATTTAGATATTGTAAAACAAACTAATCAGGGTAAATTAAATGAATCAGGTAAATATTATATTTCTGAGTTTGATAAAAATAAAAGAGAGAACCATGCTATAAATACTAAATTCAGTAAATTAATTATTTTTACTTCTTTGCTTCTCTTTTTAATTTTCTTTCTTTTAATAATGCATAGAAGAAATAAGAAAAGAATAGAAAGAAGATTTGAAGAAATAATTTCAACTCTCCAAAATGAAAGTGAAGAAAAAGATATAGATCTCCCACAAGAAGTCATTAAGAAAAATGTTTCTCATACTTCAAGAATAATGTCTGTCAAAACTGAAAAGGAATTATTAATAAAACTCCAATTATTTGAAAAAGGGACAGCTTATACTTCTAAAAATTTCACATTTTCTAACTTTATTTCTCTTCTAGAGACAAATTCAAAATATGCTAATTATATTATAAAAGAGTATAGACAAAAAAATTTCAATGATTATCTCAATGATTTGAGAATAAAATATATTGTAGAAAAATTATACAACAATCCAGAATATTTAAATTATAAAATTAGTTATTTAGCTGATATGTCTGGCTTTTCATCGCATAGTCGTTTTACTCAAATTTTTAAGAAAGTCGTGAATATTTCTCCTTCTCAATTCATTCATGAATTATCTAATAAACATAAACTGAATTAAACTATTCGATAATTTACTTCATTCAGCTTTATGATTATTAAAATACTTTACTCTTTTATCATTTCATAAAATTTAAATCTATTACAGTATCTATAATCGTTCATAAACGATATTTTCTTTTTACAAAAACTAACCATTCTATTAAAATTATAGAAATAACTCCATTATTCTGATTTATTAATTTGAATCTGTATTTCAAAATAAATTCTCATATTCTAAAACTTAAAAAACTAACAATAAGTACATTAATACAATTATTTTATTGTATAAATTATATAATACAGACATTCATTGGAATGTTTGACTACAATTTCGGGTATACATTTGTGAAAAATTACTAGCATAAAAAATTGCTCGTTCAGTAAATGTACTAACAAACCTATATGAAATATTCAATCTTAATTTTTCTTATTCATTTTAGTTTAAATGCGCAAGAAAATAAAAATTATTCATCTACTAATTTAAAAAACGATACTATAAACATTGCTGTTCTTTTATACAATAATGTTGTGTTACAAGATTTTTCAGGTCCTATCGAAGTTTTTAGTAAAGCTAAAAATCTAACACATGGAAAATACAATATTTATACAATAGGATTTGATTCTAAAAATATATCAACCGAAAATGGTTTGATAAAAGTAACTACAGATTATACATTAAATAATTTTCCTCCTGCTGATTATCTCATAATACCTGGTGCAAATATGAAAGTTATAGAAGAGTTAAAAAATAATCATTCATTAATTGATTTTATAAAAAAAGAAAATAATAATCCTTATTCTAAAATAGTATCTATATGTACAGCATCTTATTTGCTCGCCTATAGCAACATTCTAAACAATAAAATGGCAACAACCCATTATTTTGTAGCTCATGATTTTAGTGAAAAATTTCCAGAAGTTAAACTCATTAGAGATGTTAGATTTGTTGATGAAGGAAAAATAATCACCTCATCTGGAATAACTTCAGGAATAGATGTAGCGCTTTACATTGTAGGGATTCATAGCGGAAAGAGAATTCAAGAAATGATAAACAACGCATTACAATATAATTACGGACATAATCAGAAGTGGCCTACTCCAAAAAAAGGTATGAAATATAAGTCTAAGTCATAAATAAAAATTCATATACTTCTATAATTTAGAATATAAAAAATATCGTATAAAATACTATAAATCTAAATAAATAAATAAATAAATCAATAAATAAATCAATCAATAAATCAATCAATCAATCTATGAAAAAAGAAACAATAGCTATTCTAATTGCTTTGTCATTTAACACTTTCTTACTTTCTCAAGTTGGTATAAATACAAAAAACCCTCAAGGAGTATTTAATGTAGATGGTAAAAAAGATAATAATTTAGAAGGAGCTCCTACAAAAGAACAACAATTAAATGACTTTGTTATTACTAGCGAAGGTAATGTAGGTATAGGTACCACAAATCCAACAAAAAAATTAGAAATTATTTCTATTTCGTCTCCATCATTTAAATTAAATGATGGTTCTCAAGGAGAAGGTTACGTCTTAACTTCTGATGCTAATGGGAATGGTAGTTGGAAAGCTACTCAAAAACCTATATTAGCAAATTGGTCGTCAACAGGAATATCTACGCCAGTAGAAAATATTTCATACACAGGAACTTCTATTACCTTACCTCCTGGAAGGTGGTTAATATTTACAAACATTATATTAGCAGCTAATCCAAATCCTGTTTCTGGACAAGGAATTTGGGTAAGATTAGCATGGAGTAGTACACAACCAAATTATACTTATAGTGGTGGAACTGGAAATTTAAACTCTGGAACATTAATTAGTTCATTTGGTCTATCAAGTGGAACAACTCTCATCAACAACAGTACATCTTCAAATAAAACGTACTATCTTTTTAATAATATTCCTACTATAACAGGTAATTATGTCGGAGTATGGAATAACCTTGGGAGCTCTTCATGGGCTGAAAACTCTATAATCGCTTATCCTGCAAATTAAACAATACTGATGAAAAAAATATTTTTATTATTTCTATTTTCTTATTCCTATTCTCAAGTAGGAATAAATACAGAATATCCTACGGGCATTTTTATGGTCGATGGTAAAGCTGATAATAAATCTTCTACACCTAATATAAGTGCAATCAGTAATGATGTAAAAATAACGGAAAATGCAAATCTAGGAATAGGTGTTGAAAATCCTAGTACGCTCGTTGACATTAAAAGTAATAATATTAATTCTGGTTTCAGACTGAAAGATGGTTCTGAAGGAGAATATTATAGACTCGTAACAAATATAAATGGTGATACTAAATGGAGAAAAAGAAGCTCAGTAATTGTATCACAAATTGAAGGTTCTTACAGTGGATTAATTTTTACTACAACACTCAATTATACTGGTCGTTATATCATTCTAGAACCTGGAGAATGGATGGTTCGATCAAATTTATTATTAAGAGCTTTCAACTCAGCAAGTCCATCTTCTGGTGTATATGTTAAGTTTTCTTGGGCTGAGAATACAAATGGAATATATACATTATCGCAAGATGTCTTATTTGGTAAAACTTTTGGAGGAGATTATTTATTAGATTACGGAATTGCTAAAGGAGCCACAATCATAAAGAACTCTTCTTCTGAAGCAAAAAAGTATTATTTGGTAACGAATGGGGCTGAAAATATTGGAAATTTCCCTCTTAATTCAGTTTGGGATCAATTAGGAGGTACATGGGGAGAAACATCTATTATGGCATTTCCTTTTAATTAGCTTATTATTAGAGTATTCTATATAATTATTTAAAATTTAATAAGTTAACGCTAATATTTAAGTGAAATTTTCTTATAATATATAATATTAGTTCTTCTAACTATCAAAGATTTATTAGCAAAATAAAAGCTTAATTATATACTTTGCTTCAGCTGTATTATCAATCATAATCATTTTATTAACAATATAATAAGGTGGATTAAAAATCCGCCTTTTATTATTTTACAAAATCATATCAAGTTGTATTATTAAAATAATATATCTTAATTCTTTTTACAAATATTTTAATTAAGCTGCTACTATACACTTTCTATAAACGAATAGAAATTACTTTATTGTCTTAAAAATATAAATCGGATAATAACAGATTCTAACATTTCATTACATGAAATAGTTATATGTTATCTTTTTTCAATTAAAAATTGTACTCTATGAGAGAGAGAATTACTACTTATTTTTAAATAAATAACATATTAGAAACAAATATATTAGCCTAAATAAAAAAAATTCAATCAAAAACTCTAATTTTGTAGAAAATAACGAATCCATATTGTATGAAAAAGAATTATTTATTATTTGTAACCTTATTGTTAAGTTCGTTCATGAGTGCACAGGTAGGTGTTGGTACATCTGTTCCTAATAGTACTTTAGATGTAAGAGGTTCATTACAAACTGCTTTTAGAGAAATCTCATCAAGTGTTACCTTAGGTATTAATGATTACTATACCACCTATAATGGAACTAATGATGCAACAATAACGTTACCTGTTATTGGAACAGGAACAAGTAGTTTTAACGGTCGCATTTACAGAATTAAAAATGCAACAACTAAACGAGTAACAGTTAGAGCTTCAGGGTCAAACACGATAAGAGCGACAAGTGTACCTGTTACGAGCTTTATAATAGAAGCTGGTTGTTATGTAGAAGTTGTAAATAACACAAATACAGCCTCTACCTCTGCTACATGGGACTTATCGTATATTGCACAACCTTACACTCCAAACGTAAGTATTTATGGAACAACTTTAAAAATCCCTCATTTCTCGGCAAATATTTCAAATCATAATTCAACAACTTATGATTCTGGAACTGGAACCGATGCTTGGTGGGTTATCTCATCAACTTCATCTTCCCAAGCTTTAAATGCAAATACATCTATTAGACCGAGTAAAATGACGATAGTTTATGAATATCAAGGAACAGCTTTTGATATTAATAATTTACATCCAATTTTGACAGCAGGAAACACAACGAGTTTTCCTGATGTATTTACAGTTTCTTTTGGTGGATTTTCAGAAGTTGGTGGAAAAACCCGATTAACACTAACCGTTGCTAGAGTAGATTTAATTGGAACCGATGGAGGATCAAATAGTAACTGGCAAGGTACTGGATTTTTTATAAATACTTTACTTACAAAGAAACTGTTTTAGATTATATAAATTCAGATTTTATCTTATAATAAAAGGTGTCTATTGACACCTTTTTCTTTTTTTTTTAAAGAAGCTCTTTTATAAATTTATGTCTGATTTTACAACAATGTAATTTGTAAAAAAAATTATATGATATAATTATGTAAAGTTAATAAATACATTATTTAAATAATTTTCATATAAAAATCTTCTTCCATTTCGCTACCGTATTTCGACTTAATTTAAAATGATTTGCTAGCTGTGAATTTGTTAATTTATGTTGCTTTTGGTAATCCAAAATAAGCAAAATATCTTTTTTATTATATGAACGATACTTTTGATTAAAAGATTCTGTTTCCTTAGTGACTCCAAATATTTTTTTATTCAGTTCAATAATATCTATTCCAGAAATAATTGTTTTTTTTAGGATACTGCTACAGTTTTTTCTTTTATGGGGAAACTTTTTATTTAAAATATCTTCATATATCTGTCGATAATCAGGTGATATATTTTTTTTAGAATTCATAGTTTTTTAGGTAAAGTGGTGTCTATTGTTAATTCAATATATAATATTTTTATTCTGATTCCTTAACCAAATTCTTTCAATAATATAAGGTCTAATCTGAGTAAAATATTCATCTACAAACTGATAATCTCGGTTTTAATTTTTCATAGTTTATTTTAGAATGTATTACTATAAAATATGTAGGTAGGATATAACTATTTATTTAGGTCAATGGTTAACTTTATGAGTTTTTATGTTTACTTAACCATTTGTAAAGAGTCGTTTTAGGTATCCTATATCTTTCTACAATTTCATTTTTAGTCATTTCTCCAGAATGAAGTTGTTCTAAAATAAAATCTATAATTTCTTTTGTATAAATATTCTTACGGAATCGAGGAAGTGATAATTGGTTTATTGTTTTGTGCTCTTTATTCTTTGCTGATACTGGAGCATATAAAATTAAATGTTGACTGTAAATTCTAAAAAAATCATATTCCAATAGTTTACTCCACTTCAACAGAATTTCTGAATCTAAACTTTTTGATTGATACATTTGTTTTATCTCCTCTTCTGAGCATTGGAAAAAGTTACAGATACGGGGTGTTTCCACCCCTTCATCTGTAACAGCTTGATTAATTAAAGTACCTACATGTATTTCTTTGTAATTACTCATTGAAGCACTATTAATGATTATCTATAAACTTAATTAAATCAGGATCTAAGAATTGCATTTCAAGTCTATTACGAATGCCTTTTTTACCTGTTTCAATACCTTTTATTACATCAAAACTCAATGAATCTCCTTTTTTTAATTGTATCTGAAAATAATACTTTCCACTCTTATCAAGAGGTTTTGCTTGAAATGCTTCTTTACTATTGAGATTTATAACATAACTCATTTCCTTTACTTCTTCTTGTGGTAAATTAGAAAGTAATGTTATACGATATATTCCTTCTTTTCCAACAGTTATCTTATTATTATTTAATACATTTCCTTCAGTGTCAGATCCATTAATTTTTATTTCAGAAAATATCATTTCCTTTTTGAACTCTGTTTCATTATAGTCTTCACCCTCAAAAGTATAAACTGTATTTTCATCTACAATTCCTTCATTATATACTTGAGAATAAAGGCTGTTAAAAAAGAGAACTAAGAAAAGTAAGGATAGCTTAAATCGTTCAAATATTTGTTTCATTTTTTATTTTTTTTGATAATTTTTTAAAATAAGTCATCGGTATTATTTTTCACACCGATACCTCTATAATCAATTATGGTTTCCAGAAAGTCCATACAGTTCCATTATACACAGCAAGCTGCCTTGCTTTTGTGTCATATACAATCATACCTGCACTTGGATTAATTATATTTAAGTGAGGACTTTCTACTTTTGGCAAAACCATAGATCTATTTGTATCTGTCAACACTAAAATTCCTTCTTTTGTATCGGAATCGCCATTCTGTCCTACAGCCACTTTTGCAGTAGTCTGCTCTATTTTTCCAATCCCTTGAATAGTTAGATCTTCGTCTCCGTTTTCATTTACACTTAAATCAACCCAATTACCTTTTTTCAAATATTTGACTTTGAAATCAGATGTATCATAGATAATTGTCCCATTTTCAGAAATCTTGCTTGCATCTTCAATATAAGGAAGAACTAATCCTCTGTTTTCTGAATCACCAAACTCTAATGACACAGAATTGTTACTTACATTTTCTTTTCCTATTGCCACTTGTGCTTGTAATGTAAAAGATAGCAAATGAAAAAAGAATGTTGTTGTAATTATTTTTTTCATATTTCAATTATTCTTAATTGATCATTTAATTTTTTAAAAGATTTTCCGCTCCTCTGTGAAGAGGAGCAGATTATCTTATTTTACTCAGGACAAGCCTGTTTTGAAATACAATACCATCCGAATGTATTTCCATCATCTACAGATGTATATATTTTCATACAATTATTAATTGTATCATATACCATCATTCCTTCTACAAAATCACTAGCAGGAATACCTACTGGTACATCAGGAGTTGCTGCATTATTATCTTGATCCTCAAAGGCTACTCTATTCGGAACAAAACCTTTTGTTTTAGATTCAAGTACCAACCATGCTCCTTTTCTAACCATTGGCCAACTATCAGAATCCTGCATACCTGCACCTCTGTTTAAAGAAGATATTCCTACATTACTATCTAATGTCAGTCCTCCTGTCGTAGCACCTGGTTTATAGCAAAAACATTCTTCTGCATTCCAATCCACATAGTAGTCTTCTACTTCTCCATTAGGAGCTGCTAAGAAGCTACGTTCGTCCTCAAGAGTACTTAAATCGTCAGCAAACAGTTCTGTCGTTAAACGTAAACGCACAAAACTCCTCATACTAACACCACAAACCGATGGATCATCTGCCCATGTAAGTGTTATTATTTGCTGAGATGCCGAAGAAGTAACCTTTTGTACTACAGCTTCTCCATGTTCAAAAAAACCGTTGTTATTCCAGTCGATGAAACCATATAAATAAGCTTCTTCTCCTGTATTATTTGTCAACGGAACTTCTAATTTATAAGACGACCCTATTACTTTCTGAGGTAGTGGAGTACTTGGGAACGCAGGAAACGCATCTTCATCATCTCCTAATTCATCATTATCATCTCCCATTGCATCGTTACCATTTCCTGTAACAGTAAACTGAGGTCCATCTTCACTATCTGCTGCAATAGCTCCTAGTTTCAATGGGTTATCTATCTGGCTATACTTGATTTCATGGCTTGCCATATCACCTAGATTATAACGGTTATCCAAATCTCCATAATCAAATGCTACATTTCCACAAATAGGTCCTACCGAAGGAACATTTGAAAAGTCATACTCTATAGGGCTATTCGTACAACCACCACATCCATCACTTCCATCAACTGTGTGTCCTACATAACCATAACGGTCACTTCTTTCTCTAACTACAATAGAGATATGCCCTCCTGCTTCTACATACATCATCTTTCCTTTCAGCATTTGAGTTCCGCTATTCGTCGTATTTGCAGTTAACATATAAGCAGATGTAGGAGATACTACTCCTTTTTTACTTCCATCATTCGATCCTGTACTATAAATCCTTTTATCTTCAGTAATTAAACTAAATAGAGGACCATAACTGTCATGATTGTTTGCAGAAATCCATTTTACAGTTCCTATTTCTTTTGTAACATCATCCTGATTTCCTACTGCTTCTGGTTCTTCATTAATAAATCTAACCATGCTCCATTTGGTTTGGGTAGTTGTATTACCCAATCCTAATTGACCTTCTTCGTTTGCTCCAAGTACAAATACTTTTCCTTCGTTGTCTCTTACATAATAAGATGTTAAAACTTGGTTATTAATATCTTGTTGTTTTATAGGAAATGTAATTCCTTTTGGAACAATCATTTTAGTTGCAAAATTTTTATTAGAAGCAACTAATCCATCTCCTAAAAATACATTAGCACCCCAAGTATAGAAGTTATTACCATCTGTAGCAATTGCTGATGCACCCGAAGTTCTGATATCTTTCATTCCTGTAAGAGGAGTGTTGTTCTCTAACATTACTTGATGCCATCCTGGAACAGGAACATTCCCATTTCCTTGAATTGCATGTCCTATTGTATTAGAATAGGTCCACACTTCACCTGTCTTAGTTAATAACATTAATGATCCTACTGATGAATTTCGACCTGCGTCTATCATTTGGATATGAGCAGCTCCTATACCTTCAGGTAATGCTACTTGTCGGAAGCCTGTACCAGAAAAAACACCGTTGGATTGTCCCCATACATATAATCCTGCAGAAGATAGAAGCATGTACTGATGATAACTTGTGGAAGAAGATACACCTGTCACCATTAATGGCGTTCCTAAAAAGTCGAATCCATTACTTCCTGATTCTACTTTTATAGGAGTCATTTGGTTTGCTCCACTTCCATGTGCTGAATTCCCGAACACAACATAATCTCCACTTGCTAACTTGGCAATACTTGCATGGAAAAGAGCTTGCAAAGGATCCATCTTTCCTAAACGATCATCATCATTATTATCACATGGAATGATAGAAGAATCTGTTGGTTGAGCTGGTAAAATATAATCTTCTACCTCTCCGTTTATAAGTACACCATATTCCCCAGTATTCGCTCCATCACCTATTGAACGTTCATCCACATTTGTGGAAGCTGCATTGTCTACCAATGTTGCACTTGTAATACGCACTCTCATATAAGTGTAATTAGTCGTTCCTGTATAATTCGCTATAGGCCAAACTAATCTTGTAGCATAATCTCCAGAATTTGCAGGAATCGCTACAGATATATGTTCGTTTGATGTGAATCTTCCATTGGCATCTAAATCTAACCAAGCATGCAATGTCGCTGCTGTAGTAAGGTTATTCTTTACTTTTATACCAACACCATAATCTGTTCCAGAAAGTAATATTGGTAATGGAGTAACTATACCATCTTCATCCAATCCATCGCCATTCACACCATTGTTATCAGATCCAAAAGCTACACTATTCGGATCACTTTCAATATCTACAGTATCACCCATCAAAAGATCGGGGGTGTGTCTATGACGTGCTGGAACACTCGTTCCTATTGAATTTTTTTCATAGACAGCTGGAGCATCACCAAAATCAAACTGTGTTGTAATTGGAATCCTATGATCTTCTATTTCTCCGTTATAAATAACAGGTGTCGCTGCATACTCACCAGTATTTATTCCATCAGCTAAAGCACGTTCATCTACCAAAAGCCCTGGTGTACCAGTTGTAAAATCAGTTAAAGTTCCTTCAGATAAACGTAAACGCATATATAATTGTGTAGGATTACCACTAACAACAGATTGCGCATTTGTCCATGCAAGCGTCACATAACCGTTATTAGTTGCATTTGCTACATTTATTGTTGCAATTTCACTAGATTCGTAACGTCCGTTATTATTAAAATCAATCCAACCATATAAGGTTTTTGAAGCTCCTGTATTATTAGTTACTTGTACACGTGCTGTATACCCATAACCACCATTTCCATAAATAGGAGTAATCTCTACACCATCTTCATCATCTTGTCCAGAAATATCATCACCCAAAGCATCTAATGATGTATGTTTAGCCGCTTCATAATCTGGAGGAGTATTACCAATATACAGTCTATTACTTACCGCTTGTCGTGCTGGCGCTACAATATTATTTCTACTAGTATCATATGAATCTGGTGTATCACCGTAATCATATTCTGTAGAAACAGTTAATCTGTAATCTTCTACTTCCCCTATGGCTGATGTACTATAAGTTCCAGAAATAAGACCATCTCCTATTGAGCGTTCATCGAGAAGAAGACCTAGTGCTCCTCCTACTGTATAATCAGCAAGTGCTTGTCCTGAAATACGAAGACGCATGTACAATTGATTCGTCCCAGTTGGTATATTATTGGTCAATGTATTTGTCCAAGATAATTTTGCAGTCTGCTGAACTGGCGAATTAGGAATTGAAACACTAGCCATTTCTGTTGCTTCAAAATACCCGTTGTTATTAAGATCAATCCAACCATAAAGAGTTTTAGCTGAACCACTATTATTAAATACACTAACGTCTGTACTATAAGCAATTCCTTTATAGATAGGTAAAAGTGTAGTAATACCATCTTCATCCAATCCATCACCATTCACACCATTGTTATCTGCTCCCATAGGAACAGTATGTGCTGATGGCTCAGTATCTATTGTAGCACCTAATCTCAATACAGAAGACAAGACCTGTCTTGGGTATATAGATGTAGCGCCTTCCCTATTTCTTGCATATTCAGCAGGAGCGTCTCCATAATCATATCCTTCAGCTATTACATCAAACTGATAGTCTTCTACTTCACCAGAAGCATTGCTACCTCCATAGCTTCGTGTATCAATCAGAGTTGCATTTCCACTATTTGAATTGCTAAGCGAAAGAGCGGATAATCTTAACCTTGCATATACTTTTCCTTCAGCCAAAACAGAAGGTGCAAAAGTATTGTTCCATGTCAATACAAAATGACTTGGAGTACCTGCCGTTACTGATCCACTAACAACAACAGCCTCATTACCGTTGAAAACACCATCTCCATTAAAGTCAATCCATCCGTATAAATATTTTGTTCCACTTACTGTTGTATTTACAGGAACACTGATTGTAAATGGAGTACCATCCACTACCATCATAGGAGTTGAAACAGCATCTTCATCTTCTCCATCTCCATTGATCCCGTTGTTATCCGCTCCTGCAGCAACATTGCTAGGTTCCAACTCATAATCAATTGATGCACCTAAATAAAGATCTGGTATAGAACTATTCACCTGAAACGCAGGGTTTCCATTCTCATAAGAAACTGGTACATCCCCATAATCACGAATAACTGTCAGCTGATAATCCTCTACCTCTCCAAGCGCTACAACACCATACGTTCCTGTTACCAATCCATCTCCAATAGCACGTTCGTCTACTACCGTTGCATTCGTCCCAGTCGTTTGATCACCTAGAGTAACTCCTCCTTCCGCTTGCATAAGTCTAGCTCTCATATACACTTTCTTTGTATTTGATGGAATAATTCCAGTTTGTGCAGCTGTAAAAGGAATAGATGCAAGGTAGGCACCTGGAGTTGCTGTATAGGAATAAGATTCAGTTGCCTCAAATCTTCCGTTATTGTTAAAATCTATCCAAACAACTAAAGTAGCATTAGCTCCTGTATAATTTTTAACTTCTATATTATAATTGTTAATTGCACCTGGTCTTATATATAATGGACTTGTTATACCATCTTCATCAGAACCATCTCCATTATTACCATTGTTGTCACTTCCCACAGTAACTGAAGAAGGACCAGATTCATTGTCATAAGAACTTCCTAAATATAACGTATGCGTGCTGAAATTTCTTGCTGGTTTAAAGTTAATAGGAGTTGTTCCATCTTTATCCATTTCATAACTTTCTGGTGCATCTCCAAAATCATATAATTCACTTCCTACAGGAAATCGATAGTCTTCAATCTCTCCAAAGCTTGGTATTGTATATATACCTGTACTAACACCATCAGCTATAGAGCGTTCATCTATAGTTGTAGTCGACGTGTTATCAGCTCCAGCAGTTTGAGTAAGTCTAACTCTTACATATACATTTGTTACTCCGGTAGGAATTTGACTAGTTTGTGAACCTCTGAACCAAAAATTGACCGTACTTTCTCCAGCAGGAACTGCCTGATAACCACTAGAAGTAGCATTCGTAGATGCATAAGCTGCTTCATTAGCTTGAAATTTACCATCATTATTAAAATCTATCCATGCAATAACATTAGATGCTGTATTTGCTGATACTGAAGTAAAGAAATTAAAAAGAGCTCCTCTAGTAATTGTTTGTACTCCCACACCATCTTCATCAAGTCCATCACCATTTATTCCATTATTATCAGCTCCAATAGCTACACTTTGAGCAGTCTGCTCATGATCTATTGTTTCACCTATTGTATATAGCGAACTAGCCACTTGTCTTGCAGGATAAGAAATTCCCGCATTATTCAGTTCATATCCAACTGGTACATCTCCAAAGTCGTATAGATCAACCGATAACTGATAATCCTCTACTTCTCCAAAAGGGGTAATTGGTGTATTTACTGAATTAGTAGTTGATGTCGCACCATTTCCTATGCTTCGTTCATCAATTAGTGCACTATTTGTTCCTGAGTTAAAGTCGAGTAAACTTAGATTAGAAAGTCTTAATCTTAAGTAAATATTCGTTGTGCCAACAGGAATAGATGTTGTCTGTGTAGCACTCCAAGTAAGAGTTAATGAATTTAGTCCTACTCCTGTAGAAGTTGTCGTTGCTACCTCTCCTACCTGAAAACGCCCATCTCCATTCAAATCCAGCCAACCATATAAATATTTCGTTCCTGCTAAATCCGAAGGAATATTAACTGGTACATTAATGCTGTAAGCAACTCCACGGCTCACGCTTACCAATGTCGCTAAACCATCTTCATCGGGATCGCCTATAGAATTATCACCAGCCATATTATTTTGATTAGGTGATATTACAGAAGCAGGTGCAGTTTCTACATCCAATAAATTTCCTATCGTAAATCCTGCCAATGGAGCGTGCAACGCTGGTAATGCTACTCCATTAATATCGTTTTCAAAAGTAGAAGGTACATCACCATAATCGAAAGTATTTAGTACTTCTATTTGGTAATCTTCAACTTCTCCGTTAGGAATAGTTCCATGATCTGCAGAACTAGTTGTTGAGATAGCACCAAATCCAATGCTTCGTTCATCAATATCAGCTCCTCCACTTGCAACTGTTGTATAGTCAGCCAAAGCCCTATCAGAAAGTCTTAACCTCATATAAAGCTTTGTTGCTCCTGTTGCTATAGTTCCTGTCTGAAGCCCTGTCCAACTAAGCACTTGTGTACTTGCTCCCGCTACTGAAAACGAGATTGTCGCAAATTCACCAACTTCGAATTTACCATTATTATTAAAGTCAATCCAACCATAAAGATACTTAGTGCCTGTTGTATTAGTAACAGGAACATTTAGTGTAAAAGGTACTCCTTTTCTTATTTGGTTTACTGAAACAGAAATCGCATCTTCATCTACTCCATCTCCATTTGTTCCATTATTATCAGCTCCCAATGCTACACTATATGGTTTAAGCTCTAAATCTGGAAGAATACTTCCTAATGAGAAACCTGCAATACGTGAATGAGCTGCAGGCATGAAAATTCCTTCTTTTGATGTATCATAAGAAACTGGTACATCCCCATAATCAAATATTGCAGAAGTAACACTATTCCATGTACTACCTATATTGATTCCGTCTATTTCCAATGTAGGTGCATTCATAGCAGCACCCTGAAATAGATAAGCAACAGATAATGAACTTACATCTGCTATTGGAGGAGCAATACTGATTGCTGCTGTTCCAGGCTCTGAAGCTGATGATGGATTTACATATAACCTAATAATGTCATTATTAGTTCCAGTAAAAGCTTCATATTTAAGCACAATAAAAGTATTCACTCCAAAAGATCTTACAGAGGCTTCATAATCGGCTTCTGCTGCTGTTTTTCCTATTCCAAAACTATAGCCCGTCCCATTTGCTTTTATATATATTCGGGCATTCTGTGCTGCAGTAGAAGATCCTAAAGAGAAAAAGAAATCTCCACTCGCTTGTGCTGCCGAAACATTTACCACCATAGACGCATAAGCCGCCTGACCTGTTGTACTTGTAGGTATTGCTGTAAAGGCACGGCGCACATCTTGTCCACTACTTGCCAAGGAAATTTTATTTCCTATATTATTTCCTATTGTTCCTGAACGAGAAAGATTTCCATCACTTACAACAATGGAGGGTGTCCCTGTTGCATGAGATGTCCAGTTTGCATTCGTCAACAATGTACCAGAAGCATAATTAAAGCTCTCTGATAGCAAATTCTGTGCTAGTGACTGTTGCAAAAAACTGGTTAAAAGAAGCAATAACATCATGATGAGACGTTTTCTTCTTCTATAAAAAGTTATATTTTTTATCATTATTTGTATTTTAATTCAACTTTCATCTACTGCTTCAAAAAATATCATAATTCGAAACAGCTAAGTTTATATTAGATTGAAAGAAAATGAAGGAGGTGGACGAATACTTAACCTATCTTTTTTCTCAAGGTTTTTAATTGAATTAGCATAAAAATATTTAATCTTTAATATTTCTTTTTTATGACTTTTTAAAATAACTGAACCTACTATCGGTGCTAAAATTTTTGACGTATTGTTTGTAGGGACAAGTGTTATCGCCTTAGAAGCAGAAAAAATGTTAATTATATTTTGACTAGAATTAGTTCTAGTAATCTTAGCCGAATATTTTGGAGCAATATCATGTTTTGTATCTTTAGCTACTACATTCTTTTGAACACGTTGATTGTTATTTTTATGAGAAAGGCTAATTTCTGTACTCTTTAGATTTACATAAGTTACTTTTGCTGTAACTTTTTCCTCCGTATCAATAAAAGAGGTTCCTTCGGTAATATAAATACTAAAAGATTTTTGGGAAAAAGAAGTCTCTTTTTCTTCCAGCACAGTATCATTATCAATAATAGTAATTCCTTTACCGATAAAAACATTAGGGTTATTAACTAAAGATTGTGCTGATAATAAATCTGAAAAAACAAAACATAAAAGCACTAAAAGGTGGAATAACTCCTTTTTAAAAAGTACTTCTATGCTTGTTTCAATTTTCATTAGTTAGGTTGTTTTTGAAAAATAGTCCTTCCTAGACTATTTATTCAGTGTATTGATTTACAGTGCAATAAATTATAAAAGTGATTTTTAGTTAATTACTCATTTAATAAGCAATTAAAAACATCTTTGTTTAAAAAAAATAAGGCTTAAAAAGAGAGTTAAGACAGTATTTTTCAGTAATTTGCTTTGTTTTTAAAAAAAGAATATATTTGCATAAAAAGTAGTCTAGGAAGGACTACTTTTTTTTGTTAAATTCGTTCATTATTAATTTATTAAATCTGATTGAATGACATTTAATTTTTTCTTGCCTGATAATGGAGACCTAAAAAATATCCATCTTTCTTTAATTGATCAATCTCAAAATAAAAAATATACATTCAGAACTTCTCTTCGAATAAAAGCTGATCAATGGGATGATAAAAAGCAACGTCCATTCAATATTTA
>NZ_SRPE01000016.1 GCF_004785645.1 Empedobacter tilapiae | reverse complement strand
GTAATTCCGTAGGAAGAATTCCAAAATGCAACGCCATTGCCGCCACATGCCGAGAATAATTCTCGAAAGTACGCTGGCTTCTGCCTAAAATGGAAATATTTCGCTGAAAACGTTGCAGAAGTTCAGAAAAACCCGTAATTTCACTACAAGCGCGATTAATGTATTTGTTCGCTCTTAATTCCTCCGGAGATTTTTTTTAGTTACCATAGTATCAATTGTTTAATATTAATATACTAAGGTACGAAATCATCGCAGCGAAAGCTACCGGAGGTTTAGTTCAACATCAGCTTGGCAAAATGCGGGGTTTTGGTTAGATTGAACGCTATTGTTTTCTATTCCGCCAAAAGCTGTCCATATTCGTATTTTTCGTAAGTTTACAAATAATGGAACAGCTTTGGCTTCGCTTGGGTCTGAACTTGAACATTCGCTCAATTCAATCCCGCACTTCGCCAAGTCACAATTCTTTATATGTAACCTTTACCCAACAGTCTCCTCAATATGAATTTTATTTATAGCTTTATGTTTAGCACCCCAATGTTCTAACATACGCCAGATTGGGATTAATTCTTTTGAAATTGCTGTCAATTCATATTCAACTCGTGGGGGAACTTCGGCATAAACGGTACGCTTTACTAAACCTTCTTTCTCCAATTCACGTAATTGGAGTGTGAGCATTCGTTCTGTAATTCCGTCAATTTGATTTCGTAATTCGCTGAAACGTAATTTTCCGTTTTCTAATTTGCACATAATCAATAATTTCCAACGACCTCCAATCTTACACACAGCGTATGCTAATTCACATTCCATAATTTGCTTTTCATTGAAACTGTTTGTTGAATTTTCTTTTCTTTTTGCCATTACTTACAAATTTGTTAGTACCCTACATTTAACTGCGTACAATGCAAATTTAGCGTTTTAAAAATACTTTTGCCCTCTCAAATAGAAATTATAGAGCAAATGAAGAAATACGCATACATTGGTTGTATTGGTTTTTTAGGAATTATTACAACAGAATTCGGGGTAATTGGTATCTTACCTCAAATAGCAGAATATTATAATATTAGCATAGACAAAGCAGGAATTTTATTAAGTGCTTTTGCATTGGTCATTGCACTGACAGGACCGTTTATGACTTTACTGTTTTCAGGTTTTGACCGAAAAAAGATAATGTTCACCACTTTATTTATTTTCCTTATCACAGGAGTTGTTTCTTCTTTTTCGCCACCTTTTTGGTTGTTAATGTTAGTGAGGATATTACCAGCCTTCTTACAACCTGTTTATATTGCAATGGCATTATCCGTAGCCGTTTCAAAAGGGAATAAATCCAATGAAAACGAGCTGATGAGTATAGTTTTCAGCGGTATTGCCATAGCAATGGTTACTACTGTTCCTTTTGCTACTTACATTGCCAGTAAGCTGACTTGGGAATATTCTTTTATGATACAAGCTTTGGTGAGTTTTATTGCCTTATGCTTCATTTATTTTGGACTTCCCAATATGCCTGTTAAGGAAAAAAAATCTTACGGGAGCCAAATTCAAATATTGAAAAAGCCGACTTTTATCATCAGTTCAGCAATGAATTTTTTCATGATTTCTGCTTGGTTCTCTATGTATAGCTATTTTGCTGAATACTTGAATAAAACCAAGGAAATGGATAATACAATGGTCAGTTATATGTTGTTTATATTTGGAATAGTTGGAGTGCTTGCTAGTTTTGTTTCAGGTAAAATGTTGAATAAAAACGTAAAGAAAACAACTTTGTTTTTTCTGTCAGGAACATTTATTATACCTATTTTGCTTCATTTTTCGGGAGGAAATACTTGGGCAACAATAGCAGTTGTCGCACTTTGGGGATTTCTATATTCTCCTAGTTTTTTAAATGCTTCAACTTACATGATCTCATCCGCTCCCGAAGCAATGGAATTTGCTAACAGCCTAGCTACATCTTTTGGTAATTTAGGAGTTACAATTGGAACAACTATTGGGGGGCTAGTCATTGTTCAATATGGCGTAGAATATACCCCTTGGCTTACTTTAGTATTTGGAATTTTGGCAATCTTAATGATGGGAATCAGACATAAAATTGAAACATTTCAAAAAAGCAATAGATAGCATTGTATTATCAGAAGTAGGGTTAAATGTGTAATAGAAAGATTTGCAATATTTATTTACCGCTGCTTTTCATTTTGTTTTTTTCTTTAAATTTAGACAATCTGGAAAAGTATTGGCGAAGTGTGGGCTTTTGAAGAACTTAAAAGCTCAAGAACGACCAAACGGAGCTAATACTTTTTCGTTAGCTGTAATTTCAAACAAAATTTAGTCTATGAAATTCAATTTCTTTAAATCAAAACAAAAAAATGAAGTTAAAATAGAATCAGAAGCACAGTTTTTTAATGAGTTAAACGAAAGTAGACTTATGAAAAGCGAATTATTGGAATACGATAAGAATGTAGATTTCTATTATACGAACCTGATTAACTCTTTAATTCTTTTCACATACAATTCTAACGAATTATATAATATGGAAGCAATTCTGATTGATCCTCTAACCGAATTGTATGAAGAAATGGATTATGCATTTTTACCTGTTTGTTTCGAGACAGTTTTTCGAAATCAAAGAATTGAATCTAAATACAAAAAGGAGCTTTTGAACTTTAGAAATCAAGTGGAGGAAATTCCTAACGAAATTTGGGATTATGAATTTATTGGAAAAGATGAAAAGTGGCTAAAAATAAAATCTAAATCTGAAGAAATTCTTAAAAAAATTGGAGTAAAATCACGAGATTTTAAGGGGAAATATCATAAAGTAATCGGTAACGGAGGCATTATTTATCAAGAGCCAGACACAGAAAAGAAATAAAGAAACTACAGTTAACATGTAGTTTTGCAAAATAGCGGAGTAATATCTAAGTTAAACGTTTGTACTTTTATGCCGTCAATACAGTGAGCATTAGCTTTTTTTGTAATTTAGTCAACAGCTTTGAATATTGACTAAATTCGTGCAAAACTGAAATTTTTATTTTTGATTGACTGCCACTTGGTAAAACCCAGAACCGTTAGCGGAAATCCTATGAAGAAACTTTATTACAAAAGATATTTTGAAGAAGACAGAGTTGAACATTCTGAAAATTGGGGAGCTTGTATTTATTACTTTGAAACAAATGAAGATGGAGATGTACTTCGTCAAATCGAAGTTTATGAAAATGGTAAAATATTAAAATACAACAACGAACTTATAGAAGATGAATTTGGTTTTCTAGCTGACCAACCTCTTATATTTAATGAATTTGAAAAATTTTCTATAATTAAAACTGAATTTGAATCTCAATGGCAAAAGTGTATTATATAATTGGCGATGCCACAAATCCTCATATAAATGGAAATAAAATTATTGTTCATGTTTGCAATGATATTGGTGGTTGGGGAAAAGGTTTTGTAATGGCAATTACTAAACGATGGAAACAGCCTGAACAACAATATAGACAATGGTTTAAATCAAACGACAATTTTAGTCTTGGACAAGTTCAATTTGTACAAGTAGAAGAAAAACTTTGGGTGGCTAATTTAATTGGACAACATAAAATTAATAAGGACGAAAATGGTAATGCACCAATTCGTTATGAAGCAATTTTGGAGGGGCTTAAAAAAGTTGGACAATTTGCTATTGATAAAAAAGCAACTGTTCATATGCCGAGAATTGGTTGCGGACTTGCAGGTGGAACTTGGGATAAAATTGAACCCTTAATTAACGAATCATTAGTCGAAAATGAAATAGAAACTTATGTTTATGACCTCAAATAAATTCTATCATCGCCAATAACGAATTATATATGTTTTTTTCTTTAAATTTATTCAATGAATTGGCTTTGGCTACGTTTCGGTGTGAATTGAACTTTTTGCTTCGATTAATGCGCTAATGCGTTTTTCATTAGCTGCAACCATATAAAAACTGTATGTATATCTTAATTCAATCTAATATTTATAAAGATCCTGACTTTGATAGAATTTATCCAATTCTTGAGGAATTAAATATTCCATTTGAAAAAATTGACTTGAATTCATCAATTAATAAACTTGAAATTAAAGAAAATCGTAATGATGTTTTTGTTTACGGCTCTGTAAAACTTGCGATGTTGGCAAAAGAAAATACACATTGGAAACCAGGTTCGTTTTATGGTGGTAATCACTTGTTTGAGATAAACTCTAAATATTTTGGAGATAACCTTTTGAATTATCAAGTTGAAATTCGAAAATTTGGAGGGAAACTGGATTGGAATGTTAATGAGGAAAAATTTATTAAACCATATAAATTTGCAAAACTCTTTAGAGGAGATACTTTCACAAAAAACAAATGGGAAACCTTTGTTGAAAATACTTTAAGTAATCCAAATACACCATTAATAAATGAAAATTCTTTAATACAAATTTCAACACCAAGAGAAATCATTAAAGAAGCAAGATTATGGATTGTTGGAAAAGAAATAATAGATGCAGTTTATTATAAAATTTTAAAGGATATACCTTTCGAAGAATCTGTAGAAAACGATGCGATAAACTTTGCCAAAGAGATGGTGAATAAATTTAATGTTGCTGAAGCATTTGTAATGGATGTATGCCTAACTGAAATTGGATGGAAAATCGTAGAAATTAATTGTATTAATAGTGCAGGATTTTTCCCAAATGCTGATGTTAAGAAAATTTTTTATTCATTAAAGACTTATTTTTCTAACTAATTAACTATGGGAGGAGCTAACATCGCATTATCATAAGTAGTGCTAGATGTATAATATAAAGTTAAGCATTTTTATCTAAGACTACTTTTCATATAATCTTTTTTTATAAATTAGCTAATCTACAACTATACAAAAAATCGTCAAAATTTAAATGAAAGGATTTATCCAACTTTTAGTAATTCTTGTTTTCTGTTCATTTTCAAATACAAAAGCTCAAGATATTGATTTTGATTATAACAACATCTCTAAAATTTCCGATAGTATAAAAGTTCAAAATATTATAATTCATAATTTATTTAAATCTCAAATTATTGCTCATAAGGATAATATATTCGATTCTAAAATGATTGTGAATAATGTTTATCTACCACACAAGAAAATATGGGATAGCTGTTATGCTCAAATTTTTGGAGATGAAAATGCAAATCGTTTCAATAATGAAGAAGGAATGATTAGATGGAATCAAACAATTTTGGACAAAAATAGAAGCGAATATATTGAACGAGCTAATATAATTAGCAAAATAAATATCAATAAATTATTCAAAAAAAATCTTAAAAGATTCAATCATTTAGTTCCTTATCAACCAAATGCCAAAATAAGTATTTTGTTTACACCAATTACAGGGATTGGCTTTGGCGGATGTGATGCGCAACAGTTTGCATTAGAATTAAATAATAAATCAATAGACATTATTTATACATTAGAAAAAGGACTACCGCACGAATTGAATCATTTGGTTTATGAAAAATTTAGAAATAATGATATTGATAGAAATTCTGCTTTAAGCCAAACGATTGATGAGGGATTCGCTTGTTATTTTACTTACGTTTTCTTTGATAAAAAAATTCCAGAATACGAAGCTGTTGAAAATATGTCAAAAGAAAATTGGGATTGGTATGTAAAGAATGAAAAGGAAATATTTATAAAAACAAAATCATATTTTTCAGATTCTTCGGGAAACAATCCTTTATTGAGAAATGATAAACATAAACTTTTTCCAGACGCTCCAAAGTCAATCAATTATTGGTTAGGATTTAGAATTATATCCCAATATGTAAAAAAATATGGTTCTGATTCTTGGAAAGATATTTACAAATTGACAGCAAAAGAAGTTCTTGAAAAAAGCGATTACGAAAAGTACATTGAAAAATTATAGCTACAGCTAAAATTGGTAACTGTTGTGTAACTCAATATTTCAGATAAAGAATTAAACTTTTTTTTCGTTAGTACAACCAATCCAAAAATCCTATATACAAATGAAATCTAAACTATTAATTGGAATTTTAATTTGTTTTTTACTTTCATGTAATAAATTCGAGAGTAAACAAAAACGAATTTTTAATTCTGAAAATTTTAATAATTACGAAATTGAATTTTCAAACTTAGACTATAATTTTAATCTTAATTCTGGAGTTATTGAAAGTGATTATTTCGAAATTAAAGATTCAATTGTTTTGACAAAAAATGAAAAAAATAAAATTGCAAAACTATTTTTTGAAAATTACATGGACACAATAAAATCTGAAACATATGTTATGAACAAAGAAGGATTGTCGATTATGCCAGATACAGGAATAAATTCAATAAAAATAAATAATATTTCAATTGTCATAGGTGGTTTGTCGGATTCTTTGCACGTTGATGAAAAGGGAAAAAATATACTTAGATTTAGAGAAAAAATATTTGAAGTTCTGAAACAAAATAATAATTTCAATAAAACAATAAATGAAATTGAATCTAAACCTGACGATAGATTATTCTTGTAAAATTGATTTCACTTAACATCGTATTTGTTAGACATAGAGGTTGATGACGAAATTGAAAGGAGTGAGATACTTCTAATATTAAAAAATAGGTGTAGATATGGCTTTATTTATAACGCTTGACAATGTTTATAGTTTATATAATCTTGATACGACAAGTAGAATAGAAGGTATTGTTGTTTTTCATCAACACAATAAGGCAAATCAAAATTATAAAAAGCATAGTCGTCTGTTTGAAGGTTTGTTAATAGGTGTTGTATTAAAAGGTTCAATGAAGACTCAAATTCATTTTTCTGAATATGAAGTACAAGAAGGAGATATAGCCATTGTTCCTCCACAGATTATGATAGAAACAAAATCTTTAAGTGAAGATGCAGAGATAGTTACGATAGGTCTTTCTTTAGATTTTATATCAACATTTCCAATCTTAAGAGAGTTTGTAATGAATGATCAGATTCGTTGGCAGCCGATAATTAGGTTGGATCAGGAAGAACTTCTTTTACAGGAAGAACTCATCAAGCTTATTGAAAAAGTATACGACAAGAAACAAAGTAGTCATAAAACAGAAATGCTCAAACATCTTGTGATGAGTTTGATTCATTTGATTACTGAAAAGTATCAGAATGTACCTTCACTTAAAAATCAAACAAAGAATCGAACACATGAAATTATCGATAACTTTTATTCTTTAGTTTCTAAATATGCACACAAGCAACGAAATGTACAGTTTTATGCAGATAAACTACATTTAAGTACGCAGTACCTTTCGTCTTTTCTAAAACAAAATACTGGGAAATCTACTTTACAGTGGATTGATTATGTTCTTGTGTTGCATGCAAAAACATTACTCAAATCTTCAAACTTATCGATAAAAGAAATTAGCAATGAATTAGAATTTACAGATACGAGTGTATTTTGTAGATATTTTAAACGGAATACAGGTATATCACCAAAGTTATATCGAGAGGAGGAATAATATAGTAGGATAGTTGATGCTTTAAATTAATCCAAAAACACGTTAGAAATAGTACTTAAAACCTATTAAATCGTCAATTATCTGTTTGGCAAGGCTGACTACTTTTATCCTATGAAAAAAACAGATAAAAAAGCAGCAGTTGGGTTTATATTTATTACGCTGTTATTAGATATAATAGGTTGGGGTATCATACTTCCAGTTGTTCCGAAACTGATAAGCGAACTTATTCATAGTGACATTAGTGAAACAGCAAAATATGGAGGTTGGCTTGGTTTTGCCTATGCATTTACACAATTTGTATTTGCACCTATAGTCGGTAATCTTAGTGATAAATATGGTAGACGTCCGATTTTATTAATCTCCCTTTTTGGTTTTTCTATCGATTATATTTTATTAGCTCTAGCACCTTCTATTGAATGGTTATTTATAGGTCGTGTTATCGCAGGACTAACTGGTGCTAGCATTTCTACAGCAAGTGCTTATATTGCTGATATATCAACGGATGAAAACAGAACAAAGAATTTCGGATTAATTGGAGTTGCATTTGGTTTAGGATTTGTAATAGGTCCTGTTTTAGGAGGTTTATTGGGGCATTATGGAGCCAGAGTGCCTTTTTATGTAGCAGCACTATTATGTCTGCTGAATTTCTTCTATGGATATTTTATGCTTCCTGAGGGTTTAGATAAAAGTAAAAGAAGACCGTTTGAGTGGAAACGTGCAAATCCAATAAGTTCGCTTCAATTTTTATTTAAACATCCTAAAATTTCTAATCTAGTATTCGCTTTAGTACTCGTTTATATTGGACTTCACGCTGTTCAGAGTATCTGGCATTTCTTTACGATGTATACATTTAATTGGACAGAAAGATTAGTGGGGATTTCTTTAGGAATCTTAGGGTTATGCATAGGGTTGGTACAAGGCGTGTTGATTCGATGGAGTGCTCCCAGATTAGGAGAGCAAAAAAGCATTTACTTAGGATTGTTATTTTATGGATTAGGACTTTTATTATTTGCTTTTGCAAATAAGGGATGGATGATGTTTGTTTTTTTAATACCTTATTCTTTAGGAGGAATTTGCGGACCTTCTTTACAGTCTTTAATTAGTAAAAGTATACCTTCGGATAAGCAAGGAGAATTACAAGGAGCATTAACAAGTTTAGTAAGCGTAACTTCTATTATTGGACCTCCTGTTATGACTAATTTATTCTATTATTTCACCCATGAACATGCACCCTTTGAATTTTCAGGTGCTCCATTTTTAGTAGCATCAATATTGATGTTTATAAGTGCTGTGTTTATTTATTTTAGTTTTAAAAAATATAAAACCTAAATGTTTAAGCTAAAAATAGGTTTATTTTACATTTTGTTTTAAACAAATAGCAGTTAAAGTAACCTATTTCACATAATGGTTATTCTAGAATATAAAAAGCCTCCTAATTGGAGGCTTTATATTTCTTTTTTACATAAAAGCTGTTATAATATTTTAAAAATTATTTTATTTTAGAGAGGTAGAAAAAAAATAATAATAATAATCTCATATATAGTATTGTTAATTATTTTTTATATATTTAAGTAATTAACAATAAGTAATATGAAAAAAACTTTACTTTCTATTTTTTCCTTATTTCCTATGCTTATTATTTCTGCTCAACAAGATGTTTTATGGGAAAAATCAATAGGAGGAGAAAACGCTGAATACTTATATCATGCTATATCAACACCTGATTACGGTTTTATACTTTTAGGAAGTTCAGGTTCTAATTTCTCTAAAAATATAGATAATTTATCTGAAGGAGGATTAGATTATTTTATTTCCAAGCTGGATGAGAATGGTAAGCAAGAATGGCAACACACTTTTGGTGGCTCAGGAAATGATTTTCTTTATGCTGCTGTTTCCACACCAGATGGAGGAATATTATTAGCAGGATCTTCAGACTCCGACAAAGGACGAGATAAAACGGAAAATTCTAAAGGGCTTCACGATTATTGGGTCATTAAATTAGATGCTGGAAAAAATATTCAATGGCAAAAAACATTAGGTGGTACTGGTAATGATTTTTTACGTCAAGTGATCAGAACTCACGATGGCGGCTATTTGCTAGCAGGAGAATCGAATTCTGGTAAAAGCTTCGATAAAAGTGAAATAGGTTTTGGTGGTTTTGATTATTGGCTCATTAAATTAGATTCTAAAGGAAATATCGTTTGGGAAAAAACAATAGGAGGAAATCTAAATGAAGAAGTAAAATATATTCAAGAAACCAAAAACGGTTTTATTCTCTTAGGCAATACTAATTCAATCGATGAAACAACTATACAACAAGACAATGGTTTTGATGTAGAAATGATTATTTTAACAAAAAAAGGTGAAGTTGAATCGAGAAAAAAAATAATTTCAACACAAGAGGATGACTTTCTACATGCTGTAGACGAAAAAAATGATCATTTAAATTTACTTATTTCAACGAATGAAAATGATAAAAGCCAATTGGTTATTTTAGAAGTTGATAAAAATGGTAGTATACATAGTGAAATAAGAAAAGAATTAAATAATAAATTCTCAATTAATAGTCTTTTTAAATTAGAGAATAACGATTTTTTAATTGCAGGAAGTCAACAAGGTTTCAAAAAAGATCAGAATATCATCCCGACTTCATTTTATACAATATTTAGTTTGGATATAAATGGTGCTGAAAATTGGAGAAAAGAATTGAAAGAATCTGGTTATAATGATTTACAATTTGCTTTTCAGACGCGTGATCAATCTATTATCTTAATTGGGAATTCAAATTCAAAAAACACTTCTACATCTTCCAATCAAGATTTTAGGATAATAAAATTAGGGAATAAAAATTCCGAAATTAAAAGAGAGTTAGTTGAGTTATATCCTAACCCAACTTCTGATTACATCAACTTATTGATTCAACAAGGAATAGAACCAACTACAGGTTCTGTTTACAATCTTACAGGTCAAAAATTACAGGATTTTAAAATAAATTCTCGTACAACAGCAATTGATTTAAGAAATTACCCAAGTGGTATTTACATTATACAATTTAATGTAGATAAGCAATCTCATTCTATCAAAGTTATTAAAAAATAAGCCATGAAAAAAATATATATTCCTTTGTTATGCTTATTTTTAAGCGTAAATATTTTTGCACAAACTAATCCAGCTGAGTTAAGTAACTCATCTTCTTTAACACCAGATATGTTTCCTAAAACTCCTGAAGCAAATGGACTAAGTAAATTTGTTGATATTCCTTCAGGGAATTATACAGGTGTAGCAACTTTTACAATTCCTATTTATGATATAGATTTAAATGGTACAAAAATTCCAATTCAATTAAATTATTCTACAAAAGGTGTTACAGTAGGCGAAATAGCTACAAGAACAGGTTTAGGATGGAGTCTAAATATAGGAGCTTCACTTTCTCAACAAGTTTTGGAACTCCAGATTTTATTAAAACAGGAACTCGGCCTGTTATAAATCACATAACATTCGATCCTGTTCATAATGAGAATGATAAACAGCTAGCAAGAGAGGTTCTAGATATTATGCAAGGAAGCACCAAACCGCAAGATTTGCAACCAGATGTTTATTCGTATAATATTGTAGGTAGTGGTGGGCATTTTATTGTTCGTGCAAATGGAATTGATGGTGTTCCTATGCCTATGAATCAAGATAAAATAAAGAGATCATGGGATGATATGAAAATTTACAATGACAAAGGGATTCTTCATACATTCATAAAAGATGAATTGGTTAAAAGCTATAACTCTTGTAATAATAGCGTTGGATTTGAATACAATGATCCAAATTATAAAATAAAAGAAATTATTACTCCAACCAATAATAAGATTGTGTATACTTACAATGAATATGTTAACTCTCATTATATTACATCTGTATCTCATACAAAACCTATTTCAACTTATGAAAATGGTCAACTACCTAAAGGATTTGGTTTAGCTCCAGAGACATGTTATAACACTACTCAAAATAAAGAGTCTATTTTAACTAGTATTAATTTTCCGAACGGAGTTGTAGAATTTACCTATATCTCTAAATTAAGTGGAAGTGATATCGAAAGAAAAGACTTACCAGGAGATAAAATTTTAAAAACAATTGTAGTTAAAAATAATTCAGGAAGTATTATTCGAAATTATGAATTGAACTATAAATATATTCAATCTTCTGAAACATACTCAAGTGATAAAGACTATCTGAATGGAATTGACTACCGCTTATTTTTGACTTCTGTAGAAGAAAAAAATACAGGTGGAATATATAAATTGGATTACTACGAAGGAATTAAAAATCCAACTCGAATTTCAAACGATCAAGATTATTGGGGTGTTTATAATGGGAAAGAGAATACAACAGCTATTCCTACTGTTCGAAATGTAGTTGGATTGCAAGGGTTTGTTATAGGTTCTTCTGGAGCAAATAAAGAAGTAGATATTACTTATGGAGTACTCGGTAATCTGAAAAGAATTACTTACCCTACGAAAGGATTTACAGAGATTAAATATGAAAATGATGAGTTCTTGAAAGATTTTACGCTACCTGATGATTATGAAATAATAGATTACCCAGGCTATATAAGTACAGATTCTAATTTGCAGTATGATTTTAGTATAAACCAAAATTTTGAAAAAAGAATAAGCGGAACATTTAAAGTAATAGGTAAACAAAATGAACCGAGCGCAGTAGGAGGGTGTAAAATACAGATTAAAAATTTAGCTAATAATTCGATTATTTTTGAATCAGATAAATACAGTAATTGGTCAACAAATGTAAATGATGGAGATTATAGGATTTCAATTCTTCCAGCGACAATGTATAATTATGAATGTGAAGCAGAGTTTGTTACAATTGAAAAAATACCAAAAGAATCCTCAGATACGGGGGTTGTAGGTACTTTAAGAATAAAAAGTTTAAAATCGAAGGATGATAAAGGAAATGTTATCACAAGAGAGTTTTCCTATAAAAATCCGATTACAGGAAAATCTTCGGGTAGAAATTTTGGAGAGTCATTTTTTGATCCTGTTGTGTATGATGAAATTCCATTTAAACCAGATGAAGTAACGTTTTATACATCTTACTTACAAAAACTTTCTGTCACTAATAATCCAGGATGGCAGACTTCTACAGTTAGAGGTAAAGCTGTTGGGTATGAATATGTACAAGAAATTTATAAAGGAGAAGGGATTACTTTTAAAAAGCAATATAAATTTGATAATGATCATTATAATAATTATGGGTATCGTCCGCGTAATGTTATTCAGCTTTTTTGGCCAATGGATGGATAATTGAAAGAAGTAATTGATTTTAATGCATCTGGAGATTGGGTAAGAAAAGAAATTTATGAACATGACTATAGTACACAATTAAACAAAGGGTGGTTGGGTAATAACAATGGAGGAGAGACTATAGATGTAGGTATTGTATTAAAATATGGAGCTAAACCAGATCAACGTCCCTTTATATTTGATACTTTTTCTGTTAAAAACTATTGGATAAGGCCTACCAAAAAGACGACGATAGAAAAATTGAATGGACAAGAAATAGTAAAAGAAGAGACATACGAATATAATTCTTCTCCAAAACATACTTATCCTTGGAAAGTAAGTTTGTTAAATAGTCGAAATGAAAAAATAGTTCAGGAAACAACTTATCCGTTGGATCATCCTGCTGAAGTAAATATGTCGGATTTAATTGACATGAATATTCATTCTGCGCCTATTACAAAGAAGACGACTAATCTGACTAAAAATATTAAGGTAGAAGAAACAAAAAGTACGTATGGTAAATTCACTACTAAAAATTTAGTTTTACCTCAATTTGTTTATGTTAATAAAGGAAATAATCCTATTAACACAACTAATACAACAACTGATAAAGAAATATCATTTGATGCATATGATACGTATGGAAATTTAACACAGTATACAATAAAAGATGTTACAACAAGTGTTATTTGGGGGTATAAAGGAACATATCCAGTAGCAAAAATAGAAGGAGAAAAACTTTCTAATTTATCATCAGCAACAATAAAAGAAATAGAAGATGTAGCAGATAATGCAATATTAACAACGAAGTTGAAAAATTTGATTTCGAGCACTTCTTCAGCTATGGTAACAGGTTATATATATGAACCTTTGAAAGGCGTTACGCAAATGATTAATCTTAACGGAACATCTATTTATTATAATTATGATGCGTATGGACGATTATTGAATGCTATGAAAGAGGATGATAATGGTACGAAAACAGTTATCAAATCAAATGAATATAACTATAAGAATTAATCAAATGAGAAAGTTTATTTTAATTTTTAGTTTATTTCCGATTGGTTTATTTGCACAAACAAAGTCAGAAAACTATACAATGGAATCGGTTTGTGTGGATGCAAGTTGTACGAAGAAAATTCAGACCATTAAATATTTAGATGGATTAGGACGAGAAATTCAAACGATTTCAAAATCATCTAATCCAAGCCTTAAAGCATTGGTTAATTTAACCCAATACGATTCGTTAGGAAGACAAGCAAAGGAATATTTACCAATGGCAGTTTCTTCTACTCTTTCGTTCCAAACAGGACTAAATGAATCTTCTGTCAAAAGTTATTACAATGGGTTAAATTTATATGGTACAGATGCAAATTATGTGTATGCTGAAACAGAATTTGAAAATAGTACTCTCCAAAGAAAGTTAAAAACATCATCTCCTGGTGAAAATTGGAAAATGAATGGAGGTCATGAAATTCGTTACGAGTATGCTTTAAATTCAAATTCTGATGGCGTAAAGAAATTTGAATTAATAACATCATATAATACAAACGAAAAAATTTACATCAGTACATTAACAGCTACTCCAACTATGTATGCTCAAAATATGTTGTATAAAAATATTCTTCGTAACGAAAATTGGAAATCATCAGATGGGAATACAAATAATTTAACAGAACAATACATAGACAAAGAAGGTCATGTTGTATTGGAACGAAAACTAAATAATGGTACTGCTTTAAATACCTATTATATTTATGATGTATATGGAAACCTAGCCTATGTTTTGCCACCACTTTTAAGCGAAAAAGGTACGATAACAACAACTTTATTAGATAATTTAGGGTATCAATACCGATATGATTCAAGAAATCGTTTGGTGCAAAAAATGGAACCTAATAAACAATGGGAATCGATTGTTTATGATAAAAATGATCGGGTAGTTTATACACAGTCAGCTAATCAAAAAGGAAAAGAATGGAGTTTTATTAAGTATGATAAATACGGACGAGTTGTTTATTCTGGATTACATACATCATCTGCAACACGACTTACTTTACAGGAGGAATTAGATTCTTCTACGGTTAATTTTGAACAAAAATCGTTACTTAGTTTTCAGAACAATGGGCTAAGCAATATCCACTATACCAATTCTGCATTTCCAAAGAAGGACATGACGGTGTTGGTTGTAAATTATTATGACACGTACGAAAATACAGGAGTTACATTTCCAACAGGTGTTTACCATACCATTGTAAATGATCCGTCTTCAAAAAAACTGAAAGGATTAGGAACAACTAGTGTTGTAAACATATTAGGAACAACAACATGGAATAAAACCTATAATTTTTATGATCAAGATTATTTACGTTCTGTTGCAACAGAAATTCATTATCCAGAAAATGGTTATACAAAAAGTTTCTTTAAACTGAACTATGTCGATAAACCGACTGATAGTAAAGTGATTCATAAGAAACCAAACTCATCAGATTCCGAAAGAATTATTGAAGAACATTTTGATTATGATGATTTATTACGTTTTATTACGTTTAACCAAACATACGCACCGTATTAATAGTGGGAAAATAGAAACATTAGCTGTTAATACATATGATGATTTAGGCCGATTAAAGTCTAAAAAAATAGGAAACACAGAAGTAAATCCTCTACAAGATATTGATTACAAATACAATATTAGAGGATGGATGACAGATATTAACAATGTAGATGCTTCTTTATCGGATGCGACAAAACTTTTTGCTTTCAAAATAAGTTATGATCAATTGAAATATGGACCAAGGCGAGCAGAAACAGCTACAAGTTTATACAATGGAAATATCAGTCAAACTTTTTGGAAATCTTCTTCAGATAATACATTAAGAAGCTATGATTACAGTTATGATGGGGTTAATCAACTAACAGATGCTATTTTTTACAAAGGGATTGGAATTTTTTCAAAAAATTATTACAATGAGAATATTGCTTATGATAATAATGGAAATATTACAACATTGCAGCGTAATGGCGATACAGAAAATGGTTCTACTCCAATTGTTATTGATAATTTGCGATATAACTATATCTCAAACTCCAACAAACTCTCTTATGTGACAGATTTATCTGTTCATCCATCTGGTTTTAGTTCGACAAAAACAGGTGTCTTATATGAATATGATGGTAGCGGAAATCTGAAAAAAGATAATAGCAAAGATATTGTAGATATAAAATACAATCACCTCAATCTAGCAACAGAAGTTCTTTGGTTAAATGGTAGTACAATAACATTTGTATACGATGCAACAGGAAAAAAGATAAGAAAAGAAGTTTCTAAAGTAAACCAAGGAACAAATAAAACCATAACAAAAACAGACTATTTAGAAGGTTTTCAATATAAAAACGGAAGTCTACAATTTTTTCCAACTGCTGAGGGATATGTAAATGTTATTGTAAAAGACAATACCGAAAAACTAAGTTACGTTTATAATTATAAAGATCATTTAGGAAATACACGTGTTAGTTATGCGTGGGATGAAAATGAAAATAAGCTGAAAACAATTGCTGAAAATCATTATTATCCTTATGGTTTACAGCACTCTGGATACGAAGGAGGGAAAATTATAGGAGATTTAGAAGATGGTGAAATTTCTTATCCCAAAGCTGCTGCATTACCAGGTATTGATATTGGTGTAGCTCGCATGGATTATTCTGGTAACGAAAGTTATGCCTACCATTATAACGGTAACGAATTCCAGAGTGATTTGGGAATAAATTGGTACGATATGAATTTACGTATGTATGATCCTGCTCTTGCCCGTTGGATGGTACAGGATCCTGTTGTTCATTATACCAAATCACCATATAATTCTTTTGATAATAATCCTGTGTATTTTGCAGATCCTAGTGGAGCTACTAATGAAGGGAGTAATGATAGTAATGATGGAGGAAATGGAATAGCAGATACTAAGATGGGGTTTGGAGTAACAGCAGGACAATTAGCAGGTGTATCTAAAATAGAATATTGGTCGGTACATGGAGATACCACAAGTGGTAATAGAGCAATAAATACTTCTAAGTCAAATGATAAAGATGGTTCTAAAGATATTTTAAGTAAACAAGTTTCTAATAATTCTGATTATCCTGATTCTCCTGAAGGATCTATAGATTTACCTGAGGTTTTTATAAAAAAGTATGGAGAATTGAATTCGTTACTAAACGATCGAGTAAGACAAGCTTATCAAATATGGGGTAATTGGGGAAAAGGAAGTTTTATGGAAGCAAACTTTAATTTTGCTTTCATGGGAGGCTTTGGAGTAACATTTGGACGAGTAAAAGATACATTTGGTAAATCAGCTTTCTTTTTCTCATTTAATGGGAATATTGGCTGGGGAGGTGGTTTTGGTTTTGATGCTGGAACTATTGAGACTACAAATGGAAATGCATTTAATATAGGAGATATGGAAGGAGAAGGTTCTGCTTATAGTTTAGGACTTACTACTCCTGTTGCTGGTGTAGGTTATAATTATGGAGGAAGTATTGATTCTCAAAAAACAGGATTGGGTAGTGGTAAAATGAATCCTACAAACTTTGGTGAATCAACTATTAATAGAGGTTATATACAAAAATCGGTAAGTATAGGACCAAGCGGAAAGTTTGAAGTAGGAGCGATGTACCAAAACAGTCATACATATTTATTAAGATAAAAAAATTAAGTCATATGAAAAAAGAATGGTGGATATTATTAGCTGTACTATTATTGCCTTTATTAGGTTTGTTTAGCTATATAGGTTATATAACCTTTTCAGATAAACGAACAAATAAGGAAGTGTTTTTAGATTTTGTTAAACAAGATATAATTCATGGACGAATAGAATTAATTTATCATCAAACAAAAAATCATAATCAATATACAGTGGCTTCTAAGAATGAACGTATAGTTTTACCACAAAATTGGGAACATAAGTTTTTGATAGGTGATTCATTATCTAAAGATTCTGGTAGTTTAAAATTGGAACATTATAGAGATGGAAAGTTGTTAGAAGTATTAGATTACAATGACATTTATATAAGAGAAGGATGGTGAATATGAGAAAAGAATGGTGGATATTAATTATAATAATACTTTTCCCAATGGGATTAATAATAGGAATAGGAACATTCAATTATTTAACAGAAACAAGAACAAGAAAACAAATCTATTTAGATAATGTTAAAAATTTAACTTTTCATAATAGTATAAATAACATTTATAAAGAGAAGAGGGATCATAATGTATTAATTATTAAAGGAAAAAGAAATGATGAAAAATATAAAATTTATTCAAATTGGGAACATAAGTTTTTGATAGGTGATTCAGTATCTAAAGATTCTGGTAGTTTAAAATTGGAGCACTACAGAGATGGAAAGTTGTTAGAAGTATTAGATTACAATGACATTTATATAAGAGAAGGATGGTGAATGAAAAAGAACGATGGATAATTAGCCGTACTATTATTGCCTCTATAAGGTCTATTTAGCTATATAGGGTACCAGTAATTAAACTCGGTAATGGCTTAAATAAAAATAAATAAAAATGGAAGTACTATTTGAAATAATTTTAGTAAGATTTATGATACGATTTTTAGGGGTAAATACCAGATATTATTTCTTAAAATTTTTTAATAAACGTTTAACAAAAGAAGATTTAACTGAAACAAATGAAGATACCCGTATTGTACAAGACATTTACAATGCATTTATAGGACTTGTCATGTTTTGTATATTATTTTTAGGAGGCGCATATCTATTGGATTTATTAGGATTATTATAACCTGCTTTGAGGTTTATTGACATTGGTACAGAACGTATGAGTTATTCGGGTAGCGAAAGTTACGCTTACCATTATAATGATTATGGAGAAAAAAAGTTTAAATAAACTTTTAACGAGCATACCGTATGAAGAACTGAATTCCAGAGTGATTTGGGAATAAACTGGTACGATATGAATTTACGTATGTATGATCCTGCTCTTGCTCGTTGGATGGTACAAGATCCTGTTATTCATTATAACAAATCTCCTTATAACGCTTTTGATAATAATCCTGTGTATTTTGCAGATCCAAGTGGAGCTGATACAGAAGGAGGTGGGGATACTCCTGACCCTAAATTGGCTTTTGGAGTGCCATATAGTAGTATTGCTCGGACAAGTGCTATAGAGACTACAATACAAGGAAAAAGTACAACCAATGTAATACTTAATTTTACTTATACAGATACAGAAGGAGGAGAGTTTGATAAAAAGTCATGGGGCAAATCAGGTTATAATGTATATAATGTTGATAATACAGATGAAGCTTTGGAATCTATAAAAGGATTGAAAATTAATAATTTGTTACTTATTACACATGGAGGAACAATACCTAGTACAGGTGAATATAGAGTGTATTTGAGCTCGGATAAAGAAAGTATATTAAATAATTGGGTAATTGATTCAGATATTTATGCTTATGAAAATGGTACAATTCGTAATATTGTTGTAAACAATAATATAGAAAACCTAATAAGTTTAGGTAGTAATATAGAAAATGGAAAAAATTATGTATTTCAATCATGTAATGCAGCATGGGGAGGTAGTACCATTGCTGATTTCTTATCAAGAAATATAGGAAATAATATAGATGTATTTATGAATGGAGATCGAACTACCTTAAAATATGGTACTATTTCTAATAAAGTAGAAACAAATGGTAATATAGGTAGAGATCTAACAATTCCAAAATATCAATCCAAAGGTTGGATCAAATCAAATGAGGGTCAATCAACAAATATTAAAAATTTACAAATCAATGAGAATGGCGTTAAAGTGGTTAAATAAAAAGGTTGTATTCTTATTCATTATTTTGTCATACCATGTTGATGGACAGAATTATTTAAAAATTTACAATGATTCAATACCAAACCATATTGAATTTAAAATTAAAGATGTGTTTTTTAATTCTGATTTTGATTTTTATGAGATTAGAAAAAATAAAGAATATTCTATTATTATAATGGGTTCCAAAAATCAATTTAAAAAATTTGATAAAAAATTTGGGTACAAAGAACTTTTAAGGATAGTTCTCTTATCACATAGAACCAATCAAAAAATAGGATTAATTTCTTATGATGAATTTTCTTTTAAAAGGAAAGAAGATAAAATAATTTTGGATAAACAAAAAACTTTAATTAATATAAAAGGAGGAGGCAAATTAGAAACATTCTCGAATCCTATTTTATTAAATAATGAATTCAAGATAAAAGAAATAACAAGTGTTAATGAAAATAATATTTTAATTCAAAATATAAATAAACCATGTGAGCTCAAGATTGTTGATAAACCTTTAAATATGTCTATTGAAAAAATATTTGATTTATTTGAAAATCCAAATTTTGAAGTAGAGAAAAGTGATGGTAAACTACTTTTTATGTACAATCCATTTTCAGATTGGGAAATAGGACATCTATTGGATAATTAAATTTGAAAAAACACTAAAAATTAATCTTATTTAATTGACAAGGAGTTCTTCAATGCATTTATAGGTCTTGTCATGTTTTGTATATTATTTTTAGGAGGCGCATATCTATTGGATTTATTAGGATTATTATAACCTGCTTTGAGGTTCATTGATATTGGTGTAGTTCGTAAGGATTATTCTGGTAACGAAAGTTACGCTTACCATTATAATGATTATGGAGAAAAAAGTTTAAATAAACTTTTAACGAACATACCGCACGAAGTGCTGAATTCCAGAGAGATTTGGGAATGAATTGGTACGATATGAATTTACGTATGTATGATCCTGCTCTTGCCCGTTGGATGGTACAGGATCCTGTTATTCATTATAATAAATCACCTTATAACGCTTTTGATAATAATCCTGTGTATTTTGCAGATCCTAGTGGAGCAACTAATGAAGGGAGTAATGAGAGTACACAAGTAAGTTCTGGAGTAGGAGGGATTACGTTCGATTTAGCTACTCATCCTGGGGCGATTAGTTATCAAAGTTATTCTGATGGAGGAACTACTTCGACGAATAGAAAGGTAACAGTAACTGCTGGAGAGAATAATCCTTCATCTTTTGATGAACAATCTGATTTAGATGTCCCAGAAGAGACAGTAGATTATTTGACAGGTGAGACCTCTAGAGCATATAATGTTAATGTAAGGACTCATCATTCTTCTCGAAAATTTTTTAATGGAACAGGAGGAGGAAATAGTTTAGTAGATTTTGCTAAAAGAGCAAGAGGAAATTTCAACCCCAAATATTTACCATATAATCCTGATGCTGTTGTATTCAATGTAGGAGTCTCTGGTAATATTTTTTCGGCTAATTTTGGATTTTCAGGCTCATTAATAATGGGAAATGGAGAATTTGCTTTTGCAACAAATAGATCTTTTGGAGTTGGAATATCAAGTAGTCCATTTGGAGTTGGAAGAAGTGCGAGTATGGGGTTTGTTGATAGGTATGAAACTCCTAAAAATGTTATAGATGCTATGCAAGGAACATCCTTATCTACAGATGCTAACATAGGGAATTATTATTTAGGCTATTCACAATCGTCTAATGAAAGAGGGTATTCAGATACTGGAGAAAAAACATATTCTATAGGATATGGAACTAAAGGATTTTCTGTAGAAAGATCTACAGCAAATACAACTGTACATGGTAGAGTTAAATTTTAAAAATAAACCAATATGAAATATACTTTTTTGTTATTATTACTCATATTTTCTTGTACAGATATGGATAAGATTTGCAAAGAGAGTCAAGAAATGAGATTAAAACATCATTGTAACATCATTGTTTCCAATATAAAAAAGCAAACACTAATACTCGAGATAGAAGGTGTTAATTCTATTACTAATCAACCTTCAAATTATAAAGATGATACACGAGGATTTCAAGGAGTAATAGAATATACAGAGAAAGGAGATACAGTGGTAAAAAAGGAAGGAGAGTTAAAACTGTATGTGTACAAGAAAGATTCTATTATTATTTGTAATGTAGAAGATTTTTGTAAGAAAATTAATGATCCAACTTCAGATTATCTAACTTTTATAAAACGATAAAATAAACCAATATGAAATATACTTTTTTGTTATTATTACTCATATTTTCTTGTACAGATATGGATAAAATTTGTAAGGAAGGAGAAAAAGATTTACAAAAAGATTATTGTAACATCATTGTTTCCAATATAAAAAAGCAAACACTAATACTTGAGATAGAAGGTGTAAATCCTGTTTCTCATAAACCTTCAAACTATATAGATTATTCGAGAGGATTTCATGGAGTAATAAAATACACTGAGAAAGGAGATACAGTGGTAAAAAAGAAAGGAGAATTAAAACTGTATGTGTACAAGAAAGATTCTATTATTATTTGTAATGTAGAGGATTTTTGTAAGAAAATTAATGATCCAACTTCAGATTATCTAACTTTTATAAAACGATAAAATAAACCAATATGAAATATACTTTTTTGTTATTATTACTCATATTTTCTTGTACAGATATGGATAAAATTTGTAGAGAAAATAATGAAATACGATTAAAACATCATTGTAACATCATTGTTTCCAATATAAAAAAACAAACCTCAATACTCGAGATAGAAGGAGTTAATTCTATCACTAATCAACCTTCAAATTATAAAGATGATACACGAGGATTTCATGGAGTAATAAAATACACTGAGAAAGGAGATACAGTGGTAAAAAAGAAAGGAGAATTAAAACTGTATGTGTACAAGAAAGATTCTATTATTATTTGTAATGTAGAAGATTTTTGTAAGAAAATTAATGATCCAACTTCAGATTATCTAATTTTCATAAAACGATAAAATAAACCAATATGAAATATACTTTTTTGTTATTATTACTCATATTTTCTTGTACAGATATGGATAAGATTTGTAAGGAAGGAGAAAAAAAAATACGAAAAGATTATTGTAACATCATTGTTTCCAATATAAAAAAACAAACCTCAATACTCGAGATAGAAGGAGTTAATTCTATCACTAATCAATCGTCAAATTATAAAGATTATACAAGACAATTTCATGGAGTAATAAAATATACAAACAAAGGAGATACAGTAATAAAAAAAGAAGGAGAGTTAAAACTGTATGTGTACAAGAAAGATTCTATTATCATTTGCAATGTAGAGAATTTTTGTAAGAAAATTAATGATCCAATTTCAGATTATTTAACTTTTATTAAACGGTAAAAATTAAGTCATATGAAAAAGGAATGGTGGATATTATTAGCTGTATTATTATTGCCTTTATTAGGTTTGTTTAGCTATATAGGTTATATAACCTTTTCAGATAAACGAACAAATAAGGAGATATTTTTGGATATGATTATTTCAGATGAATTTCATGAAAAAATTGACTCTATATATAGAATCAAAAAACAACATAATGGATTGATTATTTCTGGTAATAATAAATCAATTGGTTGTCCTTTTATTAATTGTGAGGAAAAACTATCAGTTGGTGATTCATTATCTAAAGATTCTGGTAGTTTAAAATTGGAACATTATAGAGATGGAAAGTTGTTAGAAGTATTAGATTACAATGACATTTATATAAGAGAAGGATGGTGAATATGAGAAAAGAATGGTGGATATTATACAATTTACTAATTAAAATAATCAAACCGATAAACAAATAATTTTTAGAGATAAAAGGGTACTTGAGAGTGCTATAATTTGATATTTTCTTCTGATAGAGTTGAAGAAGTGATGTTGGTAATATCTAAATCAAATTAGTTTGGTTAAACCAGAAACTCTGTAGCATAAAGAGTGTAAGTATAAAATTCTACTTGGATTAAAACTGAGTAGAATTTTTTTATACATTTAATAATAATGCAGTTTTGTAGATGATCAATTTTATAGATTTCTAGGATACTTAATATAATCGAAATTATCTACCAATATTTTTTAGGTTAAAATACTGATTTTAAACAAGTGTCGTTTTGAATAAATGGTTTTGTATTTTAAACAGATCTGAAAGAAGCATTTTACCGTTGGATAGAAGTATTCAAAACGGTCAAAATAAGAAGTAAATCGCCTCTTCTATAAAGATAAGAAAATAGTATTATAGAGGAGATGAGTTTAATAACTAACATAATAATCATATTATCGTTGTGTTTTTTAATCTGTTTTTTGATAATAGAATCATACCAGGGCTTTTCTATATAACCTTTTTTATTGACTTGGTAGTCGTCTTTAATTAGTAAAAGTATACCTTCGGATCAGCAAGGAAAATTACAAGGTGCATTAACAAGTTTAGTAAGCGTAACTTCTATTATTGGACCTCCTGTTATGACTAATTTATTCTATTATTTCACCCATGAACATGCACCTTTTGAATTTTCAAGTGCTCCATTTTTAGTAGCATCAATATTGATGTTTATAAGTGCTGTGTTTATTTATTTTAGTTTTAAAAAATATAAAACCTAAATGTTTATCTAGGATAAGATATTTACAAATTGATATTGTGCAACATATGTTATTTATAATATCCTTGAAATGAATTAATGAAGAAGAAAAACACATTTTTTTACTAATTTACAATAAGGTATATCTCTTATTTTGTCGTCTATTTTTTTGAAAGACAAAATAGTCTATTTCTTCGGGGTTTGTTCGAGTGTCCTTCGACAATGGTTCGAGAAAAAGTATGTTTTGTCGAACAACAGTCGAACAACGGTCGAAGGATTGTCGAAGAAAGTAAGTGAAAAAATGAATTTAAGTTGGTTTGTTATTTTTTGCGTGAGACAATATAATTTGATATAATTTTGTAAAAGAACAAAATGAGTTTGATACAATCTCGAATTCATTTTTATAATAATTATTAATTGACAATATCTTAGAGTCAATGTTAGAAAACTATCTCAAAAAAATCAATATTTTAACAGATAAAGAAATTGAAGAAATTAAAAGTGTAGGAAAAAAGAGTAACTTAAAAAAAGCAGATTACTTTATTAGGGAAGGAGAGACTTGTAAAGATGTTGCTTTTGTTTTGAGTGGAACTTTGCGTTCCTATTATGTTTCTGATAAAGGAGAAGAAATAACGTATTGTATTACTTTTCCGAATAATTTCATGACAGCATATTCTTCATTTATCACAGAGCTATCTACCGAAGAAAACATTCAAGCTATTACTAATGTGGAATTGATAACAATTCCTAAAAGTATAATTGATGTTTTAGCAAATCAAAGTCCCAATTGGGTGAGATTTTTAAGATTAATGGCAGAGAAACAGTACATTGAACTTGAAAAAAGAATATTTCAACTACAAAAAAACAATGCTTCGCAACGATATTCTGACTTACTAAAAAATCAACCTGAATATATAGAGAAGATTCCACTTCAATATTTAGCTTCTTATTTAGGAGTTTCACAAAGGCATTTAAGTCGTATTAGACGAGAAATTTCTTTTTAGACAAATGTCCTATATAAGTAAATATCCAATGAAGATATTTGTACTTTAAATAGAAAAAGAAATGGGTAAGAAAATATTAATTATCAATGGGCATCCCAATAAAGATGCCTTCAATAACGGAATTGCATTAGCATATAAAAAAGGTGCAGAAAATACAGGAGCAGAAGTAAAAGAAATTGTAATTGCAGATTTACAATTCAATCCAAATCTCCAATTTGGTTATCAAAAAAGAACAGAATTAGAACCTGATTTGGTTGAGGCTTGGGAAAAAATTAAATGGGCAGAACATTTGGTTTGGCTACATCCAGTTTGGTGGGGTGGACTTCCTGCCATTACTAAAGGGTTTATAGACCGACTTTTTTTACCAGGATTTGCTTTTCAATACCGAGAGAACTCTGTTTGGTGGGACAAATTATTAAAAGGTAAAACTGCTCATATTATTACTACACTTGACCAACCTAGTTGGTATTATTGGTTAGTGTATGGACGACCTAGTGTAAACCAATTAAAAAAATCAACATTGGAATTTTGTGGAATAAAGCCAGTAAGAGTAACGTATATTGGTGTCGTAAAAACAGCTACACCAGAAGTAAGAAATAAATGGATAGAAAAAGTTGTTGTATTAGGAAGAAAACAAAAATAAAATGAACTATTTTATAGTTGCTAAACTAGCAAAGGATTTTAACTTAGCAAGTTCATAAATCAACAAATTAAACAAGATAAAATGGTAAAGTTAGGATACACAATCTTATACGTTTCAGACGTAGAAAAATCAATTAAATTTTATGAAAAAGCATTTGGTTTTAATAGAAAATTTATAACACCCGAAAATGATTATGGCGAACTTTCTACAGGAGAAACTACAATTTCATTCGTTTCGAAAGATTTAGCAAATTCTAATTTAAAAAACGGATTTATTGAAAGCTCCCAATTAGAAAAACCCTTTGGAATAGAATTAGCATTGATTACAGATGATGTTCAAAAAGTCATTGATAGAGCGATAGAGCTTGGTGCATTAATAGCTGAAGAAGCAATTCAAAAACCTTGGGGACAAACAGTTAGTTATATTCGAGATATTGATGGATTTTTACTTGAAATTTGCACACCAATAAAATAACAAAACGAAATCTACATTGTAAGGATAACAGTTGTGCAACATTAAAATAGAATAATAGGAGACTTTATTAACTTTTTTTATATAAAACCTATTGACACAATACATCCTTAATTTATAAATTTTAACACATTGATTGTTAGTTATTCATTCAAAATATGAAGCATTTTTCTTAAATTAGTGTTTAAACGAAAAAATATGAAAGCTTTATATACTTTATTTACAATTGTTTGTTTGTCACAATTTAGCTATGCACAATATTTCACTTTAACATCAAATGGATTTGTTTCATCCAAAGACAAGACAGATTATATTGTAATTGATAAACCCAATACCAAAAAGAATGAGTTATACAGAAATGTATTATCAGCTTTATCGAGTATGTACAAAGATCCAAAAGAAGTATTGAGTTTAGCTGAAAATGAAAGTATAACAATCAATGGATATGAACCAAAATCGTTAGCAGTAAAGCAAAAAACAAATTATTTGCAAATAGGTAAATCAACTATCGAATATGATTTGTCTTATTCGATTACAATGCTCTTTAAAGATGATAAAATACGAATTAATCGACCTTCTTTCGAAGCAAGAAAATGGAATTCAAATACTGGATATTATGAATATCTTGTGTTGAACGAAACGAACAAAAACAAAAATTCTATTTACAATAAGAAGAATGAAGTTGATTATCCTGATGCGATAACTGGTTTAGAGAATCATTTTAATAAGCTGATACAAGAAATTTTAGAAAAATCGAATAATATCAATAATTGGTGAAAATTATTTCAATAGACTATTGAATTGTATATTATCTGTTGAATAGTTGAATTTACAATCGGAAAAAGTTAATGCATACTATCAATTGTAATCTGAGACATTAGGCAGATGTATTTAAAACTCGAAAAAGCTAGGTTATTGGTATAAACTCGAAAACCCATCTTTATCTATTTGTTTATCATTTACCTTTGAAGATAACAAGGCATGCTTTTTTAATAAACGTATACTAGGAGATTTAAACGTCCAACTCATAGGTCTATCTAAAAAATAGTAAAACTTTCCATTCACCATTTTGATCTCAATAAGGTACAGATAATATTTATTAATTGCATTACGAAGTCCGATACTTGTTATCAATTCTATTTGATCTGTGTGATACATAACATTATCAATCTTAAGCCCTTCAGCTTCTAATATAACTTTGCATAGATGAATGTTCTTTTTTAGACGAAGGTATCCAAAAATAGATATAAGAGATACAGAAATTATGCAAAACATAATCAGACAAAGCAACAAAGTAAAATCTCTATCAGCTAAGATGATTATAGGAACCATAACGAATAGTACGATTGGTCCAAAAATGACAAAAGAATACATTAAATAACTTTGATTCAAACGCTTTATTTTCATAAAAATGTACCAATTAGTGATTAAATTTCACTATCAAAACTACAAATTTTAATAATTATATTTCATAACATTGTTTATAGAATATAATCAGTTCAGTATTTGGAAAAAAAATCTGCTCCATGCAACATCTAAAACAATTAATTTTCTCAAATTCTTCATAGTTTTTTTATTTCCATTTCTGTAAAATACAATCTCATTTTTAGATTTATCTTTTACGAGAAACCGTAATTTTTTGAAAAATAATTGATGGATCTTTGTAAGATAAAGGTCTAGATGAATATTGGGTTTTTATTAAATATCAATCATTTACAGAAAAAAGTAGTATATTCGATTACTAATTAACACTAATATATATGAGAAAAACTTTACTCTCAGTTTTCTCCCTATTTTCTATGCTTACAATTTCTGCACAGCAGGATGTTTTGTGGGAAAAAACATTTGGAGGCGAACAAGCAGAATATCTCTATCATGCAATACCGACACTTGATTATGGTTTTTTAATTTTAGGAAGTTCTGCTTCTGATGCAACAGGTGATATTCAAAAGAAAAATCAAGGAGGTTTAGACTATTTCATCTGGAAAATGGATGAAAATGGAAATCAAGAATGGCAAAATTCTTTTGGAGGAGATGGAGACGATTTATTGAAATCAGCAATAACAACTCCCGACGGAGGCTTTCTGCTAGTAGGTTCTTCCAATTCTTCAAAATCTGGTGATAAAACCGAAAAAGCTATTGGTATAATGGATGTTTGGATGATAAAATTAGATCCAACAGGAACTATTCAATGGCAAAAAACAATTGGAGGTTTAGGCAATGATGAGGCTTTAACGGTAATTAGAACGACTGATAAAGGTTATTTAATTGGTGCAAATTCTGATTCTCCCAAATCAAACATAAAATCACAAGACAACTTTGGTTCCAATGATTTTTGGATCATTAAATTAGATGAAAAAGGAACTGTTTTATGGGAAAAAACAATTGGTGGAGAGCAAGAAGAGGCCTTAAAAACAATAGTTGAAACAAAGAATGGTTATTTAATTGGAGGTATTTCAAATTCCAAAAAAGGTGAATTAAAATCTCAAGATAGTCATTATTTAAGTAGTGTTTGGCTTGTTGAATTAAATAAAGAAGGAGAAATTATTCAAGAAAAAACACTTGAAAATGATCAACAATCTAATTTAGTTTCGTTGAATTCTACTGAGAATAAAATAACTTTAGCATTTAGCTATTCAGCAAAAAACGAATTAAAACTAGTTGAATTAGATGAAAATCTTTCATTTTCGAATGAAAAGTCGAAAGAATTTAAATCTTCTATTCAGATTAATTCCGTTTTACCACTTGAAAATGATTATCTAATCACTGCAAATACGATCGGTTATAAACATAAAAGTACTACAAATCAAAATCAATTAGAGAGCAAATACCTGGCTTTTTATTTTGATAATCGTTTCGAAGAAAGCTGGAAAAAAGAGATTGGAAAAAATGAAAGTTTTAGCTATTTAGAAAAAGTGATTCCAATGCGTGATGGTTCGTATTTATTGGTAGGAAATTCGAATAATGGTAGTGCAGCAAAAGGGCAAGACGATTTTTATTTGGTAAAATTAGGCGATAAATCTTCGCAAGAAAAACGTACCTATATCGAAGCTTATCCAAATCCTACACGTGATTTTGTGAATGTTTTAATCAACAAAGAGTTTGAAAAAGCGGTTATTGAAGTTTACAATTTAACAGGACAACATTTACAAACCAAAGAGGTGAAATACCGTTCAACACCTATTTCTTTAGGTAATTATCCAGCTGGTGTTTACATTCTAAAAATCAACACCGACAACCAAACTGAATCTATTAAAATTATTAAAAAGTAATTATGAAGAAAAATGTAGTTTCACTTTTATTATTAGCTTCAGGAAGTGTGTTTGGACAGGCTATAATAGGAGAAAATAGTAATAATTATAATATAGATTTATATCCTAAAACACCTGAAGCATATGCTTTTGCAAAATTCGTTGACATTCCTGAAGGTAGCTATACAGGGGTTGCAAACTTTAATATCCCTATTTACACAATTCAGGTAGACGGCTTAAGTATACCTATACAACTAGATTATTCAACAGCCGGTGTTAAAGTAGATGAAATAGCTTCAAGAGTTGGTTTAGGATGGAATCTTAATGCAGGACCTTCATTAACAATGCAAGTTGTAGGGGCAAGAGATAAGTTTGATACAAGAAAAATTTTTGATCCAGGGACATTTTTTCCAAATGATGCAACAAGTGCAAATAATTTATCTTATCAACAAGCGAAAAATGCATCTGGAAATACACCTGAACCATTAGAAGAATATAAACCTGACATCTATTCTTACAGTATAGGGAATTATTCTGGTAAGTTTATAATAGATTCTCAAAATTTAAGAGGGATACCGATACCATATTATCCAATTGAAATAAAAAAAACAAATGGAACAATAACAATTATAGACGATCAAGGAAATGAATTTTTGTTTTCTAATCCTATGTCAAGTTATAGTTATAATACTTGTGCTTCCGTATTTGGTGAAGTGTCTAATTCTACTTATACATTAGGACAAATTTTAACAAAAAATAAAAAAGTAATTTCTTATGAGTATGAATCTTTTGGTAGAACAATGTTCGCAACTGGTTTTTCTGAACAAAAAAAATAGATGAGATTAAAGCTATTGATTATTCTCATGATATTTCTTCAGATGGATCAGGACCAACTATTAATCCATTTTGTTTATTTTATACATCATCGAATGAACCAGTACTGAAAAAAATAAAGTACGAGAATAATGTAATTGAATTTAATTATAATGCAAATAATAGTAAAAAAGAACGACAAGATTTGCCAGGAGAAGTTTTTCTAGAGGAAATTTTAGTGAAAAATAATCAAGATAGTATTATTAAAAATTTTAAACTAAATCAAAACACAAATTATTTTGCTTCATCATTGCTTGATATTCATCAAGATATTCAAGAACAAATGAGGAAGATTGACAATAGGTTACTGAGAGGAATTGATAAGCGTTTAAAATTAGAAGAAGTAAAAGAAGTCTTATCTAATCAAAAATATACATTAGAGTATTATGAAAATCATCCTTTGGTTAATCGCTTCTCTTTTGCTCAAGACTATTGGGGAGTTTATAATGGTAAAATTGGACAAACAACTTCAATTCCTATTACAATAATCTCTGATTTTAAGGGGAAACCCTCTGTTTATGGAGGAGCTGATAAAAAAGCTAATTTTGAATATGGAGTTATAGGAAACCTAAAAAAAATAAACTATCCAACAGGAGGATTTTTATCTATAGAATATGAAGCTGATCAATATTTTATGGAAGAAAGTCAAGAGGATAATATAATTTTAAATACAGTAACCTATACAACAAGAGATACTCAGCCTTATATAGATTTTAATGTAAAAGATTTAAAAATATTTAATACTGGGCTAGATTTTACAGGAGACAATGATGACGGTTCAGGGATAGAAAAAATAGGAAATTGTAAATTATCAATAATAGATAAATCTACAAATCAAAATATTTATACAACACCTTATCGGTATACTATTGGTGAAAGCCCTTTTCTCACGAATATTGATTTGAAAGATAAAAGCTTTAGAATGTCTATTCAAAAAGGGCAAGATCCATTAACATGGGAACCTGTAGAATGTTTTGCTTCTTTTTCTTGGAATGAAAACGACTATATTAACATTCCAGAACATAATGAAAAAATTGGAACATTACGAGTTAAAAATATTACTTTGGACGATAGTTATTCAAATAAAATTTCTCGTAATTATGAATATACAAATCCAGAAACGACAAAAGAGAGTGGTGTTTTATATGGAGAAAATAGATTTAGAGCCTTTTATACATCATATTTTACTAAAGGTAATTCAGAAACAGGAGGAAAACAAAGAGTTATTACCAATAATCCTGGATGGCAAACGAATACAATTAACGGGAAATCTGTTATTTACAAATATGTGACTGAAACGTATAAAAATCTAAAAAAAGAGAGTGAAAATTACACTAAACTTTCAACATTTAATAATAGTGGATGTTCTACACGTTTTGATGGTTATGGAACATCAAATTTTATATATCCTATATGTAATGAAGCTTTTTTACAAGGAAAGACTGAAGAGGAAATTCTAAAAAACAATGCAAATACAAAAGTTAGACAAACTATATATGATTATAATGAAGACCGATTTTTAAATAAATTTTCATCAAGTGCACTACCAAATCATTCTGGGATAGAATATGGTCTAGATATTACAAAAATAAGCGATGAGTATGGATTTGTATTAGCCAAATTTGATTATGCTTTTTTTTCAATAGATAACACATGGATACAAAATACTAGAACAACAACCACAGATTATTTTCCAAATGGCAGTATAGTAACCACAACAGAAAACCACTATTCCCCAACTTATAAACATTTATATCCAACAAGTGTAATTACTAAAAACTCCAAAGGCGAAACCCTAACGACAGAATATCAATATCCACCAGATTTAGTAAGCGATTACGAACAAAGTGAGATTATGCAGGAGATGGTAAAACGTAATATGATAGCTACACCTGTGATTACAAAATCTATAAATGAACTTACAGTTTTATCTGAACAACGAACATTGTATAAATATTTTCCTGGAACAAGTGGAAATTTAATTTTACCTGAGTTTGTTTATGCTAAAAAAGGTAAAAATACTACTGTGAACGACCGTAAAATAACGTACAACAGTTACGATGCAAAAGGTAATCTAACGCAATATACCTTAGAAAACGGTATTCCTGTTGCGATTATTTGGGGGTATGGAGGACAATATCCAGTAGCTAAGATTGAAGGATCTACGTTTGCTAATGCTACAAGTAAATTAGCAAATTATCTAACTAAAATACAAAGCGGAACTTTGACTGTAGCAGAACAATCGACTATTCGAACATTAATTCCTGACGCAATGCTTACTTCTTATACTTACAAACCATTAATTGGCGTAACAAGTATTACAGGCCCAAATGGACAGAGCGAGTTTTATAATTACGATTCATCCAATCGTTTACAATCAATTGTAAATGAGAAAAATGAAGTGATTAAAACGTTTGAATACAATTACAAACAACCTTAAACCTAACATACTTATGCAACACTTTTATGAAAAAATAATACTAAGTTTTCTTGCAATGTTAGGAATTAACGTTGTGGGACAAGCGCAAACAAAGACTGAAAATTACATTTTAACGAAAGAATTATTAGAAGCAACAACAGATACCACAAAAGCTAATACATCAGCAAAACAATACATCAATAAAATCACTTATTTTGATGGCTTAGGACGAGAAAAACTAAGTATTGTAAGCCCTAAAGCAGGTCTATCTATGGCGGGTTTTAGCAATGTAGGAATGGAGTTTATTAATCCTAGTTTGGCAACAAAAGTAACTTATGATGGATTTGGTCGTGTCGATCGGGAATATTTGCCAGGAGTTGTAGGAGATCTTTCGTATACTGAAGCAGTTACGTATACAGACTATCCAGAAGCTCAGGTGTATAGCCAAAAAAAGTACGAAAATTCACCATTGAATAGAGTTCTAAAACAAGGCGCTCCAGGAGCTACATGGGATGTTAATACGAATCGAGCGATAAGTTTTGATTACCAAACTAATTCTGGAGACAATGTACTGATGTTTGGGATTAATCAAGCCTTGACCAATTCAGGTAACAATATTTCGTTAACGATAACAGGTGCTTATCAGAATGGAATGTTGTATAAAACCACGACGACAGACGAAAATGGGCAGCCTATTATTGAGTTTAAGGACAAAGAAGGGCGAGTAATTTTGAAAAGAATTCAAACAGGTGGCAAAGAATTCAATACCTATTATGTGTACGATATTTATGGGAATTTAGCATGTGTTTTACCACCAAAGTTGATGGAATTAGTTAACAATGGCACGAATGTTTTGAATTATATTTCTTTGTTAAAAGAATTGGCTTATCAATACCGTTACGATGATAAAAACAGATTAGTTGAGAAAAAACTCCCTGGAAAAGGTTGGGAATATATGCTTTACGATAAACAAGATCGTTTGGTTGGAGTACAGGATGAAAACATGCGCAATGAAAATTATTGGGTATTCACTAAATACGACAGATTTGGACGAGTAGCTATAACAGGAAAAACATGGGAAGCTGAAGGTCGAACAAGAGATCAGATTCAAGCAGGAATAAATGATCATTTAGGCAATAATAATGTCAGTAGAGATGCAACTGGCTACAAACAAGACAACATCATAATTTACTATAACGAAGCAGGTTTTGGTTATAACAATCATGTATTAACGGTTAATTATTACGATGATTATCCGATGACGCAAGAAGGAGTTTCGCTTGCAGGAAATGCTTTAGGACAAAGCATTGTGACAGGAGGTAAATTGAAAGGTTTACCAACATTAACTGTAATGCGTAGTCTAGGAACTTGGGAAAATAATGGATGGAATTTTGAGTATAATTACACATTTTATGATAATAAATATTTACGTCCAATAAAAACTTATAAAATTAATTATTTAGGCGGTTCTACAATTGTTGAAAGTGAATTAGACTTTAGAGGAAAAGCCAAACAAGTTGTCACGACGCACAAGCGTTTAAAAACGGATGCACCTCTAAAAGTAACAGAAGTTTTTTCTTATGATAAATTTGAACGATTAACCAAACATACGCATCAGATAAACAGTGGTAAAGTAGAAGTTTTGACACAAAATAATTATAATAATATTGGTCAATTAACCTCTAAAAAAGTAGGAAATACGATGACTTCACCTTATCAAACGGTTGATTATAACTACAACATCAGAGGTTGGTTAACGCAAATAAATGATATTACAAATTTAGGAACAGATCTTTTTGCTTATAAAATAAATTATAACACAAAAGATCAAACCAAAGCAAGTCATAATACGCAAGAATTATTCAATGGAAATATTTCACAAACGTTTTGGTTAACACAAGAAAATTCGTTTTTACGTTCGTATGATTACAAATATGATGGTTTAAATCGATTAACCAATGCGAATTATTCTAACCTAGCTAAAGATTTTGCAGGAACTTACGATGAACAATTAAGTTATGATTACAACGGAAACATTAAAACCCTAAAGCGTTATGGACAAACCGAGCAAGCCACACCACGCTTGATAGACGATTTAGTTTATGATTATGAAAATACCGATAAAAGTAACAAATTACAGAAGGTAACCGATTCATCTACAACTTTAGGTTTTAACGATGGAAACAAAACAGGCAACGATTATGCGTATGACGTTAACGGAAATCTAACCAAAGATTTAAACAAGGGAATAACAGGAATTACATATAATTTCTTAAATTTACCAACAGAGGTTCTTTGGAATGGAAGCAAAAAGATTAATTATGCCTATAATGCAGCAGGTGTAAAGTTGAATAAAGTTGTAACAGACGGCACAAAAGTAAACAAAACTGAATATTTAGATGGTTTTCAGTACAAAGATGGAGTGTTACAGTTTTTTCCAACAACAGAAGGTTATGTCAATGCAATAACAGCAGGAACATTGGCGTATAACTATGTCTACAATTTGACAGATCATTTGGGAAATGTGCGCGTAAGTTATGCATGGGACGATGTCAACAATAAATTAAAAACCGTAAACGAAGACCATTATTATCCATTTGGCTTACAACATAAAGGATACGACAAACCACCTAAAGATATTACAGGAGGAATTGGAAGTGTGGAAATAGGTATTGGTTTAGGAACAAGTTCAGGTTCTGCAAATTATAAGTACAAATACAATGGGCAAGAGTTACAAGATGAACTTGGCTTAAATTGGTACAACTACAGATATCGTAACTATGACCCTGCTATAGGACGCTTCTTTGGTGTTGACCCTATTTCTGAAGACTACTATAATATTAGTACTTATCAATTTGCTCATAATAATCCTGTCTGGAAAATAGAGATTGAAGGTTTAGAAGGAGCACCTACCACAAATAAAGATATTCAAAGTGAAGCTGGAAATAATAAGGCTTATAACGAATGGAAACAACACAATACATCAAAATATAGTTTATCAGAAGCCTTTGGAGCTGGATCTCCTTGGAAATGGTCAAATAGTGCAAGAGTTGTAGCAAATAATTTTGCTACAAGAGGAGCATCTAAAGATGCAAAAGATGCTGTATTGAAGAGAAATGGCCCTATCGCCGAAGATAGTGACAGAGGAAGTGATAGAGGAGCATATAGACACGCTCTATGGAGTGCAATTATGACTAAAGAATACGGAGCAGAAACGGCCAAAAGTGTCGCAGATTCTCATGAAGGAACTACTATTGATATTTCTAATAAAAATAATATAAACAATATCGTACAAGCTGATGGTATTGCTGATGAACTTAATAATCAAATAGGTAGAAAATATGGCGAGGAGCGAAGTTTTGCTACAAAAAAAGGACTTGCATTAACAATTTTAGATATTTTTAAAACTGAAGGTTTATATACCATTAAACAAAATAAAGATGGAACTTTTAATGTAACAAAAACAAATTTATCTGAAAAAGATTGGAAAGATTTAAGAAACAGAATAACAGAACTAAATGATAATGGAAAAGATAAATAATATCATCAAAACTTTATTTTATATATTTATTTTATTCTTTATTATCAATTGCCAGAATAGAAAAGATAACTTTTATAATTCGGTAAATTCTTATTATTCTTCATGTAAAGAAAAGAAAAAGTGCTATTTTAATTTAAAAGATTGTTTTGTATTTGAATGGGATAAATTATATATTTTTAATAGTGAGAATTATCCCGAAGCAGATAAAGAAGAAATTAGTAAAATTATTGGGGTAGAATATAATAACACAAGGAGTAATCAAGAGTCATTATTAATATTTATTAAAAATAATAAAATAGTTTTCGAAATTAAGGATTCTTATAATTTTAATAATATATCACCTTATTTATATGTTGATTTTCCAAATTTAAAAGATAGATATATCGTACCTTCAAATTCTAAATTTAAGATATCTAAAAGAGATGATGGTGGATATCTATTATTTAAAGAAGAGTAATAAGGTCTGGTAGCGCATCAGAGGTATTACTATCTTACAACATATTCATTACAAGTGAAATAATTCACAATACCACAAAAGGCAAACCTCGGTTTGCCTTTTGTTATTTTATCAGTTTTAGTAGATCCTTTATTTCTTTATTGGAAATAGAATCTTGCTCGCTTTTATCGTAAAGAAAAAGTAGGTAAATTGTTTGCAGGAACTTACGACGAACAATTAAGTTATGACCACAACGGAAACATTAAAACCCTAAAGCGTTATGGACAAACCGAGCAAGCCACACCACGTTTGATAGATGATTTAGTTTATGATTATGAAAATACCGATAAAAGTAACAAATTACAGAAAGTAACCGATTCATCTACAACTTTAGGCTTTAACGATGGAAACAAAACAGGCAACGATTATGCGTATGACGTTAACGGAAATCTAACCAAAGATTTAAACAAAGGAATAACCAGAATTACGTATAATTTCTTAAATTTACCAACAGAGGTTCTTTGGAATGGAAGCAAAAAGATTAATTATGCCTACAATGCAGTAGGTGTAAAGTTGAATAAAATTGTAACAGACGGCACAAAAGTAAACAAAACTGAATATTTAGATGGTTTTCAGTACAAAGATGGAGTATTACAGTTTTTTCCAACAACAGAAGGTTATGTCAATGCGATAACAGCAGGAACAGTGGCGTATAACTATGTGTATAATTTGACAGATCATTTGGGAAATGTGCGCGTAAGTTATGCGTGGGATGAAGTAAATAGTAAACTAAAAACCGTAAACGAAGATCATTATTACCCATTTGGCTTACAACACAGAGGATATACTAGCAATTCTCGAGAAATTATACGAGAAAATAGCTTAGTTAAAATTGGTATAGAAATAAATACAAGAGATACTTCTGGTTCTGCTAACTATAAGTACAAATACAACGGCAAAGAGTTACAAGATGAATTAAACCTAAATACCTATGCGTATGGATGGCGCGATTATGATCCAGCAATAGGAAGATTTAATAAAATTGATAGGTTTGCTGAAAAGTACCCTAATTTAACTCCATATAATTATGCTGCAAATAATCCAATTCGTTTTGTTGATGTAAAAGGAGATAGTATATGGATTACTTTTGGAAATAAAAATGAACATAAAGTTCTATATGAAAACGGTAAACTTTTAAATGCAGATGGTTCTGCATATAATGGAAAGGGGGTTAAAATAAAAAAAGACGGTAGTTTAAAAATCACTAATTCATATTTAAATTCAGCTGTAAATAGCTTAAACAGTATATCTACAACGAAAGAAGGTAGTAGTATGTTATCACTTCTACAAAGTTCTACAAATAATTTTTCAATAACGAATACGACTTTCAACCCTGATGGTGATAAAAATCAATATACACCTAACAGCATGGCTAATGCCTCTTTTTGGGAATATATGGGTAAAAGTAATCGAGATGCTATATTATCCACAAATCGACTATCTATAGGCTCTGGAGGAACAATTTATTGGTCTCCAACAAATGAATTAGCAGGTAGTCTGATGACAACCAAGGGTATAAATTTTAATCCGACTACAAATCTAGGACATGAGTTATTTCATGGGTTGGATTCAAATTTTGGATTACTTTCTCGAAGTAAAACAGATGGTCTTTTTGATAGAGAATGGAGGGCTACTTATTTTGAAAATCAATTAAGAAATTCTCTAGGAGCTCCGGCTAGATCTCAATATAATACTAGCAACGGACCTGTTAATTTATTAAATAACAACACAAATCCAAGACCACTTATTGAATATATGATAAACACATTTTCAATTTTTAATCGTTAATTATGAAATATTTATATTTATTTATCTTTCTAATCTTTATAGGGTGTAATTCAAAAACTATAATTTCATTAAAATCTTATGAGTGCTCATTAAATATTAGTAAACGTGATTTTGATAAAAAAACAATCAAAAATGAAGATTTTGATGCCGTTATATTAATAAACAATCATCAAGAAGAATTATTCTTTACTCCTAATATTATAGATTTGTATCCAATTATGGATGATAGCACTTATAATCAAGAAATTCATAAATTCTCTTTATTAGGCAATGATGAAATAGAAGGTATATACAATGAAAAATATTGGAAACAAATAAGAAATAATGATTATTCTTCTTTTGGATATCAAAAAGTTTTACTAGAAAATAAGACAAAATTTGATTCAATATTGAATCAAATTACTTGTAAAAAAATAAGATGGTAGGGTAGTGTATCAGAAGTATTGTTAGACTACAATATATTATTCACAAACAAATTCACAATAAAGTAAAAGGCAAACGTTTGTTTGCCTTTTGTTATTTTATCAGTTTTAGTAAATCCTTTATTTCTTTATCGGAGATAGAATTTTGCTCGCTTTTATCGTAAAGAGAAAGTAGATAAAATATTTTGCAGGAACTTACGACGAACAATTAAGTTATGATCACAACGGAAACATTAAAACCCTAAAGCGTTATGGACAAACCGAGCAAGCCACACCACGTTTGATAGATGATTTAGTTTATGATTATGAAAATACCGATAAAAGTAACAAATTACAGAAAGTAACCGATTCATCCACAACTTTAGGTTTTAACGATGGAAACAAAACAGGCAACGATTATGCATATGATGTTAACGGAAATCTAACCAAAGATTTAAACAAAGGGATAACCGGAATTACGTATAATTTCTTAAATTTACCAACAGAGGTTCTTTGAGGGCGGAGCGTTAAAAAATGTTTTGTAAACATTTTTAGCGAACGAGCCAGATTGTCGCGGAGGAGATAAGATTAGTTATGCGTATGGCGTAAAGTTAGCAATATGTACAGAATCATTTGTTATCAAATGCAGAAGGAACGTATTATATAAATGGATTTCAGTATTCTCTAGCAGCAGGAAAAGGGAATCAATCAATATTACAATTTTTTCCAACAACAGAAGGCTATGTAAATGCGATAACAGCAGGAACAGTGGTGTATAACTATGTGTACAATTTGACAGATCATTTAGATTCATGAGCGAAAAACTTTGATAAAGCTTTTCGTGAAATGACCCGAGTGAAGCGAGTGTACGCGTAAGTTATGCGTGGGACGATGTCAACAATAAATTAAAAACCGTAAACGAAGATCATTATTATCCGTTTGGCTTACAACACAAAGGATATACGAGAAGTGCAACAAGAGAAATTGTAAGAGAGAGTGATTTAATTGAAATTGGTATAGGATTAGCAGCTCCAGGCGGTTCAACATCTGGGTCTGTAAATTATAAGTACAAATACAATGGTAAAGAACTACAAGATGAATTAAACCTAAATCTGTACGACTACGGAGCAAGAAATTACGACCCTGCAATAGGACGTTGGTTTAACATAGACCCGCTCTCGGAACAAATGCGACGTCACTCTCCTTACAACTACGCTTTTAATAATCCTGTCTTCTTCATAGATCCCGATGGGATGGCTCCTGAGCATATTGATCCAACGGAATTTAATAATACAGCTAATGAAAAGAATAAAATAGCAATGAGAAATTTTGTGAATACAAAAGAAGGTTACAATTTTTTTGCTAAATACGCTAAAGCTGGGGATGAAATTGGGGGTGTTAAATTTAATAAAGATGGAGAATATCATAAAGCTGGAATCGATATTAAAGTTACAACGGATGTTAAATCTGATATTGCTTCTGGAGATGGAGGACATACAATGGAAAATGGCAGACTACAATTTAATATGGCTATAGGAAACAATAATTCCACTACTAATCATTTCGTTTCTGATGCAATGGTTACCATTGGTCATGAAAGTTTTGTACATATACTTCCTACATCTAAAGATTATGTAGATAATGGAAAGTTAGATTTTAGTAGTGGTTACGATAAAGACGTTATCAATTTTTTAAAAAACGAATCAGGTTATAAAATAACAGCTGAAAATAATGTCAATGGCTGGATTGATCATTTTACCGAAAAAGCTTCAGGCTCTGCAAGGGATAATAATATTTCTCCAATTTTAAAACAATACTATCAAAAAAGTAATCTAAATGTATCTGAAAAAGGAATTAATACTAAAGCTCATGGCTTTCGTATTGGGGCTACTCTTAATAATAAGTCTGTTGAATATTTACAAAAAAGATAATAATCTGTATTATTCATATAATTTAAATGATGGTTATTATTGGTTAATAAAAGATGATAATTCTTCTATTTATGAGATTGGATTTATGTTTAATAATCTAATAGAAAATCGGACTGTAGATTTGAAAAATTATACAAGGAATAAAACTGAAATGAATTATAAATTGTACGATATAAATAAAAAAAATGATCTTATTTTTAATAATATTTCTATAAGTGAAAATCCTCCAGAGACTAATTTTTTAATTAATCATAAATATGCCTATGATTTGAATATTGATTCAACAGGAAATATAACAGCAAATGTTTATTATCCAGATGAAAAAGTAGGAGGATACTCTTTTAATCTCTCAGAAAATGATTTTAAAATATTTAAAGAAATTTTTTATAATATCACTATAGATGAATTAGATAGAAAACATTTTGTTAAAGATTATAACTCTATTCAATCTATTGTTATAAATAATAAATATGTTTTGAATAATTTTGAATATTTAAATTCAAATTTAAATATTAATGCTATTCTGATGTTTTCCAATTATTTGACAATGAAATACATTGATAAACAATCTCCTAATGATTCTAAATATAGTATTGAATCTTCTAAATATTCAATACTTCCTATACCTGAATCTTGGTAATACTCCAAATAAATTATTCTAATTCAAAATTCACAATAAAGAAAAAGGCAAACGTTTGTTTGCCTTTTTTTATTTTATTAGTTTTAGTAAATCCTTTATTTCTTTATCGGAGATAGAATTTTGCTCACTTTTATCGTAAAGAGAGAGCAGCTAAATATTTTGCAGGAACTTACGACGAACAATTAAGTTATGACCACAATGGAAACATTAAAACCCTAAAGCGTTATGGACAAACCGAGCAAGCCACACCTCGTTTGATAGATGATTTAGTTTATGATTATGAAAATACCGATAAAAGTAACAAATTACAGAAAGTAACCGATTCATCTACAACTTTAGGTTTTAATGATGGCAATAAAACTGGGAATGATTATGCGTATGATGTTAACGGAAATCTAACCAAAGATTTAAATAAAGGAGTAACAGGAATTACGACCCTGCTATAGGACGTTGGTTCAATATCGACCCACTGGCAGAGAAGTATGCTTCAATAACTCCATATAATTATACAATAAATAATCCTATAAATTATATCGATCCTGATGGAAGAGAAGTTAGAATATCATATAATGCAGAAACAGGGGAGTTATCGATTATGGATATGGATAATTATAGAAAAGGATTAAAAACAGTTAATGTTTCCACTAAAGATTACAACGTAAAAGGAATTAGAGATAAAAAGGGTAAACTTATAGCAAATCAAGTTTTAGTAATAAAAGGAGTATTCAGTGGAGGGATTGCAGATGAAAATGGAAATATCAATCAAGGTGACGAAAATGGAACTAATCATCCTAATACAGGAGGTCTACAAGTTCCTGTACCTAATGGAGAATATGATATTCTAGATAATAAAGGAGGAAAACATGATGACTGGTACAGATTAGATCCACAAGATAGTTTTCGATATGATGATACTCATCAAAATTCCCAAAAAAAGGATGGAACTAATAGAAGTAATTTTAGACTACATCTAGGTCTTGAAAGCTGGGGATGTGTCACATTATGTAATTCAGATAGCTCAAGTGATAGAAATTTAGAATGGAATGTTATTAATCAAATAATGGATACAATTTCAAAAACTGAAGTTTCCGATAGACAAGGTAGACAAAGGTTTAACCCTTTTTCTACAAGAACTAAATATGGCACCATGAAAGTTATAGGAATAAGTATTAATCCTAATCAACCTCATAAAATAAAACAATCGTCTGGAGATCCAACAAAATGGATTAAAAATTAATAATATGAAGAAAGCAATAAAATTATTAATCAGTTTACTTTCATTTTTTAATTGTAAAGAGATTAATCATAATAATAGAATACTTAATCAAGTCCAAAAATACTAGATCCAATTAATTAAATCTTATTATGAAACTATTACAAATATTAATTTTTATTATATTTTTTGTCAGTAATTGTTATCCTAAAAAATGTGAAAATTCAACTATAAAAATAGATGAGATTGTCTTAGATAAAATGTATGAGCATGATATAGAGTATTGTACATTAGTTAATAATAGTTTAAAAGGAGACAAATTATCTTTTAAAGAAATTATCTTTTTAGATGTTAATTTTTTAGATGGAGAATCTGCTTATTTACATTCTTATTATATATATATAATAACTAAAAAGTTAGGTGGAAATCATGTGTCTATATTACTTAAAGATTTGAGTGAAAATGAATTAAAATCATATTATTCCATACTAAATTCAGGTATACATTATGAAAATATTAATAAAAATATTAAAAATGAATTCCCGAAACTTTATAAAGAATTATGGAAAAATAAAAATCCTATAAATAATTAAGGAAGGTAGTGTATCAGATTACAAGTAAAATAAATTCACAATATCTCAAAAGGCAAACCTCGGTTTGCCTTTTGCTATTTTATCAGTTTTAGTAAATCCTTTATTTCTTTATCGGAGATAGAATTTTGCTCGCTTTTATCGTAAAGAGAAAGTAGATGAATCGTTTGCAGGAACTTACAACGAGCAATTAAGTTATGACCACAACGGAAACATTAAAACCTTAAAGCGATATGGGGAAACTGAGCAAGTCACACTACGTTTGATAGATTAAATTGATCATTTTATTGTATTCTCCAATAAATCTCCCGATTTCTAGATGAATCTTATATTATATACTTAATAATTGATTCCACTTTCGCTACAATTCTTCTTGATTTCACAACCACAAAGTATCCATTTACTAGATTGAACTTGAGTTTTTGTATGGAAAATTTAGCTATTTGATAAAACTTTCAAAAAATATTTTGCGTTATACCAATCACTTAAGGAAATAATGTAAAATAAATGTAAAGTATGTTTGGAAAAACGAATAATGCAGGCGTATATTTGCAACCTCAATACGAAAGACGAGTAGTGTTGAAATTGACATAAGGGCTTATATAGCGACAAAAATTTATTTAAAATAAAATTTGCGAGTTTAGAAATAAGTATTACCTTTGCAACCCGATTCCGAGAGGAATTTGGGAGTGAGAGTAAGATTGGCTTATTGAAATAAAGACTTAAAAATTTTCGAAATAAAATTTGTCAGTTAAAAAATAAGTATTACCTTTGCAACCGCAAATACCGAGAGGTATTGCTAAGATGAGAAGTTCATTTGAAATTATAAAATAAACAGAAGAAACAAATAGCCGAATAATAACGAAGTCAATCCTTGAATAATGGAGCTATAGGAAATTCGAAGTTGTAAAAAACAGAAGCTCTTGCTTCACACGAAATTATTTACAATGGAGAGTTTGATCCTGGCTCAGGATGAACGCTAGCGGGAGGCCT
>NZ_SRPE01000015.1 GCF_004785645.1 Empedobacter tilapiae | reverse complement strand
TATTTCTAAACTCGCAAATTTTATTTTAAATAAATTTTTGTCGCTATATAAGCCCTTATGTCAACTACAATACTACTCGTCTTTCGTATTGGGATTGCAAATATACGGTTGGATTATTCGTTTTTCCAAACATACTTTACATTTATTTTACATTATTTCCTTAAGTGATTGGTACAACGTAAAATATTTTTTGAAAGTTTTATCAAATAACTAACTTTTCAATACAAAAACACCTGTTCAATCTAGTAAATGGATACTTTGTGGTTGTAAAATAAAGAAGAGTTGTAGCCAAAGTGGAATCAATTATTAAGTATATAATATAAGATTCATCCAGAAATCGGGAGATTTATTGAAAATACAATAAAATGCTCTTATATATTATGTAGAATAAATATGGAGTTTCTGGATTTATCACACCTAAAAACTTGTAAAAATCATTTCTCAAAAAAATAAATAACTAAGAAAAAGATCATGATTCTGTAAATGATATAAACCGCAAAAATTTGATTAACTGTTATTATCTTTATAATTAAAAACCTTTTAGTCTAATATTTATATTTTTTTTGCAGCTTACTAGAGATTGAATAAAGCAGAAGAATGGATACACATATATCACAAACTATCTATTACATTTAATTATAATAAAAAGAAGCCTAATTTCAATAAAATAATCAATCTTAAATTTATTCGCTAATGTTTATTATTGTATTATTTGATTTCAGGAAATTTAAATTCTTTATTATAAAGCGCATAAACAATAGATTTCACAAACTCTTCTTTAGAAATTCTTTCCCCATTAGTATTATAAGAAATAGATAATTTATCTTCTTTATTATAAATTGTAAGAGCATGCGATCCTAGAGTATCTCCACCATGACCATAAAATATATGATCATCAAAAGTCCAAGTAGCTATACCTCTTCCCCAATCTTCTTTATTCAATATCGGTAACATTTCTTCTAAAGTTTCCTTATTTATTATTCTATTTTGAAATAAACTATTAATAAAAACATTTAATTCTTTGGAAGTTGAAACAATATCTCCTACACCTATAACATTCGGAAAATAAATTTCTTCTTTTAATTCCGACCATTCATTATTATCAAATTTATAAGGTTTAAATATATTTTTCGGATCTGATTTTATAGAAGCTATATTTTTTAAATTTAACGGATTTACTATTTCTGTATTGAAAATTCTAAAAAAAGATTTTTTATATTTCTTTTCAAGAATCTTTGTCAATAGAAAATATGCTGAATTTGAATATTTAACTTTTTCATTAGGTTGAAAAATCACACCCTGTTCTATTATTAAATCAAGAATTTCTTCTTCTGTCACTTTCTTCGTTATCCATACTTCTCCATCTTTTACAACATAACTCCCTAAACCACTTGTATGTTCTAACAAGTTTTTAATTGTTATAATTTCTGAATTTGGAATTTGAGGATAAAAATCCGATAATTTATCCGTCAATTTTAGTTGATTATTTTCAATTAACTTAAAAACTAATGTAGCCGTAATCATTTTAGTTACAGAACCAACATGATATTTAGTATTGTTATCATAATTTAAATTTTGAATATTTTTCTGCCCAAAGCTTTTTTGATAAACTTCTTTATCTTCTTCAAAGATTGATATACTACCAACTCCTAAATTATTATTCTCAATATAATCTAGATACTTATTTAAATTTTCAAAACTAAGCGTTTGAGAAAAAACATTCTTTGAAGTTATTAATAAGAATAGCAGAATTACTTTTTTAATCTGTGTCATAGATGATATAGTTTTATTAAGATTACAACATAAGCCTTAAGTCTTTTAATAAAATTAATAAAAAAACTGAAATGTAAATAAGATTGATATCCGTAAAAAGACAAAACTTCTATTAAGCAAAACTTTTACTGATCAATACAATCTTCCTTGTTTTTTTATTTAAAATACTTTTGATAAGTAATAGCTCATCTAAAAAATAGTAATTACCTATTTCTTCAAAATCTTGAAAGTATATTGACTTGCATTTATATTGACGAAATAAATACCTGAAGTAAGATGTTCTAAATTAATTTGCGAAACTGTGGTTTGATATTTTTGATGAAATACCTGTTTTCCCGCTGCATTGTAAATTGTAATAATCGGTTGTTGCAAAACTTGAGAAAAATAAAGGTTTTTAAGAACAGGATTCGGATAAATTTGTAATGTAGAAATAGCGTTTTCTTTTACATTCAGTTTTTCCTGCGCTTGAGAAAAATGCAATAAAGTCGCCAAAGCTCCTTTCGCTACTTCTGTCAGATAATTTAAATCTAAATTATCTATTATATCTTGAGAAGTATGTGCATAAGGTGTTTCATTTTTTTCAAAAAGACCTGTTATAGGATAACCAACCGCCTGAAAAGGCATATAATCGGAACTATAAGCATTCGAAATTTCAGTTTTTAGAGTCGTATACAAAGGAAAAATATTCGCCATTTGATTGGTTAATTCAGCTGAAATTGCATTATTAGACGTAGGATTACTTTCATCTTGCTCACAAACAATTGTTGAATTTACCTTATTCGCCACTCCTCCTACCTCATCAATATTCAGAACAGCTTTAATTTTTAAATTCTGAGGAACTGCAATTTGATTTACATATGCCTGGCTTCCTATTAAACCACGTTCTTCACCTGTAAAATGAATAAATTTTATGGAATAATCTGTTTCGATATCTTTTATTAATCGAGCAATTTCTAATAGAGTTACTGTACCCGAACCATTATCATTTGCTCCAGGCCCATTTAATGTATCATAATGACCATCGATAATAATAAATTCTTCAGGATATTTTTTACCTATTTTTGTAACAATCAGATTATACCCAATATTTCCATATACATTAACCGATTGTTGCTCAATATTTGTATAACCATAAGTAGTATAATAAGATTTCAACCATGTAAATGTATTATTATGAGCAGAAGATCCAACAGTTTTAATTCCAAAATCTTGAAACTTTTGCAATTTTTGATGGACAGAATCGTATTTCACTTGCTCAACAACTGATTGATAAAACGGATTCAGCTCTTGAGCAGCCGCATTGATAGAAAAAACAAATAATGGTAGAAATATATACTTCATATCATTTTAAATAATTAACCAACATTAAAACGTAAAAGATTAAAAAATATTCAAAATTGTTTTTAATTCTTCGATACTTTCTGTTGCCCTCTTCTTAATATGCGTAATTGATGAATCTGTATAAGTATCTGATGGATCAACATAAATAATTGGAACATTTGGTTTTGCATAATCTTTGAGCGAAGCTGCAGGATAAACTTGCATTGAAGTTCCAATTATCACTAAAACATCTGCTGTTAAAACCTCATCAATTGCATTTTCTATTTCTGGGACCATTTCACCAAACCATACAATATGCGGACGGAGTTGATTTCCATCTTCGGCCAGATCTCCAAGTTTGATATCTTTATTCCAATCTATTATCAATTTTTCGTCTTTTTCACTTCGTGCTTTTCTCAATTCACCATGTAAATGAATCACTTTAGAAGAACCAGCTCTTTCATGCAAATCATCTACATTTTGGGTAATAATCGCAACTTCAAAATTGTGTTCTAAATCTTTCAGAAAAAAATGCGCCGCATTGGGTTCAACTTCAAATAATTGTTTTCTACGTTCATTATAAAATTCTTGAACCAATTTTGGATTTCTTTGATAACCATCAATCGAAGCGACTTCCATAATATCATGATTTTTCCACAAACCATTGGCATCTCGAAAAGTAGAAATCCCACTTTCAGCACTAATTCCAGCTCCGGTTAAAACGACTAACTTTTTTTTCATTTCGAATGTATTAATTGAAGTAAATATAAATTATAAAATAAAAAAACTCCATTTCTATTAAATGGAGTTTTTAAGTTATTTCAACTTTTTTAATTCGTTTAATTTGACTAGACACATAATACTAAATGTCGCAAACATTGTCAGAGTAAGAATTGCTGCATTAATTATCATAACCTTAGTTTTAAGTTAATATTTTTACTAAAGTTACTACGATTCATTTCTTTACAATCATTTTTTTAAAATAAAATGATTGTAACTTGCTTATTTTTAATGAATAAACTTTAAACTCAAAACACAAAAAAAACCTCAATTGGGAACAACTGAGGCTTTTCTCTACTAAAACTTAAGTACCATGAAAACTCAACTAACTTATATAAAGACTAGTACTTAGTCTAGATTTATCAAACGATATACCAAATTAAATTTCAGCATGTTAAAAATAAAAAAGCAGTCAATAAATTGACTGCTTTAAATAATTTGTAATAAAAATATACTTAAAAAGTGTATTTATTTTCTTTGATTAATAAATCTGCAATTTCAGTTTTTAAATTAACTACGTTTGGATATTCGTTGTAACGTGTAAATCTTCTTAAACCAGATAACATCATACGTTGCTCATCCCCTTCTGTGAAAGAAACGATACCGCGTGTAGCTTCTGTTTTAATAATTTCAACCGATCTGAATAATTGTAATTGAACTAATTTCTCTGCATTCTTAGCTGCATCAGCACCTTTTACATTTGCAATTTTTTCTGCACGTAACATAGCCGATTCAACCATATAAATTTCTTGCATAATACGAGAAGCCGCAATAATCAATTGTTGATGTTGCTCTAATTCTGCACCAAACTTTTGTAATGCAGAACCTGCAACCATAAAAAACGCTTTCTTAAGATTTGCAATAATCTCTTTTTCTTGTGCGAATAATTCTGAATAATCTGGAACATCAAACGATGGAATAGACATTAATTCGTTCGCCACATTCATTGCAGGAGACATTAAATCTAATTTTCCTTTGAATGCACGTTTTACTAACATCGATACACATAATAAGGTATTGATTTCGTTTGTTCCTTCGTAAATTCTAGAAATACGTGCATCTCTCCAAGCTGCTTCCATTGGCATTTCTTTTGAATACCCCATTCCTCCATAAATTTGAATCCCTTGATCAGCAGAATCCTGCGCTGCATCGGAAATCCAAACTTTTAAAATAGAAGCTTCAATCGCATATTCTTCAATCCCTTTTAATTCCGCTTCGTTATGAGGCATTCCTTTCGCAATATTATCTTCGATTGCATCTTGCACATCTTTCGCCGCACGATACGCACCCGCTTCTGAAGTAAACGCAGAAACAGCCATATCAGCTAATTTCTCTTTAATCGCACCAAACGTATTGATTGACGTATTGAATTGTTTACGTTCTGAAGAATATTGTAAAGAATAATCTAAAATACGACGTTGTGCATCTAAACACGCTGCTCCTAATTTGATACGACCAACATTCAATGCATTCATCGCAATTTTAAATCCTCCATCTCTTTCTCCTAAAAGATTTTCAACCGGAACACGAACTTCGTTAAAGAATACTTGACGTGTTGATGAAGAAACAATCCCTAATTTATCTTCTTCTTCTCCTAAAGAGAATCCAGCACCAGCCTTATCTTTTTCTACAATGAACCCTGTGATATTTTTATCATCATCGATACGTGCAAAAACAATGAATAAATCTGCAAAACCTGCATTTGTAATCCACATTTTTTGACCTGTGATGATATATTCCTTACCATCTTCTGATAAAACAGCTTTTGTTTTCCCAGAATTTGCATCAGAACCTGCTTCTGGCTCAGTTAAACAATAAGAAGCAAACCATTCTCCTGTTGCTAATTTTGGTAAATATTTTTGTTTTTGCTCTTCTGTTCCGTACAATAAAATTGGCATTGTTCCAATTCCAGTATGCGCTCCAAAAGCTGTCGCTAACGAACCTGTTGCTCCAGAAATATAGTCACACACTAACATTGTAGTAACGAATCCCATTCCCATTCCTCCATATTCTTCTGGAACAGAAATTCCTAATAAACCTAATTCACCAATTTTACGCATTAATTCTTCAATCAACGCATAATCTTTCTTCTCGATTTGGTGTTTTTTAGGCACTACTTCTTTATCGATAAACTCTTTTGCAGATTGCAAAATCATTTGTTGTTCTTCTGATAAATCTTCGTAAGTGAAAATATCATTGTAAGAGGCATCTTTGATTAAATATTGACCTCCGATTAATCTATTTGGATTTGTAGACATATTTTTTGTTGTTTAGATGTATTATTGTATCATGTATGAAGTAAAATGTAGTATACTACATTTTACTTCATACAATTTTATTTTAGATATTCGAAAATTGAAGCTGCTCCTTGTCCAGTACCAACACACATGGTTACCATTCCATATTTCGCTTTACGCGCTTCCATTTCATGTAACAACTGCACTGTTAATTTCGTACCCGAACATCCAAGTGGATGTCCTAAAGCAATTGCACCTCCATTTACATTAACGATATCAGGATTCAAATTCAACTCGCGCATAATTGCAACTGATTGAGAAGCGAAAGCTTCGTTCAATTCGATTAACTGAATATCTTCTAATTTCATTCCTGCTTGTTCTAATGCTTTTGGAATTGCAAACAAAGGTCCCATTCCCATAATACGAGGCGCTAAACCTACCGTAGAATAAGCAACTAAACGCGCAACTGGTTCAAGACCTAATTCTTTTACCATATCTTCTGACATCACCATTACGAAAGCTGCTCCGTCCGACATTTGAGAAGAGTTACCTGCCGTAACCGAACCTCCTTGTGCAAAAACAGGACGTAATTTTGCTAAACCTTCGATCGATGTATCCGCACGTGGACCTTCGTCCACTTTAAAATCAATTTTCTTTGTTTGAACTTTTTCTTTATCATCTAAGAAACTATATTCAACATCAATCGGAACGATTTGAGAAGCAAATTTTCCTTCAGCATTTGCTTTTAATGCTTTTTGATGCGAATTGAATGCAAATAAATCTTGGTCTTCACGAGAAACTTTAAATTCTTTTGCAACTTCTTCAGCTGTTAATCCCATTCCCCAGTAATAATCTGGATGATCTTTCGCTAAATCTGTTTCTGGAATTGGTTTGTAACCTCCCATCGGGATATACGACATCGATTCTGCACCACCAGCAATGATACATTCTGCCATTCCTGTTCTAATTTTAGCAGCTGCCAACGCAATTGCTTCTGATCCTGATGCACAGTAACGGTTTACTGTAACACCTGGAACTTTGTCTGTATCTAATCCCATTAATGAGATAAGACGTGCCATATTCAATCCTTGTTCTGCCTCTGGCATCGCACATCCTACGATTAAATCGTCGATACGTGCTGGATCTAAAGTTGGATAATCTTGCATTAAGCGCTTGATTACTGTAGCCGCCATTTCATCTGGACGTGTAAAACGCAATGTTCCTTTTGGCGCTTTTCCTACAGCTGTTCTATATCCTGTAACTATATATGCTTGTTTCATTTTATTTAAAAATTTAGATGTTAGATTTTAGATGTTAGATATTAGATTTTAATTTTTGTTGAAATACATAATTCATTTTTTGAATTTCATTTAATAATAAAATGATGTACTCTACTTTATCTTTTTTCAATAATTGTAATTCCATTCCTAGAATTAATTGAGTCATTAATTCATAAGAAGAACCATTTGCTATAGATAAAAAATGAATGAATTCTTTATTCGAGTTTCTTCCTGCTCCCTCCGCAATATTAGAAGGAATTGAAATTGCTGCTCTTTTAATTTGACTTGTCAAACCAAATTTTTCATCTTGAGGTAATTCTAAACAAATCAAGTAAACTTGTTTTGTCAGCTCAATCGCTTTTTTCCAAATTATTAAATCCTCAAGCTTATGCATCTCATTACTAATATCTAAAATCTCAATACTACAATTTTAATTACGCAACGGTTTACCTGTTTTTAACATATGCTGAATACGCTCTAATGTTTTTCTTTCTCCACAAAGAGATAAGAATGTTTCGCGCTCTAAGTCTAACAAGTATTGTTCTGAAACATAAGTTGATTCAGATAAATTACCACCTGTCATTACATATCCTAATTTATTCGCAATTAAACGATCATGATCCGAAGCAAAACGTCCAGCAACCATAGAATCTGTTCCGACATAGAACATTCCCATCGCTTCTTTTCCTAACACTTCTACTTTACGTTGAATTGGTTGTGTATAACCTGCTTCTGCCATAATAATTGCATGTTTCTTCGCTTCTGCAATTTGACGTTCTGCATTTACCACAACAATATCTTGCTCACGAATAATTCCCATATTCTTCGCTTCATAAGCTGAAGTTGCTACTTTCGCAGTTGCGATATTCATGAAATTATCGCGCAAATGATTTACTTTTACATCATCTTTCAAGGCGAATTCAGTTGCACGGCGCGCAAATTCTTTCGAACCTCCACCACCTGGGATTAATCCAACTCCAACCTCAACCAAACCAATGTAAGTTTCAGCAGCAGCTACAATTTTATCCGCATGCATCGACATTTCACAACCTCCACCAAGCGTCATTCCGTGAGGAGCAACAACAACTGGAATAGATGAATAACGAACACGCATCATCGTATCTTGAAACATTTTGATTGCCATATTCAATTCCCACCAATCTTGTTCTGCAGCCATCATCATAATCATGGCTAAATTAGCTCCAACAGAGAAATTGTCTCCTTGGTTACCAATTACAACTCCACGATAATCTTTTTCTGCCAACTCGATTCCTTTATTGATTCCTTGTAAAACTCCACCTCCAAGAGAATTCATTTTAGAACGGAACTCAATATTGATGATTCCATCACCTAAATCTTGAATAGATGTTTCTTGGTTTGACCAAATTTCATTCGTTTTTCTAATATTATCTAAAATAATGAAAGCATCTTGACCAGGAATTAATTCAAATTGTTTTGATGATTGATTAAAGAATAATTTCTTACCATTTTCGATTTTATAGAAAGAATCTGCACCAGTTGCTGCTAATTCTTTTACCCAATCCGAAACCTTGAAACCTTCTGACTCTACTAATTGAATTCCGTTTTGTAATCCAACTAAATCCCATGTTTCAAATGGACCATATTTCCATGCGTAACCTGTTTTTAAGGCATCATCAATTGGATAAAGTACATCTGAAATTTCTGGAACACGTTGCGAAACATAAGCAAATAATGAAGCAAAATGTTTACGAATTAAATCTCCAGCTTTACCAGAATCTTTTAATAAAACACCTAATTTATTACGCATAGAACCCGCATTTTTAGCAGTTTCTACAGCTGTAACTTTTGCGCGTTCCATTGAACGATATTCTAATGTATCAAGATTTAAGGCAAAACGATTTGTATTTCCGTCCTTGTCAATTTCTTTGTAATAGAAACCTTTTTTCGATTTATCTCCTAAGAATTTATTCTCGATTAAGAAATTCAAAAATTTTGAATCTTTCAAACCTTGAATCATTTCGTCATTTGGCGCATTTTGCTGCAAACCTTTTGTTACATTATATGCTGTATCCAAACCAACCAAATCACCCAATTTGAATGTTCCCGTTTTTGGACGACCCAAAATAGAACCTGTTAAGGTATCAACTTCTTCAATTGTTAATCCAATTTCTTGCGCCAATTCCATCACTTTCGCCATCGAGTAAACTCCTACTCTATTCCCGATAAAACCTGGCGTATCTTTACATAAAACTGGAGTTTTACCTAAGAATAATGATGCATAGTTTTGGAAAAACTCAACAACAAATTTGTCTGTTTGAGGAGTTGGGATAATTTCGAATAATTTTAAGTAACGTGGCGGATTGAAGAAATGAGTTCCGCAGAAATGTTTCTGAAAATCTTCTGAACGACCTTCAGCCATCAAGTGGATTGGAATACCAGAAGTATTAGAAGTTACTAAAGTTCCTGGTCTACGGAAGTTATCTACACGCTCGAAAATTGATTGTTTAATATCCAATCTCTCGATCACAACCTCTATTACCCAATCCGAGTTTTTAATCTTCTCGAAATCATCATCAAAATTCCCTACAGTTATACGAGAAGCAAATGCTTTGTCATAAATTGGTGAAGGATTGCTCTTTAAAGCAGCATCTAAGTGAGTTTGAGCAGTTCTGTTACGAACTACTTTACTCTCTAAAGTAAGTCCTTTCGCTTGCTCTTGTGGTGTAAGCTCGCGAGGAACCATATCTAACATCAAGACTTCGACTCCGATATTTGCAAAATGACATGCAATACCAGAACCCATCACTCCTGATCCTAATACAGTTACGTGTTTAACGTGTCTTCTCATAATTGTTTTTAAATATTTTTTTGTCCGATATTAATTGGTTAATCTTATAAATCACTTCCAAAAAAACTTGCATTTTTTCAGGTTCTATGTGATTATTAATTGATTCATTAAACTGTAATACAAAGTGTTTTGAAATATCTCTCATTCTTAATCCTTCTTCAGTCAAAGTGATTAACACACTTCGTCCATCTTCTGGATTTGGTTTTCTTACAATGAAATTTCTTGCTTCTAAGTTTTTTAATGTTCTCGACAAACTAGTTGGTTCTATCCCCATCTTTGGTCCTAAAGATGTACTTGGTGTCCCTCCTTTTGGATCAATAGATAATAATGTAAATGCATACACCATTGTAGAATCGTAAGCCCCTGCTTGTTCGTTATACATTTTCTGAACAGAAAGCCATGTTGAACGTAATAAATAATCTATCGTTAAATCTTCTCTTAACATATTTTAGTGTATGTCTAACAAATATAATCTTTTTTTATTATGCAAGCATAATAAAGTTTTAAAATTTAATTTATCTTAACATTATTTAATACAATTTACTATTTATCAAATGACTAGAATATTAAATTTACATTAAAAAATAATTACTATGAATAAATAATAGTATTATTTATTCATATATTACTAAAAAAAACTATAGTGTATAAATACGTTATTATAAAATCGAAAATAAATATAAAGTAGCTTTTATATTATAAATAAATAAGATTGTTTAATCTCTTTTCAACGACATACATTCGTAGAAATTTTAAAATACTGCTTATGGAATCAAACCATACGATGAACAAAGTAACAGCGGCAACGCTATTAATCGCATTTGGAATCATTTACGGTGATATTGGAACAAGTCCTTTATATGTAATGAAAGCGATAATTGGCGAGAATCGCGTGATTGAAGAGAGTATTGTCTATGGAGGCGTATCTTGTGTTTTTTGGACTTTATGTTTTCAAACTTCTATTAAATATGTATGGTTGACACTAAAAGCAGATAATGATGGCGAAGGAGGTATTTTTTCTTTGTATTCATTAATAAAGAAAAAAGGAAAAAATCTTATTATTCCGACCATTATTGGAGCTTCTGCTTTACTCGCCGATGGAATTATCACTCCCCCTGTTTCCGTCTCTTCCGCAGTTGAAGGACTTCGAATGCTAAACGGACTCGAAAATCTCCCTACTATACCTATTGTAATCTTCATTCTTTCTATGTTATTTTTCTTTCAACGATTTGGAACGAATAAAGTTGGAAAAATATTTGGACCATTTATGGTTTTATGGTTTACAATGCTTTTGGGTTTAGGAATCTTACATATCGTACATCACCCAAGCATTATCAAAGCTTTAAACCCCTATTACGCTTATAACTTATTAATGAATTATCCACACGGATTTTGGATTCTTGGAGCTGTATTCTTATGTACAACAGGAGCTGAAGCTTTATATTCTGATTTAGGACATTGTGGAAGAAAAAATATTCGTATTAGCTGGATCTATGTTAAAATCTGTTTAGTCGCTAATTACCTTGGACAAGCAGCATGGTTAATGCATCAAGACGATCCAATGATGGATGGAAGAAATCCTTTCTATGAGATGATGCCTGATTGGTTCTTAATTCCTGGAATTTGTATTGCAACAGGCGCGGCTATTATCGCTTCACAAGCTTTAATTACAGGTTCTTTTACATTAATCAACGAAGCAATTAATTTAGGTTTCTGGCCACGAACATTAATTATTCAACCAAACGAGCACAAAAGCCAAGTTTACATTCCTACAATCAATTTTATGTTATGGGCTGGCTGTGTCTTTATTGTTTTATATTTCCGAGATTCGTCCCATATGGAAGCCGCCTACGGACTTGCTATTACAGTTACCATGTTAATGACTACATTCCTTTTATCCTATTACCTCAACTATTATACAAAATTCAACAAAGTATTTATTGTAGCAATCTTGTCAATTTTTGTTGCGATAGAATCTTCTTTCTTTGTTGCAAATGTTGTCAAATTTGTTGATGGTGGATATTTAGCATTATTAATGGGATGGCTGTTCTTTGTAATAATGTATTGTAGTTTTTATGGAAAAATCCTTAATTCTCGAAACCTTGAATTTGTTAAAATCAAACGTTATGCGAATGTTCTAACAGAATTAAGTGAAGATAAGACGATTAATAAATATTCAACTTTCTTATTTTATTTGACAAAATCTACAAATCCCAAAACAATAGAGAAATATAGTATTCAGTCTATATTATCAAAACGACCTAAACGAGCAGATGTTTATTGGTTTATCAACATTAGTAGAGATAGTGAACCATACACATTGAATTATAAGATTTTGCCAATTGTAGATCAAAAAATTTATCGAATTACTTTCAATATTGGATTTAGAGTACAACCAAAAACTGAACAATACATTAAAAAAGTAATTAATGACATGTACGCTAATGGAGAATTACAACTAAAATACCTAAGTCCATGTCTAAAAAAATATAATCAAGATCCTGACATGAAATTTGTTTTAATTGAAAAATTTCCTTCAATTGAAACAAAATTGAGCATGAAAGAGTTTTTTACATTAAAAGTATATTATCTATTGAAGAAAATAGAATTCAATATTCCGAAATCTTTTGGTCTTGAGAAAAACGATGTTGTTGTAGAACATATTCCTTTGTATATGCACAAACATAACATTGATGATTTAAAAAGAATTCCATAAAAAACAGAAATCCTGAAAACAATTTTTCAGGATTTTTTTTGTAAACATTTTATAGATTGATAATTATCAAATAATTTTTATAAATTTATATTAATCAACAAGATAAAATATTTATAAAAATTTAAAAATTATGTTCGAAATTTATCAAGACAAAGCAGGAGAATATCGTTTTCGTTTGAAAGCTAAAAATGGGCAAAATATTTTGGCTAGCGAAGGTTATAAACAAAAAGCAAGCTGCGAAAACGGAATTGAATCAGTCCGTAAAAACTCGCAAGACGAATCTAAATTCGAATTAAAAGAAGGTGTTTCTGGAAAATGGCATTTTAACCTTAAAGCTTCTAATGGACAAGTAATAGGAACAAGTCAATCTTACGAAACAGAATCTGGTGCTAAAAATGGAATAGCTTCTGTAAAAACAAATGCTTTAGAAGCAGAAATAAAAGAAGTAGAAGGATAAAACAAACCTCTTTAAAAAGCTGAAGCCTTGGATAAATCCAAGGCTCAACCTAATTAACACTAATATGAATTAACACTAAAAACTTATGAAGTAAAATAATGTTCAACTTTATTTTAGATGCGATCTAAGCATCCAAGCAGTTTTTTGATGTTGTTCTAATAAACCAACTAAGAAATCCGAAGTTGAAATATCATTGAACTCATCAATTTCTACTACAGCTTGTGCCAAAAAGTCAATAATAACTTCATGATCATGTAGTAAATCAGCAATAAAACTTAAACTATCTTTGTTTTCTGTTTTCCTTGCTTCTGACAAATGAGCTAACTGCAAATACTCTGCCATAGTTGCTGGGGCATATACATCTTTTTGACGAATTTTTTCAGCAACATCATCTATAACAATTTGTAATTCGTTATATAACGATTCAAAATACACATGTATAGTCTGAAAATCAGGACCTTCTACATTCCAATGTGCATTTCTTGTTTTTAAATATAAAATATGTTCATCTGCTAATAATTTAATTAAAATATCAGCAATTTTTTGTTTTTTTTCTGGAGATAATAATTTCATTTCTTTAAATTTTTATATTGTCTATTTTGATTAACTTTACTATTGCAAAGATAAAACCAGAAAAGCTAGAAATTATAGATATTTCAAATCTTATTTCTATTCTTTTATAATTAAAAATTATGAACGTCTCTTTCAATTTTAATCTTAACACTGTTTAATTAAAAACAGAATAATTATTTTTGATTGGACAAATTTATAGTGGTTTTTTCAATTAAAGCCATTTTTAAAAGTTAAAAATTAATTAAATTTCTATGAAAAAGTTTCTTTTATTTATCATTTCTTTAACCCTAGCCAACACAGCTTTTTCTCAAATAAATCAAAATCAAACGCTTAATAATAATTGGCGTTTTGGAGGTGGTTTGGGACTATCTTTTGGGAATAACAGCTATTTTGGATTTAATATTTCTCCAAGTGTAGGTTACATGGTTGCAAACAATTTAGAATTGGGCGCGACGGCAGGTTATCAGTATGCAAAAGACGATTATGTAAAACAGAATTTGTTTAATGTTGGTCCTTACATTAACTTTTTTCCAATTGAAAATATTTTCTTGAGAGCTAATTATATGTACTATACAGGGAAACAAAAATATAACGATCGCACGCCATATTACAACAGTATTTATGAGTTTGATTTAGATGAATCTGCGTTATGGTTGGGAGCAGGATATCAATCTAGTGGACCAATAAGATTTCAGGCTGGTGTTATGTACAATGTTTTATACAAAGAAAACGAAAGTATATTTTCTTCAGGTTTTCAACCATTTATGGGAGTTTCAATCGGATTATAAATCATAAAAAAACCATCTAAAATTTTAGATGTTTTTTTTATGATTTATTTTAATTCGTCTTTCAAGAATTTTCCTGTCACGCTTTTCGGATTCTTAATGATTTCTTCTGGCGTACCTTCTGCCACTATTTTTCCTCCTTTCCCTCCTCCATCAGGACCAATGTCAATCACATAATCAGCTAATTTTATCACATCCAAATTATGTTCAATAATGATAACTGTATTTCCAAATTCAACAATTTTATTGATCACTTTCATCAATACATTAACGTCTTCAAAATGCAAACCTGTTGTCGGTTCATCTAAAATATAAATAGTTTTTCCTGTTTGTTTTTTAGCTAATTCTGTTGCTAATTTCACACGTTGCGCTTCTCCTCCACTCAATGTTGTTGATTGCTGACCAAGCGTAACATATCCTAAACCAACATCTTGTAACATTTTTACATAACGATAAATTTTAGGAATTGCCTCAAAAAACTCTACGGCTTCATTTACTGTCATTTCTAACACATCCGAAATCGATTTTCCTTTGTAACGAACTTCTAAAGTTTCGCGATTAAAACGTTTGCCATTACATGTTTCACATTCAACATGAATATCTGGTAAAAAATTCATTTCAATTACACGTAAACCTGCTCCCTGACAAGTTTCACAACGACCTCCTTTTACATTAAATGAAAAACGCCCTGGTTTATAACCTCTAATTTTCGCTTCAGGTAAATTTGTAAACAACGAACGAATATCAGAGAAAATTCCTGTATATGTTGCAGGATTAGAGCGAGGAGTTCGGCCAATTGGCGATTGATCAACTTCTATTACTTTATCCAAATGTTCTAAACCTTCGATTTTTTTGTAAGGCATCGGATCTTTTTCTGCTCTAAAAAAATGCTGATTCAGAATTCTGTACAATGTTTCATTAATCAAAGTCGATTTTCCTGAGCCCGAAACGCCCGAAACCACAACCAACTTTCCTAATGGAATTGTAAGGTTTACATTTTTCAGGTTGTTTCCTGATGCTCCAAAAAGTTTTAATTCATTCCCATTACCTTTTCGACGTTCTTTTGGAACTTCTATTTGCAACTGATTATTTAAATATTTCGATGTTAGTGTATTTGATTTTAACATTTGTTCAGGTTCACCTTCCCAAACGATTTGACCACCATTTTTTCCTGCTTTTGGTCCAACATCAATTACATAATCCGATTCCAAAATCATGTCCTTGTCATGTTCTACAACTAAAACTGAATTTCCGATATCACGTAATTTCTTTAATGAATCAATCAATCTCACATTATCACGCTGATGCAAACCAATACTTGGTTCATCTAAAATATACAATACATTTACGAGTTGAGAACCAATTTGAGTTGCTAAACGAATTCGTTGCGCTTCTCCTCCAGAAAGAGTTTTCGAGGAACGATTAAGACTCAAATAATCCAATCCTACATCTAATAAAAATGATAAACGTGTATAAATTTCCTTTAGAATTTCATGAGCAATTTGCTGTTGATTTGCTGTCATCGAAACAGGTGCCTCTTCAATCCATTTTTGTAAAGATTTAAGATCCATTTCGGCAACTTCACCAATATTTTTATGATCGATACGAAAGAAAAGTGATTCTTTTTTTAGACGTTTTCCGTCACAAATTGGACAAACAACTTTTTTTCCAAACTTCTTACTAATAGAGCTTGACGATGGATTATTCTTATCTTCCATTATTTCAGAAAGGAATTCATTTAATCCTTCAAAATCAATTTTGTAAGTTTTTTTTACTGATGCAAATTTCAAATCGACATTCAAAGTTTCTTTCAAACCATTCATCACATCATCGAGTAATTCTTGCGGAAGCTTTTTGAAAATAGTTTTTTGATCTACATTATGTTTTACAAAAATAGCTTCTAATTGTTTTTCTATTCGAGAAGAAGTTTTCAACGCTTCAAATAACTCTTCCAAATTATCAAATAACGATTTATCTTTATCTTGAAATATTTTCTCATGATTTACCACTTTCAATTCACCTAAACCCGTACAAGTTGAGCAAGCTCCTTTCGGGGAATTAAACGAAAATGTATTCGGTTCTGGTAATGCATAAGAAACACCAGTCGTAGCACACATTAATGATCTAGAAAAGAAACGTGATTCATTTGTTTCATAATCTATAACCATTGTAATCCCGTTTCCTTGGTGCATCGCATGATCGATACTTGAACGTAAACGTTGATCGTTGATTTTATCATTCAGGATCATTTTATCAACCAATAATTCAATATCATGAGTTTTATAACGATCTAACATCATTCCTGGTGTGATATCTTGTAAAATACCATCAATCCGCATTTCAAGAAAACCTTTTTTTGAATATGTTACAAAGACTTCACGGTAATGTCCCTTACGTGAACGAACAATTGGAGCTAGAATTGCAATCTTTTTTCCTTCATATTGCTCACGAATCAACTCGATAATTTGATCATCAGAGTATGCTACCATTTTTTCATTTGTTTCTACTGAATAAGCTGTGGAAGCACGTGCATACAATAAACGAAGAAAATCATAAATTTCTGTAATTGTTCCTACTGTAGATCGTGGATTTTTATTAGTTGTTTTTTGTTCGATAGCAATAACAGGAGATAATCCATCTATTTTATCCACATCTGGCCGTTCCAATCCTCCTAAAAATTGACGTGCATAAGCAGAAAATGTCTCTATATAGCGACGCTGACCTTCTGCATAAATAGTATCAAAAGCCAAAGAAGATTTTCCACTTCCACTTAATCCTGTAATTACGACAAGTTCGTTACGAGGAATCTTAACATCAATATTCTTTAGATTATGTTCACGTGCTCCGTAAACTTCAATAAAATCTTTCTCCATGTTCATTTGTAAGAAGTTGCAAAAATACAAAAAAAGCCACATTTCTGTGACTTAGTCTATTATAAAATTTTTTAATAGTTACTTAATTATTGGAATATAAATACGTGACATTAGTTTTAAACTATCTGTTTCTTTAGGATCATTCAACATTACTTCTAACTGTCTTACTCCTAATTTTATTTTCTTAGATTGTGCATAATTACTCATTCTTGTTATTGTCTGATTACGTTTAGAACGAGGACCTATATGCAAAGTCAATAAATATTCTCCGCCAGGTACGACTACTTTTTGCATATTTTTTTGCAGAGGAAGATCTTCTATCAGTTGAATTCCTGAGAAAAAAGTAATTTGATCTTTTTCTTTATTAAAATCTGTAAAATAGATATATGGAAATCCTAAATCGAAATCAAGACCTCCTTCTTCCTTATTCATTAAAGATTTATATATCGTTTCAAAAGAAGCATCTACTTTTGACATAACATCTGTTTCAGCAAATTGAGATTGTTTCTTTATAGCTAATAAATTTGTACGATTTAATTCTACAATTCTAAACTCTCCATAATTTAATCTTCCTTCTTTTTTATCTTTATCTAATCTTATCTTCACTCGTGAGCTTAAATTTTCTAAAGATTTTTGAAACTTAGATTCAGGATTTTTAAAATAGGCAAAATAACGATAGAAATAAGGGATTTCTTGGCTTAAATACTTCAATTTAGCAACAGTTTTACCATTTTCATTTTGATCAAACTTCACATTTAAACTATCTAATTTTTCCCAACCATCATATTTAATTGTATAATTTACAAAACGATTTACAGAGAAATTGTCTATTATGATTTTACCTGAAGCTATTGCTGCATCATCCGAATCCCAAATCATGGAAATTTCATCATCTTCCTGAGTATTTGAAAATTTTTTAACTGTTAAAGAATCCGAAGCTGTAAATTGTTCCCATTTAGAAAATTGACGAAGATTATAAAATTCATCATAAACTAATCCAACTGGAGCATCGAATTCATATTCGATATCATCATCAAAGCGGTCAGGTAATAGGATTGGCAAAAGAGCTAAAATCGCTATAAGAATAACTAGAAAAAGATTTATTTGTTTCATTTATAAAATTGAATATACAAAAATAGAAATACTTTAGAGCACTCGAAATATTAATCCAAATTAATCTGCTAAAAATACTATATTTGGTTAAATAATATAAACTTATGGACTTTACAAATTTAATTCAAGGAGCTATTGGTCAGCAAGTAGTTGGTTCTGCTGCAAAACAATTAGGCATCAATGAATCTCAAGCGCAAACAGCTGTTGCCGCTGCAGTACCTTTTTTATTATCAGCATTAAATAAAAATGCTCAAAACGGAGGCGCAGAAGGAATTTCAAACGCATTAAATCAACATGATGGAAGTATTTTGGATAATCTTTCGGGATTTTTAGGGCAAGGAGGAAATCAACAAGATGGTTTAGGTATTTTAGGTCATGTTTTGGGAAATAAACAACAAAATGTGGAATCTGCAATTTCTCAACAATCAGGTTTAAATATGCAACAAGTAACACAAATATTAGCCTTAGTTGCTCCTATCGTAATGGGATATTTAGGAAAACAAAAACAATCTAATGAATTAGATTCTAATGGAATTACTGGATTATTAGGAAGTTTAGTTGGTGGAACTTCTACTCAAGCAAATCAAAGTGGAGTTAATTTAGGTGGTTTTGAAAAGTTATTAGATCAAGATGGTGATGGAAAATTAGGACTTGGTGATGCAATGGGATTATTAGGAGGTTTCTTCAAAAAATAATTCAATGTCTTTAATTGAATAAAAATACAAAATTTATCAAGCAGGAAATTTTCCTGCTTTTTTTGTTTCAAAAATTATCAAACTACAGATTCTGAGTAGTCAAAATTATCAACTTCACAAATATTAAAAGTTTACTTTAAAAAATATGCTATTTTTTTTATTGATGAATGTAATTTTATCAATAATCAAACACAAATAACATGGATACTTTATTTTACTCAGAAAAATTCATTCAAAGAATTAAATCAAAAAACCCCAATGAGAAAGAATTTCTGCAAGCAGTAGAAGACGTATCTGAGATTATTTTACCTTTTGTTGAAAAAAACCCAAAATATAAAAAGTTCAAAATTCTAGAGAGAATTGTCGAACCAGAACGTATTATTCAATTTCGTGTAACGTGGATTGATGATAAAGGAGAAATACAAATTAATAAAGGTTATCGCGTACAAATGAATTCTGCAATCGGTCCATACAAAGGCGGTTTACGTTTTCATCCTTCTGTTAATTTATCTATTTTAAAATTCTTAGCTTTTGAACAAGTTTTTAAAAATAGCTTAACAACATTACCTATGGGTGGAGGAAAAGGCGGTTCTGACTTTGATCCAAAAGGAAAATCAGATATAGAAATTATGCGTTTCTGCCAATCCTTTATGACTGAATTATCGCGTCATATTGGTGCAAATACAGATATTCCTGCGGGAGATATTGGTGTAGGTAGTCGTGAAATTGGATATTTATTTGGACAATATAAACGAATGCAAAATGAAGTTACAGGAGTTTTAACAGGAAAAGGTTTGGAATATGGAGGTTCTTTGATTCGTCCTGAAGCAACTGGTTACGGTTTATTATATTTTGTAGAATGTATGTTAGCAGAAAAGAAAGTGACCTTAAAAAACAAAACTATTTCTATATCTGGATCTGGAAATGTAGCACAATATGCAGCAGAAAAATCTATTGAAATGGGATGCAAAGTAGTTACACTTTCTGATTCTTCAGGATATATATATGACGAAGAAGGATTTGATCAAGAGAAATTAAACGTTATTTTTAAAATTAAAAATGAGGATTACTCACGTATTTCAACTTATACGGAGCATTATCCAAATGCTAAATTTTATCCTAATCAGAATCCATGGAAAGTACCATGTGATATTGCATTACCTTGCGCTACTGAAAACGAATTAAGTCTTCAAGATGCTCAAACGTTGCATCTAAATGGATGTATTTTGGTTGCTGAAGGAGCGAATATGCCAACAACTCCAGAAGCTATTCATTATTTTTTAGATCATCAAGTTTTATATGGACCTGGAAAAGCCGCTAATGCAGGAGGTGTCGCTACTTCTGGATTGGAAATGTCTCAAAATTCAATTCGTCAAAATTGGAGTAAAGAAAAAGTTGATTATCGTTTAAAAGAGATTATGATAAAAATTCATAATCAATGTAAAAAATATGGTAAAGGTGAGTTTCAAGAAAATATTAATTATTACAAAGGCGCCAATATCGCTGGTTTCGTAAAAGTTGCTGACGCTATGATTGCTCAAGGAATATAAATAAAAATCCATTTATAAGTTCAGTTTCTTTACTGAATCTAAATTCAATTGTTTGTTATTAAAAAGCCGATTTACTCGGCTTTTTATTTTTTAGGTAGATCTATTTTAAATCCAATTCCACGAACCGATTCAAACTTTATACTTTTATCATATTGAAAATACTTTCTTAATCTCGTCATGAAAACATCTAAACTTCTTCCCATAAAATAATCATTTTCACCCCAAATTGATTCTAAAATCTCTTTTCTAGTTACTAACTTCTGATTATTCTGTATAAAATAACTCAACAATTCTGCTTCTTTCTCTGTCAATTGAAAAACCTCATCATTATAGCTCAACGTTAATTGATTTCTATTAAAAACATATTTTCCTACCGAGATAATTTCTTCTAAAATAGGCTGATTTCTTTTCAAAATATTTTTTATTCGCAATACCAATTCTTCAGGGTCACAAGGTTTTGTAATATAATCTTCTGCACCTAACTTCAATCCTAAAACACGATCAAAACTTTGAGCTTTAGCTGTTAGAAATAAATACGGAATTGTTACCGTTTCAGATAATTTTCTCGCTAGAGAAAACCCATCAATTTCAGGCAACATAACATCTAAAATAATTAACTGAACGGTTTTGACTAACTCTATTTCATTTAACAAATTTTGTGGATGATTAAACCATGTCACATCAAAATCAGAAAATTCGAGGTATTGTTTGAGAACTGTTCCCAAATCTTGATCATCTTCTACTAAAATTAATTTAGTTTTCATTCGGCAAAACGATTATAAATTGAACACCTTTTCTTTTGTTATTTTGTACGTCTATTGTTCCAAAATAACGTTTAATAATATTCTTTACTAAATATAAACCAACTCCCAATCCATTCACATTTTGATTGATTGAACGGTTTACACGATAATATTTATCAAAAATAAAAGGGAGTTCATTCGTTGGAATTCCAATTCCATTATCCGAAAAACATAAGGTTATTTCTTTCTGAAATTTAAAATCAAATATAATTTCTGAAGCACCATATTTCACTGAATTTTCAATCAAATTCTGAGCAATTTGTTGAAAATCTTTTGTTTTCAATACATTATTTTTTTCAAAAACATTTTGATGAATAAATTTAACTTCTGGATATTGAAATTGAATCTTTTGAATTATTTCATTCAAAATGACTTCATCTAACAACTCAGAATTTTCCTCTTTTTTTACAAAAATAGAATCAACGGTATTCTCCAAACGATTAATTTGTCTATTAATCATCTCTTTTGTTTCTTTATTCTGAATCTGATGCAAAGCAAATTTCATCGTCGTAATTGGTGTATTTAATTCATGAGCAATAGAATCTATTGTTAAATGTAATTGATTAATTTGCTCTTCTTGTCTTATCAGATTTTGAATCGATTTCCAATATAAAATCACAATTAATCCTACAATCAATAAACTCACAATGATTAAAGGAATTATTTTCTTTAGAATTAAAAATCTCAGATTCAACAATTCATAATCCGTTTTACCTTTAATCTTGTATTTGTGGCGTTCATTCTTATTAATTCCTAAATCAGAATCTGTTTGATTAGTAATATCATCAGACGACCAAATACTTTGATTGATATTGGTTGCTGTAGCGATTTTATTTGTTGTTTCGTAAATCACATAATTCTTGTTTGGCAATAGCTCTTTATGATTCAATTCATCATAAACCGAATAAACATCTGTACGAAGTGCTATTTGAAAATCTTTTCCTTTGGAATAAACATCTAATAGAGAATCTACAATTGGTGTATAAATCTTATAATTATAATCAACTTTAGTTCGAATTATCTGTAGTTCATCAAACTGCTTTTTTTCATCATGATTCAGTTTTTTAAAATAATCTATAATCTTATCATCATTAGAATCTGTTTCATATTTTGACATAGAATTCATCACTTTCATTGCAATTTCTTGAGCCTCTTTTTTCAAATCTTTTTCAATCAATCGATAAGAATTATAGATATAATAAACTTGTAATGATACCAAGACGATCAATGCAAAAGAGAAGATAAATGTGTAATGTTTTTTAGATAATTTCATAAGCTTTTCATCAGTTCAAAAATACATTGTTTTTCATCATAAATCACACATTAACTCATCGTTAACCGTTCATTAACCAAGTAAAATCGAAACTTGAAAGAGATTTGTTAAAAATCTGAACGATGAAAATATTAATGACAATTTTTCTATTACTTCCAAATTTAATTTTCGCACAAATCATTACAGGAAAAATTATAGATGAACAGAATCAACCAATCAAAAACAGTTCGATTGAAGTTGAAATTAATTTGCAAGATCCTATTATAACTGAATCAAACGAAAATGGTGAATTCAATTTTGAGCTTCATCAAGCACAATCATTTACAATTTACATTAAAGAATTTGGTTATCAAGAATTTGAAAAAACATATCAAGCTAATTCAGAGAATTCTTTGATTATCACACTTCAAAAAGATGAAACAATTAACTTAAAAGATGTTGTTGTTTCTAGTCAAAAACCTTTGTTGAAACGAAAAATTGATCGAATAGAGTTTAATGTCGAAAATACGCCTTTGCAAAATTTAAGTGCTTGGGATATCGTGAAAAACACGCCAAATGTTCTATTGAAAAATGATCAATTAAGTGTAAGAGGAAATACGCAAATTTTGGTAACAATTAATGATAAAAAAACATTAATGTCGCAAGATGATTTGAAACAGTTATTAGAAAATACAGATGGTACAACGGTTTCATCAGTTGAAGTCATTACCAATCCGCCTGCAAAATATGAGGCTTCAGGAAGTGCAATTATTAACATTAAAATGAAAAAAAATGTACTTTCTGGTTACAAAGGGCAAATTGCGACACGCTATCATCAATCGATTTATAGCAAAGGAATGATAGGAACTTCGCAATCTTACAACACAGAAAAATGGCAATTGACAGGAAGTTATTATTTTGTGAATGGAAAATATGTTCGTAAAAATTTTGATGTAACAACTTATGAAAAAGATCAAACACGTTGGGAAAGCGACATGATTCGTCGAACAGTTGCAAAACAACAACATATTTACAACTTTGCTTCTCAATATTCAATCGATAGTTTACAGAATTTTCAGTTTGGTATAAATGGTTCAAGAAATCCTGCATCAATTGGAAATTATAACGTTCCGACGAATATTTACAATACAACGAATAATCAACTTGAATCATTTTACAAAACACAAAATAATCGTCGAGAATCGGGAAATAATTTTAATACGTATTTAGTTTATGACAAAAAATTTGGGAAAAATAATTTGACATGGAGTAACAATTTTAGTCACCGTTATTACAAAGAAAATCAAGATGTTTTAACAAAATTAAATTTCAAGGATAAACCTTATGAAGAAAATCGTTTTTTGAGTGCTGCACTTCAGAAATTGAATCTATATTCTACACAAATTGATTATAGTTTCACTAATGAAAATTTCGGCTTGGAAGCTGGAGCAAAATATAGTTTTGTAAAGAATGATAATGATTTGGATTTCTTTGAATCAATCCAAAATCAAATCGAATATCAACCCGAAAAAAGTAATATTTTTGATTATAAAGAACAGATTTTTGCTTTATATATTTCTGGAAATTACAAATGGAAAAAATGGGAAGCAAAAGCTGGTTTGAGATCTGAAACAGCTCTTATAAATACGATTTCTGATAATCCAATTAGCCAAAATAAACGAACAAATACCGATCTTTTTCCAACTTTATACGTCATGTATAATTTTGAAAATGCTGGACAAATTGGTTTGAATTATGGAAAAAGAATTGATCGACCTAATTATAATTTCTTGAATCCTTCAAAATCATATTACAATCTGTTTTCTTATTTTCAAGGCGATGCCAATGCGATTTCTACGATTATTCACAATTTGAGTTTATCGTACACCTTGAAAGATTGGAATTTCGAAGCCTATTATCGATACGAGAAAAATCCTGCGATGGAAATTTCTATTCAAAATCCTGAAACTTTTGAAACGGTTTATCATTTTACTAACATCAAAAATGGAGAAGCTTTTGGAGCAAATCTTTCGAAAAATTTCAATCTAAAATCGTGGTGGAAACTGAATTTATTTGCGATGGGAGAATATAATCAAAACTATTATTTTGGTCCAGATAATTTGCAATACAAAAACGATGTCTTTTTTTATCACCTTTCATTGAGCACGCAATTGGATTTAGACAAAGCAAAAACATTTAATATTTCGGCTGGATATCAATACAATTCAAAGGCAATTCAAGGTTCGTTCAATATTAGTTCTTCTCAAAATACATATTTGATTTTAAACAAAAAAATATGGGATAAACGTTTCGAAATTGGTTTGGTTTTCAATGATATTTTTAAAACTGATCGCAATACGATTTCTACGAAATACGCAAATCAAAATCAATATTTCAAAGATTATCGCGATACGCAATACTTTATGTTGAATTTGAAATATAATTTCGGAAACCAAAAAGTAAAAGAAGCGAAACAAGCACAAAAAACAGCGGAGCAGAATAGAATTTAATGTTACAAAAACGTAAGTTTTATTAAATTTGAGGAAAAGCAATAAAATGAATTTAGTAAAAATAATTCGAACAAATTCTTCTAACAAAGATTTTCAAGAATTGGTAACAGAATTAGATAAAGATTTAGCGATAAGAGATGGAGAATTTCATTCTTTCTTTTCGCAATTCAATAAAGTTGATAAAATAAATCACGTTGCTATCGCCTATTTAAACGAAAATCCTGTTGGTTGTGGCGCTATAAAACATTATTCTGATACAACAATGGAAGTGAAAAGAATGTATGTAAATCCTGATTTTAGAGGAAATAGAATTGCTGCAAAAGTTCTGAATGAGTTAGAAAATTGGGCAATCGAATTAAGTTATGAACGATGTATTTTGGAAACTGGATTGAAACAACCTGAAGCAATTGCTTTGTATGAACGATGTGATTACACAAGAATCGAAAATTACGATCAATACAAAGATATAGAAGAGAGTGTTTGTTATGAGAAAATATTGAAATAAAAAAGCTGAGCGTTGCTCAGCTTTTTTATTATTTATTAGATTCTTTTACCATTTTGTTCATTTCGGATGCCGTAATTTCACCATCCATAATCATGTACATTTGTTGATCATCACTATTAATGCTCATCAATACATTTTTAAAAATTTTCGCATTTGCATTTTCCGTTAAAAAACGAATTTTACTTCCATCCTTATTTATTGACATCAATTCCTCTAATTTCATTTTATCAAAAGCAGATTTCACTTGACTTTTAGCATCTTTGTTTGTGTTATCAATTATAATCATTTTGATTGAATTCATTTTTTTGAACAAGCCGTCCAAATCTTTCAAATCAGAATCATTTGCCGTCATACTTCCCACCATACTAAACATTGCTTTGTTTATAGTAATCGTTGTAACGCCCTTTTTATCCTGAAATTGGTTGTAAATATCGACAAATTTATTTGTTTGTGCATTTGCAAATCCAACGATGAATAATGCAAAAATGAATACATATTTTTTCATATTTTTCTTTTTTAAAGTTCTATTGATAATGATTTTAATTGTCCGATTGCCTGCGTTCCTTGGTCTACATTTTTCGAAAATAATTTCATTGTAGAATAAGCCAAAGCTTTCGCTTCTTCCATATTTTCAACTGGTTGACCATTTACAATCACAAAATCTGATGAATATTCTTCTGCGCTTTCAGGTTTTGTAATTTTTTGATCAATTGGTTGAATAGTTGATTTTTTATTTTCTTGTTTAATTGATTTTGTCTCTTTTACAAATTGTGAAACTTCGTGTTTTATCTCGATATTATTTGGTTCAGAAATCAGTGTATTAGGTTCTTCTCCAATTTTTTCTTCTTTATTATTAACAACTTCAACATCTTTTTTATTTGGTTCAATTGTTTTCACAATTTCTTGATAATCTTCAATTTTATTTGTTTGATTCAAGAAGAAAAATAATCCAACAACAAGTAAAATGGACGCAGCAATTCCCGAAATTTTCCATAGAAAAAATTCTTTCGATTTCGATTTTTCTATAACTTTTGGTTGATTTTCTTCAACTTTTGTCATAAAATCATCAAAACTTAATTCCATTTTGACTTCTTTTTCCTCTTTTAATGTTTCAAAAAAAGAATCATTTTCATTATTTATGAGTTGTTTTTCTTGCTCATTAGTTAATTTTCCAGCAAAAAAATCATCTTTATTTATAATAGATTGCTCTTTCTTCATTTTCAAAAAAAACTACTAATTGTTCTCTTACTTTTTGTCTTGCTCTCATCAAATTTACTCGAATTGCATTTTCTTCCATTTCCAAAATTTCAGCAATTTCTTTTATTTCGAATTCTTCTACATCTTTCAGATGCATTACTTTGCGTTGTTTCTCTGGTAATTGATTAATCAAATTTAGAATAATCGGTTTTATTTCTTGTTGATCTTCTTGAATACTCAAATTGATTTGCGTTGTATTTTTATAATTCTCTCGAATATCAAATTTTCGCAATCGATTTATACATTCATAATTTACCATTCGCATCGCATAAGCCTCAATATTATTCACTTCAATTAACGAATCGCGCTTTTCCCACAATTTCATTAATATTTCTTGCACAACATCAAACGCTTCATCATCACTAATCAAAATCCTACGCGCAAAACGATACAGCTTATCCTTGTGGACAAATACCGATGTTTTAAACGTTTCTTGATTCATATTGAGTGCTTTTACTAATAAGACAGCTCAATACTAAAAAGTGTTACATCAATTTTGAAACTTTTCTCGAATAAAATAAAAAAGCCTCTATAATAGAGGCTTTCAATTGAATATATTTTAATAAATTATCCTTTATAAATAACAGTTCCTCCAGCTTGCGCTTTTGGGAAGATTGTAACATCGGCAATTTGCACATGTTCTGGTTGTTGCAGCAAATACTCTATTGCATTTGCAATATCTTCTCCAGCCAATGGTTCAAAACCTTTGTACACATTATCCGAAAGTTCTTGATTTCCTTTGAAACGAATCAAAGAAAATTCTGTTTCTACCGCTCCTGGCGCAATATTGGAAACTTTGATTCCGTAAGGTAATAAATCATAACGCATTCCTTTGCTCAACGATTCTACCGCCGCTTTCGACGCACAATATGTTCCTCCATTTGGATAAACTTCTTTTCCTGCAATCGAAGAAAGATTGATGATATGCGCATTTGATGATTGTTTAAGAATTGGAATTATTGCTTTTGAAACGTAAATTAATCCTTTTACATTGATATCAATCATTGCTTCCAAATCCTCCAAATCAGCTGTATCAAAAGGTGCTAATCCGTGCGCATTTCCCGCATTATTGATTAAAACATCAATATTTTTCCACTCATTTTCTAAACTTTCTACTGCATTAAAAACAGCTTCCTTGTCTCGTACATCAAATTGAATGGTTTTAACTTCCGTAATTTGACTCAATTCTGCCTGAATCTCATCTAATCGTTCTTGACGACGCCCACACAAAATTAAGCGATAATTTGCTGCTAATTTCTTTGCTGTCGCCATTCCTATGCCAGATGTTGCTCCGGTTATGAAGACTGTTCTTTTCATTTTCTTAAATAATTAAAAGTGCTTTTTTAAGACCGTCTAAGATACAAGCTAAAAAGAAATTAAAAAATGATTTATCCTGTTTTCGTTCAATATTTTCTACTTTTTCTTCTTTCATTTTTCCACGAGAATCATTCTTTACCGCTGCATTTCCAACTGCTGATAATAATTTCCTTTTTGAACCATCATCACGTAAAACATTCACTTTCAAATTTTGATAATCTGTTCCAAAATTTCCTCCAGCAACTTTATCATTCCCATCAAAATTAAATTTTATTTGATTGAAAAATCCGTCTACAGAAACCTTAAGATATGGTTTCACAAAAGGATCAAGATTTTTTGCAGGAAGGTTTGAAATTGAACCATTGATATTAAATTTCTCTGAACGATTCATTGGATTAAATGTCCAATTTGCACGCAAATTTCCATTCATAAATTCTGAACGCCAATCAACATCAACGTCTGGTAAAGATGTTTTACGATAACCCGAATTGACATTTTTAACCGTCGCATTTATAGATGAAAACGTCAATTTTCCTGTTCCGATACTTTTAGCCGTTTCCTCTTCATATTCTAATTTAGAGTTGACCAATTGCAATTGTTTCACCCCTAAATCAAATTTCATTTCACGTAATTTTTGTGAAAACATTGTTTTACGTTTTGTGTCATCAGGTGGAACCAAACTTCTATAAATGTTAGCATAAAGCTGGTTCAATTTTATTTGATTAGCTTTCAAAAAGAAATCTTTGGATGGAGAAATTCCCCACTGAATTCCATTTCCTTGTAATTGATTGACAGAAACAGTGTATAAATCGGCTTGTTTATCTAATGAAGCTGTATACGTTTTTCGAGAAAGTTTTGGTGTTAATTTTAATTGATTTAACGTCAAATTTCCATTCTGAAACTGCAAAGCTCCAGTATTCATCTTATACGTTTTTCCTAAATCGAAATCAATTCCCGAAGATTTCAACAATACAGATTTATAAGAAAAAGGAATCGCTTCTTGAATTGTTTTTGGATCAACATTGATTTGATTAAAACCTAACTGAATTTGCTTCAACGTTAAATTCGGCGTTTTTTGTTGATAAGGAATCACATCTAAATGTCCATTTACCAACGAAATTTTATCAACTTTTATAACATCATTAAACTCTTTTGACGTTTTTCCTTCGCGCTGTGCCACTCGTCTTGGCTGTCCATAAATCGTAAATTTTGGATTTTTGAAAATAACATGATTAACATGAAGTTCTTTCCCATAATCATTTTTCAATCCTAAAACCGTCAAATTAACATTATTGAAATCAAATTTTTGTGAAGCAATAAAACGCGATTGTTTGATTTGAATCGTATCAATTCCAAGGTTAAAATTAATCAAGAACTTTTCTGTTGCTTTTTCAGCTTTCTTCGCAATAACTTTTTCATTCTTTTGATCGATGATTTTCACATTTACCTCATCCAATTTGATTGAACTTGTATGAAAATAGAAATTACCATTTTTTATTCCCCAACTATTATTATTTAACGTCAAAATTGGCGCTTCGACATCTAACAACGTATTTGATTTTGTATAGTTTCTATTAAATTGATTTTTTGAAATTAGCGGTTTCATTTTGAAATTTTTCAGAATTAATTTCTTTTCTGTCAAATCAAAATTAGAAGCTGTTAACGTGTGCATTTCATTCAAACGATAATACATCGAATCCAACTTAATACGAAAAGTTTTATAATCAATCGGAATATCATTTGTCCGTGTCAATGCATTCATTTTTATTCCTTCGATATTTAACGCAACATTATTTATTGCATATTTTACCGTTTTTGCATTCGAGAAAAGTGAACGAATTTTACCGTTTTCTATTTGCAATTTTTTGATATTAATTAACTCCGCATCTTCCGTTTTTATGCTTACTTTTTTGATTGTTTCTTTCTCAACTTTATTCTCTGGTTTAGCAGAAATAATGGTAATTTTTGGATTTTTGAATTTGATTAAATCTGTTTTAAAATATAATTTATCTTCCGAAGTAAATCCCCAATCCATCTTAGAAAGCGAAAGAAGTGGCGTTTCGATATCCAATAAATCATTTTCAGAATCGTTTGATACATAAAATTTTCCGTTCATTTTGAGCGGTTTCATCGAAAAATTGTCCAACTCAAAATCAGTTTCATTAAAACGAACTTTTCGCGCTCTAATCAATTGTTGATCTTTTACGACAAAAAACATCGAATCTAATTTGATGTCAAAAGCAGAATATCTGAACGGAATTTTTTTGTCCGCTGTTCGCTCGTTAAAACGAACGCCATCAAAATCGATCGAAAAATTAGAAACATTTGCAATATGTTTTTTCCCTGATTGAGAATACAAATTGAATTCGCCGTTGTTTATATTTACATTGGAAACGTCAATACTTTGTCCAACTTTAGATTGCACTGTATCTTTTTTGACCGATTTTTTTTTCTCTTTAAGATAATAATTTACAGAAGGATTATTGATATTAATTGAATATGCAGCAACTTCTTTTTGAGTAATTAGTTTGAAAAAATTAATTCCAACAACCTTTATTTCTTTCACTTTTCCTGTTGCGTCAATCGAATCTTTTGGAGAAACTTCGATATTTTTTAGCGATAAAGACGAATTAAAAATAGAGAAGCTCAAATCTTCGTAAGTCAGATTATAAGCCGTATCGTTTTTTTCTGCAATGATTTTTGGAAGACGATCATTCAGAAAATAAGTAATGTAAAAACTTAAAATAAAAAGTATCGCAATAATAGATATTAGAGCGATACTAATTTTTTTTATCCAACGGTTTTTAATCATTGATATAGTTTGGTTATTAATGGTTAAACAATTATTATACCAAACATAATAAAATGTTAAAACTATTCGTTTATATCATAAATTTCTTTGATATTTTCTAAAATTTCATCAAAATTTAAATTCAAGTCAATTAATTTTCCTGTAAACAAATCGAAAACCCAACCATGAACTTGTAAATCATTTTCCATCGCACGTTGTACAAAAGGATTTTTTACAACATTTATACATTGTTCTTGTACATTTAGTTCTACCAAACGATTGTAGCGCATCCCTTCATTTTCGATAGCGTTTAATTCTTCTGAATGTAAACGATAAACATCACGAATATTACGTAACCAAGGATTCATAATTCCTAAATCTTTCGGAATCATTGCTGATTTAATTCCTCCACAATTATAATGACCACAAACTACAATATGTTTTACTTTTAGATGTTCTACTGCATAATCCAAAACAGACGTTGTATTCATATCCAAACTGATTACCATATTTGCTATATTTCGGTGCACAAAAACCTCTCCTGGTTCTGCTCCTAACAATTCTTCTGCTGTAACACGACTATCTGAACACCCAATATAAAGTACTTCTGGATTTTGACCAGCCGAAAGCTTATCAAAATATTGCTCGTCTTGTCCTAAACGTTTATTTACCCACTCTTGGTTGTGTTCAAAAACTTTTTCTAAATTCATAATTTTTAAATTACATCTTGCACTTCTGGATGCTTACCAACATAAACGCTCACATAACTACAAAATGGTATGATTTTCAACTGATTTTTTCTTGCGTAATCTACAGCTTCTAGCACTAACTTTTCGGCCAATCCTTGTCCTCTCAATTCGGGATTAACACCTGTATGATTGATCAACATTTGTTCTTCTTTTAACATAAAAGTTAATTCGCCAACTTCTTTATTATTCTCATCAAGAAGTATAAAAACACCGTTTTTTCCTTCTAAATTCAATTCAATTTTCATAGAATATTATTTTAGATTCAAATTAACCTTTTTGGATGAGATTTGGTCAAAAATAATTGTTAAAAGTCTCGATATACAAGACAAATTTACGGGTGAAAAGTTTTTAATTCAAAGAAAATTTAAACAAAAAATAACAATCAATTTACAATCATCTTTCTATTTGATAATCAACAACAAACCATTCTATATAATATTTAATGTATAGGTTTGAGTTTTTTACTTGATTATTTATTACATTTGTTAGATATATTTAAGGAAATATTCTTCATATGAAATTTATTGTATCGAGCAACACGTTATTAAAAAATGTTAACTTAATCGGAGGAGTTATTAACTCTAATAATACTTTACCAATCCTTGATAATTTTTTATTCGAATTGGATGGTAGCCAATTAACTATCACTGGCTCTGATTTAGAAACAACAATTTCAACAACTTTAGAAGTTGAGTCTAATGATAATGGAAAAATTGCAATTCCATCAAAAATCTTAACTGATACGTTGAAAACTTTCCCAGCGCAACCGCTTACTTTTATCCAAAAAGAAGGAAATACGTTGGAAATTGTTTCAGAACAAGGAAATTATCAGTTAGCATTCGAAGACGCAAACGAATATCCTCAAACGCCAGATATCGAAGACGCAAGCTCTACAACACTTAGCGCAAGCATTTTATCAGAGGCAATTATCAAAACTATTTTTGCTACAGGAAACGACGAATTACGTCCAATTATGACAGGAGTTTTCTTCCAAGCAAATGCAGATATTTTCCGTTTTGTTGCAACAGATGCGCATCGTTTGGTAAAATATACACGCAACGGCTTAGACAATTTACAAGCTGCTGAATATATTATGCCGAAAAAACCACTTAACTTATTGAAAAATATTTTAGGAGGAAATAATGACGATGTAACAATCGAGTATAACAATACAAATACACGTTTTTCATTCCAAAATATCGTGTTAACTTGTCGTTTGATTGATGGTAAATATCCTAATTATGAAGCGGTAATTCCAAAAGAAAATCCAAACGTATTAACGATTAACAGGAACTTATTCTTGACATCTTTGAAACGTGTAGCAATTTTCTCTAACAAAACAACAAACCAAGTTCGATTAAAATTAGTTGGAAATTCATTGACAATTTCTGCTGAAGATATCGATTTTGCAAACAAAGCAGAAGAAAGACTTCCTTGTGATTACAATGGAACTGACTTACAAATTGGTTTCAATTCTCGTTTCTTAATCGAAATGTTGAACAATTTACAATCAGAAGAAATTACATTAGAAATGTCTGAACCAAATCGTGCAGGAATCATTAAACCAGTTGATGGACTTGAAGATGGTGAAGAAATTTTAATGTTAGTTATGCCAGTTATGTTAAACGCATAATCAAAAAGAATACATAAAATTCATTTATACAATACAATGAAAATTTCATACAATTGGCTAAAAACCTACATTGATACAGATATCACACTTGATGAAGTGTCTGCTACACTTACAAGTACAGGTCTTGAAGTAGAAGGTGTAGAGCAAGTAGGTGGAGCTAAAAATTATTTGGAAACCGTATTAGTTGGTAAAGTTCTCTCAGCTGTACCTCATCCAAATGCAGATAAATTAAAAGTTACTAAAATAGATTTAGGAGACGGAAAAGAAACACAAATTGTTTGTGGTGCTCCTAATGTCGCGGCTGGTCAAAATGTACCTGTAGCGACTGTCGGAACGGTTTTACCTTCGCCAGATGGTGAATTTAAAATAAAGAAGGCAAAAATTCGTGGTGAAGAATCTTTCGGAATGATTTGTTCTGAAGTAGAATTAGGAATTGGTACAGATCATTCTGGTATTTTAGTTTTACCAGAAGATTTAAAACCTGGAACTTCTACGTTTGATCTTTTCGGAAAAAATGATGAAGTTGACCACGAAATTGAAATTGGTTTAACACCAAATCGTTCGGATGCAATGTCACATTTCGGTGTAGCGCGTGATTTACATGCTGCGCTTAAAACTCGTGATATAGCGTCAACATTCAAAACATATGATATATCAAATTATCCTACAACAGATTTCGGAAAAAGTCTTATTTCTATTGAGGTTAAAGATACAGAAGCAGCGCCGCGTTATGCTGGTGTTTACCTAAAAAATGTAAAAGTTGCTGAATCACCAGATTGGTTAAAAAATCGTTTGCAAGTAATTGGATTATCACCAATTAATAATGTGGTTGATATTACCAATTACATTTTACACGATTTAGGACAACCTTTACATGCTTTTGATGCAGCTAAAATTGAAGGAAATAAAGTGATCGTTCAAAAATTAGCAGAAGGAACAAAATTCACAACTTTAGATGGCGTTGAACGTACATTAAAAGGACATGAATTGATGATTTGCAACGAGAATAATCCAATGTGTATTGCAGGAGTTTTTGGTGGTGAAGATTCTGGAGTTTCAGATGCGACGACAACTATTTTCTTAGAATCAGCATATTTTGAGCCGGTAACAATTCGTAAAGGTGCAAAAGCTCACGGATTGAATACAGATGCTTCTTTCCGCTTTGAACGTGGAATTGATCCTAACACAACAATCGATGCTTTGAAAAAAGCTGCCATAATGTTAGTTGAAATTGCTGGAGCTGAAATAGCGTCTAATATTGATGATATTTACGAAAATCCTATTCAAAACTTCAACGTAAAATTACGTTTACATAAGGTGGCTGAATTATTAGGAGTTGAAATTCCAGAACATAAAATCAAATCGATTTTAGAGAATTTAGAAATTAAAATTTTGTCAGAAAATGATGGAGTTTTAGATTTAGAAGTTCCTGCTTATCGTGTAGATGTACAACGTGATGTAGATTTAATCGAAGATATTTTGAGAATTTATGGATACGATAATATTGAAATTCCTTCAAAATTCTCTTATTCTTATGTTTCAAATCAAAAAGTTAGTCCAGATAAAATCGAAGATTTTATCGCACGTCAATTGATTTCTTTCGGATTCAATGAAGCGATGAATAACTCGTTAACAAAAAGAGAATACGAAGAAATTTTCTTTTATCCAGAAGGAGAAAGTGTTGCAATGTTAAATCCTCTTTCTGCTGATTTAGCTGTTATGCGTCGCACTTTGCTGAATGGTTTATTAGAAAATGTTGCATTTAATATCAACCACCGTAATTCGGATGTTAAATTATTCGAATTTGGGAAAGTTTACCGCAAAATTGATGGGATTTACGAAGAAAATAAATGTTTAGGAATCGTTCTTTCAGGAAACTTTAATAGCGAATCGTGGACAGGAAATTTACGTAAAGCTTCCTTTGCTGATTTGAAAGGTTTGATTAAACAAATTTTTGTTCGATTAGATATTCAAATTACAGATGAGTTACCTGCAAAAGATGATAATTTCTTAGATGGAATCGAATTTGTTTCTGGTCAAAAATCATTAGGAAAACTTGGAATCATCAGCAAAAAATTAGCAAAAAAATTAGGAGTTAATCAAGATGTTTTCTTTGCTCAATTAAATTGGGATGCAATGGTTGCTTTAGCAAACAAACACGATTTGAAATACAAAGAAATCTCTAAATTCCCAGGTTCTCGTAGAGATTTAGCTTTATTGCTTGATTCTTCTGTGAAATATGAAGAATTATACAAAGCAACAAAAGAAGTGAAAACGAATTTGTTGAAAGCCGTTAATTTATTCGATGTTTACGAAGGAGATAAATTGCCAGCTGGTAAAAAATCGTATGCTTTAAGCTTTATGATTCAAGACGAAAATAAAACATTAAGTGATCAAGAAATTGATGGTTTAATGAATAAATTAATCAAATTGTATCAAGAAAAATTCAACGCTGAGTTGAGATAAAATATTCCGAAAAATGAAAAAGATTGTAACTTTATTTTCAGCAACTATTTTGATGAGTTTTATAGCAACTTCTTGTTCTACAAGCGCAAGTACTGCTAAAATTAAACCTAAATCGGAAGTTTCGATTTCAAATCAAAATTGGTATTTGATCAACGATAACAACGTAGTAAAAGGTTTGTATGATAAAGACGTGATGTTGGTTATTGACGAAGCTAATTCGACTGTAAGTGGATTTGCAGGTTGCAACAATTTCAATGCTTCTTTTACAAAAGTTAGCGGCGTTACAAGCTTTGTTAATTTTTCTGAAACTAAAATGGCTTGTCCTAATTTGCAAGAAGAAAAAGCATTTTTATCGATGTTGAAAAGTGTAAATCGTTACGAAGTTTCAGGAAAAGAATTACATCTTTACAAAAGCAATATTTTATTATTAAAATTCAAAACAATTTAGTTTTTATAATAAAAAAGCTCCTTACAAGGAGCTTTTTTTATGTTTCTTTATTTTCTTCTACCGATTTTATCTCAACAGTATCATCACTTTGCTTAAAACCAATTTTAGCAATCGGAATTTCTTTTGTATTTAAATAAAACTCTAGATCTGCATTTATCTCAATTAATCTAGATGGAAAATCTTGTCCTACATTCTGTTTTGCCTCAGTCAAAAATATAGCACAATATTTCAAATATTCTGGAGTCAATTTAGCTTTAGCTTCTTGAAATGCAGAAAACAATACTTTTTCTGTCATCACAATATTTTTCATTTCATCTTTTCTGTATAACGCATACAAACGTTTCTTTAGTGATTGTGTAAAATCAATCAACATTGTATTTGAAAAAAGTTTCATTTCAGCTGCATAAGGTGTCCAAAAATCTTTGTTCAATGCATTTTGATTTTTCAATATTGTTAATAATGGAGAATCAGGAGCTAAATTAGCTGTTAAATGATGTAAAAGTAACTGTTTACGTTCATCTAAACTTGGTGGAAAAATTGGAATATGTAAGTCAAAACGTCCTGGTGCTACTATTTCATCATTCAATCCTGTTAAAGATTCTACTGAACCAACAATTAAAAGCTCTTGTTTATCATTCTTCTGAATATGTCGCAAAACTGAATAAACCAAATCAACCATTTCTGGATAAATTGTATTCTCTGAAGTTGAATGAAGCAACTCATCAAAAGAATCTATGAACAATAATGTTTTGGGTTGATTCATCTTTTTAGACAAAAAATCTGAAAATTTATTTTTCTTAGAATCAAAATTTCCTAATAAATAGTCATTAAAAACATGAACAAACTCGTAACCAATCATATCAGCAATTTTTCTTGCCCAATAAATTTTTCCACTTCCTGGAGCTCCATACAAAACAAGTCCCGCAGGTTTCGAAATCCCCCATCTTTCTATTTGATCTTTGCTAATAAAGGGATCTAACATATCTGTTAAATAAAAATATAAATCTGTATAACCGACTAATGTTTTACCTGAAAAATCTTCGCATTGTGGAAATGCTTTTTCTATAAAAGGATATTTACCTCCAATATAAGAATGAATCAAATAACTAGAAACTCCTGTTTTCATTTGTTTTGCAATCTCAGCAGGAATTCCATTCGAAACAAAAAAATTAAGCACATCTTCTTCTTTTGATCCTATTGTTTTTGCTATTTCTCCTATTGTTTTTTCTTTTAAGTAATCTTCAGCATATTTTTTTAAAAAGTCTTTATTTTCTTCTGAAAAAGAAATAAATTCTTTTGTTACATTAAAGTTTTCATCAATACAAAAACTTAAATCAATATTAAAATCATTAATAAAACTTTGTAAACTTCCTAAAGATATTTCAAGTTGATTAGATAAATCTTTTAATTTCATTTTGTTGGCTTATTGTAATTTCTATTAAAATTAAAGATTAATTCACGAATAAGACAATTATAATCTCTAAACTTCTGTTAAACAAGAAAGCGCATCAATTGATGCGCTTTCTTGTTTTTATATTTTCGAATTACAGTTTAGATGAATTAAGATAATCTTCCATTTCTTCATCTTTTGCTTCTTCAGATTCGTCTTTCAATACACGATGCGCAACTTTACCTACTGTTAAACCTTGAATAACAATTGAAAATAAAACAACAATATAAGTAATCTCTAATAACAAATCTTTCCATTCCGAATTTGGCATCGAAAGAACTAACGCTATTGAAACTCCTCCACGAATACCTCCCCAAACCAAGACAATAAGCGAACCTTTAGAGAACGTATTTTTCCGTAAAATAGTACGAGCAGGGATCACAATAGATAATGTCCGAGATAATAAAACGATAAAAATTGTGACAATTCCTAATAGAATTTGATCCATTAAATCTTCTATTAACAACAATTCGAAACCTATAAAAAGGAATAAAATGGCGTTCATTATTTCATCAATAAGCTCCCAAAATTTGTTCAAATAATCTTGAGTCGTTTTACTCATTGCAACTTTTTTCCCATAATTTCCAATAATCAAACCAGCAATCACCATAGCCAATGGACTTGAAATATGAAGTTCTTTCGCAATCAAAAATCCACCCATTACAATCGACAACGTAATTAAAGCTGAAACTTTATAATCATCAATTTTTTTCATCGAATTAGACGCTGTAAATCCTAATAAAAGTCCAAGTAAAATTCCGCCACCAGCTTCCATCAAGAATAATTTTGAAACACTTGCAAAGTCAGCATCAAAGCTTGGATTAGTTGCTATTTGTAAAACTACTGCGAACATTACAACGGCCACACCATCGTTAAACAGTGACTCTCCTGTAATTTTTGTCTCAATAACTTTAGGAACTTTTGCTTGTTTCAAAATTCCTAATACAACGATTGGATCTGTTGGTGAAATTAATGTTCCGAATAATAAACAATAGATATACGGAATTTGAATACCAAAATATGGTGCGATGTAATATAAAATTGCTGATATAATAAATGCTGATAATACTACCGAAATTGTAGCATAAGTAGCAATTGTCCATCTCAAATTCTTCAGATCGAGTATATTAACGTGCATTGCACCTGCAAAAAGCAGAAAATTAAGCATTGCACCCATCAATATTTCATTAAAGTCTAAACTATTAAAGAGTTGAAACATGTCTTTTGTAGCATCAGGAAAATAGCTATCTCCCAATAAACGGATAGCGACAGATACTAACATAGCGATAATCATAATTCCAATTGTTCCTGGCAATTTTAGAAATCGAAGATTTACATAGGAAAATAATGCTGCAAGGACAATTAGAACCGAAAAAGAATAATATAATTCCATTAGTATTGATAAAATTTTGAAAAAGTTACAAAAAAAGAGCCACTTAAAAGTGGCTCTTTATATAATAATTTGATTTTTTTATCTAATTAATTTTTTGGAGCTTGTCCAATTAAATCCATAAACTGATCTAATTTAGGTAAGATAATAATTTGTGTGCGACGGTTTTGAGATTTACCTTCTGCTGTAGCATTCGTTGTAATTGGATTAAACTCTCCACGACCTCCAGCTGTTAAACGTTTACCATCAACACCATATTGGTTTTGTAATGCTTGTACAACAGAAGATGCACGTAAAGCAGATAAATCCCAGTTATTACGGATGTTTGGTTTAGAAATTGGCACATTATCTGTGTTACCTTCAATCAATACGTCATAATCTCTATAATCGTTGATGATTTTCGCAATTTTACTTAAAGTTTCTCCTGCAGCAGGTGAGATTTCGTAGCTTCCTGATTTATATAGCATATTATCAGCTAACGAGATGTAAACAACACCTTTTAATACTTTAACATCAACATCTTTCGCTTCGCTACTTGATAAAGAACGTGTTAAGTTATTTGTTAAAACCATATTCAAACTATCTGATTTGCTTTTCGCATCGATCAAATGTTTAATGTATTTGTTAGACTGATTGATTTCATTCACTAATTCAGAAACGTTTTTAGAACCTCCATTAATACAATTTTTCAATTGTTCTTGTAATTGTTTAATTTGATTTCTTTCGCTCTGAACTGTATTCTCATACTGTCCTTGATTAGCTTCATAATTAGCTAATTTAGCTTTCGCTACAGCTAATTCTGTTTGACATCCTTGGTTCTCAGAATAAGCAGAATTGAATTTATTTTGTAACTCATCATACTTCTTCTGACTCACACAACTAAATAAAGTTGAAGCAGCGATTACCGCTACTGGCAAAATTGAAACTTTCATAATTATTTTTTTATTTCAGTTATACGAATATATGTTATTATTTTTTCATAGTTACTAACATTCCTCAAAAACCATGCTGTAAAAATATAAAACTCCTACAATTATTAGATTGTAGGAGTTTCAATGATGTAATTTTATTTATATTATACTAATCCTGAGGAATATATAAAACTTGACCTGGATAAATCTTGTCTTCGTGTTTTAACATTGGTTTGTTAGCTTCGAAGATTTTTGGATATTGCATTGGATCTCCGTATACTTCTTTTGCAATTTTAGACAAAGAATCACCACTTTTTACTGTATACATTGTTTTAGAAATATCTGGAATTTCAATTTTCAATGGCGTTTTTAACGTTAATTGATCTTCCACTCCTTCTACTCCATCTATATTTCCTGCTGTAGCTAAGATTTTTTGTTTTTCGTTGATATCTAATGCTTGTCCAGCTACCACAATTTTATCTCCATCAGCAGAAAAAGTTACTCCTGACAAATCAAATCCTTGTTTTGCAACTTGATCTTTTACTTTAGTTGCTTTTTCTTCTGGAGTTTCTGCTCCTCCGAAGACTTTTTCTCCGGCATTCTTAATAAATGAAAATAATCCCATAACGAGTTGATTTTAATAATATTTATTTGTTGATATTTAGTAAATATATAATTTCTATAACAATTATCGTGCAATAGATGAATATTTCTTCTTTAAATTTTCGGTCATTGAACGCTGTTGTTGAATTTGACTTGTTAATTGATTTATTTTCGTATCCAATACTTTATCATTCTCTTCAGCTATTTGGATCTTTCCATTCAATTTGACAACCTGATCTTCTATTGCTTTCAAAGTATTTTCTGTTTTTAACTTCTTTTTCATTAATCCATCAATAACTTTATCTTCAGTTTCTCTTTCCAATTGATTAACCACTAAATCTAACTTATCACCCAAAGTTTGCTTTTTATTTTCTAGTTTCAATAATGTATTATTATCTTTTAAATATGATTTTATTGAAGTGCCTTTTTTAAATTGCGCATCTGCATTTTCTTTGGTTAACCGAATCATATTTTCATTAGCTAATCTAAGTTCATTACGAACACAACCTTGTTTTGTTTTTATAGCTAAATCTTTTAATTGAATATATATTTTATCAAACTCTGCTGAATTACTATTAAACGTCATTCCGTTTTGATCAGTCAATGTATTAATAACTGTCGTTTTTCCATTTTCTTCATCAACCAAACTAATCACAGATTTATAAACGTCCTGAGAATTCTTAAACTTAACATTATTTGCTTCATGCTTTTTCAAAAATCCAAAAGAACCTTCTTTATTAGAAATCCAATTTTCCCATGATTTTACAATTAAATTTTGAGCACAATTATCTGTAGAAAATGCAAAAGATTTTAATTCTTGTCCATTCATTTCATATTCAACTTCAAACAATCCTTCATCTGATTGTGCATTAACATATACTGATGTTATAAAAGTAGAAATGGCTAAAAGTAATATTTTCATCAAATTAAGATTTAAAAATTCAATACACAATAATTTATCCAATTTACAAAAAATTGGAGTTTAAGAAAAGATGTTGTACAGATTTTTTATAATGGTTAATTTTAACCAGAAATTAATCAAACTGCATGCAAACAAAAATTTTATTAATCTATACAGGGGGAACTATTGGAATGGCGAAAGATTATGGTGACCAATCTTTAAAACCTTTCAATTTTGATAATTTATTAAAACAAATTCCAGAATTAGGATTGTTAGATTGTTCTTTCGATTATCATAGTTTCGATACGCCGATAGATTCGTCTGATATGAAACCAAAATATTGGATAGAAATTGCCGAAACTATTCAACAGAACTACGAAAACTATGATGGTTTTGTTGTTTTACATGGAACAGATACGATGGCATATACAGCTTCTGCAATGAGTTTTATGATTGATAATCTCGAGAAACCTGTTATTTTTACTGGATCGCAATTACCAATTGGAGATTTGCGTACTGATGCAAAAGAAAATTTAATTACTTCGATTCAATTAGCTTCGTTACGCAAAAATGATAAACCAATTATCAAGGAAGTTTGTGTGTATTTTGAATATAAATTGTTTCGAGCAAATAGAACAACAAAGATTAATGCAGAAAATTTTGACGCTTTCGAATCGCCAAATTATCCAGTAATTGGAGTTTCCGGTGTTCATCTGGAAGTGAAAGAAGATTTGTTGTTAAAAAATGTTATTACGGATAAACTTTCGATCAATAAAGATCTGAATGCTGATGTTGGTGTTTTGAAGATTTTTCCCGGAATGAATCGTTCTTTTATCGAAAGTGTTTTGAACGCTCCAAATATGAAAGCTTTTATTATTGAGGCTTTTGGAACAGGAAATATTTTTACTGATGATTGGTTTATTGAATTATTAGAAGAAGTAACGAATAAAGGAGTTCATCTTATTATCAACACGCAATGTGCGGGTGGAATGGTAGAACTTGGACGTTATGCGACAAGTGATGCGTTACTAAATATGGGAGCAATTTCGAGTTATGATTTGACAATGGAAGCTGCAATTACAAAAGCAATTTATTTATTAGGTCAAAATCTTTCTAAAGAAGAGTTTAAAACGCAATACGAAGCAAACTTGAAAGGTGAACTTCGCCATCATTTTTACAATGATTAAATCAAAATAATATAAAACGATAAAATCTCTACTTGGTAGAGATTTTTTTATGTTCTAAAATTTATTTCTTCCCTGACATCGAAGAACCATCAGATTCTCTTAATTTAAAAAAGATATAAGTTGATAAAATTGTCATAACTCCCATTGTTAAAAACGAATAACGGAAGGCCTGCACTTCCACTCCATCTACAAATCCTACTTGTCTAAAAACTCCTAAAATAAGTGCTGCCACTGAAATTCCAAATGTTAACGATAATTGTTGAGTTACTGATAATAAACTATTTCCTTCGCTAGACGTGTTTTCATCTAAATCTGCTAAAGACAAGGTATTCATTGCTGTGAATTGTATTGAACTAAAAAATCCATTCAAAACCATTAATGGAATAATATAATAAATTGGCGATTTCGATTCTAAAAAGAAAAACATACATATTATCAAACCTAAAATGATTGTATTTGCTATTAAGGTATTTCGATAACCAAATTTGTTCACAATAGGTACAACAAATGATTTTGCGATAATATTACTTGCTGCGGACGGAATCATAATTAAACCTGCTACAGTTGCAGAATATCCATAACCAACTTGCAATAAAAGAGGAATAAGAAAAGGCATTCCTCCAATTCCTAATCGCGTAATAAGATTCCCTATAATACCAATTCGCAAAGTTCTTATACTAAATAGTTTCAAATCGATTAAAGGATGTTCTTTATGCTTTGCATGATAAATATATAATCCTATCAAAAAAATAGAAAGAACAATCAGTGCCAAAACAGTTTGTAAACCAATAACACGAGAAGATGTTAGTTCCATAATTAATGTTAAAACTGTAACACCTCCACTAAAAAGAATCAGGCCTCTAATATCAAATTTAAAAACAGGATGTTTAAAATCTGGTAACGCAAAAGTAGTCATCCAAAGCGCAATAATTCCAAACGGAATATTAACTATAAAAATCCAATGCCATGATAAAGTTTCAACTAAAATCCCGCCAATTGTTGGTCCTAAAAGAGGGCCAATTAATCCAGGAATTGTAATAAAATTAATCACTTTCAATAATTCACTTTTCGGAAATGCATACAAAATTGCTAAACGAATAACAGGAACCATCATCGATCCTCCTATCGCTTGTATAATTCTCGAAATGACTAAAAAAGGTAAAGTTGTTGCAAAAGCGCAAAGAGTAGATCCTAGTGTGAAAATCAATATAGCAGATTGAAACACTTTTTTCGTTCCATATTTATCCGAAAGCCAACCACTCAAAGGAATCAACAATGCAATCGTTAACGTATAAGCAACTATAATCGACTGAATTTCCAAAGGAGATTTCCCTAATTCTTTTGCTATTGTAGGTAAAGAAGTATTTAAAATTGTGGCATCTAAAGCTTGCATAAAAATTGCCATCGCACCAAGCCATGGCAAAAACTTCAACATTTTTGGGCTTAAAATATTTTCTGAATTCATTAATTTTGACATAGCAAAATCTATTCCTATTTCAATATTTTATCAATTACATGAAAAAGATTAAATTTGAATTATGTTTCTCAATTTACATACACATCATTTAGCTCATCAAACAGATGTTTTGGAATTGTATAATCAGTTTCCAAGTGAGTTGAATAATGAAGCTAAATTATTTTCGATTGGTATTCATCCTGCTTATATCAAAACTTCATCAATAGAGGAAGAAATCGAAATTATCAATCAAACTATTTCAAATAAAAACTGTTTAGCAATTGGCGAAATTGGATTGGATAAATTATGTAAAACAGATTTTGAATTACAAATCAACATTTTCGAAAAACAGTTAGAAATTGCAACGCAACATCAACTTCCTGTCGTTATACATTCGGTTCGTGCTTATCAAGAAATTTTACAAATTCGAAAACAAATGAAATTAACGATTCCGTTTATTTTTCATGGTTTCAATAAGAATGAGCAATTGCTCAATCAAATTATTGCTCAAAATTGTTTTCCTTCTTTTGGTAAAAATCTTTTATTTAACAAAAACTTACAAATTATATTTGCAAATCTTTCTGCGAATCAATTCTTTTTGGAAAATGACGCAAGTGAAATTTCTATTGAAGAAATTTATAATTTTGCAGCAGATTTGAGAAAAATTACAATCGAGGAATTACAACTTCAACAAGCAGAAAATTGGAAAACAGTTTTCGGTTACGAAGTTCAATCATAATAAAATACATTTCAATGGCAGTTTGGCAAGAAAGAGCTGAATTATTATTCAAAGAAGAAGGTTTAGAAATCCTAAAAAATTCTAACATTTTAGTTGTTGGTTTAGGTGGAGTTGGCTCTTTTGCCGCAGAATTTATCGCACGTGCAGGTGTTGGAAAAATGACTATTGTTGATGGAGATACTGTTGACATTACAAATATTAACCGACAATTGCCCGCTTTGCATTCGACAGTTGGACAACATAAAGTAGATGTGGTTGGTGATCGTTTGATGGATATAAATCCTGAATTAGAATTAACACGTATCAACGAATTTTTGAGTCCAGAACGTACACACGAAATCGTCACTCCAGATTTTGATTATGTGTTAGATTGCATCGATTCTGTGACGCCGAAAATTAATTTGATTTTAGCTGCAAAACGCAAAAAAATTAAAGTCATCAGCAATATGGGCGCTGGTGGAAAATATTTGGCAAGCAAAGTACAAGTGCGTGATATTAGCAAAACAGATGTTTGTCCGTTGGCAAAAAATGTTAGAAAACGATTAAAAAAAGAAGGAATTAATAAAGGTGTAAAAGCTGTTTTTTCGACAGAAGTTCCTGATGAATCTTCGGTTAAATTAACGGACGGAAAAAATTATAAAAAATCGTTTTACGGAACTAATTCATGGATGCCAGGTTTATTCGGTTTACATGCTGCAGAAACGGTGATTCGACATTTATTAAAAAAAGATAAATAATATAAGTTCTTTCTTAAAGATTTAATTAATTTAGTTGCGAATTAACTAAGAAACAGAAAAATGAAAATCAATTACGATTATATCACATACGAGGATGTTTTGAGAGCGCGTCAATTTATGTACGAGCAAGCGTTAGAACAGAATGCGACTAATTCGTTGTTGAACACTGCGAGGGATCTATTTGGAAACAGTAATTTCGAGATGTGTATCAAAATTTGTGAAGGTTTATTGGATGCAAAAGACCCAAAACAATTGTATGATGCAAAGAAGTTAATTGCTTTATCTTATTATAGCTTACAAGATTTTGAAAATGCAGATAATGCATTTTTCGATTTAGCTCAAAATTCTGATAATTCAGACGATTGGTTTAATGTTGTTATTTCTGCAGCTTTAAATAAAAATATCGAACGTAGTAAAGAATCTTTTGGAATTGCATTAGAAAAATACACGAAATTTGGTCATCAACGTAATATGCCTTCAGTACAATTAATGTTGCATTACATGATTACGTTAGAAACTGTAAAAGAATACGTTTTGGCTTTGGAACAATGTAGAATGTTGGTACAAGTTTACGCTAAATTGAAAAAAACAGACGAAAAATTCTTAAGTTCTCGTGGTTTAGAACAAATCGAAAACTTTTTAGAAACTGCAAAACCAGTTTTGAAAAAAGCGAAAAAGAAAGAATTAACTGAAATCAAAAAAGAATTGGTTGAAGCCTTAGACACAAATGGCGTAGAAAAAGTAGAAGCTTTTTTTGCGGAGTTTTAAGACAACGATTTTTACAAGAAATAAAAAAATCCACTTCTCTCGAAGTGGATTTTTTGTTTAGATAAATATTGTAAATTAGAGAAAACATTAATTTGAATGAAATACTTTTTTACTTTCATATTTTTAATCTCAACTTTTACTTTTGGTTGTAGTTGTGCTCAATCTTCAATAAATGAATCTTTTAATAAAGCTGATGCTATTTTCATCGGAAAAGTTATAGCTGTAGATAAGTCCAAATATGATTTTTCTTCTAATCCAGTTTATACTTATACATTCGAGATAACAAAAGATTTCAAAAGGAAACATCCAAAAAATAAATCTGATAAATTTTATACAACGATTTATACTCCTCTAAGTTACACAGGAGGAGGCTGTGGAAGTACATTCAGTCTAAATGAAACATATTTAGTTTATGGATATCGTTCTGAAATTGGAACAATAACAAATATCTGTACAAGAACTTCTGATTTAAAATTTGTAGAAAAAATTGAAATAGACTCTGTACAACTTTTAAGTAATCAATTTTTCAAAGAGAAAAAAGAAATTGTTGATATTGATATTTATAATGACTATTCAGATCACAATAATGAATTATTGTCCGAATATGAAAATGAAATTCTAAAGCTAAAATCAGTTCATAAAATTTATATTATTTTAATTTGCAGTCTTGCTCTTATCTTAATAATTAGTTTATTTTTCAATTTTAGGAAAAGAAAATAGATTTAGATTCCTCCTCTTGTCTGAATGACATAAACTCAATTGCCATTTAAAACAAAACAGCATAGAAGTGAAGAACATATCTTTGATTTATCTAAAACAAGTTCAGGATGGCTTAACAAATCCGTCAATCTGAATTCATTTCAGCTTCGCATTAAATTTAGACTTCTCAACAAACTCGAAAAGATAAAAAAACTAATTTTATTAATCTATATTTAATCAAATATTTCTTCGTGGTTATTTCAAAATAAATAATCTTTTTATAGATTTATCATCACTAAGAATTAACACATGAGTCACGGAAAACTAAGAGAAGATCATAATTGCCAAAATTGTGGACATTACGTAGAAAAGCTTTATTGCACGCATTGCGGACAAGAAAATGTAGAAACGCGTCAACCATTTCACTTTTTATTTACTCACTTTATCGAAGATTTTGTTCATTATGATGGAAGTTTTTGGCAAACGATAAAAAAACTATTTTTAAAACCAGGAGTATTAACCAAAGAATATTTGAGTGGTAAGAGAAATAGCTCTGTTAATCCTGTAAAAATGTACATCTTTGTCAGTTTTGTAACCTTTTTTCTTATCTCAATTTTTCCTTCAAAAAATCATCTAATTAATGAAAAAAATGAAACTCCTAAAGAAACGGTTTCTACTGAAAAAATTGAAAAAGCAGTTAATGCAATAACTGATACTTTACAAAGCAAAGGATTTACTACTGTTGAACAAGGCACAAAAATAAAATCTGAATTTGAAAAAAATAAAGACGTAAACTCTTTGGACGATTTGAAACCTGAAACTATTTCGGATATTGAAAAAGGTGTTAAACAAGAAGCTCCGCTCCTTCACCCACTTGTAAGTAAATACAAAGAAATAAAGCAAAATAAGATTTCAAATGAACAACTAAATGATGCTATTACCGAAAAATCTTTGCATCTTATTCCAAAAGTTTTGTTTGTGTATATGCCATTTTTTGCGTTCTTATTATGGATTTTCTACAACAAGAAGAAATGGTGGTACTTTGATCACGGAATTTTTACCCTACATTATTTTACAGTAATTCTTTTATCTATTTTGGTAATTTTTCTTTTGAATCAATCCTCAAATTATATTGATAATAGTGCAGTAACAGCAATTTTAGCCTTTATTAATACACTAATTATCTTTTATCTCGTAGTATATTTTTTCTTAGCATTGAAAAAACTTTATAATCAAGGATTGATTAAAACCTCAATCAAAGGAATTTTACTTTTAGGAATTAATACGTTTATTTTTTCTATAATCGTTCTCGGAATTATTATCTATTCATTTCTTCATGTTTAATAAGTATTCTTTGGAAAACTAAGAAATAACAAAATGAAAAGCCTCGCAAATGCGAGGCTTTTCATTTATAATTTAATACTTAAACCATATTATTTATTACGATATTCGTTCCAAGTCTTGATTTTTAGATCATCCATTGATAATGTTGTAAATGCATTGATGAAAGCCGAAGCTAAACGTGCATTTGTCACCAACGGAATATTGAAATCTACTGCTGTACGACGAATCTGATAATCGTTGTCTAATTCCGCTTTTGTTAAGTTTTTTGGAATGTTAATCACCATATCAATTTTCTTATCGTGTAAATAAGACATTACATTTGGTTCTTTTTTATCAGATGGCCAATAAACAAGCGTAGAATACACATCATTTTCTGTAAAGAATTTATGTGTTCCTTCTGTTGCATAAATTTTGTAACCTTTCGCAATTAATTGTTTTGCAGGTTCTAATAAAGCAACTTTAGAAGCAATTGGTCCACCAGAAATTAAAACTGTTCTCTCAGGAATTTCATATCCAACAGATAGCATTGATTTTAATAAGGCTTCTTCTGCTGTATCACCAATACATCCAACTTCTCCTGTTGAAGACATGTCAACTGATAAAACTGGGTCTGCTCCTGCTAAACGTGTAAAAGAGAACTGAGAAGCTTTCACTCCAACATAATCTAAATCGTAAACGATTTCTGAATGTCCTTTTTCTACTTCTAATCCTAATAAAACTTTTGTCGCTTTTTCGATCATGTTATTTCCAGCAACTTTCGATACGAATGGGAACGAACGAGAAGCACGAATATTAGTTTCGATAACGCGAACTGTATTATTTTTTGACAAGAACTGAATGTTCATTGGTCCAGAAATTTCGAAACGCTTTGCAATTTTTGCTGCAACTTTACGTATTTGGCGAATTGTTTCGATGTACACTTTTTGTGGTGGATAATACATTGTTGCATCTCCTGAGTGAACTCCCGCAAATTCTACGTGTTCAGAAACTGCATAATCTACAATTTCTCCGTTTTGACAAACTGCATCCAACTCAATTTCTTTTGCACCTTGTACGAATTCAGAAACTACAACTGGATAGTCAGGAGAAACTTCTTTCGCTAATTTCAAGAAAGCATCTAATTCTTCTGTATTCGAAACTACATTCATTGCAGCTCCTGATAAAACATAAGAAGGACGAATTAACACTGGAAAATTAACTTCTTCCACAAATTTGTGAATTGCTTCTAAAGAAGAAAGCTCTTTCCAACGTGGTTGATCAATTCCTAATTCATCTAATATTTCTGAGAATTTATGACGATTTTCTGCATCATCAATTCTTAAAGGAGAAGTTCCTAAAATATTGATTGATTGATCGTACAATTTCATCGCTAAGTTATTAGGAATTTGACCTCCTGTTGAAATAATTGTTCCTTCAGGTTGTTCAAAATCTAAAATATCCATTACACGTTCAAAAGATAATTCTTCGAAGTATAAACGATCTGACTCGTCATAATCTGTCGAAACCGTTTCTGGATTATAGTTGATGATAATTGTTTTATAACCATTTTTTGATGCTGTGTGCGCTGCATTTACAGAACACCAATCAAACTCTACAGACGAACCGATACGATAAACTCCAGATCCTAAAATACAAACTGCTTTCTCAGTTTCTGGTTCCAAATCATTTTCAGTTCCGTGGTAGGTTACATATAAATAATTTGTTTGCGCAGGGAATTCTGCTGCTAACGTATCAATTTGTTTTACAACAGGTTTAATTCCGAAGTTTTTACGTAATTCACGAACCGTTAATTCGTTTCTGTGTACGTTTTGATCTCCTTTTACTAAAACTGCAATTTGTTGATCCGAAAATCCTAACAATTTTGCACGTTTTACTAAATCAGCTTCAACTTGTTCAAATCTTTCTAATGCTTCAAATTCTTTTGATACATTAAAAATCCTTTCTAAACGTTGTAAAAACCATAAATCGATTTTTGTTAAATCGTGAATTTTTTCAATCGAATATCCCGCTTTGAAAGCTTCAGTAATCGCATATAAACGCTCATCATTTGGTTCAGCTAACCATGTATCCAACGATTCTCCTTCTGGAATTTTGAATCCGTTTGCTACAAAACCTCTGTGTCCGATATCTAACATACGAACTCCTTTTTGAATTGCTTCTTCAAAAGAACGTCCAACTGCCATTACTTCTCCAACAGATTTCATTGCAGAACCAATGTTACGACGAACTCCGTAGAATTTATTTAAATCCCAACGAGGCAATTTCACTACACAGTAATCCAACGCAGGCTCGAACATTGCAGATGTCGTTTGCGTTACACTATTTTTCAACTCATCTAAAGAATAACCTAAAGCCAATTTAGCAGCCACGAAAGCTAAAGGATAACCTGTTGCTTTTGACGCCAAAGCTGATGAACGAGACAAACGAGCGTTCACCTCAATTACACGATATTCCTCAGAAACTGTATCGAAAGCATACTGAATGTTACACTCTCCAACTACGCCAAGGTGACGAATTGTACGGATTGCAACTTCACGTAATTTGTGATATTCTGAATTTGATAAAGTTTGAGAAGGAGCAATAACGATTGACTCTCCAGTATGAACTCCAATTGGATCGAAGTTCTCCATGTTACAAACTGTGATACAGTTATCATAAGAGTCACGAACTACTTCGTACTCGATCTCTTTCCAACCTTTTAATGATTCTTCCACTAAAACTTGAGAAGAATAATTGAATGCCTTTTCAACTAAATCTAATAATTCTTCTTCGTTATTTGCGAAACCAGAGCCTAAACCTCCTAAAGCGTATGCTGCACGGATGATTAATGGAAAACCAATTCGTTTACCAGCTTCCATTGCATCAGCAACAGTTTCTACCGCTTCTGAACGAGCTGTTAAAACTCCAATTTGGTTTAATTTTTCGATAAAAATATCACGGTCTTCTGTTGCTTCGATTACTGGAATTTGAGTTCCTAAAACCTCAACACCATATTTCTCGAAAATATTTTCTTTGTTCAACTCAACTGCACAGTTTAAGGCAGTTTGTCCTCCAAAAGCAACCAAAACTCCGTCTGGTTTTTCTTTTTGAATTACTTTTTCTACAAAGTAAGGTGTTACAGGTAAGAAGTAAACTTCGTCTGCAATACCTTCAGAAGTTTGAACAGTTGCAATATTTGGATTGATTAAAACTGTTTTAATTCCTTCTTCTTTTAACGCTTTTAACGCTTGTGAACCAGAATAATCAAACTCACCAGCTTGACCAATTTTTAATGCTCCTGATCCTAATACTAATACTTTTTTAATATCTTTTTTTAACATCGTGATTCTGATTATGCGTTTGCGTTTTTATATTTTTTTACTTCTTCGATGAATTCATCAAATAAATATTCTGTATCAACTGGTCCTCCCATTGCTTCTGGGTGGAATTGAACTGTAAAGATTGGTTTTGATTCGTGACGAATTCCTTCACACGTTCCATCATTTAAGTTCGTGAAGAATGTTTTGAATCCTTCTGGTAATTTTGAATCATCAACTGCGAAACCGTGGTTTTGAGATGTAATGAAACATCTTTTTGTTCCAACTAATTGTACAGGTTGATTGTGCGAACGGTGTCCGTATTTTAATTTGAAAGTAGATGCACCAGCAGCTAAACTTACCAACTGATTTCCTAAACAAATTCCGAAAATTGGTTTATCCGCCTTCAAAGATTCTTTGATATTATTAATTGTAGGAATACATAAAGCTGGGTCACCAGGTCCATTCGAAATAAATAATCCATCATATTCTAATGTTGAATAATCATAATCCCAAGGAACTCGAATTACCTCTACATCACGATTTACAAAACAACGGATGATGTTATTTTTCACTCCACAATCAATCAAAACAATTTTGATCTCAGCACCTTCGTTGTAACGAATCACTTCTTTACAAGAAACTTGATCAACTAAATTATCTTCGTTTGGATCGTAATATGCAACATCTTTATCAGCTACAATTTTTCCTAAAGTAGAACCTTGCTCACGTAATTTTTTTGTAATCATACGTGTATCAACTCCATAAATACCAGGAATGTTTTGACTTTCTAACCAAGCTCCTAATTTTTGAATAGCATTCCAGTGCGAATAATCATCAGCATAATAAGAAACAACCAATCCAGTTACTTGAATTTGGTTCGATTCCATCCAAGCTTCAATTTCATTAATCATTGCTTTATCATCAGGAACACCGTAGTTACCGATCATTGGAGCTGTCATCACCATAATCTGCCCTTTGTAAGAAGGGTCAGTCAAACTTTCATTATATCCAACCAGAGCTGTGTTGAATACTACTTCTCCTGCGGCAGAAGTATACGCACCGAAAGATTTTCCTTCGATTTCTAATCCGTCTTGGAATACTAATTTTACTGTCTTATCCATTGATGATAATGTTAATTTCAGTTTCTAAAGCTGATATGAATTTATCTATGTATTGTTTTGTTACTGTTAAAGGCGGCAATAAACGAATAACGTTTGTACCAGCGTAGCCTACAAAAATATTGTGTTTTGTAACTAAGTTATTTTTTAATTCGCCAATTGGGAAATCAAATTCGATTCCGATCATTGAACCACGTCCACGAACTTCTTTAATTTTCGGGAATTTATTTAATTGGATTCCTACATATTCTCCAATTTCTTTTGCATTTTCGATTAAGTTTTCTTGCTCAATCACATCTAAAACTGCTACTGCTGCAGCACAAGCTAAATGATTTCCTCCGAAAGTAGTTCCTAATAATCCATAAGAAGCTTTAAATTCTGGAGAAATTAAAACTCCTCCGATTGGAAATCCATTCCCCATTCCTTTTGCCATTGTAATCAAATCTGCTTTGATACCAGAATGTTGATGAGCAAAGAATTTTCCAGAGCGTCCGTAACCACATTGAATTTCATCTGCGATTAAAACCACTCCGTTTTCAGTACAAACTTTTCTTAATTCTTGTACAAATTCGTCAGAAGGTAAAATAATTCCTCCAACTCCTTGAATTGGTTCGTAAATTAGTGCTGCAACATCTCCTCCAGCAATTACTTCTTTTACTTGATCAATATCAAATTCTACGAAAGATACTTTGTGATGAGAATTGAATGGAGCTACAATTTTTGGATTATCTGTTAAAGCTACTGTTCCAGAAGTACGCCCATGAAACGCATCTTTGAACGCAATTACACGATCTTTTCCTGTATGAAAAGATGCTAATTTTATAGCATTTTCATTAGCTTCAGCTCCAGAGTTGATTAAGAATAATGTGTAATCTTCGTAATCAGATGCTTTACCTAATTTTTCTGCTAATTCTTGCTGAATCGGGATATTGACTGAGTTTGAGTAAAACCCGATATTATTAATTTGTTCTGTTAATTTCTCAACATAATATGGATGCGAGTGACCGATAGAAATCACTGCGTGACCTCCATAAAGGTCTAAATATTCTTTTCCGTTTTCGTCCCAAAGAATACAATCTTTAGCTTTAACTGGAGTTACATTCATTAATGGATATACATCGAATAGTTTCATTTTCTTTTAAGTTTTACGTTTAATCGTTTACTGTTAATCTTTAGATCTTAAGTGTTCTAAAACGCCACTGTTTTAAGATTTAATCCTAAGTTTTCTTCCCAACCGAACATTAAGTTCATATTTTCTACGGCTTGTCCAGAAGCTCCTTTTGTCAAATTATCGATGATAGAAGTGATTAACAATACATCATCTTGTTTCTGTACGTGTAAAAAACATTTGTTTGTATTTACAACTTGTTTCAGAGCAATTGGCGCATCAGAAACATGTGTAAAAGGTTCGTTTTTGTAATAGTCGTTGAAGATATTTTTTGCTTCTTCTTCTGTTAAATCAGATTTTAAATAAACACCTGCTAAAATTCCGCGCGCAAAATCTCCTCGCATTGGTAAGAAATATACTTTCTTATTGAAATCTTTTTCTAATTGATTCAATGTTTGATAAATTTCACCTTCGTGTTGGTGTGTAAATTCTTTGTAGAAAGAAACGTTATTATTTCGCCAACTAAAGTGTGTAGAAGCAGATAAACTTTGTCCGGCACCTGTAGAACCCGTTACAGCATTGATGTGAATATCATTTTTGATTTCATTTTTCGCTGCCAATGGTAACAATGCTAATTGAATAGCCGTTGCAAAACAACCTGGATTTGCAATATTTTGAGCTGTTTTGATTGCTTCACGATCTAATTCCGGTAAACCGTAAACAAACGTTCTATCTTCGAAAATGTGGTTCGCATTTAATCGAAAATCGTTACTCAAATCAATAATTTTTGTGTTGGCTGAGTAAGTATTGTTTTGTAAAAACTCTGCCGATTTTCCGTGACCAAGGCATAAAAAAACGACATCAGCATTTTCGTCTATTTTATCCGAAAATACGATGTCAGTTTCTCCAAACAAATCGTCGTGCACTTTGGTTACGGGGTTGCCTGCATTTGATGTACTGTACACAGACGAAATATTAACCATCGGGTGATGTATCAATATTCTTAGCAGTTCGCCTGCTGTGTAGCCAGCACCTCCTACAATGCTTACGTTAATTTTGTTTGTCATTTGTTATGTTTTGCGCGTGTTTTTTAAGGTATAATTCCTATACTATACTTCTAAAATAAAGTGGACTCGTTGGAATCCACTTTAAAGAATCAATTAATCGAAACTATGAACAATCTTTAATTGATTACCGAATATTTTGATGAAACCTCTTGCATCTCTACTGTCCCAAGCTTCGTTTTCTTCTCCATAAGTAGCGACTTTAGATTGCATCATATCATAAGGTGATTCGATTCCAATCATTGAGAAATGATAAGGATTTAATTGTACTTTCACTTTTCCTGTTACATGATTTTGAGAAGATTCTAAGAATGCTTCAATATCACGCATTACAGGATCCAAGTATTGTGCTTCATGCAATAAAGTTCCGTACCAGTTTGATAACGAATCTTTGTGCAATAATTGCCATCTTGTAAGTGTATGTTTTTCTAATAAGTGGTGTGCTTTGATTAATAAATAAGCTGCTGGCGCTTCGAAACCTACACGTCCTTTGATACCTAAAATTGTATCTCCTACGTGGATATCACGACCAATTGCATATTCACCACCTATTTCGTTTAATTTCTGAATTAAAGCTACTGGAGATAATTTTTCTCCATCTAAAGCAGTTGGAATACCTTTCTCAAATTCAATTTCAATAACAGATGGTTCTGTTCTTGATAATTGAGTTGGATAAGCATCTTCTGGCAATGCTTGGTTAGATGTTAATGTTTCAACTCCTCCAACAGATGTTCCCCAAATTCCTCTATTAATAGAGTATTTAGCTTTTTCCCAACTATAGTTTACACCGTTTGCTTGTAAATATTCAACTTCTTGTTGACGAGATAATTTTTCGTCGCGAATTGGTGTAATGATTTTAGATTGTGGTGAAATAACTGCAAAAGCAACATCAAAACGAATTTGATCGTTTCCTGCTCCAGTAGATCCGTGTACAATGTATTCTGCATCTACATCTTTTGCATACTGAGCAATTGCAATTGATTGAAACATACGTTCTGCACTTACTGATAATGGATAAGTGTTATTTTTCAAGATGTTTCCGTAGATTAAGTAGCGAACACAATTGTTGTAATATTTGTCTGTAATATCAATTGTCACGTGTTTAGAAGATCCTAATTCGTAGGCACGCGATTCGATATCTTTTAGCTCTTCCTCCGAAAATCCACCAGTATTTACAATTACTGTATGCACTTCCATTCCTTGATCTTTTGTTAAGTTAACCAAACAGTACGATGTATCTAAACCTCCACTGTAAGCTAAAACTGCTTTGTTGCTCATTGTTTGTTTATTTGTTTATATTGGGAATAATTCTTCTTAATTCATTAGTAACCTCTTCTCGGCTACTCTCTTCTTTCATTATAATCAATACGGTATCGTCTCCAGCTATTGTTCCAATTATTGTATTGAAATGTGTATTGTCAATCTCAAAAGCAATTCTGTTAGCATAACCTGGTTTAGTTTTTATAACTCCTAAGTTTTTAGAAAAAACCAACATCATTTGTTCATTATGCGTAACTGTTGGAGCAACAATAGTATTTTCTGTAAGGCGATAAATGTATTGTCCCGAGCTATTAGGAACTTTTGAAACTTTCAATTCGCGCAAATCTCTAGATAAAGTAGCTTGAGTAACTGAGATATCTAAATCGATTAATTTTTTTAATAATTCGTCTTGACTACTTATTTCTTGATCTGTTATTAAATCTTTTATAATCTGGAATCTGTATTTTTTATTACTCATTTTGAATATTTATTCGAAATTTTATGCAAATATACTCATTTTAGACAAAAAAAAACCTTAACTCGTATATTTATTCACTTTCTTTTTTACTCTCATTTTCTTTAGCACGTTGTGCGTACTTATCATCTAGATTATCATAAACTAATCCAGTACAAATACAGCGCTCACGATCATTATCCATTAAGATGTGATAATTCTTACAACTCTTACATCCATTCCAAAATTCATCCGATTGTGTTAATTCCGAAAATGTTACTGGCTTGTATCCTAATTTTGTGTTCATACGCATTACAGCTAAAGAAGTTGTAATACTAAAGATTTTTGATTTCGGGAACTTTGTACGAGACAATTCAAAAACAGCTTGTTTGATTTCACGTCCAATTCCTGAACTCCTTAAATCTGTACGAACAATTAAACCTGAGTTTACGACGAATTTTTCTTCTTCGTACGTTTCAATGTAGCTAAACCCTGCTATTTGATCATCATTATCAAAAGCGATCACAGCATTTCCATTACGCATTTTGCGCTCTAAATAAACTGGATTTCGTTTAGCAATACCCGTTTTTCTCATACGAGCGGATTCTTCGTACCATTCGCACAACAATTCTGTGTACTTGGCATCATCTGCATTTGCTATTCTAACATACATAATTTAAGGGAGGGTTGATTAATAAAGAGGAACCTGAAAAAGATGACCATTTGTCATCACACTTAAGTAAAATACGAGAACCAAAAAGATTGCTTTCTGTTAGAAAGCGGTTCTCATAATTGAGAAGAATAATTTCAATAATTTCTTCCATTAATCAACAAGATATTCAGTTATTATACTGAGATGCAAAGTTAAATATTATATTTTTGTAACACCAAAAAAAAGCAAACAAAATTTACATATTTATTAAGATGTTGAAAATTATTAAAATCGGAGGCGGAATTATAGACGATAATCTAGAGTTAGAGCAGTTTCTAAAAACTTTCACAGCAATTGATAGTCCAAAAATATTAGTTCATGGAGGAGGAAAAGGTGCTTCGAAAATGTTAAATCAACTAGGAATAGAACCAAAAATGATCGAAGGTCGTCGCATTACAGATCAACCAACGTTAGATGTTGTGACTGGTTTGTATGCCGGAAATATCAATAAAACAATTGTATCTAAACTACAGAAATTTGGTTGTAACGCTTTGGGTTTATCTGGTGCTGATGGTAATGCAATCAAAGGTTCTAAGCGACCTATAAAGACAATTGATTATGGTTTTGTTGGAGATTTAACTACCGAAAGCATCAACAAAGAATTGTTTCAATTATTAATTGATAACAATATTACACCTGTTGTTTGTGCGATTACACATGACGGAAATGGGCAATTATTAAACACAAATGCTGATACAATTGCTTCTACAATCGCTGTAGCAATGTCACAAAAAAATGAAGTTGAGCTCAATTTCTGTTTTGATAAAATTGGTGTACTTCGTGATGTAAATGATGACACAACATTGATTCCAAAAATTAACGAAACTTTATATTTGCAATTAAAAGAAGAAGGTGTAATTTTCGAAGGAATGATTCCGAAATTAGACAATTCATTCAAAGTAATTAATGCGGGTGTAAAAAATGTATGTTTAGTACATGCGCGCAACATTAACTCAGAGATTAAAACAATTTTATGTTAGAATTAGCTGTTCTAAAAAAGAAAGCTGTCGATTTGTTATGTCAATTAATCGAAACTCAATCGTTCTCGAGCGAAGAAGATAAAACGGCCGATATTATTTTCAACTTTTTAACTGATCATGGAGCTACTGCTCATCGTCAGGATAACAATGTTTGGAGTATTCATCCAAATTTCGATGAGAACAAAAAAACAATTTTATTAAACTCTCATCACGACACTGTAAAATTTGGTTCTTCTTGGACTTACAATCCATTGAAAGCAACTATAGAAAGTGACAAATTAGTAGGTCTAGGAAGTAACGATGCAGGAGCTTCTGCGGTAAGTTTATTAGCAACTTATATCAATTTTTTGAACGAAGAATTACCATTTAATCTAATTGTCGCTATTACAGCTGAAGAAGAGAGCTCTGGACAATTAAATGTTGCAAGTATTTTACCGAATCTACCAAAAATCGACTTAGGAATTGTTGGAGAGCCTACACAAATGGATATGGCAATTGCTGAACGTGGTTTGGTTGTAATGGATGTTACTGTAAAAGGAAAAACTGGACACGCAGCTCGCAACGAAGGTGTAAATGCCATTTACGAAGCGATAGATATTATGAATTGGTTCAAAACGTATCAATTCGAAAGAATTTCGGATATGTTAGGACCAGTAAAAATGACGGTTACGCAAATTGAAGCAGGAAAGCAACACAATGTTGTGCCAGATGAATGTCGTTTGGTTGTAGATTGTCGTGTAAACGAATTATACTCAAATCAAGAAGTAGTAGATATTATTTCAAGTTGTTTACCAAAAGCTGAAGTAAAAGCACGTTCGTTACGTTTAAATTCTTCTCGTATTTCGGAAAATCATCCAATTGTACAAAAGGGAATCGAATTGGGTTGTACTACGTATGGCTCACCAACAATGTCGGATCAAGCAATGATGAATTTCGAAACGGTAAAAATGGGACCAGGAGATTCTGCACGCTCTCATACTCCTGACGAATATATTTATTTATCAGAGATAGAGCATGGGATTGAACGATATACAAGTTTATTAAAAGATTTTACGTTTTAAATTTTGAGATAGAATAGTATTAACTATACATTAAGAAAGCATCTTCAATAGTATTGAAGATGCTTTTTGTTTTGATTAAAAACGTGATTGATTATACTCTTGCGCAATAACGAATTAAAACCTAAGCAGTAATCAACCAAAACCTAAGCAGGTTTCGGGTAACTTCTGCTTAGGTTTCACTCAAAAGCCGCGCAGCTTTTATTAGAAACATTAGCAAGAGTTTCTAAAGTTTAAAGCATAAAAAAAGAGGCTAATAATTATTAGCCTCTTTTTTATGTATATGAAATTAAGTCTTACTCAATTTGCATTTTAACTGGAATGTTGAAATTCAACTTCGCAGCACGACCATCTTCTGTTTGAGCAGGTTTAATCGTTTTACCTCTTTTTTGTTGACGTTGTGTAATACGCTCTAAAGCTTTTTTAGCTTCAGGTCCTAACTTAGCGTCACCCATTGGAGAGATACCAACAATTCTACCTTCTGTATCAATTTGGAAAGTCAATTTAGCTGAAACAATACCTGACCCTTGACCAGCTTGATCATTAGCAAAGTCTTGTAACTCATCAGTTAAATCTTGTGATAACTTTCTAGATAAACAGTCTGTTGCAGCTTGTTTTCCTTTCGCAGCATCTTTTTCACAACCTGGATATACAGCCATAATAGCAGCAGTACGAGCTGTTACTGTAGCAGGAGCTGCTGGCTCTGTACCTTTCCCTGGATTAGGAGTCGCAGGCGTATCTTTTGGTGCTTCTTTCTTTGTATTTACTTCATTAGCACCTCCAGTTTGTGTTGTTGATTTTGGTCCTTCTCTATCTACTAAACCTAAATCTTTATTCGCCATTTCCTTAACTTCAGGAACAGTTTCCTCTTTTTTAGGCTGAGCTTTTGGTTCTGGCATAATCACTTTCACCTGAGCTGTCTCTTCTTGATATCTTTGTTCTGGCTCTGGTTTTACTGGCTCTGGCTCTACCACTTCCTCTTCAGGTGGAGTTTCAGGCAAACTTAAATCCTCAAGTTGAACATCTACAACTACATCTTCTGACTTTTTACTTTCAAACATTCCTGTTGCAGAAGCAATAAGTGCAAAAGCTAAAATTGCAATTACTATAAATCCACGAATGAAAGCTTTTAATAACGTACTCTTCTCAGACATTCTCATGTCATAAGCGCCATACGCTTTATTTCTACCTTCAAATACTATCTCGTCTAAGGATTTTAGTTTGTTGTTATTTTCTGACATTTTAATTCTTTTAAATTTAACAATTAAACTAATTATTTACCTACTTTCTCGTCATACACTTTTTGTTCAAAAGGTGCAACAGGTACGATACCGTATCGTGTAGATTTAGTAATCTCCATTTCGTCTAATATAGTTACTAAATTATCATACGTAGCATCATCCATTGGTTTGATAATTACAGTAAATTTATCCTTCTTCGGCGCTCTTTCAGTTGCACTCGTAATTTGTTTACGAATACCTTCTGCAGAGTAATCAGTCTCATTCAATGTTCCTACATTTAATCCTGCCTGATCTTGTTGATGCCAAAATAACTTGTTATCCTTAGAAATCAATATTGTAATTTGGTTTTTCAAATCAATTTCTGGAATTTGATCTACTGGTGGCTTATCAATTGTTGGAGGCATATTCAAGTTCATTACGTTTGGTTTGATCGAAGTCGCTGCAAACATAAAGAAAGTAATTAATAAGAAACCTAAATCAACCAAAGGAGCCATATCGACCGTAGTCGAATTCTTTTTGGAACGGACTTTCTTTCCGCCACCGTCATCGTGACTTTCTATTTGTGCCATTTTCTAATTTCTTAATAATTATTCTTGAGATGTAATTAACTGGAACTTATTCATATTTTTCGCTTGCAATTGAGCAATTAAAGTCTTGAATTGTTTATATTCAAACTTTTTATCACCTCTAATAGCTAAGAAAATATCTGGGTTCGCTTCTTTTGCTTCAAATACCCAATCAATTAATTCTTGATTTTTGTTAGGTATCGTATCTAATGGAATACCAGGATGATATGATTGTTGTTTATCAGTAGACTGATTTAAATAATTTCTCATCTCTTTCATTGGTACACCAAACTCTACTATGCTTTTGAATGCATTCTTTTCAGCATCTGTAAACTTTACTCCGTACTTATCACCCATTCTCTCTAATGTAGGAATACGATCTTTTTCTTCTAATCCGAATAAGAACTTACCTTCACCATCAATTTTAATGATCATCATGTTTTCAGCAGCCATTTTTTGGTTCGAAACAGATGTTGGTGTTACGACAGGAACAACTTCAGGTTCTCTAAAGTTAGATGTCAAAATAAAGAAAGTTAACAAAAGCCAAGCCATGTCAGACATAGCTGTTAAGTCCATCGAAGGACCTCTTCTTTTTGGTTTTACTCTTGCCATTTTCTCTGTATTATTAATTAATATTCTAAATTGTTTGTTGTTTGATTTTGTCCTTATACTATCCTTCTAAGGCTTCGTCAATGAATATTAATTGTGAGCAGAGAAAGATTGTTGAATACTCATTCCTACTTCGTCAATTTTGAATGTTAAATCATCAATTTTAGAAGTTAAGAAAGCATACATAATAATAGCAAATGCAGAAGCACCAATACCCATACCTGTATTAATTAAGGCTTCGGCAATACCTACTGATAATTGTGCAGCATCTGGAGATCCTCCTCCTTCACCTAATGCGAAGAATGCTTTAATCATACCAATTACAGTACCCATTAAGGCAATTAACGTACCTACAGAAGCAATTGTAGAAATGATTGTCATGTTTTTCTCTAACGTTGGCATTTCTAATGTAGTAGCTTCTTCTAACGTTTTACCTAATTGAGCTAATTTTTGCTCTTTATTTAAAGTAGTATCGTTTTCTAAAGCTTTGTAAGTTGTTAAACCTTCTTTAACTACATTACCTACAGCTCCTTTTTGTTTGTCACATAATTCAATTGCTTTGTTAATTTCATTTTTGTTTAATAAAGCACGAATGTCATTTACAAACTTTTCAGCAGATCCAGTTCCTTTAGCTTTATTTAAAGCGATAACACGGTCAATTGAGAAAACGATTACCATAAAGAAGAAAGACATTAAGAATGGAATAATCACCCCTCCTTTATGAATAATTCCTAAAAAGTTTAAAGGATTACCTTTTTCTACATCACCTCCTTCAAAATTACCTTCTGCTCCAAATACAAATCTGAAGATCCCCATTGCAATTGCAATTAAAATGATCATAGTAATCACAGGGTTAAGACCTCCCTTTTTAGTTTTAGCTGGTACTGTTACATTCTTTTCCATTTACTAATTCTTTTAAATATTATGATTTTTATTAATGTGGGTGTAAATTAAGTGAAAATTTTTTAATTCTTCTAAATTTTTTACGTTGTTATCATATTAAATTTTCAATCTACTTGAAATCAATAGAATTTTTTACTGATTTGATAATTAAAAAATAATCAAAACAATATATCCAATATTAAACAATGCGTAATTTTATTAAAATCAGCCTTCCCACAAAAGATAACCTATCGCAAATTTATTCAATAATTATACATATTTATATTTTTTTTTAAGAATTAAATTATTATTTTGACTTTTGTACTTCAATAATTATAAATGCTATGAAAGTTTGTATCGCCGAAAAACCAAGTGTTGCTAAAGATATTGCCAAAGTAATTGGTGCGGATCAAAAGCACGATGGATACTATGAAGGAAATGGATTTCAGGTCACTTGGACTTTCGGACACTTGTGCACTTTAAAAGAACCGCAAGATTATACACCCGAGTGGAAAAGCTGGGATCTTAATTATTTACCAATGATTCCGCAAAGCTTCGGAATTAAATTAATTGCAGATAAAGGTGTCTCGAAACAATTTCATATCATCGAAAAATTAGTCACAAACGATCAAGTCGACGAAATTATAAACTGTGGTGATGCTGGACAAGAAGGAGAATTGATACAACGTTGGGTGTTATTAAAAGCACGTGCTAAAGCTCCAATGAAACGTTTGTGGATTTCTTCATTGACAGAAGAAGCGATTAAAGAAGGTTTTGATAATCTGAAAGATGGAGAAAAATATTTCAATCTTTTTTCTGCTGGACAAGCGCGTGCAATCGGCGATTGGTTATTAGGAATGAACGCTACGCGATTATTTACTAAAAAATTTGCACCTCCAAAAACAGTTCTTTCAATTGGTCGTGTACAAACACCTACTTTGGCGATGATTGTTCAACGTCAAAAAGAAATCAATGCATTTATTATAGAGGAATATTGGGAATTGAAAACAATTTTCAAAGAAGTAGAGTTTAATGCGACAATACCTCGTTTAAAATCGGAAGAAAAAGCCAAACAAGGTTTAGATTTCATCAAAGATCGAGAGTTTGAAATTATTGATTTCGAAGTAAAAGAAGGACGTGAAAAGAATCCGCGTCTATTTGATTTAACAGCTTTACAAGTAGAAGCCAATAAAAAATATGCATTTTCGGCAGAGAATACCTTAAAATATATACAAAGTCTTTACGAGAAAAAATTTGTCACTTATCCTCGTGTTGATACCACTTATCTTTCGGAAGATATTCACCCTAAAGTTCCTGGAATTTTAAATAAATTAACCGCTTATCAAAATTTGATTGCTCCTTTGATGACGCAACCAATTCCGATGTCGAAAGCAGTTTTTGATAACACAAAAGTAACCGATCACCACGCTATTATTCCGACCGAAATCTTTCCACAAGGTTTATCGAACGAAGAAAAACGTATTTATGATTTGGTTGCGCGACGTTTTATTGCTGTTTTTTATCCTGAATGTAAAGTAGCGAACACAACTGTCGAAGGAAAAGTTGAAAATAATGGAAAAGATGGACAACTTTCTGCAATAAATTTTAAAGCAACGGGAAAACAAATTCTCGAAATGGGCTGGCGTGAAGTCTATGCAAAAGATAAAAAGGAAGACGAAAAAGATGAGGAAAAAATAATGCCGATTTTTGAGATTGGAGAAAAAGGTCCTCACGAACCATTTATTCACAAAGGAAAAACAACTCCGCCAAAATATTATACAGAAGCAACTTTATTGCGAGGAATGGAAACTGCCGGACGACAAGTAGATGATGAAGAAATGCGCGAATTGATGAAAGAAAATGGAATTGGTCGACCTTCTACGCGTGCTAATATTATAGAAACCTTGTTTCGTAGAAAATACATAGAAAAGAAAAAACGTAATATTGTGGCGACACAAACTGGTATTGATTTGATTGATACTATTCAAGATGAATTATTAAAATCTCCTGAATTGACTGGTGTTTGGGAACGAAAACTTCGTTTAATTGAAAAAGGCGAATACGAATTAGAACAATTTAAACAAGAATTGATTGAAATGGTTTCGAAACTAACATTTGATGTAAAAAATAGTTACTTCAGACCGATTGCTTCGCATCAAAATTCAGTTCAAACAGAGGAAAAACCTAAAAAGGAACGTAAACCAAAAGAAGAAATTAATTTGGAAGACGCTACTTGCCCAAAATGTAAAACACATAAACTAGTAAAAGGAAAAGCAGCTTATGGATGTGCAAACTTTAAAGAATGTGGATTCAAAATTCCATTTGAGTTTATGAGTAAAAAATTAACCGATAAACAAATTTTGGATTTGGTAACCAAACAAAAAACTGGGAAAATGGCTGGTTTAATCAATTCTGAAAATGGAGAAAAAGTTACTGGTAAAGCTATTTTGGGAATGAATTTCGATTTAGAATTTGAAGAAATATAAAAAAAGTGAGTTTTGAAATTTAAAACTCGCTAATTATATTTTCCAACGTTTCTTTTAAAATTAAAATTATTCTTCTGATTTTTCTAAAAAATATATCTTATTATTTCTTAAAATATTAATTCATATACTATTAACTAATTTAATCCCTAAAACACCAAATTGCTCCTCCAGCAAAAACAGCAATTGATAATAATATTAAAAAATTATTGCTGGTTGCTAAGTCTCCTCTAATATGATTTTCTTCAATTAATTGCTTATTATTCATTTTCATTGAAATAATTCGTTTGGCATCATTATTTTGAATATTTATCAATTTCACTAATACTGAATCTTTTAAATAATGTGTTGAATCCATGAAATTATGACCAAAAAAAGATAAATCATCATCATAAAAAATATAATTACGATTTACAAACTGATAATATTTTACTTGGCGCTTACCTTTTCTATAATAATCTACTAAAATCGAATCATCTACATAAATGGGAACTTCTTGTACATTAGATAATTCTTTTTCGTTATTTGTTTTCTTATTATATCCTATCATGAATAGAATAATACTTACAATTATCACGAAAATTAAGTTTCTTATTTTTTCTAACATACTACTTATGAATACTTTTCTAATATCTCTTTTAAAATTGTTTTCACTTTTTCTTTCAATTTTTTGGGTTCGATAATTGTAACCGAACGGCTCATAGAAAGAATTTCACTGATAAAATCTTCGGTCAAAAATAATTCTAAACCAATTAAAACTTCATCGTTATTAGTTTCTAAAATTTGTTGAGATTCATGCAAAGGTAAAGATTCTAAATAGGCCGCTTGTTTTTTGGTAACAGAAAGAACAATTTTTTCATGTTTTTCTGAGCTTGGAACAATAATCCCGTACGAATACTTGTATTTATCATTGTAATTAAACTCTATATTATCATCAATTTTTTCTTTCAGAATCGAAACTTTATTCATTCGTTCCAAGCCAAAATTTTTGACAATTCCTTTGTCATCAGCAATCAGATACCATCGGTTATTGTGCTCTCTAATTGCAATTGGTGAAACTTTACGAATTGTTTCTTTTTCCTCTCCAAACTTTTGATAATGAAATTCAATTTTCTTTTTTCCTTGAATTGCTTGTACTATATCTGGTAAAAATTCGGCGCGTTTTGGTTTTCTTTTTTCCAAATACACAATCGATTCGAGCGAATTTGTCAATTTCAAAGCAGAAAAACTATTAATTTCTTCTAAAGTTTTCAGAAATAAATCAGAACTATAATCATCTTGAATAATATAATATCCTCGCTGACTGCGACTATACATTATATCAATTCCCAAAATATTTCTGATTTCTCTAATATCGCGCTGCAATGTACGTTTAGAGAAATTAAATTCTAACGTATCATCATTAATCTGAAGCATTTCAAATTCTCGTTCCAAAAAACGCTCTAAATCCTCATAAGAACAATATTTTTGTTGTGATAATTTACGAACAATATTGAAATAACGCGCAATATAACCTTGTTTTGACATTGAATTGGAAGTGTTTTAACAAACTTAAGTTATCTCTAACTAAAAACAAAAAAAAGTAACATTTCGTTACAAAATGTTACTTTTTCATCATTAATAAAAATGAAATATTCGAAAAAACGGATTCTATTTTTTAGTTTTTTTCACTTTTGTTTTTACATCTTTTGCTTCTTGCACAACTTCATCAGCTACTGTTGCTACAGAATCTACAGCTGCTGTAACAGTATCAATTGTAGCAGTTGTTGCTTCCACTACTCCTGATTCGTTTACTTGAGCTGTCTCAATAAAATTAGAAATTTTATCAATAATTTCTGCATTTGAAGTAGGCTCGTTCTTCACTTTTACACTTAAATATATTGAAGGAGCTGCATTATCTTGAATATAATTTGAATCATTTTGATATACTCCATCATTTTTAACAGCTGTTGAATTTAAATTATCTGTTAATTCTTTTGCTACTTTTATTGTTTCATCAAAAGCAACATTTTGTTTAAAAACTACTGCTGCAACTTTATTTGTATTGTCATCAGTTTTATCAAAGTTTAATGTCATAATTAACTCAGGTTTTAAACTATCGATGATTGATCTTTTCTCTTCTTCTTTTAATCCTTTTGTTAAATCTTTCCATAAAAGAACTTGAACATTTTCTTTATTCAAAGATTCAACTTTAGATTTAAATTCAGTAGCTATATTAGTCCCTGAATCTGCTGCAATGTTATCAACAATATCTAAAATAACAACTTTTGGTGCATCTTCTACAACTTTGTATGATGATTGCGTTGCTACCGGAATTTCATTTTTTGTAGTAAAAGAGAAAGAAACTAACCCTATTGCTACGATTCCTAATACTTGCGTCAATTTTTTCATAATAAATGTGTTTTGTTTAAAAATGATACTTTTTAAATAGTTAGTACATTATAAAACTTTGCAGACACTGTTCCGAAAAATCTTAATTAATCCTAAGAAATGTTATAATTTTCTTAAATCAGACAATAAATCTATTCTAACGTTGATTAATAGAGAGATTGAAAAAGGAAATAAAAAAACTCAATCTTTCGATTGAGTCATTATATTTATTTACATGCAGCAATAATCTGCACAAAATCATCATATTTTAATGAAGCTCCACCAACAAGACCGCCGTCAATATCTGGTTGAGCAAAAATTTCGTCCGCATTCTGTGCATTTACACTTCCTCCGTATAAAACACTTGTATCATTCGCTACTTCAACTCCAAATTCATCATTCAAAACTTTACGAATAAATGCATGAATTTCTTGCGCTTGCTCTGGTGTAGCTGTTTTTCCAGTTCCAATTGCCCAAACTGGTTCGTAAGCAATAATCAAACGAGAAAGATCTTCTGGTTTTTGTGCAACTAAAGCGTCTAACAATTGAGTTTTTACAACATCAAAATGTTTCTCTGCTTCACGTTCCTCCAATTTTTCTCCAACACAAAGAATTGGATTTATTTGATACTTGAACGCTTGTTTTAATTTCTCAGCAATGATAATATCTGTTTCTCCTTGATATTCTCTGCGCTCAGAATGTCCAATAATAGCAAAATCTAATCCGATACTATCTAATTGTTCAGCCGAAATATCCCCTGTATACGCTCCTTTTTCATGAGCCGAAATATCTTGCGAAGAAACTTTTATATATTGTTCATCTACAGCTTCTAATAATGTTTGCAAATAAATAGAAGGAGGCGCAATAATAACTTGAGCAATCGGCTGATTATCTGCTACCCAAGCATTAAGATTTGTTGCCAAATGAATTGCCTCTTCATAGTTTAAGTTCATTTTCCAGTTTCCTGCTACGATTCTATCACGCATAAAAAAGTGTATTTTATTTTGGTTTAATATTTACTGCAAGATAATTATTTCTCTTGAAATTAAAACTGATTTATTTTATGCGAACACGAGGATCTAAAACTCCGTAAAGAATATCTACTAAAATATTAATTACAATAAACATCACAGCAATTACTAAAACAGCTCCCATAACAATTGGTAAATCTAATGTATTCAAGGCGTTTACGATTTCTTTTCCTAAACCATTCCAACCAAAAACAAATTCTACAAAAACAGAACCTGCCAACATCGAAGCGAACCAACCAGAAATCGCTGTTACAACTGGATTCATTGCATTTCGCAAAGCATGTTTTGTAATAACAGTTTTTCTTGATAAACCTTTTGCAAAAGCTGTTCTAATATAATCTTGATTCAAAACTTCTAACAAAGAATTTCGCGTTAGTTGTGTAAAAACAGCTAACGGACGAGATCCTAATGTAATCGCTGGAAGAATAAGATTTTTCAACATCAAATGTTTTCCTTCTCCCAAATCATCCACTTCATACAGACTTCCAATCATATTCAGTCCTGTAATATCATGCATCAAAAATGCAAAAATATAGGCAATGATAATCGCCGAAAAGAAAGATGGAATACTCATCCCAAAACTTGTAACAACTAACAAAACACGATCAATCCACGTATCTTTCATCAAAGCAGAAACAATTCCTAACGCAACCCCAATTATCGTTGCAATAATAATAGCCGCAATTGCTAAAACCATTGTATTTGGCAAAGTTTCTTCAATAATTGTACTGACGCTTTTTCCTTGTTTTTGAAAAGATTCACGTAAATAAGGCGTTTTCAAAACCATTTCATTTGTTCCGAAATCCATCAATTTTGTGTAATTGTATTTATCAGAACTTAATGAAGTATATGTTGTATTGTTTTCGTCTATATTATGAAATGAAATCGGCGATAAATCATTTATATAAAAAGCATATTGTTTCCATAAAGGTTGATCTAAACCTAAGTTTTTTCTAATTTGAGCCAATTGTTCAGGATCTTCTTTCTGATCGAGCATCATACGTGCAGGATCTCCAGGAAGAACAGAAAACAATAGAAAAACTACAGTCACAACACCAAAAAGCGTTAGAAATCCGTAGAAAATTTTATTTAAAATATAATTAATCACTTTTTAAAATAATTCTTCTAATCGATTAATTGATGGAAAATCGTTGTCATGATATTTCGCTTTTACCGTTCCTTTTTCTAAAATCATCACACCAGGATTTGAACGAATAATTGTTTTCATCGTTGTTTGATCCATGAAACAATTCTCTAATTCTAAACCTTTAATTGGATTGTTCGAAACCGCTGACACAACAAAACCTTTTGCTTTCGCTTCCTTTCCTAAAGTATTTAATTTCGCAATTTGTTCCTCATTTACCTTTTCAACAAAAGGAATGACAAAAACAATCGCTTTCGAGGCATTTAAAATTTCAGAAGTTTTATCAACACCATTGCAATCAAAATTAAAATCGTGAATTGGTGGTTCGTAACCTTTTTTCTCTACAATTGTACGCGTTTTATCCGCTTCAATTACCCAAGGTGTTCCATGTTTGTACCACTTATCATCCGCAATATATTGTGCATCATCAATTTCTACAACCTTTCCATCTACACTATTTTTCATGGTGTAAATCGTTTTATACGTTGTTGGTTTCAAACCTAATTCTTGCGGAGACTTCATTCCTTCAATCAAATTTTTGCCAACTGCATAAGGTCTAAAATCAATGATTGGTAAATGATTAATTCCGATATAAGCAATAATTGCAGAACCTAAAATTGTAATAAAATTAATCGCATAATTCGCTTTTTCGACGAATAATGGTTTGATATATTTTTGACCAATCACTAAAACAATTATCAACATCAAAAGCACAACATCTTTGTAAAATGATGCCCAAGGTTCTAGTTTTAGCGCATCACCAAAACACCCACAATCCGTTACTTTATTGAAATAAGCTGAATAAAATGTCAAAAATGTAAAGAAAATAATCGTTAACAATAAAGCTATTGTTGTAAATCTTTTCCAAACGCCAAGCAATAATAAAACGCCTAAAACTATTTCAAAAATGGAGAAAAATGTTGCCAAAGGCAAACTCAAACTTTCTAAAAATGGAATATTAAGAACTGTTGGCGAAAAATATTCTTCTAATTTAAAACTTAATCCAATTGGATCAACGTTTTTTACAAATCCAGAAATTATAAAAATGACACCAACTATAATTCGTGCAAATTGAACTAAATATTTCATAAAGCTTTCTTTTCGTTAATTAAAATCATTGCGAAAATCGAATAATTAATCATATCTAAATAATTTGCATCCAAACCTTCAGACACAATTGTTTTTCCTTTATTATCTTCGATACTTTTTGTACGTAAAACTTTCTGATAAATTAAATCTGTAATCGAACTTACACGCAAATCTCGCCAAGCTTCACCGTAATCATGATTTTTTTTCATCATCAAATCATGCGCGATTATCGCATATTTATCATAAAAATCGATCGCTTGTTCGTCCGTTAAATCTGGCTGATCTGCAAAACCAAGTTCCAACTGAATCAATGCCATAATTGAATAATTAACAATCGCAATAAATTCTCCTTCTTCGTCTTCATCAACCAAACGTTCCGTCGCTTCTTGCAACGTACGAATACGATTTACCTTGATAAAAATTTGATCTGTCAACGACGGTAAACGCAGTACACGCCAAGCTGGACCGTAATCTTGTAATTTTTTTGTATATAAATCTCGACAAACAGAGATGATTTCTTTAAATTGAATTGAGGTATTTTTCATAATTTCGTTTCGATTTCAAAAATAATTGAAATTGCTTAAAGAACTTCTAAGATATGACAATTAATTGTAATGGTCGTTTGATTGATTTGAACGAGCCTAAAATTATGGGAATTTTGAATACAACGCCAAACTCTTTTTATGATGGTGGTAGTAATCAATCAATGAATTTGATTTTAGAAAAAGTTGAAAAATACTTGTCCGAAGGTGCCGATATAATTGATATTGGTGGTTATTCGACAAAACCTGGAGCAGAAAATATTTCAGAGCAAGAAGAAATTGATAGAACTGCGCCAATTATCGAAAAAATTATTGAAGAATATCCAGAATTAATTATTTCGATTGATACTTTTCGAGGAAATGTGGCACGCGAAGCTATAAAAGCTGGCGCTTCAATTATAAATGATGTTTCGGGTTGGGAATTGGACGAAAACATGTTTGATGCAATCAAAGAACTTCGAGTTCCATATATTTTAATGCATATGAAAGGATCGCCGAAAACGATGCAAAATAATCCTGAATATGATGATATTACATTGGAAGTGAATGAATATTTTTCTAAAAAAATTGCTCAATTAAAAGCTGCAAAAGTAAATGATATTATTTTGGATCCTGGTTTTGGTTTTGCTAAAACATTGGATCATAATTACGAATTATTCAGTAAAATGGAAGCTTTAGGTTTTGAAGGTTTTCCTTTATTAGTCGGAATTTCGAGAAAATCGATGATTTATAATTTATTCGGAACAACTCCACAAGAAGCTTTAAACGGAACTTCTGTACTAAATATGGTTGCGTTACAAAAAGGTGCAAAAATTTTGCGTGTTCATGATGTAAAAGAAGCAAAAGAAACCTTAAAAATTTTTCAGAAATTGAATCAAAAATAAAGAAGAAAGCCACTTTTTAGTGGCTTTTATTTTTAATCAATGATTTTACTATTTGGAAAGAAAACTTTGAACGTATCTACAATATTGATATCAGAAGTCAAAATTTGCCAATGTGAATCTTTCACAAATTCAAACACGACTTCATTGTCATATAAATTTTCATCCTCAATATTTACATGCAAATTATTTTCTTTTCGATCTCCAATAATCAACGCCTCTGTTACATGTTCCATTTTATAACACAAACTTTCTAGCTGATCATATTCCACAAAAATTCCGTCTTGTTGATCAATCACTTCTTGCAATTCGAAAACCGAATATTCGTCCGTTTCACTTTCACCATCAACCCAAAGAATTTTCCAAAAATAATCTTGTATATCTTTTATAGGAGCAATCACCTCTTCCATTCGTTGAATTTGGTTTTCGTCTTCTCCGTAAATTTCTATTTTATAAGTTTCCATATCTTGTGCAAAATTAAAAAAGTATTCTCGATTACACTATTTACTACTTGAGATAATCAAAAAGAAAATTTACATTTACTATTTAGCTTTATGTTAAAATAATTTTATATCTCTATAATACATATATTTACAAAAATTAACGCTTATGAAAAAACATTTATTTTTTATTTTAACCTTTATCTCTTGTTTTATATCTGCACAAAAATTAAGCCTTAAGGAGAATACAAAACTTTTAGGAGAACGAACTGTAATACATAAATTGGCAAAAATGCAAGATTATTATTTTGGATTCAATAGGAATAATAATATTATATATAAAAGTGATGATAAAGGAAAAACATGGACGAAAAAATTTCAAGGAGATTATAACTCAATTGGTATATTAAATAACAAAGAAATTTTACTTTATACTAGTCGATATTATAATTTTTATGTTTCATATGATAAAGGGGAGAATTTCATACAAGTGAAAAATAATAAATATATAAGTAATATAAAATTATTAGAAAATAATCGTATTATAATTTCTTCAAGCGAAAATAATACTGAAAGCTTTTTTTACATGAATAACTTTTCTGGAGAATGGATAAAAGCGCAAATAAACACTGATGTAACGAAGATTGGTATTTATAGTTTTGCTTTTAAAAATGATTTAGAAGGAAAAGCATTTATCTATGCTAATAATAAATATTGGATATACTCTACTCAAGATGGGGGAGCCACATGGAATGCTCAACATGAAATTGAAAAGCCAAACAGCTTTGTTGGCACATACAGTAGAATATTTTATACAGACCAACTAACGGCCTTATATATTTCTGAAAACGAAATCTATACAAGTAAAGATGATGGAAATAGTTGGAAAATTACAAGTTTACCTGATATTAATTTAATACCTCAAACTATACTTAAGGGAAATACATTTTATGCTTATGCTCAAAAAAGAAGTCAAGAAAATAAATATCTCTACAAATTTGTAGAAGATAGTCAAAATTTAGAAAAAATTAAATTGCCTTACCCTATAGAAGATCTTTTTATTGACGATAATGAATATTTAGGTGTATACGAAGGACAAACGATGCTTTCGTATGATTTGAAAAATTGGGAAATTTATAATAAGTTAATTTACTTCAATTACCAAAATATTACTGACCATTTGGATATTGTTTCTGATGAAGAAATTTGGGGACAAAATGCTAATCTACAACCAACTTTATACAATTTCAAAACCAAAGAGTCAATCGATTTCCCAGCTCCTATAGAAATTAGTTATCATTCTATTGGAGTAGATTTTATTAATAAAAATATTGGATATTTTGTTGTGAATCAATTTGTAGATTTTTCAATTTTTAAAACCGAAAATGGTGGAAAAAACTGGAATCTTGTATACAACAATCCAGCTATATTTCATGCAGATGGATTTAGAAAAATCAAATTCATTGATGAAAATTTTGGTTTTATATCAGCTTATCCAAATGGAAAATATGCTAATATAGTAACAAAAGATGGTAGTAAAAATTGGGAAATAAAAGATATACCAGAAAATATGCAATATGGTACGTATTTGGATTTAGAGACCATTTGGTGGTATGACTACACAAACAGAACTGTTAATATTACATATGACGAAGGGAAAACAAAAGAAACTTTATTCACTATACCTACAGAAGAAACCGAAAGTCATAAATATGTAGACAAAACAGGGGTAGTCATTTATCTTTATCAAATTAATGAAATTCCTTATATCAAAACGTCGACAGATTTTGGTAAAAACTTTGTTTCGGCACAATACGATTATCCAAGCTACGGAAATTTTGCAGTTACTATTTATAAAGAGTTTATTGTTGCCATTGTAAATGGAGAAGTCCTTGCTTCTGCTGACAAAGGAATTTCGTGGTTTCCATTGTTTGGCCAACCAAAGAATGAAAAAGAAAATTTCCCTAAAAACTGGAGTAATTTCCAAATTGTAAAAGATAAATTATACTTGGTAAATCAAAATTATAATTTGTATCAATATGACCTAACAACTTTAGCAGTACATGATATCAATAATCAAGAAGTTGGAAAAGTAGTTTTAGCGCCAAATCCAACAAATGGAGAGTTTAATTTAATTTCAGAAGATAATAACAAAATTCAACAAATCTTAATTTACGATACGACAGGAAAAATAGTTTTAGAGTTTAATCAATTGAATATAGCTCGTTTTACACAAACTATTCAATTACCAAAAGGCGTTTACTTTATTAAAGTAAAAACCAAAAAAGGAATTGCACAACATCAACTTATCAAAAAATAATTATAGTTAAAATTAAAAAAGTAACTTCAATTTGAAGTTACTTTTTCATTATTTATGCTTTTTCAAATTCATGTTTGACTCGTTTCTCTGATTTAATATCCATAATCTGAATTGATTCTTTACTAAAAATCTTGAACGAATGTTCATGTTTTTCTAATAGAAAATCATAAGGTCCTTTTGGAGCAATTAATTTCACTAAAACTGGTGCAGTTTCTAAGGAAATAAATACAAGAGCTATAAAAATAGCTGCAGTCCCTAAAATTGGATTATTAACTGACAATTCGTCTAAAGCTTGCATACGAGCTGCAAATCCATTGTAATTCTCTTCCGTTGGTTTAGCCGCATCAATTTCTTTCTCTTTTGCAATATTCAATCGATCCAATTCTTTGTTAATTTCAGCCAAACGAGGCGCAGATTGTTGAATATAGGTTTCAATTTCGGCAGCTTTTTGTTTTTTCAATTCTGCTTTTCGTTTCGCATTTGGTCCATAACCTTCGCGTCCAGTAGTTGTTTCGGTTTGAGTTCCTACAACTTCTTTTTCCAATTCGGTAGAAGCAGAATTATACTCATTTCTTAATTTATCTATTTCTGCATAAATTTCTTTTCGTTCATTCGAAAAAGGTGTTCCCAATTCAGCATAACGCGCATCAATTCCTTTTTGTAATTCCGCTTTATTACGATTGACAATAATATTTAATTGCTTGTTAATTTCTTTCTCGAAAATTTTTAATTCTAACGGTTTCGAAATCACAATACCTAATAAAACTGCAACCAAAATACGTGGTAAAGCAATAAAAAACTGACGAAAAAATCCACCTGATTTTTTCATTGATGTGACAATATATCGGTCAAGATTAAAAATCATCAATCCCCACAACAAACCAAAACCTGTTGCTGTATATATATTATCAAAAACAGTATTCAGCGCATATCCAGCAGACAAAGCCGCCAAAATTCCTGTAAATAATATGACACCTCCAATACCTACATGTTTGTTGATATCTGTTGGTGTTTTTTTCAAGAGTTCAAGACTACTCCCTGAACAGATGATTAAAAATTTCTGTAGTCCATTCATTTTGCAAATATAGTACTTTGTATAACATATTATTAAATATCGTGCCAAAAAAAGCTGACAATCAAATTGTCAGCTTATATTTAAAATAACTTACTTAAACAAAATTAAGCTTGTTCTTCGATTTTAATTCTCCATCCATAAGGATCTTCTGCTAATCCGTATTGAATATCTTTTAATTTCTTTTTCAATTGTAATGCAAAAGAATCTTCTTCAGCTAAAGTTGGTAATTGAGCACGTTCTTCACCAAATCCAACTGCATCATACTGTGTAATTACAACAGCTGTTCCACATCCAAATACTTCTTTTAATTCTCCTGATTTGTAGGCATCATACAATTCTTGTACTTCTACAGGACGTACTTCTACTTCATATCCACTATCTTTTGCTAATGTTAAAACAGAATCACGTGTAACTCCATTCAAAATACGCTCAGAAGTTGGAGCTGTTAAAATTTTATTTCCGATACGTACCATCACATTCATTGTTCCTGCTTCTTCAATGTATTTATGCTCGATAGAATCTGTCCAAATCACTTGATCATAACCATCTTTTTGAGCTTCAGAAGTTGGAAAGAAAGAGCCTGCATAGTTTCCTCCACATTTTGCAAAACCAACACCTCCCTGGGCTGAACGACTATAATAATCAGCAATTTTTACTGATAAAGGTTTATCGTAATAATTAGGAGCATAAGCTAATAAAATAGCAAAAATGAATTCATTAGAAGCTCTTGCAGAAACCGCTTCTTCTGTTGCGAACATTACTGGACGAATATATAATGACGTTCCATAATCTTTTGGTACCCATTGACGATCTAAATCAATAATTGCTTCTAAACCATCAATAAAAATTTCTTTCGGAATTTGAGGCATATTAAGACGTGCCGCAGATAAATTAAAACGCTCGAAGTTTTTCTCTGGACGGAAAATAAATACTTCTTCGTTATCATTTTTGTAGGCTTTCATTCCTTCAAAAATTGTTTGACCATAATGGAAAGACATCGCTGCTGGTGTCATTGAAATTGGTCCATAAGGAACAATTTTAGGTTCATCCCATTTACCATCTTTGTAATGCGCGATTAACATATGGTCTGTAAACTCTTTACCAAAAACAGTAGAGTTGAAAACTGAATCGTTAAATTTTGATTCAGCAATTTTTTCTATAATCATTTTACGATATATTTTGTTTGTGCTTATCAAAGGTACATTTTATTTGCACTTTTTCATAATAAATATCATAACTTTCGACGATGAAAAGAATTATTCAAGAGACGGAAGATGGATCTAAAACTATCTATATTGAAGATTGGGATGAATCTTATCATTCTAAGCATGGCGCTGTACAAGAGGCTTTTCATGTATTTATAAAAAATGGTTTTCATCATTTTACCGAAACAAAAAATCTTATAAAAATTATAGAAATTGGATTAGGTACGGGACTTAATTCTTTTATTACTTTGATGGAAGCGGAGAAACATAAAATTCCAGTTCAATATGTTGGAATCGAAAAATTTCCAGTTTCGAATGAAGAATTTGAATTGGTGAATTATTTCGAAAACGTTTTCAAACTTTATCCAGAATTAGCACATCGAAAAGATGAGTTTTTAGATTATTATAAACAATTATTTCATTCTAATTGGGAAAATTGGCATAAAATTTCTCCATATTTTGAAATTAAAAAAGTAGAAGAAGATTTTTTCAATCTGAAAAATATCAACGAAAATAATTTTGATTTGGTCTATTTTGATGCATTTGGTTCTCGTGTTCAACCAGAATTATGGGAAAAAGAATTGTTAGAAATTGTTGATTCTTTAACTAAAAAATCTGCCATTTTTACTACTTATGCAGCTAAAGGAAGCATAAAAAGAGGATTGAAAGATTTGAACTATATTGTACAAAAACGTCCTGGACCTCCAGGAAAACGTGAAATGATGGTTGGTTTAAAAGACTTTCCATTTGATAAATAATCTCCTTTATCATTAATTATAAAAATCGTAAATTTGCAGCTGAAAACAATTGAATGTTTTCCACATTTTTTTATGACAAATTATATCGAATATAAATTTAAAGTTGCGGAAGTAGAGCCTTTTAATGAAATTATTATTGCAATGATTTCTGAATTACCTTTTGAAAGTTTCGTTGAAAACGAAGAAGGTTTTGATGCTTACATGCCAAAAACTGACGAAAATATTGACCAAGTAAAAGAAGTGATTGATTCTATCGAGAATATTGATTTTTCTTATACGCGTCAAGAAATTGAACAACAAAATTGGAATGCAACTTGGGAAGAAAATTTTACGCCAATTTTAGTGAACGACCAATGTTTAATTCGTGCTGAATTTCACGAAACAGTTGAAAATATTCCATACGAAATTATCATTCAACCAAAAATGTCTTTTGGGACTGGACATCACTCTACAACACATTTGATGGTAGAATATATCTTGGAAACTGAATTTACAGGAAAAGATATTTTGGACATGGGATGTGGAACGTCAATCCTTGCAATTTTAGGAATGAAACGTGGTGCAAATTATGCTGAATGTATTGATATTGACGAATGGGCTGTTGAGAATTCTATCGAAAATGGAAAACGAAATGGTGTTAGTTTGGATGCGAAAATGGGTGATAATTCACTTTTAGGAAGCAAACAATTTGACATTATTTTAGCGAATATCAACAAAAATATTTTAATCAGTCAAATTCCTTCTTATATCAACGTTTTGAATGAAAATGGAGATTTATTCTTAAGTGGATTGATGGAGCAAGATTTTGATGATATCTTGGCTTTTTGTACAGAAAATGGTTTGAAATTTATATCTAAAAAACAACGAAATGAGTGGATTGCACTTCATTTCAAAAAATAATATTATGATAAAATACGCAACGCAACCCATGTGGGAAACGGAAAAAGATTCGGCTGTTGATGTATTGGAACAGGAATCTCACAAATATCAAATTATTGTTTACAATGATGATGTAAATACATTTGATTGGGTAATAGAGTCGTTAATTGATGTTTGTGAACATACACCTGAGCAAGCTGAACAATGTTCAATTTTGATTCACTACAAAGGAAAATGCGAAGTCTTAACTGGTGAATTAGAAGATTTAAAACCTCGATGCACAGAGTTATTGAACCGAGGTTTGAGTGCGGAAATTATTTAAAATTTCTTAATAATTATATATAACAAAATCAGAATCGTCTAATGTTACATTGGACGATTTTTTATTTTGATCACTTACTATATAAGAATCATATATTTTTTCGTACACCTGATTCTCCGTTTTTGTATCCACAATTTCTGTTGATTTTTTAGAAGAACTAATCACAAAAGGAAGCATAACCAAAGCGATAAACAATATGCAAGCTGCAGCCCACCAAATATTGAAATGTATAACTTTTGTTTCTTTTTTATCAATAGTTTTCGATAAAATTGACTGTTCTAAATCATCAAAATAATTAGTTGGAGTTGTATAATTTTCCCTTTGTTCTAAGCTTTTTAGAAAAATCTCATTTTCTAAATTCTTAAAATAATTCTCAGGAACTTTAAAATTATTTTTTAATTCATTTTCTTTCATATCACTAATAAGACAAAAAAAAGTTAAAAAGGTTTAATCTTCATTCTCTAAAAATTCTTTAATTTTTGTAACTGCATGATGATAAGACGCCTTTAGCGCACCAACAGATGTTCCCGAAATTTCAGAAATCTGCTCATATTTCATTTCATCATAATATTTCATCATAAATACTACACGCTGCTTTTCTGGCAAACTTGCAATTGCTTTTTGTAACTTCAACTCAATTTCATCACCTGTAAAATACTCATCCGTAGATAAATCATCTGCTATATTCATCGAATAATCTTCGAACGAAACATTTTGTTCTTTAGCATTTTTATGAATAAAATTTATCGTTTCATTATAAGTTATCCTAAAAATCCAAGTTGATAATTTTGACTCATTTTTAAACGAACTTAGATTTTGATAAATTTTAATAAATACATTTTGAGCAATATCATCAGCATCTTCATGAATCAAAACCATACGACGTACCTGCCAATAAACTTTTTGATGATAATCTTTTATAATAAGTTTAAATGCTGTTTCTAAATCTTTATTAAGAATATAATTTAAAATAATTTGATCCAATAGATTAATTTATGAAGTTGTAAACTTATTAAATTTGAATGTATAAAAATGGTAATTGTATATAATAAAACAATATTTACCATTTCTTTAAGATATATAATTTCAAAACCATAGCTTCTAGAAGAATTAATTATTTAATAAGTGTTTATTTTTTAACAAATTAGAAAAGCTATTGTATTCCAATTTTTTAAAAAAAATAATTAATTGTCATATTTAAAAATCTTATAGTAAATTTGGAATACCAAACTATAACTCTCATTACCTATGATACTACATATTCTTCATATTATATAAATGCACAAGTAGCATTTTACACAATCCTATAAATATTATTAAACATAGAATATTTACATTAATAATTTATGTAATATATTCTTATAAATTTCATTAACCCTTAAAAACTATTTAATTATGAAAAAGTCAATCAATGCTTTTCAAGTAGAAAAATTAGAAGACAGAAAAGAATTTATTTTTTACTGTTTATTACACATGTTCTGCAAAGGTCATCACGGAGGAGGTACTAATCCTGACGTAGAAAACCCAGGTGGTGGTAACAATTAAAATCAATAAAAAAGAGCTTAGTTAAACTAAGCTCTTTTTATTTTATACTATTTTTTTAATTAGATACTCCATAGACTGTTATATTTACTGGAGACTCAAAAGCAGACATTCCACATCGTGTCTGATCTGTTCCTGATATTGTATTAGCAAAAGCCTCTCCTACCATAATATCTGATTTTAAAGAATAATTCTTAAAACTTAAAGAGCCACTATTAAAATAGTTGTTACCTATAATTCTAAATCCTAGTTTTATTTTATAATCAGTATTCGCTACAATTCCATTAAAAGGAGCTAATAGTGTTACTTTTTTACGAAAACATATTGTTTGAGCGTTTAAACTTGAAAACTGATAAACTTTTGTCGCTACTAATTTATCATTAATAAAAACTCCCATAGCTATATCATAATCAAAACTTCCTCCTCCTGGTTTTACTAATAATGCATTTACTTTAATCAACCCTTTTGCATCTTTAGAAAATTTGAACGATGGCTGAAAATCAGGTCCAAAAACTCTCCAATATATGTCATCTATATCTGCTCCGATTTCATGTTTAGAATTAATAGTTTCACTTAAAATGGAATTATCAGTATTACTGGTTCTTGGTCCAAAAGTTGAAGGGAGAATAATACCTGTACTTTTTTCATTTACTGAATTAAAATTAGAGAAAAAGTATGGTACATTATAATCTACATTAGACACAAAAGAATTGGCATCTAATAATTTAACCCATCTATTTCCATTCCAAAAAAAGTACCCATAGTAATCTTCATTCGTTCCATTATTTTTATTTTGACTAAAGACTATAGAGCCTTCTTTTGGAGCTTTATTATATGGATGCACTGTAAAATTAGTAATATTATATTCAGGAAAAGCTACTCCTTGTCTATCTGATCTAGCTTCAAAACCAACTGAAGAATGTACATTAAGATTAGCAGTTTCTCTGGATATTAAAACTTGTGAAAATGCTGTATTAGCTAATAGTATTGATAGTATATAAATTGTTTTTTTCATAATTAGAAGTTAAGGATTGAAGGATTTTCTTGAATCTGAATATTTAAAATTCCATCATTAATTGCTTGGAGAGGTAATGATTTATTTTCAGAGTTTATATTATTACAATTAGAGTTTCTAGTATTATACTCTACCCTTACAGAATTACTCCCATTTGCTGATAATACATTTCTATTTTTTACTGCAACTTTTATTGTATGATTTCCAACGGATAAATTTTGTAATAATCCTACAAGGTTATAAGTTTCATATGTACATTTTCTATTTTTATTATTTGTAATGACAAAAGGACTATAAACTGCTAATTTATCATCAATAAAAATTCCTACTTCGAAACTAAAATTTGAAGCTGTTGACGCTGAATAATAGGCTTCTGCAAATCCAAATAATTTTAAGTTTAGGATATTTCTTGTATTGTAAATATTAAATGAAGATGAATAAGAAGGCATAACTTGCCATCTTTTTGAAGCTGTATTAATATCATCTCCTATATTATTTATCCATGAATCTTTATAAGAGCCTGAATCTGGATTATTAGTTGCAGAATATATATCTGATCCTGATGCCCCTGTTCTATTCGTTAAATAATTAAGATTCAATAAAACATCTTTGTTTAAAGAATTTACAAATGGTGTCCAAGCACCTTGAGTAGAACTATAATTAAACCAAAAATAAGGACCTTTAGCATTACCTATGGTATTTGTATTATAGATTAATAGGCTTGACTCTAAATTAGTATTAGTAGTTATATTGACATTTGTTTTATCTTTACGGTCTGCTTTCATTGCATTTAATGGTAAAACGAAAGGTTTATCACCTGTTGCAACATTTTGCTTCATATCTATAATCAAATTATCATTCATATTATTTTCTAAAGATATTTGCGCATTAAGCATTCCCGAAAATGCTACAATAAAAAGTATATTTCTTTTCTTCATCTTACTTATTCTTTTACAGTTATAATTAATTTAGGCCTCATACTAACATCTTCTAAATTTCCACAGCTCCCTGTTTTTTTACCAAATGTATACTCCCTTTCAGCACCTGTATTATTTAGATCATAAGCTCTACGAGGATGAAATTTGACTTCTATTTTATGAGGAACACCCACTGTTAATCCTTCCAAAATTCCATCTAAATCTACATTTACGAAACCACAACCTGTTTCGTCAAATGTTCCAGAAAAACTTTCAACGTATTTTAATTTATCTTCTACAAATACACCTACACCAAAGGACAAAGCAGATTTATTTGCTTCTACTTGTGCAATACCTGTAAATGTAAATGACACTTTATTTGTATTACGATGAACTGTTAGGTATTGAGTTATATTAGGTATATCTAAAAATTTTTTAGATTGATCACCTGACAACATACTAACCCCTTGTTGATATTGATAAGCAGGTATTTGTTCTTGAGAATTGGAAGTATTATCGTAACTCGCTGTACCAGGAATAGTAATCCCTGAGCCTTCTTTGTAATACATTATTGATGAATTTAATTGAGCAATCACATTTTCAAAATCCAAAAGCGCACGCCATTTTGTTCCATCCCAAAAATGATATCCTTCTCCTAATGCCTTGTTAGTATTATAAACAATCATCTGAGATTGATCTCCTTGTACTGGGAAATTATCACCATTTAAGTTTTTAAGTTCTGTTAATGACTTTAATGGTATACGAGGTAATAAAACTCCTTTATCAGAAAAATTTGCAAACACTCCATCTGTTGCATTATCTATTTCTGGTTTTGTTTTATTCGATATCTCTACTTGAGCAAAAGCTGAAGATAGAAATAAGGTAGCTAAAAAAGTAAGATTCTTTAACATAGGTTTATAGTAAATTTAAAATTATAAAAAACGCGTAAAACTAAATAACTCACATCTTTGTAAGTTTTTAGTAAAAAAATAAGTATATCTAATTATGATATTATAAAATCTGCAGGAAGTTTTTTGCAGAGAAAAATAGTAAAGAGATTTTTCATAGTATGGTAGTTTATTGTTTAGGTTTGATAAATATATCACTAAATATATTAACTATCAAATATTTAACTAAAATATTTTTATTCTAAGTTTAAAAATTATACTTTAGCATTAACTTAAAACTAACCTATATGAGTCAAATAAACCAACTCTTTTTTCAAGATGTTGTCGACTTTCTTACTGAAAATGTTGAGATTAATTCAGAAAATAAAAATCAACTAGATCTTATTGCTAAAACTTATTATAATTATATAATTCATTTGGATAAATTAATTGATAATGAAATTCCAATTAATCAAAATTTACTTACATCCAATCCTTTATTCAATTTAACCAACCATTACGAATTATGTATTAAAACGCTTATCAAATTATTTGGTGAAGATTCTTCAATTTTTGAAAGCAAAGCAAAATACAGTAAAATATATTTTGATGCATTAATTAAAGAAAAACTATGGAATTTTGATTCAACTATTTTATCAAAAGAAGAATTTGAACAAATTGCTGTAGAAAAGCATATTCCAGTCTTTTTTATTGTTGACGGAATAAACCTTTTGCAATCTAATTATCCATCAAAAGATATAAAATTGATGTTATCTTATATTTTTAAAGGAATTCAAATGTACGATGACATTACAGATATTGGTGACGATTTGCAAACAAAACAATTCACTTATATAATCTCAAATACTATTCAGTATCTTAAAAATGATAACGATTATTATCCCGAAAATCAACTTTATACTCACAAAGCTTTCTTTGCCCTTGAAGAATTATCTAATCCTCAGTTTGACTTTATGCAGGAGCAGTTTTCTTCTGCAAAAGAAATTGCACAGAAGTATAATTTAGTAAAAATTGTCAAGTGGGTAGATGCAATAAATACTCAACTTAAAGATTGGAGAAATCAAATAGATGAAATCAGAAATGCTTAATACAATGACAGATATAAATTTTTCATTCACAAAAAAGAATGATCAAAACTGGATATTAGAACATTCTGAAAAATTTTTCATTGTTAGTGATGAAATAAAATCACTTTTAGAACTTCTCAAAAAGAATCAATTCAACTTAGACGAATCTTACAAAGACTTTATCTTAGAATTTGATTATGTCTCTACTGAAGATTTTAATCATATTGTAAAAGACAATTTAGAAACCCTTGAACTTAATCAAACAAACAATGATAAATCTATAAAAAAGAAATCATTTATACTTTTTGAAACAAAATTAATCTCGAAAGAAAATGCCGCTAAAATATCTAAAATATTTCAACCTTTATTTCAGCCAACTTTCTTTTGGATAGCATTTACATTATTATTTAGTTTTTCTATTTATAACCTTACTCAAATTCATCATTTCCACTTAGAAAAAGAGTATATGCTATTTTTATTTATTTTCTATATTTTTAGTGCATTTATTCATGAGTTTGGACACATTGCTGCATGTAATCGCTTTACGAAAAGAAGTGGAGAAATAGGTATAGGAATTTATTTTATTTTCCCTGTATTTTATTCCAATATTACCCCTATTTGGTCAGCAAAAAAACAAGAACGAATTATTACAAATTTAGCAGGAGTTTATGTCCAATTATTTATTATTTTAGGATTATTTATAACTTACTTATTTACTGCAAATCATCAAATACAGGATGTAATAGCAATAAGTACAATTATAATTCTTTATCAACTTATACCATTTATTCGCTCCGATGGATATTGGATTATTTCTGATTTAACAGACACTCCTAATCTACTACCAAGTAGTTCTAAAAAAGTAAAAGAATTTCTCAAAAATCCTTTTAAATTTAAAGTTCAGAATAGAAAAGATTGGCTAATCCTTTTATATGGATTATTCAATCAAATTATCATGATATATGTAATTATTAGTATAATTAGAGCTTACAGATATCAATTAATAGCAGGTCCTATCGAATTAATAAAAACCATATTCAACCAACCAACAGAAACATTAACTTACCTCACTAGCAATATAGAATTAATGATCATATCAATAGTCTTCTATATGATTCTATTCAACTTAATCAAACGACTTCTAAAAATATAAACACTCCAACACACTCAATTGCTTTCGAGCAGAAATACAAAAAAACCATTCTTTTACTCCTAAGCTCATCGGACAATCATCGCATGCCCATCCGTGAACTCGCCGGCTATAACCCGTAAGATTTCCTTTTAAACTAGTGAGTTCTGAGAGTTATAAAGGAAGCTTTTTGTTCTGAGAGTATAAGATGTTCAATACTTAATACTTAATACTTAATACTTAATACTTAATACTTAATACTTAATACTTAATACTTAATACTTAATACTTAATACTTAATACTTAATACTTAATACTTAATACATTGTACAAAAAAGTATAAACACAAAAAAGCCTCAAGTTGTTCACTTGAGGCTTTTAATAAAAACTGGCGACGACCTACTCTCCCGTAAGTAACAGTACCATCGGCGCAGGCAGGCTTAACTTCTCTGTTCGGAATGGGAAGAGGTGAGCCCTGCAGCTATAGTCACCCTAATATTTTTAAATAGGTTT
>NZ_SRPE01000014.1 GCF_004785645.1 Empedobacter tilapiae | reverse complement strand
GTTGCACGTTTTTGGACAAAGAGGTCCGCCAGAAAAGTATCTTATCGGAAACAAACTTGCTTCTGTGAATTAACTTTTACGGGTAAGGGAATTTGTGTTTAAAGCACAAAAAAACAGCCAAAACGCATGAAGAAATACAACTTCAACCACAAAAAAAGCAGTAATCCTAAAATTACTGCTTGTATATCTTAAAGCCACATTTCGAAAACCCCATAATACATAAAGCTACTCCGGTTCCGTTCAACGGGCTTTCATCTCTAGCCCTCCGGGCAAGACGAAAGCTTAGTTATTATCTGTAGGTGTTTTTTTGTCGTATATTTTGTTCTATTTTCTCTATCGTTTTTACAATTCGTTCTACTTTTTTTGCATCAGTTTTAGCAGAATAAATCCATTGAATAATTGTTTTTTGTTCTCCATTTGTATAGTTTAAAAAGGTTTCATAAACATTTGGTTCATCCATTAAACAAAGTTTTAATTCTTCCGGAATGTCAGTTGGTAAATTATCTGCAAATAAAGTTATGTGAACATAATCGCCTTCTTTTTTATTCAGCTTTTTTCTGATTTCCGCTTTTATTGGCAGAAAAAGATTACCATTTCCCATTGATTGTAAATTGTAATTATTGATTTCAAAATGATCGATTGTACCTCGAACTCTTACACAACCAAAAGGTGTATTTTTATTTTGCTGTATTTCAGGAATTCTTGTAAATGTCCAACCGCCTTTACCTTGAAATTTTTCGAGCAAATATTCTTTATCAACTAACGGAATTTATTCTGTCACTTTTCGTTATGCTATTAAATACCAAAAATCAAGTTCCATTGTAGTTTCATCTGCCATTTCTAACAACTGTTTACAAAATGGGTTGTTAAAATAACCATAACATATTTCTTTAGTTTTACCTAAAGTTTCACCAATAGTTATTTCAGAAAATCTATTTTCATTTATTGAACCAATAAAGTGTGCCTTTGTATTTTCGAAAGTATTTAAATACTCATTTTCTATACTTTCAGATATTGTCAATAATTGATCATAATCATTTTTAAGTTCAAAAGTTCCGCATTCCACACATGAAAAATGATTGGGCACAACGAAATTATCCTTCAGTATTTTATGAAATGTTATTCTGCTACTTTGTTCATCAATTAATTTAAAAAAATCTTGTGATTCTTGAAGTTGTATTAGATTTTCTTCTAATTTTTTCAAGTTATCAATTTCTTTTACAAATAGTACATTGGCATAATCATTTTTGAAATTACGAACTAAACAATGGAAAATTACTCCATCCTGTTTACTTAATACTTTTTTCAAATTTCATTACTGCATTTATCAATTCATCATCTGTTACTGTTTGTTTTTTCTTGAAACATGTGAATTCCATTGCTTTTGCAAAATCATTACTTACTCTTATCATTTTTTGAGTTTTAAATTAATACTTGTGCAAAAGTATAATGAGGTTGTGACAGCCTTATGTCAAGGGTTTAATTTATGATTTACACATTTCAAAATAATCTTGAATTGTCATTTTGTGTGGCTCAAATTGTTTATTAAGTACTTTTAAATATTGAATTTTATCTAATCTAAAAGCTCTAAAATCATTTCTTAATTGACAAAATGCTACAAGTATCCAATTTTCTTGCGTGTTATAAAGTGCAAAAGGTTCAATAATTCTTTTAGTAAATTCCTTTTTTTCGTTTGAAAAATATTCAACTTCGCAACAATTAAAGTTAGTCAATGATAATTGTAAAGTTGATAAATAATTGCTTGTTCGATTATTATCTGTGTTGTAACGAAAAACTACACGGTTGGATAACATGTTTACTTTTTCCTTTGTGCTGTATCTCAAGACAGATTTTATTTTGTTAATTGCCTCACTGTATTCTTTTACAAATGAAGTATCTTTATTTTTCAAAATCAGTTGTTCAGCTGTAATTAGTGCATTTGCTTCACTTTCTGTAAACATTATGGGTGGAATTCTATAACCATCCATTAAATAATAACCTTTTCCGTCTTCTGTCAAAATAGGAACACCTGCTTCTTCCAATGCTTTTATGTCTCTATAAATTGTTCGATTACTTACTGAAAATTTAATGGCAAGTTGTGAAGCGGTCAAAATTTTTTTTGTCTGTAATTGTGTCAAAATTGCAGTTAGTCTAGAAAGTCTTTTTATATTATCATTCATTTTTTTGTATTAGAATGTTCTATTTGGTAGAGTTATTTTAGGCTTGTAGCTGACATTGTTTTTATAGAAGTAAATATAATATTCAGTATCGTAGAAAAACTTATCGATAGCTCACAAAAGTATCTACCAAATATATAAAAACCTCCATTACAAATTACGGTTTTACGTAAAAGCTGAAAATCTTGTTTAAAAATATTTAGCGAGGTTCTATATTTTAGTTTTTATTTTCAATAATTTGCAATACATTTCTAACTCTATGAGCAAGACGAAAGCTTAGTTATTATATGATGTAGATTTATTAAGAGTTACATTTTTTTTTCTATCCCAAGCTAAATACTCTAATTCTTTACTTTCTAAAATAGAATTTTCTATTTGTTTAAATCTACTTTTATCAGTTTTAGCGATTTTAACGATAGTATATTTTCTTTTGTCAATGTTTTTTGAATTTATAATATCTAAATATTCATTTACACAATCATTATCAATCATAATAATTCCACCACCATACTTATGTCTATTTTTACCATTTTTTTTTACCCCAGAAACCCAATATTCTTCACCAGTTTCTATGTCAAAATGATTTCCACTGATACCTGCTGTTCTGAGTTTCTTAAGAGCTTTGTTATCAAAATAAACTGTTTGTCTGGATTTTGAAAATTCTGCGTAACCAATCCAAGCTGAGCCACTATGCCCTTCAGATTTATTTTCAATGTACATTATTTTTGGCTTCATACTTTCGAGATTCATTTTTAGCAGCTTAGAAAATTATATCATATAACATTATTTTTTAAGAAATAATCAATACAAAAGTTTCGTGAAAAATATCTTATATCCTATTTTCGTAGCAATTATACTCAAATATACAATAATAACTACTTAACAATAAATTACGGTTTCACGTATCTATAAAAAATCTCTATAAATATCACTTTTAAAGAGATTACTATTTATACTATTTTGTGTTTTTATACCAAATTTGAGTTGTATAACAGTTACGTATGTTACCTATATTTTTTTATCTTTCAATTCTTTTTCTATTTATCCATTTTGTTCTAAGCTATCGCGGATAGTACAGTTTAATAAACGTTATTTGACTTTAAGAAAGAAGGTTGAAAGTTCTATTCAACCTTCTTTCTAGTTGTTAATTTTTTCAGTAATAATACCTGCGTAAAGTTTCATATTGTTTGTCTTTTGTGCATTTGAAATTCCAAAGAGAAATATAAATACGATTAATAATAATGTTTTTGATTGTTTACAATTTCGTTATGCAAATCTAGAATCAAGAATTTCATTTAAATTGTAAAAATCGGATAAAATTAAGAGAATGATTTAGGGGGTGTTACTTCATAAAATCCTTTAAAGTTATTGATAAAATGTGCTTGATCATAAGATCTAACATCAAATTAGAGTTTACTATTATCGATTTCTTTTTTTGTTGGTTGAATTTCTTGATAAATTATTTTTTCACCAATTTTAGAAATTGTTGGTTGAATAAGTGGTAGTATTTTCGGTTAATTTCCAGCTTTTACCAAGAATACTCAAATCTACATCTAGTAGATAATTTGTATCTAAATCTGTTGATCTATGATTTTTTGTAGCAATAATTTGATTGAAAACTTGAGATAATTGATTTTCAGATAATTCAATTTCACATAATCTCTCTTGGGGTAATTTTTGCACCTTTTTCTTCGTTATCTTTTGCAGTTGATTTATAAATTATATCATGATAGAAAACTGAAAATAGAATAGTATCAAAATCTTTAATATTGTTTTTACTTCATACAGCTCGGTTATCATATTTTCTATTTCAGTCCAATAAATCTCTAATAAATCATAATCATTTTGAGTATATTTCAAATATGTTTTTTAAATTAGATTTTAAGCTTTTCTGATATAATAACTTCTTATTTTTTCTGAATATAGTAAGTAAATTGAGATACGTTAAAATTCCAAAGTTTAAGTGTTTGTATAGCTTGTAAATTATTTTCCTTCTCTTTTATAATTAACTGATCTGTAAATGACGAAATAAATTGTGCCCAATAATTATATTTAGCATCATTTAATAAAAAATAAAAACCAGTGTCTCCAAATTTTTTTCCACTAGAATCTAAAATCAATTCTTTTTTATTTCCAACGCTAGCTTTCATAATAACAGTTGCATTACCTTTGGGTAAAGGAAAAACAGCTTTGATACATGTTCTATTAGATGGAAGTATACAAGTACCATAAATCCCCGAATAAATAACTTTTCCTGAAGTTTTAAATTTCCTTAACCAAATAGTATATTTCACTTCATTATTTTGATTATTTAGCGTGATAATTTCACTTTCTAAATCTTCGGATTGTGTAATGTTTTTTGTCGGAATATTCAATTGGTTAATTCGTTGGCTAAATAATTGGTTAACTAAATAGCCGAAAAAAGTAAAAAAAGAATTCCACTTTACGTTAAATTCTAAATTATAGTTTGCTGTACATTCGTAGAAATCGATTACTTTTTTAGATAAATTTTCTAGTTGGTTATCTGTTAGATTTAATTCATTAATTGAATTTAATAATCCTTTTGAAGTAGAATTTCGAATTACAATTAAATTCTCTTTTTCAGCCAATTGATAAATAAATTCTTCACCAATTCCATTCAATTCTCCGAAAGGAGCAATTAGCCACGGATAATCTGTTGGATTAATTTTTCTTCCCCAAAGAATAACCCATTGTTGAGTAAACCAATCCTGAAATTTTTGTGTTGTAAAAGCAAAATTCATCTATATTTTCATTTTTTAGGAAGAAAAGAATCACAATTATTCCATTGTCCATGCTCTGAAATGGGTTTGAAACGAAGTGTTGTAAATTCAAAGTGAAAATTTTTTCGATTGCGTTCTATCATTGCATTAGCATGTCTTTTTGGGTCTGGCATATTACTATGTCCATTTACCATATTTGTCATTTCTAATTGCGATTTCCAGATAGAAAACGTGGAAATAATATTTGGATATCGAATAGATGCCAAAGAAAGTGTAGTACCATCATGATCTCGAACTAATTTCTCAACAGGTCTTCCCCAGCGTAGAAAACGAGGGATTTCGGTGTATTTCATTCTTGCGATTGTAACTGCAACAATAGATTTGTTCGACGTAGTTTCTTCGTTGTTTTTGATTGGAATATCAAAACCAGAAATATTTCCCCATTGTCTTAAAAAACTTAATCGTATATGCCAACCTTCAGCCAAAAGTTTTCCATATGAATCGGTTTTTAGAAAATTCTCAAGTGATGTCTCATTTTCCCATTGCGCGAATACGATGATAGTTTGGTTGAAAATTCTCGTTTTGGAAAAAATAGGTGAACCTAATTTCATTGCAGACATCGTTTCGGAATGTATCAAACCTTTATTTTTTTTTAAAGGAAATAGCATCAATTTAAAAGCTTTTAAATAGCTAAGCTTTGTTATATGATAGGAGAAGATAGGTTGTGATGTCATACTAATATTGAAGTATAATATTACGAAATAAAAGTTGAAGCGTGTATCTTTTTTGAAAAAATCAAATAAAACATTTACATTTATTATATTAACCCTTTTGATAAAAATAAATATGAACAAAGAACTTTTTAAAAATATATTGACAACTCAAATTCCGATTGCGTGGATTGCAGGTGTACGTTTGGAATCGTGGGAAGAAAATAAGGTTTCGACACGAGTAAAATATGGATTCCTTAATCAAAACCCATTCAAAAGTATGTTTTGGGCAGTGCAAGGAATGGCAGCAGAATTTTCTTCTGGTTTGATGGCAAATGCTAAGATTTCTAAATCAGGTGAAGATATATCGATGTTGGTTTTGGGAATGCAATCAAAGTATTTGAAGAAAGCTGTTGGTAAAATTGTGTTTACCTGTGAAGATGGAGAAAAAATAGATGCAGTTATAAAAGAAGCGATCGAAACGAAGAAAGGAGTATCGCTAAATGTGACAAGTAGAGGCGTAGACGAGGAAGGAGATATTGTTTCAGAATTTCAATTTACGTGGACATTCAAGTTGAGAGATAAAAAATAAAAAAAGCTGAACTTTATTCAGCTTTTTTTGTGATTTCTTGTTTTAAAATTGAAATTACTTCATCTATTTCTTCAAAATTTAGATGTGCAAATCCAAGGCGAATTCCAGTTTGATGTTGGGTTTGATATAAAATTGTTTGCGGAATAAACAATTCATTTTTTGCACAGTTTCGTTTTAATTCCATCAAATTTATAGACTGATTAAAATTAACCCAAACTGCTAAACCTCCATTTGGACTAGCAAAACTGATAAAATCATTTAATTCCGTTTTCAGTTTCTGACAAAAATAATCGTGTCGTTCTCGATATGTTTTTCGATGTTTTTTAAGTATTCTATTAATTTCGCCTTCGCTAATCATTTCACCTAAAACTTGCTCGATAAATGGATCAACTTGCTGATCAAGAATAGACAAATGTTTTTTAGCTTCAATAATTAGATTTTTCGGTGCGACAATAAATCCAATTCGGTAACCTGGTGCAAGATAATGACCAAATTTTCCCGTGTAAACAACCATTCCATTTTGATCTGAACTTGCCAAAGGTAAAATAGGATGATTGCTGTAATGGAAATCAAAATCGTAATCATCTTCCACAATTACAAACCCAAATTCCTGCGAAAGTTGCAGTAATTCAACTCTTCTTTGCGAACTTAGTGTAACCGTTGTAGGATAGTGGTGATGCGGCGTAACATAAACAATTCGTATCGGAAATTGCTCGCATAATTTTCTTAAATCGTCGGTATCAATTCCAAATCCATCCGTTTTTATTTGTTTGATTTTAGTGAATTGTGTCTGAAAAATCATGTTACTTTTGTAATAACTTAAATTCGCAACCGCCACAACATCATTTTGTTTGAGTAGGATTTCAGCAATCAAAAAAAGTGAAATTTCCGAACTTCTCGTCACCAAAATATTCTCTTTCGAAATATGTAAACCTCTCGTTAAATTGAGATAGTTGGCTAAATTCTTTAAAAAATAATCATTTTTAGACTGATTTACTTTTGAAATTGAAGTTTTTCGTTTTAAAATAGCTGAATATAATTTAGCAGGAAGTTTTAATTCTGCTAACCGATGATCGATTGTTCCATCAGTTAAATATAAGCGTTGATTAAAATTTTCGTACGGATTATCCAAAAGTATCGATTCTTCAAATTGAAAACCTGTTTTATCAGGATACAAATTGATTGAAAATTGCTTTGGAACAATGGTTTTCTGAAACTTTTGAGAAGATTGACTCAATACATAACTTCCTTTATTTGGAACAATTTCTATCCAACCTTGAGCTTCAAGTTCCTGAAAACTATTGACAATTGTATTGCGATGAAGCGTTAAAATATCACTTAACTGCCTCGTTCCAATTAATTTTGTTCCACTTGGAATATAACCTAATTGTATTGCTTTAGACAGCTGATTCGCTAATTGAAGGTAAATTGGTGTATCTGAATTGCGTTCTATTTCAATAAAACTTTTGTATGGTATTTCAGCCGGACTATTCATTATCTGTAAACTGGTATATTTAGGTAGGACGGAAAGGTACTACTTTCGCATCAGATTTAACTCAATTAATTAAATAATTAGTAAAAATGAAGAAGATTACTATGGTATTGTGTTTAGTTGCACAAAGTATTTTTGCACAAAATGTGAATGATACCATTGCAATAGGTGAAGTTTCTATTTTAGATAACCGTTTGAATACACCACTTTCTAAAGAAAATAGAAACATTTATGTACTAAGTAAATCAGAAATTAACAAATTACCAGCTCGTTCTTTACAAGATGTATTGCAGTATGCATCTGGAATTGATTTGCGTCAACGTGGACCATTTGGAACGCAAGCTGATATTTCGATGGATGGAGGAAGTTTTGAGCAAACATTGATTTTGTTGAATGGTGTAAAGATTATGGATCATCAAACAGCTCATAATGCACTAAATCTTCCAATTCCACTAGAAGCAATTGATAGAATTGAAGTAATTCGTGGTCCAGCTGCTCGTGTTTATGGAAATAATAGTTTGACAGGTGTTATTAATATTGTAACGCGTCAACCAAAGAAAACGGGAGTTTATGGGAATACCTATTTTGGAACAAATTTTAAGAAAGATACCGAAGATACAGGCGATACATACACAAGTAGAGGTGTGCAACTTGGTGCGAATTTAGCAAAAGAAACGCATCAACATCAGTTGTATGTGAGCCATGATTTGGGAAATGGATACCGATACAATACGGCATACGAAAACAATAAATTGTATTATCAAGGGAACTTTCAGTTTGATGATGCCAATAGTTTAGTTGCTTCGTATGGTTATGTGAAAAATGGATTTGGAGCAAATGGTTTTTATGCTTCACCGGGTGATAAAAATTCGAAAGAATTGGTAGAAACAACGTTAGTTAATATTCAATCAAAACATAAATTATCGGATCGAATTTCATTAGCACCACGAGTGAGTTATCGTTACAATTTTGATGATTATCGCTATTATAAAAATGATTTGAGTAAAGCACGTTCTTTGCATTATTCAAATTCTATTTCGGGAGAAGTAAATTCGACGTATCAATTGAATAAAGGTCAAATTGGAGTAGGAGTTGAATACCGAAATGAGCAAATTTCATCAACTAGTATCAAAAATCATACACGCGATAATGTTGGATTTTATGCGGAATATAAAACGGATATTACACCAAAATTGAATGTAAATGTCGGAACATATGTTAATTATAATTCGCAATATGGTTGGCAAGCATTTCCAGGAATTGATGCGAGTTATGCAGTAAATTCGAACTTAAAATTAATGGTTAATGCAGGTACAAGTCAGCGAATTCCTTCGTTTACAGATTTATATTTAGATCAGCGACCAGGAAATATTGGGAATGCAAATGTTGAATCTGAAAAGGCATTTCAAACAGAAATTGGATTTAAATACAGTAAGAAAAATTGGACGTTTAATACCTATTATTTTTATCGTTCGATTACAGATTTTATCGATTGGGTACGTTTAACTTCAAGCGAGCCTTGGCAAGCACAAAACTTTGGAGATTTGAAAACACACGGATTTAATACGAAGGTTTCATATTTAGCAAATCTTTCTGCGAATCAAAATTTAAAGTTTTCTTTGAGCTATTCTTATCTTGATCCTGAGTTTAAAAATGTGGATGATCAATACAATTCTAAATATAAAATAGAAAGTTTAAAACATCAGTTAATCAATACAATAGATTATACAATCGGAAAAACTACTTTAAGTATTGCGAATCGTTACAATACACGTCAATCGTATAAATCTTATTGGATTACCGATGCAAGAATTAATCATTCATTCAAAAATAATTTGAGTATTTATTTTGATGCACAAAACATTTTTAACACAACATACAACGAAGCTGGAGCAATTCCGTTGCCAACAACTTGGATGAGTTTAGGTGTCAAATTTACAGGAATTTAGATGATGACAAACATTTAACATTCTCTTTAATAGTTTATATTATAAATGCGGGAGACAACTTTCTTAGGAAAGTTGTCTCTTTTTGATTCCATAAATTTCTTCCTAACTTTACAAAAATAATTTATATGATTATCATCGATTCGCCATCTCACGATGCGTATTTCAATATAGCTTTAGAAGAATATTTATTGTACCATTATCCAACTGAAGATATTTTTTTGTTGTATATCAATGCTCCGTCGATTATTGTCGGGAAATTTCAGAATACATTGGCCGAAATTAACTTGGATTATGTGACTGAGAATAATATAAAAGTTGTTCGTCGCATGTCGGGTGGTGGAGCTGTTTATCACGATTTAGGGAACCTAAATTTTTCTTTCCATACGTTATTGGGACAGAATGATTTTATGGATTTTTCGACTTTTACAGAACCTGTTGTCAAATTATTAAACGGTTTGAATGTTCCTGCAAAATTGGAGGGAAGAAACGATTTGTTGGTTGATGGTAAAAAGTTTAGTGGAAATGCGAAATTGGCTCGTAATGGGAAAATGATTCAGCACGGAACGATCCTTTTTAATTCGGATATGTCTGTTTTAGGCAATGCGTTAAAAATTAATCCCTTAAAATATGTGGATAAAGCCATAAAATCTAATCGTGCACGCGTGATTAATTTGATTGAATATTTTCCAAATGAAATGACGACGGATGAATTGAAAGCTTTGTTGATTGATGAAATGTTAGAAACAAATGAAGGAGCAACAATTTATCATTTAACAACCGAAGATTTGAATGGTGTTGCGAAATTAATTGAAGAAAAATACCAAACATGGGATTGGAATTTTGGTTTTTCACCAAAATATAATTTCAAAAATGCGAAGAAAATTCCGGCAGGTTTTATCGAAGTTCACTTAGATGTAGAGCGAGGCGGAACAATTGAAAAAGCTAAAATATTTGGCGATTTTTTCGCTTCAGAACTGATTGAAGCATTAGAAAATAAGCTAATTGGTATAAAACACAATGAAGAGGAAATTGCAAAAGTTTTGAATTCTATTGATGTGACGGACTATTTTGGAAAAGTTACAGTAGACGAAATCTTAGAATTATTTCGATAAAATTATTAGCCAAATTTCTATGGAAGTTTGGCTTTTTTCTTACAAAGTTTCTTTTCCTTTTGTTTCCACTACTCTGATGATCCATTCTTCAAATGAGCGCCACGAATTCAGTTCGTTTGATATTTCAATATACTCATCTATCGGGTATTCATGACAATAGACATCGAAATTCTTTTCATCAGTTTTAGAAGTACAAAATCCCATCCAATCACCCATAGAACAATGAATGCCTATAATCATAAATTGTTCATTTACAGGTTTTTCGTAATCTTTGATTTCTTGCTGAAAAAGTTGATTATTTTCTTTTAATTCAGCAAAGTTGTATAGTTCGAAACTTGAAAAATATTCTCCAACAAAACACTGTCCACTACCTATTTCTGTCAAGAAATGATAATATGTATTAGGAAGCAAATGATTTGTAAATGCTTTTATAACTTCTATTTCTTCAGAAGATAAAGTTTGTGTTATAAATTTTATATTTTCAATTTCAACGATTTCTTTTCCGTTTATCCACCTTTTATTTTTGACAATAACTTCGTTTTTAGAAATCCATTTTTTTAGAGTTTTAATCGATTCTATAAATCTAGTATTCATTATTTATTTTTAAATTATGAGGATTTTGTTTACGATATATTTTACCTTTTTCTGTTGCTTCTGGCCAATTATTGGTAAATCGAACTTCAACAAAATGATTAGCATAGACATGTAACACGACATATTGATATTCAATATTTTCTGGTATTTTTATTTTATTGATAGATTGATACTTTTTGCCATCTTTTGCATCATGCCAATATACAGGATATTCTCCTGGTTTGAGATTAACATTTATGGAAACTCCTCCAGCTCCTGGTCCAAAATCATAACCTTGACATAAAACATCCATTGTGAAATATGGTAAATAAGTAAATGCTGCTATATCAGCGGTATGATTTTTTGTACAAGATTGTAAATTAAAGCTTATAAAAAGCAATAGAATTATTTTTTTCATTTAATATTTTTTAATGAACAATAACTACTTAGTATTTTGAAATTTAATTATTAATTGAATCAAGAAGAAAATTTTTCTTTTATAATGCTTCAATAATTAATCGAGTCCTATCATAAGGAGTTTCCCAAAATCGCTTGATTTTTGTCGTAAGATTATTCTTTTTCATAAGAGACTCTTCATAAGAATCTTCTGGGAATAAATTTGTTTCTGTTGATTTTAATGATACTGATATATTATGAGCTTGATCGTTAAAATAACCTTCGTTTTTTAGATCTCTTAAAACATCTAGATAAATTAATTCTAAAGCCTTTATGTAAGTAAAGTCATACTTTTGATCTATAAATTTATCATTAATTTTTTGCTGATATTTTGAAAAATTTGTATTCCATAATTTATCATAATTAATATTTTCAGAATCAATTCCAATTTTGAAATCTTCTAAACTTCCTCCATAAATATTATATTCGTTTTTGGGGTTTGTCGAAATTATAATAGAGTATAATAGGTCATTATTTTGAGAAGCGTCTTCTTTTAAATTATCGATTGCTAATTTTATACTTGTTGCGATTAGATTTTTATTTGAAAGCAAAGATTGATAAATTGTATCAATTTGTTTGTAGGAATCATAATTAATAGGCTGTAGAGATTCTACAATTTCATCAAGCATTTCATCAAAAGTGATTTTCAAATCAAATAAATGATCATCTTCTAGTAAAAATAACTGTTGATTTTCTTTGTTTACTAAGATGAAATTTTCAGCATATTCATCACCAATGATAAGGTAATTTCTATAATTATCTTCTTCATGAATAAATTCATTTTGCTGAATAAATTCTTCTTCATCATTAAAAATTGTCCAAAATAGATTTTCATTAAAACCAAAAAGTTGTAAATACTCAACAAAAAAAAATGGAATTTCAAAACCTAAGCAATCATTTAATTTTTCAATTTCAGTCTTGTCCAAACCCAAATTCTTTTCAAACTGATCTATTTTTGTTAGTTTTTCTATTAATTTTTTCATTTCTGATATTTTTTAAATTAAGCAAAAGCAATGTGAACTTCTTTATATTCTATAATGTCAATTTTTTTGAATCTAGTTTGATTCTAAATCTATGCTCAAGATTTGAATTATTACATGACTATTTTTTGCAATTATAATTTTTTCATTTCGTTGAGAAAGAATTAAATCATTTTGATAAAAAAACATTATGTCTCATGTTCTTTTATCTAAAATTAGAAATAAATATGAATGATTTACTGGCCAAAATTAGTGATATTGTATGGCTTTATTTAAATTACAAGGAGTGGTTTCTTTTACTGCTCTTAAATGAGATAGTTAGTGAACATAAAAAATGATTTCAATTGAAATAAAACATAAATTAGTGAAATAGAAAAATACACTTTATGAGAATACTAAAAAGAATACTTTGGGTAATTGTAGGATTGATTATCATACTAATAATTACAATGTTTGCAATAGGAAAACAATACCATTTTGAAACTTCAATGGTTGTAAATGCACCTATTGAAAAAGTGTATGAACAAGCAAGTTCTTCGAAAAAATTTAATGAATGGAATCCTTGGATGGATTTAGACCCTAATTTGAAATTAACATATTCAGGTACGCAAGGACAGCCTGGAGATGAGTATTGCTGGCAAGGAAATGACGATGTTGGACAAGGTTGTCATGTGATTATTGCTTTGGTTCCGAATCAAAAAATTGCGACTAAAATGATGTTTAAGAAACCTTTTGAAAGCGATGCTACTTCGGATATTATGTTAACGAATGAAGGAAGTGCAACAAAGGTTACTTGGAGTATGGATTGTGAATTGGATTATCCTATGAATCTGATGAAATTAATGATGGATTCTCAAATGGAAGATTCGTACGGAAAAGGTCTTAAAAAATTGAAAGAATTAGTTGAGAAATAATAAAAATGGGAAAGTAAATCACTTTCCCATTTTTATTATTATTTATGATTTCAAAATTCTTTTTGCAGCTTCGGATGCACAAATAAGACCACCTGACATCATGATAATATCTTTCAAGACTAATCTACCAGCACCTGATAAATAAGGGAAACCAAATTGTGGAGTAGGGAAGTCACCACCTAAATTAGGTACATAAACTTCAGGAGTAGTAATTAAAAAAGAAAGAGTTACAATAGACATCAAAAAAGTTAATATACCTCCTAAAAAACCTATTTTAGGAAACCAGATTCCTAATAAAACTAACAAACCAATTCCTATAATTACAGTTCCTAAACCATAAGAAAATACATACGTTCCGTTCTCTGTATGCCAATTGATATTTTTTTGAATTGTTTTTCCTTCTGGATTTTTATATAACGTATAAGCAGCAACCGTTTTTCCGTTTTCATCTACCGAAGTTTCGCGGGCATTTTGATAAAAAAAACTCATAAATGGACTGTTGATGACAAATGGTACAATACCATCTGCTTCATATTGAAAGGCTTTAAGTCCACCAATCCAAATCATAACAATAGCAATAGCAATTCTAAGAAAATGAACGAATTTTTGAGAAGAATTTGCAAAAAATAAGAGTAACTGATTCATAACTTGTCTTTTTTATTATGCAAATTTAAATTGTGTCTTTTCTTAAAGAAATGGACAAAAAAGGTTATTCAATGGATTTTTTTGCCACAATAGATATCCCGACTTGTTCACGAAACATTTTTGGTGAAACACCAACTTCTTTTTTAAAATATCGACTAAAATAAAACTCATCTTCGAAACCTAAATCATGAGCAATTTCTTTGATACTTTTGTATGTTAAATGAATTTGTTTTTTTGCTTCTAAAATCAATCGTTCTTGAATCAATTTTGACGGAGATTTTCCATAATTTTTTTTGATTTTTTTACTGAAAGCATCAACTGATAAATGATAATAAGAAGCATAAAAAGAAACAGCTCTTTCACGAATAAAACAATTTTCTAAAAGATTATAAAAGTTTAACGTATCTGATATTTTATGAGAATTTATCTTGTTTTGTAGTTGTTTTTCTCGGCTACTTAAGGCTAAAATAAGTTGTAAATATGTTTTAGAAACAGCTATATCATGTGAAAAAGTAGCATTTTGTAACGGTTTCATTTTATCGATAATCCATTGAATTTCGTTGAAAATAATATCAGAAACATTTACAAAAGGCGTTTCATAAATCGAATTAAACAAAATTCCATTGCAAGCAACTTCTTCTTTATGGTATTCTATGCAATAAAAATCTCCATGAAATTTCAAAATTTTAAAATCAATAGAATTATTATTTTTCCATTGTAATAATTGATAAGGAGAAAGAAAAATTAGAGCTTTTCCATTTATTGAATATTTATTAAAATCAATCAGAAAATCAATAGATCCTTCTATTATTACAATAGAATAATAAGGAGAAGAAATTTCATTTTCTGTAAAATTATCAGCATCAAATAATTGTAAATCGATGGTCAAAACAGTCTCATTTTAAACAAATGTAATAGAATTTAACTAAATCTTTTATACTGTTAATATTTCAAAATTTCAATGTATGTTATTTAATTAAATCATATTATTACATCATTTATGTCGAATATTTGTTGTGCAACAAGTTTCAATTTTGGATGTTTTGAACCCGTTCGTTGTGAGAGACGATCTTCGTACAATTCAATATTAATCACTTTTACATCTTTTGGAATGTTATAATTTTCTTCTTTCGAGTAATTATATCCTTTGATCGTTGCGCCTTCTTTTCCAGCAATATTGACGATCTCTACATAAAATTTCAATGTGATGGAATCTCCAACTTGTTCAGCTTTTTCAAAACGTTTTTTTTTACTTTATTGATGGAAAGTCCTTGAGATGTGATATTTCCTTGCAATAAAAAGGTCAACGTTTTTTCGGCTTTGCTTTGCACTAAAATGGCATGTTCTAAGGTTTTCGTAACTGGAAGATAAGTGGATCGGGTATAAGTTCTTCCTGTTTCGAGATTTTGTGAAGTTATGCGAGTAGGTTTAGTGATTATGGTTTTTATTTTTAAATTGCTCTGTCCAGAACAATTTAAAAGAGGGAATAAAATTAGTAAATAGAGTAATTTCATTTTTTTAATGATGATTTCGTTAAAATTTAACTTTATAGTTTAATCAATACTAAACTTAATTATATTTCTTTATTAAAATTTCAGTCAAAGAATCGTCTTTTTTATCAAATCTATTTTTGAATTTTTCTAAAAATTCTGTTCCATTTATTGCTGTATAGCTGCTGTTTTCAATATCAAAACCTTCATCAACATATTGAACAAATACAGAAAATTCTGGAATTTCATTGTCAAATAATCCTTCGTTTTTTAATTCAGTTAAAGAATCGATTAAAATTTGATCATATTCTTCGCGTAACTGATTATATTCTCTTTCAGTTGAATTATCCAGATAGTTTTTCAATTCATCATAATTAATGTCATTATAATCAGCAGATAATTCAAGTTCCGAAGCATCCCAAAATGTAGAGTAATAGGTTGAATCATTTTCGAAATTAGTTTTTAACTCTTTCAATGTAGATGCGGTACAAAAATATTGTCCTTCAATATCTTCCACACGTCCCAGCAAAAATATATAATCTCTCCTCGTTAATTTGGCTTTTTATATCTAAAAAGGCTTTCTTAAGATTAGTTTTAATTCGTTCTTTTAAAGGTTGTAATTTTTTCATATTTATTTAAATTTTTGGTTATTATTTGTTGTCTTTTATAAACGTTTTGTTACGATATTTTACTTTAAATAAGCCACTTTTCAAATCTGTATTCCAGCCAAGTTTTATTGCTTCTTCAATGCATTTTCGGATAAAAGCAGGCTTAATCACCTGGTTTGTTTTCTTTGTCATTCACATAAAGCCAAGAATCATAATAACCAAAATTAATTTCTAATTTATTTTGGCGCTGATTATCAGGTCTTATTTTAATAATATTATGGAATAGCCAATTAAAATCCATCTCGTTTACTACTATTTTCCTAAAACTATTTCTCATTGTTAATCTCTATACTCTTTTCCAGTTTTGATATCAATGTAGAAATACAAATCTTCATTATTTGGCTTTTTAATGTGTGCAAAACCATTGCTATATATAAAATCATAGGATTTATCACCAATTTGTTTTAAGGTTTTCAGATTGAATAAAATATACGCTTCAGTTTTTTCCTTTTTCAAAGCATATATATTATTTTTTGAATCTAACGACTGAATTGAAGAATAGATAGGCTCTAATTCCCAACGATTGGTTTTTATATTCCAAAGACCTTTTTTCTCACCATTTTGTTCATTACATGTATTAATAATATATAGATTTTCGTTGTTGTAAACAGAGCTTATTTTCCCAATTTTATTGTATTTTTTTATTTCATTTTTCGGTAAAATCATGTGTTTGTCAGGCCAAACTAAATAACCAACGCGATCTAGAATAAAGAAATCTTTGACATTGATTTTATCCAATACATTTCCTTCTTGATCAATATAAAGCCAATCATAAGCCCAAACTGAATGATCATAATTGAATCTTCCTAAAATAAAATAAGGAGAATTGTTGACTGAATAAACCAAAGAAACATCTTTCAAAAAGGCAAGTTGCTCCGCTGAAACATTTTTTATTTCCTTTGGAAAAGCTTTGTCGTATTCTGGATAAATATAAATCTCCTTTGTTTGCAGATTTTGTAAAAGCTTTGGAACATCTGGAGCATAACGATCTTGATTAATAGAATCTAAAACAAAAAGTTGCTTATTCAAAGCCACTTCTATCTTCTTGGTTTCAACTAAATCTGCTAAAATAGGCTTCTTGGTTTTGATGTCGTGAATATTAAATTTCTCTGAACTAGTCGGAATATATCGACCTTTATCCAATGCTCTATCAATGTTTGATTTTAATTTCTTGAACTTGTTATTTTTAATTTCATACAAGTTATCGTTCATTAGAATATGATTTCCATCAAAAGAATAATAGCCAATATTAAAGTCTTCTTCATCGTAAGGAACATCTTCTGAAAGAATCAATTGATTAGTTTCTAAAACGAGAATTTCAGTTTTTTTATACGTTTGTGATTTTTTGATATCACCTCCCATAATATTCCAATCCCATTTCCACACAGGCATTTTCTTATCGTATTCAAGTTCCTTTTTTATTAATGTAAGGTTGTTAATCGTATTTAGACTAATAGATTCTTCTGTGTAATCAATAATAATGTTACCATAAGAATCAATAACAGCATCTTTTCGGTTTTTATCGCTTACAATTGCGTATCCAGTTTCTGTAAATTTTTGAGCGTATGCGAATGAAGTATTTATTTGTTGTTTTAAGTTTTTGTCAACATAAATGTAATCGCCATTCTTTGTTAAATAGGGAATCCAATTAACTGCATCAGAATTTATAGATTTTGATTCTTGTGCGCAAGCTGTAATAACAAAGAAATTTATAAGATATATGATTAAGCTTTTTTTCATAGTTGTATATTTTTGATACTAAATATTAGTAAACCGAATTATTCTTTTACAACAAGAGTAGATTTTGTTTGGAAGTAGTGAATTCATTGTCGTGTTATTACTTTGTTTTTAAATAGTTTTTTAAATCATCAATGGTTGCAATTCCTTTTTTTATAATTATTGCTTTCCCGAAAGTTGGTTGATAAAATGATATTGTTTGATCCTTTATATTTTTGATGCGTAAACTCCCTTCAATGAAATCATCTTTAGATAAGGATAACCAAACTTCAATTAACTTTTGTTGACAGAATTTTGCATGCTTTTCTAAGGTTGCTACAGGGAGAGTATTATAATTGAAAAAGTATTTTCTGTCGCCAACGATCAACTCGTCCGTAAAACAATTTTCAATAGGAAGAAAAGGATGATTCTTTGTTAAAGGTTTTCCTAGAAAGGATTCTTTAGCTTGTTCGTACCAAAATCCTTTTGCGATAACTTCTATAAACTCGTCATGAAAACGAAAGAAATAATGCGTATAATCTGTTAACATTTCTTCCACAGAATTGCCCCATTCGTATGATAGTTCGTAATATCTTTTTTCATACCTATAGCGTTCTTGTAGCCATTCCGAATTTTCGACTTTGTATACCCAAGTGCCAACAATATAATCATTGATTTCTGTAGGATTATCATAAGGAGGAAGCTCTCCACGACAAATCTTAATTGCATCCATATTTTGAATGGTAATTCGACCAAATTCTTCGTCTTCAGTTTCAAAATTGATTGATGTGAAATCTTCTCCATAAATCACAATTGGACTCAAAACATAATCAGCGATAACAGGAATAATAATTGGTTTTAATTGTTGTTTCATTAGTTGATAAATTTTTGATAGAAATTAATCTTGGTAAACTTTTAAAACCTTGATCTCGTATGTTTCTTTATCTAGTGCTACAGCTCCAATTAAGACATTGTTTTGATTAACTTTCGTTTCGTATAAATTCGTTTGTTGATCTCTAGAAAAGTACTTTCCTAATTGTTTTTTTGAAATAATATTCGTGAAATCTTGTTGAAATTGAATGTTTTGAAACTTTGATATGTCGTAATTCTTAAATAAAATAGAATCAGAAAAATATTTTTTTTGGAAATAAAAATTTATTCCCAAAGATTCGTTCCAAAATTTATAAGTAATTGTTTGCAAATTGTAATCATTTCCGCAATATTCTATCGTATCGCTTAGGTTACCAAAGAAATCAATTGAATCTTTTTTAAACGTAATGTTTTTGGTTTGACAAAATTTTTCAAAATCTTTAATTGTAGATTGATTGAGTTTCAAACCTTCTATTTCCCAATCTTTATTAATTAAAATATTGTCTTGGTTTGCTTGATGATTATTGCAAGTAAACAGTAATAATGGAAGTATATATAATATTTTTTTCATGATTAAAATTTTAAAATAAATCGCTCTTTGATTATAAAAAATACAATAGAGCGATTCTTAAGGAATAGGTAGGTTAGTAATGACTCATTTTTTTCTATGATTAGAATCAACTGTATATCAAAAATCTAAAATAATGAGGAAGTATAAAATCCCTATAATTAGCTAATTTCTTTAAAAGATGGATAAAAAAATCGCTTAAGTAGAGACTAAGCGATTTTTAATAAGAATGTAGTTAAGGTAATAAGAATTGGTTAGTAATCTTATTTGGTTGTTGTTTTACTTTTTCAAAATTGATAAAATTCCAGTTCTTAGAAAATACCTATAAATAGTGATTTTTTTAAGGCTTTGTAATTAGCCCATATTCTATTGCAGATGTAATAGCAGAACTTAAATTTGATGTTTTAAACTTTTCAATCAAATTTTTACGATGACTATCTACCGTATGCGTACTTATAAATAATTTATCAGCAATTTGTTGAGTTGTTAAACCTTGTGCTGCTTCAAGCAAGACTTCTTTTTCACGACGAGTTAATTTTGGAATGGTATTCAATCCATCTTTTTCCTTTTTACTCATCACATTTTTAGTTTGCGAGCATAGAAATTTGTTCCCATCAAAGATTGAATTAATTCCGTCTAAAATTTCATCAACAGAAGCATTTTTCTGAATATAACCTGAAGCACCTTCTTCCAAACAACTATTAATTACAGCATATTCATTATGTACACTCAACATAATAATGTGCATATCTGGATACTTTTTCTTAAAAGGTTTAATCAATTCAATACTATTTGTATCAGAAAGGTTGATGTCTAACAAAAGAATATCAATTTCATTTGTTTTTAAAGCTTCTTGTAATTGTTGGGCCGAGGCATAACAATCGACGACTTGTAAGTTAGGTTGATTGCTTAAAATATTTCGTAAACCTTCTAATAATAAAGGATGATCGTCTGTAATTGCTATTTTTATCATAAATTATATTTTAGGAAATTGGAACTCTATGCTGGTTCCTAAATCGATTTCTGAATGTATATTTAATTGTCCTTTCAAAAATTGTACACGCGATTGAATATTATGTAAACCTGCAGATTGAGTAAGTTTTGTATTATTCATGTCAAAACCTTTTCCATCATCTTCAACAGTTACAGAATAGTTTGTCTCATCTTCAACAAATTGAATGATAATTTGTTCTGCTTGAGCATGTTTAATAGCATTATTTACTAATTCTTGGATAATTCGGTAAACCAATAATTGATTTTCTTTGTCAAGCGAATTAGTGTAGCTTAAAAATTGGACATCAATATCTAAATGTTCATTTGACATTCGGATTGCATATTCTTTCAAGGCTTCTTCTAGGCCATATTTCAAGAGCAAATCTGGCATTAAATTATGTGCTACACGACGCAATTCATCAACAGCTCCATCTAACTGATGAATAGATTTTGCCATATCTTTTTTAGAATGATCGTCAATTTTTTCGTTAAGATGTGTTAATTGAATTTTTGTTCCAGAAAGTAAACCACCTAAACCATCGTGTAAATCACGTGCAAGACGAGCACGTTCTTGCTCTTGACCATCGAGAAGTGCTGTTAAAGTAGAGATTTTAGAATTTTGACGTTCTTGTTCAATTTCCAATTTATACAATTCTTCACGTTGTTTTAGATGTTTGTTGCGTTGTTTTAAGGCATAAAGTAAAAGAGCAAGTAAGGCGATGAAAAAGATAATCGAAAAGATATAATACTTGTTTAATTTATTTTTGAAATTAAGTTCTGTGATATAATTGACCAATTCGTCTTTTCTATTTTTATTTTCTAGTTTAGAAAGCCTTAAATTCTGTTCAGAAATAGTTAATTCTTGTGAACGTTTATCGGATTCTAATCGAGATAACTTTAATTGTTTACGTTGAAAATCTTCACTTAATCTTACATTTTCTAACTCTTGTTCTTGCTGAATTCCTAATGAGTGCATTAGTTGAATTTGTTGCTCTTTTTTCTCAGCTTCTAATTGTAAACGAATCATTTGTTGTTGCTGACGTTCTTTATCAAATTGAGCTTCCAAACGTTTACTAATCTGCGCTTGTTCGTTATCATAAATCTCTTTATATGTAGATGTATACAATTTATAATAGCGCAAAGCTTCTTTAAAATTACCTTGACGGTCCTCAATATTAGATAAGCTTAAATACAACGAAAGTAGAATATTTTTGTCGGGCATTGTATTCTCGTTGACTTTTATAAGTGAATTGAGTAGATAGCTTTTTGCAGTAGAAACTTCGTTATTTTGTAAAGATAATTCGGCTAAAATACCATTAGCAGCAGCCACATGATCTGATTGATGATTTTGTTCTCCTATTTCTTTGGCTAAATTGGCATATTTCATGACTTTACCCTGGTAATTTTTTGGATAAAACTGAAGATATAAATTAGCTAAATTAATGGCAACAAATGATAAATCTGTTGCTGTAGCCATTTCTTTTTTGTTCTTGTAATATGTATCGATTGCGTTAGAATAATATTTTTCAGCTAAATCTCGCACAAAAATATTCTTTTCATTCTGCATAAATTTTTGTTCATACATGTATCCAATAGACATATAAGAAGCAAAAATTAAATTAGGATTATTTTGTTTAAGTGCTACATCTAAAGCAAGTTTACTATATTTTTCTTGTAATTCATAATCATCCCATCTCGAATAAATTCCAGTTAATTCATTATAAACAGAACTCATTCGTGTTAAAACAGTAGGTGTGGTTGGAGCTTTATCCAAGAATTTTAGTGCATCTATAAAGTTTTTTACAGCTTTTGCATCTTCGTTGTTTCGTAAATGTAACCAGCCTTCACAATATTTCACATAACCTTTTGTCGAATAGTCATTTGTGCGTCCGCTATAGTAAATTGCTTTTTGTAAATTATAGTTTGTTGCACTCAAATTATCATCAATCCGATTATTCATTGCCGAAACAGAGTGTAAATAGGCTGCATATTTCCCATCATTCAGCTTTTCTGCACTTGCAATGTTTTGTTTCAGAATTGTAAAAGCTTTCTCTTTCTGGTTATTAAACAATAAAGCTTGTGTATATTTTCCGGTTATTTCATATCGCTCTACAGAATTAGGTGCAGTTTTATTATACTGATTCTCGAAATTTGTTAATACTTCTTGCGCATAAATAATTGAGCCTAAAAAGAAGAAACAACTAAAAAAAAGCTGTATAACAAAGGATTTTAATGCAGATATGTTTGTAAACATTTCGAGATTTAGGATTTTTGAATAAGCTAATATAATGTCTTTTTCTAGAACGAAAGAAACTAAAACAATCCAGAGATTGCTTTAGTTTGCATTTCAATATTAAGTTAGTTCGATGATGTTTTTTTTACTTCTGAAAATCAATATGAATGTTAAAGAATTCTCCTTTTTGTAGAATTCCATCCAAATTGCGATCAATGATTAATATAATATTTACTTCTGTATTATCGTATATATTCCAATCCATTTCTGCATCATATTGATAAACACCTTTTAATGTCCATTTGTATATGTCCCAATTATTAGACGTTCCTGTTTTTTCAACTCGTTTATCTTTATTCGAAACGTAATATAGATATTGATGTCCATCAGAAGATAAAAAAGGATAATATATCACCTGATTTTTTTCAGCTGCAAAGCCTGTTCCTGGTTCAAAATAGGGGATGTTATCTATTCTTACACCTTCTTGCAAATTTGTATCGACAGTACTATCTGTGACTAAAGCTTGCGCTGCATAAAAGAGATTTTTCTTTTCTTGATATGGTTTATTCAAATATTCAATACTAAATTCTGCTGGACGTAGTTTTATAGTTTGTTCTGCATCATAAATATTAAACACTTGATTATCTTGCTTTATAACAATGTTATTTGTAGAATATTCTTGAGCATTTGCAAATGAAGCAAAAAGACTAAATGCAGTTAGTAATGTTATTTTTTTCATATCCCTTTCTCTAATTTGATAGGGCTAAATTATTTAAAATTGAAAACAAAAAAATCACTATAAATATTGAATTTCAATATGGGTAATAAAAAAGACAACTAATTTAGTTGTCTTTTAAATTTTTTATTCTTGCTTTATTTCTTCCGTCCAATAGAGAAGCAACTGCCCAAATTGCAGCGGGCAACCATCCAATTAAGGTAATTTGTAAGATTAAGCAAATAACGCCTTGTATTATTTTTCCTCTTAAAATGAATGATAACCAAGGTAAGAGTACGGCTAATATGATCATTTTGTTGTACTTATTGAATTAATAATTTCGTTAAAATGTAAAATTGTAACTTTATTTGGTGTTGAGTATAAATCATTTTCGATTAATGATTGTGCAACTTTTTCGGCTTCAATTGATTTATATTTCGAAAGTTTTCCACTTAAAAAGAAATTAATCAAAGGAAAAACTTTTGCACTGATATTTTCTGCCATACGATATTCACCACGATGACCAATTAACAAAGACGGACGATACAGAAACAATTGTTTGATTTCGTTATTTTGTAGCGTTTGTTCGGCTTCGCCTTTCATTTTTAAATAAAAGTTTGACGAATTCGAGTTTGCACCAACAGCCGAAATATAATGAAACTTCACTAATCCTTTTTGAATTCCAAGTTTTGCGAATTGGTTTGGAATGTCAACTTCTATTTTATGATAAGCATCTAAATTTGGTGTCTTTTTACGTGTTGTTCCTAAACACGAAAAAATAGAATCAATTTGTTCGATTTTATCTAAATTAATATCCGAATTGAAATCAGTAACTACTTCAATCAATTTTGGATGATTAATTTGCTGAGGTTTTCGAACAACTGTAACAATTGTAGAATAATCAGGATGATTCAATAATTTTTTTAAAAGAATAGCCCCAATTAAACCTGTACTTCCTAGAACCAATGCAGTTTTCATGGTCTAAATTTTCATTAACAACCAATACCAAGCGCCATTTACATCACCTTGTTCCAAAAGTTTTGCAGCAACTTGATGACGTACTTCAGCAGATTTAAACTTCTGAATATCTAATCGTTGTGTTAGTTGTTCTTTAAAATTAAGAATCATTTCTTCTGTTGGCAATTTCTCTACATTTCCCAATTGACCTAAATTGTTTCCTGATAAATAGTTCGAATTTTTCACTTCATCAGGAAGTTGGTCTATTCCTAAGCCGATAGTACGTGTAGGTTTTTCAACTTCGAAGATAGACTCTGGAATAACACGACAGTAATAATCGCCTCCCATACGTGCCACTAGATCTAAATCATAAGGAGAAACTTTGTTGTTTTCATCTAACAAATCTTCGTGAATATGTAAGCGAACCACTTCTGCAATCACTAAATTTGCTGCTCCAGGTTGATCTGTAATAGAAATCACTTCACGTACCTTACATTCTAGCTGAACAGGCGATTCGGCTACACGAGGAGGTTTTACTAATTCTGAAGGAAGTTCTGTAAAGCCAGCTTTCACAAATTCATTTACACCTTTCGGGTATTCAACACTCGCCAATGATTGTTGTTGAACAATGTTATAATTCACAATATTAATTACACATTCAGGGTGTTCCCAAACATTTTCTAATGTATGTTTTGTTGATCCATCTCTCATTTTTCTTAATGGAGAAAAGACACAAATAGGAGGGTTTTGTCCCATCATATTAAAGAATGAAAAAGGACTTAAATTCACATTTCCATCTTTATCCATCGTACTTGCAAAGCAAATAGGACGAGGAGAAATGGCGTGTTTGAAAATATCATCAAATTGACTTGTATTTGGCTCAAAAGATTTTGTATGTTGCATAAATTGAGTTTATTGGTTATAAAGATGAACAGAATTTACTAATTTTCCTAATCCTGTTACAGACATTTCAATCGTATCATTTGGTTGTAACCATTGTTCTTGGTAAGAAGAGTCTTTGCGTTTTCCAGTTCCATTCAATTCAAGAAAGCAACCAGTGCCTACAGTTCCAGAACCGATAATATCACCTGGAAATAGTTTAACACCATAAGAAATACGTTCTATAATTTCCGCGAAAGTCCAATGCATATCCTTGAAATTTCCACGAGAAACTTCTACATTATTTACAGAGCATGTCATTTCTAGATCATAACAATTTCCGATATGATTTTCTTTAGGAGCAACTTTATAATTTTCAATTTCATTTGGTGTAACTAAATATGGACCAAACATAGAAGAAAAATCTTTTCCTTTTGCAGGACCAAGATTCAATTTCATTTCTTCCATTTGTAATGCACGTGCACTTAAATCATTCAAAACCATAAAACCTCCAATATATTCATCTGCATTTTCAGCTTTTATATTGATACCTTCTTTTTTGATAACAATAGCAATTTCAAGTTCGAAATCCATGCGATCAAAATGTTTTTCCATTGCATAGACTTTTCCAGGACCTTGAATGGCTTGATGATTAGAAAAATAGAATACAGGAAATTGATCAAATTCAGGAATCATATCCAATCCTCTATTCAAGCGAGAAGTTTCCACATGTTGACGAAATGCATATGCATCTCTAAAACTTGATGGATGAGGTATTGGAGCTAAGATTTGAGGTTCTTTTATAATAGCTTTTTTATATTCACCACGCGATATTTCGTTTGTGATCTGTTGACATATTAAAAGAGAGAACTCATCATCAGCCAAGATATCAATTAGAGTAGTGGGTAAGTTGTGATTAATTTTTGTCAAATCATAGATAGCATCTTGCCAAACAAGACCTACTTTTTCTTGTTGATTTTCTAAGAAAGTAACGAATTTCATTATTTGTTGTTTGAGAGGTGAAGATACGAAGATGATTTTAATGTTAAAATACTATTTATTAAATATGATGAACAGTATTATAAATTTATAATAATTAGCTTATGTAGTTTTATAAAAGGCTTTTATTTGTGTTACGTGAAACCGTAAAATATAAAAGTAATAAGGTATATATTTGTAAAAATTAACAATTTATGATCAAAAAAATTACTTTATTCTTATTTACTGTAGCGCTAATTAGTTGTAGTAATCCTTTGGATAAAAAATATTCTGAAGCAACATTAAAACAAGATGCAAAAGAATTAAAAGAATCTAATAAGATGTCTGATGAAGATTTGCAATTACTAGCAGGTTGGATTTTAAAATCTAAATTATCAGGAGAGTCATTAGATGATAAGACTTATAATGATATTCTAAAGGAAGCAAAAGCATATAAGGATGATCAAGAGAAACTTAAGCTTGAAGCAGAAAAAGCAGAAGCAGAAAAGGCTAAGAAAATGAGCGATGCTTTAACTGTTTCAATAACAGGAAAAAGTTTTTATAAAGGAGATTGGGAGTCATCAAATGTTTTAAAATATGCTGTTAAAAACAAATCTGATAAAACAATTGATGCATTAAAATTTAGTTTTAATATTTTTGATAAATTAGGTGACGAAGTTGGAGAGGGATTTCAGATGAGTTTAACAAATGACAAAATTGCGCCAAATCAAGTCTACTCAAATGAAGCTTATTATGATTACAATCAATTTATGGATCAAGATATTAAGATTAAAAATAGCAAATTCGAAGATCTAAAATTTGTAATTAAAATTGAAAAAGTTGTTTATACAGATGGTACTATTTTAGAATAATCTGTTATTTAAATTATTTTTTCAATTCATTCCATTTCAAATAGTGTTTTATTTGCTTGATATAATCATAGGGACGTAAAGAAGTAAATTGAAAAAAAGCATCAGAAAAATGACGTACATAGGAAAAGCCTCCTAACTCAGCTAAGTCTTTTACATACATTCTACTGCCACTATGTTGCCTTTATCTTGCCTCGATGTTGGGAGTATCCTGTCATTTGGAATTGTCTATGTTATACGGTTAACGTGATACGTTTTTTTCTTTCTTGCTGTCACATTTATTAAGTCGAAGAATAAGAAGAAAATCGTTTTAAAACGTCTAACTTCTCGATACAATTTTCTACATTACATTTCGAAAATCACTCGAAGTGACGGTATTTACTATCTTTTTGAATAGGGGCACTGAACCTCGGTTACTGAGAGTCTACTGAAGTATCGAAGTGAAGAACTGAATCCTTTAATTTTCTAACCACAATAGAAACATAGGTTTTATAAAGTTTTACGGACTTTGTCATTCTGAGCTTGTCGAAGAATCTTTATGTCACTTTTTTTATTCATTGAATATTTATTTTAATTATCGGTATTCATATGTCCTTAGGGGAAGCTTATCCAAAAAAAGATGAATAACAAGATTCCTCATTCCGTTATCACTCTTTTAGAATGACAGTCACCTATTATCTTCGATGTCTGCTGAATGAATCGAAGTGATCGAGAAATCTCTTTCTTTCATTTTTTAAGCGCAAAAAACGAAACAAAAAACGCTTGGCTGTAAACCTCTCTACTAAAAATATGTTATCATTTCACTAAAGATTTTAAAAACCCTACGGGCTAAAACCTTTTTAACGTTGCATTCAAACATTTTCTTAACGTGAGAGTTTTAATGCCGTTTTTCTAATTCAAGTTGATTATTAATAAAGGATTCTAAAGTTGATATACGATTTGCAGAGGAGCTTCAATCCATTGGATGAGAAACTGAAATTAATTCAGTTTGACAGATTACATCTTACATTTTTTCATCTCAATTTTAAAATCTAAAATACTTAATACATACTACTTTTTACGTAATACTTATTACATCGTACATCTAAAATCGTTTACATACATTCTACTGCCACTATGTTGCCTTTATCTTGCCTTGATGTTGGGAGTATCCTGCTACTACTTAGAGATGAAAATGTTGTTTACGTTTTTCTTTTTAATCGTCTTTGTTTAGATTGAATTTCAATTGTTTTATATATTCATAAGGGCGAAATGAAGTCAATTGAAAGAATACATTCGAAAATTGGCGAGAAGATGAAAAACCTACTAATTCTGCTAAATCACCAATTGAATGTTGATGATACTGATCTGAATCCATTAGGAGATGAAGAACATAATTTATTCGAAGTTGATTGATGTAATTTGAAAAATTAGTTCCTTTTTCTGAGTTAACAATCTTTGATAAATATGCAGAATTGGTTTTAAATGATTTTGCTAACTGAGCTAAGGTTAAAGTTTTTTGTACAAACAAGTGATTCATTTCAAAATCATTCAGCTGATTCAAGACATGATTTACAACTTCAGCAGGAATCTCAACAATAGAAGGATCTTTTATTTTCCTTTTATCTGTAGTAAGCTTTTTGAAAAAACGTTTGTAACCATACAATACCCCGATTGAACATAATATGATCACAAAACCTATCAAAATAGGGTAGATGGTGATTTTGAATTCAACATTTTTCTTCAACTCTAACAGTTCTTTTTCATCATATTCTTTTTGGAGAACGGGAGATAGCTTTACTGTATTTTGCTGAGTCAAATGATCTAGTTTTAGTAACTGATTGATATAATACAATTGATTTGGGTAATTACGATTATTTTCAGAATTATGGATTAAGGCATCGTAAGCAGCACGAACATCGCTATCTAAAAAATCATATTCATTAAAAAGTTGATCTATTTTTTCAAAATATATAATTGCTTTTTGTACTTCATTTATTGCCTCGTAAGATTTACCAATATAAAAATAAGCCAAACTAAGTGTATTAGAATCTTGTTGATCTTTTAAATAATCTAATTCATTTGTTAATATGACTATAGATTGTTGATACTCTTTTTCTAAATAAAATTGAACTCCTTTTAAATAGGTGAAATAATGAATAAAATAGTCGTTTTGCGAATCTTGACTCAATTTCAAACCGATATGATTAAGTTGATTAGCATCAGTGTATTTATGTTGAGCCTGTAAAATTTGAACGGAATAATATAAGCTATTTAAATAATAAGCATGATGATTTACATCCGAACTATTATTTTCAAAGTAAATAATACATTTCTGAAATAATAGTTCTGCTTCACTAAATTGTTTTAATTGAAATTTAATTAAAGCAACATTAAAAAGGACTTTATGTGTTAAATAGTTAGACGATTTTTTATTCAATTTCTTTTCAGCCCATAAATAATTCTTTAAAGCTGGTTGAAATTTCTTGAATTGATAATGAACCAATCCTTTCGAAAGAAAACTTTGAACAATCAAATCATTATTCCTTGTCTGTTGAGCAACAACTATCGCACTATCAGCATATTTTAATTTGGTTGCATAATCCTGTGAATAGTAAATAGCTTCTTTATAGCCATAGAATAAAGTTTCGTCATCATTACTAATCTTAGCCTTTAGGATATAAGCATTAATGTACTTCCAAACTTCGGGATTGTTCTTATCGGTTTGAAATGAATCAATTCTCTGAACCAGAAAATCATTTGTTTGTGTGCTTAGTAGATCAATTGCATAGACATTTTCGATGTTTAAAATAAGCCATAAAAATCCAATTAGAAGAGGTATAGATGTTTTCATAAGCATTGTTTTTTTAGATGAAAACAGTAGTAGATTTTTATGTAAGTTACTTATTTTAATTAAATTACGATTGTAAATTGTTACAAATCACTAATCGATTACTCTATGAAATGTATGAATTTATAAATTTCACACATTTATACAGCGTGGTAGGATATCTTTTTCATAGTAAATTAAAAAATTAACATTTGGTAATTTGTTGTTTATTAATAATATAAACGATTACAGGTGACACTTTTATAAAATCAACATAGTGTTTATGTTTTTGACGTGCTTCTTTATTGTTTTAATCATTATGCCTTCTAATTTTAAGCTAAGAATATAAATAATCCTAAAAAACACGACTATGAAAACAAAAACTTATTTATTCATTAGCATCATTAGTTTCCTATTTTATCAATGTATAGAGGAGGAGGAAGCTCCACAATTAAGATCAGATGGTTTATCTGTTGTAGAACAAAAACGCAAATCAGATTTACATATAGAATTGGATAGTATCGTTACTGCTGATTCTATTCAAGAAGAAGCTGATCCACCAAAAGATAAAGATCCTTACATCAAACGTACTGAAGAAGGAGGTGAGTAGTTCACTTTAAACCCTAAAACACATTAAGATGAGAAAATACGATCCATTTATACAAACACTCATCTGCTACCTATTTATTGTGTTGTTTATTTATGCGGCGGTAAGCAAGCTGATGGATTTTGAGAATTTTCAAATTCAATTGGCTCAATCACCATTGCTTAGTGTTTATGCAGGATTCATTTCTTATGCAGTTATTATTGCGGAAATAGTGATTGCATTACTGCTTTGTTATAAAAGATGGCGATTAATTGGGCTTTACGCTTCATTCGGATTAATGATAGCATTTACAGTCTATATTTATCTGATATTAAATTACAGCGATTTCATTCCATGTTCCTGTGGCGGTATTTTAGAAAAGATGGGATGGACAGAGCATTTAATTTTTAATGTAGTCTTTGTTGGTCTTTCCATCATTGCTATTATGATTACAAGAGAAAGTGTAAAACGAAAGCTTTTCTTGAAATTAATTGTAATTGGTATTTTGAGTGTGGGTTGTGTTGTTATTTTATTCTTGCAATCAGAAGCAAAGATGTCTAAACAGAATCCATTTATTCGAAAATATTTGAAAGATATTGTGATTGGTAAACATTCGTATAAGCTTAAAAATAATTCACACTATTTTATTGGTGTTACAAACAATAAGCTGTACTTAGGAAATCGATTTGCACCTCTTTATGTAACGGAAATAGATTTAGATAATTATCAATCTCGTGAGCTAATAATTAAAATCGATCAAGACGACTTTCCTTTTCGTACAGTTAAAATATTTATTTCATCTCCACATTTCTTTTTAGTAGATGGAACTGTTCCTGTAATCTTTAAAGGGGATATCAAAACATGGGAAGCTAAAGTATTATCAACAGATCCAACCCTTTATTTTTCGAAAGCTGTTATAAGTTCAACAGACGAGTTATTTGTCCGTAAGCAAGATTTTAAAACAAAGCAAAATATACTAGCACGATATAATTTAGCACCTTCTGTTCAACAATTTACCACTACATCAATATTAGGGGAAGCAACACAAGGGATTTTTGATACAGATGGTATTCCGTTGTTTGATTTACAACAAAATAAATTTCTATATGTATACTATTATCGAAACAATTATACAGTTGCGAATAAAAATTTAGATGTAATCACTAGATCTCATACAATAGACACCACCCGTTTAGCACCACTTAAAGTTATAACGAATCAGCAAAATCAGCAAAAATTATTAAATCCCAATAGTGTAGTAAACCGCTTAGCAGCAGTAGATAATGGACTATTGTATATAAATTCTACTAAAAAAGGACAATTTGAAGATAATCAAGTATGGAAACAAGCTTCAGCAGTAGATATATATGATTATCAAAAACAATTGTATAAAGGTAGTTTTTATCTCTATGATGTTAATCGTCAAAAAACAAATGAATTTATTATTAACAATAACAACTTATATGCAATTATAAAGAATCAACTGGTTGTATATACGCTTAATACGAAAATCATACAATAAACTATCGGCCGATAGCAGGAGGATAACCGAACACCTGTATAATATAGTAGGTTAAAACCAAAATAATTACAAAAAATGAAAAATTTAAAACTTCAAACAGTATTGCCTATTGCAGCATTTTTATTGGCTGGAATAGGAGCGTTTGCTACACAGCAAACAAAAAGCAACGAATCTATCAAAGATGCTGCTTTAATCGATGGATTTATTCGACATAGTTCGTCTACAGATTGTGAAGAAATTAAAGTTGATTGTACACCTGTATCTACAGATCAACTTTGTATGACAGAAGAAGCAACTCCACAGCAAGTTTGGCAAAAAAATGGTGTTGGTCAGTGTATTTTAGAATTATATAAACCAATTAATTAAAAATAGAGGTTCCGAAAGGAACCTCTTCTTATTTGTTGGTTATTTAATCCAACTACTTTTTGGTTCGTTTTTCAAATAAAAAGCAAACCATTGTTCTATTCTCCTTGTCAAATCTGTTTGATCTTCTTTACTTGTAACAAAATGTCTTGCTTCAGGATAGCGTAACATAACAATCTTTTTTTTGAGTTTTCTCAAAGCGGTATAAATTGTCAGAGTTTGTTCTGGAGGTACAGTAGTATCATTTTTACCTGTCCAACTCAATATTGGTGTTGTGATTCTACTTGCATGATACAAAGGAGAATTTTTTATATAAAGTTCGGGCGCTTCAAAAAAAGGCTTTTTTATTCTAAATTGAAAATTTTCATAGCGCCAGCTTTCTGTTTTTTCGTAAGGTTCATTCCAAAAATAGTCTTTTACCAAGTCAAATAAACTTGCTCCTGTAACAGCAGCACTAAATAAATCGGTTTGTGTAAGTATAAAATTGGTTTCATATCCTCCAAATGACTGTCCAATCAATCCTATTTTTCCTTTTTCAGTTACACCTCCATCAATTAGTTTGTTCAGAACTCCTACAACTGAATTTGTAGCAGATGCACCAGTAAAACCTTTATCATATACCATATCAGGAAGTACAACAATATAACCTTGTTGCGTAAGATTTGATACGTTAAATCCTATGTTGTTATACATCGATGGATTGTGGTATTCTTTTACTGTTTGTGACAAATTTTCGTAGACACGAACTATAGCAGGATATACATTTCCTTTCTTGTAATTCGGTGGATAAAATATAGCAGCTTTTAGTTTTTTTCCATCTACAGTTGTGTAATGCAATAATTCGGATGTTCCCCAATCATAAAGATAATGTTGTTTATTCGTTGCGAATAATTGTATTGGTTCACTTTTAATATCTTTTTTATACCACAATTCTGGTGGTAAATTATAGGCTTCTTTTAAGTAAATAAAATCTGTTGTTAACTTGGCTTGTTGCAACCTTGTATATAAAAAATCATTACTTGTCAATAGTAAATCAATTGTATGATTAGGCTTTAATATGGCATAAGATTTAATTCTTGTATTTAGATCGTTTATAACCAATCTGTTGTTCTTAGTTTCGTCAATAAGACGGATATCCGACGTGTTTTTTGATTTCGTCAATAACTCAAAACGAAAAACTTGCTGCGATTCTCTACCTTTTGTCAACTTAGTAGAAGCTAATGTTTTTACATTTATTTTCCATATATCATAGGTGTCATATAGATAGAGGTATTGTTTATCATTTGAGATTCCTGCAATTCCCCATGCAATTTGTTGATAACCTTCATCTAGTAATTTGTTATCCCATTCGGCATGTATGGAAGAAGTCAGATTTGTAGCTGTTTCAAGTTTTGTATTATACCACCACCAATTATTGTCATAGTAGTAAACAAAATCATCTGTTTGTCCTACATTTCCGAATAAATGAGTATTTGGATCAAATTCTTGAATAATTCTTTTCTTAACAGCTGTTTTCGAATCATAGAAATAAACATCATAATCGTTTATCAATTTATTATCTGTTGTGTTTTGATATGGGTTGTATAATAAGAGCTTATTACTATTCGATAAATAATGTATATTAGGTAATTCATCGTCTGTAATCTGTTTTACAGTATTTTCTACTCTATTCCAAACCCAAGTATAAGGGGTATAACCTCGTTCATCTCTCATTTTTCTAATTGGATAGATCAGCTGATCCGAACCATACCATATTTCTACGGAATCATTTGTTGTTCTGTTTACCAACTTCTTTTTGGCGTTGAAATAAATGAATTCAGCATTATCAGAAAGATACAATGTATTTGTTGTTTGATCGATTTCGTCTTCTATCAAATCAGTATTCATACAGTCTAAGTTTTTACTTTTTAGATCAAAATAACAAATGCTAGACAAGGCGTTTTCGTTTTGCGATAATATAACGACACCATTGTCGTTCCATTTAAAATTAATGTAAGAACCAGCTTCTTTATGTACTACCGCATTCGATGATAAAGGGCGAGAAAGATCTATGTATTCTAAAAAGACACTAGTATCAACTATTTTTTCATATACCATTCGATTTGTTTCATTATCAAAACTATAATTACGCGTATTTTCAATGGTTTTTATGCTATTACCTTTTATATCTCGCAAAACAATTCGTTGTGTATTGTTGTGTTTTTCTATGGAAATAAGAATATTCTTGTCCATTGAAACAACATATTTTTTTACATCAGGAATCTCAATATTTTCTAGCGTTTTCAAATTAAGTATAGAAAGATTGTTATTTTTTAACCATAGAAAAGAATTTTCTTTCATAAAAGCACCTTCTCTTATTCCGGAAATACTTATTTGTTGTTTCGTCAAGTTGTTAATCAAAAATACAGAATCTGTAGTTGCGTAAGACATACTAATAGTAGACCAATTCCCTTTTTCAGAAATTTGCGAACCAATGACTTTTCCCCATTTATCGTATTCAGATTCTTTTACTGTTCGGTGAGTAAGCTGTGCAAATACAGGCTTCATGTTAAATAAAAACAAGAGGTGTATCAATACAATAAGATGCTTCAATATAGTTGTTTTCATTAGTATCCAGTGTTTTGTGTTAAATTCGAATTCTTTAATATTTCTTGTTCAGGAATTGGCCATTGTTGGCAATAGCTTTTCCAATTTGATTTTGTTGGAGTTAGTACTTGATCGATTAGATTCAATCGTTTTAAATCAAAAAAACGATGCCCAAATTCACAGAAGAACTCATGCTGTCTTTCTAGTAAAATAGATTCTATAAATTCCTCATCAGTCAATGCGATATAAGCAGGTAAACCAGCTCTTGATCTAATTTTGTTTAGATCTTGTAAGGCACCTACTTTATTTTGTTGTTTTAGACGTGCCTCAGCTCGAATTAAAAATTGTTCTGCTAATCGAAAAACAACCGAGTTTTCTGTTGTTGAAGAAGAGTTTGTTCTTTGTTTGTATTTATAAGCATGTTTCCAAGTACTTGTACCGTTTGTAACTTCTCTTACCCAGTTTTTTTGACGAAGATCATTTGGTTCAAACTGCGTATTTACTTCAGTTAAAGCAATAGAAGTAGGAGGACCAGTTGCGACATAGTACGTACCACCTTCATACGCATAGTTACCAGCTTGCTTAGGAGATATTTGCCAAATAATCGATTTATTCTCTTTCAAAAACTCTTGATTAACATCTTGTTGCCATTCTATAGAAGGAGTATTGATTACTGTTGAAGCCCATTTTTCAGCATTTAACCAATTTCCTTTATACAATTCTACACGTGCTAGTAAAGCTTGTGCAGTTACTTGATTAGGACGATTACGTTGTAGTGTTATTTGTGAGGATAATAGCGGTATAGCTACTTCTAAATCTTGTGTAATTTGTTCATACACTTTTGCTTTCTCTAAACGAAAAACACTTTTGTTCAACTCATAATTCGTTGTTTTTATATAAGGAATATCGCCATAGGTATTCACTAAATAAAAATGGAGCAATGCTCTCACAAAAAGTGCTTCACCTATAAAACCATTTTTATCTGGTGTAGATAAGCCTTTACTATTTTGGCAACCTTCTATAATAGCATTTGCCATATAGATCTGATAATAGGTTTGCGACCAATATTGTAAGACCGTAGCGCTATTTGCCTGTAATGTATTATTATATAAATTTTGAGATTCTACTTGATTGATTTGATACGAATCCAATTCATCGGTATATAGACCAATAGAAACAGGAAAAGCACTCATTTGTCCACTTACAAAACCTTTTTCTCTCATATCTGCATATAGGTTAATAAGCGCAGCATTTGTTGTCTTTTTATCAGCAAAAACCAACTCACTATTGTATTGAGAAGTAGGAACATCAACATCCAAAAAGTCATTGCATCTAAAGAATAAGACGCTTATAACGACAGTTAAACTTAACGTATATATATTTTTCATTGTGCTAAATTTTATTATTCTTATCAGACTAAAAGTTTAATTTCATTCCCATTACTATGGTACGAAGAGGAGGGAGAAATCGGTTGTACTTAAATTCGGGATCACCACCTTTATAAGGCGTTATAGTAAATAGATTTTGTCCTTGTAGAAAGATTTGAGGTTTCAAGAAATGATCTTTTAAAGGGATATCATAGGTAATCGAAATGTTTTTCAATCGTATGTAAGAAGCATCCACAATAGAAAGCGTACTACTTCGCATTAAATTATAATTAGCTGCTATTTGCGAATTTTTAGTACTATATGGTTGCATAGGTATACCATAGTCTACTAACTGATTGGTCATTGTACCAGCTATGGCTGTTGGCAAATACAATTGTCGTTCTTGTTTTACGAACTGAAATAATACATCGAAACTCAACTGTTTGTACCGAATCTGATTGGCGACACCACCATAATAAGAAGGATTAAGATCAGTGAGTATAATTCGATCTTTCAGAGAAGTTATTTTACCATCTCCATCATAATCATAGAATTCATATTGGTTATTTGTAGGATTTATACCTGTGTATTGATAAAGTTTGATGCTGTTAATAGATCGACCGATAACATAAGTATTGGCGTAAGCAGAGCTTTCAAGGTCTGGATATGAAAGTAATTTGTTCCGATTAAAAGATAAATTAACCTCTGTTGTCCACTTCCAATTATTAGTCGTTATATTTTTGGAACCTAGTGTAAATTCCCATCCTTTATTTTCTACTGTTGCAGGTAAATTTCCAGAAAAAGAAGAAAAACCAGTTGTAGTAGGTAGAGCAATACCGACCAATTGATTTCCTGATCTGTTTTGATAATAAGCCATAGAAAAATTAAGATGATCATGTAGAAAACCTAATTCTAGCGCAACTTCTAATTTACGATTCGTTTCCCAATGATAATTGGGATTATACAAACGAATAGGACTTAATCCAACTGTCCCATTATATGGATTGGATGTTGTTTGATAATTATCTAAATATTGATAATCTCCAATATTATCACTTCCTGTAATTCCATAGCTACCACGCAATTTTCCAAAACTCAACCATCTATTGTTTTTTATAAAATCCTCTTTTGTGAATAGCCAAGCCGCACCAATTGCACCAAAATTAGAATATCTATTCTGAGGACTAAAACGACTCGAGCCATCTCGTCTAGCTGTTACGTTAAGTATATATTTATCTTGTAAGATGTAATTCAATCGCCCATAAAAAGCTTGATAACGGTAATTTGTTTTTTCATCTAAGCCTATTAATTGTAAAGCAGCAGTAGACAAAGACAATAACATTTCATTGGAAGGGAAATCAGCGGCAGTTAAATACAGCCTATCAGTGGTTTGATCCTGAAAAGTTGCACCTATAAGAAAAGAAAAACGATGTTGATTCCATTTCTTATCCCAACTTAGTTGAGGTTCTATAATCCATGAAGAACGATTAGTTTGATTAGATTCTACACTTGATGATTCACTACCTTGCCCAGAAGAAGGATTATACATAGTCGACGGAAAAGTTCTCAACTCGCGGCTATGCAATTGGGTAAAGCCTAAATTGGTTTTAAAAGTTAATTCAGGTAAAATAGTATAACTCAACATCATATTGGCCGTTAGATTATCTATTTTTGATAGAAATTTAGACTCTAAACTTGCAAATGGATTGGTCCATGTATTATTTGCCCAATTCAATTGTCCATTTTCATCATATAAAGCAGGTGCATTGGGTGCTAATTCTCTTGCAACGGTTGTTAAATCAGTAGAAGGTTGATTGTTATTTTGATTGCTATAATTACCCGTAAATAAGAGATTAAACTTTTTATCCTTGTAGTTTAAAACCAAATGAACAGCATTTTTCAAATATTTAAATGATCCTGGATAAACAGTAGTTTCTTCGTGATGTGTACCATTCACGGTATAATTAAAAGCGGTGTTACCACCACTTATAGAAGTTTGTATCGTGTTATATTCTGCTGTACCTCCAATTAATTCTTTTTGCCAATCGGTAGATCGGTTTATATCCCATGTCCCGTTTATATCATAAGCATTTGTAGGATAAGTAGAAATACCATCATAGGCATAAGCCTGTCTACGCATATCAAGATATTGTTTGGTATTCATCAATTTCAATGGGCGTGTAATTTTTCCTAACCCCATCGATGTCCGAATACTTACCTGTGTAGCACCTATTTTCCCCTGTTTGGTAGTAACGAGTACCACACCATTTGCTCCACGCGAACCATATATAGCAGTAGCATCAGCATCTTTCAGTACTTCTATACTTTCTATATCAGCAGGATTAATCGTAGATAACGGACTTGTAAAAGAAGGTCTGTTTCCAGAGGTAGATGTGCCTCCAATAGGATCCGAAGAGTAGGGGATGCCATCTATAATGAATAAAGGTTGATTGGCATCGGGTCTTAAACTGTTCTGTCCTCGTATTTTTATCTGAAATCCGCCTCCAGAACCACCACTTTCTTGAGTTATTTCTACTCCTGCCATCCGCCCTTGTAGCGTTGCTAAAAAATTATCTACGGGCTGATTCTCTATTTCCTTAGCCGTTACACGTGCTATAGACCCCGTACGTTCTTTATCTTTTACAGCATAGTACCCTGCATTTATCACCACATCTTTTAGCTGAATCCTGTGATCTTCTTTTGTGAAACTTACATTTATCACACTTCTATTCAATACCTCTTCTTCTCGAATAGGGAAGTCCAATTGCTCGAAAATTAGTTTAGCATCATCATGCTGTAAGGTCAACGAATAGTATCCATTCGCATCAGTTTGCACACTATTCTGTGTACCTTCTTCTGTTACCACCACACCAGAGAGCAAATGGTTATGATCTTTCACCGTTCCAGTCACGGTTTTTCCTGTTTGTGCGAATAGGGGTGTAGCACAAACCAATCCCAATAGCACACTTATTGTATGTCTATTGAGTTTAAAGTAAAATATTTTCATAATTTTACATAAGTTTTTTAAAATTCAACATTAGTTTTAAAAGCCACTCCTTTTCCAGTACATCGCGCCAACTTTGTTTTTGGGAAAGGGGTTTTTTGTTATGTTTTACGTTCTACGCTTAACGTTTTACGTATTTTTCTTACTTACTGTCACATTGAGTGATTTTCGTTTCATAGAAAAAGAAAATAGTATCGAAATGTCTTTTCTTTATCATTCTTTTTTTAATATTCAAATTCACTATTTAACAATGAATTTTGTCATTCTGAGCCTGTCGAAGAATCTCTTCTTTTTCATTTTTTGAGCGCAAAAAACGAAACAAAAAACGCTTGGCTGTAAACCTCTCTACTAAAAATGTTCTCATTCCACTAAAGATTTTAAAAACCCTACGGGCTAAAACCTTTTTAACGTTACATTCAAATATTTTCTTAACGTGAGAGTTTTAATGCCGGTTTTTCATCCTTTTTTCAATACTCAAATCCACTTTTTAAAAACGGACTTTGTCATTCTGAGCCTGTCGAAGAATCTCTTCTTTTTCATTTTTTGCTCATCCAAAAAACGAAACAAAAAAAGATGCCGACAGTAGTCTCTCAATGATTCAACTAAATAAATTATTTCCATAAAGTTGGCAACTCGCTCCACTCAAACACTCCAACTTTTTTTATTCCAATAATTTAGAATTGAATTGCATTTCGATTCTAAATCGTCGGATTTTTAACTCTTTTTTTAATATTCAAATTCACTATTTAACAACGAATTCCAAAACCGTCCTTGCTGAAAAGTCGAGCGTCAATTCGGCGTAAAGAGCGTTAAAAATGATTTACTGTTCGCATTTTACATGCGAATGATTCAAAGCATTTAGCGAGTAGCCGTTATTGACCGACTTGTAAGCACTATACCTAAGCTCCACTGGAGCTTCTCCTTTTAATTTCAAATGTTTTTTCATCAAGGAAAAAATGAATGTAAAATACTTTCTATCACTTTTTTGAGAGCAAAAAAGTAATCAAAAAACTCTTGTCTTTGATTTTCGACGGTCAAAATAAGTTTCAGCCATTCAATGTTTTAAATCATTTGCTGCGCAAACAGTAAAACATTTTAACCATGCCTCTCAACTTTTTGACACTCGCCTCCAAATCATATGACATTTTTATGATCCTTTTTTCTAAGTTCAAATTCGTTGTCACTTTTAACAGCTCTAAAATCTCAATTCTCATGTCTCAAATCCAATCTGTAGATTTTACTTTCTACATTTTCGCGCGCGCGTTCGTCCACTTTTATCCTATATTCCTGCTAAAAATATCCCCCTCCAACAGTTTTAAAAATTACATTAATAAATGAAAACTAAAAATTAACACTAATCACTTTATGAAGATCATTTACTTTCTTCTTAGGGTGTCTTCGGGGGATAACTGTGTGAGTATTTGTTTATGTTATATGTCTTTTCTTTTCTGTCTTTCTGAACTCGTTTCAGAATCCCATCCAATATGATATTCCAAAATATATTTCTATCACTTTTCAATTCCACGAGAATCGAATAACCATCTGTGTATTTCTATTTTAAGAAACACATATTTATAGAGAGTGTATTTCACTTGATTTGTAGAGGAATAAAATCAAGTATATTTATTGTATGAAGTTCAATGCGATTGTAATGGTAGAAATACCCAAAAAACAAAAAGGCATGGAACTTACAAATCCGAATAGAGGTACTGCCATACCAGGAACGAAAAAGTAAGCCCACGCCCTAAGACGTGAGCAAAGATACTTATTTTCCCGTTCCTTTTGAAAATTGGCAGTTTTCTATTCAGGAAAAAATAAGACTAAGCTTATATATTTATTTTAATAAAAATCTCTGTATTAATTTTATACATTCAAAAGTACAAATTAAAATTGAATAGTACAATATATTGTACCATTATTTTATTCAAATAGTTACAATTTTATTTTTAACTAAGAATAAAATGACAGAAAAAGAGAAATTAGGTAATTATTTAACCTCTTTGAGAAAGAATATAAAAAGTTCAGATTATAATGATAGAAGTATATCACAACAAGAATTAGCTGATAAAACTAAAGGGCTCTCTAAAAATACATTATTATCTATTGAAAATGGAAGTGCTAATCCAACTCTAGATTCACTAATTATATTAGCTAATGCTCTAAATCAGGATCAATTAAATATTTTTAATTTATCAATAGATGTTAAGAAATATATTAAAGAGAATAATCTTGATTTTTAGTTTAAAAAAAATATAAGACATTAAGTAATTAAAAATGTTTAGTTTAAGATGAAAATACTAAATTTGAAATGAATTTAAGTCATAGGCATGACGTTCATTTATTACTCAGGTGTTGGTTTTTAGGTTAAAAGTTCACCTGAGTTTTTTATTATATATAAACACATCAGATTAATATAAACAAAGGGTTCTATATAGAACCCTTTGTTTATTTACACAATAATACGTATAGTATTTTTTATATATTTGACTTTACAAAATATACCTTATAAATAAATATTATGAAAAATTACTATATTGATACTGTAAATGTAATTATTAATGGGGTTGAACAAGAATTAGTTACCATTACAGGTATGGGAGATTACAATATAAATATAATTAAAAGCAAGGCTATTGAAATTGTGAAACCTCACTATCCTAATTCTATTTTAGCTGCTGTTATTTTGGAACATAAAGAAGTTGCTTTGGAAGAGTATAAAGCAATTACAGGAAGTAATCCACCGTGGATTTGAATTTAACGAAAATAATATTCTATCTTCTTTTATAGATTGGTTTAATAACTCAAATGTTAGAGCGGATTTGAATCAAAAAATATTTTTCTGTTTAGTTAAAGATGGTTGTCCTCCACAGTACAATGAAGAAGTATTTGACCAGGTAATGGATCAGGTGGAAAATTTTAAAGATAAAGAATAGAAAAGAGAACCATTATGGTTCTCTTTTTATTTGATTATGACTCTATAACTATATCTTGCACATTTAATATCTGAGTTTTTAAATTAAACTTATCAAATTTATACTTCATATATCTTGATGTGAAATCATCGTGTGTTGACATTATCATTTGATAGTCTTGAAATTCATTTCTAACTAATTCGATAAAAGTGTGAACATTTAAGTCATCCATAGTTTGAACAGGGTCATCAATCGATAAAAATTTAAAGTGTTGATTCGTATTGTATACCTTATTCAATGATAAGCAAAACGCTAATGAAACAACAGCCATTTGACCAGAACTTAAATGATAAACAATATCGTGGTCAGAACTATTCCCAGTTTTAAATGTTACAAAATTAGATAATCCAGTAGTATTGATATCAATAAAAATACCTAATCCTTGCTGATAACTTTGTAGAATTTTACCTGAATACACATAAAACGGAATTTTAATTTTTTCAATCATTTCCCTTTTATGCTCCTTAATAATATCGCTTAATGAAGTCTTAACTGGTTCTATTTTTGACAGTAATATCTCAACTGCTGAAAATCTATTTTTTAAAAAGTTAAGTCTTACACTTGAAACTTTATTCAATTCGTTTTTAATGTATGCTTTTTTACTTTCAAATTGTTCTATTGAAGTATTTTCAAATTTTTCTTTATAGTTAAAATATTCAGTATATAAAATCTTATCAGTAATTAGCTCTTCTTGGAATTTAAAAAGTTCTAAAATATTTTCTGTTATATACTTTTTAAGAGCTTCTCTTTTAGGTTCTAATTCTTCAAACAAATGCGGTACTTCTTTAAATAACAAATCATTAAAAGATTCAGTATTCAGACCTTCAATTTTCATTACATAAGTTTCTATATTCGTTAAATATGATTCCTGTTCTCTAAGAATTCCTAAAATCGATTCATCATATTTAAAATTGTCTTTTAGGAATAATCGAACCTTCTCTTTTATTGATTCGTGGTATTTTTTTAATTCCTCTTCGAGTTTAGCTTTATCCTCTAATCTAGATTTATCAAACTCTTTAATTAAATCAGTTTTGGCTGTAATTGCTATTTGGAGCTCTTCATACGATGTAAATCTTGAATTACAAAGAGGACAATTTGTATTTGAAATATGATCGCTTTCAATTACATTATTATAATGTTCATTTAATAAATCACGTTCTGCATTAAAATCAGCTAATAATTTACCAATCGTTCCTAAATCTTCATTTAACTTGATTATAGCTTGTTCAAGCACCTTATACTCCTCGTACTTTACTTCATCATTAATAAATAAGTCAAAATATACTTTATCAATTAGTTCATTTGGTTTAAGATTCAAATATCTATTAGCATAGTTTATTTCAGAATTATGTGTAGTTAATTTTGTATTTAAATCTGGAGTATATACATTTTTAAAAAGGAAAGCATTTAATAAATTATTATGCCCTAATATTCTTTCATTTATAAATTTATACTTTATTGATTTGTCATATTCATCAACTGAAAAATTTTGCTTCAGATTAATTAAGTTATTTAAAATATCAATAAAGCTTCCGTATTTTATTTTAGCTTCTTCAATGGAATCTTCATCGAAAACAACTTCTTTGTCAAAATCATAATCTTTTTGGTCGAATAAACGTTCATAAACTAGATATTCATTATCTGATAAAGAAGATTCTATTAACTCAATTTCTTGATTTAAGCTTCTTTTTTGAGTGGATAATTGATTCTCAACTTTTGTTATCTTATTTTTTTCCTCTTCTTCCTTACTAATATTAAATAAGAAAGATAATGATTGTCCCTTATCTTCCTCCTTTTGTCTTAAAAAGTAAATATTATCTTCTTGTTGAATGTAATTGAATAGATAATACACCGATGACAGATCTATTTCAGTACCTACTCCATAAATTAATTGATTGATATATTCTTGCTCAACTGGAACTAAATGTGAAAAATCGTTATTTTCAAAATCATCAATATTAGTACTATAATAAGTTGAAAAAATATTTTTTGAATCTACTGGAATAAAATTCTTTCCTTTATTTTTCTTTTTAGGAGAGTTAACATCGTCATAGTATTTTATAATAACACTATACTCTTTTGTTTCCGTATTATACAAGCATAATTTTATTACTACATCCTTATTATCAGTGTTTTGAAAAAAAGGTTTCTTTCTATTCGATCTATGTTGTTGAACATTTTCAAATTGCTCAATTCTATTAAAATTACTTGTAAGGCAAATTTCAATGACCTCGAATATTGTTGTTTTACCGAAACCATTAGGACCTGAAAGGACATTGATATTATGATCAGTGTTTTTAAAATCAAAAATTACCTTGTCCTTAATTCCTTTAAAATTTTCTATGTAAATTTTATCAATCTTAATCATTTGATAATGAATTTAAAATGGTTTCAATGTTTTGATCAACGTTCTCTCCTGGTACAAAAAAATCAATAGCCATTATTTCATCAAACTTTTCAATGACTGTTTCTTTTATTATATAATTATCTCCTAAATCTTCTGTTATTTTAGTTTCCAACGTTTTGAATTGGTTATCAAAACTAGGTAGTGTTATAAAAGGTATTTTTATATAAAGTTGCAGTATAAATAAATATTCTTCTAGCTCCGTACTAAATCCATTTGTGTAATAATTGTCAAAATTATCTTTGTCGCTTAACTTCGCCTTTAAATCAGATAAAATAGTATCTGTATTGATACCGCTAATACCATTTTCCGTATATAGAATTACGTATTTTTTGAAGAAATACTGATCTTCTTCAAGTAGTAATATCTGTTGTTTGTACACCTCCAATGCTTTGATATTTTCACATTCTACAAATATTAAGAGAGAAGTGTTTTTTTCAATTGAAGTACTAGTGCCTGATTGAACTAGTTCATTAAAAAAATCTAGTAATTCTTTATAGGAAGGAATTACCTCAATTGAATTTTTATTTTCGATCGTTTGAAATTCTGTTTCCTTTAGTTTTAAAGTTAAATAGAATTGATTATTGTCTTTTGAATAATAACCTTCCTTCTCCTCAAAATTTGATTCTTCGAAAATTTTATTAATTATTGTTTGTATCATTTAGTAGTTGAATTGCGTTTTCTCTAGAAATTAATTTTGTATTTGAGTAATACATAAATCGATCACGATCTTTCTTTGATTCTTCGGTTTCTTCAAAATTGTCTCGGAAAGAAGGAATATTTGGCGCAAAATCTGCATTAATTTCTTTGTTAATCAATTGGTGATTTTCCCATAATAAACTCATTGATTCTAGATTTTCAATGATATTTTTAACTACAGTAGTAGTTCTTTTTGGTTCTTTAATTATGGATGTAATAACAAAATCAGAATTGAGATTGTCTTTTCTATATTTAATTAAATTTTGTTCTTGTAAAGGTTCTAATTCCAATACTTCAATTAATAAGTGAAAAAATACTTGGTCTAAACCATCTTTATTAGCAAGTATTTGTGATTTATCTAAATCTTTTATTGGTTCACATATATTTAGATATTGCAAGAATCTCTTGAAATTATCGTCATCTAAATCATTAATCTCTTTAACAACTCCATTTTCTAAAAAATCACGTTTTTCATCTGATATGCTATCCTCAGTAATGACTTCTATAAAAGTTTCATAAAATATTTTACGGCATTCGTATATACCTTGTCTTTTAAAAAGTGATTGATCATTTATAATATCAGCTATTTCTTGTAATGAAAATTTAATATCAAATAGAGCTTTTGAAACCTTTTTATGTTCATTTCTAATTCGATTATCTAATTCAAAACTTAATTTTTTGTACGCCAATTCAGCTTGACTTGGATTTGCGGGAAATATTTTATTAAGTTCTAATAAAATAAAATCTTCAACTTCTGTCGTATCACAGTGAAATTGAGTAGTTGAATATGGATATCTCTTTATATAAATTGGTATAGTGTCTGTTGTTTTAGCAATATTATTATCCCAATCTACAACTTCAACAACAGTGTGTAAATAATTATCATTTGAACACCATTGCCCTGACTCATAATTACCAGTGGGAATTTTTTTCTTATTAGCATCTTTTACATATTTCCCTTCAGCATCTGTTTCATAAATAGATTTCCCCCTAAATACATCAATATAATTATTTTGACGATTACCATCTGAATAATAAGCTTTTACTTGATGCACTGAAAGAAAGTTTTTTTCACCAACTTGTGTTAACTCATAAATTGCAACATCCTCCGTATTTTCAAATTCTACAAAATAATTTGATAAATCAATATTAGGTTCTTGGAGCTTACGGAGTGCAACGAGTAAACCCACTTGACCTTGATGAGAATAACCACTCCAACTAGCAGTAGCGTTTCTATTATTCATAATACTTTTTATTATATTAGGTTGTTGCAAATATAACATTTCAATTATTAAAGTAACTTAAGTAACCAAACTTCGGCAAAAATATTTTTTTGCTTTTTGAGTTTCTGAAAAACTATTTCAAAAGAAAGTAAAAATAAATGCAAATCCGTAAAACAAAATACCTTCCTCTAATGTTATTTCAATCAATAGAAAAAATTCTATAACATCGTTAGCTGTTGCTCTACTCGATATTTCGAAAAAAAAATAAACTATAGAATCTCGATAATTGTTTTTAAGTGAGGTTTTTATCACGAGAAAAAACTATATTTAATTTCGTGTAAAATAATGTTAGTGGTCATTGGTAATTACACTCTATTTTAACAAGGGAAAACTAGAATATAATAAGTTGAATTATACTTTTTGTCTAGCTAAGTTTAGGTTACTGACACCAATTTTTAAATTATAATATGCAATTCTGTCATAAATTCAATATTGGTATAACAATTGACATATTTAGAATAATAGAAGTTCATTTACTTAAGATTGATAATTCAATCGAAAGTAAGGATTGCCGAAGAACGCCTTAGCAAAGTCTTAGTTCGAACCTTGATGGTTCTTGCCGTGACTATTTCAATTAAGGCTTCTGTCTCAATCTCGTTTGATACCGTTGTGTATGATAAACACAAACCCAATGAAACGATGGTAGAAAGCTATTTATTTAGTAGAGATGAGAGCCAATCTAGCGCCGAAATGTTAAAAAATGCGAAAGTTTTAAAAAACTTGCACAGAAAACAAAAAACCGTAAATTTGAGTAGTATGGATAGAACAACCAAAGCCCAAAAGAGCGAGTGCGCAGTGACAACCTATAACGCAAATCATTATGCGCACCGATTAAAGCTTAAGTTTTCTCTTAAGTGTGCGCTTGACATAAGATTGATAATTCAATCGAAAGTAAGGATTGCCGAAGAACGCCTTAGCAAAGTCTTAGTTCGAACCTTGATGGTTCTTGCCGTGACTATTTCAATTAAGGCTTCTGTCTCTATTATGTAAAGTTTATCGTACTGACAATATGTCATTCTAAGGGTCTTTGCACTACAAGAAATATGAGAAATAAAACACAAACACTTTTACAAATTATATCTGAAAAAGATATTCTTAAAGAAGCTTGGAGAAAGCTTGATAAATTTAACAAAGATTCACATGGTCTATCAGGAGAAACAATAGAAGCTTTTGAAAAAAATCTTGACGATAAAATTTCAATTATATCTGAAAATCTTAAATTAGGAAAGTATAAATTTCATCCGACAAGAGGTGTATTAATTGCTAAAAAAGGCAAAAATACATTTAGACCGCTACAAATTCCAGAAATATGTGATAGGGTTGTAATTAAAGCAATAGCAATTCAACTTGATGAGATTTTCGCTGAAACATTATCAAAAAGTAAAGGTTACAGTTTTGCTTATCAAAAAAGTATTGGAGTTAAAGATGCATTATTAAAAATTCAAGATCATTATAATAATGATAATAAATTTGTTTTAGAAGCAGATTTAATTAATTTCTTTGGAACAGTTGATAAATCAGATTTATTATCAAATCAAATATTTCCTAATTTACCTGATACCTCAATTAACCATTTAATTTTAGATGCATTAAGTCAGAAAGTTGGAAATTTAGGAGATTTCGATGCCGATAAAATTAAGTATTTTGAAAATGTAGATAAAGGAATTCCTCAAGGTAATGCTCTTTCTCCTTTGTTATCAAATATTTATTTATCTGAATTTGATCAAAAACTGATTGAAGATAATCTATGTTTGGTACGTTATGCTGACGACTTTGTAATTCTAGCCAAAACAAAAAAAGAATGTGAAAATGCATATCAAAAGTCTCTTAAATATCTTAAAGAGTTAAAATTAGAAATTCATCCATTAGGGAACGACAGTAAAACTAAAATTACTGATATAGATAAAGAGACTTTAACTTTCTTATCAGTAACTTTTAATGGAAAGCAATTATATCCATCCCTAGAAAACTTTGAAAAGTTTAAGGAGAAGCTATGGGAATTATTAAAAGGGAAAGTTGACTTAAATCTTATAGAGTTTCTTACAAAAATAAAAAACAGACATGATGGTTGGATATCTGCTTTTATTTATACAGACATTTATAGATATTCTGATGATTTAGACTATATTATCAATCGTATTATCTATATGAAATTAGAAAAAATAGATTGGAAATTAAAGGAACAAAGGTTAGATTCTTTACCTAAAAATTTAAGATTAAAGAATCAAAGTAATCACTGTATTTCAAATCTACAAAGAAGTAATTGTGGTATTCCAATCACAAATGAACTTGTTGAAAATAAAATTAAAAAGATTGAGGAAGAAGTAAAAAAAAATGATACTGAATAAAATATATTTGTGGTAATAAAGTTTTTATATTACTTCAAAACAATAGAATATCCTCGTTTATTTTTTTAACGAGGATATTCTATTTACGTGAAACCGTAATTTATTTTGAAGTAAATCTTGCATCTTTGGAATTATTATATAAAATATAGATGTTTTTACGAAATGGTAATATGTTTACTATTCTTAAAAAATTATTTTAATTGCAATTTTGCTCAAAACCATACTATTAAATAAATGAAGCCTATTATTAATGAATTTCAGTTTGAATATACTATTGATTATGACAAACCAATCTCAGTAACTGAGTTTACAAATTCACTTAATGCAATTTCAAATGGATATGAAAAGTTTTTAATTGATAAGTATGGTTCTGAAAGACCAGAAGCTGAATTATTTGTACAAGAAATAAAAAAAGGAAGTATTGTAACTACATTAGTTGAATGTTCTGCAATGATTCTTCCTTTTCTAGGAGATGTTAATACAGTTGTTGAATTTGGAAAGTTTATCAAATCAGGTTATGACTTTCTCTTGACTGGAAAAAAAACTGATGATTTTAAAGATTTAGATATAAAAGATTTATCAAATTTTCAAAAAATAATTGAACCAGGTACGCACAATAATAACAATATTATTATTAAAGTAAAAGGTAAAAACAATAGAGTTATTCTAAATCCATTATCTGTAAATGAAAATGAATCGAGGATAATTAGAGATAGAATTAGATCAGAAAAAAAGGAGTTAACACAAAAAGATAAATCTATTAAAACAAATCAGGCACTTTATTTAGATCAAATTAAGCGTGATTTAGATTCTAAAAAAGGAAACAGGGGTGTAATTAAAGAATTAAATGAGAATAGTTTGAATCTTATTTGGGAAAATGAATCAGAAAAACAAGAAATGTTAAACTGTGATGATAATCCATTAAAAATGATTTTCATAGTAGATGTAGAAATTGTTGAAGTGAACTCTGAAACTAAATTATATAAAATTCTAAAATTGCACGAAATAATAGAACCATAATGCTACTAACAAGAAGTTTTTTGTGAAAGTTTTATTAAGTAATGAATTGATATGTAATTTATTAAAGGAGTTGATAAATATCTCATTAGCTGATAATATGATACTTTCGTAAGTTAATTGTAATTGTAAGCTAAAATCAAATTTAAGATCTTTAAAAAAAAATAAGATATGATTATAGAAATTGATTTTGCAAATGACTTATTAGAACTCATAGAAGAAGAATTAAATAATTGTGAGAAAAAAAATCAAATTCAATTATTTAAAAGAAATTCAGTAATAAGGAGTGCAGATTTAGAATGGATGAATAAATACCAAAATTTTAGTTTTCCAATTTATTCATTAAATTCTACTAATACTCTTAGTATATATAGAGAATATTATGATTTACTTGTTAACGATTGGAAAATAAACCATCCTACGTTAGTTGAAAAAGGGATAGAAAAAACAATAATGAATCTAATGGATACTGACATATTTTCTGAAACTATTTATTATGCAATTAATGACAAAGTTTCAAAATTAGTTTATCAATATAATGATGTTTTAAAATCTACTGTTGAAACAAATAGACTATTTGGTATAGAAGATGAAGAAAGAATACTACTTATTCATCTAAAAAAATATCAAGAAATCTTAAATTCAGAAAATAAGCAAATTCAAATATTTCATGGCATTGTATTAAATAAGAGTATCAGTGATAATATTTTAAGAATCTACATTAGATTTATTAAGTTGAGACTTGAAATGCTAAATCCTTCTTTCATAGAGTTTAAGGAAGAATTTATGAAAATTCCAACAAAATTTGTTTGGAAAGGAAGTCAAAAAGACTTGTGTGAATTATTTGTAGAATTGCGAAAAAATAATTGGATTGATGAATTACAATGGGGAGATATTTCTAAATCAGCAAAAGCTATTTGTAATTTATTTGACTTAAGTCTTACTAGAAAAAATGATACTAGCGATGTTGAACAGTCTTTTTATCAAATTCTTAAAGGAAAACATAATCCTATAACAAAGGAAAGAGAATATAATGAAGTTTTAGGACTTACAAAGAATAGGAAATTCAATAAAATACAGAAAAATATCAGTTGATAATGTTATTTAATCGTAAATACTATTTTAAATGATAAGATTTTCAATTGTTTTAAGTCTCTTGTTAAATAATAAAGAGTTATTTTTTAGATTATTGTAATATTAAACTATGGGAAAAAACTATTTATTTGTAATTGCAATTGACAAATATTCAAATGGTAAAATTTTACCTTTAAACAATGCCGTCCTTGATGCATCAAAACTTATTAAAATACTTAATAATAAATATTCTTTTGATTTAATTTTAGAACCTTTATTTAATGAAAAAGCTACAAGAAAGAATATAATAGACGATCTAAATAGAATCTCTTATTTGATAACTAAAGAGGATAGCTTGATTATTTATTTTGCAGGACATGGGGAATTAAATCCTCTGACTAATAGAGGTTATTGGGTGCCTTTTGATGCTGATAAATCAATTAGTGACTTTGTGCCAAATTCTACAATCATTGATATATTAAGTGGAATAGATGTTAAACATTTGTTATTAATTATCGATTCTTGCTTTTCAGGTAGTTTTTTTAATCAAAGTAGATCGATATATGATCATTATCAAAAACTTAATAGTTTAAATTCAAGATGGATTATAAGCTCAGGAAGAAATGAGAAAGTTTCAGATGGCAGTATAGGTGAAGGTAGCCCTTTTTCTATCATATTAACAGAATATCTTAATAAAAATTCTGAAAGAACTTTTTCTGTAGGAGAACTTGCTGTTGCTGTAACCAAAGGTGTTGGAAGTATTTCAAAACAACAGCCCTTATTTGGTTCAATAAGAGAGCTTGGGCATCAGAATGGTCAATTAGTATTTAATATTAACAAAACATCTGTCCATGAAGTTTTTAATCATTCAGATTGCTTGAACAAAATTGTAATTTCCTATGAGACTTCTAAGATCTTAAAGGAAAACGGTATGTCGCAGGAAAGTATTTTTGCATATTATAATGTAAATGACAAAATAATATTAAAAAAATATGATACAGAAACTAATTTTCTTTGTTCTGCATTTACATATGAAGAGTTGGCTGAATTTATTCCGCAAGATATAAAAGTTGACAAACATACTTTTATAGCTAGTTATGATGGATATGATCAATTAGGAGACTTAGAAAAAGGTTCTTATGATTATGCTTCAGTTACCTTTCAAAGAACTGATATTTTAGAAAATCCGTTTATGGCTATATGTAGATGTAATGATAGGATGATTGCTTTTAGTAAAACAAAAGAAGGGTATTATAATAATTTAATTGCATGGGGTAAAAATCAAGCTGAAACTGCAGGGTTAATGTGGAAGATGTTAAAGGACGAAAATAAAGTATAGATTATTACTATGATCGATAAGAATTGTACAATTTCAAAATAAGATAATAGAATACAAGTTTAGTTGTTTTAAATGAAGTTTGTATCTTTTATGTGAAATTGTAATTTATTATGAGATGTTTTTTGGATGTCTGGTGATATAAATATTACTTACTTCATAAATCAAGTTGAATGTTAACATAAATTTTATTAAATTGAATACAAAAATTGAATATCACTATTTAACTAAATTTGGAGCTTTAAAAGGTTTTTATAAATCAAATCCAAATTTAGAAAAGAAAACCCTTCTTGTGCTAGACAGCTCAGTTTGTTTAGACATAGTGAATATAGTTAATAAAAAAAATATTAATAAAGATTCTAAAAGAAAGGTATTTGAATTAATAAAATATTCACAAAAAAAATCAATGCCTCCTTTTGAAATATTTGCCCTTTTAGAATTATCATTAGATAAAGCAACATATAAATTAAATACAGAAAAATTTTTTGACATAAGTAATAAACTAATGTTTGCTTTTCAGATTCCTTTAGAAAGACTTAAAACAAATAATTTTGATTTTTCATCTAATTTTTTTTCAAGTAAAAAGCCAAATTTGAATAATGATGCATCTGTATTTGTTGAACAAATATTGATTCATTACAGTGCATTATTAAAAATTAGAGAAATAGCTAGTAAAGATTTGAGTAAACATAAGGCAAAGGAAAATATTATTGAATTTGTAGATTGGATGAACAATAAAATTGGACTAATTTTAGGTTTAGAATATCAATTAGCCTTTCAAATTTTTGGTGGAAATAATAGTTTCAATACAATGATTAAAGAAAATTCAAGTAAAGAAAAAACTTTAAAAGCTTTATGGGGAAGTTCTTGGGATCTGTTACATGCAAGATTGAGTAGGAATTCAAAACAATTGTCAGAAATTATTGATGAAGATGTTAACTCTATATTTATAACCAATGACAAAAGATTATTTGAATTATTGTCACCTCAAGTGGAATATTCGACTGAATTTGACAAAAGAAGAATTAGTATAACTACAGGAAAAAGCAATTACCCACCTTATTATGATGATAAATTTGTTGACGAATTAAATAAAAAAATTCTAGATATTTTTAAACATAAAGCTATGAAACAAGTAGAATATCCTAACACTGAAATAATAAAAAGTATGATTGCAAGTATGGAAAGTAATGTAACCTAATAAATATAATTTTATACCAAAAAAAAGCTCTTATCCAAGAGCTTTTTTGTTAAAGAAATGTTTTGGGTAAAAGTACTTTTTACCGAGCTTAAAACAAGGAATCGTCTTGTTTCTCCTCATGCGATACAACGTTTTGTCACTAACGTTAAGCAGCCTTTTTACATCTGCACTGTCGTAGAATCCGTGATCTTTGTCCGTGGGTTGTATATTCGTAATTAACTCTACTAAAAGAAGTTTTAACTCGTTGCTATCCTTCTCTTTTTGTGTAAAAAAGTAAGTGTTTTGCATACGCTTTAATTTACTTAATTTCAGTAAGATACATATTTTAATTAAATAAAACAAATCATAAGGGGAAGTAGGGATAGGGAGGGAGTGTCACTTTTTTTATTGATTTTCTGTTTTAATTATTCGAATTTCTTTTTTTTAATGTCACTTTTTACTTGACTAAAAAGTAACCAAAAAGTCAAGGCTGTAAAACTCTCGACTAAAAATGTTCTCATTTCACTAAAGATTTTAAAAACCCTACGGGCTAAAACCTTTTTTACGTTGCATTCAATCATTTTCTTAACGTGTGAGTTTTAATGCCGTTTTCTTAATTCTTTTTCAATATTCAAATTCACTTTTAACAACTAATTAAAACCGTCATTGCTGAAGAGTGGAGATTACTGTAAATAAGAATTTTAAAGCCGACATACGATTTGCAGACGAGATTCAATCCATTGAAACGAGCGTTAAAAAGATTAGTGAGCGATAGCGAGTCATTTAATATTTTTAGTGAGTAAAATGAAGATTGAACGTCGAAAATCGCAGTCTTGACCTTTTTGGTTCGTTTTTTCATCAAGGAAAAAATGAACATATAATTATTAATTAATTTGTAACAATTTTACCTAAGCTCCACTAGAGCTTCTCCTCTTTATCTCAAATGTTTTTGTGTCAAGGTAAAAATGAATGAAATATAGTTTTGAAAAACGAGAATAATCTTTTGTCACTTTTTTAGTCAAAAAAACTAACGAAAAAAGACTTGGCTGTAAACCTCTCGACTAAAAATGTTCTCATTTCACTAAAGATTTTAAAAACCCTACGGGCTAAAATCTTTTTAACGTTGCATTCAACCATTTTCTTAACGTGTGAGTTTTAATGCCGTTTTCTTAATTCTTTTTTAATATTCAAATTCATTTTTTAACAACGAATTAATAGACCGTCATTTGCTGAAGAGTCGAGTGTCATTTTTTTGCTTTAATCAACTTTAACAAAGTTTCTCTGTTCTTAGCACTTTTAGCCCATTGTGGCAAACGCGAAGCAATACTGTCGTTTTGTATGGGAATTCCGTTTCTATTTCGGTCTTTACTACCAATATAATTTTCAATAACTTCTAAATGCATTAGATTATATGCCCAGATAATTCCCCAAGGAGTTTCTATAATGTACCACAACGGAAAATTAAAATACGGATCGGTTTGCGAATCAAAAAACAAGATTCGAGCATATTTTGTAACTCCTTTACTATTCGTAAAAACAGGGAATTTGGGTGTATTGGCGTACTTTAATACATAAACACAATACGTGCACGTAAATTGTATTGCCTCTTCAAAACCAACCGTATTAGAAACAGGTTGCCCGCCCGAAACCACTGCTTTTTTACTACAACGCGGACATACTACAGCAATTGAATCAACAAAATCGATATTTTTTAATTGATAAGGATTGGTTTTCATGTAGAAAGAATTAGACATTGATTAATACTTTTCAATAAGATCTGTTTAATATTAAACAGCCGAAATTAAATCTATTAATGGTTATTATTTTCTCCTAATTTCTTTCCAATATTTAGCTTTCTCTTTGTCTTTTTCTATGCCGTTGCCACCACGGTTATAGATTTCGATAAGATTATTAATATAGCTTTCGTTTTCCTTTTTATCGTTGTAATATTCTTCGTAATATTTTGCCGCTTTGGCGTAATCTTTTGTGATACCGCCTTTGCCCGAAAAGTATAGATTGGCGGTTTCTAACATTCCTTTAAGGTATCCTGCTTCGGCAGCTTTTTCATAGCTCTCTAATTCTTTTTGTGATTGGCTGTTATCAGACAAACTGTATAAATCTCCTAAGTTTAAAAAGCCATAGTTATCTCCGTAATCAATTCTTTTCTGATACCATTCTGCTGCTTTTTTGTAATCTTTAGCATAATCTCCTTGTCCATGTTGGTATATCCAACCTATTTCGCCCATAGCATTTGTATTTTTCTTTTCCGCCGCTTTTAGATACCATTCCATTGCGGTTTTATGATTTTGAGCAATTCCATTTCCGCCGTTGTGGTATAAAGTACCTATTTTATACATTGCCTCTGACCTGTCTTTTACAGCTGCTTTTTTATAATACTCTTCCGCTTTTTTGTAATCTTTGGTAACACTTTTGCCTTGTTTATATAAGTCACCAATTCCTAATAAGCCAGCCACATCTCCCAAATCGACTGCCTGTTGGTAATATTCCAATGCTTTTGTTGTATTGCCATCTTTATCGGCATACCAACCCAAGAAATAAAAGCCACGCGGATGTCCCATCTGAGCTGCTTTTTGATACCACTCTTTGGCTTTTTCGTTGTCTTTTTTTGTTTCGTAAACTAACCCCAAATTGCGCATTGCCCAGCTATTGCCTTGTTTAGCTAACTTTTCGTATAACGGAATGGCTGCATCATAGTTTTTAGCATCGTGTTCTTTTTTCGCTTTTAAAAACTCAGGACTTTGTGGTTCGTCTATTTTTAGTACTTTCAAGGTTTTTTCGATACCGTACACCACTTTGTATTTTTCCATGGGTACATCGTCGCTTTTTAGTTTGTTGAGGTACGCCATATATTTAGTAACTTCTTCGTAAAGTGGCTGCATATTAGGGTCTTCAAAATTTCCCATATCGGTAAGGGAATACAAACTTTCTATTTTAAGATAGGATACATTAGGTGTCCATCTACCTAATTCTTTTTCGGTTTGGTTCAGGTGTTTTAGAGCTGTTTCGTAGTTTTCTTCTGTAAAAGCTTTTTCTGCTTCTTCAAACTCTATGCGGGCTTTTATATCGTTTTGCGCTTGGGCAAACGTAAAAGCAAAGATTAAAATTAAAAATGTGTATAGTTTTTTCATGATTGTTGTTGTTTAATTGTTGTTATTTTTAAAATTTAAGGCTTTTGAAAAACCAACTTGTATTTGAGAGAAATCTAATTCTCGTTTATTAAAAACAAGGTAATTGGTAAAACGGACAAAAATTTTATCACTCCCATTTCCTTTCGGCGGATAATAATAAATACCTCCTTTGAAAGCTAACATAGAATTATCTGATTTATTATAAAACTCTGACTTATTTAAGGTTTGCCAGATATATTTTGAACTTAATTCTATTCCAAAATTTTCAACTAATTTGGAATGTAAAGCTAATTCCCAATATTTGATATGGTTAACAGCCCTAATTTCGCTTAAAGCTTTGTTTATTAATGTGTCATTAGCAAATATTTTGCTGGACGAATACTGATAACCAGCTTTTAATTCTAAGGAATTAGATGGTCTAAAATCCCACCTTGCGAGAGTAAGGTCAATTCCTACAGAATAATTATATCGTCTGTAAATTTCGGTTGGGTTTACTTTTCGTAAATCTACCATAACCGTATCAAACTTACTATCTACTTTATTGTAATGTAAACTTGGTTGAACATAAGGTAAAAAATAAATAAACCTATTTGTCCAATTATGCCTGTTAAGGTAAAACTTCGCATTTGCTTCAAAATTAACCAATGAATTAGGTTGATCGCCCATTAATCCTAATAAATCCGTATAAGTTGTAAAATTTACCAAAGAGTTAATGCTTCCAGACTTTTTTAAATTTTTCACATTATAACCTTTATCTTTAATATTTGTTAAAGAAAATGTGTCATTGTTTGGTAAAAAACCAAAACGTTTTTTTGTATCTACTGTTAGTACATCACGAAATAGAATATAAGATTGTTCTTCATTATCATATAATTTATCATAACCTCTGTTATCGGTATAAATAATAGCAATAGGTGCTTTTTTATTAGAATATATTGTACCATTTGCTAAATACACTTTTATATATTCTAACATTCCTTCCTGCAAATCAATTTTTACACTATCAATTGCAATATTATTATCTACAATAGAGTCACTTATTTTGAATCGTTTTTCATTTGGGACAGGCAAGTATATGGTAACCTTTTCTTTTAGTCTTATTTCTCCTAAAGAAACTCTGTCATCTTCTTGCTCTTTCAGTGCTTTTTTTATTATTGCTTCTAAATCTGTTTTTGTTAGTGGTTTTTCTTCATTTATACTTTTTTTACTTATTGAATCAACCATTTTTATTTCCTCCTCAACTTTTTCATTACCCTGCCCACACACCCCGCCCGAAATCATCAAGGCGAAAAGTGCTAATAGTATTGTTCTCATGATCTATAATTTTTATGTGTTAATTATTTATTGTTTAAAGTGTATTCTCGAAAATATCAATTCGCATTTCTTCATATGAATAACCCCATGTTTTTTCATAAATATACATTTGAAAATATTTATACTTTCCATCAGGATCTTTTTCAGATAACGTAAGAGTAACCCAATATCCGTATGGATCAGTATCTTTTGTAATCAAAGGTTTTATTCCCGATGTAAAATCACTCCATTGTTGTGGTGTTATTTTTAATACTTCGCAGATTTCGTCAATGGTTAAATCTCTCGAGATATTATTTTTAGGTTTATCATAATATTTTATTTTTTTTCTCACTTCATAACCTTTTATACGGTCTTCGCCAGGATTATGTGTTTTAATTTCTTCAAGACAAAGCTTCCCTTGCGTGTCCTCGTAACTAGTTGTAAGACTTACTTTACCCCATTTTACAAATCTTTCATAATCCCTATCTTTAATTCTAGTATCCCATCCACTTCCCCATTTAGGTCTTGCCCACGTTGAAGGTACACTTTCTATTAAATTACGTACCGTTACCTCTGTTTTTGGAAATTCAGCAGCCAAACGATAAACCATTTCATTATATTGCTTTTTTAAATCTGCTGTGCGGTTTGCTTCTTTTTCGTAAGCATTTTTCCGTTTATCCAAATCCATTTTTATACGGTAAACGTCCATTTGTTTGTCTTCGCCAAGTGCATTTTTGTCTTTGTGCTTGTCGAAATCGGCAATGGCTTTTTCTAACTTTCGGTAATTGTCTGTGCTTTCTTTGACGGTAACAATTTGGTTGGTTATCATGACCTTCAAAAACAGCATCGGCGGGTTGGTGCTACCCAAAGCGGTTTCGGCTTTTTCCAAATAATCCAACGCTTCGGTGTATTGTTTGGCATCAAACTTTTCCTCAGCCATTTGATATGCCATTTTTGCTTCTAAACTGCTTTGTGCGTTGGCAACTGTTGCTACACACAAAAAGATTAAAATTTGTAAAAACTGTTTCATGATTTATTATTGTTTATTTGTTTATTATTTTGTTTTTTGTCATTTCGAGCTTGTCGAGAAATCTCTATTGTTTTGAGATTCCTCAATTCCGCTTCGCTGCATTCGGAAAGACAGGCGCTTTGTCATGTTGAGCGAAGTGCAACGGAGTCGAAACATTTCTGCATTTATAGCGTGAGATTCCTCAATTCCGCTTCGCTTCATTCGGAATGACAGGCGCTTTGTCATGTTGAGCGAAGTGCAACGGAGTCGAAACATTTCTGCATTTATAGCGTGAGATTCCTCAATTCCGCTTCGCTTCATTCGGAATGACAGGCGCTTTGTCATGTTGAGCGAACACTGAGCTTGTCGAAGTGGAAGTCGAAACATCTCTATATTTCATCATTCAAAAAAATCCATTCCGGATTAAATGATTCAATCAATTTTTCTTTTTTCTCTCTTCTCCATTTTTTTAATTGTTTTTCTCTGTTAATAGCTTGTTCAATCTCCTGAAAATGTTCATAATAGATTAAGTAAAAACAGTTGTATTTTGCAGTAAAAGCCTTTGAATTGGCTTCGGGATTTTGATGCCAATACAAACGTTCTTTTAAATCATTCGTCACACCGATGTACAATACAGTTTTTACTTTATTGGTTAAGATGTATACGTAATAATTATGCGTGCCTGTTGTTTTGTACATATTCTTTGCTTTTTTATGAGATTCCTCTGTCACTCCGCTATGCTTCGTTCATCGGAATGACACGCGCTTTGTTATTTTTTGTCATTTCGAGCTTGTCGAGAAATCTTTTCTTTTTTGAGATTCCTCTGTCACTCCGCTATGCTTCGTTCATCGGAATGACATGCGCTTTGTTATTTTTTGTCATTTCGAGCTTGTCGAGAAATCTTTTCTTTTTTGAGATTCCTCCACTTCGTTACACTTAGGTCGGAAAGACAGCCGCTTTGTCATGTTGAGCGAAACGACAGTGGAGTCGAAACATCTCTATTGTTTATAACATGAGATGCCTCGAGTGCCTCGGAATGACAGATGTTGAAGTGGAGGGATCTCAAGAGATCCTTCGACAAGCTTAGGATGACATTCGGCATGAGACCTTACTTACTCCAAAAGTCAACTTCTTTTTTTGTTTCCTTTTTAGGCTCTGCTTTTTTATCTTTTGTTGATGTACCCCAAAAGTCGGTTTCGGTGTTTTGGGTATTGTCTTGCTTTTTAGTTTCGGTTTTTGTTCCCCAAAAATCAGTTTCCGAAGTATTGGTTGTTGTATTTGGCTTTTGTTCTTTTACTTCCACTTCTTTTACAGCAAACTTGGCATTAGGTGCAACCTCTAACAGGGAACTGCGGTAATTTTCGGCTTCACTTTTATTGGTGAAATACCCCATTAAAACCGGACTGCTGATACCGGCGTTTTCAAAGGTTCGCTTTACATTGGATGTATAAGGATAAGTACCGTCGCTGTAACGATAAACAGGAATTATGTTGCTGATGCTCATCGGTACGCTTTGGTTTTTATCCCAATCGGCTTTGTTGCTGTTATAGGCAAATACATACAACACGGGAGCGGTTATTTTGTGTGCACTTAACGGCATTCCGCCTTCGGTATAGACTTTACCAATCTCCGTACGGATAGCGATTAAAGCGTCTAATTGTACTTTTTTTATTCGTGCTTCTTCTTCTGCGCGTTGTCTTTTCAGTTCTTCTCTTGCCTCATTTTCTGCTTTATTTGCCGAAATAGCAGAAGCAATAGTTCCTATAGCATTGGTATATCCTGAGTAATCATAGCCACTGGAACCTGTACTTATTACATTTGAATAAGCTTGTACAGCTTGGTTAGTAGATGCTTGCATTTGACTACCCATTGCCGATACTTGACGCATTTTTTGATTAAAAGCGGCATTGAGTTCTTCAATACTCGAATAACCACTGCCCAAATCTTTAGCATCTCGCATACCCTCTTTAGCTACCGACATCGCATAAAAGCTGGTACTCATATTATCCCAGTTTTGTTTAAATTCGGCATCGCGTTGTTGGCGTTCTGCTTCTTGGCGTTCCATTTTTTCGTAAATCTTATTCGCTGCTTCGCGTTCATAAACCATTTTATCTACTTTACGCGCGCCACCTAATTCTTTTTTATAATAACCACCAGCACCATCAGTAAAATATTCTCCTTCTTTAACGCCACTCAACTTATCTTTAAATTTAGAATCGGCAACAAAATTTTCGTCTTTCGGATACAAGTCTTTGTTGTTATTGTTTGAGGTTGTTGACTTTTTAGAAGAAGATCCCTCTCCCCAAAAATCATCGGTAGTTTTGTTGTTTGATGTTGTTTCATTAGACGTATCATTATTAGATGTCTCTTTTTTAGACGTTGTTTGCTGATTTTTAGTTTCGGCTTCTTTACGTTTCTTTTCTTCCTCCTCTTTTTTCTTTTTCTCTTCGGCTTCTTTCTTCTGTTTATCTAATTTTTCTTTTTCTTCCCGTTCTTTCAGACTAAGATTTTCAAAATCTGTAATTTTCATATTCATTACGCTATGTATAGCAGTATATAAAGGTGTCCCATAACTGTCTTTTCCAAACTGAAACCACTTTTCTTTTGCGCCATATTTTCCTCCTGTTGGTGTAAGAAAATAACGCATATAAACACCTCCCCAATCTGCAACAGATTTTGGGTCATAAACTTCACCTGGTTTTAATTCAATCGTATTCTCCGAAGCTACACGTTCTACATCTCCGCTATGAAAATGAACTTCATAATTAATCTTGAATTTTATTTTGTCTGTTGTTATATTCTTACAAACAATTTTTAAATCCTGATGTCCTTTTCCGGCAGTTACCCATTGGTAACTGTATAAAAGAACTACTTCTGAACGAGAACCAACTGTCGCTGGATTTGACCACTGCGATTGTGCCCTTGCATCTACTGCGATAAGCAAACAAATCATCCCGAAAATGCCTGCTATTGTTTTAGTAATAGTATTCATGCTTTTATAGATTATCATTGATCAATCAAAGTTATTTGTGGGAATCACATGAAACAATACCCACTAGAGGGTATTTTTAACAAAAAATTAAGTATATTTGATACAATTCATTCTAAAAATCATAAAATTTCAGCTTCTTTTATTTAAAATGCTTGTAATATGAAAGAATATGAAGACATAGAACAGAAACTTTTTCAGATAGAACGAAATCTCTCAAAGGATTCTTTTGATGTAGCCGATATTTCAGAAGTTATTCCTGCTTCCATAATGGTTCATGAGTTAAGCGATGGTATACCGCAACAAATTATTTACATGAACAACTGGGGCTGTAACAATTTGGGTGTAGAATTGGAAGAGCTAAATGCTCTACAAGCATATTATTACGAACAATTTTTTGTACAAGAAGATTTAGAAGATATTTACCCGAAAGTTATCCGTTATTGTAATGAAGGAGATCATGCTACGCAACTCAATTTTTTTCAGCGTGTAAAAGTTTATAAAGCCGATAAACACAGATGGTTTTACACCGTTTGTAAATTATTAGAAAAGAATGATGCAGATCAACAACGATTGATTATGCTTTCGACACCGATTGATGGTGTAGGAGCATTGATGGAGAAAGTAAAACGAGTGTTAGATGAAAATGAATATATTAGAAATAATTATAAGAAATTCGCTTTACTTACCAAACGCGAAAAAGAAATTCTAACTTTGCTAAGCATTGGAAAATCATCGATGGAAATTGCAGATCAGCTCTTTATTTCAAAAGAAACCGTTGCAACCCACCGAAAAAACATCATCCGAAAATTAGATGTAAAATCCTTTGCCGAATTGTTGCGATTTGCCCTAGCATTTGATTTGATTACGGATTGATTTTTTAGATATTAATGTAAACACACTAAACCTCTAAATATGACACTACTTAAGTTTGATGAAGTAAAAAAAACGTGGAGAGAGATTTCTAAAGATTACAAAACAAAGATTTCTCCTAATTTTGAATTAGAGATTTATAAAAAACTGTTTGACAGATTCCATCCTGGAAGCTATTATTACTATATTTTTAATGTTCTTGAAGCTAAAATGGAATTCGTAAGTCCTGAGATCATTAATGTTATAGGATATAAACCTGATGATTTCTCACCAGATTTAGTTATCCATAATATTCATCCTGAAGATCAAGATCGATTTGTACAATATGAACAGAAAGTAACTGATTTCTTTACTCAACTTCCTCCAAATAAAATCCTGAACTATAAAGTTCATTATGATTACCGAATACGTTGTGCTAACAATTGTTACAAATGGATTTTACAACAAGTTTCTACTATACAAAGTTCTGATAATGGTGGTGTGATAAGAGTTTTAGGTGTCCATACTGATATTTCACTTTTAAAAACTGATCATAAACCTCTAGGACTTTCGTTTATAGGATTAGATAGTGAACCTTCTTATTATAATGTATTATCGCCCAATAATAATTCAACAATTTACTGTTCTTTAACCAAACGCGAAAAGGAAGTTTTAGCATTATTAAGTGTAGGTAAATCTTCTATAGAAATTGCTGATGAACTATTTATTTCAAAACAAACAGTAGCTACGCACAGAAAAAATATCATCCGAAAATTAGATGCAAAATCCTTTGCTGAATTGTTACGTTTTGCCCTTGAATTTGATTTAATAAATAAAATTTAATACTCAACTTCAAGTTATATGATATTTTTATAATCATTTTTCTAATTCAAGTTTGCTTTTAACAACAAATTTATAGATCGTCATTGCTGAAGAGTCGAGTGTCAATTCGACGTAGTGAGCGTTAAAAATGATTTACTGTTCACATTTTATATGTGAATGATTTAAAGCATTTAGCGAGTAGTCGTTATTGACCGACTTGTAGGCACAGACTTGATGTTTTGTAATCACATACTCTGTTAGCACAGACTTTGCATTAAGGTAAAAGTTTAAAAATGTACCTAAGCTCCACTGGAGCTTCTCCTCTTAATCTCAAATGTTTTTGTGTCAAGACTTCCCCGAAGGGAATATGAATTCATTTGAAAACAATAATAACTCATGAGTAAAAATGAACGTATGTACCTAAGCTCCACTAGAGCTTCTCCTTTTAATTTCAAATGTTTTTTCATCAAGGTTTCCAGAAGGGTATATGTATTCCTTTTCTTTAATGTCACTTTTTTATGAGCAAAAAAGTAATCAAAAAACTCTTGGCTGTAAACCTCTCTACTAAAAATGTTCTCATTCCACTAAAGATTTTAAAAACCCTACGGGCTAAAACCTTTTTTACGTTTTATTCAACCATTTTCTTAACGTGTGAGTTTTAATGCCGTTTTTTTAATTCTTTTTCAATATTCAAATTCACTTATAATAACGAATTTTAAAACCGTCATTGCTGACAAGTCGAGATTACTGTAAATAAGAGTTTTAAAGTCGACATACAATTTGCAAACGAGCTTCAATCCATTGAAACGAGCTAAAAAAGAAATCAATAAACATATGTGGTTAAAAATAAAAACTTTAAAAAGCTTTTCGAAATTGAATTTAGAGTTTTAATTATTCTCTTAGTTTTTCTATATTTTAAAATGTCAAAAAAAAAGTTTAATATTGAATATTATTACACTATAAACTAAAAACGAGAAAAATGAAACTTGATGAAATTAAAGGCTATATTAAAAATTGGTCAATGTATCTAAAAGAAAATAGGGTAGAAGGATTAACAAAAATATTGAAGGATTATGAATATTTTGAATTTGAAAGTAATCCTAGTTTAGGAAGTGATTCAGAATATTTACATGCTTATATAGGAATTTCTGAAGATTTTAAAGATATTCAAATTTTTATAATTTCTGATTTCCATGATTGTAAGGAAAAAAAATCTGATATTTCGAACCATATTTCAATAGCTAATCTTATAAAATATACTAAAAAAGATACTAAAAAAGGGATGATAAAAGAAGTTATTGATGATAAGCGTGTTAAAAAGAGAATTAGTAGATGGAAAAAAGATCCATATTCTTATTTAAAAGAACAAGTATCAGGAGATGATAACTTAGTTCGTTGTTTTAAAATACCTACAGAAGACTTATTGACAACTAGTCATAGAGCATACTTTGCAATAAAAAAAGCAAGAACAGCAAAAGAAAAAGATTATAGACTTGATTTAATTATTAAAAATATAGAAAAAGATCGTATGCAAGAAGCAGAAATTAGCTATGATACAATACGATTAGTACCTCCATTCCCGCCAACAACAAAAACTTTATTTCTTTTAGAACATAACTAAGAAAAAAATGTTGACAGAAATATTAGATTTGGGAACATGGATAGTTCCCTTTATTCTTTTTATAGGCTGCACGGCAATTTATATTTTTCGAAATATAAAAGAATCTTACCAAAAAATAATTTATACTTATCTTTTACTCTCTTTATTCTTTGATCTAAGTAGCAGATATTGGTCTTATCGTTTTCAAGAAAACTTAAACTTTATAGCTCTTTTTGCACTAGTTGAATTGATTTTATTTTACCTATTTTATTATCTAACACTGTTACCTAAATTAAAGATTTTAGGTTTGATTCCTGCTATTTTACTATTTATTTATATTGTTTTAGATATCGTTAATATTAAAATAGAAACAGTTTTACATTTTCAGACATATACACGATGTCTTAGTTCTATTTATATAGTTGTAAGTAGTATTGTTTTTTATTTTTATATGCTAAAAGATAATTTTGTAGAGAAACAAATCCTAAAATTAAATGCTATCATTCTTTTATATTTTTCATTAAATTTTATTTTTTATTTGCCAATTAATTTTATTGTTAATGTTCCATTAAGTATAAGTTTATTGCTATGGTTATTCAACCTTTTTCTTCTTGTATTTTTTTATTTTTATTTGCTAACTCATCTTTGGCGTTATGGAAAAATCAAGAAACAATCATTTTTTGGATAGTAATTGTATTACTATTTGTTAGTGGGATTATTATTTGTTTAATTTATGTTTTTAATATGAATATTCGTCAGCGATACAAGAATAAATTGAATCAACAAAAAATGTCTCACGAGTATACTTTACAGCTAAAAGAAGCAACTCTGCAAAGTTTAGAAGAAGAACGTAAACGATTTGCGAATGATCTTCATGATGCAATTATTGGTAAAATGACAGCTATTCGGTATGGCTTACAAATGCAGATACCGATAGAAAAAATAGATGATATCTTGGGAGAATGTATTGAAGATTCGAGAAGGTTATCTCATAATTTATATCCTCCTCTACTAAAAGAATCATCTTTAAATGACTTGATACAACAATGTATTTCTCTTTATAAAACAGGTTACGAAATAAATTATTATACTGATATACGACGTGATATCAAATGGTCGGAGGAACAGAAATTACATCTGGTAAGAATTTTACAAGAACTTATTACAAATACACGTAAACACGCTAATGCTAGCAAAATAAATATTACAATAAAAGTAACGAATTGTGTAATTTTATTATATTCAGATAATGGATGTGTTTTGCAAACACCAAAATATACAGGACTAGGTTTAGATAGTATAAAAGATAGAGTTGCACAGTTAAAAGGTAAAGTAAAATTTTATCCCTCACTAAATGGATTTCGAACATTAATTGTTATATCATAATGAAAATAAAAATAGGAATTGTAGATGATGATTATTTAATTGTAGATTTGATGACAAAGTTTTTACAAGAACAACAAAATTGTGACATGCTTTTTTCTAAAACATCTGGACAGGAAGCAATCGATTTTTTAAAACAAGCAGAGGAATTGCCACATATTTTGTTAATCGACCTTAAGATGAAAGAAATGAATGGTGTAGAACTAACTCAATTTATAAAACATAATTATCCAGAATTATCTGTCATTATAATTTCATCACATTATCAAGATAGTTTTTTAAGCTTTATGATAAAGCATGGTGTAGCAGCATTTTTACCAAAAGGTATTTCTCTCTCTAAGTTAATAGATGTAATAAATGAAGTGAATAAACATGGATTTTATTTGTTACCGACACAGATTGAGGTGCTTAGAGATCAGATACCGTTATCTAATTCGGCTGCTCAATTTTTATCAGAGGGCATTACAGAACGAGAAATAGAGATATTAAAACTTATTGCAATGCAAAATACAGCTAAAGAAATAGGTGAACTACTATTTATTTCGACTCGAACAGTAGAAGGTCATAAAAATAATCTTTTTCTAAAAACTGGAACAAAAAATATTGCAGGTTTAGTTTTGTATGCTATTCAGAAGAAGATACTAAATCCTCAAGATATTTTTATAATTTAATTTATACAATATAACATTTATCATTCACCTATTAGGATTTCTTAATAGGTGATTTTTTTTTCAAAAGATGTATTAATTCTTGATTAAAACCTAGAATAGGTAAATCTACCTAATTTTTATTTTCCAGTGTTTTTACGCTGTTTTAGTGTATTTAGTTAAAGTAAGTTTGTTTTATTGGTATCGATAGCATAACAAAAAACAAACAATTATGGAAAACAAATATGGCTTTTATAAAATGACAGTAGAAGAGTTTAGAAATTGGATCAAAACGATACGAATTTCAAGAACCATATGTCAAATACAACAACATCACACCTACATACCAAATTATAAACATTTTGATGGAAGTAATCATTTTGAAAGACAAAAGGCCATGAAAGAATGCCATGTACAACAAAATGGATGGGCAGATATCGGCCAGCATATTAGTGTTTTTCCTGATGGCAGTATAGTAACAGGACGATCTTTTGAAAAATCCCCTGCATGTATTAGCTTTCAAAATGCACACGCGATATGTATAGAAAATGTAGGAAATTTTGATATAGGAGCAGATGTGATGACAGCACAACAAGCTAATACAATTATTTCAGTAACAGCAATTTTGTGTAAAAAGTTTGGGCTTCAACCTTCTGATAAATCAATTGTATATCATCATTGGTTTCGACTAGATAATGGAACTCGTAATGATGGTAATGGTTGTAATAAGACTTGCCCAGGAACTAATTTTTTTGGAGGTAATAAAGTAGTAAACTTTAAAAATAGTTTTTTACCACTAGTTATAAAAGAATTAGAAACACATAATTATAATCCTGTTTTACCTACAAATTGTGATTACGCAATGATTAATACTCAATCTCTAAATGTAAGAACTGGACCAAATGTTAACTATAATATAAGTAAAGATGTAGCTGCAGTTTATTATGGCGCAATCATTAGAATAGTTGATACAAAAGATAATTGGTATAAAATATCTCAAGATAAAGAGTGTTGGATTTCTTCAAAATATACCAATAAGGTAAAAAGAGCAATAGTAGGAGCTCCTTCCCTTAATGTACGAATAGGAGCTTCATCAGAATATAAATTGATAGGTGTTTTGAAAAAAGGAGATGAAGTTTTTGAATATGAAAAGAAAGAAAATTGGATAAAAATAGGATTGGACGATAAATGGGTAAATCAAAAATATTTACAATACTAATCTTATTCCTTTTTTCATATTTCAAAAATTGTTTAAATAAAATGGAGATCAGAAACCATTACAAACGGGGCGTATTCCGAAAAGCCATAAGAGTAGGGAAAGATAAATATTAAAAAAAATGGGAACAATTATGACTAATGATAGAAAAGATGAAGCAGCAGTTACATCAATTGAACGTGAAGTAGTTCTAGATGAGAAATGTTGGGTAGTTTGTACAAAGGAGTGGTATAGACATCATGAAGTTAAGGAAGGTGAAGAATTAATTTACAATTCGAAAGGGACAAATAATACTAATGCCGATACAGTACTTAGGGTTAAGTATATAATTGGTCCGCATAAGTTTGCGTGTACTGGTCCAGATAAATTAAATGGATAATTGTCTTTAAAATCAAACCCTTTATCAGTTAGGAATTAAATCTTACTTATTAAGATAGAAATGGAGTCCAGAAACCATTTAAACGGGGCGTATTCCGAAAAGCCAGATGAGTAGGATAAAATAAAATTTTAATTATGGAATTTCAATTAGGGGTATCTCTTATTTTTTTAAAAAGAGATTTAGCAGTAGTTGTAAAAAATGAAAAGAAAGAAAAAGTTATTGTAAAAGAATATCTTTTAACACCTACTTCAGTAGAAGCAAATGAATCATTTACAATTGGAGAAATTAAAGATGCTTTTAAAAAAGTATTTGGAAAAGATGAAAAGGAAACTGAAAAGTTGATAGAGGGTAATTTGAAGGAAAATAATAAAAAAGATTCACCTTTTGATATCAATAAAATAAAATTCTATTTAGATACTGTCTTTTTATACAAAAAAGCATATTATAAAGTAGTTGATAACAATGAGGTTGAGTGTAAAGAGGATGGAAGTGACCTAAAAGCAACAGATAAAAAAGCTGAATGGGAATATGCTTTATCTATAAGTATAGATAGTAAGGATTTCTTCTCAGATTTAGCTGGAATGTTTTCTATTAATGCTGTTAGTTTTTCTGTTTGGAATACTGAACGTACTATTGTTAAAAGAATGATGAAATTAGGTTCAACAGAAGAAATTTTTAAACAACTAGAAACGACTGTAAAGGTTATTGATTAAGATGAAATTACTTCCTCTCCATATTAATGCGCTATACTTAGAATCTCCAGAACAAGTTATCGGCCAAGATATTCGTTTTGAAAATATACCTTGGATGAATGAAGAAAAAGGTGTATTTGAAAATCCCAATACACCTTTAGAGACAAATTCTATTATACCTAGGCCTTTTTCTTATGATAATGCTATTTATCTGGAGAAGGGAGTTCATTTACACTTTGTATTACCTGCTCATTTTAAAAAGTTCGATGAGCAAGGTAATCTTCCGCTTGCGCCTAATCGTTGGTATGTTAAAAATGAACGTACAGGTAAAGAATATGTTATAGAAAGTGATTATATATGGAATGTATATGACGAAAAATTATTTAAATATAATACTTGTACGTATGTAGAAGGTGAGGAAGGAAAAGATTTTAATTTTCATTATGTTGGAAGAAGATATAGCCTTGATGAATGGAACACAAGACCAAAACATACTAATTATTTAAAGAGTCTCACAGCCTTAGGCTGGGGTTCTATGTCTTTTGATGTGCATTACCCTAACTGTCGTTCTATTTTTGGTTTTCATGATCCCGATGGAAATGAGAATGATGTTTATTCTATTATTGGTTGGGTCGATAAAAAAGAAGAATTTATTGTCGCAGGTCGATTTAAGCTAGAAGAATCTACGGGAAAATCTAAATTAATAAATTTTGATGTTTCTATTGCGAATTCTTTACAGGAAACGCTTGTTGCATTACTAACGGATAAAAATAATGATACAGATAAAATTAAGATAGAAGAGCAAATAGAATCTATATTAAATTTTGACGAGTTAAATGACTTAAAGTTAGATTGGCTTTCACGATTAAGAATAAAAAGACACGAAAAACAATTCAATAAAATTTCTGGGACTACACAGTATATTATCAATATAACTAAGAATAACATAAATGTAGCTAGTGATGGTGATGATATTGATAATGAAGTAGTTGAGTATGATATTGATGTATCCAATTTTTCATACAATTTAAATGAAACAATAGATGAAAGTAATATAACAGAAAGCAATTCAGATGAAATTATTAGAATATTAAATACATTGATATTTGACAGTGAAATTTCAGTAAATGAAAAAATTATAGAGAAAATTTCATCTCAAATTAAAACAAATTTTAATGAATTAACACAAAAAGACTCAAAATATAAACTCACTGAAAATTTGTATTTTTTAAATAGACAATTAAATGAATATGAGCTTGAGTGTTTTAGATTGAATACTGAACTCGAAAGTTTGTATATTCATTGGTCTACCTATTTAAATGCTTTATTTGTAAATAAAAACAAAAACATAAATAAGATTAAAAGCGATCTTAAACTTTTAATTTCTCAAATTAAAAAATTAAAAGCTAGAGTTGGAACTTTTGAAAGTAAACTAGAAACTTCGAAAGAGGAATTCGAAAATAAATTGAAAGGTTACTATCAAAAATATTTAACTTTTCAGTTCGTTAATGCAATTTTAAAAATTAGTAAAAAAGGTGTAACTGAAGAAGGGAAAAGTGAAATTATATTAAAAATAAAAGAATTATATAATAAAAAAATAGATTCAGAGCTTAATCTTTCTCAGATTAGTAAAACAGATTACTACGAATCATTGCCCCCAAGTGTAATTATTTCTACAGAAAATTCAAAAGAAAATTCGATATTCAATTTGTATTCAGATAAATATAAAAATGAAGAAAATCAGAATGGAAAAGATAATATTATCAATGTAAAATTTGATAATATTTGGGATGAGTTTACAAATAATGACATATTAAATCAACCTTTATTTCAAAAAAATATTAAAGTTGATGAATGGACTACTTACAAAGTAGAATGGGAAGCTAGTTTTTTACCTAATAAAGAAGGGCACTATATAAATAACTCGGGTATTTTTAATGAGGATTTTATTTCTAACACTTATGGTCTAGATGAACTTAATGCAGATATTATTAAAAATAATGATGTAGGTAATATTGCTTTCATGCCCAATTCTAACACCTATTATGGTAATGCATTTGTAGGGAATACAGTAAAAAAACATCTATTAGATACTTTAAAAGAAAATAGTGAAAAAATTGAAAATAAAGTAAATAAGAATATTGTTGGTGTTATTAATAACGCTATAGATAATTTAAATAAAACAGATGTTTTAGAATTGACACTATCTGATTTTAACAATCAATTATTACAAAGAAGCAATGCGTTAACTGTATTACCATTAATTCCTAATGGTTTTTCTGATCATCAAAATCTGGCTAAAGAAATTACTGATTTACTTACTTCAAATAAGAAAAATTTAAATTTATTAACACCAAATAAATACTCTGTTTTTAACCCTTTTCGAAATGGTGCATTTAGATTAAATAGTTTACGAATAGTTGATTCCTTTGGAAGAAATATAATTATACAACCAACAAAAACACTTACAACACAAAATCAAAAGATAAACAATAAACCGCAGTGGATTGAGCTTCCACCAAGATATCTACAGCCTGCTTCGGTTGATATAGATTTTGATGTAACAAGTACAAACCAACATTCTTCGCCAGTAATAGGTTGGATTATACCTTTTTATTTAACTCAAAAACTAGAGTTTTTCGATACAAATGGTAAACATTTAGGATCACTTGATGATAGTGGTAACTGGGAATCATCCCCTTTTGAAATTACTATTGCAAAAAGTGGTGAAAATTATAAAGAGATTATTGAGAATATACATTTAACTAGGATTGTCGATTGGATAAAAATTAAATGCAAAAAAGGAGAGAGAAAAACTAAATTTATGTCTGCTTTTATCAAGAATACTCAGGATGCCATGGCTAATTGTTTTCCTGAAGATAATAGTAATCCATCTCTTTTAGAAACTATTTCAACCATTCCAATTGCTATTACATTAGTTAATATAAATTTATATACAAAGGGTGAAGCTTTGTACGATTTAAATTTTGATGAAAAAATTAGTATCAATACTTATGATAATCAGAGACAATATGATCGTGTTAAAATGCCGATGTCTATAGGAGATGTAAATCAGTATAATGATGGAGTATTAGGTTATTGGCATGGTGATCTAGATTCATATTATAAAGAAATTGAATTCACTAATGAGGCTAAAATGCCAAACTTAGAAAGTGAAATTTATTTTGAAATGGATGGCTCTCTTTTAAAAGGAATTTATACAGGTATTAATTCTAAAAAGAATGATAAAAAAAACTATTTAAGATTAAATGAAAACAGAAATTCTTGTAAAAGATATGTTTTAATGCATCCTAAAGGAAGTTTAAATGTAAAAACTGGTTTTCTACCTGTTTCTAGTACCAAAATTCCTTTTGACCAGATTAAAAACGCATTAAAAAAAATAGAACTAACTATGCTAACAGCTCCAATTTTAACAAAAAAAGAATCATTAGAAATGTCTTTATCTAAAGATTCTCGTTACAGATGGTCTTGGATCGAGCTACACAAAACAAAAAAAGACGAAAATCCATCTTTAGAAAATAATTCTATAAAAACTGAACTAAAAAAGAATCGGATAACGCAAGACTTAGCTATTGAATTGAAACAAGGACAATTTAATAGGTATAAAAAGTTTTTTGATGAGAACGAGTTTTTGATTTACGATGAAAATCAAAACAAAGAAGACAATATCTTCTATATAAACGAAGAAAAATGGATGGAATTATTCAATAAAGAAAACAAAGATGAAAGGGAGTTAGAAATATATGAATTATTTAAAAATAACGTAATGTCTATTCCTCCATTTAATGTTAACAGACCGTCTAACTCTAGAATGGTTTTAAAAGAAGGTTGGTTAGCTATTAAATCCACAAAAATATAAGCAATGGCAAAATTAAAATATTATTTTCCTTTAGATAATGTCATTAAAAATGGAATTGTTACCTCTGATGAAAACAATGAGAGTGATAAAGATAATTCTAGTAAAAAAGAACAACATTTAATTAAAACAAGATATACTACAGTCGATATAAAAGCTATAGGAGAATTAGACTCAAGTTTTGATGAATATAAAGGATCATATATCGAATTAAAAAAAGAGGCAGAAATTACAATTGGTTTTAATGATGTTTTTAATAGTGTTATTGAAAATGGAGATGTTTTGTTTAATTTTTTTATAAGATTTGAAAATAGTGATTCTGCTAATTTTTTAGAATTAATTCCTAATAAAGTAGCAGATCAAGAACTGGAAAAAAAAACGGATCAAGAATCTCAGAAAGAAAATGATGCTTTAAAGATTAAGAAAGATAATGGTAGTTATTCATTGGTTTTTATAGAACAAAAAAGAGGAAATACAAAAGAATCGGGGGTTAGAAAAAACACTTGGTACAACTGCACCCTTCATTTAAAAAAAGACCAAATTGTCGATTTATATATAACGGATGAAAAGCAGCTAATATCAAAAGAACCTATCATAAGTACTAAAATAAACACAAAGATTTTTAGTCTGTTATTTGGTGCTAACAAAAATGAGCAAAGTGTTAAAATAGCTGATCTTTCTATTTTTGAAAATGTAGCGCAAGATGAAGTTATTTCTACAATTAATTCGTTAATAGAAACTCATCTCGTATTGTTATCTAAAAGTACAATGCTAGAAAATGTAGATTTTAATCTCTTCAATGATGATGATTCAAATAGCTTAATACTACAAAATGAAGTTGTACCCATAAAATTTGAATTTAATCTAGGTGATTTTCAAATTAAAGACGATGAAAATAGAAATAAAATCAGAGGTATACTTAGAGTAAAAAAAGGTTTTTTAAAAAATACATCAAATGATCTAAATGAAAATGATGATTCAAATGAAAATAATGATGAAATAAGTTTTACAATTGATCCTAATATAAATGAGAATAAACTTTCTGCTATCTTTAATAACATAGAAATTCTTAATTTGCTTGAATTAGAACGTGTTTTATTTCAATTAGAAATTTACAATTTAACCTTGGTTAAAGATGATGATAATTTTGAAGAAAACTTTACAAAAAACAATCCACTTATAATAGACAAAACCTTCGATGTAATTGATAATAGAGGAAAAAATATTTGTCCGTTTGACGTTTTTGTTTTTGGAAATGATACTTTGTACAATGGAGATGATAATACATCGCAGTTAATAAATATCAATATTATCAATGTTTTGGAGATACCTGTTGAATTGAATTCTAAAAGTAAATTTTCACTATCTTCTCCTTACATAAATGATATTCTAAAAAAAGATTCTTTAAGTACTACAGAGGTGCAAATTACTTCAGAAAATGTACTGCTGGGTTTGTCTAAATATGAAAGATCAAAATTTAATTGTCAGGTATTTAATAGGTTGAAGTTAGCCAACGATTTTACGGACTTAGACAGCGTAGAAATTAATTACGATAGCGAAAAACTGAATAAAGCTTTTTATAAAGGAATTTTTAATGAAGAAATTGCAGTTGGAAATAACCTTGAATCCTGTCTTAATAAATATATTTTTAAAGAGATCTTAAATTTAAACAATTGGGAAAATATTTCTATAAAACTAAATGAAGTAAAACAAAATTCGTTTTATTCAAAAAAAATAGACCATCTTATTAAGGATATCGCAGACGAGAAAAATTTTATTAAATTAACAAATTGCATAAAAGAAGTAGCTAATAGCTTAAATAATAATCTATATATAGAAAAGTATAGAAAGATTAAAGACGAGTTAGTTGTAGAATCTAAAGAAAAGCAACTATTTGGTGATATCACTAATTTATTGTTAAATAGTATTATTTATAGATATTATTCTGATGAGAATTTTTCCGCAAAAAATATCAGTATAAGATTATCCAACATCAAAGTAAATAATACTGGTATTAATAACCCTTCTGGCTCTTATCCTTTTTATTTAGAATACAGAAATATTCCAGGATACAGAAATGGGAAAGTTAAATTCTTTATTAAAACAGGAAGAGTATATTATTCAAATTAAAATTTTAAGAGAAATGGAGGAAAAATTACATGCTCATATCGATAATCTAATGTCAAAAGATGCTAATATTGACAAACTAACAACAAATAATGCCAATTTCGATACATTAAAATCAAAAGATGCTACAATAGATAAAATAACATCCGAATTCTTAAAATTAAAACAACAAATAGAACTCTTAAGTACGGAATTAAAAGTAGTAAAAGATTCTACAGAATTAATTATAATTTCTAAAGATAATACTGAAATCAAAAACAAATTATGTATCAGTCAATCTTATAAAGACAAAAATGATAATATTGTATCTATTCAATCTGAAATAGTTTCGGTTCCTATTGGTACTATTGTGGCATTTTATGGTGATAGAATTCCTGATGGCTGGGCTTTGTGCGATGGTCACTTCAATAAATTTCTAAATGACTGGATGCCAGATTTAAAAGATAAGTTTGTCAGAGGAGCCCATTCTATTGTCAAGAATCGTGATTGGGGTGGAGATGATCTAGTTACCCTTAAAGTTGAAAATTTACCTGATCATAATCATAGATATTATGAATCGTGGGTGATACCTACGCAAAAAGGTGCAGCTTCTGGAGGTTTTGGTACTAATTATCCATACTATTATAATCATAATTATGATTTTAAATCAAGATTAACAACGTCAGGAAGTTCGGAAAATGGAAATTCTTCTAATATGATATCCAAACCATTTAGTATAGTACCAAAACATATTCAATTAGCTTACATCATGAAAGTTAAATAATTAAGATTTTATAGTTCTCCTATGTCCAAAACCAATGTTCAAATAGCGCTAGATGTAACTGTAAAAGAAGTAGACCTTACAGTTAGAGGGAGTCTCATTAATCAAGAAGAATTTTCCACAATGTCTCTTGTAGGTGAGCTACCTAATGCTAAGGAAAATATAAAAGAAATCTTAGCAGAAGAAGGAGAAATACAAAAGGTTATTACTCCTTTTATACCAGAAAAATTAAATTTTGGTGTATATAAATTATCAGATAAAAAAGAGAGTATAACTGCATTTCAAATTGCAGCTCAATATGAAAAATTTAAAATTCAAGGTGTAATTTCTAAAGAAATAAAATTATTTTCTGTTGGTATTGCAGAAGAAATTAGTCTTAAAGAGCTTCCTTTAGTTGGAGAATACCTGAAAGACTACGCTATTAGTAATGTAGAACTGGTTTATGTTTCTAAATCTGAGCAATCAGATGACAACAAAAACATATTAATTGATTATACTAAAAAGCAATTTGTAAACAAAAATATTTGGATTAATGATGAACAAGTAAATTTAGGAAATTCATTTAGCGCAGGTCTTGTTTTTAAAACAGGAAATGATGAGAATAAAATTACTTATCCAGGTTTTAATGTAGGTGGAATAAATATTCCTTCTTTACCAATAAAAAATGATATTAAAAGTAATCCAAAATCTAATAAAGTTTCGTCTCCTTCATCAGTAGAAAAACAGCCTTTAGTTAAAATTAACGAGATTGTTCCTTCTATTGTTAATAATGATGCTATACAAATTGCTATTTCTGCAGATTTTAATATTGGTACATTTGGCTTACAACTGGTTGGTTTAGCTATAAAGGTGCCATTCAAGGTCTTCCAAAACTTTTCTTTAGAAAAACTATGGAATGAGATAGAATTTTCTTTAAAAGGAATGGCAATTGTTTATGATACACCTACTTTAGGGATTTCTGGTGCATTTTTGAGAGAAATAAAAGATAATAAAGAAGAATACAATGGTTTATTAACTTTCAGAATGGGTAAGATTGAGCTTATAGCCATAGGCTCTTACATTAAAACCCCTACTTATTCTTCATTATTTGCATTTGGTTATCTTGGTATTCCTATACCTGTAGATCCTGCATTCTATATTCATGGATTTGCTTTAGGATTTGGTATGAACAGAAATTTTTTAATGCCAAATATAAGCGAAGTACCAAATTTTCCACTTGTTAAATTGGTTCATCAAGGAGGTTTAAAACAAGGAGATAGTATTCAAAAGATATTTTCCGATTTAAATCGTTATTTGCCTGCTTGTGAAGATACTTATGTAATTGTTGCTGGTATCAAGTTCGATTCTTATAAAATGATTTATACTACAGGAATCGTTGCAATTGCATTTGGAAATAAAACATCATTTAATCTTTTAGGGCTTTCTACAATGAAAATGCCAGGAGTGTATAATTTCGAATTTGCATTTTCAATGCGTGCAGATTTGGATGAAGGGATATTTTTAGCACAAGGACAACTTACAGATAATACTTATATTTTATTGCCACAGCTAAAATTAACAGGTGGTTTTGCTTTAGGAATATGGCTAAAGGGAAGTAATTCAGGTGATTTTGTTTTTTCTATAGGTGGATATCATCCTAAATTCAACGTTCCATCTCATTATCCAAATAATATTTCGAGATTAGGTTTTGACTTTAACATGGGACCTGTACAATTGTATGGAAAAGCTTATTTTGCTTTGACTCCTAGCTGTATAATGGCTGGTATTGAGGGAGGATTAAGAGTTAAGTTAAACGCTGGGGTAGTTTATGCTGAAATTGGAATTTTATTAAAAGTAGATTTTATAATTCATTGGAATCCATTTTTTTACGAAGCAGAAGTTTCCGTGCAAATATATGCGAAAGTTGTAATAGATGTTTGGTTATTTAACATTAATAGCTCTTTCAGTTTAGCTGCAAAATTATTTATTTGTGGTCCAGACTTTAAAGGAGTAGCCGTATTCAAAGTAGTAGGATATCAATTGGAAGTTAAATTTGGTAATCACAATACATCAATTAATAAAACGCTTACACAATCTGATTTCATTTCAGCATATCTACCAGAAATAAAAAATATAATTTCTTATAATATCACCTCTGGTATAATTAAAAAAATAAAGAAAGTTGATGGTTCTGAATGTATTGTCGTGAATCCAAAAACATTTGCTCTAGAGGTATATTCTGAGATTCCAATAACTGAGATTCCAAAAACTTATATTCAAATAACTGATATTTATGATACACAATTAAATATAGAGCGACTAAATACACCAAGTCCTATATATCCAGTATTTACAGAATCGGATAAACTTACAAATAAACTTAAACTTGAAGTTCAAGGTGCAACTAAAGATTTTAAATCTTTTGTATTATCTCCAATTTATAGATCAGTACCTAAATCAATATGGAATACAAAAAATAGCATTTCAGAAACTGAGGCACTTTCAAATGATAATTTATTAAAAAATGTTTGTAATGGGGTAAAACTGGAATTTTCAAAAGTTATTTCACAGATAAAAGAAGTAGAAGTCTCTTTATATGACTCCTTGGAAAAAGAGATTCATTTAGATAATAAAAATCTCGAAATAAATTTTATAAATAGAAAAGAAAAATTAGATAATAGTACGATGATTGGTTTTGGAATATTAAATGAAGATGATATCGATTTAACGGACTTAGAAAATGATATTAATGCTTATAAATACAAAGAATCATTTTTTGGTACATATAAAGTAGTAATATAACATGGAAAAAAAATCAATTGGAATTGCTCCTTCAAATATTCCAACAATTGCTTCTGGTCAATATAATATCAATGTACAACTTGAAAATAATATTTGTACTACGGGTAAAAAGGATATTGTCTTTCACGTTGAAGGTTACAATCATATTATTCCTCAGGATGAAATTTTAACGGTATATCCTCCTCAAGAACATAAAGGGAATTTTGCAGGTACCTTTCCACATATTCAGTTTAGGAGAAGTACACTTCCTTGGGAATACGAAGTAAGAAGCTCTGGTAAGAGATTACCTTATCTCTTTTTAGTCTTGTTAAAAGAAGACGAAATAAATGAAGGCGAATTCATTATCAAAGAATTTAATACAAATAGTTTAGTAGGATCGTTAGAAATTCCTACAGAACCTAAGCTATTAAAAATCTTATCTCGTTCAGAACCAATAGAAGGAGTTTATCCACCTATTAATTTGATAGGGAACCTGGCACATGTTCGTGTACAAAAACATACAGAGCTTCAAGACTTAAATCTACCTACAGAAACTTCCATTCTTATCTCTAATAGAATTGTTGAACCGAATACAAAATATAGAGCATTTATATGTTATTATGCTAATGAAAATTCAGGAAAATATGAAATGATTCAATACTTAAATCAAATTTCAAACACTTGTGTTATTTTAAGTGAATGGTCTTTTGAAAGTATTGCTTCTGAGTTGTACCAAATTGACTCTACTAAATTAAGAAATCACCCTAAGTTTGACTCTTTTAAAAGTTATCTAAAAGATTCCAATATAGATATTTTAGATAAAATTAAATCTTTTGCGAATTCAGAACTCAAAGAATTAATAGAAAAAAATGAACAATATCTAAAGGATAGAAAACTACGATGGGAAAAGTGGTCTAATAAAAATGCAATAAAAGAATTTGAACAACTAGAAAAAGAACAAGTAGATAATAACTTTATAATCGAATATTTAGAATATAATGGTAAAAATCTAAAAGGATATTTACATGAACTAAATTTAGATTCATTTAAAACGTTTATTAAATCACCTGCTTTAAAAGAAAATGCGAGTGATTTAAAAATTGATAAAGACCCTATTTCTAGGTTGTTGGAAGCTGCAAAAGTCCCGTTAGAGCACCAACTTAAAGCTGGTGGTAAAATAGTATCATGGTATCAAGGACCATTTACAAAATGGAACTCGTCGTTTGATATATTAAATTATTTAAAAGAAAGGAGGGATAATTATCAGAAGGAATATCAAGAAAAAAATTACTCAACATTTGAACATCAACTATATGATTCGATTCCTGATCATGCAGATTATTTAATTCTCTTTAATGAAGATACGAAAATGTATGATATGACATATTCGGTAGCTTGGCAATTAGGACGTCTGCTAATAATGAATGATAATAAAGTTCTTCAAGAGTTAAAAAAATGGAAATATGATTTAGAATTACATAACTTAATACTGGATCAAAATAAAGATAGCCATCTACCTAGTTTTATCTCAAAAGCTCCAGAAGTGTCACAGTTGGTATTAGATTATATTACAGAGTTGATACGATTCAGAAATTTTCCAATTAACTATTTATTACCTCATGCAGATTTCAATAAAGAAGAGTCTCTACAATATTTTAAAATTGATAATTCTTGGATTTTAGCTTTCTTATTTGGAATTTTTAGTGCTGGACCAAATTTAAGTATTTTAGATTTTGAAAAGCTAGTTCTAAATAAAAAAAGAAATGAAAGAATTAAGGAATTTGGAAATTTTAATTTAGATAATAATTCATCCATTAAAGAAGATTTAAAAAACCTTATGGATAATTTATCTGATAATAAATCAGAAAATAATTCTGCTACTCTTTTAGCTGAAATTAAGGAAAAATGTGAAATAGCGATTCAAACAGATGTTTCTGAATCAGATAAAAATGAACTTCAAATTCTTTTACAAACCTTAGATATAATAAAAAATGAGTTTTGGTTTATTTTTAATGCCAACAACAGTTACTATGGTATTCTCCTTCAATCTCAAACCATCAAAAACTGGCCTCATTTGATTGTAGAACTTGATGAATCGTATGATTTCCATTATGTAACCACAATCAATAGTACGCTTCGTTTATACATTACTGATAAGCCATTTTCTAAAATAGAAATGTATCTAAAAAATGAAAATGCTCATTTTGGTATGGACTATAAAAGTAATAAAGACAAAATAATTTCTGTATCAACCAATGAAGACAGTGTCACTACAGCCAATAACTATTTATACAAACAACCTCGTGTTATTTTCAATATAAAATCTTAATTATAAAAACGCGGAATCTGAAAAGCGAATAGAGTAAGGAAAATTTAAATTTAATTAAGCATGACGTCAATTGATGTTTTAACATGGAATATTTATTATGGAGAAAGAGATGGCTTATCATCCCAACAAAGATTAAAAAACATTTTTAACATAGCACTTAATAAAAATATACATCTAATCTTTTTACAAGAGTTTAATGGTTGTGAGAAAGATGTTAAAGAAGTGTTAGAAAATTCTCAATATTTATATTCAATAATTCCAGAGTGTAGTAATAAGTTCTCACTAAGAGCTAGTACTTCGAATAGATATTATTTAGTTATATATGAGAAAAATAGTTGTAAAATCACTAATCTCAATTTTTTTCTTGAAGATAAATTTATATATCACTTAAATAGTAATTATCTAAGATGTCCCATTCAAATAGAGGTTTTAAAAGATAATAAAAATTACAACTTTTATCTTTTACATTCTGAAGCTTGGAAAGAGTATGCTAAAGAAACAATAGATATTTGGAAAAGATGTATTGACCCTAGTACTCAAAATATAATTCTTTTAGGGGATTTAAATCTTGAAGTTGGAGATATACCTTTAGATAATTCTTATAAAGGAGTCAGTGATAAATTAGATCATATACTAACAAAAAATAATTGTAAACAAATAACATTAGATAATTATCCTAAAAGTGATCATCATTTTCCAATTGCTCTTACAATTAAAAGTCAATATTAGCTATAAACCTCATTAAGAATTAACAAACGCTTTTCAGTTAAAGTTAAACTTCATTTTGTCGTCCTGCTGGTTTTTTTGGAGAGTTCCATTGGAAAGTATAATATTATATTTTGTTAAAACAAATAAAAAATTACCGAGAATAAAATTCTATTTCTAAAACCTTATTCTCGGTAATGACTAAACAAACTGTTGATTGAGAAATCATACATCTGTTATAACACTTCGTGTTTCCCTAAATAAGTACTGGTACTAGCTTGTGTTCTTTTCTCTGTGTTGAGATAGATCCACACATCAATTTCCTTGTTTTGATAGGGTGTAGGTAAATTAATACTTGCTACAATCATATCACGGGTTGCAATTTCTTCGGAAATGTAGAAACTATTCAGTTCCTCACAATAGCAAACCACGTTTACAAGATCCGTTTCTTTTGCATTCCCTTGTCCTGAATTGTCTTCCCAACTAAGATTAAATGTACCAGCTGTTGTAGCGTCAAGCTCTGGAAGCTGAAAGTCTAACAATTCGCCTTTGGTAATGAGAACACGTGCTACGATAATAACAGGTAAATCTTGTACCATTTCTACAGCATTGGTTAGGGTATAAGACGTTGCATTGTTAAAACGCGATTGTTTACCTGCTTTATTCCCAAAATACCTGTTTTGGATAGAACGCAATGGTTGTAAAAAATCAATGGTTTTCCTAAACTTTACCCGTTGAATTAATTGTTCCTCTGTGGGGGCTTTTTTTGATGCTTTTGGTAGACTTCGGATAATATCCTTTCCACGCCAGTTGACACCAATCACTGTTCCTACTTTTCCTGAAAATCCGCCAAGGATTCCTTTTTTAATTTCGGCCATACTCTTAAATTTTTATGTTATGTAGCAGCAAGTTAGTGGTTTAAAGCGTTGGTTTTTAGGTTGGTGTTGTAAGCTGTCCATTAAAGTCCGCTTTTGTCCACTATTGTCCATTTTTGTCTGGTATGGAGGAGAGATGAAAAAAGACAAAAAATACAACTTTCCTTTGTTGATGAGGGGTTGAAGAAGAAATGAGAAAAGTAGAAATAAGGTTTGTTCGAGTGTCCTTCGAGTGTCCTTCGACAACGGTTCGGAAAAAGGGGTGTTTTGTCGAACAACGGTCGAACAAGAGTCGAAGGATTGTCGAACAAAATAGGGGTGAAGAGAAGGAAAAATAAATAGGTTTTTATTTGAAACGGCGTTTGTTTTTTACCTTTTTTTCAATAAAAGTTGAAATTTAGATTTTTTGAGAGCGGTTTTCTTGCTTTTACGTGAAACCGTAATTTATTGTGAGATGATTTATGTCAAGAAATCTTTTTCATATCAAACAACGAAGTAAAACCTCTATTAAATAACAGAGGTTTTTAAACTGCATAAGATTATAAATCGAGTTTCAATCCAAGACTAGCAGTGGTACCACTACCTTTTATATAATATCTTCCGTCATTAGTAGCACCTCTAACTTCGGCATGAATAGGGTAGTAGTCGGCATTGAATAAATTGTTAAAAGAAAGGTTAAATGTTATATTCTTTAACTTATAGCTTGTATATAAATCACATATTGTATAACCAGAAATAGGATATTTACCATAGTTATATTGTGATTTATCAAAGACATCACGACCTGATAAATTTGTTAACTGAAAAAATACGTTCCATTGGTCTGTAATTTTAGTGTCTAAGTTGAAAGATAACTTAAGTGGAGTAAGGATAGAATTATCTAATTTATCTTTAAATTCTCCTTTATTTTTTAAATCTTGACGACCATCCATATATCCCATTATTCCCCCAACTTTCAACCATTTTGTAGGTTTTACATTAACCACCGCTTCTAAACCGTATATACGTTGTGGAACTTGTGATAATTGATAATTACCGGGAGCTCCAATTTCGGCAAAAGTAGTTCCACGATCTGAGGTGCTGTAATATCCTGTAAGTTGATAGTCTAATTTCCAGAAATTACCACTGATTCCGGCCTCGTAATTATTAACTGAAACTGGTTTAGGATCAATTGCATCTAAAGCAACATTATTTCGTAATACTAAACCGATATCACCAATAGAATATCCTTGCGAAAAACTAACGAAAGGTTGTAAATAGCTAAGTTTATTATATCTAGCTGCAATATTGAAAACAAGTGCATTTGAATTATTTTTATCACCAGGTGTAAATTTATTTGCTTTAGTTAAATCACCAACTTTAAATCCTAAAAACTCATGGCGCAGTCCAGCTTTTACAATCCAGTGTTCAGCTAAGTTAAACTTTGATTGGATGTAATAAGCAAAACTGTTTAAATCCATATCAGGGGTAACATGGCTTTTGTCTAATCCTAATTGTACAGCATGATCTTTCAGAAAATCAACCCCGTAAATTAAAGTTACTTTACCTGCTTTTCCTAATTCAAAAGGCGTTGTAAAGTTTAAACGAGCTCCTTTATGATCAGAATAAATTTGATTATACGTTTCGAAAACGGAGTTCATATCTTCATAATAAAGGACTGCATTTGCACTTGTTTTTCCAAATTCACCATCATAACGTAAGCTTACATTTTTACTATAAGGCGTACCTCCATTTGCAGGATTATCAGTAGGAACTGCTATCGAAGGACTTTCTCCAAAAATACCTTTTGTTCCTTCATACTTACTATCTTGCATGCTGCGGTAATAATTTCCCATTAACTCGATATGGTGATTGTCATTTATCTGATATCCAATTTTAAGCAAGGCATTATAGCTTTTAGTTTCTCCTATACCATAAAATGGACTATTTATTTCACCATCAGCAGATCTAATCACTCCTGTATTCGCTATTTTACCTTGAAGTAAATAAGTGAATTTATCTAATTTTCCTGAAAATACTTGTGAAATATTATATCCAAAAGTTTCTTTAGGATTAACCAAACTTAACGTATTATTGAAATAAGTTGACGAATTAATTTTCTTCTTGTTATTTGCTTTTTTTGTAATGTAATTTACAATTCCACCTGCAGCACCATTTCCGTACATAGAAGACGCACCTTGTATAACTTCTATATGGTCAATTGCAGAAGCATCTATTAATCTTAAATCTCGACCTCCATTTCGTAAAGGGGTAGATTGTGGAATACCATCAATTAACACTAGAAAATTACGACCACGAATTTTACCAATAAAATTATTTTGACTTTCTTCACTAGGAGAAATGCTAGGAACTTTTTGCATCAAAATATTTGGTAAATTGTCATTAATTTGAGATTGTATCTGCATGTCTTTAGCAGATATATATGTTAATGTAGAAGGAACTTCATCAATACTTTCGGGCATTCTACTGGCAGTTACAACGACTTCTTTTAATTGATGATCTGTTTTTAATACAATTGATAATATTGCATTTGTTTGATCAGTGATTGTTACGTCCTGAATTATTTCATTGTAATTAACATGATTGATCGTTATTTGATAAATTCCTTTTTCAATATTTGTGAAGATAAAAGTTCCATCCGAGTTGGTTTTTGTTTTCATTCCATTAGATAACGAAACATAGGCATCTGCAATAGGAGATCCATCCTCTGTTACTACATTACCATGAATTTCACCAGCTTCTTGGTCATAATTTATTGTATTCTCCCAATATATTTCGTTTAGATTGGTAACTTTTGCATCAACTTGATTGACCATTAGAACAAGTAAGAATGCTTTTCCTACTGTTTTCAACGAATAATAATTTTTTTTCATGTGCTCTATTGAGTAAATACTATTTAGACTAATTAGTAATAAAGCAAAATTAAATAAATCTTAAAAAACTATGAAGGATTAAACGGACTAATTTTGATTCCATTTGGAGGAAAATTTTTTTAATCACTAGAATTCTTTTCTCTGCTTCATCAAAAGCTATATTTTTGAATGCAGTTTTAGGCTTCGAAAATAACAAAAGAAACATTAGACAATACCGAAATAATACATTCTGAAAATATAGAATGTAAGTTGTTTTTTTAGATACTCATTATCAAATAGTAAAAAAAGTAAATGCAATTTATCTAATATAATGCATTAATAATGAGGTAGATTTAATAAAAAAAGTAGTCCTAGTTAGACTACTTTTATACAAAGGTAGTATTTTTCTATAAAAAAGCAAATTATTGAAAAAGTAATGTTTTATAAGCGATTGTATTTTTTAATAAGTTTTATAAATACTTATTAAATGATTAAATATATGTAATTCATAATTATATAGAATTGAGCTTTAGTTGTATATGATTATTAATAGTCTAACTAGGACTATTTATTAAGGAATCACTAAACAATTTAAAATTATGAAAAAACATTTAGTCATTTTGATGAGTTTGTTATCATCAGTTACTCTCTTTTCTCAAGTAGGAATAAATACCGAAAATCCACAAGGAATTTTCAATGTAGATGGTGGTAAAAATAATGCAAATACTGGAACACCCAGTGCTGATCAACAAAAAGATGATTTTGTAATACTTGCTGATGGATCAGTAGGAATTGGTACTACAGAGCCTAATGCTTCTGCAATTTTAGAGCTTAATGTAAATCAATTGGCCAATGGTAGTAAAAAAGGTTTTTTAGCTCCAAGAGTAGCACTCTCTGCTTATAATGATTCATCTACAATACCCTCTCCTGCAACAGGATTATTAGTTTATAATACAGGTGAAGTTTCAACATTTACATACAAGGGATACGTATTTTGGGATGGTAAACAATGGAAAACTTTAGATGGTAAATTATTAATACCAGGTACATTAGGTAGCTTAAGTTGTACAGGAGCATCTTTAAATCCAATTACTTATACAGCTGGGATAGCATATGAAGGTGCTTTAACTATTCCATATACTGGTGGAAATGGAGGGATTTATCCAGCTCAATCAATAGGTCCTGTTAATGGACTTACTGCAACACTAAACGATGGAAACTTTTCTGTAGGAACAGGACAATTAGTATATACCATTACAGGAACACCTACAGTTTCAAGTCCTAGTACAACGGAGTTTTCAATTAATATTGGAGGACAGTCTTGTAGTGCTATAGTAGGTGCTGGAGTAGTACTTCAACCTGGAGAGTATCAATTCTTTAATTATGAAGTATTAGCATCAACTACTGGTCTTTTGAGTAGTATGGTGTCTGATGCCCCTATTTTAGGAGGTAAGGTGCGAATTGATCCATATTTTAGTAGTAGCTCTAATCAGGCGAATGCAGTTACATGGAACCCTAGAGTTTATAATGTCCATTCAAGTAATATAAAGATTTCGTATGCAGCTGTATCTTCTGTAGATAATTTTAGAAGATCAAATGTATTACTTGCGCCGAATGGTTATATGGAAACAGATAATGGAATGTACCTTGGTTATGGATATAATGATATTACTTCTTCAACTCCACGTACTTCTGTAACAGGAAGTGATAATTCAGCAGAAACAGAAACAATAGACTTTATTATTGATGGAATTTGGTATCGTGTAATAATTTACATAGTCGTTGATAATAAAAATACGACTTCTGACGCAGATAATACAAGAGTAATTAATATTACTGCTCAAAGGATGTCGGGGTATTAACAATATTCTTCAAATTGAATTTATATGAGGGAGGATATTATAATCCTTTCTTATATAGTTCATTGAATAGTAATAATCTATTTGTACCATTATTAAAATAATTAACTATTGAATAATATATTATGTCAAAATTTAAAGAAATTCATATAGGAAGTTTTATCAAGACAATGTTAGATGAGAAAAATATTGATAATGAGAGAATTATTAAATTTTTTAAAGTTGATGATAAAGAGTTTATAAACAAATGTACTTCTTCAAATAATCTTGACACTGATATTCTTTTAAAATGGAGTAAATTATTAGAATATGATTTCTTTCGACTTTATTCGCAACACTTGATTTTATATGCACCAATAAGTAAAAAGACTTATACAGAAGATGAAGAAAATAACAATAAATCGTCTTTACCCAGATTTCGTAAAAATGTTTACACCAAAGAAGTAATCGATTACATATTGAGTAAAATAGAAACGGGAGAAATGAAAACTACAGAAGTAATTGAACGTTACCATATTCCCAAGACAACTTTATATAAATGGATAAGTAAGTATAAAAAATCAACAAAATAAACTACTACTAATTACTAATAAACCTATTCTAATTAACCATTAGCTGCTAATCATTTTTTAGTGATTAGTGGCTTTTTAAACTCAAACCAATGAAAACCAAAATAAATTATAAAACACTTTATACAGATATAATAAATGATCTTTATCCTGATAAAATATTACAATGTCAAGAAATTCTAAATAAGCAAGATTTAAATATTTTAGATATTTTAGAATTGAATAAATTGATTTTCGGAGATGAACACAAAAGAAATATTGAAGTAAATCAAAAATTCAAATCTTATTCAAAACAAGATATTTTATTAATATTAGATTATCAGAAAAAACATAATCTAAATAATTCTCAATTAGCAAATCATTTTAAATTAAGTAGAAATACTGTTGCTAAGTGGAAAAAGATATTTATTTAAAAAAGCGTCAATTGACGCTTTTTTAGTTTATA
>NZ_SRPE01000013.1 GCF_004785645.1 Empedobacter tilapiae | reverse complement strand
CTGCGGGTAAATGGCAAAAAGCTTGTGATAAAATTAAAGTGATGGATAAAAGTTGTTTGACCGAAATTTCTGAATTAATGTGCGCAACTGGAGGAAAAATAACGATTCTGAAACATGGACAGCAAAGTGAAATTGGTAAAAAAAATGTAGAAAATGCGAGTTCTTTTGAGCAACAAATCTATAATCCCGTGATTGATTTTGATGAGTTTAAAGATCAAATTGTTCAGCAAAATGTAGATTATTATTAACGGTTTTACTATGAAGATAATAGGAGAGAAAAAGCCAATTGTAGGTGTTACCGAAATGTATTCGGTAGTCAATTTTAATGGAGTTCTGTTTACGAGTAATATGAACAAAGTGACCTATGCATGGTATATTTTTAAGAAATACAAAAACGGTGCTTTTGTTAATGTTACAAAGAATAATATTCCAAAAACGGGACAGTCAGTACCTTATTCTTTTGGCTATAATGTAGAGTATCGTTTGGATATCTATAAACTAGAGAAAGAACTTTTAACACAAAAAGATAAAGCAAGTTTTGCTGCAAGTTATTTTGTTAATCCCACGAAGAAGTCAAGTAAAGCTGAGATAAAGAAAGTTGTAATTTACAATAAAGGTGCAAAAAATGTAGATTTAGCAGGTATTGGTAATTCGTTAACTGTACGTGTAGAATGTATAAATATGGTAAACAAACAAGTGAAAGTACATGTTTGGAATGCTGAAGATAAAAGTGAACCTAATTTGATGAATTCGAGATTAGTTGATATTAATGAAAAAGGAATTGGATTAACACAGTTTAATGTGATGCAATTATTATCGCCAACAGAGTCTATGAATCTGATGATAGGTAATATAAAAGCAATCGGATTTTTTGTAACAGCAACTTACGAAGAACAATCGGTTAACAATAAAGCACCAGTTGTTGTGGTTTCTCAATATCAATCTATTGCTGATATTTTTGAGAATGCAAGGTCTATGTCTTCTTATAATGATATTGATACGCCAGAAGAATCTACAAATGGGAAGTGTCCTAGATGCGAAATTTTGACATTGACAGAATTAGATGAAATATTTACAAGTGCTACACTACAAGAAAAGTCAGCTTTATTAAATGCTTTTAATTTAGCAAATAAAAACTTTGGTTTAAATTCATGTCAACAAAAAGCTCATTTTTTTGCACAAGTATTACAGGAAATAGGTCCTGAAATTACCATTAAAAATGGCGAGAGTTTAGATTATGCAGTCGAAAAGCTCCCAATACATTTTGCAAATTTTAGTACCACAAAGAAATTAAATGGTTCTCCAAACGAATTAGCTTTTAAATATGGTAGAATTGATCAAAAAAATATTAATTTATTGAAAGAAAAATACAATAAACCACATTTGAAATTCCAAAAATCAGAACCTGAATTTATTGCGAATGTAGCTTATTCTAATAGAAAAGATTTAGGTAATGGTGATTTTTATAGTGGTGATGGATGGAAATATAGAGGACGAGGTATTATTCAAATTACTGGTAAAGATAAATATGTTAAAATTAATAGTAGAATAAAATCTGATTTGCCTTCATTTAATATTATTGTAGATGCGAATAACATTAACAATATGAAAGAAGGTACAATAGCAAGTATGGCTTATTGGAAAGAATATGGATGTAAAAATAAGGCAGACGAAGGTATCGAGCGAATAAATTTAGATAATATTGTAGATATAGTTAATAGTAATACTCCTACAAGAAATGATCGATGGGAAAATTTAAAGAAAACTGTCAAAATTTTCAAAGTAAAAGAATGTAATGGAGATGAAATTAAAAATACTAATACTATAGATAGTTTAAAATGGCATGATCCAGTAGAGAATCCTATATGTACATTATATATGCAAAGTGGTGGTGGTGGAGATTATGGAAAGCATTGGGGATTGTTTGGAAAGACTAGAGATGGATCTACTCATTATGGGTTAGATTTTTATGCTTATCCTGGTACACATATTTTTGCGTGCGTAAAATGTGAAGTTGTTGAAGTAAGATCAAGTACCAATGCAGAAAGAGGATATGGTAAGCAATTATTTTTAAAAGTCTTAGATAAGGAAACGTTTTTATCACATTATAAAAAATATAGCTTACTATATCCTAAATTAGAGTATGATATGATTGGTGATTTTTCAAAAAATAAAGATATAGTCCTACATTATGCTCATTTAAGAAAAGTATATGTAAAAAAAGGATGGATAATTAATAATGTTGATATACCAATAGGAGAAACAGGGGTGTCAGGAGTTAATAAAGGAGAAAAACAAGATGGTACCGCTGCTCCTCACTTACACTTTGAAATAAGAAACTTAAATACAAAAAACCGTATAAATCCAGGCTTTTTTATAGACTTTAAAAATTATAATACTATGTCTGATTCTCAAAGAAAAAACCAAGAAAATACCGCAAAAAAAGGAAAGATTTATGAATTTAATGGACAAAAAGACACATATAAAGATGAGTCAGATTATTTATAAAAGTAAGTTAAGCTTATGTTTTAAAATTGCAATAATAAATGTATTAATGATTAGTAGTTTTATTAATTGCAAAAAACAAGAAAATAGTTTAACAACAGAAAACAAAGTTAATTTTTCAAAATCTGATTCATTATTATATGAAGAAGTTAATATTAAAATAGAAAAAAATCGTGAAACTAATAATGAAGTTGAATATCAAATTTCGGATTCTAAAATAAAAAATTTAAAACTAATTTTAGATTTACAAAAAGAGGAAGCTATAATCGAATTTAATAATAAAAGAATTATCACTCAATTCAATTTTACCTATGATATATCGATTGAAGATGCTATTTCATTAATAAAAGTACTTGAATCTAAGGATAATACTGATTTCTTTATTTTGTTACCTACTACAACAGAAGAGTTTTTGACATTTGAACTTCTAAAAATTAATAACTCAAATGATTTAAAATTTTATACGAGTAGTTTTGAAATAAATACTCATAAATACGATGATGTTCCTAGTTTCTATAAACAAAATCATCTATCATTAAAAGAAAAAGATTTAAAGTATAGTATACAAATTAATTCCTTTAAATCCAATGGGACTCTGAATCGTGCAATCGAAAATGGTAAAAATAAGCAAACTAATATTGTTCTTGAAAATAATATTAAATTGAATAACATAGAATATAAAATTGCTGTTCTTCAAAATTTAAATAAGAATAATGATTTTGAGCAAAATCATTTTAAACTTCCTGTACAAATATTAAAAAAAACTGGAGAAAATTATAAGATTTATAATGAGAATGAAAGTTTAATTTTTGATAATAATAATAACTGTGTTTCAGAAGGATTTTCTGATGTAAAAGTAAAGAATAATTATTTTACAATTGAAGGACAATCTTGCTCTGATAATTCTATATTATTTAATTACTATATCACTTTCAAATATATTAATAATCAATTTGTTTTATCAAAATATTCTGAAGAGTATTTTGATAAAAGTGACCATGATAAAATAATTCCAACTAAACATTTTACTACTAAAGATTTTGGAGAAATAAAATTTGAAGACGTTACTTATGATTTTTTGATAGAATTAAGAAATAGATAAAAAGATTTAAATATCTTAACTGAATTAGCCGAAATATTTAATACGTACAAGAAGCACTATAAATTAGACACTCGTGCTCGGAAAGCGCATTTCTTTGCTCAATCAATACAAGAAGTAAGCTCAGATTTGGAATCAGGAGTTCGTGGAGAAAGCTTTAATTATTATAAAGATAATTTAGCAATTAGTTTAAAAGCTTTTGAAACTGAAGAAGGAAAAGAATTGCGCAAACTTATGGAAGGAAAGAAACATCTGGAGCTGCAGTCCCTGAAGCAAATCAAATTGTATTAGCTAATTACGCTTATGGTTACCAATATGATACAGGGAAAAATTTTAGGAATACAGGAAAAAATGATGGATGGAATTTTAGAGGACGTGGTTTATTACAAATAACAGGTCGTAGTAATTATGAAGCCATCCAAAAACGAATAGATAAATTTGCTTCTGATGAGAATGTAAATATTTTCAAAAAATATGATAGTCCTAATAAAGCTATAAGTATAGACGAAGGCTATATGTCTGTAACAGAAGCTACACTTACAGGAATGGCAGATTGGTACAAAGACGATATGTTTGTACAAGCTGATAAAACAGGAACTATGCCAGATAACGATGTTGTAGATTTAGTAACTAATATTATTAATAAATACACCACTTCGAAAACTGAAAGAAGAAGTCATTATCAAATAACAAAAGTTACATTTTTGGTAGATAGTTGTAAAAATATTAACAAGGATATTCCTGTAAAACCAATTTCTTCTAAAGTAATTATAAAATTTGGTAAAAATGCAGAGCAAAAAGTTGTTAATGAAAAATCTTTAAATTTATTAAAAGAGATAGGTGAATTAACAAAAAATTATTCAATAACAATTATTAGTACCGCGAGAGATCCATACAATCAAGCAAGAGTTATGTATGAAAATATAATTTTAAATGGTATGAAAGAGCAAAGAAAAACATATGCAGCTTCTGGACAAAAAGTTTTAGATTCTTATGAATTTGCAAAATCTAAAGGAAAAGCGAAAGAAGGCATTATTAAAGAAATGGAAGCTAAAATTAAAGAATTAGGATCAACAACTGTTTCTAAGCATTGTGTAGATCCTTCTATTATGAATGTATTTGACGTCTCAATAGCAGGATTATCAAATCCTAAAGATTTTAAACGAGAAATTACAAAAAAAGTTACTAAAGTACTTGTTGAAAACAATTGTTATCATATAGAAATTAAACAATAAAAATTTTATGAAAAATATAATACTAATCTTATTACTAAATGGACTCTTTGTTTCTTGTAAATATAAAGAATCTAAAATATCAACAAATGAAGTAGTTTCTATCGAGATAAAGGATACTATTTTTATTGAAAATAATCAAGTTTTATTTATAATTCCTTCATCAAATAATTATGATGAAATGAAAAAAAGAATAGGTGAAGAAAACTTTTATACAATTGCAGATGATGCAAATTTTTATAGTGCAAATGCACATCAATTTTTAGATTCGTTAAAAATAAAATACAAAAATGCTAAAAGCGATGATATTGTAGCTTATAAGAACGATAAAAAAACAATTATTGTACAGCTTTTACAAGAAAAATGGTATACTTTATTCAATAAAAATGGAGAGTTAAGCAAAATTGATTTAGTAACTTTTGAAGAAGATTATAAAAATATTCTATTAAAGTCGCCTAATAAACAAGATATTTCTTTTGTAATGCGAGAAAGTATTTCATCTCCAAAAAAAGTTGTAGACAATTTAATATTCACGAGAGATAAAAATGATAGTTTACAAATAAATACCAAAATATTAGATTACATATCAGAAAATACAACTATAAAAAATAGTGGTTATTTAATTGCTCTAGAAGATTATGGATATCTTTATAGAAACAATTGGACAATAAAAGAAATATCAGAAATTAGAGCTTATATATTTAATACAAGTTATCCTTTACGAAAAAAATATTGGTCTGATAAGTTTGAAGAATGGTATGGTGGAAAACCTGAAAATTATATAGGAGATTCTGATTTCTGGAAAAAAAACAACTATTATGGTTTACCAAAATTAGAAGAATATGTTCGTGATTTTATTATAACCCATCATTGAACTCAATATTAATGAAAAATATATTAATAATACTTAGTATTTTGTTTTTATCATGTAAAGGTACTTCTCAAAAAAAATTGGAATCTAATACAACTGAAAAAAAAGAAGATAAAAATATTTTTAAAAGAGTTGAAACTATAAACTCTTTTCAAGATAACTCTTTATTTACTTTTTCAGATACCTCATCTTTATTTATAGAACAATTTGATAGTAATCAATATATAAAACTAAGTAATAAAATGATTTTTTTATCAAATTCATTTCTTGAATCTGCAAATACTATTTGTTATTTATATAAGAATAATGATGAAAAAATTCTAATAGTAGAAGGTAATGATTATTATGCTGGAATATTTTATGTATATTATTTTGATAAAGAGAATTTGTATGAGATTGGTACTTTTTATGTCGATTATCCAAACATAGAAGTTGATAGAAAATCCAAAGAAGTCGATTTTAAAGTAGAAAAACAATCAAATAAGATATTTATTAGAGTTTTAAAAAACAATCGTTTTCAAAAGGAAGAATCATTTATTATATCAGATAAAGAAAAATTAAAAAAATTTGAAAGCGAAAAAGAATTTATTAATTATCTAATGCAAGAAAATGTTTCAACTCCTGAAAATATTATTAATCATTTGACTTTTACAAAAGACAAAAATGACAGTTTAAAAATCAATACAGAAATATTAGATTATATCTCAAAAAACACTAATCGAGAAAATAGCACATATTTATTTGCTTTAGAAAATTATGTACAGAAAAATAGAGAAGATTTAGGTTGGAGTCATGAAGAATTTGCTAAAATAAAAGGATTTGTTTTTAATACAACCTATCCATTACGTAAAAAATATTTGAATGATAAATTTGATGAATGGTATGGAGAAAAACCAGAAAAATTACTTGGATCAGGTTCTTATTGGCAAGAAAACAACTATTATGGTTTACCAAAGTTGGAAGAGTATGTTCGTGATTTTATTATAACTCATCATTGGACTCAATATTAATGAAAAATATATTAAACTATATCTGTTTATTCTTTATTATCTCTTGCAATGCTGGAAATAATAAAAAAGAATTAAATAACAATAAAACATCTTTAGATCAAGAAATTATATCAAAGAATCAACAACAAGAAAATAATAATTCAGTAAACAATAAAATAGCCTGTGAAAAAGAAGAAGGAAATCTTGAATCAGGATTTACTACAAATTGTATTATTTCTAAAAAGCTTAATGAAGCTTACATTTTTTTTATTAAAGAGAGTAAAATTAACGAAGTGCAGTATTTAAAAACTATACTCCCAAAATCTAATATGAAATATAATATTCAAAATGTTGATCTTTCTTACAATTTTGAAAATGATAAACTTCAAATTAATTTAAGTTTTGAAGGAGGAGAATCTGAAATAATCTTTTTAGAGAATGAAAATAAAACAAGAATTATTATCAAAAACTATCCTGATTAAGACTAAAATCATCAGTTAATAAAAATCCAGAAAAGACAATCCAAATATAATGAAAACACTAATTATTGCAATATTGTTCACTTTAACTTTTATGAATTGTAAAAAAGTTGTAGAAATAAAACCAAAGACAAATTTATCTTTAACCAATATTCTCAATCAAGCCAAAGTTATTGATAGTTTACCAAATCAATTAATTGATACATATAAAGGAAAAAAATAATTTCTATCGAATTAATTGATTTTGATAATACTGGAATTGAGAATTATATAGTAACCTATGAAAATAGAAATTATAATATAGAAGATTGGTTTTCTGATGGTATTAAATTAATAAATACTATTTCGATAGATGGAAATATTTCTAAGAAATGGTTTCAATCGAAAACATCTTATTTTATTAGAGCGTTAGGTTATGAGGATGGTGTTGATTTTTCTTACAATTTGATTAATAATAATCAAATTTCAATATTATTCTATTCCAATCCAATAATCGAAAATAATGATAATTATTTTATTGGATCAAACCTAATTTTACCACAAGGAGATTTCATTCTATATTTGCAAAAATATTTATGATGAAAGATCAATTTTTTCAATATATACAAGACTTACAAAATAAAATTATTGCCAAACTTGAAGAAGTTGATGGTAAAGCCAAATTTCTACGAGATAATTGGGAACGCAAAGAAGGCGGCGGAGGTCTTTCATGTGTTTTAACTGACGGAGCTGTTTTTGAGAAAGCTGGCGTTAATATCTCGAAAGTTTATGGAGAATTACCAGTAACAATGCAAAAAGCGTTAAATGTTTCATCAGGTAAATTTTTTGCTTGCGGATTGAGTTTGGTTATTCATCCATCAAGTCCACATATTCCGACGACTCATGCGAATTGGAGATATTTTGAAATGTATGATCAAGACGGAAATATCGTCGATCAATGGTTTGGAGGAGGGCAAGATTTGACGCCATATTATTTGGACGAAGAAGATGTGATGCATTGGCATACGATCTGTAAAAAAAGTTGTGATGCGCATGATGCGGCTTTTTATCCGAAGTATAAAGAAGAATGTGATAAATATTTTTGGAATACACATCGTGAAGAAGCGCGTGGAATAGGAGGTTTGTTCTTTGATTACTTGAAACCAACTTCAGAAAAAACAGTTGAACAATGGTATGATTTCGTAACAGAAGTAGGAAACTCATTTTTGAAGGCGTATATTCCGATTGTTGAAAAACACAAAAATGATGAATTTTCTGCTGAACAAAAGGAATGGCAAGAAATTAGACGTGGTCGTTATGTGGAGTTTAATTTAATTCATGACAGAGGAACTTTGTTTGGTTTGAAAACCAATGGACGAATAGAATCTATTTTGATGAGTTTGCCGAAACATGTACAATGGCACTATAATCATCAGCCAGAAGAAGGTTCGGAAGAATATAAATTAGTCGATGTTTTGAAACATCCAAAAGATTGGATTTAATCTATAATATATAAAATGCCTGAACAATTGTTCAGGCATTTTTTTAATCTTCTCTCGATCCGTCATCGGCCATTCTAACCATTTTAGGTGTAAAAGTTGCCACAATATCTACCAAATCTTGTTGTGCAGCCATTACTTCGTGAATATCTTTGTATGCCATCGGTGCTTCATCTTTTCCACCACCGATTAATGTAATTCCAAAATCATTTAAATAATCGTTGATCTTATTTTGAGATAATGATTTAATCGCTTGTGTTCGGCTCATTTGACGACCGGCGCCATGCGATGCAGAATTAATAGAATTTTCTTCACCTTTACCTCGAACCAAAAATCCTGGCGCAGTCATAGAACCTGGAATAATTCCCATTATATCCTTAGAAGCTGGCGTTGCACCTTTTCGATGAACAATTACTTCTTCGCCATTGTAAATTTCTTTCCAAGCAAAATTATGATGATTTTCTACTTTCGCTAAAACTTCTGCACCGATAGATTTTGCAATTTTTTGATGAATAATTTCGTGACAAGCCGAAGCATATTCGCCAGCCAAATTCATCGCAATCCAATATTCTTGACCTTCGGCTGAATCTAAATCCAAATAAGCTAAATTCTGCGCTTTGTATGGAAGTTTACAAATTTCTTTTGCAATTTTGGTATAATGTCCAGCGATTGTAGCGCCAAAACCTCTCGATCCAGAATGCGTTAATAAAGCCAAGTATGAACCTTTTTTAATGTTTAATTTTTCATCATCTTCTTTGAAATCAATCAAACCAAATTCTACAAAATGATTTCCTCCACCAGAAGAACCCAATTGTGACCACGCTTTATCTTTTAGATTTTGAATAAATGAATTCGTCTCGAATTTTGTATCATCCAAAATCTGATGTTCAGCTTTGTATTGACCATGAAAACCATGTCCTGCACCAAACTTTGTGTTTTTTACCAAAGTTTCTTTTAACGAATTATGATGCTCAAAATAATGAGAAGCAGGTAAATCATAAATCGATAAAGCCATTCTACATCCAATATCAACGCCGACACCATAAGGAATAATCGCATTTTTCGTAGCTAAAACTCCACCAATCGGCAAACCATAACCTTGATGTGCATCAGGCATAATTGCGCCAGCAACGGTAACAGGAAGTTTCATCGCAACTTTCATCTGTTCTAAAGCGCCGTCTTCAATTTTTTCTGCTCCATAAATTTTAAAATCGTTTGGATTTTCATTCAATTCAATCAAGTTTTCATCTTGTAGAGGTAAATGAATTCCATCAATAAAACCTTTTGCAAGCGTTTTGAAAATTTTATCTTCTAAAAAATCTTGTGGCGAAGACAAAACTTGCGCATATTTATCAAGCATTTCGGCTTTTGTGTAACCATTTCTTTTTTTGTTGATTTTTAAGGCAATTCCTAAAATTTCGTTTTCAGGATAACCCAAGGCAATCAAATCGTTTCCATTGATCGGTTTATTTTGTTGTTCAGTTGTTTTCATATAATTTGGTTCTAAGGTTGATTAAAAATTCTTCCACTTTCGAAGAGTTTATTTCGGTTACAAGAAAATTTAGTTTCGACTTTTCTTCAATTTCTCGTTGTAATTTTTCAGCTTTCTCGACTACTTCTTCATAAGAAAAATCTCCGTTTTTTATTGCTAATAATTCGTCGCGATCTCCTGTTCGTTTTACATTTAGATTTCCTGTTTCCACTAATTCTTTCGCAACTTTTAATAGGCGAATCGTGTGCATCATATTTTTACTATCGTAATTTTTTTCATGTGCAATATTTGTTGTGTAACGCTCTTCATTTCTCAATTTCATCCAATCCCAATATTCTTTGTATTGTTTGCAATAAGTGGAATATTCGTCTTTTAGGAAAATGAAATAGGCAATTGGTTTTTCATTTTTTGGAATTTCACTCAAGCGAATATCATCATTATTTTCATCTTTTACGATTCCTTTATAATGTAATTTTTCGTTGTAATAAAGCGCAAATAAATCTTTTGAATGATTGATTTTACTTAATCCACAAAACGCTTGTTTGTAAGAATTTGAACTCATCCAATCTATAAAAGAAATAGTTTTGTTATCATTAATAATATAACAAAAATCAAGAACTGTTTTTCTAGTTTCATCTATTGGATTTAGAAATTTCTTGTTTAATCCTTTTGCTTTTTTAATTTGACTCAATGCATATCCAACAAATGTTTTCTCAACTTCTGAAGTGATAAAATCATTGTAATTTAATTCATCTAACAAAGGCGATTTATACAAGATAAATTCTTCTGGAGTCGCTAAAATTTCTAAACAACTTGGATTATTTTTCAATAATAATTCAATAAATCGACCGATTTCGTAATACAGAATATCATTGGTTTCGTTGCTTATTTGTGCTTGATATTCGAAACCATAAAATTCATTTTTTGGTGAATAAAAAACACCACGAATATCTGTATCCGAATTTTTAGTTGCCAAATTATAGGCTTTACTTCCGCTTATACATTCAAATAGAATTAAATTTTGACTTTTTAGATCTTCTATTGTTAGTTTCATTTTGTTATGGTTTTAATGAAAAATGTATTGATTTTATTTTTATCAAATCCAATTTTAGACAATTTTTCGGCTTCAATTTTTAATTCAGTTTTCAAATTAGTTAACCAATTGAAAAGTTCATCATTCTTCGAAATTTTAAAACTTTCATCAACATTAGCTTTGATTGCAAGATATTTATCTACTTGATTTTCGATTGTTTTATTTCCGATTAAATATTTTAATTTTTCAAATTCCATCGGAGGAATTGTTTTATTTTCTACAATCCATTTCGCTGAAAGAACTGAACGTAAAGCATAAAACAAACTTTTGAGTTTAATTTCATCTTGAAGTTTCATTTCAATTATTCGCTTTGTTGTAATTCCTAAATAATGCATGGCAACTTTTTGAGAATTGAATTGTGAAGCAGCTAAATCAAATAATTCTTTTTCGAAAATTTCATCAAAAATATAATGAATTGGAGATTGTAAATATTCGTTGATACTCGAATTTGATTTCAACATTAAGCGCAAAACTTTTTGAATATCCCAACCTTTAAAATCTAATTCATCTACAATCTCTAAATCAATAAAATCATCAATTGGATCAATTTTTAGATAATCTTCAATTTTTCGTTTGTAAATAAATCGAACATCGTAATCGCTGTCAGTAGAAGGGAAGCCCCAAGCGCGGCTCCCAGATTCTACAGCAAAAAGAATTTCGATGTTATATTTATCTTCTATTTCTTTTAATTTATTTATAATGATTGGTTTCATTTCGTAAACATTGTTTTTAGTTCATTTAACACATTCGATCCGCCAGAAATTGAGATTTCTCCCACTTTATCGGCAATTTTTTCGATGTATTCCATTTCTTTTAACTTCCATAACGTTTCGTTTTCTTCCATCAATTTCGCAGTGTTCAATAAACTTCTTGTCGAAGCAGTTTCCTCACGACGCGTAATCGAATTGGCTTGAGCTGTTTTTTCGGCAATCAAAACGCGGTTCATAATTTCTCTTATTTCTCCAGGAAGAATAATGTCTTTCATACCTGCATCAATCAATTTCAGACCAATTTCTTGGAATTGAGTTTGATATTTTTGAATGATATAATTCGTTACCGAATTTTTATCCGACATTAAATCATCAAAATTCATGTTTCCAATAAATTCTCTCAAACCTAATTGAATCGCTTGATAAATCATTTTTTCGAAATCTTTGTTCGCTTGATAAACATTTAACAAATCAGTAATTTGATAATTTACCATAAAATTGATTCGCAATTGCGCTTTATCTTTTGTTAAAATTTCTTGTCCAGAAATTTCAATTGTTTGCGGACGCATATCAAAAGAAACCATTGAAATTTTTGTTTCGTTGTTGTAAAATTGGTATTCACCAGCTTTTAAAACTGAATTAAATTCATTGTCTTTGAACAAAATTCCTTCGAAATATGGTGCAACAGAAATTATACGAATTGCACCAGCTTTTCTCAAAATATCAATCTCTCTTTTTGTTAAATTGTTAATTTCTTCAGTAGAATTCAAATCAAACTTTACAGCTTTTAATTGAGTCGAATTCTTCCAAATCATCACGTTTTTATTGTAAAATGAATCGTATGATTGATTGTTTTTGTAAATAATCAACACTTCGTTATGTAATACTTCGATAAAATCTATCATTGATTTCAATGTTTCATTTTCTAAAAACAGTGTGTGATATTTTTCATCAATTATTTCGTTGATGTTTAATTTTTCGATGTTTTTATTGAACAAAATCCAATAGTTTCCTTTTGTGTAAACTTTTTCGATTTCGTTGTTTTTGATATAGATTCCAATTTCTTGGTTGTTAATTGCTAATTTTTTCATTTTATTATTTTTTATAGGTTTTTACTATTTTATATATTTCTCCTTTGTAGAAGAATCTTTTTCTAAATTTTTTAATTAAAAAAGCTAAATCATTTTCCTTTTTCAAAACGGAATTTGAAGTTTGAGCAGCTTATTCTGATTTCTTGTTTTTACAATTTTTATCAAATCATTTTGACTTGATATTTAGTTTAAACTTTTGAAATCAATCATCAACTAAAGTTTCAAAATCAGGTTTTAAGCAAGTTTTTAATCTTATTTCAAATTCATCTCTACGAAATAAATTCTCTATTCGAAAAGAAAACTTTTTAGCTTTTTGTTTCCAATGGTGCCCTTTCGGGCGATAAATACAGATTAAAAGTCTGTGTGAATTGCTCTACCCACTGAGCTATTTTAGTTTCCTGAAAGTAGGAATCGAACCCACGACCCATCCGCTGGAGATTTTAATTATTCAGAATAGAAGTGATGAAACATTTTCTACTACAATGCTATACTGAAACATTTATCAAGGAACAATTAAAATCGTTTTGGTTGTTAAACCTTTGACAAAGTTGGAGTAGAAGTGTGCGAATGAATTGCGTAATAGAATATTTTTTTAAAATAATTTGTAAAGGATGATGAATAGAGGGTTTTATATTGAAAATATTTTGAATAAAATTTGAAATAAAAATTTCTACGCAAATAGATTGCGTACTTTGAATTGAAATTTGTAGTATTGAATAAAGAAATCAACCATGGCAACCAATAAAATTGCATTAATTCGTTATCAAACGATTGATAAATGTCTTCAAAATCATTTCAGAAAATGGACATTAGAAGATTTGATAGAAAAAGTTTCGGAAGCATTGTATGAATATGAAGGAATAACTTCTGGCGTTTCGAAACGTACAATTCAGGGCGATATACAAGTGATGCGTAGTGATAAATTGGGTTATAATGCGCCAATTGTTGTTCGAGAAAAAAAGTTTTATGAATATGAAGATCATGATTATTCGATTCATAATTCGCCTGTTTCGTCTGCAGATTTAGATAAAATGAAAGAAGTGATTTCGGTGATGAAACAATTGAATGGTTTTAATTATTTTGATGATATGAATGAGATTATTACGCGTCTCGAAAATAATTTATCCAAACAAACTCATCAACAACCAAATTATATTCAGTTTGAGGAAAATCCTTTATTAAAAGGTTTGGAGCATTTGAATCGGTTGTATCAAGCAATTGTGAAGAAGCAACCTTTGTTGATTTCGTATCAATCATTCAAGGCAAAAAATCAAGAGCCAAAACAACAAGTTTATTATCCGTATTTGTTGAAAGAATATCGTAATCGTTGGTTTTTATTGGCAAAATCGAGAAAAGATAAAAATTTGTATACACTCGCTTTGGATAGAATAGTTGAATTCTATGAGTTAGCAAATGAACCATTTGTCGATGAGCAAGAAATTAATTTTGATACGTATTACAACAATGCGATTGGTGTAACGAAAAGTGTGAAAGAAAGAGAGCAGCGTGTTGTTTTTCGTGTGAATAAAAAATTGGCGCCTTATGTGTTGACAAAACCAATTCATGCGACGCAAAAAGTGTTGGAAGTGACGGATGAAGGAACTTTATTTTTGATTGAAGTTGTTCATAATTTTGAGTTGGAACGAGAGCTTTTAGGTTTTGGAGAGGAAATAGAAATTCTTGCTCCAAGATTAGTGAAAAAAAGAATCAAAACACGATTAGAAAAAGCGTTAGAAAAATATATAAAATAAAACAATGACTGGATTATTTTAAATATTATGAAGATAATCCGTACATCGAAGAATATAACCATAGTTGGACGCATGCAAATGATCAATACAAAAAGTTTTATAGTAACGAGCAAACGTCGGTTGAAGATATTTTGAAAAATCAATCGGCATTAAAATTACAAGATAAAATTGTTCGTTTACCAGGAAGAAACATGTGGGGATTGGACGGAAAATTGAAGAATGATGGAGCTTCTAGGTGTACAAACGGCTGATGGTTTAGCAAAGTTGGGTTATAAGGTTATTGGTTGGGATTTGGAATGGGCGCATTATACTAAAGATGGAACACCAGTGCAATCTGTTCAAGTGATTTATAAATAAATTGTTAATCAATTAGAATCAAATAAAACATTTACAAAAAATAATATAGTTGTGTTAATTCATGATGAAATGTTTCAGAATAAGTGGGAAGAGTTAGAATTGAAACAATTGGTTGATCTTCTTAAAAAAACATGATAATTATATTTTTGAGCAAATAAAATTTTATCCTCAATAAACCTTTATAAAATACAAAAGCTGTCCAAATTGGACAGCTTTTTATATGTAGTAATTTGTGAAAATTAATCTCCCATCATTCCTCCAACTAAAGAGTTGACAATAGCTAATACAATACCGAATAATAATGCATACCAAAATCCGTCAACATGGAAACTATCTCCCATAATTGCGCTTGCTAATAAGATAATAATTGCTGTAATCACAAAAGAAAATAATCCTAATGTTAAGATTGTTACAGGTAAACTAATAAAGTTTAATACTGGTTTTACAACTGCGTTTAAAAGTCCAATAACAAGTGCAACGATAATCGCAGAACCATATCCTTTCACAGATACTCCAGGTAAAATGTTAGCAAGTCCGAAAACAACTAATGCTGATACCAAAAGATTAATAATAAAGCCCATAATTTGTGTTTTTAGATTAATATTTGCAATTAAAATCAAAAGCTTTGCCAAATTGTTAAAAATTTTAATAAAAATAAAAAAAGCTCAGAAATTTCTGAGCTTTAGTATTATTATATTGAAAAAACATTCTTTTTTATAATTGTTCAAAAAGATATTTCATGTTTACTTCTTTGTCAATAATTTGAGCTAACTCATCAATATTAACACGTTTTTGTTCCATTGTATCACGGTAACGTAAAGTAACAGAATTATCGTTTAATGAATCGTGGTCAACTGTGATACAGAAAGGAGTTCCAATGGCATCCATACGACGGTAACGTTTCCCGATAGTATCTTTTTCTTCGTACATTACGTTGTAATCTAAACGTAATTTCTTCAAAATTTCTTTCGCTAATTCTGGTAAACCATCTTTCTTTACCAATGGTAAAACAGCAGCTTTAATTGGCGCTAATGCAGCTGGTAAAGACAATACAACACGTTCTGATCCATCTTCTAAAACTTCTTCTTTCAATGAATTTGAGAAAACTGCTAAGAACATACGATCCAAACCTACAGAAGTTTCTACCACGTAAGGTGTGTACGATTCGTTTGTTTCATTATCGAAATATTGAATTTTTTTACCTGAATGTTGTTCGTGTGCTTTCAAATCGAAATCTGTACGTGAGTGAATTCCTTCTAATTCTTTGAATCCGAATGGGAATTTAAACTCAATATCAGCAGCAGCATTTGCATAGTGCGCTAATTTTTCGTGGTCGTGGAAACGATAATTATCATTTCCTAAACCTAATGTTTGGTGCCAACGTAAACGCGTTTCTTTCCATTTTTCGTACCAATCTAACTCAGTTCCTGGTTTTACGAAAAATTGCATTTCCATTTGTTCAAACTCACGTTGACGGAAAATAAATTGACGTGCAACAATCTCATTACGGAAAGCTTTACCAATTTGAGCAATTCCGAAAGGTAATTTCATACGTCCAGATTTTTGTACGTTTAAGTAATTTAAGAAAATACCTTGAGCAGTTTCTGGGCGCAAATATAAATCCATTGCTTGATCAGCTGTTGCTCCTAATTTTGTTCCGAACATTAAATTGAATTGACGAACTTCTGTCCAGTTTTTAGAACCCGTTACAGGATCAGCAATTTCTAATTCTTCAATCAAAGCTTTTACATCGTCTAAATCTTCGTTTTCCAAAGATTTTCCCATGCGCGCTAAAATTGTATTGATTTGATTTTGATATTCTACAACACGAGGATTTGTCGCAACAAATTGATCTTTATCAAAAGCATCACCGAAACGTTTTGCAGCTTTTGCAACTTCTTTCTCGATTTTACCTTCAATTTTCGCACAATGATCTTCAATTAAAACATCGGCACGATAACGTTTTTTAGAATCTTTGTTATCAATCAAAGGATCATTAAACGCATCAACGTGGCCCGAAGCTTTCCAAGTAGTAGGGTGCATAAAAATAGCAGAATCAATGCCGACAATATTTTCGTGCATTTGTACCATTGCTTTCCACCAATATTGTTTGATGTTATTTTTTAGCTCAGCTCCGTTTTGACCATAATCGTAAACGGCTGATAATCCATCATAAATCTCACTCGATTGAAAAATGAAACCATATTCTTTCGCATGAGAAACTACTTTCTTGAAAATATCTTCTGACATAATTAATTGTGTGTTCTTATTTAAAGTGCAATTTTAGTGATTTTTGATGACTATTGAGGTATATTTTGATAAAATCGTAAGGCTTTAATCACTTATTCTATTTTTTTGTTAAGATTATTAGTGGAATGATTGATTTTATTAGTCGGATTATTTCAATTTCAATAAAAAAAACATACTTTTAAATCATTAAAAATGATAACCATATGAAAAAGTTTATTCTTTCTATTCTGTTATTAAGTTTTGTTACAAGTTGTAATTCACATAATTCATCAACGGAAAATAAAGTTGAAAATAAAGTAAAAGATTCGGTTAAAGAATCAGATGTTAATTATAATGTTGCACTTGATTTTATGAATAATTATGTCGATTATATCATGGATACAATTGGTAAAGTAAATGAAGATGAATATATTAACAAAAACGAATTGTTAACACAAAGTTTTAAAGATCGATATAAATTTGTGCAAGATTCTGCTTATAAAGTTGAGCCAGAAGTTGGGTTGGATTTTGATCCGATTGTCGATGGACAAGATTTTCCTGATAAAGGATTTAAAATAAAATCGATTGATAAGGCAACAGGTTTAGTGACTTTGAAAGGAATAGATTGGCAAGATTTTGAAGTCGTTTTGAAAGTTGTTAACGAGAATAATAAATCGTTAGTAAATGGTTCTGGAATTATTAATATTCCGACCAATAAACAGGCAAAAAGATAAGTGATGAAACTGAAAATTCTATAATAAACTTGGAAAATGATATAAATTTCAGTTTGTTTTGATTTGAATTTTTTGTTTATTTTTGTCCAATATGAAAATGCAACAGTACATAAAGTATGTTTTGTCGGTGGTTTTGATTTTTTCAAATCTTAGCTACGCATTTTCTATGCACTTTTGTCAAGGAGTGGTTGAGCAAGTGAAGTTGAATCATTTGGATAATAATTCGCACGAAATGGAAGTTTCTACTTCGTGTTGCCTTCCAAAAACAGAAAAAAAACATTGCGAATTACCAGAAAATAATAAAACTAAAAAAGACGATTGTTGTAAGGATATTTCGTATTCGGATAAGTTTGTAGAAAAGCAAACTGTCAAAATACAGAAACTTGTTCCGATTAGTTTTATAGCTTCTGAAATTCTTCAAATTAGAATTCCGATTCAAGATGAAGAGATGAGCAATCAATCAAATTTTCTTGATTTTTATGTAGCTTCAAATGCACCTCCAAATTATATACTCTATTCTCAGTTAACATTTTACGAAGCTTAATAACTGTTTGTTTTTGATTAAATCAATCAGAAATAGATACGCTATTATTTGAATATTAAAGTATTTGATGAAAATTTAATCAACAAGTACACAATAATAAATAGGCATAATGCCTTAAATCGTAAAAATGAAAAAAATATTCACTTCAGTATTTATACTAAGTGCTGCGTTATCTTACGCGCAATCTACATTAAAGGGGAAAATTACAGATCAAAATCAACAACCAATCATTGGAGCAGAAGTGTTTTGGCAATCGTCAGATATTTCTGTTATCACAGATGATAAAGGAAATTTTGAGATCGAAAATTATCAACCAACTTCAATCTTAGGTGTTTTTTATGACAATGAAACGACAACTTTTAAGGAATTAAAAGACGAATTTCAAAACATTACAATTAATGTAAAAGATCATTTTGGGGATACTTCGTTGAATGAAGTTGTGGTTCGTGATACAAGTAGTTCGCTTAAAAAATCGAAGTTTGCAACCAATATGACGACAATGACAGGAAAGGAATTGTTGAAAGCAGCTTGTTGTAATTTAGCCGAATCTTTTGAAACAAATCCTTCTATTGATGTCAATTTTTCGGATGCTGTAACGGGAAATAAGCAAATTAAAATGTTGGGTTTAACCTCTCCTTATATTTTGATTGCAGAAGAAAATATACCAAATGTTCGTGGAGCTTCGCAAGCTTTTGGGCTTAGTTTTACGCCAGGAACTTGGGTAGAAAGTATTCAGGTGACGAAAGGTGCGGGAACGGTGATTAATGGTTATGAAAGTATTTCTGGGCAGATTAATACAGAATTAATCAAACCTTCAAATGATATTCCGTTGTTTGTGAATCTTTATGGTTCTACAGATTCGCGCTTCGAAGGGAATGTGCATTTGAACAAAAAATTGAATGATAAATGGAGTACTTCTTTGTTTATGCATGGAAATGCACGCGTTTCGAAGAATGATATGAACGATGATGGGTTTTTAGATAATCCGCTTGGACATCAAGTTAATGTGATGAATCGTTGGCAATATCAAAACTTAGAAAAAGGTTGGGTTGGATTTTTATCTGCAAGATATTTGAATGATACAAAACAAGCAGGACAAGTTGATTTTGATAAAGATCGAGACAAATTAACAACAAATTATTGGGGATCAGAAATCAATACAAATCGTGTAGATATTTCATCAAAAATTGGTTATGTTTTTCCTGAAATGCCTTATCAAAGTATGGGATTGCAAACGGCGTTTAGTTATCATAAACAAGATTCTTACTTTGGATTGAATCAATATGATATTGAGCAACAAAGTTTTTATTCCAACTATATTTTTAGTTCGATTATTAGCAATACAAAAAATAAATTCTCTACAGGAGCGAGTTTTACGTACGATAAATTCAAGGAATTTGTAGCACTTCCGACTGATGCGAATTATGATCGAATTGATAATTCTGCAGGAGCATTTTTCGAATATACGTTTGATAATATGAAGAATTTCAATATGATTGCTGGACTTCGTGGAGATTATCATAATCGAATGGGATTTTTCTTAACACCTCGTTTGCATACGCGTTATACACCTGTAAAAGGAACAACAATAAAAGCGTCGGTTGGTCGTGGAAAACGAATCAATAATATATTTGCAGAAAATCAGAATTTATTTGCTTCTTCAAGACAATTTAATATTTTGGGCGATGGAAATGGAAAAACATATGGTTTAGATCCAGAAATTGCATGGAATTATGGATTTAGCGTAACACAAGAATTCAAATTATTTGGAAAAAATGCTGATGTTACAGCAGATTTTTATCGAACAGATTTTCAAAATCAAATTGTAACGGATATTGATTATTCGGCTCGTCAAGTGAGATTTTATAATTTAGAAGGTGATTCTTATGCAAATTCGTTCCAATTCGATTTTAATTATAATCCATTTACGCATTTCAAAATTAGAGCATCATATAAATATTATGATATAGCAACCGATTATGAAAACGGAAAATTAGAACGTCCATTGCAAGCGAAGCATCGTTTCTTTACAAATCTTGAATATGAAACACATGAAAGAAATGGAAGAAATTGGCGTTTTGATGTAACATATAATTGGATTGGAAAACAGCGTTTACCAAATACATCGGATAATTTACCAGAAAATCAATTGAATGAATATTCGAATCCATTTGGAACAATTAATTTCCAGATTACACGTGTTTTTTCAAAACGTTTCGAAGTATATGTTGGAGGAGAAAATGTAACGAATTATCAGCAACATCGTGTAATTTTAGGAGCTGATAATCCATTTGGTTCAAATTTCGATAGTTCTATTGTTTATGCGCCAATTTTTGGACAAATGTATTATGCTGGATTAAGATTTAATTTAAAATAATAAATCATAAAAAATAAATTAAAAAATGAAAAAATTATTAGCCTTTGCTTTGATTGCGACTTTAGGGATTAGCGTGCAAGCACAAAATAAAAATGCAAAACATGATTTACATGTTAAAGGAAATTGTGGACAATGCAAAGATCGTATAGAAAAAGCAGCTTATGGTGTAAAAGGTGTAAAATCTGCTGAATGGGATAGTAATACACAAAATTTACATATCATATTGAATGAAAAGAAGAGTAAAGTGGATGATGTAGAAAACGCTGTAGTAGCGGTTGGACATGATACTGATAATAAACGTGCAGAAGAAAAAGTATATGGAAATTTACCTTCTTGTTGTTCGTATGACCGTGAAGGTTCAGTTGGTGAAGCTAACACACATAGTCATTAAAAGATTTTAAAATACAAAAAAAGGGATTTCAATTAGAAATCCCTTTTTTTGTTCATAAGATGTTAATAGTTTAAAAATAAAACTTCTATTATTAACTTTTAATTAACATTAACATTTTATCTTTGTTATCTTTCTTTTTTTGTAATGAGATAAATAAAATAAAGTGAAAATAGGTCAAATTGTAGAGATTCCAAGAAATTCTCCTATTTATAATATAGAAAAACCATCTTTTCAATCAAAAGAAGAGGAGCTTTTTTGGAAGATAAGCCAACGAAATTATTCTTTGTTTGATGGTTTTATTGTGGGAGAGCATTCTGGAATAGAGAAATTTGAAATTGGACAACGAAAAGGCTTAAATATTAGTGGAAAAGAATTTCCTGTTTATGTGATTGGAATTGATGAACGCGAAAACATAATTTTTGTAGGTCAAGGGAAAAATCATCCAGGTCTTTTTACAGATGTATTTTGTTTTGAAGAACAAAATATAAGTTGGTTAGAAAAGCCATTTTTAATCAATGAAATAGAAGTTAATGTTACTTCTATATATTTGAAAGAAGAAGTAAATGCGAGATTTTATCAATTTGGAAAAATCTATTTTTTGGAATTTGCAAAACAAATTCCTTTTATGATGAAAAATTACACATTAAGACTTTCTTATGAAAATAAGGAAGTTATACTATTAAATAAATAATTGTTATTAAAATGAAATTGAAATTTACATTTTTATCATTTGCTTTAGCATTATTCGCACAAGCTCAAAAGGCTCCAGCGTATTATTCAAGCATTAACTTTACTAAAACAAAAAACGAGTTAAAAAATGATGTTGCAAAATTAATTAGCGATACTCATAAACAAAACGTTTCTTATTCGGCAGGTTTAGCAAACTTATTTAAAACAAGTGATGCTGATCCTCAGAATCCATCTAATTTATTATTAATGTATGGATCTCAAAGTTCTGGAACACATCAAAGAAGCCGTTCTTATTCTGGATCTTGGAATAGAGAGCATGTCTATGCAAAATCTAAAGGGACTCCAAATTTAGGAACTTCTGGACCAGGATCAGATGGACATCATTTACGTCCAGCTGATGTTACATTGAATAGTACAAGAGGAAATTTACTTTTTGATGATGGTATTGGTGTTATGGCTACAAAAACTAGCCGTGGAGGTTGGTATCCAGGGGAAGAATGGAAAGGAGATGTTGCTAGAATTTTGATGTATATGTATGTAAGATATAATTCGAGAGCATTACCTCTTAATATTACGTATGGACCAAGTACATATTCTTCTGATTTTCCTGATATTCTTTTGAAATGGAATGTAGAAGATCCTGTATCTCAATTTGAAATACAAAGAAATAATGTTGTTGCAAATGTGCAAGGAAATAGAAATCCATTTATTGACAATCCGTATTTAGCAACTGTTATTTGGGGCGGACCTAAAGCTCAAAATACCTGGCCAGAATCATTTAATGGAGAAGGAGGTAGTGAAACGGATACAGAAAAACCATCTACACCAACAAATTTAGCATCATCAAATATTACTACTACTAGTGTAGCTCTAACATGGACTGCTTCAACAGATAATGTAGCAGTAAGTGGTTATGATATTTATGTAAATAATGCTTATAATTCTTCAGTTTTTTCTAATAATGGAATTATTTCTGGACTAGCTTCATCTACTACATATTCTTTTTATGTAGTTGCAAAAGATGCTGCAGGAAATAAATCAGACAATAGTCAATCAATTGAAGTAACAACTAAAGAATCTAATCCAGGCGGAGGTACAGGAGAGGGTACTTCTTGTGGTACAGAAGATTTCGAAAATATTCCTTCTACAGGTAGCACACCTCCAGCATCATCTTATACGGATAGAACTTGGACGAATAGAGGAATAATTTGGACTGCAACAAATGCAAGAACAGATAGACAAATTTATATTGATGGAGATAATAACAAAGCAATTTGTATTAGAAAAGGAACTTTAAAATCTTCTACAATCTCAGGTGGAATAGGTTCTTTATCTGTAAAAACGTATCTTCCTTTTGCCGATTCTGATGGATTTTATACTCTAAAAATTAATGGTGAAGTAAAAGGTCAAATTCCTTATTCTAACAAAGCGAAAACAACAACTATAGAAAATATTAATGTTGAAGGAGATGTTGTAATAGAGTTAGTTGATGAAACTTCAAATAATAGAGTTTCTTTTGATAATTTATCTTGGACTTGTTACGAAAAATTAGGAACGAATGAAATAGTAAAACAAAATAATAAGTTGGTTATTTCTCCAAATCCAGTAAAGAATCACGAGTTTGTTATTAGTGGAATTGAAAAAAATGAAACTATTCAAGTTTTTAGTATTAATGGTGAATTAGTACAAACAATTCAAAATGTTAATAATAATACTAAAGTTAGGTTGAATAAATTACCAAAAGGTGTTTACATTGTTAAAACAAAAACACAATCTAGTAAGGTAATTATAAATTAATATTTAATTAAACATAAAAAAAGCCGACTCAATTGAGTCGGCTTTTTTTATGTTTAATTGTTTTAAAAATTAGTTTTTGATTAATTTTTTAGTAACAATTCCATTATCTGTTTCGAATTTTAAGATATATACTCCTTTTGGTAAATGTTCAGTTGAAACACTTCCTTTTTGTCCATCAAATTTTACAGTTTTAGAAGAAACAACTTTTCCAGTCATATCAACAATGTCAACTTTGATATCATTTTTGATAGATTTATCTATAATGTAAACCATATCTTTAGCAGGGTTTGGATACATTTGTAAAGTAGAAGCTTTTAGTTCATTTGTCGATAAGTCACAATTTAAAACTTCTTTAGGAGGCATATCAAAAGCTTCAGTTCCATCAATTCTACTATAAGGACTACCTTGGTCTGCGCTATAACCTAAACCTCTGTCAGAGAATGCTTGCCAAATGTCACATTTATTAGCACCGTTGTTTAATTGTTCGTCAGCTTTTAATATAGCATCACGTCCATCAACGAATCCAGGAGAACATGGTTGTAATTTAAGACCTGTCATTACTAATTGAAGGGTCATATTGTTTCCTGCTTTACCATTATATAAATCTGGTGAAAAACCATATTTATTAATCATTTTCCAGTTTATATCCCAAAGCATAGATGCCCAAACATATCCTGTGTTATGTGGAGAATCAGAATTACCATAATTTTTTAAGAAACTATATTTAGCTGGATTAACAGCTATATCTGTTGAATAAACTGTAGGACGAATTCCAGCTCCATCTTTAGGTTGATTTTTAACAAATGTACCTATTCCTCTTTTTGTAGTACCAGTATCTCCTGGTAATTGGGTTAGCATTAAAGCAAAAAAATCAGACCAACCTTCTCCCATTTGTTCAAGGTTACTTAGACATCCTGCATTTGTTATAGGTCCTGTTAGTCTATTTGATACACCATGTCCATATTCATGTGCAATAATACCATTGTCGAAACTACCATCAGAATAAGGAATGTCTTTATGTTGTAGTGAAGCATTTACAGTTACTCCATTTTCTAATTCTTTTTTTATTTTATCACCATTCATTCGAGTAAGCCCAACAACAGGAATGTTAATAGTAGGGTCACTACCGGTTATAGCTAAATTTCCACTAATATTGTTAACAATAATAATAGCTTTAGCTCCAGCGTTTTGTGCGGCTTTAGCTTTAAAAACATAATCACAGTTTCCTCCTTTGTATACTACAGCTATTTTATCTGTAATTTCAGTAGAGTTTGTAATTGTACCACATCCGTCATATGCTGTACCATCTGTTTCACTTTTACGGACTAAAGCTAAATCTTTAGTTATAGGAGTTGTAGGTAAATCTGCACCAAATTCAGCAAATGAAACGCTTAAATTTCCTGCAATTGTCGAAGGGGAATTAATTGTTAATGGATTTATATCAGCATCTGCTGGAGGATTCCATAAATACATTGCCATACGAGGAGATCTTCCATCTGCAGGAGTTGCAAAAGTCGCGTTATTTGTGACTCCGATGCTCATACCTGTTTGAGCTAAGGCTACTACATCATCATTTCCTAGAGCTCCTTTATTGTAATTATCTTTTTGAAAGTTTCCATTTTCTTCTGTAAAACCATAATTATAAAGAATATCATGCATCATATTATTCATATAGAATAAATTTGTAGTAGCTGCTTGCCAATTTTTATATGGGTCTATTTTAAAGTCTACAGGAAAATCAAAATTTAAATTACTTCCTCCATCTACATAATCTTTGTCATCAATTGTAACCTTATTTGTACTAGAGTTATAAGTTTTGTAACCTATCGATTCATGATCACGAACAGCTCTTACATTGTTTCCTTCTGTTCTTGTTTTTATGGAACCTTCTGCTATATTGTGCCAACCATTAGGCGAAGCAACTGTGTTAGAAACTGACAAATCAGCAAATGATCGATCACCTTTATTAGGAGCTTCTAAAGGTAATTTATAAACATTGTATTGCGGAGAAGCAGCATTGTTAACATCATCATATAACCAGTACCAATCAGCTTTATTAAAAGTTGCTAAATTTTCGTTGTGGAAAGCTCCATGATCAAAATTACAAGTTAGAGTGGTATTATGTTTATCTAAAATATTTCCATTTTTTGCATCAACTATGATATGTATAATATCATTTTGATTTTCTTTTAATAAACGATATGATAAAGCATAGCTTAAAACAGGTTTTTGGTCTTTATCTATATAATAAACCAATTCTGAAGTTTCTTCTTTTGTAAAATGAACGCCATAGTCCTGAGAAGATTCTTCTGTAATAAGTTTTAAACCTTCAGAGTGAGCAATGTTATTAAGAGCTTGATTGAGGTTGAGTGTAGGAGTTACATCTGCTGTTTTGAAATTAGAATTAAAACCGTCAGATGCTAAAGCAGAAACAACTTGGTTATTTTTAATTAAATAAGTAGTATAACTGTTGTAGACAGGGATACCTTGAAATGTTCTTTGTGTAAATACCCTCTGAGTTTGGTCTTTTTCGTCATTAATCGTTTGTACAAATTTGTACTCGACATTGTTACCCGATCTCTGCAATTGATAATTATCAATTAAATGCTCAGCATTTTGTGCTTGAGCTGTCATTGATAACAAAAACGCTGAGAAGATAAGAGTAAAATTTTTCTTCATTTGTATAGTGTTATTAATTTGTTAATAAAGTTATTCTTTTTTTTATTAAATGACTAAAAATTAACATAAAAATATATAAATACACAGAATATCTACTTATATGAAACAAAAACATCCAGAGAATATCTGGATGTTATATAATAAAAGTATTAAAATTTTCAATTACTGAAACATATCTTTTACACGTTCAAAGAATGATTTTTCATTTTTAGAAGGTTCAGGTGAGAAATGATCATCGTCTCTCATTTTTTCAAAATACGCTTCTTGGTCTTTCGATAAATGAGTTGGTGTCCAAATGTTAACATGAACAAATAAATCACCTTTTCCGTAACCATTCAAGTCAGGTAAACCTTGACCTTTTAAACGTAATACTTTCCCTGATTGAGTTCCTTTGTCAATTTTAATTTTTACTTTTCCATTAACAGTCGGAATTTCTTTTGAAGCACCTAAAACAGCATCCGGAATAGAAACATACAAATCAAAATGTAAGTTGTTTCCATCACGTTTCAATGTATCGTGTTCTTCTTCTTCAATCAAAACAAGTAAGTCACCAGGAATACCATCAAAAGGTGCATCGTTACCTTTTCCGCGAACTTGCAATTGAATTCCTTCTCTTGCTCCAGCTGGAATTTTAAGGTCGATTGTTTCCTCAACTTTGATTAATCCTTGATTATTTGCTCCCGAAGGAATTTTATCTGCAACTTTTCCTATTCCTTGACAAGTTCCACAAGTTGTAGCAGTTTGCATTTGTCCTAAAAATGTGTTGGTAACACGAACTTGTTGTCCAGAACCGCCACAAGATGGACATGTTTTAGATGTAACGCCATCTGCTTGTTTGAAACGTTTAACTTTTACTTTCTTTTCGCAACCGTTAACCATTTCTTCTAAGTTCAATTTTACGCGAATACGCAAATCAGAACCTTTCATTCGACGAGGACCACGTGATTGACCTCCAAATCCACCACCGAATCCTCCGCCTCCAAAGATATCGCCGAAATGAGAGAAAATATCCTCCATATTCATTCCTCCGCCACCGCCGAATCCTCCGCCAGCAGCTCCGCTCATTCCTGCATGTCCGAATTGATCGTAACGTGCACGTTTGTTGTCGTCGCTTAAAACTTCGTAAGCTTCTGCAGCTTCTTTAAATTTATCTTCTGCCTCTTTGTCACCAGGATTTTTGTCAGGGTGATATTTGATGGCAAGTTTACGATAAGCTTTCTTGATATGTTCTGATGTTGCAGATTTTTCGACCTGCAATATTTCGTAATAATCTCTTTTTGATGACATTTTCTTAATCTAAATTATAATCCAACAACAACTTTAGCGTAGCGAACAACCACATCATTTAATAAATAACCCGTTTCTACAACATCTACAATTTTACCTTTCAAATCCTCTGTTGGAGCAGGAATTTGAGTAATTGCTTCGTGTATATCTGTGTTGAAATCGTCTCCAGGCTTTACTTCCATTTCTTTCAGACCTTTTCCGCGTAACGTTTCTACTAATTTATTATTGATCAATTCAACTCCTTGAAGTAAGTTATCGTCTCCAGATTTTTCAATTTGATTGATTGCGCGCCCAAAATCATCTAAAACAGGCAATAATGAAGTGATTACCTCTTTATTTGCTGTTTTGAAAATATCCATGCGTTCGCGCGAAGTACGTTTTTTGAAGTTGTCAAACTCTGCAAATAAACGTAAATATTGGTCTTTTTCTTTTGCTAATTGTTCCTTAGCAATTTCTAATTCTGACTTTCCAGCAGTTTCTTCCTGTGGCTGTTCCACAGTGTTATCACTCTCTTGAACGTTTTCTTGAAGATTGTCGTTCTCTAATTCTTCGTGTATATTTTGGTCAGACATATTCTTATTAGTTTTTTTGTTTCTGATTGAATCAAATAGTTTGCCAATGCCCATTATGTGTCGTTTTGTCAGATTTTAAATAAAAAAGAAGCACTTCTGTCGCGAGAAGTGCTTCGGTAAATGTATAAAGTTTTTTTGATTTGAGTTTTGATAGATTATATTAATAGTTTAACAAATTTATTTTTTATATCCTAAGTGTCATTCTGAACTTGTTTTAGTAGCTTTACTTTGAGAATGCGAAGTTGAAATGAATTCAACTTGACAAAAAGCGTGTTAAAAAAATCATTTTATTCTTTACAATTATCTTCGCTTATCTTTTTGTCTTTCCATTTTTTTTGGAAAAAATTAGTATACGTTGTTTCTTTTATTATTCTTACTTTTTAAATATAAAATAAATGGAGTTAGTATTCCTGATATAATTGAAAATATCCAAAATGGAAGTAAAATCCATAAAAAATAATATTCTAAAGTTTTATCAAAAATTTAAAAAAGTAAAACCTTTTAAATTTTTATTTTCAAAGCTTTCATTTAATGATACAAAATATAATAAAAATGAAAATAACCAAAATATAAAACTATAAGTCTTTAAATATTTTATTTTACCTATTTTCTTGTTCATGAAAAAAATAGGTAAAATTGAAAAAATAAATATAATTGGAATGATGATATAACCGATATATTTTTGAAAATCCATTGTCAATTAGAATTAATTTATCCTAATATTAATTTTGAATAGTTTTAAAACTTAAAATTAATTTTTCCATTAAAGAAACGTCCTGTCAAATAATTTGGCATTGTGTAAACTGCACTCGAATTTACGTCGCGAATCCATGAGTTACTGATTTCGTTTTTAATATCAAACACATTAAAGACATCTACACCAATCGAAATTTCTTTGAAATTACTCCAAAATGTTCCTTTTGATGGTTTCAATTCTTTTTGATTGATAATTTCTTTTACAAAACCGATATCCACACGTTTGTAATCTGTCAACGTTGTTTGATAATTATATGGATCTGCAAATTGTGGAGCTCCGTTAGGTAAACCAGAAGCGTAAATCAAATTCACATTCACTTTAAAAGATGGTAAAAATTCCATATAATCTTGGAAAAATGCCGATAATTTGAAACGCGGATCTGTTGGTAATGGAATATTTCCTTTATCATCAATATTTTGATAAGCACGTGCATATGAAGCCGAGAACCAAGAATCTATACCAGGGACAAACTGTCCAAATAAACGCATATCAAGCCCATACGCATAACCTTTCGAGTTGTTATCTGCCGTATACCGAATTCTCACATTGTCCACATAATACGGATTCAAATCGTTTAAGATTTTGTAATAAACCTCAGTTGTTAATTTGAACGGACGATCCATCCACTTAAATTCGTAATCGTTTCCAAGAATAAAATGTATTGATTGTTGTGATTTTACTTTATCATTCAAAGAACCATCTAAACGACGAATTTCACGATAGAAAGGAGGTTGGTAATATAATCCTGTTGAAAAACGGAATAACATATCACTTTCCCAATCTGGTTTAACAGCTATCTGAGCACGAGGTGAAACAGTCGTTTCTTCATTGAAATCCCAATAAGCGGCACGTACTCCTGCATTGAATAACACTTTTGCATCATTCCACATAAATTTGCTTGTGTATTGTGCATAACCAGAAAAACGATTAGTTTTTAAATTATTTTTTGAGTTAACATAGTAACTTAAGTTCAACCCGTTTTCTGGATTTTGGTTTACAATATATCCTGTAGAATCTATTGCTTGCCATTCTCCCAATAAATCACGAATATCTTCTTGTTGAAATTTTATTCCCCATTCTATATTATTGTTCCCGTTAATTTTATATTTTCCTTTATGTTGAATTCCTGCTACTAAAGCATCAAAATTATTTCGAGCATGATCGATTTGAGAGCCAACATCGTTGGTAGAAATTACATTTCCGTTTTTGTCTACATCTGATATGAAATAAGAACCTTGTATATCGAAATATTCACGTTCTTTTGAATGATAAGCAAAGACGTCTAAAGCTAAATCTAATTTAGAGTTTGGTTGATACGTAAAAGATAAACTTCCTGTTTCTGTAGCAAATTTATCGTCTTCTTTACCATTGTAATGAACTGTTAATAACAGTGGATTATCCATTGTATTGATATAAGTATCACGTTTTATAGGAAACATTTCGTAACGCGAGCGCGACATAGTTCCTAAAAAAGCAACATTCCATTTGTCATTTAATTTATAATTGATATTAGCTTGTACATCGTAATATTCTGGATTAAAATTGGTATCACCTTTTAAGGTGTTTAAAATTAGATTTCTATTTTGATAACGAGCACCAACAATTGCTGAGAGTTTTTTATCTTTAGAAGCTCCTCCTAGTGTTAAACTTCCACCCATCAAACTAGCCTCTAATTGTCCTTCGAATTTTTTAGGGCGTTTATAAGTAACATCTAAAACAGAAGACATTTTATCTCCATATTTAGCTTCCCAACCTCCAGCAGAAAAGTTAATAAATTCTGTCATAGCAGGATTTACAAAACCTAAACCTTCTTGTTCTCCAGCACGAATAAGTTGAGGTTTATAAACTTCAATGCCGTTAACATAGATTAAATTTTCGTCATAATTTCCTCCACGAACCATGTACTGTGAACTCAATTCTGTGTTTGAATTTACGAAAGGTAAAGTTTTCAATAAATCAGAAACTCCTCCTGTTAGACTGGGGCCTTGTTGCATTTGTGAAGCACTTAATACTGTGCTTTGTAACGGTTTGTTTTTATTCGATTGAAAAGAAACAACAGCTTCTCCTAATTGGATAGCATTAGTTTGATCAGGAACTAATTGAACAAATATTTCTTTTTTATTTTTGTCTTTTAATGTAAAAGTTTGCGCAAACGAATGATATCCATTATTGTTAAAAGTTACAGTAATTGACTCGTTGGATGGAATGTCAATTTTGAAATTACCATTTTGATCTGTAAAATAAGATTGATCATTTATAATAATTTCTGCTTCACTAATTGGAGTTCTATTTTCGTCGACAACTTTACCATTAATTTGCGCTGTTTGTGCAAATAAAATTCCACCCAAAAGAGATAAACTTATGGTACTAAGAAATCTTTTTGAATGTTGTAGAGTACGTTGCTGTGTTGTTTTTTTCATCTTTCACGTTTAATTCTAATTGATGGTCGCCAACTGATATTTGTTCTTTATTCAAATTAATTGTCAATCGTTTGATTTTTTGATCATATTCAGCTAAAACCCATTTACCATCTATATAAGCTTTATAGTCCTTTATTCCAGAATGAACATCATCAATTGTAAATTTGATAATGCTATTAGCTTGAGTAAATTGACTTTCTGATTTGATATTTAACGGAGTAATTGTTGGTTTAGTATTATCAAGCATAATAGAAAAAACACCAAAATCTTTTGGATTAGTAACAAGCTTTCCATTTTTAAGTTCTGTTGTCAAATAATCTTTTTTCCATGTGCCTCTTTTTTGATACTCTCGGATAATAACAGCTTTGTCCAATTGCGCGGTTGGAATATCTGCAGTTGGTTCAATTGCCAAAGTATAGGTTTGATGAATTGGCATATAATAATTTCCAACCCAATGTTTACCATTCGAAAATTTATAAGCTAAATCAAAATCTTCATAAAAAATATTTTTAGGAAAAAATATTTCGATTCCATCAGATTTGAAATGATTTTCTTTGTTCCATAATATTGGATTTGTTTCAGAAAGTTTTGCAGAATCGATAAAAGCTTTCCCATTCACAGTAAAAGATTGCGAAGATAAATTTCCTGCATAATCAGAAACTTCAATTCTTACTTTATATGATTTTCCGTCTTCAAGCTCTAAAATTCCATTATTTTTTAAGTTTGAATACATTCTAATAGGATTTCCATCTTTCACAAATCCTTGATACACCCAACTATTATTTTTCTGAATATCGCTATAATCACAAACACTATTTATAGCTCGTGCTTCATCAAATGAAAAACGATTTGAAGTAAAAGTATAAATCGGTTCATCATTCACATAAATATTAATTTGATGGACTCCATTATTATTTTCTGCTCCATTATGTTTATCATAGGCTTTTACACCAAAACCAATTGCGCCCGAGGCGGAAATTGTTCCACCATTTGCTACAATAACTCGATTTGTTTTTTGATTAATATCGCCATAAATAGGATAAGCATACAAACCTAAAATAGATGGTTTTCGAGTGTCTGGTAAATCAAAACCGAAGTAAAAAGGATTAATAGGTTCTTCTGTTTTGGTATCACGAATCTCGAAATGTAAATGTGGACCTCCAGACCCTCCTGTATTTCCCGAAAGAGCAATCAAGTCACCCATTTTAATAGGAAGTTCATTTGGCTTAGGATGTAATTCTATTTTAAACGTTTCATTTGCATATTGTTGTTTGCGTACATATTCTTGCAATTCGGGAGTAAATTCTCTTAAATGTGCATAAACAGAAGTATATCCATTTGGATGATCGATATAAAGAGCATTTCCATAACCTGTAGGAGAAATATTAATACGGGAAATATAACCGTCTCCAACAGCTTTTACTTTTAAACCCTCTCTTTGTTGCGTTTTGATATCAAGTCCAGCGTGGAAATGATTGGTACGTAATTCTCCAAAATTACCAGCCAAATAATTGGTGATTTCTAAAGGATTTTGGAATATGTTTTTTGGATATGTTTCAGATTTTGGTTGTTCAGTTCGTTGTCCAAAAACAACAGAACTTAGTAATAAGTTTAGGAAAATTGGCTTAATCACTTTCATTTTTTCTTTTCAAAAATTAACAAATTAGTTAAAAATAAACTAAATCTTTTACAAACATCTTTAATCTTTTGAATTTCTGAAAATAATTTCAAGATAAATCTTTGTAAAATAAATTTAAATAAAAGACTATCAATTGTTTGTAATTGTAAAATAATAAACAAGTAAAAGAAAAGGATTTTGGTTAATGACTAAAAATGATGCAACTAATTTTAAATCAAACTTAAAAACATCATTATGAGAAAAATTATTTTAGCACTTTTTATAGTTGCTTCAATCACAAGTTGTAAACAATATAAGAGTTCAGAAAGTAATGCAGAATTGGCTGTGGATATAAAAGAAGAAGTTGAGATTTCTAATGCTACAAATCCAGAAGTAGAAGGAAAGGTTTTTAAATCGAATGCTTTGATTGAAATGAAAGTGAAAGATGCAATGAAAGATGCAATTCAGATCGAAGAAAATGCAATTTCGTTGAATGGCTTTGTGTTGAACAGCGAAATGAATAATCAAATTTTAGATTCGGATAAAATTGGATTATCTGAAGAAAGCGTTAAGAAAATAGATAAAATTCAACGTTCTTATTTGATTGAATTAAAAGTGCCATCAAACAAATTGCGAGAACATGTCAAATTTGCAGTGGAGAAAGGAATAATTATCGATCATATTTTGATTAATAATGAAGAAATGACCTTTGAGAAATATGAAAACGAGCTGAAGAATGAGCAAAATAAAGCAATGAAAATCTCGAAACAAATCGAAAATAAAGTGAACAAATCGTTGATAAATGATGCGATAACTTATGCAACAATTGCTTATCGATTGTCTGAAGAACCACAAGTTGTAACGAATATTTTACCACAAACAGATTTGAAAGCATATAGAAAAATCAATTTAGGATATGAGCTAAAACAAAGTTGGCAAGATGGAATGTATTATTTCAAATCAATTTTGATTATTTTTTGTCAATTTCTACCAACTATTCTTTCGGTATTGTTTTTGATTTTTGGAATTAAGTATGGTGGAAGAATTGTGAAGAATAAGAGAATCAAAACAAAAAACTAAGTAAATCTCTATTTGTCAAATGAATAAGAAAAAACTGATAATATTTAGGTTTTTCTATTGATTAGAAGCAAAAAAATACTATTTTTGCAATAGAAGCTAGAATAATTGAAATTCTCAGGAGATGGAAAAAATGGTAAAATTTAATGAACTTGAAAACAAAGTTTTAAGTGTTTTAGGCCAACTTGGGAATTATAAAGATATATTGAAAGGCGCTGAAAACTCGATACAAGAATTGGAAAAATTGCAAAATGAAATCAATTCGTTGAAAGAAGAAAATGCCAGATTAAAAAATAAATTGAGAGATTCGCAAGCGAATAATTTAAATTTAAATGAGGAGGTAAAACGATTAAAAGTCGTAAATGCAATGAGTGGAAATCAGGAGTACAAACAAATGATGAAGCAAAGAATGAACAAATTAATAAAAGAAGTCGATACTTGCATCGCTCAAATTAAAACAAATAATTAATAAAAAGAATGTCAACTCAACGAATTGAGATAAAAATTGCTTCACGTCATTACCCAATGACGATTAATTCTGACGAGGAAGAAATGTTACTTTCTTGTGCAGAAGAAATAAATGGTATTTTGAAACAATTTGAACAAAAGTACGCTGTTTCTGACAAACAAGACGCACTTGCAATGGTGACAATTCAGTTAGCTTTACGTGAAGCAAAGTTGAAAAAGCAGGTGAAAGATAATGAAGAAATGACAACAGAGCGCATTTCGAAGTTATTGGAATTGATTGATCAGTCAATCGCAAAATAAGAGAAGTTCTGACAGTTATGAAACTGTCCACTAAACAATATTCCTACATTAGTTCTAGCTATTTTGGTTAACTCAACACTAGTTTTGTTACCGAGTGAACACCGTTCGGAAAGCGGGCCGCAACCTTTTAGGTTCATTTATTTGACAGCGGATACTTGACTGACGGACTAACTCAAATCCTGTTTACAGGAGTTAACTCAAAACATACTTTACTAATGTAGGTTTTTTTATATATAAACATTACATAATCTATGGACCCAATTATGACAATAATTATTGCAATTGTTACATTAATCATAGGTGCAGCGGTAGGATATTTTTTATCAAAAAAATCAGTTGATAAACAAAATCAAGAACTGATTGACGAAGCAACTCGCAAAGCACAAAATTTGATTAATGATGCTGAGAAAGATGGTGAAGCCATTAAAAAAGAGAAAATTTTTCAAGCCAAAGAAAAATTTTTAGAATTAAAATCTAAACACGAAGAGGTAGTAAATCAACGTGAAAGAAAAGTAGCTGATGCTGAGCTTAAAGTAAAAGAACGTGAAGAGAGAATCAAAACGGACTTAGCAGAAATTCAGAAACAAAAAGATCAGATTAAATCTGAGAAAGGAAATATACAAGCACGTACAGAAAAGCTTAATATTAAGCAAAAAGAAGTGGATACGATGCATAAAAAACAAGTAGAAATCCTTGAGAAAATTTCGAATTATTCTGCTGATGAAGCTCGTGCTGAACTGATTGAAGTCTTAAAAGATGAAGCGAGAACAAAAGCGCAAGCTCATATCCAAGAAATTATGGAAGAGGCTGAATTGGATGCAAAAAATGAAGCTCGTAAAATTGTCGTTTCTTCTATTCAACGTATTGGAACAGAGCAAGCAATTGAAAATGCTGTTTCTGTATTTAATATAGAGTCTGATGAAATCAAAGGACGTATTATTGGTCGTGAAGGACGTAATATTCGTGCAATCGAGGCTGCAACAGGTGTTGAGGTGATTGTAGATGATACGCCAGAAGCGATTATCCTTTCTTGTTTCGATCCTGTTCGTCGTGAAATTGCTCGTTTATCTTTGCACCGTTTAGTAACAGATGGACGTATTCATCCAGCTCGTATTGAGGAAGTTGTTGCGAAAACAACAAAACAAATCGAGGACGAAATCATTGAAGTTGGTAAGAAAACAATTTTAGATTTAGGAATCCACGGTTTACACAAAGATTTGGTTCGTATAGTTGGACGTATGAAATATCGTTCTTCTTATGGTCAAAACTTGTTACAACACTCTCGCGAGGTGGCAAATTTAGCAGGAACTTTGGCTGCAGAATTAGGATTGAATCCTAAGTTAGCGAAACGTGCAGGTTTATTACACGATATTGGTAAAGTTCCGGAGCAAGAATCTGAATTGCCTCACGCAATTTTAGGTATGCAATGGGCAGAGAAATATGGAGAACATCCAGATGTAATTAATGCAATTGGAGCTCACCACGACGAAGTAGAGATGACTTCTTTAATTTCTCCACTTGTACAAGTTGCCGATGCGATTTCTGGTGCTCGTCCAGGTGCTCGTCGTCAAGTTGTGGAATCGTATATGCAACGTCTAAAAGATTTAGAAGCTACGGCTCTTAATTTTGATGGTGTAGAAAAAGCATACGCAATCCAAGCTGGTCGTGAGTTGCGTGTGATTGTAGAAAGTGATAAAGTTGATGATACAAAAGCAGCTGAATTATCTTTCTTGATTTCTGATAAAATTCAAAACGAGATGACTTACCCAGGTCAAGTTCGTGTGACTGTAATTCGTGAAACCCGAGCAGTTAATATTGCAAGATAAAATTTAGAATTTAATTATATTCTTTTAGGCAAGTCTACAACAAGGCTTGCTTATTTTTTTATGTTAAATTATAGAAAATTAATAGAAGTTATAGTTATTATTTTGATAAAAATTATTAAATTATAACGAATAAAAAAAAGAAAATAATTTATTGATATACAAGTAATTAACAACTTGTTAATAACCTTTTTAATTTTTAAGATTCGAAAATTTTTAATTGTAAAATCTTATCTTAATTTTGAAAGAATCGATGAGTAATTGAAACGAAAATGTAACCCTATTGAGGTTCAATTTGTAAAAAAAATAGAACAACCAACTTTATTTTTTTTCTTCAAGTAAAATCGTTTTTACCAATATTTATTAATCTAAAAAGTCCGAAAAACTATGTCTATTTTTGATAAAAGAGTAAATTATAAACCGTTTGAATATCCTGAAATTTTAACCTTTACAGAAGCAATTCAAAAAGCATATTGGGTACATAGCGAAGTTGATTTTACGTCAGATATCCAAGATTATCATGCAAATTTAGATGATGTCAAACGTGAAATTCACAAACGTTCAATTTTATCAATTGCTCAAATTGAAGTTGCTGTGAAAGGTTTTTGGGGAGATTTGTATCACTATTTTCCAAAACCAGAATTAAATGGTTTAGGAGCTACTTTTGCAGAATGTGAATTTAGACATAGCGAAGCATATTCGCGTATTTTAGAGGTAAATGGTTATTTAGATGAGTTTAATATAGCTTTACAAAACCCTATTTTTAAAAGTTATAACACATTTGTAGGAGAAATTATGCGCGATGAGAGCAAATCAATTGTTGAGAAACTATTGTTTTTTGCGTTGGTCATAGAAGATAGCTCTTTATTCTCGAAATTTGCAAACATTTTGGCCTTTACTCGCTTTGATGGTTTAATGAAAAACACAGCAAATATTATTGCTTGGACTTCTACAGATGAACAAATTCATGCAAATGCAGGAATTTATCTAATTAACAAAATTCGTGAAGAAGGTTTATTACCAGATGAATTAGATCAGAGTTGGATAGAAACGGCTGTTCGTGGCTATATTAATCAAGAAGAGATGATGTTGGATTGGATTTTCGAAAAAGGTGAATTTGGATATTATTCAAAAGCTGATTTATTGAATTATATGAAGTATCGTATTGATGAAGCAATTGCTAAAATAGGTTTCAAGAAAATATATCATATTTCGCAAGAAGAATATAAACCAATGGCATGGTTTGAAGAAGAAGTTTTTGCAAGTAGCTTAGATGATTTCTTTGCAAAAAGACCAGTAGATTATACTAAACATGATAAAAGTATCTCGGCAGATGATTTATTTTAATACTCGAGAACTTTTTTTCAATAACAACTATAAAAAAATATTTTACACAATATCAAATCATTATAAATTCTAAAACTATGGACAATCCGATACCACACGACGATAATCAGAATGCATTTTTTGAAGGAGAAACACAAAAATTATGGTGGAAAAACTCTGAATCTGAGCAAATTTTGAATAGAGGTTATTTGTTGAAAGGAGAAACTGTTGAAGGAGCTATAGATCGTATCACAGCTGCTGCTGCAAAACGTTTATATAAACCTGAATTACAAGAGTCTTTTAAGGAAATGATTGAAAGAGGTTGGATGAGTTTATCATCTCCAATTTGGGCAAATATGGGAACTGAGCGTGGTTTACCAATTTCTTGTTTCAATGTTCATATTCCAGATAGTATAGAAGGAATTACGCACAAATTAGGAGAAGTAATTATGCAAACTAAAATTGGTGGTGGTACTTCTGGTTATTTTGGAGAATTGCGTGAACGAGGAGCTACAATTACAGATAATGGAAAGAGTAGTGGTGCAGTTTCATTTATGGAATTGTTTAATTCAGCAATGAATGTAGTTTCTCAAGGTTCTACACGTCGTGGCGCATTTGCAGCTTATTTAGATATTGATCATGATGATATTGAAGAATTTTTAAAAATAAAATCAATTGGTAATCCAATTCAGAATTTATTTTATGGTGTTTGTGTACCAGATTATTGGATGCAAGAAATGATTGATGGAGATACAGAAAAACGTCAAATTTGGGCGAAAGTTTTAGAATCTCGCCAAGAAAAAGGATTACCATATTTATTCTTTACGGATAACGTAAATAAAAATAAACCACAAGTTTACAAAGACTTAGGAATGTCTATTAATGCTTCTAATCTTTGTTCAGAAATTATGTTACCTTCTTCTGCGGACGAATCGTTTATTTGTTGTTTATCTTCTATGAATTTGGAGTTATATGACGAATGGAAAGATACAGAAGCAGTACGTTTAGCTATCTTCTTCTTAGATGCAGTTTTACAAGAGTTCATTGAGAAAACAGAAGGAAACTATTACTTAGCGTCAGCCAATCGTTTTGCAAAACGTCATCGTGCATTAGGTTTAGGTGTATTAGGATGGCATTCTTATTTACAACGAAATATGATTCCTTTCGAAGGAATGGAAGCTAAATTACGTACAACAGAAATATTTAAACATATTCAATCTAAAGCAGATAAAGCTTCGGAAGAATTAGCACGTATTTATGGTGAACCAGAAGTGTTAAAAGGTTATGGGCGCCGTAATACAACAACTTGTGCAATTGCACCAACAACATCTTCTTCTGCTATATTAGGACAAACATCTCCAGGAATTGAGCCTTTTGCTTCTAATTATTATAAAGCAGGATTATCAAAAGGTAATTTTATGCGTAAGAATAAGTATTTGACTAAATTATTACAAGAAAAAGGTATTGATAATGAAGATGTTTGGCGCGAAATCATGTTGAATGGAGGTTCTGTTCAACATTTAGATGAATTGACAAAAGAGGAGAAAGATGTATTTAAAACATTTAAAGAAATTTCTCAATTAGAAATTGTTCAACAAGCAGCAATTCGTCAAAAATATGTAGATCAATCACAATCATTAAACTTAAATATTCCACCAGATTTGCCTGTTAAAGAAGTAAACCGTTTGATGATTGAAGCTTGGCAATTAGGAGTTAAAACGTTGTACTATCAGCGTTCACAATCTGTATCAAAAGAACTAGTTGCAAACTTAGTTTCTTGTTCTTCTTGTGAAGCTTAATAGTAAATGATATATTTTATTACAAACAAAAATCCGCTCTTTTGAGCGGATTTTTAGATTTTATGAATTTTAAAATTTAATTATTATCGAACAAAAATTTACTGATTTAAAGTCGTTGAAAAAAACGGCTTTATTAATTAATATTATTGGATGCATTTTAGGATTTAGTACATTAGTTTCTCAGTTTTTCAATGAGATTTTAATTTATTTATCTTTTGTTTACCCTATTTTTTGCATCATTTTAGTTAGATATTATCGAGGTTTGATCTCAATTGAGCCTGAAATTAGACCAAATCTTCCAACAATTTCTATAGGTTTTATGTTCTCTTGTTTTGGATTAATCATTAGAACCGCTATAGATTATAATATTTTAGATTATAAAAATATATGGATTCCTTCCATTGTTATCGCGTTATTAATTTTAACAATCTATTATTTAAATCAATTTAAAAGATTGATTTTCAATAAGAAAATTTTCGTTTATAATGTTTTTATCATAATATTAATTGAAGTATTTTCTTTTTATTCTGTCATATTCATTAATTGTAAGTATGATATATCGACTCCTCAAATTTATGAAATCCCGATTTTGAGAAAAAATGAACATAGAGTAAAAGGAGGAACAAACTATTATTTAATTATTGAAGATTGGAACAATACATTTATAGAAAAAGAGATTAAAGTAGATTATAAAAAGTATTACTCAAGTTTTGAAGGAGAAAGGCTTAAAGTAGCAGAAAGACGAGGAAGATTTGATATACCTTGGTCTTATTTTATAGAGTAATTAGTAAGCTATTTTTAATAAAGTTATTGATTCATCAATAAAAATAATGCATTTTACTTTTGTTTCTCCATCCAGCTTGACTTTCATACTTTACAAAGAAAACTTTTACGTCTGCTTGACTGGCTAAATCTACAAAGTAGATGTTGAATTTTGCTTGACTTTCATATTTTGTGAAAAACCATTTTCCGTTGTTACTGTCTGCTTTGGAAGAAGAATTTAATTTGAAAACCTTTAAATCTGCTTGCGCTTCTGTTTTTACAACAAATACTTTTACATCAGCCTTATTTTTTAGGTCAACACTAAAAACACTTTGCGCAGCTATTTTTGTAGAAAAAAGAAGAAATAATGGTAAGCAACCAATCAAAATTTTCATATTATCAATTGTAAATTATCCTAACTAAGATAAGATTATTTTATCAGATTATTTACCGTTAATCCAATCATCAATTGATCAGTATGAGATGCTTTAAGACTTTGTAACATGTAACCAACTTCTAAACTAAAAGTAGGCGAGATAACATATCCTAAACTTAAACCTAATCGATTTCTGTCAAACGTTTTATCTTTTACAGCTTGTAAAAACACCTCATTATAGGCTTTCAAATACCACGTATTTTCGATCAATTTTGCATTATTCAGCGGAACAGTTGCAGTCAATTGATAACGAAATCTAAATTGTGTATCATTTTCTAAAAAGCGTTCTTCGATACGAAAGCGATGCGCAAAATTAAAACGTTGTAAAGCATGTTTTGTATTGAATTGTTGATACAAACGATGCTCGTGACTATGTGCGTAATCATCGGTAGAAGTAGGTGTTCTGTTCTGAATGTAGGCGTAACCAGCTAACACTGTATTGTTATTTTCTGTTAAGTTGTAACCAATTCCTCCACGAATCAAAAGTTGTTGTAATTGATCTAACTCTTCGTACGAACGATATTGAATATCCGATTGAAAATTAAAATCTTTATTGATTTTTTGATTGATATTTAAGACATTCCAAGTCCTAAAATTACTTTCTTGTGCTTGCACACCCAAGTTGGCTAAAACAATAAAACTGGCTAATATTTTCTTCATTCATTCAATTTTAACGAAAATAAAAAAAGACACGAAAACGATTCGTGTCTTTTGTCAGTATATATAAAATTTATTTTGTTGCCTCTTTAACTTTTGGTAAAATATCTTTCCCAAAAATTTCGATAGATTTCATCATATCCAAATGATTTGGTGCTCCAACATCCATATGAGCAGAAAAACGAGTTAAACCAAACATTTCTTGATATTTCAAAATACGATCAACCGCCAAAGAAGCGTCTCCAACAATCAAATGTCCATTTGTAGAACGTCCATAATCAAATTGTTGTTTTGTATATTTTGGCCAGCCTCTACTTGTTCCAATTCTATTCATTTGTGTGCCATAAATTGGAAAATATTCTTCAGCAACTTTTTCGCTATCCTCTCCAAAAAAAGAATGCATATGAACACCAATTTGCATCGTTTTAATATCGTGCCCGTTTTCAATATAAACTTGTTTATAAATTTCGAACAGATAGTTAAAATCGGCTGGATTGCCTCCAATAATCGCAAAAATAATAGGTAAACCTAAAGTTGCAGCACGTATAATTGATGATTTTGTTCCGCCAACAGCGATCCAAATAGGCAGTTTTTCTTGCACAGGTTTTGGATAAACACTTTGATTAATAATTGGTATTCTAAAATTTCCGCGCCAATTTATTATTTCGTTTTTATTTAAATCTAAAAGTAAACGAAGTTTTTCATCAAAAAGAGCATCGTAATCGTTTAGATCATAACCGAAAAGAGGGAAAGATTCGATGAATGAACCGCGTCCAGCCATAATTTCAGCACGACCATTCGATAAATTGTCAACACTTGCAAAATCTTGATACAACTTTACAGGATCTGTAGAGCTGATGACAGAAACGGCACTTCCCAACTTAATATTTTTTGTAACTGTAGACAAAGCAGCCAACATAATTTCTGGAGAAGAAACTGCATAATCAGGACGATGATGTTCTCCAATTCCAAAGAAATCTAATCCAATTTCGTCCATCAATTTTACTTCTTCTATAATCTCACTCATACGTTGTTGAGGAGTTTGCGTATAACCAGTTTTAGGATCAATATGTAGATCGCCAAACATTCCTATTCCTAATTCCATACTATTTTAGATTTAGTCAAATTTAAGTATAGTATTTAAGATTTAAATTGATGTAGGATATGAAAAAAAGAGTTAACTCGATAAATTTGAATTAACTCTTTTTTTATTATTTTCTAGGATTGTTTATCCGTGTATAGCTTCTTTATTTCCGTAAGATTGAATCAAATTTCCTTCAAAATCCAACCATTCTTTCCAACGTTTGTCTACATCAACATCAGTTGAAAGCTTTCGAGCAAAATTTAAGAAAGTTGTGTAATGATTTGCTTCCGAAACCATCAAATCATAGTAAAATTTTGCTAATTCTTCGTCATTAATATTTTGAGATAATGTTCTGAAACGCTCACAACTTCTGGCTTCAATCATCGCTGCGAATAACAAACGATCTACAAAAGCCATATTACGAGAACCATCTTTTTTACAAAATTTCATCAATTGACCAACGTAATCATCTTTGCGTTCACGACCTAACTTGTATCCACGACGCTCGATAATTTCTACAACCATTTTGAAATGTTGCATTTCTTCGATTGCAATATCTGACATTTCCTGAATAAATTCGTCATGTTCAGAATTATAAGCAATCATTGTAATTGCGTTTGTTGCTGCTTTTTGCTCACACCAAGCATGATCTGTTAAAATTTCTTCTAAATTTCTTTCCGCAATATCAGCCCAACGTGGGTCTGTCAAAAGTTTTAATCCAAGCATTTTCGAAAAATATTAAGTCCAAATTTACGAAATTAAATTGTTTAAAATGAACATCAAGATTCTTATCAGTAATATGAAGAATCAGAAAAATATACAATATTTTAATTAAACGATTTTCTTTTCAATCATTTCTAACATCACATCCGAAGCGTGTTTAAATGTTGGTGCTTGTTCCGTCAAGCTTGCAGCATTTTTTTTATTGACTTTAAAAATTAAATCTTTTTCTGTTGTAAATAATAAAGCGTTTGTAAATGGATTTTTAATGTAAGAACTCAAAATCAAAAAAGTCTGTTCAACACTATGAAATTGCTCAACTTCTTCGGTTTTATAACGAAAAGTGAAGGCGAAATTATACTCATTATTTTCTAAAAGATGTAAACGAACAAATATATTTTTAAGATCAGTATCTCCAATAGTTTTGGCCATTGTAAGTTTTGCAAAAGTTCCTTCTTTGATACTTGATTTTACTTGCTCGAAAAATTCTTCAAAAACAGTTTGATAAGACATTTTATATAATTTTAGCTGCAAATTTACATTAAAATAAGCCAATTGGGCGCATTATATTTAATCTTCCGATTAACAAACAGAAAGCGTAATTTTGTTGAATGAAAAAACTATTAATCATTGGTCAAGTTTGGCCAGAGCCTACTTCTTCTGCCGCAGGAACTCGAATGATTCAGTTAATTGATTGTTTCAAAAAAGCTGAATTTGAGATAACTTTTGCGTGTGCTGCTTCAAAATCTGATTATAGTTTTGATTTGATTTCGAAAGGAATAAAAGAAGTTGAAATTCAGTTAAATGATGAAAGTTTTGATGATTTTGCAAGAGAATTAAATCCTGAAATTGTTCTTTTTGATCGTTTTATGATTGAAGAACAATATGGTTGGCGCGTTTCGAAAGAATGTCCAAATGCATTGAAAATTTTGGACACAGAAGATTTACATTTTCTACGAAATGCGCGACAAGAAGCAACTAAAAAAGGGATAGAATTTACAGAAGATTTATTGTTTTCTGATTTGGCAAAACGAGAAATTGCTTCCATTTTACGTTGTGATTTATCATTGATAATTTCTAAAAAGGAAATAGAAATTCTACAAAATCAATTTAAAATTGATGAAAAAATCTTGTATTATTTGCCTTTTTTAGAAAATGAAATTACAGAAGAAAAAATAAATTCTTGGAAAAATTTTGAAGAAAGAGAACATTTTATGTTTATCGGAAATTTTATTCATGAACCTAATTTTAATTGTGTTCAAACCTTAAAAAAAGAAATTTGGCCAATTTTGAGAAAGAAACTTCCGAAAGCTGAATTACATATTTATGGTGCATATGCAACACAAAAAGTTTTGCAATTGAATAATTCTTCTGAACGATTTTTTATCAAAAGTAGAGCTGAAAATGCGCGAAAAACAATGTCAAATTATAAAGTATTGTTGGCTCCGATTAATTTTGGAGCTGGAGTAAAAGGTAAATTCATAGATGCAATGCAAACAGGAACTCCTTCGGTTACAACAACGATTGGAGTAGAAGCAATGAAAGAAAGTTTTGATTGGAATGGTTTTGTAGAAGATAATTTTGAAGCTTTTGTAGAGAAAGCTGTTTTGCTTTGCAATAATGAGAGTGAGTGGAAAATTGCTCAACAAAATGGAATAAAAATTCTGAATAAAAATTACAATAAAACTAAATTTGAAGCTGACTTATTAGAGAAAATAAAATCTATAGAAGCTGATTTAATCCAGCATCGAAATCAAAATTTTATTGGGCAACTTTTGCAGCATCATCATCATCAAAGTACAAAATATATGTCGCTTTGGATTGAACAGAAAAATAAAAACCTTCTGAAATAAGAAGGTTTTTTTATGATTTTTAAAGTGGTAAATCAATATTATTTACAATGTAATCTGTATGTTCTTTTGAGTTTTTAAGGAAATCGTCATTACCAAAATTGACTACTTGGTAGATGAAATTTTTTGTCTTAAAAATATTGATTTGTAGATAAATGGTTGCTTCTAATTCTTCGTTGTAATAACTAATTTGTTTTTGTAAAGTTTCTCTTCCTTTACTTGTTTTAAATTGTTTAGAATTTAAAGATTTAAACTTAGGATTACTTGAATAATTTGCAACACTTATATCCATATAAGAAGCGAAATCATCAGCGATATTACTTATTTTTAATTCATCAAGATTTTCAATAATGATAAATCCATAAGAACTAGTTTCTTCATTTTCCCATTGCACAGTTGCAAAATCATTTGTACCAATTGTACGTTGATATCCAACTGGTAAGTTTACTGAAAAATTTTCTGAACCAATTATTGTTGACTGCGCATTTGTATTGTTCATTAAACATAACATTAGCGTAAAAGTCAATAAAATTTTCTTCATATAAAATATTGTTTTTTTATTATAGGTTTATTCTACTTTGAAGCTATTTACAATTTTAACAAAATCGCTTTTCATTATTTCTTGATTTTCGAAGCTACAATATTGTAAAATTTGATACACAAAATTTTTTGTTTCGACAACAGTCTGTAAAAAATAAATATGTCCAGATTCTGAGTCATTTGTTTCAAATTCTGCATAGGCGTAATTGAAACCTTGTTCGTAAGAGACATATGGTTTTTTTAGATAGTTAAAGCCATTTTGAGTTGTATATGGTTCGATGGAATTTAGTGTATAATCAATCATATCCAAATTAGAGTCTGTCAACTTTAGTTCATCTTTATGTTCAAAGATTAAGAATCCATACGAATTTGGTTTAGGGGTAACACTTTCAAATTGAATGGTTGCATAATCATTTAATCCAATTGTACGTTGAAAACCTTTTGGAATAGTTAGTGTAAACGATTCTGCTCCATATATTTTTTGTTGAGCAAATAATGTTGAGCAAAAGAGTAAGGTACAAATGAATAATAAATTTTTCATGAATAGAATTTGAATTGACAAAGACGAAAATAGCCTTGGTGTTCCAAGGCTATAACGTTATTTATGTTTAAAAATTGTTATTTTGTTGAACAAGAATTATTACCTAATTGACATGGTGAAACTCCTTCTACAATTTTAACTCCTTCTACATCTTTTATTTTACCAAAACCTCCAGCGACATCAATTAAATTTTCGAAACCACGAGCGCGTAAAATAGACGCGAAAATCATAGAACGGTAACCTCCAGCACAATGTACTAAATAAGTTTCTTCTGAATCGATTAATTTCATTGATTCGTTGATAAAATCTAAAGGAGCAGTAATTGCACCTTCGATATGGGAAGTTTCATATTCTCCTGGCTTACGAACATCTAAAACTTTTAGTTCAGTTTCGTCAACTAATTCAACAAATTCCTCTGGAGAAACAGACACTATTTCGTCAAAATCTTTTTCCGCATCAAGCCAAGCCTGAAAACCATTGTTTAAAAAACCAATAACGTTATCGTATCCAACGCGAGCTAAACGTGTTACGGCTTCTTCTTCTGTGTCAACTTCTGCAATTAATAAAATAGGTTGTTTGATATCTGTGATTAATGTTCCTACCCAAGGTGCAAAATTTCCTTTGATACCAATATTTATTGAGTTTGGAATAAAACCAGCTGCAAAAGTTTGAGGATCGCGAACATCTAAAATTAAAGCATTTGTATCTTCGGCAACTTGAATAAATTTGTCAGGAGATAATGCTTTATTTGCACGTTCTTTTACAATATCCAAAGATTCAACACCTAATTTATTCATCATTACGTTTTCTGGAAAATAAAATGGAGGAGGCATTAACCCTGAAGTTAATTCGGTAATAAATTCCTCTTTTGTCATATTTGGATTCAAAGCGTAATTTACTTCTTTTTGATGACCTAAAGAATCAAAAGTTTCTTTACTCATATTTTTCCCACAAGCAGAACCTGCTCCATGTGCAGGATAAACAATGATTTCATTTGCCAAAGGCATAATTTTACTTCTTAAAGAATCATATAAATATCCAGCTAGTTTTTCTTGAGTTAAATCAGAATTTAATTTTTGAGCCAAATCAGGACGTCCAACATCTCCTATAAATAAAGTGTCTCCAGTAAAAATAGCATAATCTTTACCATTTTCATCTTTCAACAAATAAGTTGTGCTTTCCATTGTATGGCCAGGTGTATGTAAAGCTGTAATAGTAATATTTCCTAAAGGAAAGATTTCTGCATCTGTTGCAATGTGTGCATTAAAACTAGGTTCCGCAGTTGGTCCATATACAATAGTAGCTCCTGTTTTTTTTGCTAGATCTACATGTCCAGAAACGAAATCTGCATGGAAATGCGTTTCGAAAATATATTTGATTTTAGCGTTGTCTTTTGTTGCTTGATCAATATAAGATTGAGTTTCTCTTAATGGATCAATAATAGCAACTTCACCATTGCTTTCTATATAGTAAGCACCTTGTGCAAGACATCCAGTGTAAATTTGTTCAATTTTCATAAAAATGAATTTAGGTTGTAAAAATACAAATAATTAAAATTAGAATTTTCCACAATTGGACTAATTCTTATACTTTTCATCTATTTAAACTCAAATAACATTGATAGTTATATTAAAAACTATGAATGAAATCATTGGTTATTTTCTAATCTTTTTTAAATTGATAAACAATTCAGTTCCTTTTCGAGGAGTAATTGAATTGTAACAGTTTTCCATCACTTTGAAATCGAAATAATCGTTGAAATATGTCTCATATTCAGTTTTATCACCTCCAAAAGGCGGCGTATTATTTCCGAATTCTCTATTAAATAAAATGCCAACTAATTTCCCGTTTTCGGCTAATAGTTCGTTCATTTTGATGCTGTATTTTTGACGTAATTCAGGATCTAAAGCGCAGAAAAAAGTTTGTTCTAAAATCAAATCATATTGACCTTCTAAATCAAAAAAATCTTGATGAAGAACTTGTATATGGGGATTGTTTTTAAATTTTTCTTTAATCTTTTCCACTATAACTTCAGAAATATCAATCAATGTGATATTAATAAAACCTTGTTTCAAAAGGTATTCAGCTTCATAAGCGTTTCCACAACCAGGAATCAAGATTCGGATATTTTTGTTCTCTAATTGATCAATATATTCTTTCAGAGGAGTTGATGGAGCTTTTAGGTCCCAACCTGTTTCATTGTTGATGTATTTGTTGTTCCAAAAATTTTCGTTCAGTTTCATGATGTAAATTATTGAATTATAAATTCTTCTATGAACATAAAAATAGCCATCAAAATAATGAAAATTGCAAATGTTCGTTTTAAAAATTGTACGGGTAAAAATTTATTAATGTATGTTCCAACAAGAATCCCTAACATTGAAATTCCGATGAAAATACTTAAAAAGTTCCAATCTATTTTAATATGAAGTGCATCACCAATAAAAAAGCCTATTAATGAGTTTATTGCAATAATAACTAATGAAGTAGCAGAAGCTTTCTTCATGTCTAATTTTGCTACCATCATTAACGCTGGAACAATCAGAAATCCACCTCCAGCACCAACCATTCCTGTTAACCCACCAATTAAAAATCCTTGAATAAGTAATACAGGGTTAAGTTTATCCTTTTTTTGAATAGTTTTTGTTTCTTTTTTGCCTTTTAACATTGAAATTGCTGCAAACACCATTAGAATTGCAAATAGTCCAAACATTGCCATTCTACGTGTAATTACAAAGTCACCAATAGAAAATAAATTACTAGGGAGAGCAGGAATAAGAAAAGCTCTTACCAAACTAATTCCTATTACAGCAGGCAATCCAAACTGATAAACAACTTTCCAATCAACCATTTTTTGAAAAGCTTGTTTTATTCCTCCAATTAATCCTGTAGAACCAACGATACATAAAGAATAGGCAGTTGCAATTTTTTCATCGAAATGAAAAATATAAGCTAATATAGGTACTGCTAATATAGAACCTCCACCACCAAGAACTCCCATGATTAATCCAATAAAAAAAGCACCTACAAAACCAAAAAATTCTATAAAATCCATTTTTTTTCTTTCTCGATTTTTACAAATCTATAGTAAATACTAAAACATTTACTATAGGAATATTATCAAATAATGTTGTAAATTATAAGGAATGCCTACTAAACCAATAGACATGTTATTATTTTACATTTTAAATTTAATGCAAATTTCATGTAACATTTTTTAAAATTATGCTACTAATGTTACATAAGCAAAATCGATAAAAACTTAAAAAACTACTAAATGAAGAAATTTTTTATGTCTATATTATTTGCCGGATCTGCATTATTTGGTCAGCAAATAAAATTTGATGAGTATACTTTACCAAACGGATTACATGTAATCCTTCATCAAGACAATTCTGCACCAGTTATTACAACAGGTGTTATGTATCATGTAGGATCTAAAGATGAACAAGTTGGAAAAACAGGATTTGCACATTTTTTTGAGCATTTGTTATTTGAAGGGACTGAAAATATAAATAGGGGAGAATGGTTTAAAATTGTTTCTGCTCATGGAGGTTCTAATAATGCAAATACAACTACAGATAGAACTTATTATTATGAAACTTTTCCATCAAATAATTTAGAACTGGGATTGTGGATGGAATCTGATCGTTTACGTCAACCAATAATAAATCAAATAGGTGTTGATACACAAAAAGAAGTTGTAAAAGAAGAAAAACGTTCTCGTTTAGATAATCAGCCTTATGGAAAGTTTTCTTATGGAGAAGCGGTTAATCCACATGTTTTCAAAAAAAGTGGGTATCGTTGGAGTGTAATTGGCTCTTTCGAAGATTTGAGTAATGCTAAATTAGACGATTTCAAACACTTTAGTCAAACCTATTATGTACCTAATAATGCGGTATTAGTTGTTGCAGGTGATTTTAATAAAGACGAAGCAAAGAAGTTAATAGAAAAATATTTTGGTGTCATTCCTAAAGGAAAAGATGTTGTTAAAACAGTAATAAAAGAAGATCCTATTACTTCTGAAGTTCGTGCAACTGAATATGATGCAAATATTCAAATTCCATTATTAGCAATTAATTATCGCACACCAGATAATAAATCAAAAGATGCGTATGCATTAGAAATGTTATCAAATTATTTAACAGGCGGGAAGTCTTCTATTTTATATAAAAAATATGTTGATGAGAAAAAAGAAGCATTACAAATTTTTGCTTTTAATCGTCAAATGGAAGATTATGGAATTTATTCAATCGGAATTTTACCACAAGGGGAAGTACCTTTTGATAAATTAGAAAATGAATTACAACAAGATATCGAAAAAGTACAAACAACTTTAATTTCAGAAGAAGATTACCAAAAAATCTTGAATGGAATTGAAAATAGTTTTGTTGCTTCAAAATCGGGCGTAGAAAATTTGGCGCATGCTTTGGCAGATGCTTATATGTTGGGAGGAGATACAAATTTAATTAACAACGAATTGAAAATTTATCAATCTATTACAAGAGAAGATATCAGAAATGTTGCTAAAAAGTATCTTAACAAAAATCAACGTGTAATTATCCACTATTTACCAGAATCTAAAAAAGCTGCAAAATAAAAAACGACTCAATTATGAAAACAAAGATATTATCTCTTGCTATTGCTTTTATGGCAGTTAGCTTAAATGCACAAGTTAAAATTCCTATGCCAAAACCAGGTCCAGTACCTACGGTTAACTTAGGAAAACCAAATGAATTTAAACTAAAAAATGGCTTAACAGTTATTGTAGTAGAAAACCATAAACTACCTCGTGTTTCTGCAACATTAACAATTGATAATCCTCCGTTTGCTTTAGGAGCAAAAAAAGGTGCAGAATCTTTATTAGGAGAGATGTTAGGAACAGGAACAAAGACAAAATCTAAAGACGATTTCAATAAAAGAATTGAGTTTTTAGGTGCACGTGTTAATTTCTGGGAAGAAGGAGCTTCAGCAAGTTCATTAACGAAATATTTCAACGAAATATTTGGATATATGGCTGATGGAGCAATGAATCCAAATTTTACAGAAAAAGAATTCACTGATGTTAAGAAACGTTACTTAGAAGGGTTGAAAGCAGATGAGAAATCTGTTGAGAGAGCAGCTTCACGAGTTTCTAATATATTAGTATACGGAAAAAATAATCCTTTCTCAGAGTTTGATACACCAGAACAAATCGAGAAAATAACATTACAAGATGTAAAAGATTATTATAATGCTTATTATAAACCAAATAATGCTTATTTAATTGTTGTTGGAGATATTTCAACAAAAGACGTTAAAGCATTAGCAGAGAAAAATTTTAACTCTTGGCAAACAGGAAAGTTAAATATTTCTATTTTTCCAAAAGTAGACGAAGTAACAAAAACGGAATTGAACGCGATTAATATGTCAAACGCAGTTCAGTCTGTAGTTTCAGTTTCTTATCCAGTTCATTTAACAAAAAAAGATCCTGATTATTATGCAGCATTGATTGCATCTTCAATATTAGGAGGTGATTTTAACTCAAAGTTAAATATGAATCTTCGTGAAGCTCATGGATGGACATATGGTGCACGTGGAGGAGTTTCTGATTCTCGTTATATTGGTCGTTTTAATACAAATGCAACTGTTCGTAACGAAGTAACAGATTCTGCAGTTATAGAAACGATGAAAGAAATAAAAGGAATGACGTTGAATAAAATCGACCAAAAAGTTTTGGATGATGTTAAAGCGAAATTCTTAGGAAACTTTATTTTAACATTAGAACGTCCAGAAACGGTTGCTAATCAAGCATTGACAAAAAAGACAAATCAATTATCAGATAACTTTTATGCAGATTATATAAAAAATATCAATGCAGTTACTGTAGATGATGTTTTAAGAGTTTCCAAGAAATATTTCCGACCAGATCAAGCAAAAATTAATGTAACAGGAAAATTAGAGCAAATTGCACCAGCGTTAGAAAAATTAGGTTATCCTGTAAATTATTATGATTCTTATGGTAATAAAACAGAAAAACCTGTTTCAGGGGCTAAAACAACAACAACTACTGTTGCACAAATTACAGATAACTATTTCAAAGCTATTGGTGGTTCTGATAAAGTAAAAGCTGTGAAATCATTGGTTCAGAAAGGAAAGATTGAAACTATGGGGATGAGTGGAGCATATACGAAGAAAGATGCAACACCAAATAAAACCGTGACAGAATTTTCGATTATGGGAATGACAATTAAGCAAGTTTTTGATGGACAGAAAGGATATATGTCACAGGCTGGGCAAAAAATGGATTTGCCTGCTGATATGATAGCTCCATTAATAAAGACAAATTCCCTATTTATTCCTTTATCAGAAGGATATAAAACAGCTAAAGTAGATGGAATAGTTTTTGAGAATGGAGTAGATTATTATAAAGTAATAGTAGCAGAGTTAGACAGAGCTGACTTTTATGATGTAAAAACAGGTTTGTTAATGAAATCAGAGCAAAAACAGAAGACTCCACAAGGAGATATGATCGCTACTACAACAAATAAAGGCTATAAAGCTTTTGATGGAATTTTAGTTCCAACAGAGATGTCTCTTGAAGCTGGACCGCAGGTTATGAAAGTTATAATCGATACAGTAGAAGTAAATAAAAATGTAACTGAAGCTGATTTTAAATAGAAACAATTCTTTTAAATATTTTTCAAATTGAAAAGGTAATCCGAGTTTTTGGATTGCCTTTTTTTATATATCTAACATAGATTAAAAAAGTATTATAACTATTGTATTTTGTATAAGATTCTCTTTTCCTGAAAAGGAAGTTATCGCTAGTATTTAAGATGTACATCAAATCTTTAATAATGAATTATATAAAAAAAAGCTCATCGAAAGATGAGCTTTTTTTATACCTTTTTTAAAGGTTATTCTTTAGTTTTTATATGATAAACTTTGTTTTGAAAATACCAAGCAGCTATAGATAAAACTAACATTCCGACTGCTGTTGCAGGAACCCAGAAAGGAATTGGAATAGGATCTCCTGCAGCATATGAATGTAATCCAGATAAGTAATAATTTACTCCGAAATATGTCATGATTATAGACCATACAGCCCATAGAGCAGCTACATTGAAAGCAAATTTCCCTCTTAAACCTGGAACTAAACGCATATGCAAAACAACAGCATAAATAATAACAGAAACGAAAGCCCAAGTTTCTTTTGGATCCCAAGACCAATAGCGTCCCCAAGATTCATTTGCCCACATACCTCCTAAAAATGTTCCGACGGTAAGTAAGTAAATACCAATTGTTAAAGACATCTCAGAAACGTAGGTCATTTCTTTTAAAGAAATTTCAATCTTTTTATTAGGTTTAATAATCATGATAATTAATGAGAAAAATCCTAAAACAGCACTTAAACCAAAGAAACCATAAGACGAGACAATAATGGCAACATGTACAATTAACCAATAAGATTTTAGTACAGGTACAAGAGGTGTAATTTGTGGATCTAACATAGAACCTCCGTGTGCGAACCCCATCATAATTACAGCAACCATTGCACCAGTTGTTGGAATAAAAGCATTTCTGTTTTTGTATAATAATAGTCCAGCTAAAACACTGATCCACGAAATAAATACAATTGCTTCATATCCGTTTGACCAAGGTGCGTGCCCTGTTAAATACCAGCGAACTCCAAGACCTGCTGCTTGTATAATAAAAATTATAAATATTAATCCTAAACAAACATTGATAATTCGATGAAGAACTTTACTTTCTGAGAATAATTGAATGAATGATAAGATCATTAAAATTCCACCAATCATACAATAAGCAATCATTACCCAGAAGAAAACATTGTATTTGTTATATAAAACTTCAATCTCAACTTTTGTTGGAGAAGGCACAACATTTTTACCCCATTTTTTTTGGTATTTGTCGATATAATCTACCGCATTATCAGCAGGCGTCCAATCTCCATTTTCTATTCCTTTCGAAACCATATTGAAATAAACACTTATCATACCAAGTGCCATTGTATCGATTTCTACAGGATTCTCTTGTGTTTGATAAATCCAAGATGTCCAACGTTCAGAAGGATCATTCTGAACAGGTATTATTTTTAATTGATAACCTTTTGCTGTTTGATCTAAAATATTGAAACGCTCCGTAACTTTTATTACTTCTTCATCAAATTTAGAACGTTCAGAAGGTTTTCTTGAGAAAGCTTCATTATAAGCTTTATCTAATTTAAAACGTGTTGTTTTGGGATCAATCAAATTCATTAAAGATGTGTAACCATCCTCATTTGCACTTGTTATTTTAGCCAATCGTTCTCCTCCTTTTTCACCAACTTCAATCATAGGAGCATTTACCCAATAAGCTGGATCTAATTGCAAAGAGATAAACCACTTGTCTGCAGATAGTCCGTGAAATTTATCTTTTTTATAAACTTTTCTAAGGATTTCTAGTGCTTGAGTATTTAAAGGTTTTATACGTCCTTCAATATCTTGTGTAAGTAAATGACCAAATTTTTCTGCATGTTCATCGGGAATTTTCACATTTTTTGCTAATTCATCTCCATCGGCCATTTTCGTAGAAAAGCTTCCGATATGTTCTGATGAATGAACATTACCGCTTTCTGAATCAGTTTGAATTTTTTGATGTCCATTTTTTCCGCCACCTGTTGTACTTGGGTTTTGTGCAAATGTTAATCCAGAAAGTAAAAATAATGGTATTAAAATATTTACTTTTTTAGTGTGTAAACTTTTTAGTAACGAGTTTAATTGTAAGAAACGAGTTCCTTTCCAAAATAGAGAAACAAACATACCTCCAAATAATAAGAAGTAACCTAAATAAGTGATATTAGTTCCCCACCAGTCTTGATTAACTGATAAAATAGTTCCATCCTCAGTAGGGAAATAACTAGATTGAAAGAAACGATAACCTTTGTAATCCATTACATTGTTCATATAAATATGATGTTTTGTTTCTTTTCCTTCATCAATAACTGTAATATTAGATTCGAAAGAAGAAGGATTTGTAGAACCTGGATAACGATCTAAAATGAAATCGTCCAAACGGATACTAAATGGTACTTTTTCCATTTTAGATCCATATCCTAACGAGATATTCATTCCATCGATTTGTACATCAGCAGTATAATTTGTTGTTCCTTTTCCTCCAACTATAGTTACAGTATCGCGTTTGTCTCCAACAATAACTTCGGCTTTAATTGCTCCAGGAAGATTTTTTTCTTCGGCTTTAAATTTAGAACCTTGTCTATATAAAACTTCTCCTTTAAAAGCAGGGTTAGGGACTACAAATTGAGCACCATTGATTGTATATAATGAACGCAATTTTAATGGAGTAGGTACATTAAATTGAACTTTTCCAGCACCTTCTTGCAGTTTTTGCATATCTGTAATTTGTCCAATTTGTTGACCAGCCATTTGTACGTATTCTCCTTCAAAAGGTGATTTTATAACTAAGTTTTCTCCTTCACCTGTAATCTGTACAGCACCATCTTGTGGCCTATTGTAAGAAACAAGAGTTCCATTAATACTTTTTATTTCACCATTTCTGATGAATACAGAATTACGTCCTCCTTGTCCAACAGTTACAATTTCTAAAACATTTATTCCATCAGCACGTCTTACAATCGTATCTAAAGCGTGAGGAACGTAATCAAATGTTTTTAATTTGATAACTTTATCTTTAAATTGATATTCTCCTTCAAAATGTCTACGAAATAAAGCATTTGTACTATCTTTTCTATCAAAATACGTCATGTTGTATTGATGATTATCATACGCTAAGCGTTGTGTACCATCATCAACCATCATTTTAAAATAAGATTTGTATGATGTAATTTCGTTACTTGTTCCTCCTTCGGGAATAGGCATTTCTCCTTCAAAACTGATGTAACGAGTAATTCCTCCTCCAATAAAAATAAACAAAAATGCTAAGTGAAAAACTAATAAAGGAAGTTTTCCCTTCGACCATAATTTGTATCGTTTAATATTCATTAAGAATAAAACGATTAACCAAACCATTAAAACCTCAAACCACTTTGCTTCATAAATAACAGCTTTTGCAGTAGCTGTATCATAATCATTTTCAATGAAAGTGGCATACCCCATGGCGATTGCATATATGAAAAGCAAAACCGTCATAGTTCTGGTAGAAAATAAATATTTCTCTAATTTACTCATTACTTATAATTGATGTTACAAAAATAGTCGAGTTTATCAGATAAAGTATTAAAACTTAAATGATTTTTATTAGAATGTATTAGTTAATGTAATGTTAATTGATTTAAATCAATAGTAAGGTAACTATTCTGATTTTTAATGCTATAAAAAAAAGTTAATTTTATTTATAAAATTTTCAGGAAAAAAAATTAAGATAATGTTTAGAAAACTTAAAAAATATCATAAAAGGAATAACTTTTGTTTATGTTGACAAATCAAATTGTATTAATATGAAAAAAGCAATTCAAATTTTATTTGCTGGAGTTTTTGTTTTGATTTTAGCAAGTTGTAATAATAGTAAATCTATTGCATATCAGAAAGATAATGGGAGTGGAGGTTATAGAGAAGAAAAAGTAAATAGCAATACTTATATCGTAACTTTTGATGGGAATGAGTATAATAAAAAAAATAAAACATTTGATTATGCTTTATTAAGAGCTGCTGAAATTGGCCAACGAAATAATTTTGATTATTTTACTGTTTTGAGTACAGTAAATGATAAAATTTTAGAAAAAAGTAATAGTTATACGAAATTAGATAGTAACGATACTTGGTTGAAAGTACAATATTTTAAAAATAATAAACCTTTGAAATATCAAACTGTTTATGAACCAAATGTTGTAATTAAAGATTTACATAAAAAGTATAAAATGAAATAATGCTAGAACCACTCAAATTTGCGTGGTTTTGTAATTTGGAAATAAATTAACATTTTCGATGACACAATGTGGCGTTTTATCTTCTCAATTTTGCAATATGTTTGCATTGATAGATTGTAATAATTTTTATGCCAGTTGTCATCGTGTTTTTCAACCGAAGCTTATTCATCAACCAATTGTAGTATTATCTAATAATGATGGTTGTGTGATCTCGCGTTCGGAAGAGGCAAAGTTAGCAGGAATTCCAATGTGTGCACCTGCTCATCAATTTCAACAAGTTTTTGAACAAAAAAAGATTGAAGTTTTTTCGTCAAATTATCAATTATATGCTGATATGAGCAATCGCGTCATGTCGATTTTGTCACTGTATTCACCTGAACAAGAAATTTACTCGATAGATGAATGTTTTTTAAAACTAACTGGATTTGATCATTTTGATTTGAAAAATTATGGAAAAGAAATAAAATCTAAAATTTATCAGTTTACAAAATTACCTGTTTGTGTAGGTATTGCGCCAACAAAATCATTAGCAAAATTAGCAAACCATATAGCGAAAAAATTTCCTGAAGTTCATCAGGGTGTCTATGTTATTAAAACGCAAGAACAAATTCATAAAGCTTTAAAATGGTTAAATATAGAAGATGTTTGGGGAATTGGTCGGAGAATGTCTCGGCGTCTGAAGTTGATGGATGTTAATAAAGCGTTGGATTTTGTTCAATTGAAAGATGAATTTATACGGAAAGAATTTTCAATTATAGGTCTAAGATTAAAAAAGGATTTACTAGGAGAATCTGTATTGGATTTAAATATTACTTCAGAGAAAAAAAGTATTGCTACAACTCGAAGTTTTGAAGAGTATACTAGCAATTTTGAGTATGTAAAAGAGCGAGTTTCAACTTTTGCAGTTTCATGTGCAGAAAAACTTCGTAAACAAAACTCTTCTTGTAATTTGATTACAGTATTTATTCAAACCAATAATTTTGATAAAAGTAAACCACAATATTATCGCACAATATCGTTTCATTTACCTTACGAATCAAACTCTAGTATCACACTATCTAAATTTGCAATAAGAGCTTTTGAGCAGATTTATAAAGAGGGGTATGAATATAAGAAGGCAGGAGTAATAGTTTCGGGAATCATTTCTTCTAATCAAAAACAATTGTCACTTTTTGAAGAAGAAAATTGTCATCATCCTAATTTAATGAAAACCATTGATTTGATAAATAAAAAATTTGGAGGGGCAAAAATAAAATTAGCTTCTCAAGATTTGAATAAAACATGGAAAATGCGTCAGAATAAATTATCACCTTGTTATACGACAAAATGGAAAGATTTGTTAGTAGTTTATTAAAATAATAAGAATGAATCGAGAAATAAAAATAATAGATAAAGAGCTAAATGTTTTTGCAGTAGATACTGATAAAGCTAAATATTACATTCCGAATTTTGGTTATGTAAATGCAGGTTTTCCTTCGCCAGCAGAAGATTTTGTGGATGATAAAATAAGTTTGGATGAACGATATTTAACACATCCTGAATCTACTTTTTTAATTATAGTTGGCGGTGAATCAATGTATCCTGTTTATCAAAAAAATGATATTTTGGTGATTCGAACAGATTTAATTCCATTACATAATGATGATATTATAGTTTCGGTAAACAATGATGATTATACCTTGAAACGTTTTGATAAAGTGAATAATAAATTAATAGCTCTTAATGAAAATTATAAAAATTGTGTACAAATTAATGAAAGCGATGAGGTTGTTATTTTAGGTGTTGTAGGTGTATTGGTAAGAGAAAAAAGTAATAGAATTTAACCTTTATTGTAACTTTTTTGTAAAATATGCATCTTTATAAAAAAGATACGAATATGAGAAAATTTATTTTATTATGTTTTGCGGTGATGTTGGCGCAATCTTGTGTGACAATTGATATAAATAAAGATCCTTATTATCAGAAATATAATAATCAGAGTTATGAAAAGTCTTCAATTTCTGGTTTGAGTATTTCGAATATGAGAATGAATAAAAATTCTAAAATTGCTACAAAAAAACAATACGTAGGAAGAAATGAATTGAAAATTAAAATAGAGAATTCTTCGGGAGGTTTTTATTATGTAATAACAGTTAAAGAGCCGATGAAAGTTCGTTTTGAATTGAGCGTTAAAAATAGTAATAGCGCGATAGAAGCTTCAATTGTTGATAAGGATAAAAAAGAATTTTTTAGCTTAAAATCAAACGGAAATCGTCATAAGAATAGAATAGAAATTATAGATTTTGACAAAGCTGGAGATTATTATTTGAAGTTTAATTCTGAAGAAAATTATAGAGGAAAAATTAATATTTTACTAAATAGAATTGAATAAGATTTATAAATAAAAGCGCTAAAATTAATTTTTAGCGCTTTTATTTATTTTATTGAAATGCTCCAATTGTAGGAGTTGTTCCTCGTGGTTGTCCATTGTAATCAAATGGAAATTGTTGTGCAAAATCTAGTTTCCCTTTTCCTTTTGCAGGCGATTCATTTTTTAGAGACAATTTATTCGCATAATAATTTGTATTTTCAAACATTGGATCTAATGTAATACTTGCCAAGAAATTTGGAGCTGTTGTTACATTTAATGTTGAAGTATCTGCATTATGAATAATATTAGTGTCAAATAAATAATTAAAAGCAGCACCATCTTTTTTATCCAATAAAATAGCATTTGGTGTACGTTCATTATAAAAAATACAATTTCCGAATGTAGCTTTTGTTAAAGCAGAAACATTTTTGTCATTGTTTTCGTTACTTAAAAAAAGTGAATAAGCTGGTCCAACAGCTGTCGAAAAATTGAAGTAATTAGCAAAAGTAGAATGATAGAATTCGTATGAACCACCATATTCTATTGCCAAAGTAGCTAAATTACTATTATTCATAACTAAATTATAACCGATGATTGTAGCATTTGTAGCTAAAATTCCATATGATTGATTATTTACAATTTTAGTATTGCTAATGTTTAATTTTGAATTATTTACATGTAAACCAGTGTCAGCTCCAATAATTTTTGCATAATTGATTTTCGATGTGCTATTTGGTAATAGTTCTATCTTATTCCATTGATCTGGAATCGAATCATATTTATTATCATGACGAGCCGAACGGAATTTAACTTCTTCATTTAAAGCTCCATTTACTGTAAATTTAGCATTATTTCCTATTGTTAAAGTAGCTCCTTTTTTGAAATAAATTTTTGAACCTTTATCAATTGTTAAATCATTTGTAACAGTTAAATTCCCATCAATAACTTGAGCTTCATTAACATTCCAATTTGCTGTAGAAATTGTCGCATCTTTTGGATGAATTTTAGCTTTTTCAATCCAAGAAAGTAGTTTGATTTTTTTAGAAGAATTAGTCGTTTCAAAATTAATCTCATCATCATAAAGAGGATTAAGAGGGGCTTCTTTTGCATTTACTTCTACAAAAATAAATAAACTATCTTTTTTTCTAATTGGTACATTTTCAAAAGTTGTTCCTGCTTTTCCATCAACATTAATATTGAAATAAGATTTATCTCCACGTGTTAAATAAATCTTTGGAATAACACGATCATCATTTTCAGGATTATAAATTTTTAAGAGGTATGTTTCTGATTTTGAAAAATTATATACAGTATCTACGGAAACGGTATCTTTACTATAGCGTAATTCAGAACTAATAGGATCATAGTCAAAATCATCACGACAAGATTGAAATCCAATCAAAGAAGCGATACCAAGTGTAGCGATAAATGTTTTTATATTCATAGAATTAAGATTCATTGATAATAGGTAAACAGCAAATACAGGGATTTATTGTTTATAAAACAAAGATAAAAATTAGAATTTCATAAAGAGATTCTAATAAAATATTTGTACAAATTACTAAAATGTTTATATTTGCACAACGAAAGAATGTGTTTAAGAAGTGTTAATTTAATTTTAAGAAGTCCATTACACTCGAAATTAAATTAGCTTAACGTATTGTTTTAATGTTTTTTCAATAAAATTGATTTGAACATTTTCAAAATAGTATTATCTTTGCACTCCAAATAAAGTTAACAAAGAAGATTAAAAAAATGAAAAAAGATATCCACCCAACAAATTACCGTTTAGTAGCGTTTAAAGATATGTCTAATGAAGAAGTATTTATCACAAAATCTTGTGCAGATACTAAAGATACATTGGTTGTTGACGGAGTAGAGTATCCATTAATCAAAATGGAGATTTCTTCTACATCTCACCCTTTCTATACAGGTAAATCTAAATTGGTTGATACTGCAGGACGTATTGATAAATTTAGAAGCAAATATGCTAAAAAAGGATAATAATAGGAAACTATTTGAATTCATTAAAATATATCAAAACCTACAAGAAATTCTTGTAGGTTTTTTTAGTTTAATTAGGTTTTAATTATAAATTTGTAAATGTTTTATAACACAAAAAATAATTACTCACATGTCATTATTCGACAATACACAATTTGCTTTTGAATCAAAATCAGATAAAGATTTAAAGAAAGCCTATTATTTATATAAGTTAATCGGAAGTCCCGTGTTAACAAATTTTGGAACGAAGTTTTTCAAATTACCATTTGCAGTAGATTTACCATTTGTAAAACCTGCAATCCGAGAAACGATCTATAAGCAGTTTGTAGGAGGAGAAACTGCAGAGCAGGCAGTTGTTGTAGCAAAAGAATTGTTTAAATATCATGTAAGTTCAATTTTAGATTATTCTATTGAAGGCTTGACAGAAGAAAAACAATTTGATGAAGTTCGCGATGTTATGCTACATCTTGTTGATTTAGCAAAATCAAATTCATCAATTCCTTTTGTAGTTTTTAAACCAACAGCTTTTGGACGAATTGAATTATTTGAAAAAGTTGGAAAAAAACAAACTTTGTCAGCTGAAGAAGAGAAATCTTGGATAAATATTCGTCAACGTTTCGAGGCTGTTTGTCAAAAAGGATATGATTTAGATGTAAATATCATGATTGATGCAGAAGATACTTGGATGCAAGATTCTGCTGATGATTTGACAGATGAAATGATGATGAAATATAATACAAAACGTGCGTTAGTTTGGAATACGTTGCAAATGTATCGTCATGATCGTTTGGCTTATTTGAAAGAAATGTATGCAAAAGCAGAACGCGGAGGTTATTATTTAGGTTTTAAAATTGTACGTGGAGCATACATGGAAAAAGAACGTGAACGTGCTCAAGCAGAAGGATACCCGTCTCCAATTCAACCAAATAAAGAATCTTCAGATAGAGATTATAATTTAGCATTAGAGTTTATTACTTCACATAAAGAACGTTTTGGTCTATTTGCAGGAACGCATAATGAAAAGAGTTGTGAGTTATTGATTAAATTAATGAACGAAAATGGAATTGAAAAAAATGATCCTAATTTCTGGTTTGGTCAATTATATGGAATGAGTGATAATATTTCTTTTAATTTAGGGCATTTAGGTTATAATATTGCAAAATATTTACCTTATGGGCCAATTAAAGAAGTTATGCCTTATTTAGTTCGTCGTGCGCAAGAAAACACATCTGTTGCAGGGCAGACTGGACGAGAGTTGATGCTAATTGAAAAAGAATTAGAACGTCGTAAGAAATCAAAATAATTATATTTTAATAAAAAAGCCACTTTTAAAAAGAGTGGCTTTTTTTATTCTATTTAATTTATCATTTAAATAATTTTACTTCATATAAATCTTTACGTCTATCTTTCATCGTTTTTACAGTTCCATATTCGTGTAATTCTTTTAAAAGATATAAATCTACATCAGCAACCAAAACCATTTCTGCATTTGGTGTAGCTTCTGCTTTTACTCCATTGTTAGGAAAAGAAAAATCAGAAGGAGTGAAAACTGCAGATTGTGAATATTGTATATCCATATTATTAACACGAGGTAAATTACCTACAGATCCAGCAATTGCAACATAACATTCGTTTTCTATAGCACGAGCTTGCGCACAACTTCTTACACGAGTATAACCATTCTGTGTATCTGTCATAAAAGGAACAAACAATATTTCCATTCCTTGATCTGCTAATATTCTACTTAACTCTGGAAATTCAACATCATAACAAATTAACAAACCTACTTTCCCACAATCAGTATCAAAAACTCTTATTTCATCACCTCCGTTTAATGCGTAATATTTAAATTCGTTTGGCGTAATATGAATTTTACTATAAGAGTCTAATTTTCCTGAACGATGACATAAAAAAGAAGTATTATATAATTTTCCATCTTTCAGATGAGGCATAGATCCAGAAATAATATTAACATTGTAAGTAATAGCAAATTCTTGTATTTTCTTTACAATATCATCTGTCATTGTAGCTAATTGATGCATTGCTTCAATCTCTTTCAAATGATTATAAGGACTCATTAACGGAGTATTGAAAAATTCTGGGAACATAATAAAATCAGAACCATAATCACTTACAGCATTTACAAAGAATTCTATTTGATCATAAAAATCTTGTAAACCATTAAATAATCGCATTTGCCATTGTACCAATCCAAGACGAATTGTACGTTTTGTAGGCGAATTAGATTTTAATTCAGGTTCATAATAAATATTATTCCATTCTAATAAAGTGGCATATTCTAATGACTCTTTATCATCCTTCAAATAATTTTTCAGAATTTTTTTTACGTTAAAATCATTCGAAATTTGAAAAGCTAAAGTAGAATCATAAATTTCTTTACTTTTAACTTTTTCAATATATTGACGAGGAGATAATTCTTTTGAATATTTATAATAATTAGGAATTCTTCCTCCTGCAACAATAGATTTAAGATTCATTTCTTCGCAAAGAGCTTTTCGTTCATCATACAAACGTCTACCTAAGCGCAATTGTCGATAATTAGGATGTACAAAAACTTCAATTCCATACATTACATCACCTTCAGGATCATGTTTCAAAAATTTACCATTAGAAGTAATTGTATCATAATTAGATTCTATATTCGTTTTTTTAGAATTTACAATGATACTTAATGCAGAAGCAACTACTTTTCCATCAACTTCTACACAAAGCTGTCCTTGTGGAAAAATAGCTAATAGTTCTTTAATTTCATCAACGGTCCATGTTCCGAGTTGATTGTGATAAGCTTCTTTTGTAGATTCTGTTAAATCACTATAATCTTCAAGTGTCAAATTTCTGACCTGAATATTCATTTTATAAAAATTTAGATTCTGATTGAATTTAGCAAATATTAATCCAATAAACAATTTTAAAAAATAAATTTAAGGCTATCTTCGTAACGTATAATGATTGAGAAATGAGAGATGTAAAAATAGAATTTAAGAAACCTATTTATCCTGTGAGTGATGAATTGAATCATTATTTAGAGAAATATCATCGTAAAACAAAAGCAAGTATTGAATATGATGATTTAATGCGTTTTTCGGGCTGTGTTACTTTAGAGGATAAAGAAGGAAATGATACACATTGGCTAGGTGTTTATTATACGGATTCTGAACATCAAGAAATTCAAGACAGTTTGAATAGAATTTACACCTATTTACATTCTGACGGAGATGAAGAATCTTTACCTTATCTTGTTGTTGATTCTATAGATTATTGTACGTTCGGGAATTCGAAACCTTTTAGAATTCGTGTTCGAAATATTTTGAATGATAATTATACTAATTTTTATATTAAACAAGCAGATGCGTCGCGTATTTATGGTTTAGAACTAGAAGATATTTTATCTCCTCATCGTATTAATTTCTTGGTATATAAAAATACATTAATAGAAGAGCATATTTTGGGAATTCCAGGAGATGTTTTTATCAAAAATTATTTGGATAAATGTAACGATTTAGAAAAAAATCAGATTGCAAAAGAATTTGTAAAATTCAATGAGCGTTGTTTTATAGGACTTTTGGGAGATATGCGATCGTATAATTATGTTGTAATTCCTATTCACGATTTTGATCAGGTGATTTATAGAATTCGACCAATAGATTTTGATCAACAATGCTATGAAGGTAATTTAAAGATTTATCGTCCACAATATTTCAAGGAAAATAAGATTATGGTTGATTTAGTAATGAATAGATTAAAATCAAATTCAATTGATCAATATCGTAAAGAAGTTAAGTCATTGATTTCAAAAAGAATATCAAATAGTTCGAAGCGTTTTCGTGATTTAATGAAAATTATGAAGAATGATACTATTTCCAAAGAAGAGAATATAGTTTTATTGAAAAAAGGTTTTACAAAGTTTTATAGAGATAAATCGTACGAAGAATGCTCTACAATGGGAGAAATATTGTATAAAGCGATTGCTGATAGTTTGGAACAGATAAAATAATAAAAAAAGCTTCTCAATTTTGAGAAGCTTTTTTATTTAAAATGAATTTATGATTTACTTTTTAAGTAATTGCTTTCTGAAACGTAAAGCAACTAATCCTGCTCCAACTACCAATAAAGGTAAATAATCGTCGATCGGAGCATTTGGTTCTGGATCTGGCTCATTTGTTCCTCCACCGTCATGTCCTGGTAAAGCTGAACTTTTTGAGTTGAAGAAAGATGTTTTATCTTTTTGAGCAGATACAGTTGCTGTACAAAATAAAGCGCCTGCTATTAATAAGATTTGTTTTATATTTTTCATGTTAAATTATTTATTTACAATTTTTTGAGTCTTCACTTTCCCGTCTTCAGTAAGAACTTTTATTACTAAAACTCCTTTTGCAGAAGATTGAACTTTATAAGAACTAGCATTAATATTTTCTTTACCAAAAACTTTTCTTCCTTGAATATCATACAATTCTATTGCAACAATTTTATTTTGTTTTGCATCAATTACAATAGTATTATTAGCATTATATATTACAACATCATTTTTAGATAAATTATCTGTAGCTAATGTTTTCTCTACATAAACAAGTTCAAAACGATTGTTGAATATTCCTAGATTAGAAGCAAAAGAATAAGCAGACTCTGATAAATTAATGATTTTATTTAATTCTTTATCTCTTAAATAAATAATTTGATCATTCTCAAATAGACCATCTACTTGTTCAATATTGATTGTATAATTTCCTTGTTCTAAAGCTTCGAAACCTAATTTTACGACATCGTCAGTTTTAAAAGGTAAACTACGACCTTGGATTGCGTATGCTTCATTATTAATTAATGAATAGATTGCAGATGAACCTCTTTGCATAACTTTAGCATCAATTTGATTGTCAACATCATTTGTTGCTCCATCCATATAAGCTAATAAAATTTGACTGATTGTTTTATTTTCTTTTGATAAACTTAACCAAATTCTATTTTTCTCAGCAATTGTATTTTTATAGAACGATGCATCTTGTGCTGTTCTCATTGTGTTATTAAAGTTGACAGTTGGTGTAGCTTGAGAAAGTCCAACGATAAATCCTTGTCCAACAGAAATATTAGTTAATCCAGGAATAACACTTCCTACAACATTAAATGCAGCATAATTGTTTGCGTATTCAGAAGAACCAACTGGAAACTGATGAGTCCAGAAGTATAATGAATTTACATTTGTATTCTCTGCTAAGAATTTCTCTACATTAATATTTGATGCATAAGGATTACCAACAAGGTTGTATCCGTTTGCTGTGAACTGAACAGGAACTGCTACATCTCCATTAAATGGAACACCTAAGAATGAACCGTTATGAATTGTAGTCTGTCCAGTTGGTAAAGTATTTTTAACACGGATTGAAATACCTTTACCTGCTTCGAATAATTTAGAATCTGCATCTGAAGTTAAGATTTGATTAAACTCATCTGAAGTTTCATTATATGTCCAAAAACGATTATACAATGTTTCTGGCGAGAAAGAACGTATTGTTTGTTGCCATGTTTCTTGTTGAACTGGAGAAGACCAAAATGTCATATCATTACGAACCATTGATTTACTATCACGATTAATTGTAATTGCACCTGAATTAGCTACATTTTGATTTTGAATTAAATTAGCTCCATTTTCAACAATTAATCCAGTTAAACCAGCTTGGTTATCTATTTTTCCATCAACTATTAAATTACCTCCTGATTTTACAATAACTGAACCACCAGCGTCTGAAACTGTAAGCGTCTTAGCTTCAAGTTGTGTGTCAATTGTAGCTTCACCTTTTATGATAACATCTTTTGTAAGATCCGGCGTTCCGTTAGACCATGCTGTTCCGTCCCAAGTTGTAGAATTATTACTAGAAGAACATTGGATTCTTACATTATCAATAAATGCTCTTTTTGCTGATGTTTCTAATTTTAAAGTAGAACCTGCTGCAACATTTTCAAAACTTACAGTTACATTCTCAAAAGCATCAGCCATTTTAGCTGTATAAATAACATTTTTAGTTTCTGAACCCAATGTAATATTCATACTACCTTCTACGGAAGACCATCCTTTTACATCAAAACTTACAGTAACATTACCTGATATCTGATCTAACGCTTTTGACGTAATTGAACCATTTAATTTACTTGTACCTAACTTCACAGCATCTCCTGCTTGATAGGCTTGAATAGTCGAAACAAAATTATCATTCCCATTCCAAAGCTTAGCAGATCCATTTCCATCTGTATTATTACCTTCTAGTCCATCAAATGTTTCTTCAAAACAATAAGTAGCATTAGGATCATTTGATTTTACATTAAAAGTCGTTGTATACTCATTAAAATTATTTACTCCAATTGATGTAGCTGTAATTGTAGTAGAACCAATACCATCAAAAGATAATGTATTTCCATTTGCAGAAACAATAGAACTATCTGCAGATGTATAAACTATATTTTGCCCTTGATCTGTTTGAGCTGGTAAACTAGAAAAAGTAGTTCCTCGGTTTTGAGTTAAATCCTCAAATGTATAATTTACGGTTTGGTTAGCTTTAGCTATTTCAAATGTTACATTTGCTGCATCAGAAGTACCGTAATCATTAGTAGCAGTAACTTGTGCTATAAAGCTACCTGCCTGTGTTGGAGTTCCAGAAAATACACCTTTATCAAAAGAAATTCCTGTAGGTAAAATTCCTGTTTGAGTCCAAGATGTAGGATTATTAGTTGCTGTAATATTACCATCAGTTAATAACACACCATATGTACCTGTTATTGTTTTAGAAGAAACAACAGGAGGCTGATTCGTTACTTTCTTATATCCAGTCCAAGAAATATCATCTATTTTAATTTGGGTACCACTAGTTCTTAATTCTATAAAAACATCACCTTCTATATTGATTTCATTATTATATTCTGCGATATTATTAGAATTAGGATCAACAATAATTGTACTACCTATTTTTGCATTATTTACATAAACATCAATAGTTCTGTTTTTAGTTCCTGTAAAGGCTCTAGAATAGTTAAATTTCAATGTTCCAATACCTCCTGCGTATAATGGAGATTTAACACTTCCGTTGTCATTTGTAGCAATAGCTTTTCCATTAATAGTTTGATCTGTACGTGCACTAGTTGCTGTCCAAGTTACATTATCATTTCCTATCCATTCTCTGTTACCATAACTACTTGGTGTATTAGTAGGAATATTTTCAAAGTTTTCAGAACCTTGCCCAAAAGCAAATCCTGATAACAATAATGTTAATAAGGATGATTTAAAGTAAAATTTCTTCATAAATAAAATGTTTTTTTAGTTCTTCAAAAATAATGTTAATTTTTAAAACTAGCATTAATATAACATTAACAAATGTAATATATATAATTTATATACCTGTTTTTAAACGAATATGTTATAAAAAAATCCACTAGCTAAAAAGTTAGTGGATTAATTTTAAATAAAGGGAAAAAATACTATTAATAGTATGTATATCTTCTAACACCAGCAATATGTTTTGCTAAACGCATTACTTGATGACTATATCCATATTCATTATCGTACCATACGTACATGACAACATTTTTACCATCTGCAGAAACAATAGTCGCATTACTATCAAAAATAGATGGAGCAGAAGTCCCTACAATATCAGAAGAAACTAATTCGTTGTTTAAAGAATATTTAATTTGCTCTACTAATTCTCCGTTTAAAGCTGCATTTTTCATAATATTATTAATGCCTTCTACAGAAGTCTCTTTTCCAACTTCTAAGTTTAAAACAACTAAAGAACCATTAGGAACAGGGACACGAATGGCATTAGAAGTTAATTTACCTGCTAAGCTTGGTAAAGCTTTTGCAACAGCACTTCCAGCACCTGTTTCAGTAATTACCATATTTAAAGCAGCTGCACGTCCACGACGGTATTTTTTGTGCATATTATCAACCAAGTTTTGGTCATTTGTATATGCATGAATAGTTTCTAAGTGACCTTTTACAACTCCTAAATTATCTTCAACAACTTTTAAAATTGGAGTAATTGCATTTGTTGTACAAGACGCAGCAGAGAAAATGTTTACATTTTCTGGAGTATATTCTTCATGATTAACTCCATATACAATATTTGGAACACCTTTTCCTGGTGCTGTTAATAATACTTTATCAGCTCCTTTAGATTTTAAATGACGAGATAATGCTTCTTCATCTTTAAAAACTCCTGTATTATCAATGACTAAAGCATTGTTAATTCCGTAAGTAGTGTAATCTATATCTTCTGGTTGAGCTGCAGAAATCATATGTATTGTTACGCCATTTACTATCAATGCATTATTTTCATGATCAGCAATAACATTTCCGTCAAAATCACCATGAACAGAATCATGACGTAATAATGAAGCACGTTTTTCTAATAATATAGGATCATTTTTATCTCGAGTAACAACCGCACGTAATCTCAATTGTTGTCCTTTTCCTGTTTGAGAAGCTAATTCACGAGCTAATAAACGTCCAATTCTACCAAATCCATATAAAACAACGTCTTTTGGCTCAACACTCTTAATATTTCTACTTCCTCCTAATTTTTCTTCAACAAAAACTTCTGCTGAAGCATAATTTCCTGAAGTGTATTCTTTTGCTAACTTTCCAACATCAAGTCTTGAAGCAGGTAAGTTCGCTTGAAAAATAGCTTTTGCTATTGCTAAAGTATCATCAATAGAAATTCTTTTTTCAACAAATTCTTCAGCATATTGGTGTAAGTTTACAATATCGCTAACGTTTTTATCAACTAATTGATTACGGAAAATTACCAATTCAACAGATTGGTCATACCATAAATCAGAAACAATTTTAATGAATTCTACAACCTTCTTGCTCATTTCATTAAATGATGCAAGTTGCTGATCATAAGAAGAGTGTCCCATTTTAGAAAATGTTTGTTTGTGTTTAAATTATTAATATACTGGCAAAAGTAATCAATTATAACGATTTCTACCTCTTTTTTAAAAACTAATTATTATTAGATTTATAGATGTTTTTTTATTAAAAAAGAAATATTTTAAAGTTGTATTGATAGTAGTAATATGTTGTACTATATACGTTTATTTAATAGAGGTTTTACTAAAATTTAAAAAACTATTTAGTAATGAAAAAAATAATTTGGTAATTCGAAAAAGCGTTCTATATTTGCACTCGCAATACCGCAATAAACTGCGTTATTGGAGAGTTGGCAGAGTGGTCGAATGCGGCAGTCTTGAAAACTGTTGAGGGTCACACCTCCGGGGGTTCGAATCCCTCACTCTCCGCAAAAGCTTGAACTTATGTTCAAGCTTTTTTGTTTTTATAACTCAAAGAATAGATTTTATGAATATTCTTTTTGTGATAACCTCATCACGAATTCGCTTCCAACTCCATATTCGCTAAATACATCTAGTGTTCCTTTTTGAGCTTCAATAAATTCTTTGCTAATAGCCAAGCCCAAACCTGTACCTTCTTTGTGAGTGCCTGGTACACGAAAATAGCGGTCGAAAACTTTTGGTAAAAATTCGGTTGGAATCCCAATTCCTTCGTCTTTAACTTTGAAGGATGTTTCGGTTGTTGTTTGTTCAATAGTAATCCAAATTCGAGCATTTTCGTGAGAATAATGTATTGCATTTGAGATTAGATTTGATAAAACCCAAGCTGTTTTTTCAAGATCAACTTTTATAGATTCTAAGTGATTTGGAATATTCGTTTCTATAATTAAATGCTTTTGTTCAGCTAAAGTTTGGTTGGCTTTAACCGCATTTTCTACAATTTCGATTGGGAAAACTTCTGTTTTATTCATTTGAATTGTACCACTTTCTATCTGTGTTAAGTTGAGAAGTTCTTTTGTTATTCGCAATAAACGATGTACATCATCGTCAATACTGGTTACCAAATCATTTTGTTCTTCGTTTAATGTTCCTATTTGCTTATTTCGAAGTAATTGCAGACTCATTTTCATAGATGAAATAGGCGTTTTAAATTCATGCGAAACTGTAGCAATAAATCGTGTTTTGGCTGCATCTAGTTCTTTAAATTCGGTAATGTTTCTAAGGATGATTACATGCCCAACAACTTGTTTTATCGTTTCTCCTGTTGGAATTATTTCGATATGAAAAATTTCTTTGGTAAAAAATTGTTCTTTTTCATCCACTACAATTTGCAAAGGTTTTTCGTCTTTTATAATTTCTGTTTCGATATTTTGCAATAACAATCGAATCAAATCATTGTGCAAAGCCAAATCTTTACCTGCCTTATTTACCATTTGTTTAGCAGATAATCCTGTTACTTTTACAGCTTCATTATTCGCGAAAATAACTTGCATTTGTTCATCCAAACCAATTACAACATCGTGCATATTATTAATCAGCGTTTCCATTCTTGTTTTTTGTTTTAGAATAGTTGCTAAATGACTTTCGTTGTATTCTTCTAATTTAGAAGCCATGGTGTTAAAAGACTGCGCTAAATCCCCAAACTCATCTTTTTTGTCTAAATACACACGCTCTTTGTAATTATTTGAAGCAATTTCCTTGATACTATTCGTCAATTTTTGAATAGGATTTGCAATATTAGACGGAATCTTAATTAAAGAATTAAAGGCAATAAAAATACATGCGATACCTGTGAAAATGATTAATAAAATGGCTTGGTTAGCGGTCTTTTCAGCAAATTCACTTTTAATTTCTATGGCTTGCATATTCATTTCCATCATTTCTAAAAGTGAGATTCTAACATCTTTTAATAGTTCTGGAGAATGATTTCCTTCTTTATAAGCATCAAATTTATCTCGAATCTGTTGATTCAATTCTTTTTCACCTTGTTCTGTTGCGTTTAACTCTTGATTTGCTAATTGCTTTTCAAACGATTTGGAATTAAAGTTTTCCGCATCATTTAAATTTTGCATCATACTTTTTGCATAAATCAATGAGTTGTAATTATCATGCAAAATATTTTGTGTATCATTTTTCAATGAATAAATAGACGTAGTTGCTACAGCTGCCAATAATACAATCAATAAAAACAGCAAGCCTAATCCTAAGCGAAGTTTAGTTTTAATTCTCATTTTGATAAAATAATCACATCAACATGTAACGAAGATAGTTTTTTTAGTAATTGATTAAATACATTCGTAGCCAAAATAATCTGGATTAAATTTAACTTTGGTTTTCCTAAACAAACAGTGGTGATATTACGCAATTCAATTTGTTGAATGATAGCTGTAGAAACCCGTTGATTCTTTACCTTAATAATCTCAGCGCCTAATTCTGTAGCTAATTTTAAATTATTGATGAGATGTCGTTGTTTGTCCAAAGCAATTTTATTAGGATGTTCTTTTGGTGTTTCTACGTACAATACAAACCAACGTGAATTATAATATCCAGCTAAACGAGCAGTTTTTCGAATAACAGTTTTGGCATTTTTATCATTGGTGCTAATACACGCCAGAAAACGCGAAGGTTTTGCATAAACAGACGAAACATATTCAGTTTCAACCTTTTTTTCTACATGTGAAGCAACTTCTTTTAAAGCCAATTCACGTAATTGTAAAATATTTGAAGGAATAAAAAAGTTGTTTAAAGCCGTTTGAATTTTATCTTTCGGATAAATTTTTCCTGTTTTTAATCGTTCAATTAAATCATCTGCAGTTAAATCTATATTTACAATTTCATCTGCTTGTTCCAAAATTATGTCAGGAATTCGTTCCGAAACATCAATTGTTGTAATTTCAGAAATACTATTATTCAAACTTTCTAAATGTTGAATATTTACAGCAGAAATAACATTGATACCAGCATCTAAAATTTCCATAACATCTTGCCAGCGTTTCGCATGTTTGCTTCCAAAAACATTAGAATGTGCTAATTCATCCACAATAACAATTTCTGGTCTTTGTCTTAGGATTTCTTCCAAATCCATTTCTTCGACAGATTTACCTTTGTAGTAAATTACTTTTCGTGGAATTGTGGTTAATCCTACAACAAGATTTTCTGTTTCGACACGTTTATGCGTTTCGATATATCCAATTTTTACATCGATTTTATTTTTTTGCAATTCGTGTGCTTCTTGCAACATACGATACGATTTTCCAACGCCAGCGCACATTCCAATATACACCTTAAACTTGCCTCGTTTCGATTTCCGGATCAAGGCAAGAAAGTCTTCTGCTGTATGTTGTGTTTCTTTTTCCATTTATAATTTTAATGCTAAGGAAGTTGTGAAAAATGTTTCATTTGATACATTTTTATCATTTCGAAAATAGATATCATCTTTATTCGAAAAACTTCTTATTTCTGTTCTCCACATCAAATTATTTGTAAAATAATGATCTAAATTCAAAGAAAAGCCAACTGTTTTGAAACTATTCTGTGAATCAGTTGAGATTATTACACCTTTCTCATCAGCATAATATTCGGCACGTGCAGTTGCAGACCATTTTTCATTGAATGTATATTGCCCAACTAAAATAGGACTGTACCAAATATTATAACTGTCTGATCCTTTCGATTTTTGTTGTGCACCAATATCAAATCCTGCGGTTATTGAAAGCTTTTTAATAGGTTTATAAACAGCATAAAGATTATGGAAATAACGCATTTGACGCAAAGAATCAGGAGTATCGCTACCAATAAATGAACTGCTGTTGATCGAAAATTTTTCATTTGGTGTGTAAGTAATTTGATGTCCAAAAGCTGGTGTAGAATTACCATCAAGACGCTTGATACGTTGCCAACCATTTAAATAATGCAAACTCATTGCCCATTTGTTATTTGATGAAATATAACTCAGCTTAACGCCAGTTGAAAAATACGGTGAATTCTCTGCCTGAATACTTCGTGTAAGTGTTGCAACATTAGAACCAATCGCACTTTCAAATCCAATATGAGAAGGCATAATACCTGCATCTAGCCACAAGTTTTTATTCTTTGAAAGTTTTACACCGATATTTGCTTCGTAAATATTTCTTAAACCATCAGGTTCTGCAGCAAGATTTGATTGTACATAAGTTCCTGCCATTAAAGCAAGATTTCCTCGAACTCGTTCATCAGTGTATTGCAATTGAATTGTTCCGAAGTTTAAATTCACCTCATTGTGTCGATTAAACGAATACAAATAATTTGGAAGCTGATTGTTTTTTGGTTGATTAAAATCGTAGGTATAATAAACTTCTGCATAGCCAGAAAGTTTTAATTTCTGAATAGAATCGTTTTGAGCTTGAACATTTAAACCCAAAATAAAAGCACCAAAAGCAAGTGTTTTTTTCATTATTTCGATAATTTATCCAATTCGATATTCAGTTTTAAGACATTGATTTTATCAGGACCTAAACTTCCTAATAAAGGTTTTTCAATTTGGTTATCAATCAATTCTTTTACTTTTTCGTGATCTAAACCTCGAGCTTTTGCAATTCGATCAACTTGCACAATTGCTCCTTGAACTGAAATATTAGGATCTAAACCACTTCCACTAGCCGTAATTAAATCTACAGGAACGTCTTCTTTTTTTACCGTTGGATTTTTTTGAAGAAAATCATTTAAGCGTTTTTCAACTTCTTGCAAATATTCTTGATTATTTGAACCTTTGTTACTTGCTCCAGAGCCTGCTGCATTGTAATCTACAGCAGATGGTCGTCCCCAGAAATAATGATCTTTTGAAAACGATTGTCCAATATTTTCGTAATAGTACTGATTGTTTTTATCGGCAACTAAAAAACCTTTTCCTTGATTTGGAGAAAGTTGGGTAATTCCCCACATAGCTAACGGATATAGTACCATTAAAAGGAGCATTAAGCTAAATGTTAGTAAAATTGCTTTTATACTATTTTGTTTCATTTTGAATTAGTTTTAAAAATTTGCTGTTTTGAATTTTATTAATAGAATATTGAACTCCTTCAAAACAGCTCATTACATTAATTAAAAAAATATGGAAATAAAGATGTCGATTAGTTTTATCCCGATAAATGGAACGATGATTCCTCCAATTCCATAAATCAGTAAATTTCTTCTCAAAAGTGCACTTGCTCCAATTGGTTTGTATGGAACACCTTTTAATGCTAATGGAATCAAGAAAGGAATAATAATCGCATTGAAAATAACAGCCGATAAAATAGCAGTTTCGGGACTATGTAAATTCATGATGTTTAATCCTTGTAAAGCTGGAATTGCTGTAATAAATAAAGCGGGTATGATGGCAAAATATTTTGCTACATCGTTGGCAATACTAAAGGTTGTTAAGGTTCCACGCGTCATTAATAATTGTTTTCCGATTTCAACAACTTCAATTAATTTGGTTGGATCATTATCTAAATCCACCATATTTCCGGCTTCTTTTGCTGCTTGCGTACCACTATTCATCGCTACACCAACATTAGCTTGGGCTAGAGCAGGAGCGTCATTTGTACCATCGCCCATCATCGCAACCAAACGACCTTCGGTTTGTTCTTTTTTGATGTAATTCATTTTATCTTCCGGCTTTGCTTCCGCAATAAAATCATCTACCCCTGCTTTTTCTGCGATAAATTTTGCAGTCATAGGATTATCACCTGTTACCATAACCGTTTTGATTCCCATTTTGCGTAAACGAGCAAAGCGTTCTTGAATTCCAGGTTTAATAATATCTTGTAGTTCGATAACTCCTAAAACTTGTTCATTTTGAGAAACAACTAAAGGTGTTCCTCCATTTTGAGCAATTTCATTAGCTTTCATTTGAATTTCGTTCGGAAAAGTATTTCCAGCATTTTCAACCAAATTTTTGATAGCATCTACAGCTCCTTTTCGAATACGGATTTGATCAAAATCAATTCCTGAACAACGTGTTTCTGCGCTAAAATTGATGAAAATAGGATGTTGAATTGCGTATTTTAATGGATCTATCTGAACTAATTCTATAATTGATTTTCCTTCTGGCGTTTCATCACTCATCGAACTAAGAACTGCCGCTTTTTCTAAAGTTTCCATTTGTACTCTAATAGCAGGATATAAAGCTGTTACTTTGCGATTCCCGATTGTAATAGTTCCTGTTTTATCCAATAATAAAACATCTATATCGCCCGCTGTTTCTACTGCTTTTCCACTTTTTGTAATGACATTTGCCCGCAAAGCTCTATCCATTCCAGCAATTCCGATTGCGGATAATAAACCTCCGATAGTGGTTGGAATTAAGCATACAAATAATGAGATTAAAGCGCCAATGGTAATGGGAACATTTGCATAATCAGCGAATGGTTTTAGGGTAACCATAACTATGACAAATACTAATGTAAAAGCAGCTAATAAAATGGTTAAAGCAATTTCATTTGGTGATTTCTGACGATTTGCACCTTCAACTAATGCAATCATTTTATCTAAAAAACTTTCTCCTGGTTGCGTCGTAACTTTGACTTTAATTCGATCCGAAAGAACTTTTGTTCCTCCAGTAACCGAACTTTTATCACCTCCAGCTTCACGAATTACAGGCGCGCTTTCTCCTGTAATAGCACTTTCGTCGATCGTTGCTAAACCTTCTATTATTTCACCATCTGTTGGAATTATATCTCCAGCTTCACAGATGAAAATCATATCTTTGATTAGAGCAGAGGATGAAATCGTTTCTCCATTTTCTAATTTTGCAGGCGTTTCTTCTCGTGTTTTACGTAAACTGTCGGCTTGAGCTTTTCCTCTTGCTTCAGCAATTGCTTCAGCAAAATTGGCAAATAATAATGTAAAAAGGAGTAAGATGAAAATTGAAAAATTATACCCAAAACTACCTTGAGATGTTTCACCTAAAAGAATCCAAAAGCAAACTCCTAACATAATTGCAGTTCCAATTTCTACAGCAAACATGACAGGGTTTTTATATAAAGTTGCTGGATTTAGTTTGATGAAAGCTTCTTTGAAAGCTGTTTGTACCAATGTTTTTTCAAATAAATTGGTTTTATTTTCTCGTGTCATTTTCTAAAATTTTGGAGTTGAAAAATAATCAGCAATGGGACCTAAGGTTAAAGCAGGAAAAAATGCTAAGGCTGCAACAATTAAGATGATGGCAAAAACAATACTTCCAAAAGTAGCTGTATCGGTTGCTAAAGTTCCTGAACCTTCTGGAACAAAATGTTTTTTTGCTAATAATCCTGCGATTGCAACAGGACCAATTATAGGTAAGAATCGTCCTAAAATCAATACAAAACCAGTTGCTATATTCCAAAAAGGAGTGTTGTCTTCTAATCCTTCAAAACCAGAACCATTGTTTGCAGCAGATGAAGTAAATTCATATAACATTTCACTAAATCCATGATACGAAGAGTTGTTTAAGGTTGATAATGTTTCACTTGGTATTCCAGCAGCCAAAGCTGTTCCTACTAAAATCAAAAAAGGATGTAAAAGTGTAATCATCATGGCGATTTTCATTTCTTTGGCTTCTATTTTTTTACCGAAAATTTCAGGTGTTCTACCCACCATTAAACCACTAATAAACACCGCTAAAATTACAAATACAAAGAAGTTCAAAATACCAACTCCCACGCCTCCATAAACACTGTTGATCATCATAGCTAACAATTCATTCATTCCAGATAATGTCATTGTACTATCGTGCATAGAATTGACTGAACCTGTAGAAATAACGGTTGTTGCGATGCTCCAAAATCCTGAAGTTGCAGAACCAATTCGAACTTCTTTACCTTCCATTGCACCTAATGAATTATCAATACCGAGTCTTTCAATCATTGGATTTCCTTGCGATTCCATGTAAACATTCGGAATCGTTAAACATAGAAAGCCTACAGTCATTACACTAAACATCATCCAAGCGAATTTTCTTCGATTGGTATAAACGCCAAAGGCAAATAACATGGCCAATGGAATCAGCATTTGTGCAATCATTTCCGTCATATTACTTATATATGTTGGGTTTTCGAATGGGTGTGCTGAGTTGGTACCAAAGAATCCGCCGCCATTTGTTCCTAGATGTTTTATGGCTATAAAAGCTGCTGCAGGTCCTCGAGAAACTTCTACTTTATTTCCTTCTAAAGTCATCATCTCCTCTTTTCCTTCAAATGTCATTGGAGTTCCTTGAAAAATCAAGATTGATGATACAATTACACATAATGGCAATAAAATACGCGTAATAGATTTGATGAAATAGGTATAAAAATTACCTAAAGTTGTCGTTGTTTTTTGTCGAAAAGCTTCAAATAATGTCACTGCTGCTGCCATACCGGTTGCTGCACTCACAAATTGTAAAAACATCAGCCATAATTGTGCTAAATAACTTACGCCTGTTTCTCCTGAATAGTGTTGTAAATTACAATTAACCACAAACGAAATAATCGTATTGAAAGCCAAATCAGGGCTCATACTTGGATTTTTATCTGGATTAAAAGGCAACAAACCTTGTGTCATTAATAGGATAAATCCAATGATAAACCATATCAAATTAATCGTTAACAATGCACTTAAATGTTGTTTCCAATTCATCTGTTCCTCTGAATTGATACCTGATATTTTGAATAACAACTTTTCTATTGGGGAAATTAATCGGTCTAAAAAAGTTGGTTTATTGAGATAAACACGTGCAATATAATTTCCTAACGGAATGGAAAGAGCGATCGCAACTAAAAATTGTACGATAACGCCAAATATTTCTGAATTCATTTTTACGAATAATTAAGTTTAAAATTTTTCGGGTTTTAATAGCACATATACCAAGTATACAAACAAGGCAATGGCGATGAGTAATAAGAAAATCATGATGAAGAATTATATATTATCAAAAAAGTCAATGGATTTGAAGAATACTCCAAAACATAAAATCCCAGCTAATAGTAATACAATTGTTATCATATTCCTGAATGATAAATTTGTTTAACATATTCTGATTTCAAATTCATTGGAAACAAATTCAAAAATTGTTTTCGGTTTTTGAAATCCGCTTCAATCATCAAAGTAACGGGTAGTATAAACAGATTATTGATGTATGTTTTACCCAAATCATTTGTTTTTGAAAACAATTTTCCTACACTATAACATAGCTGTTTTACACGTGCTGGATTATTATCTAAAATGTTTTGCAGTACTTTACTTTTAAGTTCTTTGACTTCATCTAATGAAATCGTTTGTTTCATTTTCATTTTGTAGATTTTTAAATTTCTCTACATAAGCCAATCAAAATGCCAAAGCAATTAGAATTAATTAGACGAAACAAAATCAATACGTTATGTTTTTATAGATTTTTACTCAAATAAAAAACCCTTCCATTTTGGAAGGGTTCATTTTCATTATGATAAAGTATTTTATATTAATTCAGTTTATATTCGGCTATTTTTCGATAAAGTGTTGTTAAGCCAATACCTAATAATTCTGCCGTTTTTGTTTTGTTACCTTTTGTAAATTTTAAAACTTTCTGAATATGTTTTTTTTCCATTAAAGCTAATTCTAATGAATTTTCGTTCTGATCAATTTCGCTTGTTTGAATAAACGAAGGAAAATCATTTGTGGAAAGTTCTTCATTTTCCGACAAAATAATAGCACGTTCGATAGTATTTTTTAATTCACGAATATTTCCTGGCCACGAATATTTTTTTAGAAAAAGTAAAGCTTCTTGATTGATAGATTTTATATTTTTTTGATAATAATGATTAAAGTGTTTTATAAACTGATTCACGATTAATTCGATATCAGAAGCGCGTTCACGTAAAGAAGGTAACTCGATATGGAACACAGAAATTCGGTAAAATAAATCTTCGCGAAATGTTCCGTTAGCAATTTCCTTTTCCAAATTTCGGTTAGTGGCTGCAATAATTCGTACATCAACTTTTGTAGGTTTAGTTTCGCCAATTTTAATAAATTCACCCGATTCTAAAACACGCAATAATTTTGCCTGTAAATCCAACGCCATTTCGCCAATTTCATCTAAAAAAATAGTTCCTGAATGTGCTTCTTCAAACAAGCCTTTTTGATCTTTCATTGCGCCTGTAAACGCACCTGCTTTATGACCAAATAATTCACTTTCTAATAAGTCTTTACTAAAAGCTGAACAGTTAATAGCAACAAAATTCTGGTCTTTACGCAAACTTGATTGATGTATAGCTGTTGCAAAAACTTCTTTTCCAGTACCTGTTTCACCCGTTAAAAGAACGGTAGCATTTGTAGGTGCAACTTTTTGAGCTAATTGTAAAGCTTGTTCAAAAATTGGAGATTTACCCAATAATAAATTACTGTCTAATTTTGTTGATGTCGTTTCTTGAGAAACTTCATTCTCTTTATTGTATTTCACACGATCCAAAGCTCTATACAACAAAGGTAAAATACGATTGTTATCATCCCCTTTTGTAATATAATCAAATGCTCCGTTTTTAATGGCTTGAACGCCATCAGGAATATTTCCATAAGCTGTAAGCAGAATAATTTCTATCAAAGGAAATTTTTCTTTAACTTCTTTTGCAAACTCAACACCATTTCCATCAGGTAATTTTACATCACATAAAATAATTTCAGGAGAAAGTGTTTTAATTTTCTTAAGCCCTGATTTTAAATCTTCAGCTTGATGTATTTCAAAACCTTCTAATTCGAGAATTCGAGCTAGGAGTGTTCTGATTTTTGTTTCATCGTCTATGATTAAAATTGAATGCATTCTTATTACTTGTGAACAACGAAGGTATTGTTTTTATGCATATGGATTTGAAATAATTATTTTGTTAATGATATAACTCTTTCTAAAAAAAAAACAAAGTTTTGACAGAATTACTATTATCATTAATAGTAAAGGATTTTTTACTTTTACTTCTCAATGTATTTATATGGAGAATCTATTAAGTAAACCTATTCAATTGACTTTTGAAAGTTGTGGTCACACATTACATCACTATCAGATAGAATCTCAGAATGGATTGTTTTTAGTTTACGATACACGAAATGATGATACAAAAATTGGTGAAACATCAACTATTTGTTTATTGAATACGCAAACTTTTGAAAGTGAAATTATTTACCAAACAAAAAAACAAACAAAATTTGGACCAGGAGTAGGAGCTGCATCTTTTTCACAAATAGAAGATAAGGTTATATTTATTCATGGAATTAGAAATGCTAATAAATCTAATCATTATTCTGCTACAAGAAGAACAGGAGTTGCAATTGATTTAAAATATTCTAACATACCTATTTTTATGGATGCTCGAAATATTACATATCCTTTTACAAAAGGAGCTTTAAGGGGAGGAACGCATTCACATTCTTGGAAAAAAGATAAGAATTGGATAAGTTTTACTTATAACGATTATATTCTGGAGCAAGAAGCTAAGTATAATTCTTTGGTGAAAGATCAACGCGTTGTTGGGATGATGTTTCCAAGAAAAGTAGAGGTAGAATTAGATGAAAAATTGGAAAATAATTCTGGAGAAATGTTTTCAATTATAATTTCTAAGGTTGAGGTAAATGCAAAAAATGGAAGCGATGAAATAGAGAAAGCTTTTGATGAATGTTGGATAAATTCAACAAATAATATTGCCTTTCAAGGTAATGTACGTGATGGAAAAGGAAACTTAAAAACAGAAATATTTGTAGCCAAAATCCCTGATGAAATTATATTAAGTGAAAATGACAATTTATTAGGAACAGATACAAATTTGCCAAATGTACCGAGTTGTATTTTTCAAGAAAGAGTCACTTTTACTAAAAAAGGAATTAGTAATTTGCGTCATTGGTTACGTTCTTCTCCTGATGGAAGAATTGTCTATTTTTTGATGGAAGATCAGTTTAGTATAAGACAGTTATTTGGAGTTGACTTAGTATCAAATGAAATTTGTCAATATTCTTTTTTAGAAAAATCAATAGAATCTCCATTTAACTTATCAATAGATGGGAGATATGCTGTTTACTTTAGTGATAAAAGGATTATATGCTCAGATTTATTAAATAAAGAATCTAAATTGTTATACGATTCTAGGTTTTTCAATAATGAGTTGACAGGAATACCTCATTTTTCTAATGACAGAAAAAAAATCTATTTTAATCAATATGTTGCAAATAATATTAATGAAAAGTTTATTCAAATCTTTCGATTAGATATAATATTCTGAATTTAGAAGTGTTAAAGTTTTTATTAAACTTAAAAAAGATTTGTTCTCAAAAAAAAATATTTATAAATTTAGTACATATACTTAACCGAACCTAAGATCTATACTTACAGAAAAAGTTAGATTGCTTTGTTCTTATTCACGTTTTGTTAATAAGAATAAGAACTAAAACAAAACCACTCAACGAGTGGTTTTTTTTATTTAATGTATTTTTTTGATTCTAATCAATCCTTTATGTTCATGATACATCATACAAGTTGCTTTATTTTCGAGCTCTTTGCATGTTTTTTCATAATCATATACAACACTTGTCACTTCACCATCTTTTTTTTCAGAAAGTATTTCAGCATTACAAATCAAATAATCTTCTTTATCATCAACACGAATGTAAGTTCCTGTACAATCTCTCACAATCGTCCCTGTAAATAATCGATCGTGTTTGATACTTGTACTACAAGAGGATAACGCTAAGGTAAAGAGAGTAGTTAATATAAATAGTGTTCTCATATAAAGTGAATTAATTCTCTTAGTATAGTATTTTTATTGCTTTTATTAGTATTAGATTAATATTGAATTTTAAATTCTCCTTTTGTGAATTCTTTGAAATCAGAAGAGTTGTAATTATTATATAATAAACCACTAAAAGTTCCTTCAATTTTATTATCAGAGTTTTTATTTATAATATATGAAAAATCTCCAATTGCCATATTAGTATAATGAATATTATCTTTGTAGTAAGCAAACATATCTCCTCCGTCATATCCTAATGCATCACTACCTATTTGACCTTCTCTTAATGCAAAAGTTATTTTTTCAGTAGGATTATTATCAATACTTGCTGTTACTTGTAATAGTGTAACTTTTTCACCATCATTATATTCAATATATTTTTTATTTACAACAATTGTATTAAAAGTTTTTTCTTTACCATCAATTGTTGCTTTTAAGTAAGAGTTTTTAGGATTGTTTACATCTCCATTTCCAGAATCATCATCATTACTACAAGAAAAAGTAAATAAAGTAACTAATGTTACCATTAAAAAATAAGTAAATTTTTTCATAAGTTTTTAATATTTAAAAAGTTTTTAAATATATAAAAATATTTAAAAACTTTTTTCACTAAAATTTAGAATAACCAACATCATCGAATCTTGTAAGGAGGTCACTTGATGAATAACTTTTGGAGGAAGAATGTATTCGTCAAATTCTTTTAAACTGACAATCTCAATTTTCGAATCAATTTCTATTTCACCTTTCAACATCAAAATTTTTGCATTTACAGGTAATTGATGATCGATTAATTTCAAACCTTTTTTCAGTCCAAAAGCAACAACACGCGTATCATCATTTCTGAAAATGATTTTTATAATTGGTTTTTCCGATTCCGAAATCTGATCTAAAATGGCATGTAACATAATGATAGTTTTTGAATTCTCTTAAAATTAGTATTAATTCTTCAAACTATCTGAAAATGAAATATTAATAATTTGTGAAATTTTATTCTTTAATTAATGATTGATAATAGATAATTGCAGTTGGATCAATTTCTATTTTCTTTTGAGATGATTTCGCTTGTAATAAGAAATGCAAGTGTAACTCATTTTTATTTGTTAATCCAACGTAGTATAGTTTTGGAAAGGTTTTCCATATTGCAGTTCCATTATTATTCACTTTTATACGAAGATTTGGGTTAGAATTATCACTTCCGCTCGCATCATATAATTGTATTATTAGAATATTTTCGTACAAAATTGTTTCAACAGGTTCATTTTTATTATTGTAAGTAAAAATCCCAAGTTCATTTACCATCATAGAAGTTGCATATTTCTTACGTAAAAAATAAAAAGGGATTCCAATCAAACAAATAGCAACACAAAATAATAAACATACAAACAAAACAATGATTCCTGAAATTTTAAGACTGAAAGTAGAAAAAATAATGAGTATCAGAGAAATAATCAATGCTATAATGATTAACTGTGTTATAGTTTCATTCATTCTTGTTTTCGATTTATTTTCGATACTATATATGGTAGAAGAGTTCATGATTTTATTTTTAATTAAATTAAAGATTTTAATTAATGATATAAAATCCCTAATTATAGCTAAATAAATGCAAAAATATTTTCAAAATTAGCTTTTTATTTCTTTTAAAAATCTTACTAACTTGCTGGTTTAAAATTATAGAATGACAATTAATTATTTTGCCGAAATTATTTTACCACTTTCATTAAATGGAACATTTACGTATCATCTTTCTGAAATTGATTTACAGCAAATTAAAGTTGGTCAGCGTGTTTCCGTGCCTTTCGGAACGCAAAAATTATATACAGGAATTGTACATTCTATTCATCAAAATGCACCAGAGTTATACAAAACAAAGGCAATTCATGCTTTTTTGGATGACGAACCTTTGGTGACGCAAACGCAAATTAATTTTTGGGAGTGGATGGCGAATTATTATATGTGTTCGTTGGGTGATGTTTTCAGAAATGCTTTTCCTTCTGCGTTAAAATTAGAATCTCAAACTTTTGTTCGATTAATTAATCCAAATTACGAAACAATTGAAGAATTAAATGATTATGAATTTTTAGTTTTTGAAGCGTTGAAATTAAGAGAAATCATTTCGGTTGAAGAAGCTGCTTTAATTGTGGATGAAAAATCAGCAATTCCAACACTTAAATTATTAATTGATAAAGGAATTATTCGTTTAGATGAAAAACTTAACGAAAAATATACGCCAAAAATTGATAATTATGTCAGGTTACATCCAGATTTAAAAGGAAATGAAACTGCTTTTATCGAGATTTTAAATCAATTAAATAAAGCGCCAAAACAGCGCGAAACCTTGTTGCAATTGATTACGTTAGAAACGCAATTACAAGAAAAACCGCTAAAAGTTGCAGAATTTGTAAAACAAGGAGCGACAAATGCAGTACTAAAATCTTTAGCAGAAAAAGGAGCTGTCGAAATTTATCAACATCAAACGTCTCGTGTAGACGAAGAAGAAAAGGATGTAACTGAAATTTCTGAATTGACATTGAAACAAACTGCAGCTCTAAATCAAATTAAAGAAGATTTTAAAGATAAATCTACTGTTTTGTTACATGGCGTAACGTCAAGCGGAAAGACAGAAATTTATCTGAAATTGATGGAGCAAGTAATTGCAAAAGGAAATAAAGTGTTGTATTTATTGCCAGAAATTTCTGTGGCAACGCAAATTGTTCATCGCATTAAAAAGCATTTTGGAGAAAGAGTAGGAGTTTATCATTCAAAATTCAATCAAAATGAACGTGTCGAATTATGGCAAAAAACCTTGAATGGCGATTTCGATATTATCATTGGTCCACGAACAGCGCTTTATTTGCCTTTTGATAATTTGGGAATGATTATCGTCGACGAAGAACATGAATCGTCTTATAAACAAATGGATGTGAAACCATTTTTTCATGCACGCGATATGGCGATGTTGCTTGGAGGAATGATGAACGCGAAAGTTTTGTTAGGTTCGGCGACACCTTCGGCTGAAAGTTATTATAATGCGAAAAATAAAAAATATGGTTATGTCGAATTAACGGAGCGTTTTGGGAATATAAAATTGCCCGAAATTAATTTGATTGACCTCAAAAAAGCACAAAAGGAAAAAGAAATTACAGAAGATATTTCGCATACACTTCGTGATGAAATTTTCGATCAATTGCATCAAAAAAAACAAGTCATTTTATTCCAGAATCGTCGTGGATATGCACCGATTATGGAATGTAATACGTGTGGTCATACGCCCGAATGTCCAAATTGCGATGTCAGTTTAACGTATCATAAATTTTCGAATCAACTAAAATGTCATTATTGTGGTTATGCGCAAGCGAAACCTTTGCGTTGTCCAAGTTGTGGTTCGCACGAATTGAATACAAAAGGTTTGGGAACGGAGCAGATAGAACAGCAAGTTCAAACGATTTTTCCTGATGCAAAAGTTCGAAGAATGGATGTTGATTCGATGCGCGGGAAATTTGCTTATGAAAAATTAATTGAAGATTTTGAGAACAAAGAAATTGATATTTTAATTGGAACACAGATGATTACAAAAGGTTTCGATTTCGGAAATGTTAATTTTGTTGGTGTTATTCGAGCAGATTCTTTATTAAATTTCCCTGATTTTAGAGCACACGAAAAAGCATTTCAATTGTTAACACAAGTTTCTGGTCGTGCAGGTCGTCGTCAAGAACAAGGAAGAGTATTGATTCAATCTTTTCAACCTGAACATCAGATTTTGCAAAATGTTACAACCTACAGTTATGCATCAACGATGAAGGATATTTTGTATGAGCGCAAAGAATTTTTGTATCCGCCTTATTCGCGATTAATCAAGTTACGTTTCAAGCATAAAAATAAAGAGCGTTTGGATAAAACAGCGGCTCAATTGGTCGTTTTGCTTAAACCAAGTTTTGATGCAAAATGTTTACTTGGTCCAGAAGCGCCTTCGATTGGACGAATCAATAATTTATATATTACAGATGTGATGATAAAAATTCGACCAAATCAATCACCTCAAAAAGTAAAAGACTTAATTCAAACAAAAATAGATCAATTACATACGATAGCAGCTTTTCGTTCGGTACGAATTGATGTTGATGTGGATCCCGTTTAAAGTTTTAAATAACTGAAAATAAAGTTTGCTTTTTTAAGATGTATTTCTAGTTTTACAAAATTAATTATGAACTACATTTTAACTAATTATTTTTCTGTAAAATGAATAACAAATGCCTGAATTGTAAAAAAGAAACACAAGGGAACTATTGTTCGAATTGTGGACAATCCATATCAACACATCGATTTTCATTAAAACATTTTTTTGTTCACGATTTTGTTCATGGAATTTTTCATTTTGATAAAGGTTTTATTTTTACAATAAGAGAACTTTTTTACACAACCAGGTCATAGTATTCGAGAATATATTCAAGGAAAAAGAGTGAAACATTTTAACAGTTTTACGACGATTATTCTGATTTTGACTATAGAATATTTTTTCTTGAAATTATTTCATGTAGATACAAACGTATTTTTAACTGATTATACAGGTTTATATAAATTTCAGAAAGATTACTCCAAATTTGTTCCTTTCGTAGCCATCCCTTTTTATGCATTTTGTAGTTATTTAATTTTCAGGAAAAGTGAACAAAATTATACTGAGAATCTTGTTTTGAATACATATTTAGTTGGTGGTTGGATATTAATTAATTTTATACAAAAAGTAGCTTTAACATTTGCTCCTACTATATTTTTAAATCCAATAAAATACATAACAATAGCAGTTACATTTTTTTATATTTATGTTTTTTACTATCAATATTTTTCTGTTTTTAAATTCAAGTTACCATTATTCATAAAAGTTATATTCATTACATTGTCAATCTTAACAATTAAACAATTTATTAATGTTACTTTAAATAATATAGGTTTACATTTTTTGCATTAATCTTTATTTGTAACATTTTTCTGATAATTTCGACTTATCCGTTATCTTTATTGAAATTTACAACAATCTATGATATCTATTCGAGATTTAAATAAATCCTACATAATGGGAAAAAATAAACTTCACGTACTCAAAGGAATTAACCTAGAGATTGCGGAAGGTGAATTTGTTGCGATTATGGGATCTTCGGGTTCGGGGAAATCAACTTTATTGAATATCATTGGAATGTTGGACGAGCATGATACAGGCATTTATGAATTGGACGGTGTTAGAATCGAGAAGTTAAACGAAACTAAAGCGGCTAATTATCGAAACAAATTTTTAGGATTTATTTTTCAATCGTATAATTTAATTGGTTTCAAAAATGTTTTAGAAAATGTTGCCTTGCCATTGTATTATCAAAAAGTAAAACGTTCGGATCGAAATAAAATAGCGCTTAGTTATTTGGAAAGAGTAGGGTTGGAGCCTTGGGCTACTCATATGCCAAACGAACTTTCGGGAGGACAAAAACAGCGTGTCGCAATTGCACGAGCGTTGGCTGCAAAACCTAAATTGTTATTAGCCGATGAGCCCACAGGAGCATTGGATACCAAAACTTCACAAGAAGTAATGCACTTGATTCAAGAGATTAATGACGAAGGTAAAACAATTGTAATGGTGACGCACGAAGATGATATTGCAAATATGTGTAAACGTATTGTTCGCCTGAAAGATGGTGTAATTGTAAGTGACGAAAAAGTAGAACAAGTAAGAGTTTAGTGATTTTCGAGTTTCAAATTTTGGAAATTTTAAATCAAAAATTGTAAATATTAAATATGTTTGATACAGACCGTTGGAGCGAAATATGGTCGTCCATTGCAAGTAATAAATTGCGCACAGCATTGTCGGGTTTGACAATCGCTTTGGCGCTTTTTGTGTTTATTACATTGTATGGATTGGGAAATGGTTTGCAGAACGGATTTCAACAAGAATTTTTCAAAGCAAATTCATTAAATATTACTGTTAACGGAGGAACAACAACAGAGCCTTACAATGGTTTTAAACAAGGACGTACAATAGAATTGGATGTAAAAGATTCCAATTTTATAAAACATTCTTTTCCAGATGAGATAAAATCGATTGTAAGTACAATTTCAAAAAGTGATACGATTCGAAATGAAGCCAATTCAGGAAGTTATTCGATTACTGGAGTTTATCCAGAGTATGAATCAATGATTAATGAAAATGTTACGCTTGGTCGATTTATCAATAAAAAAGATATGGAAAATCAGTCTAAATCAATTGTTATTGGACGATTGGTTGCGCAAGATTTTTTTCCAAATAAAATAGCAATCGGTAAGTATTTGCAATTAGGTTCAAGTATGTATCAAGTGGTTGGTGTTTTCGAAAGTAAAGATGGTGGTGATAATGCCGAGCGTGCTTTATATGCACCTTTTACAACGTTTAGAACGATTTATGCTACGGATAAAGTTTCGTCTATTATTATAACACCAAAAGATGGATTGGCTTTAACTGATATTTCTAAATTAGCTAATGCAATCGAATACAATATGAGAGTTCGACATAACGTTGCTCCTACAGATTATGGGGGAGTTTGGGTACGAAATGCGGCTGACGCAATGGAAGATACCAATCAGTTTTTCGTGATTTTGACAATTATTGTATTTGTAATTGGAGGAGGAAGTTTGATTGCAGGAATCGTAAGTATCGGAAATATTATGGTATTTAGTGTAAAAGAGCGTACGAAAGAAATTGGAATTCGTAAGGCTTTGGGGGCTACACCAGCCAATGTTTTGGGATTGATTTTACAAGAAGCAATTTTGATTACAATTATTTTTGGCGCTATCGGAATTGCTTTTGCTGCGCTTTTAGTTGAAAATATTGGCGATAGTTTAGAAGAGTATTTTATTTATAATCCAGGCGTAGAAACCAATTCGTTGGTAATGGCTTGTATTATTTTGTTTGTTGCAGGTACAGTCTCTGGATTAATTCCAGCTTTGAATGCGGCGCGTATTAAACCTATTGATGCTTTAAGAGACGAATAATGAACTTTATAAAATTTGTTTTTGATCCAGATGCTTGGAGCGAGGTCTACGCGGCAATTCGCAAAAATAAATTGCGCACTATTTTGACAATGATTGGTGTCGCATGGGGAATGTTCTTATTTGTATTATTGTTAGGAGTAACACGTGGTTTGCAAAATGGTTTTGACCGAAATTTAGCAGATGCTGCAACCAATTCATTATTTGTTTGGGGAGGAACAACATCAATGCCGTATCAAGGATTTCAGAAAGGTCGTACAATCGAATTGAAAATGAGCGATGTTCGTCAAATTCAGGCTCGTTTTCCTCAAATTTCGTTGTTAGCACCTCGAAATTCGAAACCAAATTCAATATTAACTTACGGAACAAAATATAATTTTTACACGGTTAATGGAGATTATCCAGACCAAAACCGAATGTTTGGAAAAGATATTATTCAAGGTCGTTTCATCAATGAAGATGATATTAAAACCGAATCAAAAGTTTGTGTCATCGGAATTGAAGTTGCAGAACAATTTTTTGGTGATAAACCAAAACCTTTGGGTAGAGAAATCAGAATTAGCGATAGTTATTATACAATTGTCGGCGTTTATGACACGCCTTCTTCGCCTGTAGAGAGTAAAGATCAAGTGTTTATTCCATTTACAACATTCCAAAAAATATACAATCAAGGGGAAACGATTCAATATTTAAGCTTGAGTTTACCTAATAATTATGATATTGTTGCATTCGAAAAAGAATTAAAAACATATCTGAAACAGATTAAAAATATTGCACCCGAAGACGACCAAGGAATTGGAGGTTTTAATTTAGGTGAAATGCTTGGAAAGATTATGAAATTCGTAAAAGGCATGCAGTTTTTAGCAATTGTTGTAGGAGGAATGACATTATTTTCTGGAGTTATTGCGATTGCAAGTATTTTATTGATTACAGTTTCAGAACGCACAAAAGAATTTGGAATTCGAAGAGCATTAGGTGCAATTCCTGCTCAAATTCGAGGACAAATTTTGTTAGAATCAGTAGTTTTAACATTAATAGCAGGGTTAGGTGGAATTATTTTTGCAGCACTTTTGCTAATGGTTCTCAACGAAGTCATCATTCCATCAAATAAAAACATACCTTTATATAATGCGTCAATCGATTTGTTTACACTTTTTACAGCTTTAGCGGTGATGGTGGTTATGGCAACTTTAGCAGGATTGATTCCTGCTCAACGAGCAATTCAAATCAAACCTATTGATGCTTTGAGAGATGAATAACTAAAACTTAACAGATATAAAAGAATGAAAAAATTTCTAAAGATTTTGATGATTGTCGTTTTTATCGGTGCTGTAATCGGTGTGATTGCGTATTTCGGTAAAAAGAATAGCCAAGACAATGAAGTTTATGAAACGACAACGCCTTTTATGGGAAATATCGAGGTGAAAGCTGTTGCAACTGGTGAAGTAAAGCCGTTGGAAACAATTGAAATTAAGCCAAATATTTCAGGTGTTATAAAATCGATAAATGTTGCTGAAGGACAATATGTAGAAAAAGGACAATTGATTTGTGAACTGAAAGTTGTCCCAAATGTTCAATCGTTAAATGCAGCTCGTCAGTCTATTCAAGCTGCTCAAATTACGGTCGATCAAGAACGTCGTAATTTCAATCGAACGTCAACTTTATATAATCAAGGTGTTTTGCCTCGTGCAGATTATGATAATGCAAATGCGACATATAAATCAGCACAACAACAATTAAAAGCAGCTGAAAACGATTACAAAGTTGCGCAAACAGGTATTGCTCCTGGTTTAGAAGCTTATGCTACAACGCGTATTACAGCAACTACTTCGGGAATGATTTTAGATATTCCTGTTGAGGTTGGAAATATGGTACAAGAGATTAATAATTTCTCTACAGGTACAACGATTGCTACGATGGCAGATGTAAAGAAAATGATTTTCCAAGGAAAAGTTGATGAAGCTGAGGTTGGTAAATTAAAAGAAGGAATGAAAATTAATGTATCAATTGGTGCAATTCCAAATAAAACTTTTACAGCGATTCTTGATTTTATATCGCCTCAAGGAGTTGCAAGTAATGGAGTAGTACAATTTGAGATCAAAGCACCAGTTCAATTAGATTCAGATAATTTTATTCGTGCCGGATATTCTGCAAATGCTGAGGTTGTGACGCAAGAAGCTAAAAATGTGTTGCTGGTAAAATCGGCGCATGTTCGTTATGACGAAAATCAAAAACCATATGTAGAGATTCTTATTTCTGGTAAAGGTCAAGATGCGAAGTATGAAAAGAAATACATTACCCTTGGAATTACAGATGGTGTTAACGTTCAAGTAAAATCTGGATTGAAAAAGACAGATAAAATCAAAATCTGGAATACCGATTTAGAGAAAAATAAAAATGGTGATGAACCACATTAATGAAATACAACCAAAAAAAGGAGAACATAATGTTCTCCTTTTTTTGGTTGTATATATAATAGTTGTAATTATTTTTGAATAAACTCTTCTCGCTTCGCTACAATTCTTCTTGATTTTACAACCACAAAGTATCCATTTACTAGATTGAACTTGAGTTTTTGTATGGAAAATTTAGCTATTTGATAAAACTTTCAAAAAATATTTTGCGTTATACCAATCACTTAAGGAAATAATGTAAAATAAATGTAAAGTATGTTTGGAAAAACGAATAATCCAACCGTATATTTGCAATCCCAATACGAAAGACGAGTAGTATTGTAGTTGACATAAGGGCTTATATAGCGACAAAAATTTATTTAAAATAAAATTTGCGAGTTTAGAAATAAGTATTACCTTTGCAACCCGATTCCGAG
>NZ_SRPE01000012.1 GCF_004785645.1 Empedobacter tilapiae | reverse complement strand
CGTTCGTTTGATCTTTCCTTATTCCTCGATAAAGTACTATTAAAATCAATCGGAACAAAAAGATGATTAATTCCTTCAAGATGATCAAAAATAATTCGTTCAGAAACTTTGCATCTCTCGTTATGAAAATATTTTAAATCAACAGGATGAATCTGTAAGCGTTTTGTAACAGATAATAACGTATCGTTCTTTTGGATTTTATGTACATAAAATTCAGTAGTTGACATAGTGGTAGGTTAGTAAGTTGTAATAAATATACTACATATTTTATATCTACCTGATTATAAGTGTTTAAATTATATTTTTAAAGTATCATTTAAAACTTTAGATGAATAAAATTTCAAGTTTAATATTATTAATTAAATCTATTTAAATAAAAAAAACAATAGCTTTTAACTATAAAATGTAATTTTAGAAACAAACTTTGAATTACAATCCAATAACCTAAAAATAAGTATGTTAAAAATATATTACCAATCAAATAACACTGTTTAAATTCTTAACAACACTTTATTAAAAAAGTTATCAACAAAATTATTCACAAAAGAAATCTTTCTATACCTTTGTAGAAGAAATTTTATAAAACAAAATATAAATGTCACAAAACGGAATTCCATCGGTTAATTTAGCAGACTTTTTATCTGATGATCCTGCAAGAAAACAAAAATTTGTCAACGAAATTGGTAAAGCATACGAAGAAATAGGATTCGTTGCTTTGAAAGGACATTTTTTATCTGACGAATTAGTTGAAAATTTATATAAAAGCGTTCGCGAATTTTATGCTTTACCTACAGAAACAAAACAAAGTTATGTAGTAGAAGGAATTGGTGGTCAACGCGGTTATACAGCTTTCGGTAACGAACATGCAAAAGGTAGAACCGTTGGTGATTTAAAAGAATTTTGGCATTTTGGGCAGTATTTATCAGAAGAAGATAAAGCGAAATACAACTATCCAGAAAATGTTGATGTAAACGAAGTTCCAGGTTTTAACACATATGGTGAAGAAACATACAAACAATTAGAAAAAACTGGAGTTTACGTTTTACGTGCTTTGGCTTTATTCTTAGGTTTAGACGAGTTTTACTTTGATGATAAAGTGAAAAACGGAAACTCTATTTTGAGAGCAATTCACTATCCTCCTATCACAGAAGAGCCTAAAGATGCGGTTCGTGCAGGTGCTCACGGTGATATTAACTTGATTACATTGTTAATGGGAGCGCAAGGTCGTGGATTACAAGTACAACGTCATGATGGAACTTGGGTTGATGCAATTGCTGCTGACGACGAATTGGTGATTAATGTTGGTGATATGTTATCTCGTCACACAAACAACAGATTAAAATCGACAATTCACCAAGTGGTTAATCCAGAAAAAGAATTATGGGGAACATCTCGTTTTTCTATTCCATTCTTTATGCACCCAGTTTCTGAAATGGACTTATCTGTTTTAGAAGATTGTGTAACAGAAGAAAATCCAAAACAATTTGAAGATATTACAGCTGGAGATTTCTTAACTCAGCGTTTAAGAGAAATTGGTTTAATTAAATAAGCCATATTTAATCTATTATTTCATGAAAAAAGAGAGTTGACGAAAATCAACTCTCTTTTCTTTTACATGCCTTTTACGTACATATTGTAATTAAAAATATCTAAACACAACAAGGTGTATTTATAATCGTTTTTATTAATATTAACTTCCAAAATTGGATCTGAATTATAAAATCTGATTTTTAGGTTATCATTTTTATCTAGTAAAAGATAAATAGATGAAATTGTTGGACGAATTTCATTCATCCATTTCTTCAATGAATCAGCTGAATCTTTAATTACTTCAAATTTCTGAAAATATTCTTGAAAAAAACTTTCCAAATGTTGCACCTGTGTCAAACGATCTAATTCTCGATACAGATCAATGAAAGCACATAGTTTTTCTCGCTTAGGACAAACACATGGATAAGGATGCTCACCATTATAAAACCATTTTTGCCACTTTTTACAGTTTGTTTCGTTTATTGCTTTCTTAAACTCTTCCTCATATTTCAACAACCACCAATTCATACGACAAATCCGCAAATTACCTTTTGATAACTGCAAAAGTTCATCTATATAAGCATTAACATTAAGCATAGAATTGATTAATTTGAGTCCAGCTAATTTACAATTTTTCAAATTGAAAACTAAGGTTTTAAGAATAATTTTTCAAATTTTAATATTTGAAAACGCTCATCAAATAAAAGTTTATAAAAGTATACTTGTTCTTCCATTTTTTTATTCTTTATCTGAACATTACGGACAGGAAGTAATATACTAAATTGAAAAGTTTTATTTTTTTCAAAATGCCCAACAGCTGAGTAATAAATTAAATTATACCAAGAATCTAATGGAGCATAAATTCCATAAAAATCTGGAAAAATTGCATCTTTTTCATTTTTATAAACATTTGTAATCGAATAGTTATCTATTTCAAATTTAGTTACACACTTATAAGCAGATAATTTGTTACAAAAAGATAAGTCTTGCTCATATTTCACTGAATCTAATTTTATTCCAAATTCATCCATTCTATAATCTTCAAACTTGTTTATAGTTGGATCAATCACTATTTTTTGATTTGGAAAATTTAAATTTTGTTTATTAATATCTTGCATAATTGTGTCATAGATTTTCGCACGAATTATATTTGGATTAACAACTTGCGCATCAATATGTAACATAAAAATCAAAGATGAAATCAAGAAAAAAAGTTTCATTGTAATATTTTTGGTTCAAAATTTGTTTTAGTCTTCAAATAAACAATTCAAATTTAGTTTAAAGATTTTTAAATATTATTTTTTCTTCACTATTAAGTAAATAAATTGTTAAAATTTGTTAAATTACGGTTTCACACAATTTGCTATATTAATATATTGATTTATTATAAAATCTTGTTTAATAAGTAAATAATCATTTTTACTTAACTCTAATAAATATTATCTATTACATGTATAAATAAAATCTTTTATTATTTTTCTAAATAAGACATAAAATCTAGACATTTGCAGTGTCAAATAATTTATTCATAGATAGTAAGACAAAGAGTAATAACGAGTATAACGAAATGAATTTAATGAAGTTTGAAATTACTCGCACTCTTTTTACTTTTTAGAGTTTTTTATAGTAGTTTAGGTTGGTTAGTAATCCGTTCACTTTTGAACGGATTATTTTTTTATATATTGTTTATAAAATCTCTCAACAACTTATATACTTTTTCAGAATAACTCAAATTCAAATTTCCTACTGTATCATTAGGATCATGATAAAAACCTTTTCCTCCTAATGTGTAAATAAAAAACGACGGAACTCCTTTTAGATAAAACGGACAATGATCAGAATTACACGATTCTCCTCGAATTTTAACTTCTTTTAGATATTTATTAGTTTGATTTAACTGAATTAATTTATCAAACTGATTTTTAAAAACTTTACCATTCACTACTTGAATTCCTTGATCGCCCGCTCCCATAATATCTAAATTGATTAAAAATTTGATTTGTTTTAAATCAAATAAAGGATTGTTTACATAATAATCTGCGCCTAGAATCCCTGCTTCTTCACCTGCAAAAGCTATAAAAACTGTTCTATAATTAGGTTGATGTTTAGAATAATACTTCATCAAAGCCATCATCATTGCTGTTCCGCTTGCATTATCACTCGCTCCAGGAAAAATAGTTTGTCCAACTTTCCCTAAATGATCATAATGTGCAGAAATCACAATTACGCTATCATTATTCTTTCCGTCAATGTAACCAATTACATTATCTGCTTCAAATGAATTATTTAATTCTGAATCAATGGAATAATCGTTTATTTTTAAATTTTTAGAATAAAATTTATCTGAAATAATAAATTCTGAAATCGAAGATTGTCGCTGACTAAGACTCGATGTTAATTTATCTGATGTAAATCGAAAAATCGCACGATTTTCATTTTCATTTTTCTCATAAATATTCGCCCATTGTTTGTAATATTTCTGAATAGAATCGACAGAAGTCACTAAAGGCGGTAAAATAATATGTTTTCCTTTTTGCAACTCATCATCTTTTACAATAAAATCTCTCGTTTTATCTTTCAACTGAAAAGATTCGATGTATGCTTTTGTATCAAAAAAATAAAAAGGTAAATTGGTTTTCGAAATTGATTTAGAACTTGGTTTTACAATAAAATCAATTCCATATTTCAATTCTTTTTTGTTAATCTTCAGTTTTGCATCTTTAATAATATTAATCGGAAAATTGAAAGCTTGATTATAGTTATTAGAAAAAGATTTCAATCCATTTTTTTGAAATTCGGTATGTAAATAAATTCCAGCATTTGTCATTCCATTTTCAACATAACCTCGCCCAGCAAACGAATTTGACGTAAGTGAATCCAAAACAGTTTTAAAATATTTTTGATCAAAGGCTTGCGCATTTCCGCTTTCAATTAAAAAAAAAGAAATCAAACCGAATAATATCATTTTTATCTTCAGCATTTTAATTATTTTATCACTCTAAAAATATTCTATTCAACAACGATTATCATTTTAACAAAAAAAGTTAATTATCTGTATTAAGTCAATAACAAATTTAAAAAATCTTTAAAAATTAAATCAAATTAATACTACTATAAATTTTATATCTTGCATTATTAAGTTATCGTAATAAAAACAACAAATCACAATTAAATGAAAGAAGTCGTAATAGTTTCAGCTGTTCGTACAGCAATGGGATCTTTTTTGGGAAGTTTATCTAACGTTCCAGCTACAGATTTAGGCGCAACAGCTATTAAAGGAGCTTTAGATAAAATCAACTTAGATGGATCTTTGGTTGATGAAGTATATATGGGAAATGTATTGCAAGCTGGTGAAGGACAAGCACCTGCTAAGCAAGCAATGATAAAAGCAGGTTTACCAAATACAATTCCTGCAACAACAGTAAATAAAGTTTGTGCTTCTGGTATGAAAGCTGTGATGTTTGCTACACAAGCGATTCGTTTGGGTGACGCAGATATTGTAGTTGCTGGAGGTATGGAAAACATGTCGATGGTTCCTTTTTATTCGCCAAATGCAAGAACTGGAAATAAATATGGAAATACTGTTTTGTTAGATGGAATTGTGAACGATGGTTTACAAGATTATTACAGCAAAGAAATGATGGGGCTTTTCGGAGATACTTGTGCAACTGAGTTCAATATTTCTCGTGAAGAGCAAGATGAATTTGCAATTAATTCTTACAAAAAATCTGCAGCAGCTTGGGCTGCTGGAAAATTTGACAACGAAGTTGTTCCTGTAGAAATTCCTCAACGCAAAGGAGAACCAGTTATTTTTAAAGAAGACGAAGAATATAAAAATGTAAACTTTGATAAAGTTCCAGGTTTACGTGCAGTTTTCTCTAAAGACGGAACTGTAACTGCTGCAAATGCTTCAACAATCAACGATGGAGCTTCTGCTTTAGTATTAATGTCTTTGGACAAAGCAAACGAATTAGGATTAAAACCTCTTGCAAAAGTTATCGCTTATGCTGATGCTTCTCAAGAACCTTCAAAATTTACAACTGCGCCAGCTAAAGCGGTTGAAAAATTATTAAAAAAAGCAAATATGACAGCTGCTGATGTTGATTTCTGGGAATTCAACGAAGCTTTTTCAGTTGTTGGAATTGCCAATACAAAACTTCTTAACTTAGATGCTTCTAAAGTTAATGTAAATGGAGGTGCGGTTTCTATTGGTCATCCACTTGGAAATTCTGGATCAAGAATTTTGGTTACATTATTAAATGTTTTAGAGCAAAATGGAGGGAAAATTGGAGGTGCAGCTATTTGTAATGGTGGCGGTGGAGCATCTGCAATGATTATAGAAAAAATCTAACATTCAATAGATTTAAGTAAAAAGCGTCTACAGAAATAGTAGACGCTTTTATCTTTTTGAAATTGATTGAATTTAAAAAAATATCAAAAACATTCTACATTTATTATAATTGGCTAAAAAACCTTTTCTATATTTGTTGGATTGAACAAACACTTTTGTATGGAATATTTAGAATTTGAACAACCTATCAAAGATTTAGAAGAACAGTTAAAAAGCTGTCAAATCGTCGGAGAAGGAAGCGGTGTTAACATCAAACAAGCTTGTGTTGAAATTGAAATTGCAATTGAGAATAAAAAGAAGGAAATCTATGGTAATTTAACACCATGGCAGCGCGTACAGTTATCTCGTCACCCTTCTCGCCCTTATACTTTAGATTACGCTTACGCAATTACTGATAACACTTTTATCGAAATTCATGGAGATAGAACTTTTGCTGATGATAAAGCAATGGTTGGTGGTATGGGAAAAATCAATGGTCAAACTTTTATGATTATTGGTCAACAAAAAGGTAAAAACACTAAAGAAAGACAATATCGTCGTTTTGGAATGTCAAACCCTGATGGCTACCGTAAAGCATTACGTTTAATGAAATTAGCAGAGAAATTTAATATTCCTGTTATTACATTAGTCGACACTCCTGGTGCATATCCTGGTTTAGAAGCTGAAGAAAGAGGTCAAGGTGAAGCTATCGCGAAAAACATTTATGAAATGTTAAAACTTACCGTTCCTATCATTACAATTGTAATTGGTGAAGGAGCTTCTGGAGGAGCTTTAGGAATTGGTGTTGGTAACAAAGTTTTCATGTTAGAAAATACTTGGTACTCTGTAATTTCACCAGAAAACTGTTCTACAATTCTATGGAGAAGTTGGGATTACAAAGAGCAAGCAGCTTCACAGATGAAATTAACTGGTCCTGACATGTTAGAATTAGGATTAATTGAAGATATTATTCAAGAACCTCTTGGTGGAGCACACTACAAACCTGAAGTGGCATATACAAACTTGAAAAATAAAGTTTGGGAAACATATAATGAGTTGAAAAAATTGTCTCAAGAAGAATTGCAAAAACAACGTCAAGAACGTTATATTAAATTCGGAGAATTTTCAGGATAAAATAACTTTTTAATATTAGATTATTATAAAGTATAATCATTAAAAACGAGATATAAAATTAGTTATATCTCGTTTTTTTCTTTAATTTTGAACCTCTTATGGAACAAGCAAATTATAATCCCGAATATACAGCTAACCAGCGCAATACCATTGGTTTAGAGAAAGGCAAACTTCCTCCTCAAGCCGTTGATTTAGAGCAAGCTGTACTTGGTGCGATGATGATTGATAAGAAAGGTTTAGATGAAGTAATTGATATCTTAACTCCTCAAGTTTTCTATCGTCCAGAACATCAAGCGATTTATGCTGTCATTCAAAAATTATTTAACGATTCAGAACCTATTGATTTATTAACGGTTTCGAATGAATTGAAAAGTGAAGGCAAATTAGATCGTGTTGGAGGTGATTATTATTTAATTCAATTAACGCAAAAAGTTTCTTCTTCTGCACACGTGGAGTATTATGCACGTGTCATTCAAGAAAAATATATTCTTCGTCGTTTAATTGAAATTTCGAATCAAGTAATCGAAAAATCGTACGATGACACTGCTGACGTGTTTGATTTATTAGATTATTCTGAAAGTAAATTGTTCGAGATCACAGAAGGTGGTATTAAACGTAGTTATTCAGAAGCACGAGATTTAGTAACTGAAGCAATTGATAAAATTAAAGCCCAATCTACCAAAGAAGGAATGTCTGGGTTATCTTCTGGATTTACAGAAATTGATAAAATCACTTCTGGTTGGCAAGAATCTGATTTAATTATCTTAGCTGCACGTCCTGGTATGGGTAAAACCGCTTTTATCCTTTCGATGGCGAAAAATATGACGGTTGATAAAAATATTCCGGTTGCGGTTTTCTCATTAGAGATGTCTTCTGTTCAGTTAATTACGCGTATGATTTCAGGTGAAACTGGAATTTCAGGTGAAAAATTACGTAAAGCAAAATTAGCCGATCACGAATGGAAACAATTATACACAAAAGTAAAAGGTCTTGAAAATGCACCGCTTTACATTGACGATACACCTGCCCTTTCTATTTTCGATTTAAGAGCAAAAGCGCGTCGTTTGGTTTCCCAACATGGAGTAAAAATGATTTTGATTGACTACTTACAGTTAATGACTGCTGGTGGAAAAGCAAATGGAAACCGTGAGCAGGAAATCTCAATGATTTCGCGCTCCCTTAAAGCAATTGCAAAAGAGTTAAGTATTCCTGTTATTGCCCTATCTCAGTTATCTCGTTCGGTAGAAACTCGTGGAGGAAGTAAACGTCCTTTACTATCAGATTTACGTGAATCTGGAGCCATTGAGCAAGATGCTGATATCGTTTCATTTATCTATCGTCCCGAATATTATAAATTGGAATATTGGGATGATGAAAGTGAACCTTGTGCTGGACAAGCCGAATTTATTATTGCAAAACACCGTAATGGTGCGTTAGAAAATGTACGTTTACGATTCATTAATGAGCAAGCAAAATTTACCGATTTAGAAACTTCATTTGGTGGAGATTTCGAAATTCAAAGTTCGATGAATGATGGTTCTCAAGAAATGGGAAGCGCTATGAATTTATCTGCTATTGATCCTTCCGATGCTTTTGGAGATTTCGGTGGAGAATTTACAAGTTCGATGAACGACGACGATAATTTGCCGTTTTAGAGAATAAATTTATATAACTTTAATAAATCAAATGTCAAACAGAAATTAGTTCTGTTTGACATTTTTTTATTCTACACTATTTTGAAGCTAATTTAAATAGCTACATATATCTTTTACTCTTTTTTATTATTGTTTTCATAATCAATTCATTATATTTGAATTACCTAAAAACTATTCTTATGAAAACTACTACCGACTCGGAAAAAATTTTGAGGAGTCAAATTAGCGGTATTCAACGTATCGTTAACCTTAGAATTATAATTGATGGAAAACGCATTTCACACTTCAAAAATTTTAAACTTAATCAAAGTGTTAGAACCCATCATCAATTTGAATTAATATTAGATCACGATATTTTTCAAGAACGACAAAATCATGAATTAGAAGAAGTTCAAAAATTCTTAGGAAAAAGAATTACAATTATATTCAAGTACAAAGATTTGATTGATGATAGCCCCGAAAGGTCATTTATTGGTGTTATCACAAAGGTCGCTTTTAGCCAAGCTCAAAATAGCTTAGGAGATATTGTTATAAAAGGTCAAAGTCCTACTATACTTTTAGATGGAGCACCACATTTCCAAAGCTTTGGGGGCGATTCAACCGTTAATTCTGCTATAATTGCGAATGATATTTTTAAACAAGCCTTGGGTACAAACAAATACACCTACAAAGTAAATCCAAAAATTAAAAATCATATCATTTATAGTGCTCAATACAATGAAACACATTATAATTATATTTTACGATTAGCAGAAGCTTATGGTGAACAATTTTTTTATGATGGTGAAATTCTTCATTTTGGTGAAATTCCTAAAAATGCTCATCCTCTTCAATTAGTATACGGGGCTAATGTATGTGATATTGTAGTTGAACTAAAAGCATTGCACACCAACCCACAATTCTTTTCTTATAATAGTAAGAACAATGAAAAAATAACTACCTCAACTCAGCATATTCGTCATCTTGGAGATTTAGCTAGAAAAGCTTACTCCTTAAATGATAATATTTTCTCAACTCAATCTTTGCAACCTTCCCCAATAATCGTTAATATGTTCAAGGATTTAGATGACAGTCAAAAAGGTACTTTAGGAAGTATTGCTGTAGAAGTCTTAACTGTATCAGGTACTACAACTATTCCTTTTTTGCATCCTGGCTGTATTGCTCATATAGAAATGAGAAAAATAGATTCTAACAAAACATCCTACTTTACACGATTAATGATTACCGAAATAACTCACGAAGTAGATGCAAGAGGTTATTATAAAGGAACTTTTGAAGCAATCGCAGAAGGAACGGGTTATCTACCTAAACCCGAGTTTACAATACCGAAAGCAGAACCTCAGCTAGCTACAGTTGTTTCCAACAATGATCCTCTAAAACAAGGTCGTGTACAAGTAAAATTTAATTGGCAACTTCATGATACAACAAATTTCATTCGAGTTATGTCTCCAGATGCAGGAGGTACAGGCAATGTTACTAAAAACAGAGGTTATGTTGCTATACCAGAAGTAGGCGATCAAGTAATGGTAGGATTCGAATTTCAAAACCCTTCAATGTCTTTTGTTATGGGCGGAATGTTTCATGGAATAAACGGAATTGGTGGAGGATTAGACAACCATATAAAATCTATTCAAACAAAAGTGGAAACAAAGTTATTTTTAATGATAAAGAAGGAAGCATTTTCATAGAAGATCCTAGTGGAAACACCTATAAAATGGATGGAAAAGGAAATATTGAAGTAAGCGCTCCTAATAAAATAATAATGAGTGCTACAGATATTCAGATGAATGCTTATAACAATTTAGAAGTAAATGCTTCTAATAATGTTATCATCAATGCAATGTCAAAATTCTTTGTTTTTACGCCATACATGAAACAAGTTGTAAGCGGATTAATGAGCTTTTTTAGTGGAAAAGCATTATTAAGTAGTAGCAATTCTATTGATATAGAGGCAAAAGAAGCAAAATTACATGGAACGAACAAAACAACAATACATTCAGACAAACAAGCCATTATCAACAGTAAAGGAACAGCAGAAATTTATGGAGAAAGTGGAAACCAATTAAGCAACAAAGCACAAGATACTTCCTCTACTCCTACCGAAACTATTGCAATCGCAATGGCTTATTTTCGACCAAAAGATACATGGAATGGAGAATTTGGTTTCGATTGGTTAAGAGAAAAAGACAATGGTTTAGCCCTTTCTACAGATCCTGCTTATAAAGATAGAGGGTGGATACAAAGATGGCATTACCGATTTAACATCAACAGAAGCATACGAACGACTAAAAACTCAATACACTAAAATTCCTATAACAAGAAAACCTCTCGAAGAAGGAGCACCTGCTCCTGCCGAGGCTCCTTCTACAGAATATTTTGTTCCTTATCTTACATTATTCTCTAAGGAATTTGTAGACACCTTACCAGAAACGGTTGCCAATAAACCAAAATACGAAGCAGAACTAAAAGTATTGGTCGAAATAGAAGACGATATAGATAAATTAGAATTCGATTTAAACTCTATAAACACCAATTCCAACAATCCTCTTATTACAATAGACAAGGTAACTTTAGAACACAAAAACAGAACAAACGGATTGGTAAATGCTACAGATGCTACAATAAAAATTACATGTCACAAAGATTTAGATAGCGATAAAGCAATTAATATATATGCCTATCCAAAAGACAGCACTACCAAAACTCTTGCAGAGCAATTAGTAGAAAGAAAATTGGCAGGGAAAATAACTATTCTAAAAAATGATGCGAACACACGAAAAAACCAAAAATTTGTATTGATACCTGTGCTTACAGATATCAATAATACAGGTATAATTACAGGTATATTTGAACCTTCTGAATTAAAAAAATTACAAGAAGTGCTTTATCACAGTATTGTAACAAGCGAGTTAGAAATAGGTCCTGCGTTAAATTTAAGTAATGATGACAAATTCAAACTAACCATAGACGACGAAGGCAACAAAACCTATGGCGAATTTATTTACCAAAACACCACTGATAATATAGAAGAAACAGATGGCAATATACATCAAGACCATTCTAATATCTTCGACTACGTCAAACAATTATACCTTGAACAAAACCCAGAGTATACTACCGATTATTATACCATGTTTTCTTTTGACGAAAATACTTACGACAGTTTCTACGATCCTGTAGCTGGTATTGCTGGCGCAGTACCAGGACAAGTACAAGATATTGCTATCAAAAATGTTTTCTTATTCAATGGTCCACAAGGAAGTACACGAACAGATAAAACTATTGCTCACGAAGGTCTACATGGATTGGGATTATTCCATACCCACAGAAATCATACTCCTATAAAAAATCAGAACATCAAATACATTTTTCCTAATGGAAATGTGAATATCACAAACTCAACTGATAACATTATGAGCTATGGATAAGAAAACAAGAAAAGCACATGGAAATGGCAATGGGATATTGTAAGAAATAACGTCTAAAAATCTAGAAATGAAAAACATCTTATTATTTGCACTCTTACTGTGCATATACGGTTGCAAAGCACAAAAAAACAACGAAAATACAAACGAAATGAAAACATTCAACATAAAAAAATTCGAAGAAAATAAAGGAAATCGACTTATGTCAAATCAATATTGGTACACTTTAGAAAATTATGATGTTAGAGAATTTTCTTTTGATGATACAAATACAAACACAAAAATTTATCAAAGAGTAATTACGAAAGAATTTAATCCTTTTAAATCCTATTATTACTATTATGATAATGGTATTATAAGTAAAAAAGTTTTAAATTTTAATAATTCTACATTAACAATAAAAGAATACAACAGAAATGGAGAATTAGTAAAAGAAACAGATTTTGACAAAAACTTCAAACACAGTTTCGAGCAAATTCATGATTTTGTACTAAAAGAGAAAAACATAGACATCTACGACACCCGACAAGCTGTTGCCCTACGACATGACACGCCACATTCTCCGCTAAAAAAATATTACCAAATACATGTCTTAAAAAGCAGTTTTGTAGATGGACAATGGTATTCACAACCCAATTATAGTTTTTTAATTGCCGATGAAACAGGACAGATTGTGAAATCAAGCGAAAAAAAATAAACCAAAACCAACCACTATGACAAAGGTAATCTCCATACTCATTTCGCTCGTACTTATGTTGAGTTGCAAAGCACAAAAAAACAACGAAAACACAAACGAAATGAAAACATTCAACATAAAAAAATTCGAAGAAAATAAAGGAAAACAAGGATACACAAATGAATACCATTATAAATTAAACGATAATTCTAATATAAGAGAATTTTCTTTTGACGATACAAGTTCAAAAAATTATCAAAGAGAAGTTTCAAAAGAATTTAGTCCTTTCAAGTTTACTTATACATATTATGAAAACGGATCTATATATACTTATGCTGGTTTTTTTAACAAATCACACATTGGTATTTACAAAATATTTGATCAAAATGGACAAGTAATTAAAGAGATTGATGATGACAAAAACTTCAAACACAGTTTCGAGCAAATTCATGATTTTGTACTAAAAGAGAAAAACATAGACATCTACGACACCCGACAAGCTGTTGCCCTACGACATGATACACCATTTGCACCTATCAAAAAATATTACCAAATACATGTCTTAAAAAGCAATTTTGTAGATGGACAATGGTATTCACAACCCAATTATAGTTTTTTAATTGACGATGAAACAGGACAAATCGTGAAATCAAGCAAAAAAAAATAAACCAAAACCAACCGCTATGCCTCAAAAAATAACAAACACAGCTCAGCTATCCTGCAACCAAGGAACAACACCAAGTAAACTTACTGTTACAAGTCAAGACTTTTCTATAGCAGATAACAAACTTATTGCAACAGAGCAAGACAAACAACCCTATACTAATATAAAACCATTTGGACAATGCAGATTAAAACCCACTTCTAGTGGATATTTACCCTGTTCTCCCTCAACTCTTAAATGGGAAAAGACAACAGAAAAAGACACCATCAACACCTATAAAATACTTACAGAAGAATCCTTTTGTATATGCAATACAGGCGGCAAAATAGCTGTAGATAACAAAGGACACAGTGAAAAACATGAGACAAAATAAGATTTCCTAGCTTGTATGAATTGCTATAAAAATTAGAGATAAAAACATTTCTACAACTAATCTAAACATTCACTAACTTTAATACAAATATTTAAATAACAATCAATTATGAACACTACTACAAAATCTACAAGCGAAACAGGACATGCAAAAAATATTGCACATTTCCTACAACTTATTTCTTTTTGCGAAGGTTATGAAGAAAACTATAATCCTATCAAAGAAACACTAAAAATTATTCCGTTAAAAGAACTTCATAACGAAGCTCAAGAAAGATTAAACATAACCAAAACTCAAAAAGTAACATTTGACAACGCTACAAATAACAGACGTGTGCCATTTGCAGATCTCAAACAACTATCTACCAAAATTATCAATGCTCTTTCTGTTTCTGGTGCAGATACTTTATCAATCAACAATGCCAAAAGTATCAATAAAAAAATTCAAGGTAAATCAAATAAATCAACCAATTCTACTCCAGATACAGAAGCAACAAACACTATTTCGACTTCTCAACAATCCTACGACAAACAAATAGATAACTTTAGCAATCTAATAGAAATTTTACAACAACAAACGAGTTATACTCCCAACGAAGCTCAACTAAAAATAGATGCTTTACAAACAAAACTACAAGATTTACAAAACAAAAATACCAATGTTACTACAAGCTATATACCATATAGCAATGCAATGTTGGCAAGAAATGAAACACTTTACAATCCATTAACAGGTTTGGTACAAACAGCAAAAGAAGTAAAACAATACGTAAAAAGTGTTTATGGACCTAATAGTAAACAATACAAACAAATTAGCGCCTTGGAATTCAAAAAAATAAAAAAATATTAATTACATCTTTTCCTATAGCCATAACTTCTGATGGATAACTAGATGTTGCATTTATATTTGTTATTATTGAAAGTATGATTATAGTATAGTCAAAGAAGAAAATACTTATTGCTAACAAGAATATTAATGGTGACAAAAAGATTATTCTTACTACTAATAAAATAGTATAAATTGAGAAAAGAATTATGATTACTGCCTGTAAAATACACCTAACAGATAAAAGAAAGTTATCGGTTGAATTTAGATTTGTCCTATCCACTAATTTTACTTCAAGCCAAATTATTCTAATATCAATAATCAACTACATTTAGTTTTATTCAACAAACTATCAGTTTTATTTATCTTAAAAGTTTTGTTAGGAACGAGAATTGCTACAACTTTGTATACATTAAATAAAGAGTGAAATGGCAAGTTCAATCAGAACATTAAATCCTGCTACAGGTAAAATCGAAAAAGAATTTCAAGCCTACACAAGCGAAGAAATCAATCAATATATAGACGACGCAAACGAATTATATCAAACATGGCGATTCGAATCTTTCGAAGAAAGAAAAGCTGTTATGAAACGTGTTGCAAACGAAATGCGTAAACAAAAAGCTCGTTTAGCCGCTTTAATTACTGCAGAAATGGGAAAACCATTGTATGAGAGCGAAATCGAAATTGATTATAGTGCAAATATCATTGAATATTATGCTGATAATGCAGAAGAATTCTTGGCAAATGTTCCTTTACAAACAGAAAAAGGCGACGCTTATGTGGTTTCAGAACCGATTGGTGTACTGTTAGGTGTCATGCCTTGGAACTTTCCTTTTTCTCAAATTGCACGTTTTGCTGGTCCTCATATTATGGCTGGTAATACTGTCGTTTTGAAAACGGCTTCTAATATTCCACAATGTGGAATCGCTTTCGAAGAAATGTTTACAGCTTCTGGTGCTCCAAAAGGTTTGTACAAAAACTTGTTAATGTCAGGAAAAGATACAGATGCAATTATCAGTAACCCAAAAATTGTTGGCGTTTCTTTAACTGGTTCCGAAGCTGCTGGATCTCAAGTTGCTAGTTTAGCCGGTCAATTAATAAAACCCTCTGTTTTAGAATTAGGAGGATCTGACCCAATGATTGTTTTGAATGATGCTGATATCGAAAAAGTGATGAGCGGAACAATTAACGGTCGTTTACGTAATGCTGGACAAGCTTGTACTTCTTCGAAACGTATTATTGTACAAGAAGGTATTTACGACGAATATTTGAACAGAATTACTGACTATGTAAATGGAATGAAAGTTGGTGACCCTACACAAGCAGATACCAATATGGGACCAGTAAGTTCGGAAAGTGCGTTAGAAAAATTATTGGATCAAATTAATGATTCAGCGAATAAAGGAGCAACAATTGTTTCAGGAGGAAAACGTATTAATCGTGATGGTTTCTTTTTGCAACCAACAATTTTAACAGATTTGAAACCTGGAATGAAAGCCTATGACGAAGAAGTTTTTGGTCCTGTGGTTTGTATTTGGAAAGTGAAAGATATAGAAGAAGCAATCAAAATTGCGAATGATACACCTTACGGACTAGGTGCTTCTATTTATACAGAAGATGTTCCAAATGCGGAGAAAATTGCTCGTAGAATAGAATCTGGAATGGTTTACGTGAACAAACAAGTTTCTTCAAGCCCAGATTTACCTTTCGGAGGTGTAAAACATTCGGGTTACGGACGCGAACTTTCTAAAGCTGGAATTATGGAGTTTATCAATAAAAAATTAATCATGATTGCGAAATAATTTTTCAATCATCATTTATTCAATAAAAAAATGCAACTAATAATAGTTGCATTTTTTTATTGAATAAATCCTTGTTTTTGTTCCATTTGGTCAATTTTGAAAAGAATTAAATCACGCATAATTTTTGCTCGATTTTTTGCTTCATTTGCTATTTCTCCTTCAAATTTTTCGTCAATTATTCCGTACCACAATTCAATCCAACGTTCGAAATGGTGTGGTTTTAATTTTTCTTTCTGACTCAAAACCAAATGTGTTCGCATTGGCCAACCTTCAAAAGTTGCTTTTCCTAACAAAACAGTTTCCCAAAACTGAATCATATGCGGTAAATGTTCGTCCCAATTTACCTTTGCAACTTCCGAAAAAAAGTAACCAATGACATCATCTTTTTGCACTTTATCGTAAAACGTATTTACCAATAAAGCAACATCTTCTGAAGTTTCGATATCTTTTTTCATTAAAACAAATTTACAAAGAAGAATGATTGATTTCGAATGATTTTGATTAGGAGTTTATTCATTCTCTATTTTATAAATTAATTCTTTCATTTCACATCTCTTTTTTTCAATTAATTTCAATCCGATTTCTGCAATCTTCAAAGCTTTATCTTTTTTATCTTGAACTGCCCAAATAAAATAAGAAGCTTCTATATAGTATTCAATAAATTTAAATTTCAAAAGACTATCATACAATCTTTCTATATCATCCAATTCAAACTGATTTATAAATTTTTCATTATTAAGAAATTGTAACAATTCAATAAATGGATTTATTAAAACTAAATTATAATTAGATTCTTCAATAAAACGAATAAAATCATTAATCATTTCATCAGACTTTTCAATATTTAGATTTCTTAATTCTTTCAGATTTTTTTCATTCGTTGTAATAAAATGATTTATTAAATCTGAAATTTTTGACGATTTAGCTACCACAAACTTATTATTTAGGTTATACTGAATATCAAAAATAACATTTTTAATCACGAAAAAATGCAGTAATTTTACGGTCTCATAAAAATGAATAGAATTGGATAGCAATAGACAACAAAAAGTAAGTAAATTATTTCAAGAAGAATTAGCAGAAGCTTTTAGAAAATGGGCTGTAAAGGAATTCCCTGGAAATTTGATTAGTGTTACAGAAGTAAAAGTAACACCAGATTTGAGCGTTTCTAAAATCTATGTAAGTATTTTTCCAAGTACTCAAAAAGACGAAATTTTCAAAGAAATAAAAGTTAATACGCCATTATTTAGAGGAATTTTATCAAAAAGTGCTTCTAAACAAATGCGTATTACACCAGAATTAATTTTCATTCTAGACAATTCGTTAGACGAAATGGACAAAATCGACAAAGCATTAAGAGGAGAAGGAAATAATCCAATCTTATAATGAGAAACATTTCACTTTACATTGCGAAACGCTATATTTTTTCGAAAACGAATACAAACGCTGTAAATATTATTACATCGATTGCTGTTGGCGCTATTTTAGTTGCTACAGCAGCTTTGTTTATTATTTTATCGGTTTTTTCGGGCTTAGAAAAAATGAATTTAAAGTATTATAGCAATGTAAATCCTGAAATTAAAATCTCTCCTTCGAAAGGAAAAGTATTAGATAGTTTAACTTTTGTTGTAGATCAATTAAAACAACAAAAAGATATCAAAGCTTTTTCTAAAATCATCGAAGAAAAAGTCTACATTGATTACAAAGGAAAGCAAGATATTGCTTATTTGAAAGGTGTTGACGAAAATTTCACCAAAGTTACACGTTTAGATACAGTGATTTATGGTGGACAATATTTAGATTTTACTCGAAATGATAATTTTATTGTTTCGAATGGAATTGCAGAACGTTTACAACTTTATATTGATCCGATAACTCCAGCAGATTTGATGATGCCAAAAGCTGGAACAGGTTTAATTAAACAAGAGAGCGATGCTTTTACGCGCAAAGATGCATATAGCGTTGGTGTTTTTATGTTGAATGAGCAATATGACAAACATGTTTTTACCACTTTAGATTTAGCTCAAGAGTTATTATTATTAAACGAAAATCAATGTTATTCGATTGAAGTAAAAACAACGGGTAAGAAATCGTTTAACGAAGTGAAGAATCAACTTCAAAAAGCTTTAGGTTCTAATTATAAAATAGAAACTAGACAAGATCTAGATTCAGCTTTCTTGAAAGTAATGAATATGGAAAACTTAATCAGTTATCTTATTTTTACATTAGTTATTATCATTGCATGTTTTAATCTAGCTGGAACAATTATTATCTTGATTTTGGATAAGAAGAAAGAAATCCAAACAATGTACAGTTTTGGGTTATCTCGAAAAAATATTCGTAATATCTTTTTCCAAACAGGTTTTATCATCACTTTCATTGCTATGTTTACTGGATTATTAATTGCATCAGTTATTGGATTATTACAAATAGATTTTGGCTTGGTAATGGCTTCTCCAACTGTTCCTTTTCCATTTCTATTTTCTATAGAAAACTTTATTGCAGTAATTGTAACTGTTTTAGGTCTGGGAAGTTTAGTTTCGTGGATTGTTTCGAGGCAGGTTAAGTAAAAATATAAAAAATCAATAAAAAAGCTTGAAGAAATCTTCAAGCTTTTTTATTGATTTTTTATATTAATCCCATCTATTCCAACGAATATAAGTTGGTTTTGAAAAATCGAAATCCATCATTTGAAAATCTCTATTATCAAGTAAATTTGTCTTAATTAAATTATCTCCTTGTCCGGGAATTGTTGGATAATATGACAATGAAAACCTTATATTATTAAAAACAAAATAATCATTTGTTAGCATCACACCTAAACTAAAGCGGGAATAAATTGGATTATTCAAAACGAACCTCTTATTATCTCCAATTGCAGCAACCATTGCATTAAAAAATGGAGAAATACGAAATCCTAAGAATTCATAAGGTGTATAAGACTGTAGTTGATATTCAAACATTAACTTTTGCTGTCCAAGCAATTCTCTGTCTGATTTGAATCCAGCCATTCCTAAATAATCGTGTTCATGAAGCGAAAGTTGATCGGCAGGCGAATCTAATCTACTTTTTCCTAAAAGATAATTGGTCTTCATAAAATTTCTTAACTTCCATCTTCCCCAATTAATCAATCTCGCCATATATTGCAGTTCTACAGATAAAGTTTTTTGTTCAAATTTTCCTTTGTTAAAAAATCCCCCAAACTCAACTCCAAATCCCCAAAAACCTGTATTCAGAAAGCCGCCTGCAGAGGCTTTTCCTCCAAAATAATATCGATCAGTTTGACGAATATTCTGTATTCCTCCTATTATTCCTAATGATTTTCCAATTGCAATATCTTCTTCTATATCATAATTGAAAATATATTTTGTTTTGATGTATCGCTTCGAAGAAATTCCTATCCCTACTAAATAATTTGTTTGGTCTGAGAAAAAATTAACAGGATCATTCTCTGGCGTTGGTGTTTCAGTATAAGCTCGATCATAAAATCTTCCCGCAACAATAAGATTAGTTATATTTTCGGAGTAACCTTCATCAATCCTAAATGCTCTTGCTAACCAATAATCTTGATAATTATATTTGAAAGGATTGTCTACTAAAACAGGTTTTTCAAAATCTAATGAATCTTTGAAATATACCTGTCCAACCGAAACTCCTCCCGCATAATGCGCCAAGGGTGAATAAAAAGATCGCACAAAACTGATTGATTTTGTATAATGATTATCCTCATTTTTGAAATAACGCACATTTCCCATAATTCGGGTTTGAGCGATATTTGGAACGGTATAATTGAATTGATACAATGAATTACCTGTCTTATAATTATGACGATATCTATTATCAAAAACATGTCCTAACCCTAAAAAATTTCGCTCACGAACCCTAATTCCTGCTTTTGAACTTGATATAGATCCTGTGATAAACATACTCCATGAATCTATAGAGTTTACATAAAGATCTACTGAATCATTTCCTATTTCTTCTTCTTTTATTTCCACTCTTCGTATAGAACGATTTGTACGAATTAAACGCTCAGATTCCGCAGCTTTTATAGAATCATACTTATCACCTGGTTTAAGTAACATATTCTGACGCAATACAAAATTTTTAGATTTTCCATGCAGTGTATTTCCTGCCCTTTCTAACCATTTTGTTGGTCTTCTTGTAGTATCTTTTAAGGAATATCCAAAGGGATCTTGCGTTTTGTAGTAAATATTTCTAATTATCTTTCCTTGATATTTTCCATCTTCAGTATCATTGTTTGGCTGAATTGGAAAACTTGTAGGTTTTTTATTGAATAATAATTTTTGATAAAATTTTCTGAATTTAGAATGATTTTTATTTTCAATTCTAACTGTATCTATTTTTACACTATCCTCTTGAGCATTAACAACTATGGATAAACTAAAAAATAGCAATCCAAGAAACGTTAATAATATTTTTTTTTTGTAAATCACGCTCCAAGTTATAAAAGTCTCATAGCTTTTACAAATCTACTTTTCCAATAGTTTTCATCAAGAGAAGAAATAATTACACCTTTTGAAGTTGATGAATGTACAAAATTAATTGAGCCATTGCGATTTATACTTTCTACAATCCCAACATGCGAAATAGAGTTTCCAGATGTATTAAAAAAAATCAAATCACCTATTTTAACATTTTCGATATTGATTTCTTTTCCATATTCTGCTTGATCACTAGAACGACGAGGTAAATCTAAATTCAGTTCCTTAAAACTAACATACACTAATCCTGAACAATCAAAACCTGTATTGGTTACTCCACCATATTTATAAGGTGTTCCTAAGTAAGATTTAGCTGTTTTTAAAATTCTATTCACATTTCGGGGAGCATTATCCTCAATATTCTTAGAACGATAAACTTCAGAGGTCTCAGATTTTTTAGTTGAAGTATAAACTTTTTTAGAACCAGTTTTTTTATAAGAAGTTACTTTACTACTTCCACAAGACGTCAAGAATAAACTTGCGATTATTATTGTTGTAAGGTATATGCGCTTCTTCATTTTTCAGTTCTATTTTCTTCAACAGATTAAAGATACTAAATATTATTCTGCATCACTTCTGTTAACAATTGTTTAGCTCTTAAAAGACGAACTTTAACATTTGGTAAAGTTAAATTGAGTTCTTCAGCTATTTCTTTATACGTTTTATCTTCAATATAACGTAACTCGATAATTTTTTGGTAAGGGTCTCTCAGTTTTGAAATAGCTTTTATAAGTTTATCATTATCTTGTTTTAGAATTAAATATTCTTCAGGAGAAGGATGATCTTCTAAAATTTCAAGAAATTTTGTTTCATCATCAAGAGAAATATTCAGCTTTGGAGATTTTCTAATATGATCTATCATTGTATTATGAGCGATAGAAATTACCCAAGTTTTAAAATCAAAATCTTCGTTATATAATTTCAATTTCGCAAAAACTTTTGTAAAAGTTTCAATCGCAATATCTTCAGCCTCCTCTTCATTTCTTATTTTACTATAAACATAACCATAAACTTTGTTCCACAAAAGCTCAATCACAGCATTTTGAGCATTTCGTTTCCCTTTTTTAGCTTCTAAAATTATGTTTTCTAAAGTCATTTTTAATTCTACTACTATAAATATAGTAAATTTTATCAATAAAAAAAGCTTCAATAGTACTATTGAAGCTTAAAAATCTGTAGACCCACAGGGATTCGAACCCCAACTAGCGGCACCAAAAACCGATGTGCTACCGTTACACCATGGGTCTGTCCATGATTATTATATTAAAATTGAAAAGAAAAAAATTGTAGACCCACAGGGATTCGAACCCCAACTAGCGGCACCAAAAACCGATGTGCTACCGTTACACCATGGGTCTGACTAAATTTTATTTCAATTTTCGCAACTTTTTTCTTAACTAAGTTAGATAAAAATGCCTCAACAATTTCTTATCGAGGCATAAGACTTTTGTAGACCCACAGGGATTCGAACCCCAACTAGCGGCACCAAAAACCGATGTGCTACCGTTACACCATGGGTCTATGTCTTAATTGCTGTGCAAATATAGAAAGGTTTTTTAATTCTCCAAAACTAATTTTACAAGTTTTTAGCTAAAACAGACGTTTTATATGATAAGATATTGAAAATGAATTTTAAAAAATAATTATTTTTTTCACTTTTTTTTATCAAAGCTTCATACGGATGATTTCATTCTTAAATTTACGTTTCAAATCTTGTCCACAATCAAAAACCATTTGTTCATTTGAAGGAAATGGAATAGGTCTTCTACCAATCATGTTCAAATAATCACGATCTAGAGAACGTCGATCTCCTTTATAATTTCCATAAGAATCTCTAAAAATATATTGACTAACTAAATTCTTTGATTCTATAGCTTGTTCTTTTTGATTATCTATTAAATAATATCTTGCAGTTATTGCAGCTTCTTTTATACGTTGTATTTCTTCAAACCTACTTTTTACTGTAATATAACGATCAACCATCACAGGTTTTCCATCTTTATCTTTCACTACTACTCCATTTTGTACCAATTCTTCTTTGCCATCTACAATTTTTTTCTCAAAATTATGAACTTCTATTTTTTCACGTTCAGGCGAAATATTTATTGTTTCAAAACTTAATTGAATAACATAATCATATGAACTATTTAGTTTACCTGTATAAAACTCTGTCCATCTTGTATCTAATCCATAAGAATTAAAATCTAACAAATCCTTTTCAAGCATTCTAGGAATCACAACTTCTGTGTTGTTTATTAACTGAACTAGAACTTTATACATTCCATTTACACGAGCAGTATTCATCAAACTTCTTGTATCCTTAAAGTTAGAATAAACCGTTTCCAATATTTCAAACTTTTGATATGCCGTTTGCGCATTCAATTTTCCTCCTTGATTTAGAAAAGATTTTCCTTCATCATATAAAAATTGTGCATACTTTTCTTGAATTGTTTTATAAGCTACCGAATAATCTTTGGTTTTAAAATTATAATTTTTTCCATTTATCATTCTACCATTAATACCCGAAATCGTTTTCTGTCTATTTTGTAAACGAGTTATAATTTGATATGCTTCTTGATATTTCGAAGAATTTGTAAGAGACTCTATTTCTTTTAACCTAATTTCATCTGCTTGTTGACCTTTATGATAGGCTTCAAAAATTAAAGGGACGTATTTAATTCCATTTTTCTCTGAGGGATTTTTGAAATAAGCCTGAGTAGCTTGCTCGAAAGCTTGCTGAAAGTTACCAGAAATAAGAGCTGTATTTGCAGATTTGTACGAATTACAACTTGTAAGGAATAGTAAAAAAAAGGTTAAAGCAAGTAATTTTATTTTCATAAATAGATAAATTTTATTTTTTTCTTAAGCAAAAAGAAAGCCAAAAAAAAGGCTTTCATGCTTTATTGTTCTTCAAAAATAATTGAATTATCTCCTAAAGATTTTAATCTAATCAATGATTCAACTCTGATGTTTTCATTCAATAAACGATCGCGACCTTCTTGAAAAGACTTCTCAATAATAAAGCCCATTCCCAAAAGGTTTGCGCCTGATTGTTTAATCAAATTTTCAACACCCAACGCAGCATTTCCATTCGCTAAAAAATCATCAATAAAAATAACATTATCATTTTCATTCAAAAATTGGCTGCTTACACAAACATCATACGTTCGGTCTTTTGTAAATGAATACACTTGCGACGCATAAAAGCCTGCCATCGTTTTAGGTTTTGCTTTCTTCACAAAAACAACGGGCAAATTCAATTCTAATCCAACCATAATTGCTGGTGCAATGCCACTCGCTTCGATTGTAATGATTTTATTAATGTTTAAATCAGAAAATCGCTGGACAAATTCCGACGCAATTGCTTTCATCAAAACAGGATCCATTTGGTGATTGATAAAACTATCAACTTTCAGAATTCCACCATCGAAACTTTTTCCATCCTTCAGAATTCTTTCTTTTAAAAGTTCCATTTAATATTTAGTTTTTTAAAGTTTACAAAGAAAAAAGTCAGCACATTAGCTGACTTAATATATTATTTCGCTTATTCCCACTCAATAGTTGCTGGTGGTTTTGAGCTGATATCATAGGCTACACGGTTAATTCCTTTTACCTCGTTTATAATTCTGTTTGAAACTAATTCTAAGAATTCGTAAGGTAATTTTGACCAAGTTGCTGTCATAAAATCGATCGTATTCGCAGAACGAACAACAGCTGTATATTCATACGTACGCTCGTCTCCCATTACTCCAACAGATTTTACTGGTAATAAAACAACGAAAGCTTGAGAAACTTCATCGTATAAATTATGTGCATAAAGCTCATCGATAAAAATTTGATCAGCTTCTTGCAAAATATGCACTTTTTCTTCATCAACTTCTCCTAAAACACGAATTCCTAAACCTGGTCCTGGGAATGGATGACGGTAAACTAACTCGCGCGGAATACCTAATTCTACTCCAACTTTACGAACTTCATCTTTGAATAATTCGCGTAATGGTTCTAATAATTGAAGTTTCATATCTTCTGGTAATCCACCAACATTGTGGTGAGATTTGATAGTTGCAGAAGGTCCTTTTACAGATTGCGATTCGATTACATCAGGATAAATAGTTCCTTGCGCTAAGAATGCTGCATCTTCAAATTTATTTGATTCTTCATCAAAAACAGCCACGAAATCTTTACCAATTGATTTTCGTTTTGCTTCTGGTTCATCGATTCCTTTCAAATTTGTTAAGAAACGTTGTGAAGCATCTACCATTTTGATGTTCATGTTGAAGTGCTTTCCATAATTTTCCATTACTTTTTTTCCTTCATCTTTTCTCAATAAACCAGTATCAACAAAAATACACGTTAATTGATCTCCAATTGCACGATGAATTAAAACCGCAGCAACAGAAGAATCTACTCCTCCAGAAAGTCCTAAAATTACTTTTTTATCACCAACTACTTCTTTGATACGAGCAATTTCTGTTTCGATAAAATCTTTTAAAACCCAATTCTTTTCAGCCTGACAAATATTAAAAACAAAGTTTTCTAACATTATCGAACCATATTCTGAATGAGTAACTTCTGGGTGAAATTGCACCGCAAAAATCTTTTTATCTTCATTTGCGATTGCCGCAATATCTATGTTTGATTTTCCTGAAATCGTAAATCCATTTGGTGCTGTCATCACTTCATCAAAATGACTCATCCAAACTGTAGATTTTTCTGGAACACCTGCAAATAAACTGTTTTGAGCTAAAACTGTTAATTCAGACTTTCCATATTCTCCCTTTTCTCCTTTCTTAACCTCTCCTCCTAATAAATGAGAAATCAATTGCATTCCATAACAAATTCCTAAAACAGGAACTCCTATTTCGAATAATTCTTTTTCTACCAAAGCAGCTTCATCTCCAAAAACTGAAGAAGGTCCTCCTGATAAAATAATTCCTTTGGGATTGTGTTTTTTGATTTCTTCGATCGAAGTGTTGTAGGGAATAATTTCTGTATAAACTCCAAATTCTCGAATTCGACGAGCAATTAACTGATTATATTGCGAGCCAAAATCTAAAATAATAATTCCTTGCGTCATTGTGTTTGTCTTTGTGCAAAATTAAGTGAAATTCGGCGCAATCACAATTTTATTCTAGTCAAAATTTAATTCTTTATAACATATTTATCTATGATTCTTTTACTTCTTAATGTTTAGATAACCTCAATATATATTAAACAAAATAATTTTACTCACAGAAAACAATTCATCATGAAAAAAATTATATTTACTGCCTTAACAACCTTTATGCTTACTAATATGGCAAATGCTCAAAAAATTATTGCTCATCGTGGTTATTGGGACACAGATAATAATGCAAAAAATTCAATAAAGTCTTTAAAATCTGCACAAGAAATTGGTGCTTACGGTTCTGAATTTGATGTATTAATTAGTACTGATGATGTTTTGATGGTAAATCATGATGATCATTACCAAGGTCACACAATCGAAACTACAAATTCTTCTCTTTTGAAAACATTGAAATTGGCAAATAAGGAAAATATGCCAACGTTAGAAGAATATTTTGAACAAGGAAAAAAGAATAAAAATGTCAAATTAATTTTCGAATTAAAACCTCATTCATCAAAAGAAAACGAAGATCGTGCGGTAAAAAAAGCGATTGAAATCATCAAAAAACATAAAGTAGAAAAACAAGTTGAAATCATTTCATTTAGTCAAAATATATGTGATGAATTCAAAAAATTAGCACCAGAATTTCATGTTTCTTATTTAAATGGCGATTTATCGCCAAAAGATGTAAAAGCTAGAAATTGGAACGGAATTGACTACAATTATAAAGTATTTCAGAAAAATCCGACTTGGGTAAAAGAAGCGAAAGATTTAGGTTTATTAGTTAATGTTTGGACAGTAAATGAGCCTAAAGTAATGCAAGAAATGATTAATTTAAAAGTGGATTATATTACAACAGACAAACCATTGATCTTAAAAGAAATTTTGACTAAATAATTTAGTATATTTAGCAGAATAAGAAATCATTTTATGTCTCAACTTAACTCCTTCGAAATCTATTCATTTACAACGTTAAACCAAATTCATAAAGACTATATTTTTAAAATTTGGAACAATGAATACCCTATAAATTTAACTTTTGAGAGTTTTCAGGACACAGAAAATTATCTGAATAGTTTGATTGATGCGAAACATTTTTTTGCTGTTGATGACAACAATCAAATGCAAGCTTGGGCGGTAATTTTTGAAAGAGATTATGAAAAATGGTTTGCAATAATTGTTGATAGTAAATTTCATCAAATTGGTTTGGGGCGTAAAATTCTTAACCGATTAAAAACATTTTCAACAGAACTAAATGGTTGGGTAATTGATCATGAAAAAGATAGCAAAGCGAATGGAGAACCTTATCGTTCTCCGTTGGCTTTTTATATGAAAAATGATTTTAATTTACTTTCTGAAAGTCGTCTGGAATTAGATAAAATTTCTGCAGTTAAAATAAATTGGAGAGAATAATAAAAACAAAAAAAAGAGAAGTTAATAAGCTTCTCTTTTTTTATTTTATTCTCCTAAAACCTTTTCCAAATCAGTGCTTCCTTGTATATTTCGCATTTGTCGCTCAATATGACTGGCGCGTCTACTGATAAAAGACGAAGGCGGATTCACATTATATTTTCGTGGCAATGGTAAAGCTGCTGCAATTCGAGCCGCTTCATTTTTGGTTAAATCTTTAGCAGGCTTATTAAAATAATATTCAGAAGCTGCCTCAACACCAAAAACACCAATTCCCATTTCAGAAGTATTCAAGTACATTTCTAAAATACGTTGTTTTCCCCAAATTTTTTCGATCATAAACGTAAAATAAACTTCCAATCCTTTTCTCAACCAAGATCTACCTTGCCACAAAAAAACATTTTTAGCTACTTGTTGAGAAATCGTAGAACCTCCACGAAGTTTTTTTCCTTCTTTATTTTTTTCGATCGCTTCTTGAATTCCATCCATATCAAATCCATTATGAACAGGAAATTTTTGATCTTCGGAACCAATCACAGCTAATTTTATATTCCGTCCCATTTCATCATAGGCAATATAGTCTCGCTTAAATTTCCCTTGTTCAAAACCTTGCTGAACTTGTGTAATCGTGAATGGCGGATTAACCCACTTCAATACAACGATGTATATAAGATGAGCTACAAAAAGATAAAGTATAACCTTACGAATAAATTTAAACATTTTGTTTCTTTGAATTACGAAAGCAAAGTTATACGATTTATTGAATTTTGAAAATAAAAAAGCAATCCAAATGGATTGCTTTTTTATTTATTATTTTTGAATTTGATTAATTTACTTTACTTAAAGTACGAATACGAATCTCTTCTAAAATTTCTTCTATATTTTTACCTATATAAGCTCCTTCTTCTACAATAGGATATAGTTGATCATAAGACATAATACGCGTATTATCTATACGTAAATTTACATGAGAACGATTAAAGTCTCTGTGTGATTTCACACCTGTTGCAGAAATTAATTCAGACAAAATATGCATAGTTTTCTTATGAAAATTATACATACGAGTCGCTTTATCTTCAACATCTAATCCTTTCATTAATTCACGATCTTGTGTCGCAACACCAACTGGACATGTATTTGTATTACACTGTAATGCTTGGATACATCCTACAGCCATCATCATAGCACGAGCCGAATAAACTAAATCAGCACCAATAGCCATTGCACGAGCTATATGGAAAGATGAAATAATTTTTCCAGAAGCTACAACACGAATATCTTTTTTAAGACCATAACCACGTAACGTATCAACTGCGAAAGCTAAACCATCTAACAAAGGCATACCCAAAGAGTTTGAAAACTCTACAGGAGCAGCTCCAGTTCCACCTTCACCACCGTCAATTGCAATATAATCTGGTTTGATACCAGTTTTGATCATCGCTTCACAAATCTCAATAAACTCACGCTTAATCCCAATACACAATTTGAAACCAACTGGTTTTCCACCTGATAATTCTCTTAATTGTTTAATAAAATGTAACATTCCTTCTGCATCAGAGAAAGCTGAGTGAGATGGAGGTGAATCAACTGTTGTATATGGTTCTACAGCACGAATTGCCGCAATTTCTGGTGTATTTTTATTTGCTGGTAAAATTCCTCCGTGACCTGGTTTTGCACCTTGAGAAATTTTCAATTCAATCATTTTTACATTTGGTAAAGTAGCACGCTCTACATATTTATCAGGATCAAACCCTCCGTCTTTTGCACGGCATCCAAAATATCCTGTACCTATTTGCCATATCAAATCTCCACCTGGCTGCAAATGGTATGGAGAAATCCCTCCTTCACCTGTATTATGCGCAAAGTTTCCTAATTTAGCACCTTTATTCATTGCTAATACAGCATTTTCACTTAACGAACCGAAAGACATTGCAGAAATATTCAGTAAACTTGCTAGATAAGGTTGTTTACATTCGCTTCCACCAACTTTTACACGAGGATCATCTGCATGTTTTATTTTCCCTGCATACATAGAGTGATTTAACCATTCGTAACCTGGTTCATAAACATCTAATTGAGTCCCAAAAGGAACAGTATCTATCACATTTTTAGCACGACGATAAACCATACTACGCATCAAACGATCAATTGGTTTACCTTCTGTATCCGTTTCAACAAAATATTGCATAATTTCTGGACGAATACTTTCTAGTAAATAACGTCCATGCCCAATTATAGGGAAGTTTCTTCTAATAGCATGTTTTGTTTGTGTAATATCAGCAAACCCTAAAGCAATTAACGGAAGAATAATTATTAAAGACCATAAAATTCCTGGCCAGAAATAAGAGATTACTCCAATTGCAACAAGAGTAATGATAGATCCTACTACGAAAAGTTGTCTTACTTTCATAAGTAAAAATTTAAATGATTTTGATTAAAAATTTGGTGTCAAATATATCTAAAAAAACTCGGTTTAGCGCCTTTATTTCTGAAATAATTTCTTTTAAAATATTGATTTCAAACGATAGAGAAAACCGATTATTTCAAATAAGTTAACAATTATCTAATGTCGTAAAATAAAATGAAAAATTATTTAGTTTTCTTTAAAAGATATTCAAACTTTTCGTAAAAAGTTAAAAGAATTATTGTTTATAAACTCTTGTTAAATCTAACAATTTGATTGGTCCCATCGAAAAATTCTTAACTTTTTTATTCAAAAACAACGTTGTTTGATCATAAAACAAAGGTAAAATTGGTGCGTTTTGCATCATCAACGCATCCATTCTTTGATAAAGTATCGCACGTTCGTCAGGATTATTTGTCAAAAATGCTTGTTCATACATTCTATCAAATTCTATATTTTTATAATGTGAATAATTTGGTCCTTCTGGCGCAAAGTTTTTCGAATAATATAAGGATAAAAAGTTTTCGGCATCTGGATAATCAGCTCCCCAATTTGCACGAAAAAGAGTAAATTTCCCTGTTGCTTTTCCATCACGCATTGTTGGTCCAGGTACAACATTCACTTTTATTGGTAAACCTAACTTCGCCATTTCCGCGGCAATATATTCGCAAACATCTACATATTCTTGCACCGTTGTTAACTCGATTGACGCAATTTTTCCGTTCGTTTTTTTATAGCTATTGATTAATTCACGTGATTTTTCAAGAGAATATTTGTAACCACTTTCAGGAGAATAACCTGGTAAACCTTTCGGAATGAAACCTCCATCTGCTTCAAAAGCTTGACCTTTCATCATATATTTGATGATTTTGTTTTTATCAACTCCATAATTTAATGCTTGGCGCAATTTCAAATCAACTGCATTGGGCGCATCAAGGTAAAAACATAAATAAACAGTACTTAAATAAGGAACTTTTTGAATCGTTAAAATATTCGAATATTTTGGATTCAAATCACCGATTGGATTTAAAATTTCATCTTTATAAGAAGGATCCAAATCTGCCATCATATCTAAATTACCTTTGATCAATTCTAAAAATTCTGAGTTTTTTTCTGGTAAAAAAGATAGATTAACGGCTTCTAAATATGGTAAACGTTGACCTTTTTCATCAAATTCGAAATAGTTTGGATTTTTTCTGAAAACCATTTTTACGTTATCTTCCCAAATCTTAAATTGAAAAGGACCTGTACCAATTGGATGCTTCAAGAATTCTTCGTTTCCATTTTTGAATAATTCTTTCGGAACAACAGAAGCGTATTTCATCGAAATTAAACCTAAAAACGCAGGATAAGCTTCTTTCAATTTAATTTCAAAAAGTGTATCATTTATTGCTTTATACGAATCAATATTATTCATAATCCAACCTCCAGAACCTCCAGTTTTAGGATCTTTTAAACGATTAAAACTATATTCAAAATCAGAAGCAGTAACAATTCGAGTCGAATCTTTCCCGAAAGCTTCATGTTTGTGAAAAAAAACATCATTTCTTAAAGTAAATGAATACGTTTTTCCATCTTCGGAAACTGTCCAAGATTTTGCAATATCGGGTTGAATTTCTAATTCGTTATCAATTTTTACCAAACTGTTGTACATTAAATTACACGCCCAGTTATTGGCTTGTGTTCGTGCATTAATCGGATCTAAAGAAGAAATATTATCGTAACGATTTAATTTAAATACTTTGTTTTCATCGATTTCAATTTTCTTAGAACACGAAAATATTGAAACGAATAACATAATGTAGATAAAGTATTTAGTCATTTTATAAAGCTGATTTATTTATGTTTCAAAACTATGGATAATTTCTTAAATTTGCAGCTATGAATAATCAAACTAAAACAGTTGCATTTCATACATTGGGATGTAAACTTAATTTTTCTGAAACTTCGACGATCGCAAGAAACTTGAAAGACAATGGATATCAGAAGGTTGAGTTTACAGATTCTGCGAATGTGTACGTAATCAATACATGTTCGGTAACCGCAAATGCAGACAAAGAGTGCAGAACGATTGTGAAAAATGCAATGAAAGCAAATCCAGAAGGTTTTGTTGTCGTTGTAGGTTGTTATGCGCAGTTGAAACCGCAAGAAATTGCGGAAATGGAAGGTGTTGATTTGGTTTTAGGAGCTGCAGAAAAATTTAATATTGCTGAATATTTAGACGATATCAATAAAAAAGAAGAAACAATTGTACATTCTTGTGAGATTGAAGAAGCCGATTTTTACGTTGGTTCTTATTCAATTGGTGATCGTACGCGTGCTTTTTTGAAAGTGCAAGATGGTTGCGATTATAAATGTACGTATTGTACAATTCCTTTGGCTCGTGGAATTTCGCGTTCGGATACAGTTGAAAATGTCATCAAAAATGCTAATGAGATTGCACAAAAAGGAATCAAAGAAATTGTATTAACAGGTGTAAATATTGGTGATTACGGGAAAGGAGAATTCGGAAATAAAAAACACGAACATACTTTCTTGGAATTGGTGCAAGAATTAGATCAAGTTGAAGCGATAGAACGAATTAGAATTTCTTCTATTGAACCAAATTTATTAAAAAATGAAACAATCGATTTTGTTTCAAAAAGTAATCGATTTGTTCCACATTTTCATATTCCATTACAATCTGGTAGCGATGAGATTTTGAAGAAAATGAAACGTCGTTATTTATCTAATCTTTATCTAGATCGTGTAACAAAGATTCGCGAAGTAATGCCGAATGCATGTATTGGTGTGGATGTAATTGTTGGTTTTCCAGGAGAAACAGAAGAATTGTTTATGGAAACATATAATTTCTTAAACGAATTACCAATTAGCTATTTACATGTATTTACTTATTCGGAAAGAGATAATACAGAAGCTATCGAATTTGAAGGAGTTGTTGATCAAGGAGAACGTAAACGTCGTAATAAAATGTTACGTATTTTATCGGAGAAAAAACGTCAAGCTTTTTATCAATCTCAATTAAATTCTACTCAAAAAGTATTGTGGGAACATGATAATAAAGAAGGAAAAATGTTTGGTTTTACAGAGAATTATGTAAAAGTTCAAACTGATTTTAATACAGAATTAGTAAATGAAACACAAATTGTAGATTTGATAAGAATCAATCACAATGGAATTGTTGAAGTCAAAATTCATGAGTTAGAATTAGCAAAATAAAATTGTAAATATTAGTTAAAAAGAAGCTTGAATATATCAAACTTCTTTTTTTAAATTTACTTTTACATTTAGGAATAATAATTGTAGTTTTAAATAAAAAAATTAAGGTCATGAAAATTATACATTTTACTTTTATAATTTTGTTGTCATTATTTGTAACAAGTTGTGGAACAGTTCAAGTAAGTACAGATTACGACAGATCAACAAACTTTGCAGCTTATAAAACTTATTCTTTTCATCAAAAAGGATTAGACAAACTGAAAGTAAATGATTTGGATAAGAATAGATTAATTAAAGCAATTGATACGCAAATGGCGTTAAAAGGATTTACAAAAGTAAGTTCTGATTCTGATTTAGTAATTAACTTATTAACAAGCTCTAAAGAACAAATTTCTGTAAATAACAATAATTGGGGTTACGGTCCTTATGGTTACTATGGAGGATATTACGGAGGAAATAGTGTTTCTTCTTACCAAGCAGGAACAATTGTAATAGACATAATTGATGACAAACGTAATATATTGGTTTGGCAAGGTGTTGGTTCTGATCTTAATTTGAGTAATATTAGCGCAAAAGCAGAAAGAATTCCGAAAGCTATTGAAGAAATTTTAGCTAAATTTCCACCTCAACCAAAAAAATAAATTCTCAAAAATAATATAATAAGCTCTTCAAATGAAGAGCTTTTTTTGTGAAATGAAAATTGTATTAAAAAAAGCTTTAATTTTGTTAAAAATATACAATAACTTATGAAAAATTTAAAAACCAATCTATTAAGTTTATTTCTTTTAAGTTTATCTACTTTTTCTTTTGCTCAAATCGAATTTGGAGTTAAAGGTGGTATTGGACTTAGTAACACAACTATTGTTCATGGAGTTTCTAAGGAAAGATTTGGATTTTTAGGAGGTGCTGTTGCAAAGTATCAGTTAACTACTCGAAACGAAAATCATTATTTACAAGCAGAAGTATTATATACAAATCAAGGAGAATATTCTTTATATAAAGAAGGTGGAAAAAAATACAAAGCTTTCTTAAACTATATTAATATTCCTATAATGTACAAATATTATTTTGATGATCAAGGAAAAGATTTCTTTTTAGAAGCTGGTCCTCAATTAGGCTTTAAAGTATCAGAAAAATTTGATGATGGAGAACCCGAAAGTGACAACAATATCCCAAAATCATTTGATTTTGCCTTTAATATTGGAGGAGGATATTCAATTAATAGACAAATTGAATTTAATCTTAGATATCAATATGGATTAATTGATACCTATGATTTTAAAAAATGGGATAATGGAACAAACCGCTCTTCATTTTTAACTTTAGGAATAACATACTTTTTTAAATAAACTAAAAAAACCGCTATGAAAGCGGTTTTTTTAGTTTTATAAATTTCTAATAAAACTAGAAGGTCGAAATCCTGTATAATCTAAAAATGCATCCGAAAAAGTTTTTCTTGAATTAAAACCTGTTTCCTCTGCTAAAGCATCAATTGTATATTTTTTTAGATTTGGTTCATCAACTATGCGTTTCAAAAGATAATTAATTCTCAATTCATTAATATATTGATTAAAATTTTTAGACCTAGAACGATTAATATAATTTGAAACAATTGTTCGATTTGCATTCAATTCCATAACCAAATCATTCAACGAAATTTTTGGATTTAGAAACAACTTTTGTTCTTCAAATAATTGCAAACACTGTTCAAACGCTTCATCAATTTCAACTTCAAATTTTGTTTTTTCTAATTTATTTTCTTGCTTGATATCTACTTCAAGTATAGCTATTTCATCAATGCATTTTTGTAAATATTCTTTCTTTTTTTGATGCTTTTGATTCATTTTATAAAAAACAATTCCACCAAAAATTAAAATTGCAACTAAACAAAAAAATGAAATTCTTTTAAAGTTCTGATTCTTTTCTTTCAATAAATTTCGTTCTGTTTTTAGAAATGTATTTTCATATTTTTCGAGATTCGGTTTCAAAACTGTTTTATCTGCAACGTAAAATAAACTATCAAAAGACAATAAATTATTTACAGACAATAATTTATCTCGATTATTTCCATACTTCTCATTATATTCAACTACTCGTTCATAAGAAAGTCGAAGTTCTTCATCAAGAATTTTATATTGTTTTGAGAATTCTACAACATTTTCAAAATATTGGATTGCTTCTTTATTTCGCTTTTGTTGATATAAAATTTCACCTAAAAATTGCTCTGAAATCACATACCATTTAATATCATTTTGCTTCCAGAAAGCTTGTTGTGCTTTTTTCAATGTATTAAATGCCGAATTATAATCTTTTTTGTAAAAATCAATAATTCCTTTATTCTTCAAAGCATATTGATAATTTGATGTATCAACCGTTTCAGACAACTCAATTTTGTTGTAATAATCGCTTTTGTTCAGATGATTTGTTTTGCTATACAAATAAGACAATTTCCCAAGAATAGAAAGGTAAATACTAAACGATTTTGACTGATGTTTATATTTCTCGAAATATGGTAAAGAAGCTTCATACAATTCTATAGATTCCTTTATTTCATACAGATTTTCCTTTGTTTTTGCTATTCCAACAAGAGAAGAATAAAATGTATAATCATCTTTTATTTCGGTTGATAACTGTTTAGAAATTGTAAAATTTTTCAATGCATTATTGTAATTACGTTGCTCCAAAAAATAATTTCCTTTTTCGATATAAGCTTCACTCAAAACAACTTTATCATTCAATCGATAAGCTGTTGAAATCGTAGAATCAATAATTCGAAGATTTTCTTCAACCAAATCATTATTTTTTTTACGTAAAAATTCAGCTTTATCATTTTGTGTTTTTCCAAACATATTTATTGAACTGAATATGAATAAAATAATTAAGATAAATTTAAGAAATCTATTTCCTGAAATTATAAAACGTAACATACTGTATTTCTTTAATTTGAATAACATTGTAAACAATTATCATTTGACACCAAGTTCATAAAAAACATTTAAAAATATAAATTAAAATTGTTCAAACAAAAATTTTACTTCTTCTAGATGTAAGTAAAACAATAATCAACACAATTTTATTATGAAATTTTTACAATTAATTCTCATTTTGATTAGTTCTTTTGCTTTTGCACAAGAAAAATATTCAATTACAGGAAATATTTCATCAGAGAATGAATCAAAAACAATTCACGCAAAAGTTATTTTATACGATGAATTTCAAAATGTTATTCAAACAATTGAAATTGAAAATTCAGAATTTAACTTTGAAAATTTAGCACCAAAAATATATTCAATTTCAGTTATTTATGACAATAAAATTCAAGATGAAGAACCTTTTTATTTAAACGAAAATAAAATATTTCATTTAAACATTTATGAAACTGTACAAGATGAAACTTTACAAATTGATGAAGTTATAATCAATGGAAAAAAGGAAACTTTCAAAATAGAAAATGGTAATTATAATATTGATGTCACCAATTCAAATTTTAATAAACTTGCTACAACCAAAGAATTATTTTCAAAATTACCAAATGTCATGTTGGGGGCAGATCAAGAAACATTGACAATTATTGGGAAAGGAAATCCTTTGTTGTATTTGGACGATCAACAAGTTGATTTTTCTACCATTTCAAGTTTAGCAATTGAAGATATAAAATCGATTGAAATCATCAAAAATCCTTCTGCTAAATATGAAGCAAATGGAAAATCTGTCATAAAAATAAGCCTTAGAAAAAGTAAAAAAGAAGGTTTAAAGCTAACTTTACAAGAAACATTATCGTTCAAAAGAAAGTTTAATAATTATTTCAATTCGACTTTTCAAATTCGTCAAAATAAAAGCGAATTTAAACTGAGTGCATCTTATAATCAACTAAATCCGTGGGAAGGAAATGGATTTGATTATCGAATAAAAGACAAAAATATTCAATCCAATTATTTCATAAAATCTCAAACTAAGCGTCCACATTTTCTTGTAAACACAAGCTTTTTTCAGGAATTAAATGAATCTGGAGATTATCTTTCGTTTGCTATTAACTCGAATTTCAGAAAAGATAAAGGTTTGATTGATACCAAAACAAAATATTCAGAAAACAACGAAAATCAATCTATTTTAACGTTAAATGATAATGAAAATCATCGAAATTTTGTGAATACTTTGATGAATTACAACAAAAATATTAAGTCAATTGATGCAAGTATTTTAACAGGTTTACAATACACGATTTATAATACAGGAACGACATATGATTTTTACAATAAGATAAATGAAAATGATGTCGAATACAATCAATCGCGCTATCAAAAATATCGTCTTAAGGTTTTTGCAGGGAAATTTGATGTAGAGAAAAAGTTTGAATCTGATCAGAAAATTGAAGTTGGAGGACGTTTTACGCATGCAAAATCAGAAACAACTAATCAAACGTTTTTTCCTCAACGATCATCGGAAGAATTTCTTTATAATTTCAAAGAGCTAAATCTTTCCGCCTATTTGCAATACACTAAAAATTATGAAAAATGGAATTATAAAATTGGATTAAGAACAGAAACGACCAATTCTAAAGGTTTTGATGAAATAAAACAACTTTCGGATATTGATAAAAAATACATTGATTGGTTTCCAAATGCAGAAATTAATTACACTTTTGAGAATAAAAATGCGTTAACAATTTATTATAAACGCACGATTGACAGACCGAATTACAGCAATCTTTCTTCTGGGAATTTGTATGGAAGTCCTTATATCGAATACAGCGGGAATTTTAATATTTTACCTACTTACACCGACATGTTTTCTGCGAATTATTCATTAAAAAAATGGAATATGAATGTTACGTATTATCAAAGTAAAAATCCGATGAGTTATACGTTGATTTATGATGATGTGAGAAATATTTCAACATTTACAACGGTTAACTTTGAAAAAGAAAAAAACATTTCTGTTGGCTTGGATGTTCCATTCGAATATAAAATTTGGTCAACACAAATTAGTTTAGCTATGATTTATAGTAAAATTCTTGATGAAAAAGCTCTGTTAAAAAAATCCGTTCCATATATCTATTTATACTCTAATCATAATTTCAAATTAGGAAAAGATTTCAATTTTATGGTTGATGGATATTGGTTAAGCAAACGAATAGAAGGGATTTATGATCGAAATTCTCAAGTTATCGTTAATCTTGGATTGACAAAATCATACAAAAACTTTGATTTTTCTATTCGTTTCAATGACTTATTAAAACAAATGAAATTTAGCGAAACATTGAAGTATGATAAAATTAGCTCTAAAAACTTATTTTTAGTAGATTATCAAGAACTATCAATTGGTATTAAATATAATTTTGGCCGATTAAATAAAACTATCTTGAAAGAGAATAAAGTAAATGAAGAAGAAAATAGGATTAGATAATCTCAATGTAAAAATCAAAAAAGCCATTCTTTCGAATGGCTTTTTATTTAATCTTTAAACATCTATTTTTTAATAAACTTTATTGATTCATTAGAAAAATCTGTATAGATTTTAATGATATAAACTCCTTTATTTAAATCTTTTAAACTTACTTGATTATTAACAATGTGATCTGAACCCCAAACTTTTTGACCAGCTAAATTAAATACTTCAACAGAATTCACTTTTCCTTTTGCATTAATTTTCAACTCATTAATAACAGGATTTGGGGAAATCGTAGTTAAATTTTTAGTAACATCTATTTCTGATGTAGTTAAATTTTCTAATTTGATAACAAAACCTTTAAGATCCATTTCATTCCAATTAATACCAATACCTCCTATATATTCTCCGTTTGGAGATATTCCAGTAGGCAAAACAAATGTGAAACCTCTATTATCATATCCTAATTCTTTTACATAATCATCAATTTTAACAATTCCTCGATCTTTAAACCAAATGAAACCTTCACCATCAGTATTTGTAGCATACCAAGGTTTCCAATAACCCACCGCTGTGTTTCCGTCATCAGAAATGGCTACTATTGACGTGTTATAATCTGGATCTGAATGAACTATTTCTGTGTAAGTATTAGTTGTTACATTATAAATATATGCTTCTGGTTCGTTGAAACCAACAATAATGTTTCCGTCACCAGACACAGCTAAAGCTTCCCCTACAAGATTACCTTGTTTATCTTTGATAAATGTTTGTTCTCCGTTTTTCCAATAAACACCTTTTCTAAAACCATTCTCAGCATCTTGCCAACCAACAATAATAGTTCCATCTCCATTAACAGAGTTTGATCTTGAACTTTTACCTGTAACAGTAGAGCTTAAGTTTCTCATTCCTGAGGTTCTATTCCAAACAATGCCGTTCGCTTGAGAAGCAGACTTCCACCCTAGTCCAACAATTGTTTTTCCATCACTAGACATTCCCCAAGAAGAGGTGTCACTTCCATTTGCACTTGCTCCTAAATACTCCCATTTTTGAGTAGAAGCATCATATATCGCCATCTCATCAATTCCTGTATTTGGATTTGTCATTGTCCCTGAGATCAATGTTCCATCAGCAGAAATCGTTGTGTTTCCTGAAATATAATCATTATCACCTGCTATTTCTCCAATAACCAAAGTACCAGCTTCTTTTGTCCATTTAAAATGTACTACTCCTCCTGCATTTCCTACGGCGACACCATCATTAGAAATATCTGTAACCTGAGCCCAAGTACCAACATCATAAACTTGAGCATTTGATTCTAAAAGCATTAATAATGATAATGCAATAAAATAATTTTTTTTCATAATTTTAATAGTGTTAATTCATTACCTTTAAAATTAATTTTTATTTCAATAAGTATTAATAAGTAATTAATTAGCATTTTAACTTACTCAAAAATAAAAACATAAGTCACTATTTTCGAGAAGAATAAACAACAAAAATTATATAATAAATAAACAGAATTTCTTTAAATCAATTAATAAAAAACTACAATATAAAAAAAACAAAAAAAGCCATTCTTTCGAATGGCTTTCAATTTATGGATTGTTAGAATGTTTTCTTGTATTACAATTCTAAAGCTCTTTTAGCATCACCTCCCATTAATACATTTAATGGATCTTCTACCGCTTCTTTAACTGCAACTAAGAATCCTACAGATTCACGTCCGTCGATGATACGGTGGTCATAAGATAAAGCAACATACATCATTGGAGCAATAACAATTTGTCCGTTTTTAACAACTGGGCGCTCAACAATATTGTGCATTCCTAAGATACCTGATTGAGGTGGGTTAATAATTGGTGTAGACATCATAGATCCAAATACACCACCATTAGTAATTGTAAATGTACCTCCTGTCATTTCATCAACAGAAATTTTTCCGTCACGTACTTTTATTGCTAAATCTTTGATAGATTGCTCAACACCACGGAAAGTTAAGTTTTCTGCATTACGAACAACTGGTACCATCAAACCTTTTGGTCCTGATACTGCAACAGAAATGTCAGCAAAGTCAAATTTTACTTGGTAGTCACCGTCAATCATAGAGTTTACGTCTGGGTATAACTCTAATGCGCGTGTAACTGCCTTTGTAAAGAAAGACATGAATCCTAAACCAACACCGTGTTTAGCTTTGAATTCGTCTTTATATTGGTTACGTAAAGCAAAAATTGCAGACATATCAACTTCGTTGAATGTAGTTAACATTGCAGTTTCATTTTTAACAGAAACTAAACGTTGTGCAATTTTACGACGTAATGATGATAATTTTTTCTCTGATTGAGCACGAGTTCCTTGAGTAGAAGTTCCCATTGCTGGTGTAAAACGAGCTGCATCATCTTGAGTGATACGTCCGTCACGTCCTGAACCTTTTACTTGAGAAGCGTCGATACCTTTTTCATCTAAAACTTTTTTAGCCGCTGGAGATGGAGTTCCCGTAGCGTAAGTTGCAGCTGGAGCAGCAGGTGCTGGTGTAGCAACTGGAGCTGGAGCAGCTTTTACTTCTTCTTTAACCTCAGCTTTTGGTGCTTCTGCTGCTGGAGCACTTCCTCCTTCTGGTTTAGCAGCTGATGTATCAATAAGACAAACAACCTGTCCTACTTCTACAACATCACCTTCTTCCGCTTTCAAAGTGATAATTCCACTTTCTTCTGCTGGTAATTCTAATGTTGCTTTATCTGAGTCTACCTCTGCAATTGCTTGGTCTTTTTCTACGTAATCACCGTCTTTTACTAACCACGTAGCGATCTCTACTTCTGTGATTGATTCCCCTGGTGATGGGACTTTCATTTCTAACATATCTATTAGCTTTATTTTTTAATTGAATACTTTATTAATTACATCTTCGTAAATTGCAGCCCAACGTTTACTTGAACCTGGCGCTGTTGCAGCACTTTCTGCTGGAGAAACTACGTCGAATGGATATTTTCTTAACTTACGTAAGATATACATCCATGAACCCATATTTTCTGGTTCTTCTTGTGCCCAAATCAATTTAGCATTACCAAATTTAGAGATGATAGCATCTACTTTTTCTTCATTTAAAGGATATAATTGCTCTAAACGAATAATTGCAGTTTCTTTATCTCCTAATTCTTGGCGTTTTTTATCTAGATCGTAGTAGATTTTTCCTGAACAGAAAACTACTTTTTTCACTTTTTTCACATCTACTGTAACATCTTCGATGATTTCTTGGAAACCTCCATTTGTAAAATCTGCTAATGATGATACTGCTGATGGATGACGTAATAATGATTTTGGTGACATTACAACCAATGGTTTACGGTAATCTGTTACAACCTGTCTTCTTAATGCGTGGAAGAAGTTAGCTGGAGTTGTGATATTAGCAACAAACATATTGTTACCAGCACACATTTGTAAGAAACGCTCTAAACGTGCTGAAGAGTGCTCAGCTCCTTGCCCTTCGTATCCATGAGGCAATAACATTACTAAACCGTTTTGCAACTTCCATTTATCTTCTGCTGCAGAAATATATTGATCGATTACGATTTGCGCTCCATTCACGAAATCTCCAAATTGAGCTTCCCAAATAGTTAACGCTTTAGGATTTGCCATTGCATATCCATAATCGAAACCTAAAACTGCATATTCAGATAATAATGAGTTGTAGATTCTTAATTGACCTTGCTCTTCATTAATATGGTTTAATAAGATAATTTCTTCTTCTGTGTCTTCAGTTTTTACAACTGCATGACGGTGAGAGAACGTTCCGCGTTCTACATCTTCCCCAGAAACACGCACGTTACGCCCATCTGTTAAGATAGAACCGAAAGCTAAAGCTTCTCCTAATCCCCAGTCGATTTTATCTTCCTCAATCATTTTTCCACGTCCTTCAATTAAACGAGAAACTTTTTTGATTATTTTTTTACCTTCTGGAACTGTAGAAACAGCTTTTGCAATTTCTTTCAATTTTGCTTCGTCGTAAGCAGTATTTGCTTGCTCAAAAACTTTTATATCATCAGCAATTTCAAATCCTTCCCATTCTTCTGGCATAAAAGGGAAAATGTGATTACGTTCAATTTCTTTAGAAGCTTCGAAATTCGTTTCTAATAAAGCTTTAAATTCAGCTTCTTTTTGTTTAACGATTTCTTCTCCAATTACACCTTCTTTTAATAATTTATCCTTGTAAATTTCACGAGGATTTGGGTGTTTAGAGATTAAATTATATAATTTAGGTTGAGTGAATTTTGGTTCATCACCTTCGTTATGTCCATATTTACGGTATCCTAATAAATCGATGAATACATCAGAACCGAATTCTGCACGATAATCTGCTGCGAAACGGAAAGCGTGAACTACAGCCTCTACATCATCAGAATTTACATGCATTACAGGAGACAATGTTACTTTTGCAACATCTGTACAATATGTAGATGTACGTGCATCTAAATAGTTTGTTGTAAATCCGATTTGGTTATTTACCACAACGTGTACTGTACCACCTGTTTTGTATCCGTCTAATCCTGCCATTTGAACAACCTCGTAAACGATTCCTTGTCCAGCTACAGCAGCATCACCATGAATTAAGATTGGAATAATTTTAGAATAATCATCTTTGTAATCTTCCTCAGCTTTTGCACGTGTAATTCCTTCTACAACTGCATCTACAGTTTCTAAGTGAGATGGATTTGGTGCTAAATTGATTAAAATTTCTTTTCCATTCAATGCTTTAATTTGATTAGATGATCCCATGTGATATTTAACATCACCAGCCATTAAATCTGTATCAAAAGCTTTTCCTTCGAATTCAGAAAAGATTTGAGAATATGATTTTCCAAAAATGTTAGCCAAAACATTCAAACGTCCACGGTGAGCCATCCCTACGATAACCTCTTGTACGCCGTGATCTGCAGAACGATTAATCAATGTATCCAAAGCAGGAATCAAAGATTCATTTCCTTCTACTGAGAAACGTTTTTGTCCAACATATTTCGTGTGCATAAAGTTTTCAAAAGCAGTTGCTTCATTCAATTTTTCTAATACACGCTCTTTCTCCTCCTTAGATAATTTTGGTTGATTCAAATTTTGGTTTAACCAATTCTGGATCCAATTAATTCTTTGAGGTTCTCTTACATACATATACTCGATTCCTATAGATTCGCAGTACATGTTTTCTAAGTGTCCAATGATTTCACGTAAAGTGATTGGTCCACCAATACCTAAAATTTCACCAGCATTAAATGTCAAACCTAAATCAGCATCAGTCAAACCAAAGTTTTTGATGTCTAATGAAGGTTCAAAAATTCTACGTGCTCTAACAGGGTTAGTCTTCGTAAACAAATGTCCACGTGTACGGTAAGCATCAATCAAATTGATTACTTTAAACTCTTTTTGTACATTGTCTGGAACTTGATTAGAAACAGCAGGATTTACAACTGCTTGTGGTGTTTGACTACCTCTATTAGATGTTGCTTGCGGTGCAAATAATGGCTCTCCATCATATGTTGCATTTGCAAAGTCATACCCTTGGAAAAAAGCTTTCCAACTTGGTTCAATACTATCCGGATATTGGACGTATTGATCATATAAGTCGCCTATAAACTCTAAATGAGCGGCATTTAAAAACGAAAAACGATCCATAAATTTTACTCTCTATGAGATTTAGCTACAAAAATAAACTATTTAAGGCTTTAAAAAAAATTACTTTCATCATATTTATCTTATCTCGCCATAAAAATATATTATAATCAAATAATCATTACATTTGATATAAATTTAAGAAAGATTTTACATTTAGATGAGAAATTTTCTAACAAAAAAAATAAGTAAACGTTGGATTGGCTTCTTCATAATATTTGTGATTTTCGCCATTACAATATGGTCGAGCAACAAAATTGTACAAGAACTAAAACGTGAAGAACACAAACGTGTAGAGAATTATGCACGATCATTAGAATTGGTTAGCTCATCTGAATTTTTAGATTCTAAAACACAAGATTTTTTGTTCAAATTAATTGAAGATAACAAATCTATTCCTGTTGCACTTGTAGATGAAAAAGGCATTATTGTAGACACTAAAAACATTGATGAATCAATCGTAAAAGATTCGGTTCAATTAAAAAAATATGTCAACAAAATGAAATCATCCGAACAAACAATTGATGTTGAGTTAATCGGAACTAAAAATTATGTTTATTTCAAAAATTCAAAACTTCTCAATCAATTACAATATTATCCGCTCATCATTATTTTACTGATTTTACTGTTTTTTGGATTTTCATATTGGTATTTCAAAACGATTCGTGACACCGAAAAAAGTTATTTATGGGCTGGGATGGCGAAAGAAACTGCTCATCAAATTGGAACACCACTTTCTTCTTTAATGGGTTGGGTCGAATTATTGAAATTGGAAGAAATCGATCAAACTTCGGTCATAGAAATTGAAAAAGATGTAGATCGATTAAAACATATAGCCGAACGTTTCTCGAAAATTGGTTCTACTTCTGAGCTCAAACAAACCGATATCATTTCAACTTCCAAACAAACAGTGGATTATATTTCGCAACGCATTTCAAAAGGAATTGAAGTAAATTTTGCTACCGATGTCGAAGAATTTAATATCAATCTTAACACTTCTTTATACAGTTGGGTAATCGAAAATTTGATGAAAAATGCAGCTGATGCAATGCAAAATAAAGGCGTTTTGGATATCGATATAAAAACGAAAGGTAAATTTGTCGAAATTTCTATTGCTGATACAGGTTCTGGAATTCCGACCAAATTACAGAAAAAGATTTTTCAACCTGGCTTTACAACCAAAAAACGTGGTTGGGGATTGGGGTTATCATTAGCAAAACGAATTATTGAAGATTATCACAAAGGAAAAATATTTGTTGCCAAATCATCCAAAGAAATCGGAACTGAGTTTAAGATTTTATTGAAAAAATAATTAGAAATATCACACAAAATCTTGATTATATAATAAGGTATACTTTTTGTGACTTTATTAGAACGACAACTGTTTTGAAAATTAATAATCATGAATGCAACGACTATTGAACAAGTGAATTCTAAATTGAAACAACTTCCTGAATCACTTTTGGAAGTTGTTGAACATTATATTGATTTTTTGACTTATAAACATAATCAAGAAACTGAATTTCAGTTAATAGAAGAACAAAAAGAAATTTTGGATAATCAAGAAAATTTACCTTTAAGCCAATACCAAAATAATGCGGATTTTTTAGCAGAAGTTAAAAATGAATACGGATTATAAAGTTAGTATTTCTTCTATTGCAAAAGCAAATATTAGAGAAGCAATAACTTATTACAAGGAAAATGCAACACTAAAAGTCGCGCAAAGCTTTTTGAAAGATTATGAAATAAACGTAGAAATGATTAGACAAAATCCTTTTTACAATGTTTATTACAAAAAGTTTAGAGGCAAACCAATAAAGAAGTTTCCATATATTATTTTCTTCACCTTAGATGAGCAACAAAAATAATTCTTATTAAAGCAGTTTTTAATACACATAGAAATTCTACAAAATATCCAAAATAAAAAATGAGCTGAAAGTAAAACTTTCAGCTCATATTATTAATACTATTTTTTTCCCATAAAGTTCTCAAATATGGAGTTACTTTCCAACAATCTTCTAAATTTTCATTATCAAAACAACACCAATAAAATATCGAATATTCATGTATTTTGAAATTTATGGAAAGTATTTTTTGTGTAATTTCTAAATATTTCAAAAAATCACTTTTCTTTTCCTGATCTTCAATCGTTTGAATTATAATTTCCATCAATGCAAATTTACAATCATCATTAATTTCAGAATTGTAATAATTGATATACTTTTCTACATCTGCTGGCTTACCTACAATATATTCCCAATCCTGATAATCATCTAAATCATATATAAGATTTAAACCTTTTGTTAATTCCTCTATTGCTTTATTAGTTACAAATCTCAGATTTGGTTCTTTCATCTCTTTTTAAGTTAGAATCAACAAGTAAATTATACTATTGCTTCACTCCAATATAAATCTCAATTTCGGCATCAGCAGGATTTTGAGCTTTTTCAGTGTACAATTCGTAATCATATTTATACGTACGATTTAGATTTGCATCATCATTCCAAATTTCTGTCCAAGTTTTCCCAACTGCTTCGTGCAATTCTCCTGTGGCAATATATTTTTTGAATATTTGTGGCTCGAATTCTCGACCAACCATACCTTCTGGAATTTCATCTAATGAAGAAACTTCTAAACCAATGATAGTCGTATATTTTCCTTTAAAATCACTTTCATAATCTGTATAAACAGAATAAATATTTGAACTTATTGTATTTGGAATTTTACCGATTACATTCTCATCAAAAAATTGACTCCACAATTTTCCTAAATCTTCAATCGCTTGACTATTATTGTTAGACGTTTGAGTCGCTATTCCTATTATCTTTAACGTGTTCATTTTTATATTTTTTTTTAAAATCCTAAAATAATTTTAGCAATTGAAAAATAAATCAATAACCCAAAGATATCATTACTTGTTGTGATAAATGGACCTGTTGCAATTGCGGGATCAACACCATATTTATGCAGCATGATTGGAATAAATGTCCCTATCAAACTTGCTAAAATCATAACTATTACTAAAGCTAATACAATAGTTGAAGAAATTTCATAACTCGTACTCATCAGAAAATGTGTTGCTAATAGTAAAACCATTGCTAATAATGCACTATTAAGCAATGCTAATAACATTTCTTTTCCTAATCGTTTCCAAATAGAACCTGAGATATTACTATTTGCCAAACCTTGTACAATGATTGCAGAAGATTGCACACCTACATTTCCTGCCATAGCAGCTACAAGTGGGGTAAAAAAGAACAATTGAGGATACAAGTTCATCGCATCGCTAAAACTTTGCGAAACATTAACTGCCACAAAACTACCAACCAAAGCCAATAAAAGCCAAGGTAAGCGAGCACGAGTCAATTTCAAGATATTATCATCAGAATCTACATTTTGGGTAATTCCGGCTGCTAATTGATAGTTTTCCTCGGCTTCTTCACGAATTACATCAATCACATCATCCACGGTAATTACACCTACCAAACGCATTAATTCATCCACAACTGGAACTTCATACAAATCATATTTTTCGATTACTTTCGCAACTTCCATATCTTTTGTATAGGTCTTTACATATTGAATCTTCTCATTGTAAACATCAGCTACTTTTGTCTTAGCAGAAGTTGTCAATAAACGCTTCAAACTTAAAGTTCCAAGTAATTTATCATCTTCATCTACTACATAAATCGAAAAAACTTCTTCAAAATCCTCAGCTTGTTTTCTCATTTGTTTAACAGCAGTAATTACTGACCAATCTTTATTTACCTTAATCAGCTCTTTTCCCATCAAACCACCTGCAGTATCTTCATCATAACGTAAAAGATCTACAATTTCACGAGCATGTTCTTGGTCTTCCAATTGTGCAATTACCTCATCTTTCTTTTCATCAGAAAGTTCATTGATTACATCAACAGCGTCATCAGTATCCATCTCGTTGATGACATCTTCAGCGATTTCTTTAGCTGTAAGTGTTTTCAGAAACTTCCGTCGATCATCCTCTTCTAACTCAAGAAGAATATCTGCAGAAATCTCATTATCAAGCAAATCAATTACAAAAGATTGTTCTTTGGTTGAAAGTTCATCAAACAATTCTGCAATATCAGCGGGGTGCAAATCTTGCAACATCTCCTTAACTTCTTTTGCATTTTGTTCATCAATTCTTTCATTTAATAACTCAATAAAATCTTTTGTAATTTTTATCTCCATAATCTATTTCATTCTTTTCGTTAACTCAATAAAATCTTCGACAGATAATTGTTCTGCGCGCATATTCAAAAAATCGTGATCGTTTAAATCTTCAGGAATACCCAAAGCTTTTAACGAATTACGAAGTGTTTTTCTTCTTTGTCCAAAACCAGCTTTTACCACTTGAAAAAATCGTTTTTGTTCGACTCCTTCAATTTCTGTTCGGTAGCGTTTCATAATAATTACACCCGATTTCACTTTTGGTGGCGGTGTAAAAACATGTTCTGGTACTGTAAATAAATACTCGCAATGATAATAAGCCTGAGCTAATACAGAAAGTATACCATAATCTTTAGTTCCTTTTTTTGATGCAATACGTTCTGCAACTTCTTTCTGAAACATTCCACAAACTTCGGGAACGGTGTAACGCTCTTCTAAAGCTTTAAAAATAATTTGCGAAGATATATTATACGGAAAATTTCCTAAAATAGCAATTTGTTCATCAAACTTTGATGAAAAGTCCATTTTTAAGAAATCTTCGGAATGAATTTTGAATCCTGGATAAAATGGTTGATAATATTCTTTTAAATATTCGACTGATTCTGTATCAATCTCCACAACCTCTATATTTTTCTTTGCTTGTAAAATATATTTTGTCAACACGCCCATTCCTGGACCAATTTCTAAGACACGATCATAGCCTTCCCAAGTTAAACCTTCGGCGATGTCTCGTGCAATATTTTCGTCATTCAAAAAATGCTGACCTAAATGTTTTTTAGCTTTTACTTTCAAAAATTCTAAATTTTAAGTTTTCTTTAACCAACTTACCGTAGAATATATACGGAATATCTTTCTTGCGAAATAAGTTTTTTTTATCTTAGCCCCAAAATTAACCCAAATGTCAAAAACGAACGATAAATTTGAGAAAAAAAGACTGCGATCTTCAAACATCACTGTTGTGATTAGTATTTCGCTTGTTTTATTTCTATTAGGTATTTTCGGCTTAATTGTCATTAATGCACAAAGTTACGCAGAACATCTAAAAAGAGAGTTAAAAATCGAGGCATATTTTAAAGATGTCGAAGATCCAAAATTAAAAGATAAGGAGCTTGATTTACAGAAATCTTATATCGATTCGTTGAAAGTGAAGTATCCTTTTGTTGAAGCTACACAGTATATCAGCAAAGAGGATGCAGCTAAAATTGCGAAAAAAGATTTGGGTACAGATGGTAGCGATTTCTTCGAAGAAAGTATTTTCCCTGCATCAGTTCAAATTACATTGAATCCTGCATTAATACAATCTGTTGAACAAATTGATTCTATTAATAAGGTATTGGCTAAAAATCCGATTGTAGACGAAGTAAAAAGTGACAAAGAAGCGATGGTAACGATTTACCACAGCATCAATAAAATTACATTCTGGATTATGATTTTTGCTGTTATCTTCTTGGTAATCGTTGTCGTATTAATCAACAACTCTATTCGTCTGAAAATTTATGCAAAACGTTTCAGTATCAAAACTATGCAATTAGTTGGAGCGCGTAGACGTTTCATTGTAAAACCTTTCTTGATAGAAGCTGCGCTTTTAGGTTTCTTGGCAGCATTTATTGCAGCTGTAGGATTAGGTTTCTTATGGTACATTTTAGCAACAAAAGTTGGTTTAGTACTTTGGAACCCAAGCTTCACTCCTCTTATTATTATCTTAATTGGGATTGGAGTTGTTATTGCCGTATTCAGTACATTATTTGCGGCATGGCGTTATTTAAGATTAAAAACTGATCAACTTTATTAATGAAAACAAATTCTATCGATACAACAAAAAAATCAGCATCTACAAATGATGCTGGTTTTACTTTTTTATTTGGAAAAAGAAATTACATTTTCATGGCAATTGGTGTTGCACTAATTGGTCTTGGATTTTTATTGATGACAGGACATGATGCAAACACAAGACCAGATGGAACATGGGATGCAAATTATTGGAACGACGAAATCTATTCTTTTCGTAGAATTAGATTAGCGCCATTTTTAGTTGTCGTTGGTTTCATTGTAGAGATTTATGCCATTTTAATCAATCCGAATAAAGAAAAATAATGAATACTTTACAAGCAATTATAATTGCTATTATAGAAGGCCTTACCGAATATTTACCAATTTCTTCTACAGCACATATGGGGTTCACAGCAGCTTTGATGGGAATGCCAGAAAGTGAATTCTTAAAAATGTTTCAAGTTTCGATACAATTTGGAGCAATTTTATCAATAGTAGTTTTATATTGGAAAAAATTCTTTGACTTCAAAAATTTCAATTTCAATTTTTATATCAAATTAGCTTGTGCTGTTGTTCCTGCACTTATTTTAGGAAAATTATTTGATGATAAAATCGAAGCTGTTTTAGGAAATCAAGTTGCTATTTCTGGAATGTTAGTTTTCGGAGGAATCATTTTATTATTTGTAGATAAATGGTTCAAAAATCCTAAAATTAATGATGAAAAAGACATTACATTAAAACAAGCAATTATTATTGGTTTTTGGCAATGTTTGGCGATGATGCCAGGAACTTCTCGTTCTGCCGCTTCTATTATTGGTGGTATGACGCAAGGTTTATCGCGTAAAGCAGCTGCAGAATTTTCATTCTTTTTAGCGGTTCCGACAATGTTAGCGGTTACAGTTTATTCTGTTTTTGTGAAAACTTGGGGAGAAGATACTGCAACACCTATGAAAGGTTACGAAATGATTTTGCAAGATCAAAACCATATTATGTTATTCGTAATTGGAAATGTTGTCGCATTTATTGTGGCGTTAATTGCTGTAAAAACATTTATCGCAGTTTTAACAAAATACGGTTTCAAATTTTGGGGTTGGTACAGAATTATCATCGGTATTATTTTACTGATTTATTTCTCATACAATTCTCCAACACAAGCAGAAAAAGATAATGCCGCTTCAGTAGAAACTACAATGATTCAGCACAAATAAGATGAATGTAGAAAAAATACAAGAAGGTCACGTTTTTTTGATTGATAAACCTCTTGATTGGACATCTTTTGATGTTGTGAACAAGATTCGTTGGAACATTAGAAAAGCATATAATTTAAAGAAAATAAAAGTCGGTCATGCTGGTACTTTAGATCCAAAAGCAACTGGACTTTTATTGGTTTGTACAGGGAAATGGACAAAACGAATTGATGAATTTCAGGCGCAAGAAAAAACATATACTGGTACAATCAAATTAGGTGTTACAACACCAACGTATGATTTGGAATCGGAAGAATATCAAACTTTTCCTACTGAACATATCACAGAAGGAATCATTCACGAAGCGACGAAACAATTTATAGGAGAGATTGAACAATTTCCACCAATGCATTCAGCTGTAAAAGTGGATGGAAAACGTTTGTATGAATTAGCTCGAGAAGGTCAAGAAATAGAACGTAAAGCACGTAAAATCACGATTCACGATTTTAAAATCACGAAGATAAATTTACCTTTTGTAGATTTTGAAGTGAATTGCAGTAAAGGAACCTATATTCGTTCTTTAGCTTTTGATTTTGGAAAAGCAATAAATTCAGGTGGATATTTAACAGCACTTCGTCGTACAAAAATTGGCGAATTTGATGTCATGAATGCTGAAAATTTCGCTTTAGAAAAAAGTTATTTTGAAGAAGAAAATACAACAGAAGAATTATAAACTAAAAAAGCTTGAACAAATGTTCAAGCTTTTTTAGTTTATAAAGTAATTAATACTTTATTTATTTCTTCACTCACTAATTTTGGTTTTTGCATTACCATAATGTGCGTTCCGCCTTCTATTTGTATTGCATCTTTAATATATTCTATTGGAAAAACAATATCTTTCGTACCATGAATATGCGTAATATTATCTTCGTGATAAGCCATAGAATGTTCCCAATTTACAATCTTATGAATCGACCAACGTAAATATTCTTCATTTCGAAACTCAAAAATATCATCAATATTATCTTTCTCTCGACCAGTATAATATAATTTACGCATCATCATATACGAAAATGTTCGGTCTGAAGTTAAAAAACTCATCGGAATTATTTTGTGAGCATTAATAGAAGCCGAAAATCGAAATAACTTTGGAAGCTCTGCCCTATTCTTTACCGTAGAAATCAAAAATGTATGTTTCGGATTTATAAAACGATTCATTTCCTGCACAATTATTCCACCAAAAGATAATCCCATCAAAAGAAAATCTTCTGTGGGATTTATTTTATCTAATAATCTTTCGGCATAATGAGCCAAAGTTTCATCTTTCTCTGGATCTAACCAAGGAATATAAACTTGCTCAAAATCTTGTTCCAAGCGTAGATTTCGAAAAGCATTTGCATTTGCACCTAATCCACTTACTTGATAAATTTTCATACCTTAAATTTATAATATATCTTTTTTCTTTGAGTAATCTGTTGGGCGAACACCGATTACTTTTTGGAATGTATTACTAAATGTTGGTAAACTATTATAACCAACCATTGTCGAAATTTCACTGATTGAATACGTATTATCAATTAACAATTGTAATGCACGTAACATTCTTAAAATTGTAAAATATTGAACGAATGTCATATTTAAATCTTTTTGAAATAATCGTGATAATGATCGTTCTGAAAATCCAAACTCAGCTGTAATTTTCTTCATTGTTATTGAAGTATCCATATTATCATCTAAGAATTGAACAATTTTTTTCAAACGTTCATCATGTGGAAGTGGTAAAGCTAATCGCAAACTACTTTTACTTACTTTAGGTAATATTTCTTTGAAAGCTTGTGCTATAATATACTCGCTTCTATTCTCTGGTATAATATCTCCTTTCCATTGATTAGAAAATAACAAAAGTTCTAATAGTAAACCATCTGCAGGATAAATACCTACCTTTTTATAAAATGAATTATCACTCTCATTGATAGGAAAATATAAATTCCTCATTACGACCTCTGGTGTATTTGGGTGTATACTATGTTCCACATTTGGAGGTATCCACATATAATGTCTTGCTGGTAAATAAAAGGTATCTTTTCCTATTTTGACATAAACAATTCCTCCTTCACAATAAAGAAATTGTGCTTTATTATGTTTATGTTCTATTACGTATGCTTCCGAAATTTCCTTGTGATAACAGAAAATTGATGTAGGTAATTTATCTATTTCGGTTAAGTAGTATCGTGTTTCGAACTTATTATCCAAATGTATATTCATAGTTTCTTTAATCTGCGAACTAATATAATAATTAATTTGATATATTGTATTATATACACAAATAAAAGTGTCTGGAATAAATAATTATTTGACTATTTTTAATATTAACTTTTTATTAAATAATCCAATATTTGTAATTCCCTCTAATTAGAAGGGTACAATTATTGAAAAGTATTAGAAAGTAAAAGTTGCATTATGTTGGAAAGAATAAAATTAACTGACTTACAGTCAAAAGTAATGACAGCAGAAGAATCTGCTAAATTTTTTGAAGATGGAATGACTGTAGGTTCTAGTGGTTTTACAAGAGGAGGCGATACAAAAGTTGTATTAAAAGCTGTTGCGGAGCGTGCCAAATCTGAAAATTTAAAAATCACTTTAGTCACAGGAGCTTCATTAGGACATGGTACAGACGCTGCTTTAGTAGAGAGCGGAGCTTTAAAAAAACGTTTACCATTCCAAGTTGACACTGTAATGCGTAAAAATATAAATGCAGGTAATATATTATTTATCGATCAGCATTTAGGAGAAACAGCTGAACATATTTTAGATGGACAATTTAAAATTAATTTAGGTGTTTTAGAAGTTGCTGAAATTTTAGAAGATGGTTCTTTAGTACCTACTACTTCTATTGGTAATAATGCAGAAATTGCTGCAAATGCAGACAAATTAATCATTGAGATTAATACATCTATTCCTACAAATATCAAAGGGATACACGATATTTATAGTGTAGAAGAATACGGGAAACGAACTCCAATTAACATCACTTCTTGTGATACAAAAATTGGAACAGAAACAATAAAAGTAGATCCTTCTAAAATTGTTGGAATTGTTTTTCACGATATTCAAGATGCTCCTGGAGACATTCAACCAGCTGATGAAGCGACAGCTGCAATTGCAGAAAACATTGTAAAATTCTTCGAGAAAGAAGTTGAAGAAGGTCGTCTTACAAAATCATTAATGCCATTACAATGTGGTATTGGTAAAGTTGCTAACGCAGTTTTAGGTGGTTTAGAGCATTCTGATTTCGAAAATTTAGTGATGTATTCAGAAGTTTTACAAGACTCTACATTTGACTTAATCGATTCTGGAAAAATGAAATTTGCTTCGGCATCTTCTATGACAGTTTCACAAGAATGTTATGATCGTGTAATCGGAAATATCGAAAGTTATAAAGGAAAAATTCTTTTACGTCCGCAATCTATTTCTAACTCTGCCGAAGTTATTCGTCGTTTAGGAATTATTGGAATCAATACATCTTTAGAGTGTGATATTTATGGAAACGTAAACTCAACTCACGTTTCTGGTACACACATGATGAACGGTATTGGAGGTTCTGGAGATTTTGCTCGTAATGCATTTATCTCAATCTTCGTTACAGCTTCTATCGCAAAAGGTGGTAATATTTCTTCTATCGTTCCTATGGTTTCTCACACAGATCATACAGAACATGATGTAGATATTATTGTAACTGAGCAAGGTTTAGCTGATTTGAGAGGTTTAGCACCACGCGAAAGAGCCATCGAAATTATCAATAATTGTGTTCATCCAGATTATAAAGCAGAATTATTATCTTATTTCGAAAGAGCTTGTGCCGAAAGAGGTGGTCAAACGCCACATATCTTAGAAGAAGCGTTCTCTTGGCACACAAGATTGAAACAAACAGGTTCTATGAAAAAAGAAGAATTATTAGTTTTGAATCATTAGAATAATAAATAATAAAACTATACTTTTTTAAAAAGCATAATTCAGAATTTCTGAATTGTGCTTTTTTTGTGAAATAATGTAACTTTGTTAGAAGTCTAAGAAACATGAAAAAAATACTTTTAATAACACTACCATTGACAACTTTTTTTGCGTGTCAATCTAATCAAAACGAAAATCAGAATTTAGAACAAATTGATAAAAAATCTGCTCGTGAAGTTGTTTTAACAACCGAAACAAAAGGCGATTCAGTTTTACATATTACCAAACAAAAAATTTGGGCAAACGATTTGATGATTGCAGAAAAAGTAGATACGTTGATTACGCACAAACAATATACACCTACCGATTCTACCAAAATTCCTATTTACGTAACTATTCAATAATCTATCATGAATAAAAGAGAAAAAAGAGCAAGTAAAGTAGTGACTTTAGTGTTAATTTCTTCGGTTCTTAGTTCGTGTATGAATCGTGAAGAAGCGCCCATTACAAATAATGCGCAAAAGGTATATATGCGTGCAGATTCTACTGCGCCTTACACAGATGTTACGTCAAATTATTCCTCGAATTCTAGTAGTTCGCATCATGGCGGAATGGGAAGTTCGTTACTTTGGTTTATGGCTTTTCGTAGCTTAACTGGTGGCGGAATGGGCTATGCAAGTCAAGGTTTGCATCAACAATCTAATGTCGGAACAAACGCAGCAAAAGCGCAAGCGTATAAAAGTCAAACTGTTCGCGGTGGATTCGGAAAATCTGCTTCTTCTCGTTCAGTTTCATCTTAAACTAATTTTATGCAATTAAAAAGAATAAAAGCGGACGAAAACTGGCAAGAAAGGTTAGAAAATATCGGCTTTGGCTATCATACAGACGAAAATAAACAAACCTATTGGGTAGAAGATTATTATTATTCAATTTCAGAAAAAGAAGCAGATAAAATCTTTGAAGCGACAAACGAATTGTGGGAAATGTGCTTGAATGCTGTGGAACATGTGATTCAAAATAATCGTTTGGACGAATTTAAAATTCCAAAATTTATTCAACCTTATTTGATTGATACATGGGAAAATGATGCGCCAAGTATTTATGGACGTTTTGATTTTGCTTATGATAATGATCAATTAAAAATGTTAGAATTCAATGCTGATACGCCAACTTCGTTGTTCGAATGTGGTGTTGTACAATGGCTTTGGATGGAAAATTATTTTGGAGAAACGAAAGATCAATTCAATTCTGTTCACGATAAATTAATTGAAACATGGAAAATGTTAAAACCTTATTTGAAAGGTGAAACCTTGCATTTTTCTTGTGTGAGAGAATCGTTAGAAGATTTGACAAATATCGAATATATCAGAGATTGCGCAATACAAGCCGGAATTAATACCAAATTAATTTACGTCGACGAAATCGGTTGGAATAATGTCAATTTTGTTGATTTAGAAGAAGAACCAATTACAGATATTTTCAAGCTTTATCCGTTGGAATGGATGGTGAACGAGTTGTTTGCCTACAACATCAAAAATGATGAAATCAACGCAAATTGGATAGAACCAGCTTGGAAAATGATCCTTTCAAACAAAGCTATTTTGCCAATTTTGTGGGAATTATATCCAAATCATCCGCTGTTGTTAGAAGCTTATACAGATTCACCAAAAGAGATGAAAAATTATGTCAAAAAACCATTGTTATCGCGTGAAGGAGCAAATGTAGAAGTTGTAAAAAACGGAACTATTTCTGAACAAACTTCTGGCGAATATGGCGAAGAAGGTTTTATTTATCAAGCATTGGCTAATTTACATCACGAAGAAACGGGTTATACCATTATCGGAAGTTGGATTATTGGACAAGAATCGTGTGGAATTACATTCCGCGAAAGTGACCAATTTATTACAACTGATAAAAGTCGTTTTGTTCCGCATGTTATTGAGTAATTTAAATTATGAATAATTTAAAAGATTTTATGATTGATGTATCAATCAAATTATTAGAAACAGAATATTCTAAATCTAGTATTATAAAATACCTTGAAAATATTTCTATTCTTAATATTGAATATACCTCAAATGGATGTTACATTAATCTAAATCATAAAAATTCTAATTTAGAAATGGAATCATTTAATAAAAATATAAGTCAAGATGAATTATTATTCGATGCCTTAGAATTAATCAATAAAGATAAAAATTTACTTTGTGAAATAAGTACTTCAATTATCCATAACAAAATTATATATATTGAAATATGGAATAAATTAGGGCATGAAATTTCAGAAATTCCCGAAAATTATACTCTAAACAAAAAGTGGCAGTAATATATCAAAAAGTCTAATTCCTCTCCGAATTAGACTTTTTTAGTTTGATCAAATTTAAATAATTAACTAATTTGGTCAAAATATTAATCACAACTATGAATAAACTGATTTTTTCTTTCCTATTTATCCTTTTAGGTTTTTGTTTAAATGCTCAATCCATTGAAAGTTTAAGAACAGAAATCAATCAAATTATTTCTTCAAAAAATTTAACAGCAGGTATTTCATTAAAAAATCTTAAAAATAAAGACACCTTAAGTATCAACGGAAACCAAATGATGCCAATGATGAGTGTGTTTAAATTTCATATTGCATTGGCTGTTTTACATGAAGTTGATCAAAATAAATTACAACTTAATCAACAATTTTTTATAAAAAAAGAAGATTTATTACCTAATACTTGGAGTCCAATTCTTGAAGATAATCCAGAAGGAAATATGTATCTAACACTTGACCAACTTTTAAGATATACAGTTTCTCATAGCGATAATAATGGTTGTGATATACTTTTAAAGATTATTGGCGGAACTAAAACTGTTCAAAATTTTATTAATAATCAAGGAATTAAAGATTTTGTTATAAAAGTAAATGAGAAAGAAATGCAGACTTGGGATAATTTATATCTCAATACAACTTCCGCAAATGCTACCACAAAATTACTTGAGAAATTTTATTCGAATAAAGTACTCAAAAAAACTTCTACAACCTATTTATATCAACTTATGGTAGAAACATCCAGAGGTTTAACTTGGATGAAAGCTGGGTTACCTACAAACACAGAGTTAGCTCACAGAACAGGAATTAGTGATACAAATAACCAAAATCTAAGAGTTGCGATGAATGATATTGGAATAATAAAACCTATTAATCATCAACCAATTATTTTATCTATTTATTTGAAAAATATAACAGAAGAAAGAACTGAAACTGAAAAAGTAATTGCTGATATTACAAAAGCTGTTTGGAATTATTACAACAAATAATAATTTCATTCACAACACTAAAAGTCTAATTCTACTTCGAATTAGACTTTTTTAGTTTAAACAAAATCAAATAATTACCTTAAAAATTGTAAATAGTTTAAAATTTGATAGGTTTCATCATATTTTATTTATAAATTATAAAAAGATTTTGTTAAAATGTTTTATAAATTAAATGTTTAAGAAATAAAACGTTAGACAAGTTTCAGTAAATCAAAACCAACTAAATAAAAACTAAAAAGTAGAAATATGGATTTTTTAGATGATTTATTCAATTCTTCCACTCTTCCTTCTGATCGTATTTCACGTATGCTAGAAGAGGATTTATTTTGGTTGATTATTGAAAATTCTTTATTAAATGCAAATAATTTACAAGATCAAGAAACAGCTTTGATTCAGGAACTCGAAAATTTAACTGCAGAAGATATTATTGGTTTTCAATTGCGATTAGAGTTTTATTCATATTCTTTACATTCTCCTGAAATATGGTGTGCAGCTTGCATAATGAATGATGATACAGATCCTAAACATTTTTTCTATTTTAAGAATTGGATTATCTCGCAAGGACAAGAATTATTTGAAAAAGCAATTTTAAATCCTGATAATTTAGCAGATTATTTTAATGAAGGTTTCAACGAAGATGATTTATATGAATTTGAAGAGTTTCATTTGATCGCTGACACTGTTTTTTACCATAAATTTCAACACAAAATTATTGACTTTGTAGACAAAGAATATTTTAAATTTTTTACCGAAAAATCTCCAAAACCTGATTTTGATTGGGATGATGAGAATTTAATAAATTTACAAATTATTTGTCCAAGATTATTCAAAGTTTTTATCGAAGATTATTCTCCAGACGATGACGAAATGGAGGATGATTTTGATGATGAAGATGAGTTTTTGTAAATAATATGAAATATACAATTGATTTTTTAAAACAAGCCCATCGAGAATCTATATTTAATAAATCAAAAATATTGAATACAAATGGTTGTGCATGTTTTTGTTGTGAAGAAATTTTCTCTACCGCTGAAATTAAAGAATATTTTGAAGAAATAGAAGGAAAAGATGAAACTGCAGTTTGTCCAAAATGTGGAATAGATTCTATTATTGACGACAGTTTTCCCATTAATGACCCAATTTTCTTAACAGAAATGAGTAAATATTGGTTTGAATAAGAGAATAAAAAAAGGAACTCAAATTTGAGTTCCTTTACTATTTTTGATTAAGAATATTCTTATCCTAAAACTTTTGCAACTGTAGCTCCGATATCAGCAGGAGATGCAACAACGTGGATTCCACATTCTTCCATAATTGCCATTTTAGCTTGTGCTGTATCATCAGCTCCACCTACGATAGCTCCAGCATGTCCCATTGTACGACCTTTTGGTGCAGTTTGACCTGCGATAAATCCTACAACTGGTTTAGTTCCATTCGCTTTAATCCAACGAGCAGCCTCAGCTTCTAATTGTCCACCAATTTCACCAATCATAACGATACACTCCGTTTCTGGATCATTCATAAATAATTCAACAGCTTCTTTAGTTGTAGTTCCGATAATTGGATCTCCACCAATTCCGATTGCTGTAGAAATTCCGTAACCAGCTTTTACTACTTGGTCAGCAGCTTCGTAAGTTAAAGTTCCTGATTTAGAAACAATACCAACTTTACCTTTTTTGAAAATAAATCCTGGCATAATACCTACTTTAGCTTCCTCAGAAGTAATAACACCTGGACAGTTAGGTCCTATTAATGTTACATCTCTTTGATCAACATACGCTTGTACTTTTACCATATCTTCTACCGGAATACCTTCTGTGATACAGATAATAACTTTAATACCTGCCTCTGCAGCTTCCATTACAGCGTCCGCAGCGAATGCTGGTGGAACAAAAATAATAGAAACATCAGCTCCTGCCTGATCTACAGCATCTTTAACTGTGTTAAAAATTGGTAATCCTAAGTGAGTTTGTCCTCCTTTTCCTGGAGTTACACCACCTACTACTTGAGTTCCATATTCAATCATTTGTTCAGCATGAAAAGTTCCTTCTTTCCCTGTGAATCCTTGAACGATTATTTTTGAATCTTTGTTTACTAATACAGACATTGTGATTTTTAATTTACACAAATATAAAAGGACTTTTGCATTTTAAAAAATATTCAATGTAAAAAATACACTAAGCCTTTATTTTAATAGGACAAAAAAGCATAAGATATTTATCATAAAAAAGCTGAGCATAGCTCAGCTTTTATCTTATTCTCTCTATAAATTATTTTTTTCTATAATCACGAACCATTAATTCTGTAACAGCCATTTTTTTATACAAACCTCTTGCTTCTTCTGCTGGATAACCAAAATATGTTTTACCTCCTTCTAAAGATTTACTAATTCCAGCTTGTGCTAACAATACTGCTTTTGTACCAATTGTTACACCACTCGTAATTCCAACTTGTCCCCAAATAGAAACTTCATCTTCTACGTTTACACAACCAGCAATTCCGACTTGTGAAGCAATCAAACATTTTTTACCAATAATTGTATCATGACCAATCTGAATTAAATTATCCATAATTGTTCCTTCTCCAATAATTGTAGATGCAGAAACTCCTCTATCTATCGTACAATTTGCACCAATTTCTACATTATTTTCAATGATAACATTTCCGACAGATTTTAAACGATCAAAACCAGTCTCTCGGTTTTTGTAATAAAATGCATCAGCACCTAAAACCGTTCCTGAACGAATAATTACATTATCACCGATAATTGCATAATCATTGATTGAAACATTAGAATGAATCACACAATTTTTCCCAATTTTCACATGATTTCCGATAAATGCACCTGGCTGAATAATTGTTCCTTCACCTATTTCAGCTGAATCAGAAATTTGTTTTGTAGCAGCTTCAAATGCCATAAAATGTTGTCCAATTTTGACAAAATCACGAAAAGGATCATCAGAAATCAACAAAGCTTTTCCTTCGGGACAATCAACTTCTTTGTTAATCAAAACAATTGTTGCATTTGATTGTAACGCTTTATCATAATATTTTGGATGATCAACAAAAACAATATCTCCCGCTTCTACTCGGTGAATTTCATTGATTCCTTCGACTGGAAAATTTTCGTTTCCAATAAATTTCGCATCTATAATTGATGCTATATCTTTTAATTGATGTGTTTGTGGAAATTTCATCTTTCTCTCCTTTTAAAAAGTATACAAATATAAAAATAAAAAAGCTGTCAAAAAATGACAGCTTTAATGATTTATGATTTGAATTTCATTATTTTTTCTTGAAAACCATTGTTTTAACATCATTTGCAAACAATATTAATTTTCCGTCTTTAATTTCATATTTGTTTACATTATTAAAACGTTCTCCAAAAGCATCAGAATCTACTCCTTGACAAGCCATACGCGTAGTTGCAATATTTTTCACAGTCAACGAATTACCTACTGCTAAATATCCTCCAGTTAAATTATTACATCCATCATTACCAGAGACTTTGTTATTTTGGAATGTTAATGTAGGTTTTTGATTTGGAAAACGATCATCTAATGATTTTGCACTTCTATCTTTACCAATAAATTCTTCTAATTCCCAAGAACCTGCTAAGGTACCAGGACGTACAAAAGTCATAATCACAATATCACCTTGGATTAATAATAATTTATTATCTGAAATAGAATATTTTAATTTTCCATTTAATTTTGAACTGAAATTAGAATCTTCTACATTTTGACAAGCTTTCATTGTAGACATCATGTTTCCAAAAGTTATTTCATTTCCAGAAATTGTTATCCCTCCATTCAAAGTATTACAACCGTCTGAAGCATTTAACATACTATTAGAAATAAAATTTAAATAAGGTGCTCCCATTGGATAAGCTTCTGCAATAGATGCAGCCTTCATAAAATTAATTTGACTCAACTCCCATTTTCCTAAAATTGAGTTGTTATTTGTGTTTTCATTATTTTCAATCACGTTACTTACAGTAGAACAAGACGATAAAAAACCTGTTGCTAAAATCGCAGCAAAAGATATTTTTAAAATTGTTGATTTCATAAAAATTTAATTTCAAGTTTCTAGCTAATATGCTAATATCATACCAATTTTCTAATTTGTTTAAAGGTTTTCAATAAAGGTTTTGAAAAGATGAATTGATATTAAGAATTTGTTTTAATTTTGATAAATAATTTATTTATAAAATTCTCAAAAAATAATTCAGTTTGATTTCTCAAAGAACAATAGATATAATCTTCGAAACCGCCCGTGTAGAAGAAGTTGTTGGTGATTTTGTTACTTTAAAACGTGCTGGTTCTAGCTTAAAAGGGCTATCTCCTTTTGGTAATGAAAAGACACCTTCTTTTGTTGTTTCACCTGCTAAACAAATTTGGAAAGATTTTTCATCTGGACGAGGAGGAAATGTTGTTACTTTTTTAATGGAAGTAGAACAATTCACTTACCCAGAAGCTTTACGTTGGTTAGCTAAACGATACAATATAGAAATTGAAGAAGATCGTGAATATACTTTTGAGCAACAGCAAGAAGAAAAAGATAGAGAAAGTTTATATATATTAACTGATTTTGCAAAGAAATTTTTTATTAATCAATTACATAATTCGGAAGAAGGAAATTTAATTGGTTTAAGTTATTTCCGTGAACGTGGTTTTACCAAAGAAACTATCGAAAAATTTGAACTTGGTTATTCTCCAAAACAATGGGATGCTTTAGCAGAATATGCTATAAAAAATGGTTATTCCAAAGAATTGATAGAAGAAGCTGGTTTAGCAACTTTCAAAGAAGATAATAAGAAATATGACAAGTTTCGCGAGCGTGTTATGTTTCCTATTTATAGTTTTTCAGGTAGAACATTAGGTTTTGGTGGGCGAATTTTGCGAAATGATGCAAAAGCTGCTAAATATCTAAATTCTCCTGAAAATAAAATTTATCATAAAAGTAAAACCCTTTACGGATTATTTCAGGCGAAACAACATATTACAAAAGCCGATCAATGTTTTTTGGTTGAAGGTTATACTGACGTTTTATCTCTTCATCAATCGGGGATACAGAATGTTGTTGCAAGTTCTGGAACAGCGCTTACAAATGAACAAATCCGTTTAATAAAACGTTTAACTGAAAATATTACTGTCATGTATGATGGTGATAATGCTGGAATTAAAGCTTCTTTTCGTGGTATTGATATGATTTTGGAACAAGAAATGAACGTTAAAGTTCTTTTGTTACCAGAAGGAGAAGATCCTGATTCTTTTGCTAAAAAACATTCTACAACAGAAATCGAAGCATATATTAAAGATAATGCTACTGACTTTATTCGTTTTAAAGCAAATGTTTTGTTGGAAGATGCAAAGAATGATCCAATCAAAAAAGCTGAATTAATTCGAGAAATTGTAAAATCGATTTCACTTATTCCGAATATCATCAAACAAGAAGTTTACATTGCTGAAACTTCTAAAATAATGGAAATTCGAGAAGAAGTTTTGTTTAAAGAGTTGGCACAACTTCAAAAATCTGGAGACAAATCGACTTCAACTATATCCCATATTTCGGATAATTCCAGAACAAATAAAACGAATATTTCAATTGTTCCTTCAACAAAAGAAATTATAAATGTTCAGCAAACTGTTGAAAATGAAATTATCAAGTTAATCATGCAATTTGGTGATTTAGAAGTTGATTTAAAAAATGAAAACAACGAACTATATAAAACAACAGTCAATCAGGAAATCATTTCTCAATTTGAAGAAAACGATTTAAGTTTAAGTAATCCACTTTTTCAAACAATATTAGAAGACGTAAAAATTGGTTTAGAAAATGACGAATTACGCACAGGTACTTATTTTTCTCGTTTAACAAATCCTGAAATTGTCAATCTTGCATCGGAAATGATGTTAGAAAAACACAGTTTAAGTGAAAACTGGACTGTCAAACAAGGGATTAATATTAAAAAGAAAGAGGAATTTGTTCACAAAGATTTATTTGATGTTTTACTCCGATTCAAAATTATTTACATTGATAACGTGATAAAAGAGTTAATGCTACAAACAAAAAAAACAGAATTAACTACTGAAGAGAATAATCAAATTCTTCAACAAATAATACATTTTACTGGTTTAAAAAATATCTTAAATCAACATCTTAATCGTGTTATTTAATTTAACTTTTTTTTAATAAACATATAACAACCTGATATTCTATGTATTAAATAAATATCATTCTTATTTCTTAAAATTTTTAATAAGTCTTTATTTTTTTAACTTATCATTAACAATCGTTCTTAATATTACTAGACATAAAGGTTTAGATGTATATTCTTATTATAAAACTATCAAAAAAGACTATTCCTATCTAAATAATTTCTATAATGCTTATTTTAGATAAAGATTCAGAAAAAACTAAAGAATGACAAAGAATTTTTTAACATTATTAGTAATGCTGATGATTATTCCTATAGCTCATGCAAAAGGAAAATCAAATTTTTCAACAGTTAGTCCATTACCTTTACCAGTTTCAATGTATACTAAAAATATAAAATCTAACTTATTAAAAAAAGTTTCAGATTTTAATGAAGTAGATAATACAACTGTTGCAGAAATTGTTGAAAAAGCAGGAAATAAAATAAGTGGAATCGTCTCGTGGTATGCAGATAAATTCCATGGAAAAAAGACTTCAAGTGGTGAATTATATAATAAAAATAACTTTACTGCTGCTCATAAAACTTTACCATTTGGTACAAAAGTAAAAGTTACAAACACAAATAACGGAAAATCAGTAGTTGTAAAAATAAATGACAGAGGACCGCATACAAAATCAAGATTATTAGATTTAAGTAAAGCAGCGTTTTCTTCTATAGGTTCTACAAATTCTGGAACATTAAACGTAGAAATGGAAGTTGTAGAATAAAACGATTTTTTAGATAGATATAAAAAAAGGGATTGAAGATAATATCTTCAATCCCTTTTTTTATTTAATCATCATGATGTTTATGATGGTTTTTCTCTTTATAATACTTATTATCATGTTTTTTTTGTTGTCCAGGAGCATATCTTTTTGCAGATTTTTCACCATGAACCTTTTTATGTTGCCCTGGAGGTAAATTTCTATGGTTATTATCATATCGCTGTTTTTTATACTTCTTCTTATTTCTATGTTGATGTTCAATACCATAAATTGTAGTTGAACCATCACAAGATGTCAAAAACAAAGCAGCAAGAGCAAAAATTGCTATTAGATTAATTTTTCTTAATACTGTTAATTTCATAATCACATTCATTATATTCTTACTGAGTAAGACAAGAACCTTACCAAAAAAATAATCTGTTCTTTTTCAATAAAACTTTAATGGAATAGTATTTGAGAATCAATTGTTAAACAATCAAAATTATGAAAGAAAAAATTCAATATCGTTATAAAACGACTAACGAGGCTTTAACAGAGTTAAATGAAAATGGGTTCACAATTGACTATAATATCGAAAAAGAGCAATTAAAGCAAAACCCTGAGAATTTTGACATAGTTTGTATTTATCGTTACGAAGGCATGTCTGATCCTGATGATGAATCTTCTGTTTATGGAATTATCAATAGCCAAAACGGAGATAAAGGTGTTTACGTTGTAGGAAACTTATCTACAGATGATGATGTTGATCATTTCTTAGTCAATTTAGAAATTAAGCGCAAAACAATTCAGTAATATTTATTAAATAAATATAAAAAAGCTCGATGCAATTGCATCGAGCTTTTTAAGTTTTATAACTTCTTTCTGATTAGAAAGGATATTCATAAATTTTTGATTCGTGGAAGTAAGGATGACCTTTTGCTTCTAAGTTTAATTTAGAAACTGCATTCATAACTACGAATGTAAATAATCCTCCAATTCCAACTAATGCTCCAATTTCCATTAAACCGAAGTTGTGGAATGGTCCAACAGCTGCTGGCATAATTTGGTTGTAGAAATCCCAGTAGTGTCCAAAAATGATAACGAATCCCATAACGAAAACGATTTGGTAACGACGTTTCATACTTGATGAAATTAATATCAAGAATGGAGCTACTAAGTTAATAATCAACATCCAGAAATATAATGGGTATTGCGCCATACGTTGTTGGAAGTATTGAGCTTCCTCAGGAATGTTTGCATACCATTGTAACATGAATTGACAGAACCATAAGTATGACCATAATAATGAGAAACCAAACATATATTTTGTTAAATCATGTAAATGGTTGTCATTGAATAATGGTAAAGAATTCTTTCTTTTTAAATAGATAGAAATAATTGCCATAATAGAAACCGCAGAAACTAAATATGAAACCATTCCGTACCACATAAATAATGAAGAGAACCAGTGTGGATCTAAAGACATCACGAAATCCCAAGCAAATGCTGCAGAACAAATTGCGAAAATCACTAAGTAAATTACTGATTTTTTGTACAATTGAGCGTACACTTTTAAGTCTCCGTTTGTATCATCTAATTTGCGTGTTGCGTTTTTAATTACTGGTAACATTAAAGATAATACTACTAAGTAAATAATACAACGTACTAACCAGAAGTTAGGGCTTAACCAAAGTTGAGCTTTGTTCGCCATGAAGATATCATACTTCTCGCTATCAGGATTTATTAAATCAGCATCCATCCAGTGGAATAAGTGATTCATGTGAAAATAAGATCCTAAAACGATAATACCAACAAGTACAGAACCAACTGGTAAAAATGATGCGATAGCCTCCATAACACGAGATACTACCATAGACCAACCAGCGTTAGCTACGAATTGAATACATAAGAAAAACAACGCAGACGCCGCAATACCAAACGATAAATAAGCTGGTACATAGAAAGCAGCCCAAGGTCTGTTTTTCAATAAATTTGTCAAATGCTCCATGTGTCCAGCATGATCTGTATTCATAGATGCATAAGAATCTGAAATGTAGTCACCAAAAAATTGAGTTGGGTGAGCTTCAATCAAACCGTTAATATATTCAGTTGAATTAGCAACATCTTGTTGATGTAAGAAAAATCCTATCCCGTAAAGTACAACACCTATAACAGCTAAGATAAGTGATGCATTTTTTAATCTTGGGGAAAATGTATATTGCATAATAATTAACTTATTTTATTATTTATTAGTTGCTGTTTCAGTTTCTGTTGCAGGATTAGCTTCAGCAGTTGCTTCTCCAGATGGAGCAGCAGTAGCAGAACCACCTTTCAAACTCATTACATATTCAGCAACTCTCCAACGGTCTGCAGGAGTTAATTGAGATGCGTAAGAACCCATCGCATTTTTTCCATACATAATTACATGATAAACTGAACCTACTGTAATATCTCTTTCTCCATAAGTAGGAACTCCAGAGTAAGCTTTAGATTTTACTATTGATCCTTGTCCATCTCCAGCGTCACCATGACATACAGCACAATTTTGTCCATACAATAATTTACCTCTTTCTAAATCAGCTGCTTTATTTCCTGCATTTAAAGGAGAAGTTGTTATAGCTTTCGCTTGTGCATAACCAGCGTTATTATTTTTGAAAGTCCAAGGTAAAATATCACCATCTGTTCTTGCTACAGCGCCATCTACAGATTCTAATGCTGACATATTGTAATTTTTACTCATTACAGGAACTTCAGAATTCTCTTTATCTTCAGGATAACCGTAAGTTGCTTTTTCGTATGGATCATATGCTGTTGGATAATACATATCCGGCATAAACACAATACTTGCGTGACGTTTTTTATCAGAGCAAGAAGTGATGATAATACTTCCTAATCCTATAAGTAATGCTATCTTTTTCATTATGCTTCTTGTACTAAATTGTTAACACTTGATTCTACGACTACATCACCTTTTACAGTTACTTCTTCAGCTCCAGTTTCTACAAATACATTTTTGATTTTCTCAACATCAGCAGTTCTGATTTCTATTAAGAATTTATCATCTGTTGTACGAGGATCTGGGTTTTTAGCTTTTGCACCAGGATACATTTTATTACGTACTAAATATGTTAATGACATAAAGTGCGCAGCACAGAATACTGTCAACTCGAACATAATAGGTACGAAAGCTGGCATATTCTCACCCCAAGAAAAAGATGGTTTACCTCCAATATCTTGAGCCCAGTCATGATTCATAATAAACCATGTCATCAAAGATGCTAATGTTGTACCAAATGCACCGTAAAAGAAAGCAAGATCAGAAATACGAGTTTTCTTTAATCCTAACGCTTTATCTAAACCGTGTACAGGGAAAGGTGTATATACTTCGTCTATCGTAATACCTTGTTTACGAATAGATTTTACTGCTTTTAATAAATCATCATCGTCTCCGTAAAGACCATAAACGATTTTAGTGTTCGTGATGCTCATCTTCAGTATGATGTTTTTTATAGCTTTCGCCTGATGATTTCAAAATAGTTTTTAATTCAGATTGTGAAATAACTGGGAATGTACGTGCGTACAATAAGTATAACACAGAAAAGAATCCCATAGTACCTAAGAAGATACCTACGTCTACCCATGAAGGCATAAACATTGTCCAGCTCGATGGTAAGTAGTCGCGTGCTAAGTTGATAACAATAATATCAAAACGCTCGAACCACATACCGATGTTAACTACGATAGAGATAACGAATGTCCAAAAGAATGAACGTCTAATTGGACGAATCCATAATAATCCTGGTACTAAAACGTTACAGATAATTAACGCCCAGAATGCCCACCAATAAGGTCCTGTTGCTGCTCCTGGAGAGAAGTATGTAAAGTCTTCGTAACGAGATCCTGAATACCAAGCGATCCATAACTCTGTTAAGTAAGCTACTGCAACCATACCACCTGTAACAACGATTACAATGTTCATGTACTCGATATGTTTACGTGTGATATAATCTTCGTAGTGTAAAACTTTACGCATTACACTTAATAATGTTTGTACCATAGCGAAACCAGAGAAAATAGCTCCGGCAACGAAATATGGAGGATATACTGTTGAGTGCCATCCTTTGATTACTGACGTTGCGAAGTCAAAAGATACAATCGTGTGTACCGAGAATACTAATGGTGTACATAAACCAGCTAATACCAAAGATAACTCTTCGAAACGTTGCCAGTGTTTTGCTCCACCACCCCATCCGAATGATAAGATTCCGTAGATTTTCTTAGCGAATGGTTTTGTTGCACGGTCACGTATCATAGCGAAGTCAGGAATTAATCCCATCAACCAGAAAACTGTTGATACAGAGAAATACGTAGAAATCGCGAATACGTCCCATAATAATGGTGAGTTAAAGTTAGGCCATAAAGATCCAAATTGGTTAGGAATTGGGAATACCCAATACATTAACCATGGACGACCCATGTGGATTACAGGGAATAACGCTGCCTGTACAACGGCGAAGATTGTCATGGCTTCCGCAGAACGGTTAACCGACATTCTCCATTTTTGACGGAATAATAATAAAACGGCTGAGATTAATGTACCCGCGTGACCGATACCTACCCACCATACGAAGTTGGTGATATCCCAACCCCAGTTAATCGTTCTATTCAATCCCCATACACCAATACCAGTTCCAACTGTATATGCGATTGCTCCAATCCCGAAAATGAAAGCAACCATTGCTATACTGAAACATGTCCACCACAATTTACTTGCTGGCGTCTCAATTGGACGAGCAATGTCTACTGTGATATCGTGGTAGGTTTTATGTCCTAAAATAAGGGGTTCTCTTACCTGTGATTCGTAATGTGACATATTTGTTTACCTTATTAATTCTTTACTAATTTAATTAAGCTTGTTCTTTTCTGTTTCTAACTTTTACTTGATAGATAACGTTTGGTTTTGTACCAATTTCTTCTAATAAAACATAAGAACGTTTATCTTTCGATGCTGCTCTTACTTCAGATTTATCATCATTGATATCTCCAAATTTCATCGCACCTGTTCCACAAGCAGCAGCACAAGCAGCAGCAGCCATAAACTCTTCGTCTTTAACTACTCTGTTCTCTTTCTTAGCTTTTAAAATTGCAGCTTGAGTTTGTTGGATACAGAATGAACATTTCTCAATTACTCCTCGTGTACGTACAACAACATCTGGGTTAAGTACCATACGACCTAAATCATTGTTCATGTGGAAGTCGTATTTGTCATTATTCGCCCAGTTAAACCAGTTGAAACGACGTACCTTGTAAGGACAGTTATTTGCACAATAACGAGTACCAACACAACGGTTATAAGCCATCATGTTTTGACCTTGACGACCATGAGATGTTGCACCTACTGGACACACAGTCTCACAAGGAGCGTGATTACAGTGTTGACACATTAATGGTTGGAAAATCACATCTGGATTTTCAGCCTCTGGCTTAATTAAACGTGTATATTGTTGTGGTTCGTTATCTGGATCAGATTCTAACGCAACTTTTTGAGTTAATTTTCCATTCGGATCGTTGTAAGTAACATCAGAGTAGTAACGGTCAATTCTTAACCAATACATATCTCTTGACATACGCATTTGCTCTTTACCTACAGTTGGTACGTTGTTTTCTGCTTGACAAGCAATCACACACGCTCCACATCCTGTACAAGAGTTCATATCAATTGTTAAATTGAAGTGAGGTCCTGTAGAACGATCAAAACTAGCCCATAAGTCAACCTCTCCTACTGGAGAATCTCCTCTCCAAGTTGGCATTTTAGCAACTGGATTCCATTCTTGACGATCTGTGTTGATGAAATCTGCTAAAGAAACTTCTCTTGCAATTTCATAACGTCCCATCAATGTTGGTTGCTGTTGCATATTAGCAAATTCGTGTTTATCTGAACGAGAAGATTTTTCGATCTTAACGTTAGATGCACCTACATTACCCGTATATAATGCGAAAGCGTTAACCCCAACATTGTTTGCAACTTTACCAGCTTTTGTACGACCGTAACCAAAAGCTAAACCTACAGTTCCGATTGCTTGACCTGGTTGAATGAATACTGGAACGTTTTCTAAAACAACTCCATTAACAGTTAAGTTTACATACTCACCGTCAAATTGCATTCTTCCATTTGTAACGTTGTAGTTATCTTGAATTTTGATTCCTAATTTTTCCGCATCATTTGGGTTAACTGTTAAATAGTTATCCCAAGAGTTACGTGTAATTGGATCTGGTAATTCTTGTAACCAAGGATTGTTTGCTTGTGTACCATCTCCTAAACCAGCTTTAGAATAGAATTGAATTTCCCATTCTGTCGCTTTAGCACCAGCTAATTTTGTAGCAGCTGCAGCAGCAACACCAGTATTAGCAGTAAATACAGATGTTTCAGTAGCTTCATTATAACCATTGTATAATGCCTTGTTGAAATCTACACCTAATTTTGGTAAAATAGCTGATTCCCAGTTTTGTTTTACATATAAATAATATGGAGAAACTTTTTGTTTAGTTGCAGAAACTGCCATCACCATAATTGGATCATTTGGATCTTCTACTTCTGTTACTTTAGTAACTCCTGTCATCCATGCGATTAATGAATCTTGGAATTGACGAGAATCAAATACACGTGGAATTGTTGGTTGTTGTAATGAATATACACCTGTTAATGGATTGAAATCATTCCAAGACTCTAAACCGTGAGTAACTGGAGCTATAACGTCCATTACTGATGCAGTTTCGTCTAATTTTTCAACTAAACCAACTTTAAGTCCAATATTTTTGAAAGCTGCTTCAATTTCTTTTGTATTTTTAGCATTATAAATTGGATTTGTTTGGAAGTTTAATAAAACCCCAACTTGTCCAGCTTTAGCTTCTGCAACAAATTGATTAAATACAGCATCGTTAGACTCTTTTAATAAAACAGCTTTATCAGAAACTGCAGCTGATCCTAACAATTGGTTAATTGCGTATGCAATTGCGTATGCTTCTTTCGAACCATCTGCCATAACAACCGCTTTAGAACCTTTTGCTGTTAATTCAGCAGCAATAGCTAATGCTTCTTTAGATGAAGCTGATCCACCTGCTAATTTATTATAAACTTCAGCCAATACTTTTTCAGTATCAGTTGGTTTTAATGGATAACGTGTATCAGCATTTGCACCTGTTAAAGATAAAACAGATTCTACTTGGATGTGACGCATCATGTTTGCTCCTGGTTTACGAGCAACACCATAATCACCTTCCATTCCACCACCATTGTAATCACCTAAGAAATCTGCGTTGAAAGAAACAACTAATTCAGCATTCTTAAGATCGTAGAATGGGATTTCTCTTTTTCCGTAAACTTCTTGCGCTGCGTCTAATGCATTCGTAGAAGAAATTGCATCATAAACAACGTGTTGAGTTGTTGGATATTTTGTTGCAAACTCAGCAATCAACTTTTTAGTTGTTGGTGAAGGTAAAGATGAAGTTAAAATAACTACTTTTTTCCCTCCTACTGATGCTAATGCTTTTGTTACACGTGCATCAACTTCTTTCCAAGATGTTGCTTTGAAGTTTTCACCACCATTTGTTAAAGGTGATTTTATTTTATCAGAATCGTATAATGATAATACAGACGCCTGAACACGTGCATTTGTAGAACCATAATATTTTGCGCCTTTGTTTGCATCAATTCTAATAGGACGACCTTCTCTTGTACGTACTAATACGTTCGCATAATCGTATCCATCAAAAATTGTAGATGCATAATAAGTAGGTACACCAGGCATAATGTTTTCTGGTTTCACTACATAAGGAACAGATTTTACGATTGGAGCTTCACAAGCTGCTAAAGTAACAGCAGCTGTACTGAACCCTAAAATCTTCAAAAAGTCACGTCGTGAAGTTTGACTATTCTCCATGGCGTTATCATTCCCTAAGAAATTGTCTACAGGAATTTCTTCTGCAAATTCATTGGTAGTTAACTTTTCATTTAATGTATTGTCAGTTAACTCCTCAAAACTTTTCCAGTAATTTTTCTTCGAAGCCATTTATACTCCTCTCTTTTTTATATTAATAATGACATTTACCACACTCTAAACCTCCGATAGCATCAACTGTAATCTTAGTTGCGTCACCGTACTGTTTTTTCAATTTCTCGTGTAGTTCTGCGTAATATTCTTTGTTATACTCGTTGTCCATATCTACCTCAGTAGTTCTGTGACACTCGATACACCATCCCATTGTAAAATCATTCGCCATTTTCACTTCGTTCATTTCATCAACACGTCCGTGACACGCGAAACAAACTTGATCTCCTGACCCAATGTTCAACTCTTTAGCATTTGGAATAGTTCCGTCTTTAATCGCTTTCTTAATCGCTTTCTCTCCTGCTACAACGTGTTGCGCGTGGCTAAAGAATACGAAATCTGGCATATTATGGATACGTACCCATTCGATTGGTTTTTGTGGACCATCGTATTTATTTGTTTCAGGATTCCATCCAATAGCTTTGTACATTTTCTGAATTTCTCCAGTATAGAATGTTTTTACTGCATCTTCATCAGCGAATTTGCCAGAAGTAATTAATTCTTCCTCGAAGTAATCTCCTTTATATTCTTTGATTGTTTTGTGACAGTTCATACATACATTTGGAGAAGGAATTCCAGACACTTTACCGTATTTAGCAGAGCTGTGACAGTACTGACAATCTATACCTTGTACACCTGCGTGAACTTTATGAGAAAAATAAATTGGTTGTTCAGGTTCATAACCTTTATCAACTCCAATTCCCATTAATCCCCAATACACATTATATAATGCAAAGAAAGCCAAAACAGCAATTAGAACATTACCTACTTTTTGGTATTTTTGGAATAAGCTAGCGAAAGAGAATGCCATTTTTTCTTCATCTAGACCAATTCTATCAGAAGATGTAGCTTTTACTAACGCATTAACGCGAACTAAAATCCACAATAACAATGTTGCTAAAACAACAAAACCTACTGCGATAACTCCTGAATTAGCTCCACCTCCTTGTGCAGCTTCAGCAGCTTTCTTTGCAGCAGCTTCTTTCTTTTTAGCAGCTTTAGCTTCTTCAAAAGCTTTAACCCCTCCATCAGGATCAGCAGTATATGCTAAAATATCATCAATATCACCATCTGATAAGTTAGGGAAAGCTAACATCTCAGTGTTATTGTAATCAGCATAAATTTTGTTTGCGTATGCATCTCCAGATTCGCGTAAAGCTTTATTGTCCTTAATCCAAGCGTGTAACCACTCTTTTCCAAGTCCAGCTTCTTCTTGTACGCGTTTCTCTACACCACGTAATTCCGGCCCAATTAATTTACCATCAATCTGGTGACAAGCAGTACAATTAGCCTCGAATAACTCGTAGCCTTTTCCTGCATCTTGGGCATTTGCTAGGGAGAACGTCGATAGTATTATCGCGCAGCTCCATAAACGTATTCTTTTTAGAAATCTTGCCTTCATTTACTTAAATAATCTCAGTTCGTTGTTTCTTTTAACTCGTTTTTATTTGAACACTTAACAACAGCAAAAATAGCTTCAATACTTAACAAAATCATAAAGTTTATATACTGAACTTTATCATTGAGCTTAATTTAAAACAATTCTAAATTAATTGTTAAAAAATATAGCTCTATAAATAATATTTATTCAATCAACATAAGAGATGATTAACTTGAAAAAAAGTCCCATTTAACATAACTATATAAAAATATAAAGTTTAAACTCTTTCAAATTGTCAATCAATAATATTCAACTAAATTCTTTTTTTAATTTATTTTAAAAATTGGAACAATATTAGTTGTAGGAAAATAAAAGACTATAAAATTTAATAACTTAATTGTAAGAAGTATATTTGCACAAATTAATTTCATCCTATGAAAAAATTTATCTTTTTATTCATTGTCTCTTTTTCGACTTTTATTTTTGCACAAGATAAAATTGATACTGTTCAATTTATTAATAATGGTACTTTAAATATCGAGATTGATAGTAGAATAAATACAATACTAAAAACAAAAGAGGATGCTACTTGTACATACGCTACTCCAGTGAAAAAAAATACGGAAAAAAAAGCTACAGTACAATCAAGTGATCCATGTGCAGGAAATCCACAAATTAATGGATTTAAAATCCAGATTTATTATTCTAAAGACAGAAAAGATGCTGATAAAGTAAGAAATGAGTTTATGCGTTCATACCCTGACTTGTCTGCTCAAACTGTATATTATTCTCCTGATTATCGTGTTTTAGTAGGAGATTATTTCACAAGAGCTTCTGCTTCTAAAGATATTCGTCGTTTGAAATCAAAATATAATAGCGCATTTTCTATACCTTTTAAAGTTTTATGTAGAAAAGCTAAATAAAATTAGATAACAAATTCCTTATTAAAAAACCACCAATTAAAGATGCCATCTTTAATTGGTGGTTTTTTTAATGTGATCTCTTTTTAATTTAGAAAGCCCTTTTTTACAAAATATTTTTTTCTAATGAAATCTATATTTTTTAAAAGAAATATTAAAAATCATTCCTTTGAAGTAATAGACTATTTACAGAGCTTAAGATTTAAGATTCTAAATATTTTTAATGTTTTTCAATATCTTTGTTTATGATTATTTAAGATTCAAAATGTATCCATATCATAACAAAATAAAACAACGAATTAAAAATGGGGAATTGATTTCCTATGAATTCGTAACGAAATATAAAAATATAAGCCCATGTTTACTTTTACATTTTAAAACCGAACCTTTTATTCGTCCAATTCGCGAACATCGTTTTCAAGAATATAAAATATTGCTTGAAATAGAGAAGTAAAATATTTCACAACTAAAAAGCGTTATCAGTTTCATTTGATAACGCTTTTTAGTTTGTTATGGTAATATTTAGTAGTCTATACATTCTCTTCGAATTTAATTTTTCAGAATAGTTCCTCGTCCTTCTATTTCCAACTGTATAAGTATTGAAGCTAAACTCGTTTGAACAAATCCTAAATTACCTACAACCAAAACACCTTTCTCTCCTGTCGAAATTTTCTCAATTCCATAAACACTTGATTCATCTTCAGGATTTGAATTTCCTTCGTAGCGATATATATATATGATCTTAAAATCGTGAGGATGATCAATTAAATCACTTTCCAACAAGTTAAAATCTTCTTGATATCCTTTTTCTGCTAACTCTCTAAGTGCGACACTAGAAGTTTCATAATTAAATTGCCTTCTTTCAAACATAAAAATAGTTTTATTGGTTAATAATCATAAATCTAATCAATTAATTTACAGTATTTTGTTAAACATTCGTTAACTATTTAAGCAAGTAAAAAAATTAACATAGTAAATGATTTATTGTATTAAAAATAAGTTCATATTTTTGAAAAAAAGATAATATGATTTTAGAAAAATTAAACTTAAATGAAGCCAATTTTGTAGATGTTATAAATTATATCGAAGAAAATTATAATTATACTGCTTCTGCTTTTTTGAATGGAAATCAAGAAAATTCAAAAGATCAAAATCAAGGAAGCGCAAAAGTATTTGCCTTTGCCAAATTGAACGATTTTTCTAAAGAAGATACATTAAAATTATTTGCTGAACATTATCAATCTGTTTTAGAGAATCCTAAAGGAGTAGATCATAACAATATTCGTCAATTTATGCTAAATGGTTGGGAAGGAATTAAATTCGAAAATGAAGTTTTAAAGAAAAAATAAAAAAGCAAATTAAATATTGAATATAAAAGGTTACTTTTTCTAATTTTTAAATACCAAACACACTCTATCACTTCTCTTAAACCTTGTAAATTACATACGTTATATATACGTTTAACTACATCAAAAATACTTTGTCATACTACATAGACATCATCTTAGCTACTATTCAAAATATTACTTCAAAAATGTATTAAATTGCGCCAATATTCAAATGCAAACAAGAAATAAATAACTGAAAATAAATTAGTTAAAACACTCATTATTTATACTCTTTTTTACTTTAATCAATACAATAACCAAATATTTAAATTAGAATGAGAAAATCATTTATTATCTTAACAATACTAATTTTTAGTAGTTCGTATGCTCAAGTAGGTATTAATACATCAAATCCTCAAGGAATTTTTAATGTAGATGGTAAATCTACGCCCGAAACAACAAACCCAGAAACTGGAATACCTAATGGATTACAAGCTTCTGATGATTTTATAATAACATCTTCAGGAAGTGTTGGTATCGGAACTATTTCACCTGATCCATCTGCTATTTTAGATATCAATGTAACAAATGCTTCTAATGGAAACAAAAAAGGATTTTTAGGTCCTAAAGTCGCTCTTGAAAGCAATACAGACATAATAACTATACCTAATCCAGCAACAGGTTTATTAATCTATAATTTAGGTACTGCAGGTTTAACTACTGAAGGTTATTTATATTGGAATGGAGTTGAATGGGTAAAATTTTCTACAAGAAGTAGTATTTCTCCATCAATTAATAGACTAGATTGTAGCTTAGCTTATATTAATCCAAAAAAATACGAAGCTGGAGTGCCTTATGTAGGTACTTTAATCTTACCGTACTCTGGTGGAAATGGAGGTTCTTATTCTCCAGGAGCTCCTATTCAATCAACTGGTGTTACTGGACTTACTGCTACATTACAACATGGTGATTTAGAATTTGGAGTAGGACAATTAGTATATACAATAGCTGGAACTCCTAGTGCTAATTCTCCAGAAGAAGCTACTTTCAATATTGATTTTCTTGGACAATCTTGTTTTGCTACTGTTGGTAAAAACGAACTTGCTCGTGGTGAATCAGAATACTGGGATGGACAACTTCCTGCAAATGTTTATGGGGCAAATGTGATTTTTAGTGATTTTCTTGGTCCAAATCAAGAAATGCCTACTATTGAAGATACTTTTAGATTTGATGCTCAAGCTTACACAAGTTCAAATGCAACTGGACCTGTTTCAATTATTCCAAGAGTTTATAATGTATCTAATAAACCTCAAAAGTTTTGGTGGATGGGAATGACATCTATAGAAGGTCGTGGAGATGCTAACGTTATACTTGCTCCTGGTGGATATCAAAATCTAGACAATGGAATGTATTTAGGATACGGAAAAAACATGATTATGGGGACTTCTACTCCTGGAACAGCATTAGCATATGGTAATGCTACTGAAGGCTATAGCTTTGACTTCATATTAGAAGGTAACAAATGGTATAGAGTAGAAATGTCTTTTACTGTTGATAATATGAATACATCAAGTGACACAGATAATGTTCGTAGATGGTTTTGTAGAATTACTAGAATGTTCTAATAAAATAAAAATGATTAAACATCTTTAATCTTTAACTTCAGTTTTCACCTAAATAGTGTTTTCAACCCATTGATAAAGGTATTTATCAATGGGTATTTTATTTCACTCTATAATAAATCTTTTTTTTAATAATACAATTAAATAAAAATGATTTTAATCACAAAAAAATAAACTTATACAATTAAAACATCCTCTTTTTACTTAAATTTATAAAAAACATCAACAACAAAAAATGAAAAAAACATGGAATTATATTATTAATCGGTACATTCCAAAAGATATTGATGAGCTTGAGTTAATCTATTTTCAGAGAATGAATTTATTTTCTTTAGCGATTAGTGTGATATTTTTTATAAATGGTATACGCGATTTATACTTTGGATACACTATTTATTTCTTTGTCTTAATTGGGTTAGGAACTATATATTTTCTTATCTTTTTCTTTACTAAAATTCAGTTTAACCCACTTACATGGTTTTTAAACTTAGTCTTCATATTATTTATTATATTTTTTTTCTCCACTACAAAAGGTTTTGAAAATGGAATATCTCTCTATTATTTTGTTATCTTAATCTCCTCATTATTTATCTTTAATGAAAAAAACACTGTAAAATACAACATTGTATTATACATGCTTGTTTTAATCTTATTTATGGTTAGTCATCATTTTGATTTTAAAATATTTACAATAGAAAAAAATAATAACGATGAATTTACTAAAAATCAAAGGATTTTCACTTTTCTAGAAACATTTATAGGAATAATTTGTTTTGCATATTTTATTTTATCAAAACACTTTAAAATTGCTGTACTATATAAACAAACTCTACGAAGCGAAAATATAATCAAAGAATTAAGAAGAAAAAATCAAGTTGACTCTCAACATATTATTATAGAAGACATCGTAAAGCTAGCTATGAAAGATGATATAGCTTTCATCCCAAAAATTAAACTTGTATTTCCAGAACTTTACAATAACCTCATAAGAATAAATCCTGAAATAACTCCTGATGAGTTTAAATTCTGCTCTCTTCTTAAATTAGGTTTTACAACAAAAGATATTGCTGAATATAACAATCTAGCTATTAGAACCGTTCAAACTAGAAAAAGTAGACTTAGAAAATCTTTTAATATATCTTCAGATGTTGATTTATACAAATGGATAGATGAAATTTAGTTATTATTTTATAACTAATAATTTTAAAATAAAAAAACGTCTTACATAGTAAGACGTTTTTTTATTTAATTTAGAATGGTGCCATAAAGCTGATTGTGTAATGATCAATTGTTTTACCATTCAAATCTTTCAATTCTAAAATAACTGGAACTTTATATGATTTCAGCTCACTTTTAGGAATTTTAATATCTATTAAACCTTGCTTTAATTCTCCTTCATTTATTTCTATATATTTATTTGGTTCTACTAACAAGACAGTTTTACCTCCTTTAAATTCTGTGACATTTACAATCAATTTATACGTTTTGTTTGTTTTGTTCATCAAACTATATTGCATTGTATTAGTTATATAATCACCATCTACAACATAATCTTTTCCTGGAACTTGTAAAAATTTAATCTCAACATCACTTCTTTTTGACATAAAAATTCCCATAGCCGAAATCATCAAAACTAAAATTATTGAAAATACAATTGAACGTCCGTTAATTCTAAATGGTTTTCCTTCTGCTATATTCTCTTCTGATGCATATTTAATTAAACCTGTTGGTAAATTAATTTTTGTCATAATCTCATCACACGCATCCATACATGCTGTACAGTTAACACATTCTAGCTGAGATCCATTTCTGATGTCAATCGCTGTAGGACAAACTGCAATACATTGTCCACAATCAATACAATCTCCTTTTCCTAAAGCTTTTCTATCTTCGTTTTTTCTAAATTTACTTCGTCCATTTGTTCCTTCTCCTCGTAGATAATCATAAGAAACTTGCATTGTTTTTTTATCAAGTAAAACTCCTTGTAGGCGACCATAAGGACAAACCAATGTACATACTTGTTCTCTAAACCAAGCAAAAACAAAATAAAATAACCAACTAAAAATAAACATTCCAAAGAATTTTCCTCCATGTTCAGCAGGTCCATCTTTATACATTTGGATCAATACATCCATTCCTATTATGTATGAAAAAAGAATATTCGTTGCTAAAAAAGAAATAATATAAAAAACAAACCACTTCCCCCCTCTTTTCAATATTTTTTCTTCATTCCAATCTTGTTTATCAAGTCTTATTTGTTTATTTCGATCTCCTTCTATTAAAAATTCTATCCTTCTAAATACTCCTTCTAAAAATATGGTTTGAGGACAAACCCATCCACAAAAAAGTCGTCCATAAACAGATGTAAAAAGTATAACAAAAACAACACTAATAATCATTCCGAATGCTAATAAGAAGAAATCGGTCGTAAAAAAAGGATACCCAAATAAAATAAAATTGGTATTAAATACATCAAATTTAAACAACGGATTACCATTTGGTAACTTGATAAAAGGTATAACAACTAGCAGAACTAATAATATTGTTGTTACTATTGTTCTATAGTTCGTAAATTTTCCTGATGGTTTTTTAGCATACACCCATTTTCGTGTTCCTGACTTCGTAAAAGTAGCAGCCTCTGTTCTAAACTTTTCATTTTCTTCAGCTACATTTTCCTCAAAAGCAGTTTTATTCAGCTCGTTCATATTACATTTGATATTAGTATACAAATTTACCACTATACCTCCTCTAGAGTTTGGCACTATTTATGGTATTTATGGTAGTATTTACGGATTGATATAAATCATTAATTCATAAAGATTTACTAATATACATTTAAACTACCTACTTATGAAAAAATTATTAACCTTCTTTACCTTATTGATTACCGTTTTCACTTTTTCTCAAGACATTTACAATTCTAATAATGTGGATGAATTTGCTGTTTATCCAAGCTGTGAAGATGATTCAAATAGTTATTTAGAATGCTTTAAAAATAAACTTAACGAAGAGATTTCGGATAAACTGTCAAAAATGACATTGGATAAAATATTGCACGGATCTGGTGATTATTTTGCAAAATTGAATTTTATTATTGACGAAAATGGATATTTTACCAATATAACGTCTCAAGGAAACGAAACATTAGCTCGAATCTCTACTCAAACTCTATATAGAATAAACAGAGAACAAAAAGAAAATTCAACAAAAATAAAACCTGCATTGGTTAACGGAAATCCTGTAAAAGTGTATTTTAATATTTCAGTTCATTATACCAACAAATAAAAGAATATTAAAAGTTAAGAATAATATTGTTTTCTAAACTGTTCAGGAGTAAAATTGGTATATTTTTTGAAAAATTTCACAAAATAAGAAGCATCTTGGAAATTTAGTAAATAAGCTATTTCCGTAACAGAAACTTCTTTATTCACAAGCAATCTTTTTGCTTCTAAAACAATACGACTTCTTATTAATTCGCCTGCTGATGTTCCTAAAACATCTTTACAAAGAGCATTCAAATGGTTAGGTGTTATGTAAAGAAGTTCAGCATATTCTTTTGGTAATTTTTTTGTCTTAAAATTTTGCTCAATTAATGCTTGAAAATTATTCAATAACAGCGATTGATAATCATTTGTATTATGATTTGATGATTTTAAACTTCTATCGATATCAATCAACATATTGATTAAATAAAACCCTATCTTCAAATTTGAAAATTGATTATTTTGTTGATTTTCAATAATCATTTCCTCAAAAGCATTCGCTACACTTTCTCGTAAATATTTAGAAATTTCTACGACATGATCTTGAACCAAAATAGATTGTAAAAACTTAAACTGTTGCAACAACGAAGAATTTATTCCGATCCAATCCAAAAAATTGTCAGAAAAATTAACAACAAATCCATCATATTCTTCTTTAAAATACCATTGATGTACTTGTCCAGGTTTCATAAAATACATCGTCCCCGATTTAGCATCAAATTTTTCAAAATCGATTAAATGCTCTCCGCTTCCTTCTGTAAAATAAACCAAGTGGTAATAGTTGTGGCTATGCACTTCTTGCAAGTGTGGATTACTATCAACATAACCTCTAAACCGATCAACAGAAAACAACTCATTACTATTTTTTTCTGTATTCAAATTACAGATATCATATGTAGGAAACAGTTTTTTTGTCATAATTGAGCGAATTCTTGACTGTAAAAATAGATACAATTGAGAATATTTGAAATGAAAAGTTTAACTTTAAGCAATCAGAACATCAAAAATGGAATTTAAAGAGAAAAAAATTATCTTACTTTCTTTGGATGGCGGAGGAATTCGAGGAATTATATCGTGTGTAATTTTAAAATACATAGAAGATAAATTAAAAGAAATTCATGACGAAAATGCTAAAATTGGAGATTATGTCGATTTCATTGCTGGTACAAGCACTGGAGCTTTAATTGCCTCTTTGTTATTATCTCCTTCTACAGAAAATCCAAGGAAAGCTAAACATTCAATCACAGATGCTCTTAATATTTATTTAGGCGAAGGAAAAAATATTTTTTCTAAAACATTTTGGACTATTCTTAATAATCCTTTAAGTGTTTTTAAAGATAATTTAGCAACTATTGTTTTAGAAGAACAATTAAAAATAGTATTTGAAAAAAACGAATTAAAAGATCTTATTCGACCTTGTGCAATTGTTTCGTACGATACAGAACATCAGAAACCAAAAATATTCAATTCAATTGATGGAATTTCTCCTTTCCGAAATTTTTATATCAAAGACATTTGTCGTGCCTCATCTGCTGCTCCAACATATTTTGAACCAGCTAAAATAAAATCATTTGCAGATCAGGAGTTTTGTTGTATTGATGGAGGAGTTTTTGCAAACAATCCTACTTTTATAGGCTTTATAGAAACTCAAAAAATAAACTTCAGTAAATATTTCAAAGATGATTTAAAATTTAATGGAACTGCTACTTTACAAGAGTTTATTATAATTTCTATTGGAAATGGCTCTCGTGCAAAATCATACAAGCATGAACATTTAAGTGGAATATCGAAATCGAAATGGGTTGATCCTTTGGTTGACATATTTATTTCTACTGGTGTAGATATGGTCGATCAAGAAATGAGAAGTATGTATGCTTTACTAAAACCAAAATATCAACAAAATTATTATCGTTTCAACCCAGAAATTCCAGAATCTGCATTGGATTTAGGAAATGTTTCCAATAGTAACATCAAAACATTATTGGATGTAGCAAATGATTATGTTGTAAAACATAAAGAAGAATTAGACGAAGTTGTTCAGAAATTAATTTTCAATCAAGTTGAAATCTCATAAAAAAAGGCTTTGAGTAAAACTTCAAAGCCTTTTCTAAATTTTATTTATTTCGAACATAAACAAATATTTCTTGTTCTCTATTCAACTCTCTATTATCAATAATACTTTCTATATAAGAATGTGGATCTTCAACAATTCCGTTTCCATTATAATCTATATAACTTCCATTCTCTTGAGCAACAACATGATCCTTTAATAAATCTGAAGTTAATTTTTTACGTTCTCCTATCAAAGTATATACATACTCACGACCTGTTTCATCTGTGAAGTTGTCTACTTTGTAAATTTGATCTAATTCTCTTTCATGATCTATTATTACAAATAAGTAATCTTTGTGGCTATCTTTTTCAAAAAAAATTCTTCTCATAGCTTCTATTGTTTGACTCAAATTTAATAAAAGAATATTGGTTTCACCAATGAAAATTAAAAAGTTTTAAGAGAATTTTAAAATATTATCAATTTCAAAACAGATAATATTTTACTTTTACATCAACCAAAACACAAAAATGAAAACTCTTCTAAAAATATTAACTTTAGGAATAATTTATCTTGTTTGTCAACCAATTTTTGCACAAAAAAATGCACAAGTAAAACACGACTTCGAAAAAATTATCAATTCAAAACATTCATTTCCTTTTAATGGAGTTGTGATCGTTTCCAAAAATGGTAAAACGATTTATGAAAAAGTACACGGATTTAAGAATTTTGAAGATAAAATTGCTTTAAATAACTCAAATCAATTTGAGATTATGTCAAATTCGAAATTGTTTACGTCAGTTTTGATTTTGAAAGAAGCCGAAAAAGGAAATATCAATTTGCAACAATCAATTAAAACTTATTTACCAGAAATCTCTCAACCTTGGGCAGATTCTGTTACTGTACATCAATTACTGAATCACACGCATGGAATAAAAGACATTACAAAACCTTTATTATTTAAACCTGGAACAGAGTTCAAATATGGAAATTATTCGAATGTACTTTTAGGCAAAATCTTGACTAATGTTACCAATAAAACATTCCGAGAATTGGCTACAAATTTGTTCAAAGAAATTGGATTGAATGAAACTTTTGTTTATTCCAAAACCGAAAAGCATCAATTAGTACAAGGATACTTTTACCGAAATGATTCGCTTGTTCCCAATTATCAAACAATGATTACAGAAGAAGAATTACCGGCTGACGGAATAATTTCGACTACAAATAATTTAGCAAAATGGAATAATTTATTACATAATGGCAAGATTTTAAAACCGGAAACTTATCAACTTATGATAACACCTTCTACTCTTTCGCAACACGATGTTTTTGGAAAAACACCACAAGGATACGCATATAACATCAGAAATGTAAACGAAAATAATGTCAATTATGTTGGACATACAGGTTTAGGTGATGGTTTTTCTTCTTTAAACATCTATTTTCCGAAATCAAAAGTTAGTTTGATTGTCTTGCAAAATATAATGCCAGATGATTCAGAAGATTATTATTTCTACGAAAAACAATTCAAAAATAGTTTACTCAAAAGTAATTTAGTTAGGTAAAAATATTTATCTTCAAAACATTTATTAAGTAATTATAAAACAATATTTTTGGTATCATCCTTGTAGGAAAATTGTTATATAATCACGATCCAAAACGAATAAAATCTAACCAATTGAAATTCAACTTAAAAAAAATACTCAAATATTTTTCAATTTCTATCTTGTCAATAATTTTGTTATTGATAATTGCAATTTTTAGTTTACAATTTCCCGCTGTACAAAATTTTGTAAAAAATAAACTAGTCAATTACCTCGAAAATAAAATACATACAAAAGTACAATTAGATCGTGTTTATGTCGATTTCCCAAACAGTTTGGTAATGGAAAATCTATACTTACAAGGACAAGATGTCGACACGCTTTTATCGGTCAAAAAGTTTGACGTTGGGTTAGATATTTGGCAATTGACCAAAAGTAAAGCAGATATAAAATCTATTGATTTGAGTGGCGTTCACGCAAACGTTATCCGTAAACCAGATGGGAAATTCAACTTCGATTATATTATCAATGCTTTTGCAACAGATGAAAAAGATGAAAGTCCTTCAAAGCCATTTATCATTTCGTTAGATAAAATAAAACTGAATGATATTAATGTTTCGTTCAATGATCAACAAACAGCAAATAACATAAAAGTTCATCTAAATTCGTTTGATACACGTGTCAAAAAATTCGATTTAGAGCAAAATTCGTATGGAATTGGCGATATTAATTTGGATGGTTTAAAGCTAAAATTGAAACAAGATATTGTAAAAGAAGTTGCGAAAAAAGTAGAAGAAAAAGTGGATTCTTTGAATGATCAAAAGCCAATGAAAATTGAGTTGAATGGAATTAATTTAACCAATTTTGACGTCGATTATGGCGATGATATTTCGGGAATGTTTGCAAAAGTAAAGTTCAAAGATTTCAAAACGCGTGTTAAAAAACTTGATTTACAACAAAATTCTTATGCGGTTGATGATATTTTAGTGAATGGTTTATTGGTTGATTTTAATCAAAAAATGGTTAATAAAATCAAAGAAAATAATGTTGATAAAATTGATCCAAATACAAAACAAACTCCATTGCAAATTGGGGTGAATAAGATTAATTTGAATGATATCAAAGTTAATTATGGGGATGAAAACTCGAAGACTTTTGTCAAAATTAACTTAAACGAATTCGAAACGAAAGTCAATAAACTTGATCTTGAAAATTCAATTTTCGACATCGAAAATATTCTTTTGAAAGACGCTGATATTGAAGCGAATTTATTCCTTTCTTCGAACAATTCTACTTCCACTTCATCTTCCACTTCATCACCAATGAATTTGGTTTTGAACGAAACGAAATTAGAAAATGTAAAAGTAAAATACAACAATACCGCTGAACGTCGAACTACTCAAGGAATGGATTTTAATCATTTGGATTTTTCTAAATTAAATCTTGATTTGCGCGATTTCGAAATGAAAAATAACACATTTGCTGGACAAATAAAAAGTGCTGAAATAAAGGAATCAAGAGGGTTGAATATTCAGAAATTGACAACAGATTTCTTGTACGCTGACACACAAGCGTATCTGAAAAACCTTTATTTACAAACACCAAGAACTGTTCTTCGTGACGAAGTTATTTTGCGATACAATACGATTAATGAGTTAACTTCTCATCCAGAAAATGTTTTAGTGAATGCGAATATCAAAAACTCAAAAATTGGTTTTTCAGATATTCTAAATCTTGCTCCAACCCTTAGAAATACGACGCCTTTCGACAAATATCCAAACGCCATTCTGAGTGTTAACACCAATGTAAAAGGAAAAGTAAACGATTTATTGATTAATAATTTACAAGTTTCTGGTTTAGATGATTTGCAACTTTCGGCTTCTGGAAGAGTTAAAAATGCGATGAATCCGAAGAATTTATTTTATGATTTGAACATAAAAAACTTTTCGACATCTTCAAAAACGATTTATAATTTAGTTCCGAAAAATACTATTCCAAATAACATTAGAATTCCTTCAAATCTTTCTGTCAAAGGAAAAGCGAAAGGAACAACCGAAATTATCAATACACAATTGGCTATCAATTCTACGTTGGGAAATGCTAAAATTGATGCAATTGTGGACATGCTAAAAAAGGATGCTGAGAAATATAATGTCAAAGCAGACCTACAAAATTTGGATATTGGAACACTTATTAGCAACAACGAATTAGGTAAAATAACAGGAAAAATTAACGCTATTGGAACAAGTTTCAACCCTGAAAAAATGGTTACAAAACTTTCAGGAACTATTTCATCAGCTTATTACAACAAATACACTTATCAAAATATAACACTTGATGCAAAAGTGAATCATGGAGCGTTTGATGCGCATGTTTTCTCAAAAGATCCAAACGCGAATCTTAATTTGACTGCTTCTGGCGTTTACAAAAAGGATTTATCTGATGTAAAATTGAACGGAAATATTGTCAAATTAGATGTTCAAAAACTTGGTTTTTACAACGAACCGATGATTGTTGCAGGAGAAATTGATGCCAATTTTGCTGATTTAAATCCAGATTATTTAAATGGTTCTTTGTACCTGAAAAACTTTGCATTATCCAATACAAAAGATGTTTTTCCAATGCAAGAAGTGAGTTTAATTACAACTTCAACTGCTGATTCTAATCGTATTAATTTGACTTCGCAATTGGCTGATTTGGATATGAAAGGAAAATTTAAATTGACACAAATTTTTGGTTCGCTAACTTCAACTATTAACCAATATTATGAATTTCAGAAACCGAATAAAGAAGAAAAAATAGAACCTCATCAATTCTTTACTTTGAATGCAAAAATAAAAGATGATGAATTGATTCGAAGATTTGTTCCAGATTTGAAAAGTTTCGAAACCATGACACTTGACGCAACTTATGATGCAGATTCAAAACAAATCAATGTTGATGGAAAAATCCCAAATTTAACGTACGGAACAAATACAATTAACAACGGAGTTTTAAAACTATCCAACCAAAATGAAGCCTTGTTGTATTCGTTGAATGTGGATGCGTTAAAAAGTGAAAGTTTTCAATTACAAAAAATTGATTTGAATGGTGATATTACAAATAATGTCATCAATTATAATGTTTCGACAAAGGATGCGAAAGATGCGACGCAATTTTTGGTGGCTGGAAATCTAAAAACACTGAATGATATAACGGAAATTAGTCTAAATCCGAATGGATTGGTTTTAAACTACGATCAATGGCAAGTTGGTGAAGGAAATTTAATTCAGTTGAGAAAAGACGGAATTGTCGCGCATAATTTCAGTTTGATGAACAATGGAAGTCAAATTTTATTGCAATCTGAATCGGAAAAAGGAACAAGTCCGCTGAATATTACTATCAAAGATCTCAAAATTGAAACCATTGCAGAAATCATTAAAAAAGATGATTTACCTGCCGAGGGAACAATCAATGGAACAGCTCAAATTAAAGATTTAAATAAAGAAATGACCTTTAATGCTGATTTGACCGTTTCAGATTTAAAAGCTTTCGGAAATCCTATTGGAAATATTATAGCAAAAGTAAAAAACACTTCTCCAACTATGATTAACGCTGATGTTACCTTAGATGGAAACAGTAACAACATGAAGATTTTTGGAGATTATAATACCAAAGAAAGTGCGTTTGATTTAGCTTTAGATATCAATCGATTAGAAATGAAATCGGTACAAGGATTTGCAATGAATCAAATCAAAGACACAGAAGGTTATATTTCTGGAAATCTAAAAATCGCTGGAACAGTAGATAAACCAAGTATTTTAGGTCAAGTCAAATTTAATCAAGTTGGTTTAACGATTGCTGAAACAGGAAGTAATTTCAGAAAAATTGATGACGCGATTGATTTCACGAACAAAGGAATTGAGTTCAATCGATTCAAAATTAATGACAACGATGGCAATTCATTAACGATAAGAGGAGAAATTTTAACGGAAACTTACCGTGACTTTGCCTTCAATTTAACAGCAAATGGACGAGATTTCAATGTCGTAAATTCAGAAAAATCGAACGATGCGATTATGTATGGAAAGTTAGCTGTCAATGCAAACTTAACGATAAAAGGTGATTTAGATTTACCGAAAGTAAACGGAAGTTTAACAGTAACTGATGACACGAATTTTACATTTGTTTTACCTCAATCCTCGCCTTCTTTACAAGAGCGCGAAGGAATTGTCGAGTTCATCGATCAAGATCAAGTGGCGCTTCAAGAAACGATTAAAACAGATGAATTAATAGCCGAATCTAAAATAAAAGGCTTGGATGTAAGTGTAAACATTGAAATCAGTAAAGAAGCCAAAACGTCTATTATCATCGACAAAGCCAACGGAGATTTTGTAGAAATACAAGGTGAAGCCGAATTAACAGGCGGAATGGATCCTTCAGGAAAAATGACTTTGGTTGGCGTTTATCAAGTAGAAAAAGGTGCGTACGAACTTTCGGTAAGCTTGTTAAAACGTCGTTTTGATATTCAGAAAGGAAGTACCATTACATGGACTGGTGAGCCAACTACAGCCAATTTAGACATTACGGCGATTTACAAAACAAAAGCCGCTCCTATTGATTTAATCGAACAACAAATTTCGGGCTATTCTTCTTCTGAAATGAACATGTACAAACAACGAATTCCGTTTAATACCGAGTTAATTTTGAAAGGTGAGTTATTAAAACCTGATATTAAATTCAATATTTCAATGGATAAAGACAACCCGTCCATTGCAACTGCAGTTATTGAAAATACACAATCGAAATTGGATCAGTTGAAAAATGATGAAGCTGAAATGAACAAACAGGTTTTTGCATTATTGTTATTGAATCGTTTTATTGGCGAAAATCCGTTCGAAAGTAAAACAAGTGTATCCGCAGAAACAATGGCGCTACAAAGTGTAAGTAATATTTTGTCACAACAGTTGAATAATTTGGCGGATGATTTAATCCAAGGAATTGATATCGATTTGGGATTAGACACACAAGACGATTATTCTTCTGGCTCTAAAAACACACGAACTGACCTGAATGTTGCTGTGAGCAAACGTTTATTAAACGACCGATTGAAAGTTTCGGTTGGAAGTAATTTTGGTTTAGATGGTGATGCACGAGAAAATGAAAACATGACTAATATTGCGGGTGATATTACAATTGATTATAGCTTATCTCGTGATGGTCGATACATGTTAAGAGCTTATCGAAAAGATGAATACCAAGTCGCATTACAAGGACAAATTGTAGAAACAGGTGTTGGATTTATCATCACATTAGATTACGATAAATTCAAAGAAATTTTCGAGAAAAGAAGAAAAAATAGAACGAACAGAGCAAATAGAAATACTCAAAATCAAGAAGTGAAACCATGAAAAAATCAGTTTTAACCTATATCAAATTTATTGCTTGTTCAATTTCAATTTTAGGGATTTCTTCTTGTAGCAATACACGTTTTCTGAAAGATGGTGAAATGCTTTACACAGGTTCTAAATTAACAATAGAAGGCGATTCGTTGAGTAAAACTGATAAAGCTGAATTAAAAGATAATCTCGAAAAAAATATTATTCCAAAACCTAATTCGAGCTTTTTTGGACTTCGTCCTCGCTTGTACATTTACAACATCACAAGTGAACCGAAAAAACAAAAAGGATTGAAATATTGGTTAAAATATAAAGTAGGACAAAAACCTGTTTTATTGGGTAATGTAGACATCGAATTCAATAAAAAAATTCTGGTTAATTATTCAGAAAACAAAGGATATTTCAATGCCAAAGCACAAGATGATACAATAAGTAAAAACAAAAAAGCAGAAATACATTATGTATTACAACCGCGCAAACGTTATTACATCAACCAAGTTAATTTCCCAAAAGATACCACTTTAGCGGTCAACAAGGAAATTAAAAAAACGCAAGCAAATACCTTACTGAAAGATAAACAACCTTTCGATTTGGATGTGATCAAAGCTGAACGCGAACGAATAGATGCGCGTCTGAAAGAAAATGGTTACTATTATTTTCATCCCGATAACATCATTGTGCAAGCGGATAGTACAGTTACCAATAAGCAAGATGTCGAACTTTTTGTAAAGTTAAAAGATAAGACACCAGAGCAAGCCAAACAACAATATAGCATTGATAAAGTAATTGTTTTCCCTGATTATAACATTCGAGAAGCGCGTAAAGGTTTGTATAAAATGCCAATGGAAAATGATTCCTTAACAAAATATGAGCAAAATGGTTTTTACATGGTCGATTCGAAAAAGATTTTTAAACCAAAAGTTTTTGATCGTGCATTATATTTTAAAACAGGTGAAATTTATAACCGAGCGGATCATAACTTAACACTAAATAGATTAATTAATTTGGGTGTATTCAAATTTGTGAAAAATGATTTTGTGATCTCTGATTCTATTAACAATAAATTTGATGTATATTATACCTTAACACCACGCGAATTTCAATCATTGCGACTTGAAGTTTTAGGACGAACAAATTCCGCTAGTTATGGTGGTGGTGAATTAAATTTAAACTGGACACATCGAAACATTTTCAAAGGAGCAGAACAGCTTAAAATGGCTTTATATGGAGCGTTTGATATGCAATTGGGTGGACAAAAAGATGCTAATAATATTTTTAGAGCTGGTTTCAATACGCAACTTTCTATTCCAAGAATTGTAGCGCCTTTCAAATTTCACTCATCAAGTGCGTTTGTACCGAGAACCAATATTGAGATTGGTTACGAATATCAAAACAGATCGAGATTATATACGCTTCACAATTTCAATACTTCTTTTGGTTATGTATGGAAAGAGAATGCGCAGAAAGAACATAATTTAAAGATTTTTAGTGCGACTTTATTATTTCCAGAAAAAGTGACAGACGAATACAATAGCAAGATTTACGATTCAATTGGAAATATCATCAATCCAAGTTTGAAACGCGTTGTTGACAAACAATTAATTTTTGGACCACAATATTCGTACACTTACACGACAACGATGTTACCTCGAAAAAGCACATTCTATTACCGAGGTTTAATTGATTTGGCTGGAAATTTAACAGGATTAATTACAGGTGCGAATGCGAAAAAAGATAAGGAAAAAGAAATTTTCAAAATACCATTTAGTCAATATTCAAAAATGGAGCACGATTTCCGTTTTTATCACAAATTTTCAGAAAAATCATCAATCGCTACACGATTCATTGGAGGAATAGCCTATCCGTATGGAAACTCTGAGTTTGTTCCTTATTCCAAACAATTTTTTGTAGGAGGAAGTAACAGTATTCGTGCATTTAGAGCACGAACATTAGGACCAGGAAGTTATGATCCACGCAATCAAAATGCAAATTTCTTTTTTGATCAATCGGGTGATATTAAATTAGAAGTAAATGCAGAATTTAGACAAAAATTATTCAGTTTTCTTAACCTTGCGTTATTTGTTGATGCAGGAAATATTTGGTTAATTAACGAAGATGAAACACGTCCAGGCGCAAAATTCTCAAAAGATTTCATGAGCGAAATAGCCGTTGGAGCTGGTTTAGGAATACGACTTGATTTTAGTATCTTAGTATTAAGATTAGATTTAGCAACACCTCTTCGAGTTCCATATTATGAAAAGAATGACCGCTGGACTTTTGATAAAATAGATTTTGGAGACAAAGCATGGCGAAAAGATAACTTAATCCTTAATATCGCGATTGGATATCCGTTCTAAGTGTAAAGCAAAAATAAAAAAAATGAGCATCCTTTGTGATGCTCATTTTTTTTATTTAATGATGTGTGTATTTATTTCAAATCAAAACGATCTGCATTCATCACTTTGTTCCAAGCTGAAACAAAATCATTTACAAATTTATCTTGTGCATCGGCTTGTGCATAAACTTCTGCTACGGCACGCAATTCAGAATTTGATCCAAATACTAAGTCTGCACGAGTTCCTGTCCATTTTGGCGCTCCTGTTTTACGATCAGATCCCATATAGATTTCTTTCGTTTCATCAGTCGCTTTCCAAACAGTACCCATATCCAATAAATTCACAAAGAAATCATTTGTCAATTGACCTGGACGATCTGTAAAAACACCATGTTTAGAACCGTCATAATTCGCATTCATTGCACGCATTCCACCAACTAAAACAGTTAATTCTGGAGCAGTCAATGTCAACAATTGTGCTTTATCAATCACCAATTCTTCTGTCGAAACAGATTTTCTTGCATTTTTTCGGTAATTTCTCACACCATCTGCAATTGGTTCTAAATATGCTACAGATTCTACTTCGGTTTCTTCTTGCGTTGCATCTCCACGACCAGCTGCAAACGGAACAGTAATTGTTTTTCCTGCATCTTTTGCTGCTTTTTCAATCGCTGCATTTCCTCCTAAGACAATTAAATCGGCAATCGAAACTTGTTTTGAAGAATTCGCTGAATTAAATTCTTGTTGAATATTTTCTAAAGTTGTCAAAACCTTATTCAATTGAATTGGATTATTCGCTTCCCAATTTTTCATTGGTTCCAAACGAATACGCGCACCATTCGCACCTCCACGTTTATCCGATCCACGGAAAGAAGAAGCCGAAGCCCAAGCTGTAGAAACCAATTCTGAAACAGATAATCCTGAAGCTAAAATTTTAGCTTTCAAGTCAGCGATATCAGCCTCATCAATTAATTCATACGTAACAGCTGGAATTGGATCTTGCCAAGTAAAAACTTCTTTTGGTACATCTGTACCTAGATAACGAGAAATCGGTCCCATATCACGGTGAGTTAATTTAAACCACGCTTTACGGAAAGCATCTTCAAATTCTTCTGGATGTTCTAAGAAACGACGTCCAATTTTTTCATAAGCTGGATCCATACGTAACGCAATATCAGAAGTCAACATCGTTGGTCTTAATTTTTTTGAAGCATCATGTGCATGCGGAATAATTTCGCCTACATCTTTTGCTACCCATTGATGAGCACCTGCAGGAGACTTTGTCAATTCCCATTCGAATCCAAATAAATAACTTAAGAATAAGTTTGACCATTCTGTTGGTTTACTTGTCCAAGTTACTTCAATACCAGATGTTATTGTATCTCCAGCATTTCCTGTTCCGTATGAGTTTTTCCAACCTAATCCTTGCATTTCCAAACCTGCAGCTTCTGGTTCTGGTCCAACATGATCTGCAGAAGCAGCACCATGTGTTTTTCCGAATGTATGCCCACCAGCAATTAAAGCCAATGTTTCTTCATCATTCATTGCCATACGCGCAAAAGTTTCACGAATATCTTTAGCAGAAGCTAATGGATCTGGATTTCCATCTGGTCCTTCTGGATTTACATAAATCAGTCCCATTTGCACTGCAGCTAAAGGATTTTCTAAATCTCTTTCTCCACTGTAACGGCTATTTGGTCCACCACTCTCTTCTAACCATGTTTTTTCAGCTCCCCAATAAACATCCATGTCTGGTTCCCAAACATCTGCACGCCCACCTGCAAAACCTAATGTTTTGAATCCCATCGATTCTAAAGCTACATTCCCTGTTAAAATAATTAAATCTGCCCAAGAAATTTTACGTCCATATTTTTGTTTGATTGGCCAAATTAAACGACGTGCTTTATCCAACGATACATTATCTGGCCAAGAGTTAAGTGGTGCAAAACGTTGTTGTCCTTCTCCTGCTCCACCACGACCATCTTGTACACGATAAGTACCTGCACTATGCCATGCCATACGGATAAAAAATGGTCCATAATGTCCAAAATCTGCTGGCCACCAATCCTGAGAATCAGTCATTAAAGTCTTTAAATCAGCTTTTACAGCTTCTAAATCTAATTTTTTAAATTCTTCTGCATAGTTAAAATCTTCCCCCATTGGGTTCGATTTATTTGAATGTTGACGCAAAATATCAACCTTTAATTGATTCGGCCACCAATCCTGATTTTGTGTTCCTTCTCCTGCAACTGGTTTAGACATAGTTCCGTTGTGAAAAGGACATTTTGAAATATCTCCTCCTTGATTTTCCATATAATTAATATTTTATGTTTAATACTTTTGTTTTGTAAATATCATAAATATAATAATTTGTCTTATCAATTAAAAATCAAATTGTTTTATCAGTTAATCAATTTATTTTATACAGAATGTAAATTAAATAGTTATTTATTATACTATAAAAACTGATTGACTTATTTTTAATGAATAAAGGAATATTATTACTCCTGAATTCATCTTATTTTTAAGTTTATACAAAAATTTGAATATAGTTAACTGCTTTTATCTAGGGAGTATTTATTAAGATTAAAGACTTGAGTTTTTTTTTTTATTTTCGATGATCATAATAAATTTCAGTCATTGAATGTTTTAAGGTGTAAAAAAACAACTATTCTAGATCACACGAACTACAAAAATCGTTTACATACATTCTACTGCCACTATGTTCCCTTTATCCTGCCTTTATGTTGGGAGTATCCTGCTACTATCTATACATGGAATAAAAATGTTGTATACGTTGTTTACATTTAGTGAGTGTTTGTAATCAACCTCACCTTATGGGTGTACAATCACCCTCCAAAATTATAATTTATGCTATAATAAGCTCAATTCCTGCTTTGTCAGCTTTGTATTTTATTTTAGTCATCAGTTCATAATAACTCCAATTCCTCAATACAAATTCTTCATCTTTCGCTAGCTCCATCTTTTCTTCTTGATCCAATAAAATAAGCGTTCCTGCTTTATTATTGATGCAAAAATCAATCGGTAAATCAACGATTAATCGTATTTTTCGAGTGAGTATTAAAGTAGATTTTTCCATCATCAATAGTTTAGGGATTGAGCTTTATTTTGTTGAGTGAATTTATAAGCGACTATAAATTCATTGTGTACTTCTTTCTGAGAAAGTTCTAATGTCTTAGCAATGGTTGTAAACGATTGTTTTCCCTCACATCGAAGTTTTAAAATCAGCGATTGTCTTTCGTTTATTTGATCTTTTTTTTCTGTAAAAGAAACTGTTTTGCTTCTAGTCAACTTATCTTGGTGATTTAAAATCTTCTTAAGA
>NZ_SRPE01000011.1 GCF_004785645.1 Empedobacter tilapiae | reverse complement strand
CTTTCAGCGGTTAATAATGTTTCTAACGCATTAGCGACGGTTTCAGCTAATAATAATGGAACATTTTTATTAGATAAATCGGATAATAAAATTAAGATGTATGAAAATAATGTTTGGGTAGCACTTTCTAATGTAGGTGATTCTTCCAATGCTTTTACAAATACAACATCAGAGATTGGGGAAGGAATTACCATAGGATCAGAAACTACTCAATCAAAAGGAGTTTTGGTATTAGAATCGGATAACAAAGCAATGATACTTCCAAAAATAGCAAATCCTCACACAACTGTAAAAAGTCCTTATCCAGGAATGATCTGTTATGATACGGTGAGTAAAGCACTTGCTGTATTTGATGGTAAAGTGTGGAATTATTGGAAATAAAAATATACACTAATGAATTTCAAAGAAATACATATTGGGACTTTAATCAATCAAGCAGTCATAGAAAATAAAATAGAACTATCCCGTATTTGTAAATTTATGAAATGTACAGAGCAAGAAGTAAATGAAATGTATAGTATGAGCAGTTTGGAAATTGAAGTTGTATTAAAATGGAGTAAATTATTAGAGTATGATTTTTTTCGTTTGTATTCTCAACACTTGATTTTATATGCTCCTATTAAAAAAGATGATAGTGAGAAAGTAATCAATAATTATAAATCATCTTTACCCCAATTTCGTAAAAATATTTATACGAAAGAAATGATAGATTATATTTTAAATAAAATAGACACGGGAGCAATGAAAAAGTCTGAGATAAAAGAACGATATAATATCCCAACAACAACTTTGTATAAATGGATTAGTAAATATAAAAATTCAACTAAATAAGAATCTCATTACTACACAAACTTATTCTAATTATAACCTTAGTCACTAATCATTTATTATGATTAGTGACTTTTTATAAACAAAAAAAATGAAAAATGAAATAAATTATAAAACACTTTATACAGATATAATAAATGATCTTTACCCAGATAAATTATTACAGTGTCAAGAAATATTGAATAAAGAAACTTTATCTATTTTTAATGTGCTGGAGCTAAATAAACTCATTTTTGGAGAGTTGAATCAGAATAATAATGGATTTAACCAAAGATTAAAATCTTATTCGAAAAAGGATATTTTACTGATATTAGATTACCAAAAAAAACATAGATTAAATAATTCTCAATTGGCTAATCATTTTAATTTAAGTAGAAATACTGTTGCTAAATGGAAGAAAATGTTTATTTAATATATAAACTTTATACTCTTTTAAGCAAAGTTTGTTTTGCTATTTTTTAATAGTGTTAAAAATTTCACTTACAAATCTATACTAATAAATTACGATTAATACTTATTTATTGTAAGTATTAATCGTAATTATATTATTACCATTTTGGGTAATAGTTGTTACTTTTATTGGATAAAAATCCTTATCAAATTCATATTTAGTTTCATTATACTTTATATTCCCATTTAGAAAAGTCTCTGTTGTTTTATTCAAAGGTTGATCATTCGTAACAATATAAGCGAAAGGAGCATTAAAGTTTTTGATTTTATTACTTAAAAAAGTTCTAATTGTTTTTACATTTGAGATTGATTCAGTTTCAATTTCAGTAAGAAAATTGTCTTTATACTCTATTGATGAATCATATATTACTTCTCCTTTATTATTGTATTTTTTTGAAGAAACAATTTTTTTGTTTTCAATTTTATTAACACTTGTAGATATTAATAAATCATCAGAATCAAAAGATTGTATAGTGTAAATATTATCTTTTAAAGAATATATATTAGTATTCCTCAAATTATTATTTCTATATCTTTTTTCAATTACTTTATTGTTTGAATACTCATATTTTGAAATATTCACTTCATTTACATTTGAAGATATTCTTTCTGAAACAAAACCTGATTGGTTATCATATATGAAATTTTCGACTAGTTTACTATCATATCCTTCCGTATAAGTAATTCTTTCTATTAGTCTTTTTTCTACTATATTATTTTGATTTGTCTTAGAATCATCATCACTAGAACATGATGTAAATGAAATAAATGAGAATGTTAGAAATGTAAATAGTATAATTTTTTTCATGCTTAATTATTTAATTGAGTCAATCTTTAACTTTATATCGTTATTTTGATTGTTTTTAATATTTATCTACAATATCAATTAACTAGATCTTTTGAAAAATATTGTTCTTTGGTATAAATAGTATTGTCATAATCATTTCTTAATGCCATTTATATTTTATAAGTGGAATATGCAGTAATTAAAAAAAACAGAATTTAAAAGGTTTATTTAATTAAATTTTTACATGATTTTTAATTATAAAAAGAATAGAAAAAGATATAATTTTCTTTTAAATAAATAACCGGACTACCATGTATGTTAAAACTGGAATATATATATGATCCGATGACCTTGTAATTTTGGATGAAAATAAATCAAATTGAAAAAATTATTAAATCATATTGTTTCAGAACCAAAATTACATGTAAAGTGGCTCAATACACTTTCGTATATGGAAAATGCGGGAGCAAGAAAAATTTCGGCATGTGAACACAAAACTTTTATCAATCTTATACAACTGAAACATGCAGCAGAGGAACATCGCCATGCTTATTATTTGAAAAAGCAAATTGTAAAATTAATTCCAGATGCTTGTATCAATTATGAGCCTATTTATCTTTTAGCGCCAAAAGCAACAATCTATTATTTACATCAATTAGATATTCAGGTTTGTCGTTTATTGAAGAAAGAATTTAAGCTTGAAGGAGAAGATTTAAAATACGCAGCTTATTTGTTTGTGACTTATGCTATAGAAGTTAGGGCAGATGAATTGTATCCAATATATCAAGATGTTTTGACGGCGCATCAACAAAAAGTGATGGTGAAATCTATTATTGTTGAAGAAGAAGGTCATCTTGAAGAAATGATTTCTCAATTAAAAGAATTTCATAATGAATGGGAAATTTATGCAAATCAAGTGATACAACTAGAAGAAACGTTGTTTGGGCATTGGATTTCTGCAATTGAAAATGAACTGAATAATGTTGAGAAATTTTAATTCATTGCGACTATCTCTATTTGAAAGAGAGCAAAAAGGAATTAAAAGAGCATTAAAAGTTCGCTCTTCAGGAATTGATTTTTATAGTAATGATTATTTAGGATTAGCTAAAAATGAAATTTTACATCAGCAAATTTTAAATGAGTTTATAGCACAACCAAGTTTACTTTATGGTTCTACTGGAGCACGTTTGATTAGTGGGAATTCCGATTATCTAAGTGAAACGGAAGAAATGATTGCGAATGAACATAAAGTAGAAGCTGCATTACTTTTTTCATCTGGATATGATGCTAATTTGGCACTTTTCTCTTCACTTTTAACTCGACATGATACTATTTTAGTTGATGAAAATATTCATCGATCAGTGCATGATGGGATTAAATTATCCAACGCAAAAAAGTTAAAGTTTAAACATAACGATTTAGATCATTTAGAGAAACTATTGCAAAGAGTAGAAGAGCGTTGTTTTATCGCAGTAGAAAGTTTGTATTCGATGGATGGCGATTGTGCTCCATTAATTGAACTGGTCGAATTAGCCAATAAATACAATGCAGCATTAATAGTAGATGAAGCTCATGCTTTTGGTGTTTTTGGTTACGGATTGGTTCATCAATTGGGATTACAACACAAAGTATTTGTAACGGTTGTAACCTATGGAAAAGCGATGGGAATGAGCGGTGCTTCTATTTTAGCTAATCAGTTAGTGATTGATTATCTCATTAATTATGCTTCACCTTTTATTTACACCACAGCTATTGCTGATTTTCATGTGACAGGTTTACGAAAAGGTTATCAGTTTATCAAAGAAAATAAATCGCTTCAAGAAAGTTTACAACATAATATCTCACATTTTAGAAATAGTGGTTTAACGAGTTCTTCGAATAAAAATAGTCCAATTCAAATTCTAAAGTTTGAATCTACAAACCAATTAACCAAAATCAAAAATCAATTAGAAGATGCTGGAATAAACACTTTTGCGGTTTTTCCACCTACAGTAGTAGAAGGAGAAGAGTGCTTACGAATCTGTTTACATGCTTTTAACACACAAGAAGAAATTAATCAATTAATAGAAAAGATAAAAGAAAATGTCTAAACAATTATTTGTTACAGGAATTGGGACAGGAGTTGGGAAAACGATTGTTTCAGCAATATTAACTGAAGTTTTACAAGCCGATTATTGGAAACCAATACAATCGGGAGATTTAGATTCATCAGATAGTTTGTTGGTTGAATCGTTAACTTCTCCAAAACTGAAGATTCATCAAGAACGTTATCGCTTACAAAAAGCTGCTTCGCCTCATCAATCTGCAAAAGAAGAAGATATTGAGATCAATCTAAATGATTTTGAACTTCCCAAAACAATCAATTCTCTTATTGTTGAAGGAGCGGGCGGATTATTTGTTCCTATTAATGAAGAAGATTTTATGATTGATCTTATTCAGCAATTTAATCTTCCAACAGTTGTGGTTGCAACGAATTATTTGGGTTGTATTAATCATACATTATTAACGATTGAAGTACTGAAATTAAGAAATATCGCTATCGAATATTTTGTGTTTAATGGAGAGTTTGATGAAGACACTGCTCGTGTTATAAAAAATCATTTGCCTTCGGATATTTCTATCATCATTATACCAAAACTCAATTCAATAAACTCAAGCGAAGTTAGAAAAATTGCAGAAACAATTAAGCATCAATTTAATATTTAAAATACAATGAAAGTATCAAACGAAACACGTCATGATTGGACGAAAGAAGAAATCGAAAAAATCTATCATCAACCATTATTAGATTTAGTATATCACGCATCCAAAACACATCGAGAATGGCACAACGCAAGAGAAGTACAAGTATGTACCTTGTTATCTGTAAAAACAGGTGGTTGTCCCGAAGATTGCTCATATTGTGGACAAGCAGCGCGTTACCATACCGATATTAAAGTAGAAGCATTGTTACCAACAGCAACGGTATTAGCACATGCAAAGAAAGCAAAAGAAGCGGGCTCATCACGTTTTTGCATGGCAGCTGCTTGGCGAGAAGTACGAAATAATCGAGACTTTGATCGAATAATCGAAATGGTGAAAGGTGTAAATGAGTTGGGATTAGAGGTGTGTTGTACATTAGGAATGTTGACAGAAGAACAAGCAATTCGTTTACAAGAAGCAGGTTTACATGCTTATAATCATAATTTAGATACTTCCGAAGCTTATTACGATGAGATTATTTCTACACGTAAATTTGATAATCGAATCAATACAATACAAAATGTACGAAAAGCTGGGATTACAGTTTGTTCGGGCGGAATTATTGGTTTAGGAGAAACACATCAAGATCGAATTTCTATGCTATTAACTTTGGCAACAATGCCAAAACATCCAGAATCTGTTCCTGTAAATGCTTTAGCGAGAGTAAAAGGAACGCCTTTAGAAAATAATCCGAAAGTAGATATTTGGGATATGGTTCGTATGATTGCAACAGCTCGTATTGTGATGCCTTCTTCGGTTGTTCGTTTAAGTGCTGGTCGAATAGAAATGACAGAAGTTGAACAAGCTTGGTGTTTTATGGCTGGTGCGAATTCTATTTTTACAGGAGAACGTGAAACCTTATTGGTAACGCCTAATCCTGGGGTAACTGAAGACATGCAAATGTTTGAAAATTTAGGTTTACTACCAATGGTTAAACAAGAAACAGCTCAGACATGTACACATTAAAAGAGCGCGATCAGTTGGTGAATTGGCATCCTTATACGCAGATGAAAAAAGCCAATAATATTATTCCAATTGTAAGAGGAGAAGGAAGTTATATTTACGATGAAAATAACAAGCAATATATTGATGCGGTTTCATCGTGGTGGGTAACGTTGCATGGGCATGCGCATCCGTATATCGCACAGAAAATGCACGAACAGCTAACAACTTTGGAACATGTTATTTTTGCAGGATTTACGCATCGACCTGCAATTGAATTGTCCGAACGTTTATTAGCTCTTTTACCGACCAACCAAAAGAAAGCATTTTACAGTGATAATGGATCAACAGCGATTGAGGTTGCATTAAAAATGTGTTTACAATATCACTTCAATAAAAAAGAAGATAGACCTGTGATTTTAGCGTTCAAAAATGCCTATCATGGCGATACTTTTGGCGCGATGTCGGTGAGTGGAAGAGGAATTTGGACAGAACCTTTTAGTGAAAAGCTTTTTGATGTTATATTTATTGATACGCCGAATACAGAAAATATAGAAGCTATTAAAGCACAAATAAAAGAAGTTGCAACGAAAGTAGCTTGTTTTATCTATGAACCTTTGGTTCAAGGAGCTTCGGGGATGTTGATGCATCAAGCCGAATATTTAGATCAATTGATGCATTGTTGTAGAACAAATGATATTTTAATGATTCAAGACGAGATTTTTGTTGGATTTGGTCGTACAGGTAAATTATTTGCAGCAAATCATTTGACAGAAGTTCCAGATATTATGTGTTTTTCGAAAGGCTTAACAGGTGGTACTTTACCTTTGGGCGTTACAACTTGTACAGACGAAATTTACCAAGCCTTTTATGCAGATGATTTGAATAAAACATTATTCCACGGACATTCTTTTACGGCAAGTCCATTGGCATGTACTGCTGCGTTAGCAAGTCTTGATTTGTTGTTACAAACCTTTACACAACAGCAAATTGAAAATATAGTGCATCAACATCAATTTTTTGTTGCATCTATTCAAAATCATCCTAAAGTAAAAGCGATAAGACAATGCGGAACTATTTTGGCGTTGGAATGGAATACAGACGAAGAAACGTCTTATTTTAGTGATATACACGAAAAGCTGTATCCTTACTTTTTAGAGAAAGGTATATTGTTGCGTCCATTAGGAAATATAATTTATTTGGTTCCTCCTTATTGTATTTCGACTGATGATCTAAATTATATTTATGATACGATTCGTCAAGCTTTAATTGAATTGGTTTAAGTAATGAAACGTTGTTTACTATATGCTCAAAAGAACTTGAAATATAGGTAGAGCATTACGATCAAATCTTTTTCAATAATGAATTAATACCAGTATAAAAAGTGAAAACGAATAATTTCCGAAAAACCTATTATTTTTCGGAAATTGTTCGTTTAAGGACTTTTAAAAGTAAATATAAAATCACTTTCTCAATTGAATACTATCCGTATCTTGTCCGATGCCCATAGGAGTTGCAACGCGTGCGCATCGGAGAGTTAACGGAAGCGCTTCCGTCAACTCTCCGATGCGTATCCGTCAATTGATCGTTGGGCATCCGTGCAAAGAGCTGATTTATTGGTCGATTAACAATAGTTTATTTTCTCTCGTTATTCTTTCTTTTTACATAAAAATGTGACTAAGGAAAGTAAACAATAGTAGGCTGTTATTTTATGTGTCTATTTAGTGTTTTGACTTTATAGATTATAGTTTTATAATGAAAAAGAGAAAATTAATTTAGGTTTTCTCTTTTCATGTTTTTAAAATATAGCTTCTGCAACTGTTTTAGTATTATTTGAATTACTCATTGTGTAAAAGTGTAATCCAGGAACTCCAAATTCTACTAACTCTTTGCATTGATTGATGCACCATTCCAAACCAATTTGTTTTATAGTTTCTTTATCGTTCGCTTTTAGAACTTCCATAGATAAACATTCTGGTAAATCGATGTAAAAATTTTGAGGGATAGAAGTTAAATGATTAAATGATGTTAATGGTTTTATGCCTGGAATAATAGGAATGTTAATATCCATTTCTCGACATTTTTTAACAAAATCAAAATACTTTTGATTATCAAAAAACATTTGAGTTACAATATAATCTGCGCCTAATTCTACTTTCTTTTTTAAATAATACAAATCCATTCCAAGGTTAGGTGATTCGAAATGTTTTTCAGGATAGCCTGCTATTCCAATACAGAAATCCATAGCGTGAGACTCTTGTAATTCATCGTCAAGATAATTTCCTGTATTCAAAGCTGTAATTTGTTCTATTAAGTCAGAAGCATGTGCATGTCCTCCAATTTCAGGAACAAATGATTTCTCCGATTTGATAGGATCTCCTCGTAAAACCAAAAGATTGTCAATACCTAAGAAATTCAAATCAATTAAAGCATCTTCTGTATCTTCTTTTGTAAATCCGCCACAAATTAAATGTGGAATTGCATCTATTTTATAATGGTTTTGTATCGCAGCACAAATTGCAACTGTACCTGGTCGTTTTCTTACCTGATAACGTTTTAATAATCCATTTTCCTTTTGTTTGTAAATATATTCTTGTCGATGATAAGTGACATCGATAAAGGCAGGGTTTAATTCAACTAAAGGATCTAAAGTTTTGAACGTCGCATTGACATCTTGACCTTTTAAAGGAGGTAAAATCTCAACAGAAAATAGTGGTTTTCCATTCGCACGTTCTATATGTTCAGTTACTTTCATTCTTTATTTTATCGTTTAGCGAAGTTCGAATCTCGAATTTCGATTATATAATTTATTTTATAAGGGTGTTCCCTTTTGGCGGGCTTTTCGTTTCAATCTTTTTTGTTGATTTCGACTCCGCTCAATCAACAAAAAACGATTTTCACTGTAATCCCTAGCGCATTTTTGTTTTGTTCTACGTTCATTGTCATGTTGAACTTATTTCAGAAACTCATCCAAATTTGTGTGATCCTTCGACAAGCTCAGGATGAAAATATGTTTCTATTATTCCGAACTTGTCGAGGAGTCTGAGATTCTTCATTTAGCTAGAGCACAATGTACTTTTTACATAATACATTGTGCAACTCCTTACGCCAAATTAGGACTTAACCAGCGCTCAGCTTTGTCTAAATCAATATTTTTTCGAAGCGCAAAATCTTGAACTTGATCCATTTTTATTTTTCCGACACCAAAATATTTTGCTTCAGGATTTCCAAAATAATAACCCGAAACAGATGATACAGGATACATTGCTAAGGAGCTTGTTAACTCAATTCCTGCATTTTTCTCTACATCTAATATTTTGAAAATCGTTTCTTTTTCTAAATGATCTGGACACGCAGGATAACCAGGAGCAGGGCGAATTCCTTTGTATTTTTCTGAGATTAATTCGTCATTCGATAAAGTTTCATCTTTCGCATAACCCCAAACTTCTGTACGAATATATTTGTGCAAATATTCTGCATAAGCTTCAGCTAAACGATCGGCAATTGCTTTCACCATTATTGAATTGTAATCGTCTAAATTGGTTTCGTAAGCTTTTGCAACCTCTTCTATTTCTTGTCCAGTAGTTACTGCAAATGCACCGATATAATCTTGAATAGCTGAATCTTTCGGAGCGATAAAATCTGCAATTGAAATATTTGGTTGCTCTTTCGATTTTTTCGCTTGTTGACGAAGTGTGTAAAATTCCTCGATTTTGTTATCATTTTGATCAAACAATTCAATCGTGTCATCGTTTACCGTATTCGCTTTAAAAAGCCCAAAAACAGCTTTCGGTTTAGCTAAATTTTCAGCCTCGATTTTATTTAACATTGATAAAGCATCGACATATAATTCCTTGGCATTCGTTCCGACAATTTCATCTTCTAAAATAGCAGGGAACTTTCCGTGTAAATCCCATGTTTTGAAAAATGGCGTCCAATCGATAAAATCTCTTAATTCAGAAACTGTTGTTTGATGCGTGAAAACACCTAATTTATTTGGTTTAAAAGGTTTATTTTCTTCAAAATTAACTTTCAATTTATTTTTTCGAGCATCTTCAATCGATAGATATTCCTTTGATACAGCACGATTTAAGAAACCTTCTCTAATTTTTGTATAATCAGTAGTTGTTTCTGTAAGTAATTCTGCCTGTTGATTTCCAATTAATTTTTGACAAATCGTAACTGAACGCGAAGCATCTAAAACATGAATCGCTTTATCATATTCTGGCGCAATTTTAACAGCTGTATGAGCTTTAGAAGTCGTTGCACCACCAATCATTAATGGAATATCAAGATTAAGACGTTTCATTTCTTTGGCAACATGTACCATTTCATCTAACGAAGGCGTAATCAATCCAGAAAGACCAATCACATCGACATTATTTTTTTGCGCTTCATCTAAAATCGTTTCAGAAGAAACCATTACGCCTAAATCGATAATTTCGAAACCATTACAACTTAAAACAACTGAAACAATATTTTTTCCGATATCGTGAACATCACCTTTTACAGTTGCCATTAAGATTTTAGAAGGCTCTTTGTCTGTTTTATTTCTAAGTTTTTCTTCCTCTAAAAAAGGCGTTAAATAAGCAACCGACTTTTTCATTACACGCGCTGATTTCACAACCTGAGGTAAGAACATTTTTCCGCTTCCAAAAAGATCTCCAACGACATTCATTCCATCCATCAAAGGACCTTCGATAACGCGTAAAGGCGAACCAATTTTTTCTAAAGCTTCCGCAGTATCTTCGTCAATAAATTCTGTTATTCCTTTTACTAAAGAAATTTCAATTCGTTTTTCCAAAGGTAATTCGCGCCAAGCATCATCTTTCTTTTTCTCTTTTGTAACACCTTTTAGATGTTCAGCAAAATCAATCAAACGTTCTGTTGCATCATCTCGTCTGTCTAATAAGACATCTTCAACGTGTTCTAATAAATCTTTTGGAATATCATCATAAATCTCAATCATTTCTGGATTGACAATTCCCATATCCATTCCGTGTTTGATAGCGTGATATAAAAACGCTGTATGCATCGCTTCGCGAACTGCATTATTTCCACGGAACGAAAACGAAACATTCGAAACTCCACCTGAAACTAATGCATGCGGAAGATTTTCTTTGATCCATTTTGTAGCTTCAAAAAAGTCGATAGCATTACGGCGATGTTCGTCCATTCCTGTTGCTACAGGAAAAATATTTACATCAAAAATGATATCTCTTGGATTGAAATTTACTTGATTGACTAAAATATCATACGAACGTTTTACGATTTCAATTCTGCGTTCGTAATTATCAGCTTGACCTTTTTCATCAAACGCCATAACCACTGTTGCAGCACCATAACGTTTGATTTTCTTCGCATGTTCGATAAATAATTCTTCGCCTTCTTTTAATGAAATTGAGTTGACAATTGCTTTACCTTGAACATTTTTCAGCCCAGCTTCGATTATTTCCCATTTCGAAGAGTCAATCATAATTGGAACTTTCGAAATATCAGGTTCAGAAGCAATCAAACGCAAATATTTTACCATAGAAGCCACACCATCAAGCATACCTTCATCCATATTGATATCGATAATTTGCGCGCCACCATCTACTTGGTCACGTGCAACTTGAAGTGCTTCTTCAAATTTTTCTTCTTTGATTAATCGCAAGAATTTTTTAGAACCAGTTACATTTGTACGTTCACCAACATTTACAAAGTTTGAATTTTCGCGTACAATTAAAGGTTCTAATCCAGAAAGTTGAATTTTTACGCCTGACATCGCTCATCAATTTTTCGAGGTTCGTATTCTTTTGCTAAATCTGCCATCAATTTGATGTGCTCTGGGGTAGTTCCACAACATCCGCCTAAAATATTAACCAATTTTTTATCTAAGAAAGGTTTAATGAAATCTCGCATCATTTCAGGAGTTTCATCGTATCCACCGAAAGCGTTTGGTAAACCAGCATTTGGATATGCGCTGACATAAAATGGCGCTTTTTCGGCTAATACTTCCAAATATGGAATCAAATCTGTTGCACCTAAAGCACAATTTAATCCAACTGAAATTAAATCAATATGTTCTAATGAAATTAAGAAAGCTTCAGTCGTTTGACCAGAAAGAGTTCGTCCCGATTTATCTGTAATTGTTCCTGAAGCCATCAATGGAACATTGATTCCTGTTTTTTCTATCGCATCTTGAATTCCATAAAATGCAGCTTTCGCATTTAAAGTATCAAAAATAGTCTCAACTAAAAGTACATCAACACCAGCTTCTAACATTGTTTTTGCTTGACGATAATAAACATTTGCCAATAGATCAAAATCAACATCTCGATAACTTGGGTCGTTAACTTGTGGAGAAATTGACGCTGTTTTGTTTGTAGGACCTAAAGACCCCACTACAAAACGAGGTTTGTCAGGAGTAGAATATTCCTCACAAGCTTCTTTAGCTAAACGAACTGCTTCGTAGTTTAATTCATCAACCAAATCAACCATGTCATAATCAACCATAGAAATAATATTAGCATTGAACGTATTGGTTTCTATCAAATCCGCACCAGCAGCCAAATATTCTTTGTGTATATCTTTAATGATTTGTGGTTGTGTTAAAACCAATAAATCGTTATTTCCTTTTAAAGAAGTATGAAAATCCTTGAATCGTTCTCCGCGATAATCTTCCTCCTGTAAATTGTGCTTTTGGATCATTGTTCCCATTGCACCATCTAAAATTACAATACGCTCTTTTAGTATATCGTCTAATTTCATTCTAAATATTTTAAAAACCTTATAGGAAGAATTTGTGAAGTAAGTCCTTATCTTTCTCTATTTAGAGTAGGATGTAGCACCCAACTTTGCTTTGGGTTGCCAAGATATCTGCGGGCCTAATCCCTCCATCTTTCTTCATAAGGTATCTGCAAAATTATCTATTCTGCTTAAAATAAAAAAATGATAATGATTAAAATGATTATTTATAAAAGATGAAATAAAATATGTTAATCATTGTGAATATTGTAATTGATTTTATAGTTTGAAATAGTCTTTTTTTAGAAAATAATTCTGTTTAATTAATTATTAAAGGAAATAATATTTTATAATTTGTATTGTTATAGTGTTTATAGAATAATATTTTAAAAATTTAAAATATTCATAAAACTATTTTGTGATTTGTTTTTTATTTTCTTTTGTATTATTAGAATAATATTTTAATATATGTATAATCATAGAATTAAATTCTAAATAATATTAAAATACGTATACTTTTTAGAAAGTATTAAACTTTTAAAGAAAAATAAATTTGGAAATATAGAATTCTTTCGCCTAAATTTGTCGTCAGAAATAGTTCATTAAAATTTACATTTTATCAAGAAAAGTGGAGGGAAATGGCCCAAAGAAACTTTAGCAACCTGATTAACGAATCAAGGTGCTAAATCCATCCTTATAGGAAAGATGAATAAAAACTACTGTAAACCAATCATTCAATAATATTTTTTATTCAAAATGGTTCAATTGTTTTTATAGCAATTGAACCATTTTTTTTCTTCATTTTTCTTTGATAAATATTTAAAAACAAAACAAATAAATGAGAAAAATAAATATTGGATTGTTCGGGTTTGGAGTTGTGGGAGAGGGAATTTACAAGGTTTTAGAAGAAAAACCACAATTGAATGCAGTAATAAAAAAAATTGTAATTAAAGATGCTTCTAAACCAAGAAATGCTCCTTCTGAATTGTTTTCGACAAACGCAGATGAGATCTTAAATGATGATGAAATAAATGTAGTTGTAGAATTAATTTCTGATGCTGATGCGGCACATGATATCATAATAAAAGCGTTCAATAAAGGGAAGCATGTGGTAAGTGCAAATAAAAAATTGATTGCAGATCATCACAAAAAATTATTGGATTTGCAAGCAAAAAATAATGTTTCTTTTCTTTATGAAGCCTCTGTTTGTGGTTCAGTTCCAATTATTAGAAATTTAGAAGAATATTTTGATAATGACTTATTGAATTATGTTTCTGGAATTGTAAATGGTACAACAAATTATATTTTGACGAAAATGGCAAATGAAAATGAGTCGTATCAAGATGCCTTAAAAGCGGCGCAAGAAAGTGGTTTTGCAGAAGCTGATCCAACGGCTGATGTAGAAGGTTTTGATGCGTCGAGTAAATTAGCAATTATTACGTTGCATGCTTTCGGTAAAAAGATTGATGTTGATCAAGTTATTCGAAAAGGAATTACCTCATTGAAAGTGGAAGATTTTAAATACGCGAAAGAAAAAAATTATACTATAAAGTTGATTGCGAATTCTAAAATTAATCATCAAACAGGTGAAATAACATCAACAGTTTTACCAACTTTTGTTGAATTAAATAAAACAATTGCACTTGTAAACAATGAATATAATGGTGTTTTAATTGGAAGCTCGCTTTCGGATGAACAATTTTTATATGGAAAAGGAGCAGGGCGTTTCCCGACTTCTTCGGCTGTTTTGAGTGATATTTCTGCGTTGAAATATGATTATCAATATTCGATTCGAAAATATGAAAACCAAGAAGAAGGAGTTTTTAATCAAACAGGAAAAAAACGAATTTATATCGGTTTTGAGAATCAAGCAGATGATGTTTCAAACATATTTGATGAAATAGAAGAGCGTTATCAAAGTAAAAATTACAACCATATTGTTGGTGTGATTGATATAGAAAAGCTTAAACAAAAAGAGATTATTGAAAATCCAAAACTTTCGATAATTGCGTTTGAGTAAATTTTTGTGATTAAAAAGCCTCAATATTAATTGAGGCTTTTTTGTAAATCTAAAAATTAAGGTTTTTGTAAATACTTTTTCAATAAAAGTTTTAGTGGTTTATTTTTAATTAATCCTGTATAAGTCATTTCAATTTTATAATCTTTTGAGATTAAAACCCAATATGGATAACTAATTTGTTCGTTTTTATCAGTAAATTCTTCTAAAAACGGGTGAGTTTTTTTATTTGATTTAGGCTCATATTTTTTGTTTAAAAAAATAATTGGTTCATTCGTTTCTGCGTCAAATTCAATAAAATAAATGTCATTATTTAGAATTTGAAGTAATTCATCATCTTTTTTTAATTGTTTCTTTTGAATCATACAGTAACTACACCAATTAGTAGAAAAATAAAGTAGAATTGGTTTAGGATTTTCATTAAAAATTGAATTAAATTTTTCTAATGAAATCTGTGCTTGGAGATTCAATGATGATAAAATGAATATGAAGTACCAGATTTTCATTAACGTAAATTGTATCGGACACCTATAAAACCTCTTGTTCCCTGCATAGGTGTATAGCTGTAATCATTTGGCTCAAAAATAACATCGTTTCTTCCTTTAGGAGGAGTAACGCCATTTCCAGGTTCTCCAAATGGATCCCACCAACGAGCAATTACATCGCCTTTTGGTAAAACATTAAAAATATTTTTTACTCCACCATAGATTTCAATATTATTCTTAAATGATTTACTTAATTGAATATTTGCAATAAAAGTTGGTTTTGAATATTCTGGTCGATAATCATTTTCCACGCGAGGTAATTTCATTTTGTCATTATAATTGGCGGTTAAATCAATAGTAAAACCTTTTTTGAATGTATAACTTGCTAAGAAATTTCCAGACCATTTTGGTGCGTGATATTGAACTTCTTTTTCATCATCTTCTTTTTTGTAAACATCCATATAGGTAGCGCCAAGCATTATTTTTAAAGGAAAGTCAAATGTTGCATCTATATTTAAAGAAACTCCTTGAGAAATTGCGTGTCCGTTTAAATTATCGTAGATAATCTTTGTTTCATCTGTGTCTGTGTCAGCAATAATTTTATTTGTGAAATAAGAATAGAATGTTGTAAAATCAAAATTTAGAGCTGCAAAAGAAGTTGGTAGTTTAAACACATAATTAATATTTCCATTATATGATTTTTCAGGTTTTAATTCATTCTCAAAAACTACTTGTCTAGCTCCAGTTAATGCCCGATGATCTTCTGTGAAAACATTCACAACGCGAAATCCTGTACCAAAACTTGCTCTTAAAGTATGATGAGATGAAGGCGAAAATTTGTAAGCTACTCTTGGTGAATGTATTCCTTTATGTGTTTTATCGTAATCAAATCGATAACCAATCAAAAGCTTATTTTCAGTATTCAAAGTCCATTCGTCTTGTACAAAAACACCAGGAATAGGTGTATTCATTGGGTTGTTCTTGATTAGATTATTATTCTCATCATATTCTCCAGTACCTCTTGTGTTATCATCGTAATAAGTGTATTTAAATGAAGATCCTAAAAGTAAACTATGTTTTCCAATTATTTTATCCCAATAAGCTTGAGCAAAAATAACCTGTTGTTTTCCTTGATAAGATTCTAGACCATAAAATGAATTCTGTTGATGAAAATTATAAGAAAATTGAGTCATTATTTTTTCTTTTACAGGTAATTGATACATTCCTATCGCTTCAAAACGATTTGTCATAATACTTTCAGCATAAACTTCGTCACTTCCTCTGTGTAATTTTCTTTTCCAATTCATTTGACCTCCCCATCTATCTTCGTATAAATAACGTAAAGCAACAGACGCTGTTCTATTTTCTTGACGTTCAAAATCAAGTTTATTAAATAACGTGATACGATCTTGTAGAGTTACATCTGTAAAACCATCGTTATTTTTATCTTTTTTATTACCATATTTAAAGTAATTAAAGCCAAATAAACCATTTACTTTTTGTCCAATATTATATTTGTATCCTCCATCAAGATTGGTTTCCAACCAAGAAGTTGTAAAAGCATCCAAAGATAATTTTGGAGCAGATTTTGGAGATTTTGTAATTACATTAATTATACCGCCCATGGCTTCTGTTCCATAAAGGGAAGATGCTGGTCCTTTTACGACTTCTATTCGTTCAACTAAAGAATTTGGAATTCCGCTCAAACCATAAACTGTAGATAGAGAAGAAACAATTGGCATTCCATCAATTAAAATCATGGTATATGGACCTTCCATTCCATTAATATGAATATCACCTGTATTGCAAACGTTACAATTTAATTGCGGTTGAACACCATTTATTAACTGTACAGCGTCAAACAATGAAGGAGTTGGATTTTTTTGAAAAAATTTTGGCGTATAGATTTCAATTGGAACTGGACTATCAGATTTTTTTACAGCTTTCATTGTTCCCGTAACAACAATCTCATCCAAATTTTCAAAAGAATCTTTTACGCTAATGCTATCTTTCTGTTCTTGAGCATTAGATAGAATGGAGGTTAAGACAGTAAGTAAATAAAGTTTCGTCTTCATGTTTTAATATTATTTTATTTTTAATTTAAAAGTTAGACAAATCTAACAAAAATATTTAAAACAACACTTTTTATGTTTAAATAAATCTTTCAACTATATTTGTTCCTATGAATTCATTGGTCGAAGAAAATTACTTAAAAGCTTTATTTCACTTATCTAAAAATGGTAAAGGAGAAGTAAACGTGAAAGATTTAAGCAAGCATTTAGAAATAAAAATGCCTACAGTAAATAGTATGATGAAAAAATTAGCTGAAAAAGATTTAGTTATTTATGAGTCATATAAACCTCTTCGGTTGTCTGATAAAGGACGAATAAAAGCTTCTTTAATTGTAAGAAAACATCGTTTAACCGAAATGTTTTTAGTGGAAAAAATGGGATTTGGTTGGGAGCAAGTTCATGAGATAGCTGAGCAAATAGAACATATTCAAAGTTCAATTTTTTTCGATAAAATGGATGAATTATTGAATTATCCTAAATTAGATCCTCATGGTTCTCCTATTCCTGATAAAGAAGGAAGATTTGATCAAGTAAATTATAAAAAGTTATCAGAATTTAAACAAGGCGATTTAGTTGAGATTTGTGCTGTAACAGGCTCTTCTGATGAATTTTTGAAATATTTAAATTCTAAGAATATTCAATTAAATAATAAAATAAAAATAATTTCAGTAGAAGATTTTGACGGTACAATGATTGTAGAATTTGTTGATACCAAAATAAATGAAACATTTAGTAGTCATGTAACATCAAGATTATTAGGTAAATAATGATTGTTCAAGCTGTTTTATCAGTTTTACTGATTTTATTTTTTTTTGGATTTGGATTAATTTTTAAAAAAGTCTTTCCTATACTAAATTATTCAATTTCATTTACTGTCTTAAATGGAATGATTGGAGTAGGAGTATTAGGTTTTCTTTCTGCTTTTTTTATTCCTTTAAATAATATTTATGAAATAATTTTAATCGTAGTTTCATTGATTTCATTGATTTATCACAAAAATGAATTGAAGAAATCTTTCAAGAAAATGAGAAACATATCGTTATATTTTTATGTGTTTAGTTTTTTCGGGTTATTAACTACAGTAACATATCCATATATTTTAGATCACTTTGGTTACTATGTTCCAACAATAAAATGGTTAGATTATGCAGGTTTTGTAAAAGGACTTTCGAATTTTGAGTGGATTCTTGCACAAAATAGTTTTTGGCATATATTACAAGCTTCTGTAAATGAGAGTTTAGATATTTATTATCGCTTAAATTTTAGTCTATTTATAATTTTTAATTTGTATATTTTTGAATATAAGTATTATAAATTACTTTTTTTTAATGCATTATTTTTATTTTTTTTGAATACACCTTCACCAGATCTTCCTGTATTTATCTTATCAATATTATTGATTCACGAATATGTAAACTCTAAATTAGAAAATAACACGTCAAATTATTTGTTTTACGCAACTATTTTATTTGTAATAAAACCAATAAGTATTGTGTTATTATTGTTTTTTGGAATTGAATATTTGAGAAATAAAGAATATAAAAATTTAAAAGACAAAAATTTATTATTAATATTTTTTGTAGTAATTCTATTTATTTTCAAAGGAATCATAATTTCAGCAAACCCTATATTTCCGTTAGGTTTCACTTCTTTTGAGAGTCTATCTTGGGCATCGCCAAAAAGATTATATGAATTATCAGGTCAAAATGGAAAATTTATTCCGCTTAAAGATTCATACACTTTTGAAGAGGTTAGAGAAATGAATATTTTTGAATATTTAAAAGCAATTTTATTTTATAATTCAAGTAGATCATTGATTATGATTCTTATTTTAATGTTGATGATTTTTTCAACTATAATAAGTTTTTATAAAAAGAAATATACTTTTCAATTACTAACAATTTGTTGTTGGATTAAGTTATTGATAATGTTATTCTTTTCACCTCAATTCAGATTTTTATTAGATATTTTAGTTATTGATGGATTGATTATTTTAATTTTTTTGAATACAAAATTAGTAGTTAAATATTCTAAAGAATTAAGTTTTTGTTGTGTATTTCTTATTGTAATATTCATCGTTTTTCCTTTTATGACGAAATTTTTTCATTTAGATAATATTAGATCTTTTTCTTATCTAAGGAAAATAGAATTAAAACAGATATTTATTCCTGCGAATTACAACGAAATCAAATTTTCTCGTAAAAGAATAGGGAATTTAACTTATAATTATCCAATAGATTATCCTTTGATTTATTCAACAAAAGTTCCTGCTATAAGTCGTACCACATTGAATTCTTATTTAATATATGATGGCTACCCTCAACAAATAGATTCGACTGATGTGAAAAAAGGATTTTATTTTAAAGAGATGAATAAGAAGCAAAAAGAGAATATTTATAACTTTCTAAAGGAAGAAAAAAAAGAGCAAGTTAAGTAACTTACTCTTTTTAATATTATTCAGCTTTTCCTTTTATTCTAAAAATTTTACGAGAAGAAGCAGGGTCATTTGATGTAATTGTTACAGATTTATTGAAATCTCCAGCAACAGATCCACTAGAATATTTAACTGTAATATTAGCAGAACTTCCTGGAGCAATAGGAGTTGTAGGATATTCAGGAACTGTACAGCCACAAGAGCCAACAACACTTTTAAGTATTAAAGGTTTATCACCTGTATTCGTTACTTTTATCTTAGAAGTTACATCTGTATTCAACTTTATATTTCCAAATTGAATTTCTTCTTTTTCTAAACTAAGTGTCTGAGCAAATAAACTTGAAAAGCCTAAAGCAAAAACACCTACAAACATTATTTTTTTCATGATGATAATTAGTTTATAATCAAATGTACAAAAAGAATTTTACTATAAATGTATAATTTTAAATAGTTAATGAAAAATATTCTATTATATTTAATAAAAATTAATTAATATGAAAAATTTTATTTTACCATTCCTTTTTTGTGCCTCACTATTCGTTTTTGGGCAAGGAATGCCTGCAACTCCAGGTGGAACTTTAAGTGAATATAATCTTCATACTATTTCTGCAGATTTGAAAATGAACAAATTTAATGAAATTAATACTAGAAAAGATGAGTATTTTGATACTGATTTTCGAAATGCAAGTATAAGTGGCTACAAGGAAAAAGAAAAATTAAGATATAATGCTTTCTTAGATGATTTTGAGTATATAAGAGATGGATATTTATATAAAATGAATAGAATGTCAAACCAAATTATTGTTTTTGATAATACTAAGATTTTTAAATTGGTCAATTTTATTGAAAATGATAAATTAACTTCAAGATATTTACAAGTATTATCATCACCAGAAGATAAAATAGTTCTTTATAAGAAATACGCAATAGATTATACTGATGGTTTGGGTGCTAGCGGATTGAATGCTTCTAATAAAAAGAATTACTTTAAGCAAGATAAGTTAATGCTTGGTTTTGATGATAAACTATTTAATATACCTTCTTCTGTCAAAAAAATTGGAAATTTAATTGGTAAAGATGTAGAATCTATCGTTAAATCAAATAATCTAAATGTAAAGAAAGAATCAGATCTTATTAAACTTGTAGAAATTATTAATAAATAAATCATTTATAAATATCGAACATTTATTGGGCAGATTATGTAAATTTGCCCAAATTTGTTTTTAAGTCATAATTAAATAATGGAAATCGCATCAAAATATACGCCTACAGAGGTTGAAGGAAAATGGTATGAATACTGGATGGAGAAAAAATATTTCAAATCTACTCCGGATGAAAGAAAAGCTTATACAATTGTAATACCACCACCAAACGTCACAGGAGTCTTGCACATGGGACATATGTTGAACAATACAATTCAAGATGTATTGATTCGTCGTGCACGTATGCGTGGATATAACGCTTGTTGGGTACCAGGAACTGACCATGCTTCAATTGCTACTGAGGCGAAAGTTGTTGCGAAATTAAAAGAAGAAGGTGTTTCAAAATTTGATATTGGTCGTGAAGAGTTCCTTAATCATGCTTGGGATTGGACTCATAAACATGGTGGAATCATTTTAGATCAATTAAAAAAGTTAGGAGCTTCTTGTGATTGGGATCGTACAAAATTTACAATGGATCCAGACTTATCTGAATCTGTTCAACGTGTTTTTGTTGATTTATATAACAAAGGATTAATTTACCGCGGATACCGTATGGTAAATTGGGATCCAGAAGCAAAAACAAATATTTCTGACGAAGAAGTTATCTACAAAGAGAAAAATGGAAAGTTATTCTATTTAAAATATAAAGTTGTTGGTTCAGATAAATATATTGTGGTTGCAACAACTCGTCCAGAAACAATTTTTGGGGATACTGCAGTTTGTATCAATCCAAATGACGAACGTTATCAATGGTTAAAAGGTCAAAAAGTAATTGTTCCTATCGTTGGTCGAGAAGTTAGTATTATTGAAGATGAATATGTTGATTTAGAATTCGGTACAGGATGTCTTAAAGTAACGCCTGCGCACGATACAAATGATTACGAATTAGGTAAAAAACATAATTTAGAATTCATAGATATCTTTACTGATGATGCTAAATTGAACGATTATGGAATGCAATATGCAGGAATGGATCGCTTCAAAGTTCGTAAAGAAATTGAGAAAGAATTAGAAGAAAAAGGTTTACTTGAAAAAATAGAAGATTATAAAAATAATGTAGGAACATCTGAAAGAACAGGAGTTGTAATTGAGCCAAAAATCTCAAATCAATGGTTTTTGAAAATGACAGATTTAGCAAAACCTGCATTAGATAATGTAATGAATGATACAATTAAATTTCATCCAGCGAAATTTAAAAATACGTATCGTAATTGGATGGAAAATGTAACAGATTGGAACATTTCTCGTCAATTATGGTGGGGACACCAAATTCCTGCATTTTTCTATGGTGATGGAAACGAAGATTTTGTTGTTGCTTTAACAAAAAAAGAAGCTTTACCATTAGCGCAAGAAAAAACAGGAAATACAGCATTAACAATCGAAGATTTACGTCAAGATGAAGATGCTTTAGATACATGGTTTTCTTCTTGGTTATGGCCAATTTCTGTTTTCAACGGAATCAATGAGCCAGAAAATGAAGAAATAAATTATTATTATCCAACACAAGATTTAGTAACTGGTCCAGATATTATTTTCTTCTGGGTTGCGCGTATGATTGTGGCTGGATATGAATATCGTAACGAATTACCTTTCGAAAATGTATATTTTACAGGAATTGTTCGTGATAAACAAGGTCGTAAAATGTCGAAATCGTTAGGGAACTCACCAGATCCAATTGAATTGATGAACGAATACGGTGCAGATGCAACACGTATGGGAATGTTGTTAACGGCGCCTGCTGGAAATGATTTACCTTTCGATGTTGATTTGTGTCTACAAGGACGTAATTTTGCTAATAAAATTTGGAATGCTTTCCGTTTAATCAAAGGTTGGGAAGTGAAAGAAGATTTAGAACAAACTTCTGCTCAAGCAAAAGCGGTTGATTGGTTCGAAAATAAATTCCAACAAGCATTAGCAGATATCGAACATAATTATGATCAATATCGTTTATCTGATTCATTGATGGCAATTTATAAATTGATTTGGGATGATTTTTGTTCTTGGTATTTAGAAGCGATTAAACCTACTTTTGGTGAGCCAATTGATGCAAAAACTTATGCAGCAACAATTTCTTATTTAGAAAATGTATTGAAAGTTTTACATCCATTTATGCCTTTCTTAACAGAAGAAATTTGGCATTTAATTGCTGAAAGAACGGATGATGAAGCCTTGATTATTTCTAAATATCCAGAAGTAACATCTTTTAACGAAGAAATTATCAAAAATTTCGAAAATACAAAAGAAGCAATAACTGCTATTCGTGGATTACGTTCAGAAAAAGGAATGTCGCCAAAAGAAGCGTTAGAAGTTTTTGCTGATACACAAGCAGCGAACGAAATTTATGTTGATGTTTTCTCTAAATTAGGAAATGTTTCTAATTTCAATACAGGTGATAAACCAGAAAAAGGTTTTGCTTTCCGTGTTGGTACGTTAGAATTTATGGTTCCGATGTCTGATAATATCGATATTGAAGCTGAACGCGAGAAATTACAAAAAGAGTTGGATTACAACCAAGGTTTCTTAAATTCAGTTCGTAAAAAATTATCAAACGAAAAATTTGTTGCAGGAGCGCCAGAACAAGTAATTAATGCAGAACGCAAAAAAGAAGCAGATGCTTTAGAAAAAATTGCACAAATTGAAGAACAATTAGCTTCATTGTAATTTTTTGAACAAAATAAAATATAAAACCACTTCATTTGAAGTGGTTTTTTTTTAGTTATAATATTCGTACTCTACTTTAAAATAATTATTTCCCTTTTCATCTTTTCCTACAATTAAAATAGGAAAATTATCTTTGTCATACGTGTAAGTGTAAGTTACAATTCTATTAGGTTCTGAATTTGATAAACTCCAATATTGCGTTTCTTTAACTACATTATTTTCACTATAAGAATGCATAAATTGATTTTGAAGAATTCTAATTACTTCTTGAGAATTTTTGTAAGGACTATTTGATTTATCGAATTCATATAAATTTTTCATCCCATCACTAAACCAACTTCCAAATGTTTTGTCAATAACGGATGTAATATTATTATTTGTATAGGAATAAATAGCATTTTGATCTCCATTACATGTATTACCATTGCTGCAAACAATTTCTTTATTAAACTTCCCTAAGTTGTTGTAATAATATTCATTACGTTGTGTAATAGTACCAGACTCAACAGTTTGTGTATAAGCTAATTTATTTCCGTTGTAAAATAAATTTAATGTACTATTTTCAAGAGGATTTGTAGCGCCTTTGTATTCTACTAAAATTAAATTATCATTTGTATCATATTTATATGTTGAAATCATTCCATTTGTATAATTTACATTTAATAATTTTTTATAATCTTTATCATAAATAAAAGTTCCTTCACTTACATCTTCTGTTTCTGTTCCATTTATAAATTCATAGCCAGTAGATTTGATTTTTTTAATTACTTTTTTTTCATTTTTTGAAGGTAGATCATCATTGTCATCATTTTTACAAGAAGTAAAAATAGAAGTTGAAATAATTGATAATAGTAATAATTTCGTGAAGTTTGTTTTCATAGTATTTTTATATTAATTGCAAATATATAAAAGCTTAGATATTAAATCAATTTAAGATCTTTTTATGATATGAATCTTATTCTATTTTGAGTAAACAATAAACTATAATTCATAAATTTGCAAACCTTTCTAAAAAGAATTAATGCAGTATTTAGAACTACTTTTAATCGGAATTTTCACAGCTTTTATCGGATCATCCATTCCAGGATTGTTGAATATGACGGTGGTGAAAATAGGGAAGCAAGAAGGTGTTAAAAGTGCATATACTTTTATGTCTGGAACGGCAGCAACAATTGCCATTCAGGTTTATTTGGCAATTTTTCTAGCTAAATTTATTGATTTTAATGAAGAAGTTACCAAAATTTTTAGGGAAGTTGGATTAGCTGTTTTTGTAATTATTACCATTTATTTTCTCTTTTTTGCGAAGAAACAAGATCAAAAAAAGAAGAATAAAAAACTAAAACAACAAGGTGATGTAAAACAAAAAAATTTATTTATTTATGGATTATTGTTATCTGCTATAAATGTTTTTCCAATACCTTTTTATGTGTTTTTAAGCGCTACGTTGGTTTCGTATAATGTTAATGTTTTTGGACAACCAAATAGCTCAGTTTTTGCTTTAGGAGTTGTTATTGGTTCGATGATTATTTTTGGTTTATATCTGAAATTTTTTAATTCAAAATCAGAAGAAGATTCGTTTATTTTAAAAAATATAAACTATGTAATAGGAGGAGTGACGAGTGTGATTTCTTTGTTAACGATTTACCAACTTTTTTAATAAAATTTAATTCAAATTTTGCTTAGGATGTGAGTATTTCACCAAATATTCCATCACTTCATCGCATTCTTTTCCCTCTAAAATATAACTCAAAATATCTTCGATTAATTCATCAATAATTTGGGGATTAAATTCAAATTTTTTAGCTAAATCGATGCATATTGCCTTTTCATTTTGATGAATATTTAAATCTACAACCATTAGCAAAACAGCATCATACAACAAAGAAAGTCTATCTGTAGACGTTTTTGGTAATGTGAAATCAAACTTCGTGTTTTCGTTCAAAATATAACTTACATCTTTGAGCGAAAGTTCATGAAATTTTGCAATGTCAGAAATAATTTGAATTTCTTTTTCATTCAAACTTCCATCACTTTTACCAATAATAAATAAATTTTTGATGTGATTTAATTTATCAATCAAAGTAAGATTATTTTTCATTTGTTGATTTTTGGGGTTAAAAATACTCAAAATTGTAGTAAATTAATTGTTCAAAATTTTTCATGTGACAGATTTTAGAACGAAAATAGATGAGATTTATGATAAGCAACTTGAGAATAAAATAAATATTCGTCAACTCACTGTTTATCAACGAAAAGAGTGTTTAGAAAATTTAGAAAATTCAATTCTAAATCATCGTGCTGAAATAGAAGAAGCATTATTTTTGGATTTAAGAAAATCTAAAATAGAAGCTGATTCTACCGAAATATTTCCAGTTTTAGCTGAAATTCGATTATTTCGAAAGAATTTGAATCGTTGGACAAAAGCGAAATCAGTTTCAAATAATTTACTTTTTTTAGGTTCAAAAGCTAAAATTCAATCGGAAGCTTTGGGAAATTGTTTGATTATTTCGCCTTGGAATTATCCTTTTCAATTGTGTTTGGTGCATTTAGTTGCTTGTATTTCGGCTGGAAATACAACAATTCTTAAACCTTCGGAGTTTTGTCCTAATGTTTCAAAAGTTCTTAATAAAATTGTTTCAGAAACTTTTAATGAAAATCATGTTGCAATTATTGAAGGAGAAATTGATGAAACGACTTATTTGTTAACCAAAAAGTTTAATCATATTCATTTTACAGGTTCACCAAAAGTGGGTAAAATTGTGATGCAAGCAGGAGCAAAGCATCTTTCTTCGGTGACGTTGGAGTTAGGAGGAAAGTCGCCTTTGATTATTGATGGAACAATTCCGATGCAAGAAGTGGTTAAAAAAGCAGTTTGGGGAAAGTTGATAAATTTTGGTCAAACATGTATTGCGCCAGATTATATTTTGATTAAAGAAGAGTTTAAAAATAAATTTATAAGAACGTTTATTGAACATATAGAAAAAGTCTTTGGAAAAAATCCTTCTCAATCGAAAGATTTGGCAAGAATTGTAAATCTTCAAAATTATAATAGATTAAAAGATTTGATTGAAAATGCAATAGAAAATGGTGCAAATTGTCCTTTTGGAAATGAATACATTGAAGCTGAATTGTACATTAAACCAACTTTATTGACAGATGTTCCAATAGATGCAAAAATCAATGATGAAGAAATTTTTGGACCAATTTTTCCGATTTATACATTTAAAGAAAAATATGAAGTAATTGAATTTATCAGTCAGAAAGAAAAGCCTTTAGCATTATATATTTTTTCGAAAGATTTTACTTTTATTGATAAAATTAAAAATCAAACATCATCTGGTTCTGTGGTAATTAACGAAACATTGGTGCATGTTTTGCATCCAAATTTGCCTTTTGGTGGAGTTAATAATTCTGGAATTGGAGCTTCAACAGGTTATGCAGGGTTCAAAGATTTTTCGCATATGAAACCGATTTTAAAAGTCAATCGTTTTTTATCGCCATCAAAATTTCTCAATTATCCCTATAATTCTACAACTCAAAAGATAATTGATTTTTTGATAAAATATTTTTAAATCTTGATTCAACGATTTAATTTTATATTTGTTTTATACAACAATCAACGTTATTTTTGTAGTTAAATCTTATAGAATTGTTATCAAAAAAGACAAAATACGGACTGAAAGCGATGGCTCATTTGGCCAGACAAGAAAGTAACAAACCAGTTTTAATTGGCCAGATTTCTGAAACAGAAGTTATTCCTAAAAAATTCTTGGAAGCTATTTTATTGGATTTAAAAAAGTTAGGTTTCGTCAATTCGAAACAAGGAAAAGGTGGTGGATATTACTTAGCACGTGAACCAAAAGATATTAGTTTAGCTTCTTTGATTCGTGTTTTAGAAGGACCAATAGCGCTATTGCCATGTGTAAGTAAAAATTACTACGAAAAATGTGATGATTGTCCTAATGAAGGCGTTTGTACATTGAATAAGGTGATGGTTGAATTGAGAGATTCGACTTTAGAAATTCTTGAAAATAAATCTTTAGAAAGTTTAAAATAAATCTTTAGCCTGAGTTTTTCAGGCTTTTTTATTGGAAAATTTTATAAGAACGAAGAAAAAAAGTATAACTCTTTTTCGAGAATTCTTCCTAATTTCGAACATTTATATTTCATGAAAAATAAATCTATACAACAAGAGTTTAAGCAACTTTTAGAACAACATTCTTTTTCTAGGCATCGTTATTTATTGGCGATTAGTGGAGGGATTGATAGCATGGTTTTGTTAGATTTATTTCGTCAAACTGCTGCAAATTTTCAGGTAGCACATTGTAATTTTCAGTTGCGTGAAGAAGACGCAAATGGTGATGAAATGTTTGTGAGAGAATATTGCGGAAAATATAATATTCCATTTCATTCAGTTCGTTTTGATATTGCAGCTTATCAGAAAACAGGAAATTATTCGGTCGAAATGGCTTGCCGAAATTTGCGTTATGAGTGGTTTGAACAAGTTCAAAAACAAAATCGTTTGGACGTTTTGGTGACAGCGCATCATTTAGATGATAATATCGAAACATTTTTGATTAATCTTTCTCGTGGAACAGGTTTGAAAGGTTTGGTCGGAATGCAAATTGATAATGGAAAAATTTTTCGTCCTCTTTTGAATTTCACGAAAAATGATTTGTTGGAATATGCAAAATCAAATGAAATTAATTGGCGAGAAGATTATACGAATGCGACGGATGATTATACCAGAAATAAGATTCGTCATCATATTACGCCAATCCTAAAAGAGCTTCATCCGCAATTTGATGAGAATTTTTTGTCAAGTTTAAATCATATCAACGATAATTATCAAATTGTACAAAATAAAGTTGAAGAAATTAGAAGTAACTTATTTTCAGGAGATAATCCGATTGAAATTGAAATTTCAGCATTAAAAAAACTTCAACCATTAGAAACATTTTTACATTATTTGTTCGAAAAATATGCATTTTCGTCGAGCAAAGAAATTTTTAAATTTTTGGATGCAGAAACTGGAAGTGAAATAAAATCAGCAACTTATCGATTAATTAAAAATCGAGAAAATTTGTTGTTGCAAAAAATAGAAGAAGAAAATGAAGATGAATTAACGATTTTTGATGAGTTAATTGAAATCAATTCGTTAAATTTGAAGTTCGTGAAATCGATAAATCCACACGAAAACGCTACTGAAATAGTAGACTTTACATCAATTTTGTTTCCGCTTAAACTTAGAAAAGTGAAAGAGGGAGATTTCTTTTATCCAATTGGAATGAAAGGTCAAAAAAAATTGTTGAGTAAGTTTATGAAAGATTTGAAACTTTCTAAGTTAGAAAAAGAGAAGGTTTGGTTGCTTTGTGACCAAAAAGATCAGATTATTTGGGTGGTAAATCATCGTTTGGATGAACGTTTCAAAACGACAGAAACAAGTAAAAACTTTTTAAACATTACAGTATGTTAAAGAAACTTTGGATACTTTTTTTGTTTCCAATTTTAGTCAACGCACAATTATTTAGTCCTGCAAAATGGTCGAGTTCGGTGAAGGAGGTTGGACAAAATGAGTTTGAAATCGAGGTAACAGGAAAAATTGATAGAGGTTGGCACCTTTATTCAATGAAACATCCTGATGGAGGAATTGGAATTCCAGCAAGTGCATCATTTAAACCAGCTGCAAATGCAAAATTGGTTGGAGGTACGCGCGAAGTTGGAAAACGTATAGATAAATACAGCCAAATTTTTGAACAAGATGAAAAATATTACGAAAATCAAGTAAAATTTGTTCAAAAAGTGAAAGTTTCGGGTGATAAACCTGTAAATGTATCGTACACAATAGAATTTCAAATGTGTGATGCCGAACGTTGTTTGCCACCAGATGAAACAAGCGGAACGATAAAATTAACGCCTTCCGCAAAAGTTGAAGAGACGAAAGAAGAGGCAAAGCCAGCAGATGCTACAGAAGCAAAAGATACTGTTGCAGTAAATGAAATTACACAAGATTCTGTTCAAGAGGATTCTACAGCGGTTGTTGCGACAACACAAGATACAATCAAAAAAGTTGATGATTCTTTATTAGCAGATAACGAAAAGAAAAATAATGGTTTATTGAAAATCTTTTCTTTGGGATTTTTAGGAGGATTAGCAGCGCTATTAATGCCTTGTATTTTTCCAATGATTCCTTTGACTGTAAGTATGTTTACAAAACAAAGTAAATCGAAAGGAGAAGGAGTTGGTAAAGCCTTTATTTATGGTTTATCAATCATTGTTATTTATGTTGCATTAGGTTTATTGGCGACAGTTATTTTTGGACCATCAGTCCTAAATGAAATGTCAACAAATCCGTGGGTGAATTTAGCATTCTTTGCAATTTTCATTGTATTTGCTATTTCATTTTTTGGAGCTTTCGAATTGACATTACCAAGTAAATGGGTAAATGCAGCTGATAAAGGTGCTGATAAAGGCGGATTAATTGGAATCTTCTTTATGGCATTCACATTAGCATTAGTGTCTTTTTCTTGTACAGGACCAATTATTGGTTCATTGTTAGTACAAGCGACACAAGGAGGCAGTCGTTTATCTCTAATTGTAGGTATGTTTGGTTTTTCTTTAGCATTAGCTATTCCGTTTACATTGTTTGCAATGTTTCCAAGATGGTTAAATTCAATGCCTAAATCTGGAGGATGGTTAAATACAATCAAAGTTTCTTTAGGGTTTATTGAATTAGCTTTTGCCTTAAAATTCTTATCTAATGCTGATTTAGTTTGGCAAATGAATTGGTTGCCAAGAGAAATTTTCTTAGCATTTTGGATTGCAATTTTTATCTTCTTAGGATTATATCTTTTAGGTAAATTTAGATTAGAATTAGATTCACCTGTCCAAACTATTGGTGTTCCAAGAATGCTATTTGCATTAGTTTCAATAACATTTGCAGTTTATATGATTCCAGGTTTATGGGGTGGACCATTAAAATTATTAAGTGGTTTAACACCTCCAATGACATATTCTGAAGCGCCACGAGGTTTCCACGAAGGTGTAGGTGGTGGACAAGCGACAGCTAAATTTGATGATCCTAATATGGTTGCAGGACCTCATGGAATTCCTGCATTCAAAGATTTTGATAAGGCCGCAGCTTACGCAACGAAAGTTGGAAAACCAATGTTGTTAGATTTCACAGGGCATGCGTGTGCAAATTGCCGTAAAGTTGAAGAACGTGTTTGGAGCGATGAACGTGTAAAGAAAATTTTGGCTGAAGATGTTGTTTTAGTTTCGTTATACGTTGATGAGCAAACTCCTTTACCCGAAAGTGAACAAGTTTTTTCTAAATATTTAAATAATAGGGTCTTAAAAACAGTTGGTAATAAATGGACTTCTTTTGAGATTGAACATTTTAATGCAAATGCACAACCTTATTATATTTTGGTAGACAAAGATTTAAATCGTTTTTCTAAACCTTTAGAGGCCGAACTTGATGTGGAAGTTTACTTGAAATGGTTACAAGATGGAATCGCGAAGTATAAAACGAAATAATTATTTATTATAAACTAAAAAACTCCTGCATTTGCGGGAGTTTTTGTTTTTACTCAATTCGTTCCAATAAATACCAATTATCTTTTAATTTTTGAGAGATTTTATATTCATTTTGAAACTCATAACTATTTTTATTCTCTAGACTTTTAATGTAAAATAGTTTATTATAGTTACTTAATCTATATGTTTTAGTTTCAAGTTTTTTATTAAAATAGAAGCCAACAATTTGATTATTCTTATAAAAATCAGTTTTCTTTTTGGAATCAAAAAATAATTTAGATAACTCTGGGGTATTATTTACTGGTAAACTATCTGTTTGTACTACACTATTTGCTATGTATTGAACTTTGATCGAATAAAAATTCTTGTATTTATAGAAACTAACTTTTGCAGGAAAGTGCTCGTAATTTTTAATAATATTTTTATAATCATCCAGAAATTTAGATTTAAAAACTTTTACATATTCAATTGTATCATTTTCAAAATAAAAGTATTGGACAGAATCGTCAAAAAAAAGATTTGCTTTTCCATGTAAACTATAATTATTATTAAATAAATTTTGATTGGATTCTATTGCATTGATAGTCTTTTGATAATCAATCTTCTTAGAACAGCTTATTGTTCCTATAATAAGTAGGATAGAAAGTAGAAGTTTTCTCATTCTGTTTAAATATGATATACAATACGTTAATATACATATTTTTGAAAAAAAATCCCTCAATTTCTTGAAGGATTTTAAATACTATTTGATCGAAAAATTAATTATAACCATTCGTCATCATCTTCTGAATCTTCTAATTCAGCATCGATGAATTGAATATAAAATGCAACAATTTCTCCTTTTTCATTGTATCCAAAGTAAGCAGGATAAATTCCTTCTCCAAAACCAGCTTGAAAAATTGGCGATTTGAATTCTGTATTTGGAATTGTCCAATTGATCCAATCTCCTTCTTCTGATTGATATTTCGGGTTATTTTTAGCATTTTCTACGAATAATGCATTAAAATAATCATCGTATAAATTAACATCACCTTTGCTTTCGAATTCATCAATGAATTTCACAAAAGAATCTTTCGCTTCAGCATCAACAATTGTAGCTAATCCACTTTCAATAGAAAAACCAAAGTATTCTCCTTCTTGTAATTCGTCAATCAACTCAATTCCTTTCATTGCTTCTTCGTAACGAACAGGTTTTTCGTTTGTGAAAGTAACTTTGATACAACCAATCAAATTTTCAACATCTCCATCGTCTTCAAATTTTACGATACTTGCAGTTACAGGAAAATTACCTTTTGGTGTTTCAAGGAAATAAGGATCTTTATCCATTGATAAATATTCACCTAAAGGATCGTTTACAAAGATTTTACCAGATGGTAAAGAAACTTCTCCCATTTCAATTTGGTCGATTTCTACACCTCCAATTTCTTTATCTGTAAAGTATTTTTCTAAATCATTAGGAGCTAAAGTGAATTCTCTTTTAGATTCCCAAGTTTTTAACCATTCTGCTGTTGGTTGCATAAATTATTGTTTTAAAGTGCTACAAAATTACATTAAATAATGAAGAATAGCTCAACTTTTATATGTTAGTGAAAAATTAAATTATCTTAATTTTTTTCTCAACTCGTTCTTATCAATATCATATTCTAAATGCATGATTGAAATTAAATCATCTTCAGAAAGTAAATTGCTTTTGTAATATTGAATTAAAAATGATTCGATTTTAGAAAACTCGCTTAATGATTTTTGTAAAAAATAAACTTCAACAAATTGATTATCTTTAGTTTTTAATGTAATCAAGTTACTAATTCCATGTGATCCATTTGGGTTGTCAAATTCACCAAACTCTTTAACAGATTTTCCTTTATAATCTTTATTATCAATGATAATAGAATACAATTCATTGATTGGATAAAATTGATTTTTTACTGAAATACCTTCATTTGAGAAAGTTAATTTTCCATCAAAATTACCTTTCAATTCTGTTGAAGGTTTCTTGAAATATCCATTCCAATATGCTACAGCTGTTGCTAAAAGTCCAATAAAAATATAATAATAGGTTTGATTTTTAAATACATTTAGTTCTAAAAAAACAAAACTAATTACAGTTACGGCGAGAAATGATAAGATTACTTTCGCAATCTGTTTATTATTTTTTTTAGGTTTTTCTGGTACAAAAATTTCAAAACTATACTTATCCATGTGCTATTTCTTTACGAACTCTACTTAAACTTTCGGGAGTAATACCTAAATATGAGGCAATCATCCATTGTGGTATACGAGAAAGTTGGTTAGGGTAAAGACGCATAAACTCCAAATAACGAGTTTTAGCAGATGCTCCAAGTAACAAATTAATACGATCTTGCAAACTACGGACATGATTTTGAATTAATTTATTTTGAGCTGCTAAATAATTAGGGTTTAGACTTATAATTAAATCATTTAATTTTTCATTCAATAATATAACTGTAGAGTCTTCAATTGCTTGAATATAAAATTTTGATTGTTGCTTACAAAAGGCACTATTTCTATCGCTTACAATCCAGTTTTCAGTGCCAAATTGCAAAACATGTTCTTTTCCATTATCGTCAATTGTATAAGATCGGATAACACCAGATTCAACAAAAAAATAATCTTCTGAGTATTCACCAGGTTGTAAAATAAATTCACTTCTTTTATAATGTTTTACAACTAAAGCATTTTCAATTTTAGTCCATTGTTCTTCGGTAAGATCAATAATACTTGATAAATGTTTTTTATAATTTTCCATACGTATAGTAGTATTCTACAAATTTAATAGAAATTAATTAATAAAATGTATCAAAATTTGTTACATTTAAAAATTAAATATATCTTTGCATCATTAAATCATAAAAATGAATAATTTAAGATTTGCAACGGCGATTCATATTTTAGTTTTGGCTGAAAAATTTAAAGGACAATTAATTACTTCTGATTTTATTGCGGGAAGTATTAATGTTAATCCTGTTGTGGTTCGTCGTGAGATAAAATTCTTAAAAGAAGCTGGTTTTATTGATTCAAAAAAAGGAAAAGAAGGAGGAATTTTTTTAGTAAAAAATTCTAACGATATTTTTCTTGGAGATGTGTATAAAATTGTCAATCAAGAAAATATTTTTGGTCGTATGAATCATACAAACCCAGAATGTCCTGTTGGTAAACAAATGAATAACAATCTTGAAAAATTATTTGATAATGCTGAATCAGATTTAATTAAATCGTTAAATCATAAAAATTTAAAACAATTTTCTGATGAATTTCAGTAAAATTTTTTATTTTTAAATGTAACAAAAATAATTACAATATAAATTAAAAATTAAATAAAATGAGAGTAGCAGTAATTGGAGCAACAGGTTTTGTAGGCTCACATATCGTAGAAGAATTGGTAAATAGAAATCAATCTATCAAAGCATTTGCGCGAAATACAGACAAGGTTTTAGATAGTAAAAATGTAGCAAAGGTGGCGTTAGATGTAAACGATGTGCAAGCTTTAGCAACAGATTTGAAAGGAGCTGATGTGGTTGTGAGTGCTTTTAACGCTGGATGGACAAACCCTAACATTTATGAAGATTATATGAAAGGAGCAAAAGCAATTGAAGAAGCAACTAAATTAGCTGGTGTAAAACGTTTGATTGTAATTGGTGGTGCTGGAAGCTTATATGTAAATGATCAAAAAGAATTGCAAATTGTTGATGCGCCAGGTTTTCCTGAAGAAATAAAACAAGGAGCTTTGGCTGCAAGAGATTATTACAATGTTTTGAAACAAAATAATGATTTGGAATGGACTGTTTTTTCACCTGCTCCAGAAATGCATCAAGGAACTTCTGGAGAGCGAAAAGGTACGTATCGTTTAGGAAATGATGTACCAGTTTTCAATGCAGAAGGACGTAGTATTTTGTCTGTTGAAGATGTTGCAGTTGTTATTGCAGATGAAATTGAAAATGCAAAACATATAAATAAAAGATTTACAGCAGCTTATTAAACTAATAATAAAAAACAAATAATATTATTATTTTGAGACAAATTCATTGTTTTGGTACGATTTGTGAAAAATACAAATCAAATGTAAGAAAATGAAGTTGTCAATAAGTATAGGATGTTTAATCTTAAGTTTAGGTTTTATCCTTTTATGCTCCTTTCTAAATCTTGGAATTTTTTTTAATCAACTTCTTGGAATAATTTTTCTATTCTGTAGTTTGTTAATGGGATATTTAGGATTTAATTACTTATTTGATTATTTAAACCATTCAAGATTAATTAAGAAAGGACTGAAAGTAAAAGCTCATATTATAGAAATAAAAAGAGGTTTGTTAGGAGAAAATCATTTACCAGATTATATCATCGAAGTTTTTTATAAACATCCAAATACTGAAAAAATTTATTATACAGAATTTGAGTATTTTGGAGATGTAAATGCTAATGAGATTCTAAAAAAAGGAAGAGATGTGGATATATTAATAGATCCTCAAAATCCGGAGAATATATATTTTAGTAATGTAGTGTAAAAAAGCCTCTATTTAGAGGCTTTTTTATTATAATTCTTTTTTCATTTCGTATTGTTTGTCATACAATTCTAATCCCATCGATTGAATAAAATCATTTGTAGAGATTTCTCTTTCATCAACATTAATCATTTTGATCTCTTTATTTTTCAAATCGCTGAAAAGAATTGAAGCTAAATAACGATTTCTATAATCGTGATGAACACCAAATTGATAAATACGTGTATTATTTTTGTTGATAATTTTGTAAGCAACTAAAATTCCATCTTCATAAATTCCATTTATTTGACAATCTTCGATGATATTTTTTACACTTTGAATATCATTTTTCCAAGTAGGTTTTATGTCCCAAAAATTTTCACTTGTAATCAAATCTAAATCACTAAATTCTACAATTTCATGTAATGGATTTACGACCAAAATAGGAATTCCTTTGTAGCTATTTAAAGTTCTTGTTTTTTCGAAACCACAAGCTTCATAAGCGTTAATAGCAAAATCATTTTTAGTATTTACTTCTAAAAAGATGTTTTTTATATTTTGTTCTTTTAATTTAGGAAAGCTAAAATCCAACATTTGTTGTGTGATTTTTTTTCCACGATGTTCAGGACAAACTCCAGTACCACCAATATAAGCAGTTTTAATATTATTATAATCTCTTATTCCATAAAGTAAAAAGCCAACCAGTTTTCCATCAATACTCGCACCAATAGAAAAGTTAAGATTAATATCTTCCATTTTCAATTTTCCGCGAAATTGATCAAGAGAAAGATTAATAGAGACATAATAGTTTTGATAAGAAAGGTTGTATAATGTTGATAATTCTTCTAAATCAACATTAGCTAAAGAATGTATTTGAATGTTTGTTTGCATAGTTATAATTTGCAGAGCAAAAATAGCTCCAACATTTAATTTATTTCTAAAAAAAAACTTAAAAAATTAACTAAAAATGAATTTTTTCATTACTATAAATTCTTAATATAATAAAAAAAAGAAGTATTTTATAATACTGACTGAATATTTATACATAAATTCTGTTTTTTGTTTAAAAAAAACTAAATATAATTAGAAAATATTCTTTTAGTAATGATTTAACATAAGCTTATTATCTATTATTCTGAATAAAATTCTGTTTTTAATAAATTTGCATACATTTTTAAAACTAAAACTACGAGAGAAGATAAATTTCTCCTCATTTGTGAAATTATATTTCTTCTCTCGATTTTTAATTAAATTTTCCTCTTAATAGGCGAGTCTATAAGTGTATTTTGTACACTAATTTTAATATGATATTCATAAAATATCTTTCAAAATCATTTCTAAAAATATTTATTTCCTAAAAAATCGAGGGAATAATCACTAATTTGATAAAGTTAGAATAATTTATTAATAAATGAATAACGAACATTTGTTAGTTTTTTTCTTTTTATTATTTTAGTCATTCAAAATTATCACAAAAAAATGAGTAAAAAGTTTACAAAATTGGTCTATTTAGCCCTTTTTTGCAGTTCATCCTATGTTTCTGCTCAACAGAATATAGTAGATAGTGTAACTGTAGACAAAGTTGAACCAATTCTACAAAAAGAAAACAAAGACAAAGTAGATGTTCAGTTTTATGGTTTTATCAGAAATGATATTTTCATGGATACTCGCCAAATGATTGGAGCAGGAGAGGTTTTGGTACCACTATATCCTAAAGATAGATTATTGGATGTTAACGGTGCTGATATAAATGATGCATCTAAATTTCATATGTTATCAATTGTTTCGAGAGCAGGAGCTAATTTGAAAGGGCCAGAATTATTAGGAGCTAAAACTTCTGGTATTTTAGAGGGAGAATTTTTTGGAGCAACAGAAGGAGGAATCAATGAATTTCGTTTGCGACATGCTTATGTAATGTTAGATTGGGAAAAGACACAATTAGGGATTGGACAATATTGGCATCCTTTTGTAGTTTTAGAAGCTTTACCAAATGTTGCGAATTACGGAACAGGAGCACCTGTATATGCTTTGAATCGTAATCCACAAGTTCGTTTGACACATAAATTCACAGACAAATTTAAAGTCATTGCAGCTTTACATTCGCAACGAGATTTTACACCAAATACAGAGCCTTTCCGAAATAGTGGAATGCCAGCCGCTCATCTTCAATTTCAATATAAATCTCAAGTTTTTACAGCGGGGATTGGTGCGCAATATGAAAATCTTAAACCAAAATTATCTTCAGGAAATCCTCCTGTTAAATCTAACGAACGAGTTGAAAATATTTCGTTTATGGCTTATTCTAAGTTAAATACAAAACCTTTTCAAATAACTGTTGCGGGATATTTGATGCAAGATGCGTCATCTTTTGTACAACTTGGAGGAATTGTAGGATATCAAACGAGTCCGACTGCGGTTGAAACCTACAAACCGATGAATACGCATAGTATGTGGATTGATTTGCAACAAAACTCAACAGGTAAATTTTCATTTGGATTATTTGCAGGTTACGTTAGAAATAATGGTGTCAAAGATCCTGTAGAAGGAGCAATTGCATCAACATCTTATGGTGTAACGACAAATTGGGGCGCAATTTCGGCAACTCCAGGTACACGTACTGTAAATTATTTGTACAAAGTAGTTCCTCGTTTAGATCTTACCTTAAGCAAAGCTTTAAAATTTAGATTAGAATATGATCGTAGTACAGCGCAATGGGCAGATGCAACAATTAAAGGAACTGGAACAGAGAATAAATACTTAGCAAATAACAATAGATTTCAACTTACAACATTATTTAACTTCTAATATCATACAAAAAACATGAGTACAAATACTTTAGATACTTCGCAAACAGTTGCGAAGAAGGATAATATTTTCCAAATTATTTTAGCATCATCTGTCGGAACCTTAATCGAATGGTACGATATGTTCTTGGCAATCATCTTAGCTAGTGTATTATCAACACAATTATTTCCTAACGATGGTTCGTCACATTTCTTAGAAACACTTGCCGTAGTGGTTTCATCATTTATGTTCCGTCCGATTGGATCATTAATTTTTGGGAGTATTGGAGATCGTATTGGTAGAAAATATTCATTCTTAGTTTCTTTAATTATGATGGGAGCAGCAACATTCTTGATTGGTTGTATTCCAACTTTTGATAATGTAGGATGGTTTGCTCCTGTTTTATTATTGTTTTGCCGCATTATGCAAGGACTTGCAATTAGTGGAGAATATGCAGGTGCGGTAATTTATGTAGCAGAACATGCGCCAGCAGAGAAGCGAGGATTTTACACAGGGTTTATTCAAGCAACTGTTCCAATTGGATTATTATTATGTTTATCAGTTGTTTTCTTAACACAATCATTTTTATCAGAAGAGGCTTTTGCAAGTTTTGGATGGAGAATTCCATTTTTATTTAGTGGAATATTGGTAATTTTGAGCTACTTTATTCGTCAACGTTTACATGAAAGTCCAATTTTCGAACAATTAAAAAAAGAAGGAAAAACATCTAAAACACCAATTAAAGATGCTTTTACAACACCAGGAAATGTAAAATTGATGTTGAAAGCAATTTTTGGAGGAAATGCAGCACAAAGTACAATTATGCAAACAACTTTATTTGTAACGCTTTTCTTTTTGCAAAGAGCGGTTAATTTACCTTACGAAACAGTTTTAATTGTTGTTTTATGCTCTACATTATTTAGTTCATTTTTCTATCAATGGTTTGGTGCATTAAGTGATAAAATAGGCCGTAAACCAGTTATGTTAGGTGGAATGATTTGTAGTTTTATCTTAATTCCATTATCATTTTTCTTGTACATGAAATTAGGAAATCCAGAAGGATTGAAAGAAGTTCATGATATTTCGAATTTAGCAGTTTTCGGAATTGTAGTTGTAAGTTTAATTACCTCGATTGCAGGAGCAGCAACTTACGGACCGCTTGGTGCATTTATGTTAGAAATTTTCCCAACTAAAATTCGTTATACAAGTATGGGATTTGCACAAAATATGGGGAATGGATTTATTGGAGGAGCAACAACTTTTGTAACGGAATTAATCAAAAGTACAATTATTGTTTCAGCCGCCATGTCACCTTATATCGGATTAGCTTATCCGTTGATATTAATCTTTATTGCAATTTTAGTGAATTACTTTACAATTCCAGAAACATACAAAACAGATTTAACAGAAGATAATTAAAATCAAAATAGACAAAATGTAAAAATCCTTCAAGAATACTTGAAGGATTTTTTTTGAGGAATTAATTAAATTTCAAGGCATAAAAAAATCCACTCAAACGAGTGGATTTTTTTATTTTATCAGAAATATTATTTTTTCTTTTTTGTATCAACTGCTCCTGATAATTCAGATCCAGCTTTAAATTTAGCTACTGTTTTAGCAGCAATTTTGATTTCTTTTTTAGTTTGTGGGTTGATACCTGTTCTTGCAGCTCTCTCAGAAGTTGAGAAAGTACCGAATCCTACTAAAGCAACTTTGTCTCCTTTTGCTAAAGCTTTAGTTACATTTTCTGTAAATGAGTTTAAGGCTTTTTTAGCAGCTTCTTTAGAAATTCCAGCGTCAGCTGCAATCGCATCGATAAGTTCTGATTTGTTCATAGTTGTAACTTTTTAAATTAATTTATACACAAATATACTCTTTCCCTTTATTTGTGCAAGTTTCAACGCAAAAAATTTCAATAAAAATGCAAAATTTTATGAAATTTGTGTCAAAAATCAGTAAATAAGTACTTATTTTACGAATAAGGTATCCTCGTTTTGATGTCCGTTGATGAAATCTTTGGCTGTCATACGACGCTTTCCTTCCGGTTGAAGTTCTAAAATTTCATAAACTCCTTGAGGTAGATTGATATAAAGGTTATTTTTTTGTAAAATCAATTGATAATCTTTTCCATCAATAACAATATCCGTTTTTAGACCAGCATATATTTTTAACGATTTGTAATTTTCGCCATTTCCAAAAGTTGTCCACGCACAAGGATAAGGAGAAAGTCCTCTAATTTTGTTGTGAATAGCATTGATTGAATCGTTCCAATCTATTTTACAATCTTCTTTAAAGATTTTTGGAGCATGTTTCAATTCTGTTGTTTCGTCTTGTGGATGCGGTTTTAATGAATCATTTTCTAAACCATCCAAAGTTTTCACAACTAATTTTGCACCGATATGCATTAATTCGTCATGAATTTTTCCTACATTATCATTTTCTCCAATTTCTACTTTATCAGAAATTAAGATATTTCCAGTATCAATTTTTTCATCAATTAAGAAGGTCGTTACTCCAGTTTCCTGATCACCATTCATCACAGCCCAATTGATAGGAGCTGCACCACGATATTGTGGAAGAAGTGAACCATGTAAATTAAAAGTTCCTTTCGACGGAATTGACCAAACAACTTGCGGCAACATACGAAAAGCCACTACAACAAAAACATCCGCATTCCAGCTTTTTAATGTTTCGATAAAAGCTTCGTCGCGTAATTTTTCTGGTTGTGCTAAAGGCAAATTATGTTCAACTGCATATTTTTTGACATCAGAAATATTCATTTTTTGCCCTCTACCAGACGGTTTATCTGGAACAGTAACAACTCCAACTATTTCGTGATGACTATTTGTATTGATTTCATTCAAAGATGTCGCCGCAAATTCGGGCGTACCCATAAAGACTACTCGCATTTTTATTCTATTAGTTTATAAGAATCGAATCCAATTGGTTGAACTCGCATTTCGTCTATCAAATATTGCAATTCTTCGACGATTTTATCTTTTGGCGAATTTATGAATTTTGAAAGGATTTCGGCTTGCGTTTTTGTACCTTCTTTCAAATATTCAATTAAATCAGATGAATTAAAGTTTTCATTTTGTTTTTTGGATTGACAAACATCACATTTACCACAATTTTGATCAGATTTTTGATTAAAATATCCAAATAACAAACGTTCTCGACAAATTGTATTTTGTTCGGCATAATAAGCCATTGCTTGCAAACGTTTCCAGTTATTTACTTGAATTGATTCGAAATCTTTCCACAATTTATTTTTAAACGCATTCGAATCGCGCGGAACAAGAAATCTAAATCGCGCTAAAAATCGATCCGAATAATCAATAGAACCATTTTTTGCATATTCGTGTAAGCTATTTCTAATGTCGCCAATACTCATGTGCAACTCAAACGCCATTTTACTTTCCGAAATTTCTCTATTATAAGTATAAATTCCAGGATAATGACGTTGTAAATAATCAAAAATTCGGTTTTCATTCAAATTAATCGAATGTGGTGACGCCAAAATTTGAATACTACTATTTTGTGAATAATTTTTTTGCTGAATGACTTCTTTCGTATTGAGAAATTCTAAAAATTGAAGAACCATTTTAAGATTTAAACCAAATTTTTCTGTAAATTTTGGAATATCCAACTGATAATTCATTTCCGTTAATTCGCCTTCCGCCAATTGCAATTGACTAAATAAACAATTTCCAATTTTGATAAAATCTTGTTGCGAAGGTAAATTTGCTTTGAAAATATTTTCTGCTTGAATTCGATCATCAGGATTGTACAAATAAATTCCATAGGATTCCTGTTCATCACGCCCAGCGCGCCCAACTTCTTGATAATACGCTTCTATTCCTTGTGGCAAATCGATATGAAAAACGGTACGAACATTTGGTTTGTCGATTCCCATTCCAAACGCATTTGTCGAAACCATAATTCGCGAATTACTCAACATCCAATCTTGTTGCTTTTGTTCTTTTTCGTCTTTCGTTAATTTTGCATGAAAAAAATCGGCATCAAATCCATTTTGACTTAAAAAAATTGCAATTTCGTAGGTTAATTTTCGATTTCGAACAAAAATAATACTCGAACCAGGATATTTTTTTAAATAATAAATCAAATCATTTTTCTTATCAGCAGAAAGAAAAACATTGTATGAAAGATTTTCTCTTTTTAAAGAAGATTTAAAAACATCGGGTTGATTTAATTCAAGTTTTTCTACAATTTCTTGCTGAATTTTTTCTGTTGCCGTTGCTGTCAAAGCTAGGATTGGAACTTTAGGAAGAATAGTTTTTAATCTTGAAATTCGATGATATGCAGGTCGAAAATCGTGTCCCCATTCAGAAACACAATGTGCTTCGTCAACAGCAAGCAAACTAATATTGATTTGTTTTAATCGATCGACAAAAGTTCTATTTTGCAAACGCTCTGGCGAAACATATAATAATTTGATTTTGTTGTTTTGACAATCGTCCAAAATTTTCCCAATTGTATTTTGATCAATTTCATTGGTGATATATGCCGTAGAAATTCCTTTAGATTTTAGATTCTGAACTTGATCTTTCATTAACGCAATAAGCGGTGAAATGACCAATGTTAATCCATCAAAAATAATTGCTGGAACTTGATAACAGATAGATTTTCCGCCACCAGTCGGCAAAATTGCCAACGTATCTTTCCCTTCCAAAACACTTGAGATGATTTCCTCTTGCGGCGTTTTGAAAGAAGAATAATTCCAATACTTAAAAAGAATTTCTTTTGGTGTCAAATTACAAAGCTTTGTTGTAAATTTAAGTAAAATCTGTGATTTTATGTTTAAACTTAAAACTTCATTAGTTAATTTTATGCTTTTATAGGAAAAATAATGGGGTGATTTTAGTTTAATTACTTAATCAATGAATTTATCATTTTTTATATTATCCGATAGATATCCCATTATAATAAACATAAATAATTGAAATCAATAAGACTATAGATTCAATGATCCAAATAAATTTTATCGGAATTTTTATACTTATTATAATAAGTTGTTCAATTAATAAAATAAAAAAGAAAATAATTAATCCAAAAAAAGCGATTGTTCCACCCAAGGCATTTCCACCATTATTATCAATAAAAAGATAGTTTATAGACATAAATAAAAGGAAGAGTTCTAAAATACTCAATACAATTAAAATCGGTGTAAGTTTAAATTTCATTTTAAAACAGTTTCTAGAAATTACAAAGCTTTGTTGTAAATTTAGGTAAAATCAGCGATTTATTAGAAGAATTAATCGATTATACCTTTTCTGTATTTTACAAAAAGTGAAATTTCGTTCACTAATAAAACAATATTAAATCCTAAAAATAAAAGAATTTCCGAACTCATATTGAAGTAAGCCAATCTATCTTGCAAAATCATAAAAGGAATTGCAATTGCGGCTGATAAAAAAATACTGAAAAAAGCAGATTGAATAAGCGTTGTAATGCGAATCATATTTCGTTTTGCAACTTGTGATGGATTAATTATCAAAATAATAGAATTGAAAATGATAAATGCAATAATTCCTGTGTTTATCGATAGAAATGATGATGAATCAAATGATTGAAAGATTGATTTTAAGTTGGAATAAATTCCTTTATCGTAACAAAATTTAGAGAAAATTATGAATGAAATTAGCGTAATACTTATCGTAATTGCCTTATTAATTCTGCTTTCTTTTGGTGTTGCAACTAATCTTTTTCCGGTGAAAATGGAAGGAATATAATTTTTGTTTCCGTCTAAATAATTGTACAACAAAATAATAATGGAAAATCCAGTAAATATAAAAAGTGATAATAGTTGTAAAACTAAATCTTGTTCAATCAATTTATAATTTAAATCAGATTTATAAACTTCATTTGGTACAAAAATATAAATTCCAATCATAGCAACGACATAGAGCTGATATACAATTCCCAAAACAGGATTCAGGTAAAAAGGTTGATTATAATCTTGTAAAACTTCATTATAATTTTTTTGATGTCTGAAACTGCGCGATTCTTCATAAAAATTTGTGGAATTATGAAAAATTATACCAGAAACTGCAATAAAAAATATAGATGCTATTGTTCCAAAAAATACAAAAGCTGTGATTTGATCATCGTAAAAATAATCTGTAATAGTTATTAATAGAGGAGTTATAAGAAATAAAATCCATTTTGGACGAAGATTTATTTGCCAAATTTCTTTGAGAACGAGTGTTTGAAATCCTGCAATTGCTAATCCAAACATCAAGAAAATAAAAGTCATAGAGTAGATTTGGTTAAAAATACTAAAAGTCAACAAATTTGTTGACTTTTAGTATTTGGTTTATTCTGTTATCCCTTCTAACATAAATAAGAAAGCATTTTCTTTAGCATCTTCTTTTAACGACTCAAATCGACCAGAAGCACCACCGTGTCCTGTATCCATATTTGTGTCTAGAAGTAGAATATTATTATCTGTTTTTAAATCTCTTAATTTCGCGACCCATTTTGCAGGTTCCCAATATTGTACTTGAGAATCGTGTAAACCTGTAGAAACATAAAGGTTTGGATAATTTTTAGCTTCGACATTATCATAAGGCGAATATTCTTTCATATAAAAATAATATTCTTCTTTGTTAGGATTCCCCCACTCGTCGTATTCTCCTGTTGTTAAAGGAATTGTATCATCTAACATTGTTGTTACAACATCTACAAAAGGAACTTGGGCTACGATTCCGTTGAATAAAGTTGGCTCGTAGTTGATAACTGCTCCCATCAATAATCCACCAGCAGAACCTCCCATCCCGTATAAGTGTGGAGTAGAAGTGTAACCTTTTTGGATTAAATATTTTGCACAATCAATGTAATCAAAGAATGTATTTTTCTTTTCTAACATTTTTCCGTCTTCATACCATTCGCGACCTAGATATTGACCTCCACGAATATGCGCAATTGCATAGATAAAACCACGATCTAATAAACTTAATCGAACTGAACTAAAGTTAGGTTCGATTGTATAACCATAAGAGCCGTAAGCATATAATAACAATGGCGTTTCAACAGATAGCTTCGTGTCTTTGTGACGAACTAATGAAATAGCTATTTTCTCACCATCTCTTGCTTCAGCCCAAATACGTTCAGATACATAATTATCTTTATCAAAACTACCCAAAACTTCTTGTTCTTTTTTTACTTCCGAAGTTTTGTCTTTCATATTAAAATCGATGACAGACGTAGGAGTAGTTAATGATGTATAACCATAACGTAAAGTATCTGTATCAAAATCAGGATTTGTACCAGATCCAGCTGTATAAGTTTCTTCATTAAATGGTAAATAATAATCTTCAGATTTATCCCAAGCCTTGATATTCATTTGGATTAAACCATTTGTACGTTCTTCAATGACTAAATAGTTTTTGAAGATTTCGAAACCTTCAATGAAGGTTTCTTCACGATGTGGAATTACTTCAATCCAGTTTTCTTGCTCCGTTTTATCGATCGGAGTTTTCATTAATTTGAAGTTAAATGCATCATCTTTATTGGTTTGAATATAAAATTCATTTCCAAAATGTTCGATTGAATATTCTAAATCACGTTCTCTTTCTTGAAAGATTTTGAAATTAGCATTAGGTTGATTAGCATTAATATATCTATATTCATCTGAAACTGTACTTGAAGTTCCGATTATGATATAATCTCTTGATTTAGACTTATAAACGTATACAGAAAATGTGTCATCTGTTTCTTCAAAAACTAAAACATCATCTTCTTGTTTTGTGCCTAATTTATGTTTCCATATTTGGTAAGCTCGTAAAGCTTCATCTTTTCTTGTATAAAACAACGTTTGATTATCTGCAGCCCAAACAGAACCTCCAGTTGTATTCTCAATTTTATCTGATAAAATTTCACCTGTTCTTAAATCTTTCACTTGAATTGTATAAATTCGACGTGAAACATCGTCTACTCCAAACGTACACATTTCGTTATTTGGAGAAATAGAAAGTCCACCCAATTTGTAATACGTATGACCTTCTGCCATTGTATTTACATCGAAAAGAATTTCATCAGGATTCTCTAAACTATCTTTTCTACGTTTGTGAATTGGATATTCCTTGCCTTTTTGAAATTCTGTCAAATACCAATAACCGTTCATTTTGTATGGAACAGACGAATCATCTTCTTTGATTCGTGCTTTCATTTCTTCAAAAAGCTTGGTTTGTAACTCTTCAGTTGTTTGTAAAACAGTTTTTGTATATTCATTTTCTTGAGTCAAATAATCAATAACTTCTTGATTTTCTCGATCATTTAACCAATAATAATTATCAATTCGGATATCTCCATGTTTTTCTAATTTTTGTTCAATTTTTTTCGCAATAGGTGCTTGCATTTTCTAATATTTAATGTACAAATTTACTATAAAATCTTACTTTGAGTAAGTTGTAGGTGACCAAGATTTGTCACTTGTCTTGTATTCGATAATAATATTATTTCCATTTAAATATCCAATTGTTTGGTAGTTTGCTGGTTCTGCATGAACTTCTACATGATAAATTTGATTAATTGATGAAGGGAAGAAAGTGGCAATAATTTTGTTACTTTTTGAATCAACAAGTAAGAATTGATTATCTTTTGTAAAAATTTGGTAAAAATCATTACCATTAGATTGGTAAACTAATTTTTCTGTTGTAGGTTGAGGAGGATTAATACTTGGCTCTTCAAACTTTTTAATTTCTTTAAAATCAATATTTTTCTTTTTATCAGAATCTAATATCATACTTTCTTTTTTTTGAATAGAGAGTTGATTTGAAGCATTTTGTGCATGAACTTGATTCATAGCAAATTCTAAAGCTTCTTGATAACCTTTTTCGAAATCTTTTATTTGTGAAATTCCTTCATATTCTGTAATCGTTTTATTATTACAATCAGTAAAGACAACTTTGAGTTTATTTTTGAAGGTACTTTTTATTTTTTGGATATCAGCTTTTGTAGCTAAGCAAGAGTTGTTTTGTAATTCAATAGGTTTTTCTGTAGAACCTTCGTTTATTACCTCATAATTTTTTCTTTTCAAATATGTTCTTAATCTTACATTTAACTTGAAATCATTTTTTTCAAAATCAGTAAATTTTTGTGGAACAATTACATATTTAAAATCGCTAACATTTTGTGCTTGTAATGAAGATAAAGTGAGTACAAAGAATGCTGTTATAATATTTTTCATATCTATATTGTGTGTTTTGATAAAGATAAAAAATATATTGTTATTTTAAATAAGCATCATTAATTATATTAATTCTCTCATACATAGTAATTATTAGGATTAATTGGTAAATTTATAGAAGAATATAAAAAATAAATTATGGGAGTTTTAGATAATAAAGTAGCAATAGTTACAGGTGCAAGTTCTGGAATAGGAAAAGCTGTTGCTGAATTGTATGCTAAAGAAGGAGCAAAAGTTGTAGTTTCTGATATTGATGAAAAAGGAGGGTATGAAGTTGTAGAAATTATTAAAAAGAATGGAGGAGAAGCAACATTTTTTAAGGCAGATACATCGTTGCCAGAAGACAATGAAGCGTTAGTAAATAAAACGCTTGAAGTTTACGGAAAGCTTGATATAGCATGCAATAATGCTGGAATAGGAGGTCCCGCAGAGTTGACTGAAGATTATCCTTTAGATGGTTGGAAGAAAGTAATTGATATTAATTTTAATGGTGTTTTTTATGGATGTAAATATCAGCTACAAGCAATGGAAAAAAATGGAGGAGGTTCTATTGTTAATATGGCTTCTATTCATGGAACAGTCGCTGCGCCTATGAGCTCTGCTTATACTTCTGCAAAACACGGAGTAGTAGGTTTGACGAAGAACATTGGAGCAGAATATGGACCGAAAAATATTAGATGTAATGCTGTTGGTCCAGGTTATATAATGACGCCGTTATTATCGAATAATTTGAGTGCAGATTATTTAGAATTACTTGTAACAAAACATCCAATTGGTCGTTTGGGGCAACCAGAAGAAGTAGCTGAGTTAGTTTTATTCTTAAGTTCTGATAAAGCTTCTTTTATGACAGGAGGTTATTATCTTGTAGATGGAGGATACACAGCTATTTAAAATATTTTTTAATGTTATCTCTAAGTATTAAATGGATTTTTAGCATTTAATGCTTAATTTTGCTCAAACGAAATACAAACGAACAATGAAATTTTTTATAGATACAGCTAATTTGGCTGATATTAAAGAAGCGCAAGATTTAGGTGTTTTAGATGGTGTAACAACTAATCCGTCTTTAATGGCAAAAGAAGGAATTACAGGAGAAGAGAATATTCTTAATCATTACAAAGCTATTTGCGAATTAGTTGATGGAGATGTTTCTGCAGAAGTAATTTCTACTGATTTTGAAGGAATGGTAAAAGAAGGTGAAGCTTTGGCTGCTTTAAATCCTCAAATTGTAGTTAAAATTCCAATGACAAAAGAAGGAGTAAAAGCTTGTAAATATTTTTCTACAAAAGGAATAAGAACTAATGTAACATTAGTATTTTCTGTAGGACAAGCATTATTAGCTGCAAAAGCAGGTGCAACTTATGTTTCTCCATTTATAGGACGTTTAGACGACATTTCTACAGATGGTTTAAACTTAATCGAAGAAATTCGTTTAGTTTATGATAACTATTTGTATGAAACCCAAATTTTAGCAGCTTCAGTTCGTAATACAATGCATATTGTAAATTGTGCTAAAATTGGTGCAGATGTTATGACAGGACCTTTATCTTCAATCTTAGGATTATTAAAACATCCTTTGACAGATTCAGGTTTAGCACAATTCTTAGCTGATTACGCAAAAGGTAACGGATAAATGTGAATAAAAACTATATAAAGAACCACTTAATTTTAAGTGGTTTTTTTTGTGAAATTTTAGTTTTGATAAGCTGAAAATTATCAAGTTGGTAAAAATGAGCTTATTTCATAAAAAAAGCTTTTTTATTAAAGATAATATAATTTTATAATTTGTATATTGATAAATATATTAAAAATTAAATTTCTTTTATCAATATGTTAAAACTATTTCTTTTATTATTAGTTATACTCGGCATTCCTTTTTTATTAATCATGTTTCTTTATGGAAGCACTTTTTTTAAGAAAAATATCAATAATGACTAATAATCTTACCCATTTACTAAAATGAAAAATCCTTCACTTATTTGCGAAGGATTTTTTTATGTATTATAGTTTTTACTACTATTTAATAACTACTCGTTTATTGATTTCCATTTCTGGTCCAACAACTTTCAAAATATAAACTCCAGGATTTTTAAAAGTAATTTCAATTTCTTTTTGGTTTAATGAATTAGAAACTTCATTAATTAATTGTCCATTAAAATTGAATACCGAAATTTTTTGAACTGACTTTGATTTATTTTCTAATCTTACAATAACAGATTTAGCAGTCTTATTATAAACTGAAATATCATCACGTTTTTGATATTCGAAATCTCCAGTTCCTAAATTAGAACCCCAAATTTTTTCTGCATATTCAGGATGATCTATAAATGGGTTTCTATTTCCTTGATATCTATAAACTAAATCATTAATGTCTTTTTCTCGATCAGAAACAGGATCATTTAAATGCCAAGTCATTAATATTTTCAAAAAAGTATCAGTGAAAACTTTATCTTTTGTCTTATTAAACATTGCATAAGACCAACCTTGGATACCGTTTTCTTGATAACGTGTTGCAAAATAAAAATAAGCACGTGCAACATCTCCTTTAAATTCATCAATAGGTTCGAAAACAGTTCCAGAATATCCAGAAGAATATCCAGAGTTTTTATTACTTCCTAATTTAGAACCATTTTTTGAAGTATAAGATGCACTTCCAACAACTCCATGAGGATTGTTACTTCTCATTCCATTTACTTTACCATCTGTAGGCCAAATATGGAATGGATCTGAAACCATAGGAGAGTTTTTATTAAAAACACTTTGAGGAATTAAGTGTTCTCTATTATAGCAATCTCCTTCATTTTTGTAACTACCGCACTCTTTCTGACCAGGCGTAAAATTATATGGATCTTTTGCTGCAGCAATTTCAGAATATATATCTAAGATTGTATTATCTTTCTCATAATATTTATCTTGAAAACCATTATCCGCATCTGATTGTCTGTATAAACTTTTTAAAGCATCGTAACTTTTTGTATTGTGACCTTTAATAATGTTATATAACTCAGTTTTTAATCCATAACCAGAGCCTGTAGCTGTATTATAATAACCGCTTGGAGCTTGTGCTAGAGCAATAACACCCAAAGCACAAAAACTTAAAGAATATAAAAATTTTTTCATAAACTAAATATGTTTAAAAAAGCTGTGAAAAATCACAGCTTATATTGTTTTCAAAATTAAAAAAATAAAAGTTTATATATTGTTAAATTAATTTAATATATAAGCTTGATAAATTACTAATGAATCTTGAATTTGTTTATTCAGTAATTTATATAAATCAGGTTGATTGAGAGAAACTCCTGCAATTGATTTTAATTTTTTTTGAAAATTTTTTGATCCTAATGCAAATCTAGCTTGATAAGCTTCTTTATTTACTATTTTTTGTAATCTAAGATTTTCAAAATCTTTTCTTATTTTTCGTGCATATAATTCAGATAAATCAAATTGTAATTGCATTTCATTTAAAATTCCAGAATGTTTCATTGAAATCCAAGAATTATTTTCATCAAATTTATTAAAAACTTTAAGCTCTGGGATTTCTCCTTCTATTTCAGCAATTTGCCATCCTAATTTAGAATCTAAAAATCCTTGAGGAATTTTTGTTTGGTTAGGTTGTTTTTTGAAATTTTCGTAATTCAATCTAAAATCTTTTTTCCAATGAATTATAGATTGAGATTGGGCAAAAGAGAATGAACAAATGAAAAATAAGAAAACTGATTTTAACATTGATTTTTAAAATTTTATATTAAATGATTTTCTAATAAATCAAGTCTCATACCATGAGAGCCCTTTATTAAAATATTTTGAGTCTTAATCGGATTTTCTTCTAAATATACTTCAAAGGAAGTGCGATCTTCAAACTTTTGGACTTTAGAATTGGTTGTAATTGCTTCATTAAAATTATGACCTAAAATGAAAATTTGATCAAAGTTTAAACTTTCTGCCAAATTTAAAATACGTTGATGTTCAGTTTTAGATTCTTCGCCTAATTCAAACATATCACCAATTATAATTGTTTTAGAACCTTCAAATTTCACGAAATTATTTAATGAGGCTTCCATGCTGCTAGGATTAGCATTATAAGCATCCATCACTATTTTATAACTCTCTTTATTTATAATTTGAGAACGATTATTTGAAGGAAAATAACTTTCTATTCCATGTTGAATCAATTCAGCACTAATTCCAAAATGTTGTCCAATTGTAATAGCACAAGAAATATTACTAAAATTATAGTTTCCTGTTAGATGAGAATGTATAATTAAATCGTTGTATTTTACAGTTAAATATTCAGTTTCGTTTTCAATTAATTCAATTTGAACATCAGCATTATTTTTATCAGAAAATGTAATTCGATTAATACCAATAGTCTTTTCGGCTTGAATTGAATCGTTTAAATTAACAAAAGCTGTCTTATTATTTGTTTGAAGAAAATCATATAATTCAGATTTTCCTTTTATAACACCTTCAATACCTCCAAAGCCTTCTAAATGAGCTTTTCCAAAGTTTGTAATATATCCAAAATCTGGTTGAGAAATAGAAGCTAATAATTCAATTTCTTTTTGATGATTAGCGCCCATTTCAATAACTGCAATTTCTGTATCAGCAGGAATTGAGAGTATTGTTAAAGGAACTCCAATATGATTATTTAGGTTTCCAAAAGTATAATGTGTTTTAAATTTTTCTTTTAAAATAGCTGAGATTAATTCTTTTGTAGTTGTTTTTCCATTAGAGCCTGTTAAGCCAATAAATGGAATTTTTAGGTAATTTCTATAGATTCTTGCTAAGTCTTGTAATGTTTCTAAAGTATTGTTAACAAGGAAGATGTTTTGATTTGTATTTTCATATTCTTTTTCATCTACAATTGCTAGCATTGCTCCTTGATTAATAGCCTCTTGTGCAAATGTGTTTCCGTTAAAATTTGCTCCTTTTAAAGCAAAAAAGATACAATCTTCTGTAATGTTACGCGTATCTGTTGTAACATTTTTCGATTTTAGAAATTGCTCAAATATTTCTGATGTATTCATGTTATCTAAATAAAATAGATGAAAATTATCTTTAAATAAAAATATAAAGAAATGATTATTATTATTTCGTACAAATATAAAATATATTGAATCCTTTTTGTGATTTAAAGGAAGTATTTTACGATTATTGCAAAATATTTTATGAGATAAATCTTTACATAGTTTGTTAATCTGTTTTATTTATTATATTAAGAAATTATCTCTTTGATTTTATAAAAAAAAGAATGAAAATAAACGAAATTACCATTAATGAATTAGAAACTGAACGATTGATTCTTGTTCCTTTTACAATTGATATTTGCGAAGACATGTTGTACAACGATTATCGTATTTTAGATGAAAAAGGTTTTGCAAGAGGGAAGGAGTGGCCAGATAAAGATATGATGGATACAATACCAAAAATTATTCAGAAATTATTAATTCATAATTATGTTACAGGGTTTGAATCGTGGATGATTATTAAAAAAGACACGAAAGAAATAATAGGAGATGTAGGTTTTAAAGGTTTTAATGCCGAAGAAGAAAGTGTAGATATTGGTTATGGAATAATTAAGGAGGAGAGAAGAAAAGGATTTGCTGAAGAAGCTTGTAGAGAGCTTATAAAATGGGCTTTTGATCAAGGAATTGTTAAAGAAATTACGGCTAAATCTTATTCTGATAATTTTAAATCAGTTAATTTATTGAAGAAGTTAGGTTTTGAAAAGGTTTTTGAGTATAAGGAATTTACATATTGGTCATTACTTCAATAGTAGAAATATTAAAAATAAAAAAACTCGGTAATAATTATTACCGAGTTTTTTTATTATGAAAGGATATTATTAATTATCCTCTACGCTTACGTTTTGATTCGAAACTACCAGAATATTCTTGAGCTACACGGAAACCAATCCAATTTGTTGCGCTTGCTTGATGTAGGTAACGTCTTTGCCCAGCATCAATCCAATATATAGGATCCTTCCAAGAACCACCTTTTACAACACGAGTTTCATCAGATATGTCAGAAGTACGTTTGGTTGTATCTCTTTCTAAGATTACACGTCCTTTTTCGTCAACTCTAAATTTACGCTGAGGAGAATTGTACATATCTTCTGTTGCTTGATCAGCAGATTTTCCTTCTTCAATTCTAGGGTTTAAAGAAGAATTTGGATCCCCATCACGATAATTAGTTAAGTCGTATTCTGTTTGTTTTTTATAAGAACCAGGTAAACCTCTATAAACCAATTTACCATTATCCAATGTGTCGTATTCTACATTAGTTTCATCATATTTTTCAAAACCTCCTGCACCATTATCAATATTTGTTTTTAAAATATTACCACGATAATAGTTGAAATCATTCGCTTCTTCATCAATAATAGGACGATAAACATCAGAAACCCATTCAGCAACATTTCCTAACATTCCATAAAGACCAAAATCATTTGATGGATATTTACGAACATCACTTGTAATTGCAGAACCATCGTTACCAAATCCTCCAATACCAGAATAATCTCCACGACCTTGTTTGAAATTATCTAAATATTGTCCTCTTTGAGCTCCTTTTAAAGTTCTTAAGTTATTTTGAGCAACATTTTTACCTTTGTATTCATTGTATTCACGATTACCTGGTAAAGCTAAAGCTGCATATTCCCACTCAGCTTCCGTTGGTAGACGGAATGGTTGAACTTCTAATGAACCTGTTGCACGGTTAGCTTTTAAAATACGGGCATTTTGAGTTTTGATTTGATTCGCTCTCATAATCTTAGTTGAATCAATTGCTTCATTTACATTTGTATCACCTAACTTATATTGTTCGGCATTAAATGTTTTATTCCCGTAATTATATTCCTCATTATTATAGTAATCTTTTGATAAGATTCCTTTATTCATTAAGGCTTTTTCATTCGCACGATCAGTTAACCAATCACAATAGTTAACCGCTTGTAGCCATGAAATACCAACAACTGGATAATAACTAAACTCAGGAGAAAATAAATAATTTTCTGTAGAGAAATCATCTCTTGATAATTGATTATTAAATACAGTTTCGTCAGGTAAAGCTCCATTATAAATATCCTTGTATTGAGTGTCTTCTGGAGGGAAAACAACTTTCAACCAAGTTAAGTATTCTTTGTATTCGTAGTTTGTAACCTCAGTTTCGCCAATAAAGAAAGATTTTACCTGCATACGAACAGGAGAGTTATTCCAATCGTGAAGTACATCATCTTTAGTGATTCCCATAGTAAAAGATCCACCTTCGATGAAAACCATTCCAGGCCATGCTTTGATGTTTTCTTTCTTTTTACCTGAAAAAAACCAACCATTAGGAGAGTTTGGTTTCCAACCTGTACGACTTGTGAAATTTTTTGTTCCACCTCCTTTTTTCTTACCTGAGCTACTTGCACAGCCTATAAATACACTCATTGTAACGGCTGCAAGCGCAAGAGAAAAAATACGTCCTTTATTCATTTTCATAGAATATTTCTGGTTTTCAAATATTAAATTTAATGCAAATAAAAGCATTTGACATTAATCTTACAACGAAAAAATGCTTTATTTCTTGTATCTAACGTGAGAATTATTTTTTTATTTTACGATTGAAAATATATTTGCTAAAATAGCGTTAAACAAAGATGAAGAAATATTTTATTTTAGTTGCAACTTTGCTTCAATTCTCTCATTTATATGGTCAAAATTACAAAATAAATTGGGAGAATAATCAAACAATTTCTTTGACGAATGGAAATAAAGTAAATGTACCTTATTTTTCAAATAAAGATAATTATTTCATTGGAGGATACTTTCTTCCTGAATTTGTTGTTGAATTAAATTCATCTAGTCAAGATGTTGATTTAACAAATATTCAATATAAAGAAGTTCAAAACGAATTAATTGATTTGAATACATCTTCTATTTCGGATAGAATCAATTTTTCTTCATATAACATTATTGATAAAAATGGACAACAAAAACTAATTGTCAAAGTTTTACCCTTTATTAGACAGAATGATAAATTTCTAAGAATTGAATCATTTTCTATTGTTCCAAAACAAGTAAGTCATCAACGAAGTTCTAGTAGAAAGTTAATTGATAATTCTACAACAAGTGTCTTAAAGTCGGGAGATTGGTATAAGATTAAAGTTTCAAAAGATGGTATCTTCAAATTAGATAAAAGTTTTTTTACAAAAAATGGAATTCCAACTAACTTTAATCCAAAATCGCTTAAAATTTATGGAAATGGCGAAGGTCGTTTGATGGAAAATTTGACAGAAGATAGAAAAGGTGCTTTAAATGAAATTCCAATTAAATTTGTAGGAGGTGATGATGGGAATTTTGATAATGGTGATTATGTATTGTTTTATGCAAAAGGGCCACATCAATGGTATAGAAATAATACCACAACATTGCAAGATGCAAAAGTACGTTATAATTTATATGATGAAGCAGCCTATTATTTTATCAGTTTTAATGGTGAAGACGGAAAACGAGTAAAAGAACAAGCATCGATTGCTGGTAATCCAATTAGAACATTTTCTACTTTTGATAATTTACAGTTTCACGAAAAAGATTCGATTAATTTAAATAGTCTTGGACAAATTTGGGTTGGAGAAAATATTGGTTTGAAAGATGGTTTTAAAAAAACATTCAAAGCTAATTCAATCGTAAATGGAGGAGAGGCTTATTTACGTTATGCTATTGTAGGGAAAAATGCAAACAATATATCGTATAATGTTAATGTAAATGGACAAACTTTTTCAAATAATTTTGGGAATTCGGCTTTTGATAGAAATCCTCAAGATAAACCAATTTCGCTAAATTCAAATAATATAGATATTACTGTTAATTCAAATGGAACAAATCCTTCTGGATTAGCATATTTGGATTATTTACAATTGCGTTTCAAAGATGGTCTAACTTATAATAATGAACAGTTTACATTTCAGTTTTTAGAGAATATTAATGATAATAGTGTGAATGCTTTTTCATTAAGTAATTCTTCTAATGTTTCAGTTTGGAATATTTCAGATATTCATGGAGTTTCCGCAATCATTCCTGAGAATAATTTATATAAATTTCAAACAACAAATCTTAATCAGTTTGTAGCCTTTAAAGATGATAAAGTTTTTACGGATGCAAAATTTGTTGGACGAGTAATAAACCAAGATATACGAAGTTTAATAGATATAAATTATATAGTAGTTACGCACCCAAAATTTTTAGATCAAGCTACACGTTTGGCAAATTTCAGAAAAGAGCATGATAAAATAAATGTAGCTGTTGTAACAACGAATCAGGTTTACAATGATTTTTCATCTGGGAGTCAGGATCCTATTGCGATTCGTGATTTCTTCAAATTCTTAAAAGATGGACAAAGTCCTAATTTGGAATATGCTGTTTTGTTTGGAGCAACAACTTATGATCCTAAGAATAGAATTAAAGATTTTACAAGTTATATTCCAACTTTTACCGATGAACCTTCAGCAAATATAGATGGTTCAATTGCTACAGATGATTATTTTGCTATGTTAGATAATAATGTAAAAATGTTAGGTAATAGTGTAGAAGGAGGATATGCTTATAATGCAAATTGGTTTGACATTGCTGTAGGTCGTATTCCTGCTTCTAATTCTACTGAAGCAAAAGTTTTGGTTGATAAAATAATTTCATATTACGATAAAGTTCAAGGAAAAGGAACATCTTATGGTGATTGGCGAACAAAAATTGTTGCGGTTACTGATAATGATGATAATGTTAAAACACCAAACTTTGACACTTCTATTGATAATGAGTTTATTAAACCTGAAAATCAAATTTATACAATAAATAAGATATACTCTGGAGCTCATCAACCAGAAAGTACCTCTGCTGGTGTTAGATACCCAACTGTAAACCAAGCAATTTTGAATAGTATCGAATTAGGTTCTAATTTTTTGATGTATTATGGCCATGGAGGACCTCGTAGTTGGGCGCAAGAACGTATTTTAACAGCCGAAGAATTAACAGGTTTATCAAATTTTAATGCTGCTTATTCTCGTTTACCTATTGTAGCTACTGTTACGTGTGATTTTACAATATGGGATTTACCACAATATAATTCAGCAGGAGAAATGATGTTAAAAAATTCAAATGGTGGGGCTTTATCAATGATTACAACAAATCGTCCAATTGGTACTGGATATGGTGATACAATGAATCAGTATTTAATTCAAGAATTTTTCAAGAAAGAAGGACCCGAAAATCAAACAATTGGTAGAGCTTTGAATCAAGCTAAAATTAACTATTGGCCATCTCATGAAAATAACAAGAGTGTTAGTATCTTAGGAGATCCAATGTTAGCAGCACATCGTCCACAGCAAGAAATTGACATTTTAAGTATTGAAAATAAAAAAGGCATAGATATTTTAAATGGAGGTAAATTACAAGCTTTAGATTTTGTGACGATTAAAGGAAAAGTTAATCAATTATCGTCATTATCTATAGATAATACTTTTTCAGGTAAAATAGCTGTAAATCTTTTTGAGAAGAAAGAAATAAAAACACTTTTAAATGAAGGTAGTAATACTGGAAAAACTTTCGAAACTGAAGATAAAACGATTTATAAAGGAACAGGAAAAGTAGAAAATGGAGAATTTACGATCCAATTTTATGTTCCTAAAGATATTAATTATGAGTTAGGAGATCGTAAAATGAAGTTTTATGCTTGGGATGAAAAAGATGGAAAAGATGCTTCAGCATTAAGAACTATTGCAATAGAAGGAATAAATGAAGAAGGTCTTAATGACGACGAACGTCCACAAGGAAAACTATATATGAATAATCTTCATTTTGCAAATGGTGGAATTACAGATCGTTCACCTTATTTGGTAGGATGTCTAACAGATAATACAGGAATTAATGCAACTGGATCTAGTATTGGACATGATATCGTAGCAACAATCGATGGAAAAGTTCAAGAGGCTTATGTATTGAATGATTATTATGATGGTGGAGATTCTAATCCTTGTATTAACAAAGATTTTGAAGACTATCAGAAAGGACAAGTAATGTATCAACTAAAGAATTTAGAACTTGGCCAACATACCGTAAATCTTAAATTTTGGGATATTAACAATAATTCGAATACTGCAACGTTAGACTTTGTAGTAATGGAAAATGGAACTGGGCAATTGCATATCGATAAACTGTTGAACTGGCCAAATCCATTCACAAAAAACACTTATTTTCATTTTGAGCATAATTGTGATTCTGAACTAGATGTAATGGTACAAATTTTTACAATTTCAGGAAAATTAGTTAAGACAATCCGTCAAACTGTTTCTGCAGAACCTTTTCGAGAAGGTTATCGTACAGGAAAATATGCAATAGAATGGGACGGATTGGATGATTTTGGAGATAAAATAGGAAAAGGTGTTTATATTTACAAGGTCAATGTAAAAGGTGTTGATGGTACGATTTGTAAAGGATCAGCAACAGCAGTTGAAAAACTTGTCATATTAAAATAACAATGAAAAAAAAATATAATCAATAATAACACGAATGAAAAAAATAACTGCAAGCTTATTGATTTTAGCATCAGGATTTACTTTTGCTCAATCATTTGACAATTTACCTGATGCAGAAAATGCATTAAAACAAGAATTAAAACAACCTAATCCAATTTTGACAGGAGCACCCTTCTTAAGGATTCCTCCAGATGCTCGTGCTGGAGGTTTAGGAGATCAAGGTGTTGCAACTTCTGCAGATAATTATTCTCAATATTGGAATGCTGCAAAATTTGCTTTTGCTCAAGACTATTCTGGAGTAGCCTTCACATATACTCCATATATGAGTTCTTTAACAAACGATGTGTTTTTGCTAAATGCAAGTTATTACACATTTTTAGGTTCTGAAGAACGTAGTACTTTAGCGGCTAGTATTTACTATTTCAAAATGGGAGATATTGAGCTGAATGAAGATCATGGAGGTACAATCTATCCTATGGGAACATCAAAACCAAACGAATTTTCTATTGATTTATCATATGGATTAAGATTAACAGATAATTACTCAATGGCTGTAACAGGACGATTTATACGTTCGGATATATTTAATGGAGTAAATGATGGAACGGTTCAACCAGCAAATACATTTGCAGTAGATTTGGCAGGTTACTATCAATCAGAAACAATGAGTACAAATCATTTTGAAGGAAAATTACGCGGAGGTTTTCAAATTTCTAATATAGGACCAAAACTAGACTATTCAAATTCTGAAGATAATGCGTCTTATTTGCCTACTACATTACGTTTAGGAGTTGGATATGATTTCAAGTTTGATGATTATAATAAAGTTGGAATTACAACAGAATTTTCTAAATTATTAGTTCCTACACCAGATGTTAGAATAGAAGAATATACTGATGCTAGTGGACAAACAAGATATGATATTGTAAGAGAAACTCCTAATAAAGGTGTTATGGGAAGTATGTTTAGTTCTTTTGGTGATGCTCCAGGCGGAGGAAAAGAAGAGTTAAAAGAAATAACATACTCAGTAGGTGCTGAATATTCTTATAATGATGCTTTATTTATTCGAGCAGGTTATTTTCATGAAAGCCCTATGAAAGGAGACCGTCAACATCTTACTTTAGGTTTAGGACTTAAATATAACGCATTTGCATTTAATGCATCTTATTTAATTCCAATGTCAAATACAAATAATGCTTTAGAAAATACATTACGTTTTGGAATAGCATGGAACTTTGGAGGTGAAACTCAGAATAGTTACGATTATTAAGAATCGTTAATATAAAGTTATAAATTAGGTTAGCCTTTGGTTAACCTTTTTTTATTTATTAACTTAAATCAAGATTTTAAAAAATGAATAAAACTAACTTTACAAAAATAAAAAACAAATAACTATGTCTAACGTTGGATTAATTTTAGAAGAAAAAGCAGCAGATATTGGTAACTTTTTAGTGGGTAGATTATTACCTTTTCGTCAAAAAAGACATGTTGGTCCATTTGTATTTATTGATCATATGGGACCAACAAAACTAAAAGATTATCAAAATCTTGATGTCGGCCCACATCCCCATATTGGTTTATCAACCTTAACTTATCTGTTTGAAGGAGCAATTATGCACAGAGATAGTCTAGGAACAGAACTTGAAATAAAACCTGGTGCAGTTAATTGGATGACAGCAGGTAAAGGCGTGGTACACTCAGAGCGAACACCTGAATATTTAAGAACAACAGATAAAACACTTCATGGTCTTCAAATTTGGGTTGCGTTACCTAAGGAGCTAGAAGAAATGGAACCAAGTTTTGTACATGTAGAAGCAGAAAAATTACCACATTGGTCTGATGGCAATGCAGATTATAGATTAATTGCTGGAAAATTTAAAGAATACACTTCTGGAGTTCCTGTTTATTCTCCATTGTATTTTATTGAAATTAAAGCTAAAAATGATTTCAAAGTATCTTTAGGAAAAGATTTATATGGAGAATCAGCATTATATGTGTTAGAAGGTTCTATAAAAGATGGTGAAGAAACTTATGGAACAAAACAATTATTAGTAGCAAAAGATGCAAAATTATGTGAGTTTGAAATAGCTGCTGGTTCTACAGTTTATATTTTTGGTGGAGAAGAGTTACCAGAAGAACATTTTATTTTTTGGAACTTTGTAAGTTCTTCAAGAGAAACTATTGAAAAAGCAAAAGAAGATTGGGTAAATCATCGTTTTCCAAAAGTTCCTGGAGATAATGATTATGTTCCAATGCCTCAAGCACAAATAAATTCTAAAGTAAAAGGAAACCAAAAATAAAGAATAATGAGTGATGTAAATGTAACGTCAACATCGACGGATAAAAATTATATTTCAAATATAAAGGCTGGTAAACACGAATTTATTGTAGATGAACCAATTGATAAAGGAGGTTTAGATACTGCACCAAAACCAAGTGAACTATTAGGAGCTTCTTTGGCCTCTTGCACATCAATTACTTTGCAAATGTATATGAATCATAAAGAGTTTCCATATAAAAAGGTTGAAGTAGATGTTAATTTTGATGTGGTAACTACAGAATCAATAAAATTTAATCGTCATGTTATTATCGAAGGAAATTTTGATGAAAAACAACAAACAAGATTATTAAAAGTTGCAAATTCATGCCCAGTACATAAAGTACTAGAAAAAGGTCATGAAGTTAAAACAACTATAGAGTTTGTATAAAAAAAAAACAGATTAGATATTCATCTAATCTGTTTTTTTTTATTTAACAATAATTATATAATAAATTATTTTTGAAACTCTTCAGCAGTTTTACGAATGATAGCTAAACATTCGTTTAGTTGCTCTTCATTCATTACTAATGGTGGAGCGAAACGAATAATATTACCGTGTGTAGGTTTTGCTAATAATCCGTTATCTTTCATTGCAACACAGAAATTCCAAGCAGTTTCAGATTCAGGTGTATCGTTTATTAAAATTGCATTTAATAAACCTTTTCCGCGAACTGATTTGAATAATGGAAATTCTTCTGCCATTTTAGTGATTTCTGCTCTAAAGATTTGACCTAATTTTTCAGAATTATCAGCTAACTTTTCATCCAAAACAACTTGCAAAGCTTCCATAGCAACAGCTGCAGCCAATGGATTTCCTCCATAAGTAGATCCATGTTGACCTGGTTTTATAACATTCATTACTTCATCATTTGCTAAAACCGCAGAAACTGGATAAGCTCCACCTGAAACAGCTTTACCTAAGATTAAAACATCAGCATCAATATTTTCGTGATCAATTGCCAACATTTTTCCTGTACGAGCGATTCCTGTTTGAATTTCGTCAGCTATAAATAAAACATTATGTTGTTTACATAATTCTTCACAAGCTTTTAAATATCCTTCAGAAGGTACATTAACACCAGCTTCCCCTTGAATTGGTTCTACCAAGAATCCACAAATTTTGTCTGCTTTGTCTGCAAATAACTGTTTCAAAGCTTCAACATCATTGTATTCTACAGCTTCGAAACCACTTGTGTAAGGATTAAAGTTTTTTCGTGCATCTTCATCATTTGAGAAAGAAATAATGGTAGTTGTACGACCATGGAAATTGTCTTTACATACCACAATTATCGCTTCTCCTGCAGGAATTTCTTTCTTTTCGTAACCCCATTTGCGAGCAATTTTTAGCGCTGTTTCTACCGCTTCTGCTCCAGTATTCATAGGTAATACTTTATCGAAACCGAATAATTCTGTGATAAATTTTTCGTATTTTCCTAACTCTGCATTATAAAAAGCACGAGAAGTTAAAGTTAATTTTTCAGCTTGATCTTTTAAAGCTTTAATAATTCGAGGGTGACAATGGCCTTGATTAACAGCTGAATAAGCTGATAAAAAATCGAAATATTTTTTTCCGTCAATATCCCAAACGTAAATACCTTCACCTTTTTCTAATACAACTGGAAGTGGATGATAGTTATGTGCACCGTATTTTTCTTCTAATGCAATTAATTCTGCTGATTTTCCCATGTAATGATTTGTTTTTGCTTATTTGTAATATTTTATAAAAAAACCGACAAATAATGGTCGGTTCTATTTTATTTCTAAATTTTTCTCAATTAATTGAATATCTTTTCCAAAGAATTTTTTCGCAACTTTTATAATATTATCTGTATTATCAGAAATATAAAAAGTATAGTTTGCAGTTGCATCTTTGGACGCTAATTTCCCTTCTTTTGCTAATTGATAAATCACTTGATTAACAACAATTAAAGGTGAATTTACGATATCAATCTTTCCTTCAAATACTTGATTGATTTCTTTTTCTAGATGCGTATAATGCGTACATCCCAAAATAATCGAATCAATTCCTTCTAATTTTTTGTTTAACAAATACGTTTCTAAAACAGCTTTGGATATATTCGAATTTGTAAAACCTTCTTCAATAACAGGAACTAAGAGCGGAGTAGCCATTTCAATAACCGTAATATGTTTATTTCGACGACGAATTGCTTTTTTGTAGGCGCCTGAATTTACAGTTGCTTTTGTTGCAATAACACCAATTTTTTCTCTTAATTCGAACGAAACTTTTTCTGCAACAGGAGAAATAACATCAATAACAGGAATGTCTTTTCCTGCAGCTTCTCTAATTTCTTTCAACGAATTGGCAGTTGCAGAATTACATGCAACTAAAATCGCTTTACAATCATTATTTTTTAAAAAATTAGTAATGTCTACCGAAAATTGTGTTATCGCTTCTTTCGATTTTTCTCCATAAGGCAAATTTTGAGTATCGCCAAAATAGATTAAACTTTCGTTTGGTAGTAGACGTTTTATTTCTTTTGCAAACGTCAAACCGCCAACTCCAGAGTCGAAAACACCAATTGGTCTGTTATCATTCATATCGCAAATTTAACAAATTAATCGATGTAAAATAGTCTTGAAGCAATTCCGTCTGCAAAAAATTTTGCTTCTGGTTTCAAAATGATTTTATTTTCTAGTTGCGCAACTAGATTTTCTTTAATTAATTGGTTAAGTTCATGATGAAAATAATCGACTAAAGGTTGAGAGAATTCAGAATTAATTCGATTTAAATCTATTCCGTAAATTGTTCTTAAGCCTATCATTATCATTTCATTAAATTGTTCTATTTCATTTAAAACTTCAATTTCTTGAGGTAGATTATTTTCTTGAATTGCTTGTATATATTTTGAATTATTTGCAATGTTCCAAGCGCGTTTTTTTCCATTATAAGAATGAGCAGAAGGTCCAATTCCTAAATAATGAATTCCTTTCCAATAATTAGAATTGTGTAAAGAAAAATAATTTTCTTTTCCGAAATTGGAGATTTCATATTGAATAAAATCATTCGCAGTTAAGGTATCAACTAAAAGTTGAAATTGTTCGTTTTGACGATCTTCATCAACTGGTTTTGTGACACCTTTTTTGATCTGATGATCTAAAATTGTTTTTTCTTCGACTGTCAATGCATAAGAAGAAATATGTGGAACATTTAGTTCGATTGCTTTTTGCAAATTTTGCTTCCACATTTCGTTGGTTGTGGTTGTAGAGCCATAAATCAAATCAATTGTGATATTCTCGAAACCAAAATCTTGTACTAATTTTATCGAACTTTCAGCTTCTAGTGCATTATGTGCGCGATTCATTAATCTCAAATCTTCTTCGAAAAATGATTGTACACCAATAGAAAAACGATTAATCGGAGTTGATTTTAAGAAATTTAGTTTTTCTTTATTTAAATCATCAGGATTAGCTTCTAATGTAACTTCTTTGATAGAAGAAGTTACATAATTTTTTGAAATCGTATTAAAAATACTATCTAATTCATTTTCTGTTAAAATAGAAGGAGTTCCACCTCCAAAATAGATAGTTTCAAGCGGTTGGTTGATTTCATTTTTACGTATTTCTAATTCTTTATTAATTGCTTCAATCAAAGTAGATTTTGATTGAAGATTTGTTGAAAAGTGAAAGTCACAATAACTACATTTTTGTTTACAAAAGGGGATATGAATATAAATTCCTGCCAAAATTCTATCTGTTTAAAGCAAAATTAGCTTGAATATATAATCTAAAAAAATACAAATTAAAAAAATCTAAAAAAATAATAAGAATTAGTATTGGTTTTGTAAATAAATCTTATATCTTTATCGTCGTAAATAAAATACTATGAATAAAGGAACTGTAAAATTCTTTAATGAAGAAAAAGGATACGGATTTATTAAAGATGACGAATCAGGAAAAGAGTACTTTGTACACGTTTCTGGTTTAACAGACAAAGTAGCTCAAAATGATAAAGTATCATTTGATCTTGAACAAGGAAAAAAAGGTATTAATGCCATTAATGTGAAAGTAATTTAAGAATATATTATCTCAACATATTTCTTGTAAAGCGACTAATTTAGGTCGCTTTTTTTTATTTAATATTCTCATTATTTTCATAAAATTCTGCATCATTTAGCAAACTATTTACAAAATGGAATAATCTACCTAATTGAAATTTAGCTAAATAATGTCCATATAAACTAGCTAAATATGTTCCAAGAGCTAATAATATTGCACCAGGAATACTCCAAACCCAAGTACTTTCACCTTTTACAATATATTCAGAAATAGCATATAAGCCTAGTGTTAGAATAATTGCTCCGCTTAAGCCATATAAAAAAGCAAAAAATGTCCAAATACTTGGTTTAGGACCTATAATACCTCTTACAACCAAATAATTAGAATGGTCTTCATCTTCTTCAATGCGAATTTGCAATTGCGGATGCCAATATTTGTCTTTATCTTTTCGTACACGAATCATTGCAACTTCTGTATTAGCATATCCACCATATTCATGAGAATTATTTTCTAAATGTTTTTTAATCAAATCAATAAATTCTTGTTTTGATAAATGAGTAAAAACTTTAAAACGAGGTCGACTCAAAAGAGATTTAATAGGAACTTTTTGATTCATAATATTTTACTTTTCTTTAAATTTACAACAAATGTTTAGATTATGACAAAAATCATTTCTGATACTTATCAGAGAATATATGAAATCGTACGAATGATTCCTGAAGGTAGGGTTTCAACTTACGGATTAATAGCTAAATCTATAGGAGAAAAGTTTTCTGCTCGTGTTGTTGGTTATGCTTTAAATAATGCTTTTTTAGAAGAAGATATTCCTGCTCATAGAGTTGTAAATAGAAATGGTTTGTTGACAGGAAAGCATCATTTTAATCCATCAAGTCTAATGCAACAATTATTAGAAAATGAAGGAGTGGAAATAAAAGATGATAAAGTAATAAATTTCAAAAAAATTGTTTGGGATCCAAATGAATCTCATTAAAAACTGTAACAAAATCTACTTTCTTCTTACTAATTTTACAAATCAAATGATATAGAAAATGGAATTTTTATTGCAAGCCAAAGGTTTAACAAGAAAATATAAAGATAAAGTTGCGCTTAACGACTTTAGTATCAATATACCACAAGGATCTATTTATGGACTTTTAGGGCCTAATGGAGCAGGGAAAACAACTTTTATTCGTATTGTCAATCAAATTACGGCTCCAGATAGTGGAACTATTTTGTTGAATGGAGAACCTTTAACAAAAAAATCAATCGGTCAAGTTGGTTACATGCCAGAAGAACGTGGCTTGTACAAAAATATGAAGGTTGGAGAACAAGCATTGTATTTTGCTAAATTGAAAGGACTTTCTTCTGCTGAAGCAAGAAAACGTACAGAGTATTGGTTTGATAAACTTGGAATGATGTCTTGGTGGAACAAGAAATTAAGTGAGTTATCAAAAGGAATGGGGCAAAAAGTTCAATTCGTTATTACCGTAATTCATAACCCTTCTTTGTTGATTTTTGATGAACCTTTTAGTGGCTTTGATCCTGTTAATGCTCAAATTATCGCAAATGAAATTTTAGAATTAAGAGAGAAGGGTACAACAATTATTTTTTCTACGCATAGAATGGAATCCGTTGAGGAAATGTGTGATCATGTTGCGTTGATTAATCAATCGAATAAAGTTTTAGATGGAACGATAGAAGAAGTAAGAAATCAATTTAAAACAGGTAAATTCGCGATTCAATTAGATGAAATTCCTGTAGATAACCTTCAGAACCTAGCAAATGAATTTGATATTTCTGATATAAGAAACTTTAATCAAAGAACTGAATTTAATCTTCTTTATAATAAAGAAACTCCAACAAATGAAATTCTACAAAAATTAATGCAAGTTGGACAAGTTCATCAATTCAAAGAAATTATTCCTTCGATGAATGACGTGTTTTTAGAAGCCGTTAAACAAAGTTCAAATCCTAATCTTTAAGATAAATTAAATGAAAAATATATTTTTAGTTGCGCAACGTGAGTTCTTTTCTCAAGTAAAAAACAAAGCGTTTATTGTAATGACTTTTCTCTCACCATTATTAATTGTTGGTGCAGGAGCAGTGATTTTTTTCTTAAGTTCAGCTAATAATTCTGAAGTAAAAAATATTGCTATTGTTGATGAAAGTTCAGAGTTTGTAACCTCGTTTAAATCGACTAAACAAATGATGTTTAGTATTTATACACCTCAAGAATTGCAATCCATAAAAGATACGTTGAAGGGAAGTGAATACTTGAATGCAATTCTCCATATTCCTAAAAATACTGATGGAAAGTATCAAAACATTGAAAAAAATACAGAATTAATCACAAATGGTAATCTTGGAATTACCGATCGTGAAAAACTCTCGAGAACGATTAGTGATAAAATTGAAAAAGAAAAACAAGCTAAGTCTGGAATTGATGAAGCAGCCTTAGAATCTTCTAAAGCCAAAGTAAGCTTGAATGTTTTCAATGTATCAGATGGAAAAGAGGATAAGGGAATGGAACTAAAGATTGGTTTATCAATGTTCTTAACCTATATAATTTTCATGTTTGTAATGATTTATGGAGTAAAAGTAATGCGTTCTGTTGTAGAAGAAAAAAATAATAGGGTTGTTGAAATTATAATATCTTCTGTAAAACCTTTCGAATTAATGATGGGAAAAATTTTAGGAACAACAATGGTCGCTGTAACTCAATTCGCAATTTGGATTGGAATGACAATGGCTCTCTTGATTCTATTTCCCACAATTGCAGCATCAAGAATGGATATGTCTCAACAAATGATGAATCAAACTCAATTAGTTGAATCTAATCCTGATATGATGCAAAAAGTAACAGAAATTAGCGAAGTGTTATTGACATTTAATTATCCTTTAATTATTTTTACTTTCATTGCTTATTTTATATTAGGATACTTATTCTATAGTTCTGTTTTCGCTGCAATAGGTTCTGCAGTAGATAATGATACAGATACACAGCAATTTACATATTTCCCTTTGGTTCCAATGATGATTGGTTTATATGGAAGTATGACAACATTCGAAAATCCAGATGGACCAGTTGCATTTTGGTTATCAATGATTCCTTTAACATCACCAATCTCAATGATTACAAGGATTCCGTTTGATGTTCCAATTTGGCAATTAGCATTATCCTTATCTTTATTGTTAATTAGTACCATATTTATGGTTTATATTGCAGGAAAGATATACAGAATTGGAATTTTGATTTATGGCAAAAAACCGACTGTAAAAGAAATGATTAAATGGATTAATTATAAGAATTAGTTTTATTAATCATTCAATTAATAAAACCCCGAGGTATTGTATAAACAATAATCTCGCGGTTTTATATTTAGTTACACTACTTTAGTGAATAGAATTTAGAAATAATAAGCCTCCCATTTGGGAGGCTTTTGTTATGAATTAACTCAAAGATAATTAGCTGTATTTAGAAACCTAAGCAGTAATCAAACAAAACCTGCGCAGGTTTTAAGTGAAAGCCGCGCAGCTTTTGATTGAAACCTAACTAGGTTTTAGGTAAAAGTCGCATAGGTTTATAAAAACCTCTATTTTACTTTAATTAAATTATAAATGAATCTATTTGTAATGAAAGCTGATTAAAAGATTATAAAATAGAAGATTTTTTTATGTTTTTTGACTTACTTTTGATAAAAATACAGCAATATGATAAACCCGAATGATAGACTATTGGTAATTAGTACAAGTACAATTCATGGCTATAGTTTTTTAGAATATATCAAAGAAGAAATTAAAGAATTTGTCAATTCAGATGAGATAGTGTTTGTACCTTATGCTCGTCCATCAGGAATTTCTTATGATGATTATACGCAGAATGTAAAGGATGCTTTACAAACTGTAGGAATTTCGGTTAAAGGGTTACATACCTTTGAAAATAAAAAAGAAGCAATTTTACATGCAAAAGCAATTTTTATTGGAGGAGGGAATACGTTTTTATTACTTAAAACTTTATATGAACAAGGCTTAGTAGAAGAATTAAGAAGTGCTGTACATAACGGAACTCCATATATTGGTACAAGTGCAGGAAGTAATTTAACAGGTTTAACGATTGGTACAACGAATGATATGCCTATCGTTTATCCTCCAAGTTTTAATGCATTACAATTTCTACCATTTAATATTAATCCACATTATTTAGATCCAGATCCAAGCTCTACACATAAAGGAGAAACAAGAGAGACAAGGATTAATGAGTTTCATAAATTTAATCGTCAGGTTGTGATTGGCTTAAGAGAAGGTAGTTGGTTGAGAGTGGAAAAAGGAATAGTAGAATTGAAAGGCGAATTATCTGCACGAATATTTAGACAAAATGAACAACCAATTGAAGTAGAGTCTGGAATTTTGAAAGAAGAAATTTATAGTATATAAAATTGTCATAACAAAATAGGTTATCTTTTAAGATAACCTATTTTAATTTTCTTCATCGAACATTTCCTTGAACGATACAAATTCTCTACCCGGAAGTATCAGATTTAAAACAACTCCAATTATAGAAGCTAAAGCCATTCCTTCTAAAGAAAATAAATCTCCAATATGGATTGCAGCACCACCAATTCCAATGATAAGAATGACTGATGAAATGATTAAGTTTCTCTTAATCTTAAAATCTACTTTATTTTCGATTAGCATTCTTAATCCGCTCGAAGCAATAATTCCAAATAATAAAATAGAAACGCCACCCATAACTGGTGTTGGAATTGTACTTAATAATGCTGAAACTTTACCACAAAACCCAAATAAAATAGCAAAACAAGCTGCTCCAATAAATACATAAATACTAAAAGCTCTTGTAATGGCTAAAACTCCAATATTTTCGCCATACGTTGTATTTGGAGGTCCACCTAAGCAAGCCGCAATCATTGTTGCAACTCCATCTCCTAACATAGATCGATCTAGACCAGGGTCTTCGATCAAATCTTTGTTTACGACTTTACTCAAAACTAATTGATGTCCAATGTGTTCTGCTATTGGTACAATTGCAACCGGAATCATTAAGAAAATAACATACCAAGATAACGTAGGTTTGTAATCTACAAAAGGAACCGTAAAATCTGGAACAACAAACCATTTAGCTTCTATGACAGGATTTAGATCTACAACTCCCATTGTAATTGCAAAAATATATCCACCAATAATTCCGACTAAAACTGGAATTACACTCAAAAAACCTTTACTGAAAATCGCTGTAATTATTGTGATGATTAACGTTACAAAACCAATTGTGACATAAGTTAAATCATATTCATTAGATGGATTATTTGTAACCATTTTGATTGCTGTAGAGGCTAATCCTAAGCCAATTACCATAATTACTGGTCCAACAACGATAGGAGGAAGAAGCTTCATTAACCATTTTGTTCCAGCTGTTGCGATAAGTAGTGCAACCAATGAATAGGTAACTCCAACTAAAAAACTTCCAACTAAAAAGCTTCCTGTAGCAATTCCACTTTCTGGGTTTGCTTCTAAAGCTTTCATTGCGATGATTGGATTGATAAAAGCAAATGAAGAACCAAGGTAAGAAGGGACTTTTCCTCGGGTAATTAAGATGAAAACTAAGGTTCCGATTCCACTAGAAATTAATGCAATTGCTGGTGACATTCCTGTTAAAGCAGGAACTAAAACTGTTGCTCCAAACATAGCAAAAAGATGTTGTATACTTAATAGTATACCTTGTCCTAACTTCGGTTTTTCATCGATAGCTAGTACAATATTTTGGTCATTTTGTTGACTCATTTTAAAAAGAAATTGAAAATTGTTTTGTTTGAATACAAAAGTAATTGAATCTAAATATATATCAATTAGTTTTAGATATAAATTAAGATATCGTTCTTCTATCACCATATATCAACCAAGAATAGCAATTCATCAATTAATTTATTTTTTTACTATTAAAACTCTTCCCTTTGATAAAAAAAGATGAATAAAAACATTTTAATTTCTGTACTTAGTTTATTAACGACTTTCTTGAATGCACAAAATAAAATTGGAGGTCAATTAAAAATGGAATATATTCCATTTTCCAATTATATACGCCCGATAGATAGTTTAAAAACGGATTCGAAAAGCGATTTCAAAAAAGCAGAAGTAAGTTTGAAAATTCCTTTATATACAAAAGAATTGAAAAATGGAAAATACAGTAACTGGTCTTTGCTATTTAGTACTGTGTATGCAAGAATGAACAATAAAAATTATGAAGAACAATTATTTCCATCAGAAATGTTGAATACTCAAATTGGGTTTCAATATTTTTCACCTATTAGCTCTTCATGGTCTATTTTGACAATGGCTTCAGTAGGTATTTACACTGATATGGAAAATATATCTGCCGATGATATTTTGGGGCAAGGAGGTGTTTTATTTATTAAACATTTTAATCCAAAATTAGCTTTAGGAATAGGACCTGTATTATCGAATAACTTTGGAGTTCCTATGGTAATGCCAGGAATTTATTTTGATTGGAAAACTGGAGGTGACAAATTCAATGTGAAAATTAATTTTCCAGAAGGAGTAGAAGCAGGTTACCAAATGACAACAAACTTTGCTTTGAAAGGTGTTGTAAATCTTAGTGGGATGGTTGCTGAAAGATCTAAAGAAGGTAAATCATTATTAGTAGGTTATCAGCAAGTTGTAGCTGGTTTACGTCCAGAAATAAAATTGAGTAATTCGATGAAAATCCAATTAACAGGAGGAACGACTTTGGTACGATCTTTTTCCGAAAATGAAAGAAGTTTAAAGAGTCTTTTTAGAAAAAAGGAAATTGCAGATCCTCGTTTTTCAACAACCTTTTATTCAGCTCTGAGTTTACGTTGGAACTTACCTTAATCACATGAAATAGCCTCAATAAATATTGAGGCTATTTTTATTTACTAATTAATTTTTTATAGACTACTTGATTAAGTAACTCATCCTTTTTATTTCTAGAAATAGGGAGTTCATGTTTGCCAATATAAATTCGACCTCCAGAAATTATTTCTATATGTGTTACATTCACTAAGAAAGATTTGTGTATTCGAAAAAAATGATTCATTGGTAAAGATTCTTCTAATACTTTCATGGTTTGGTGAATTAGAATCGATTTATCTTTGAAATGTAGTTTTACGTAATTTTGCATACTTTCAATATATAAAATATCTACCCAAGAAATTTTGGTAAAAGCATCTCCTTGTCGTACATATAGAAAGGGATCATTGACAATAGTCCCATGTTTTATTTTTTCGTTAAGTAAAAATGTTTGATAAGCTTTATTAACAGCTTGATAGAATCGGTTGAATGCAATTGGTTTTAGTAAATAATCAACAGCTTGTAATCGAAATCCTTCAAGAGCATATTCGGAATAAGCGGTAGTGAAAATACAAAGTGGTGGATTTTCGATTTGTTCCAAAAATTCGAGACCAGAAAGATAGGGCATATTAATATCTAAAAAAATTAGATCAATTGTGCTTTCTGTAACATATTTATTTGCTTCTAGAGCTGTTGAACATGTTTGTATAATTTCTAGAAAATCAATTTGTTCTGCCATATCTTTGATATGCTGACGAGCCAAAGGTTCATCATCAATAATCAAACATTTCATTTTTCTTGAAATTAGAGGTGTTGTAATCATGTTGAAGATAAATTAATAGTTAAATCGACTTTATATAATTGTCCATTTTCTGTAATATTTAATTGATGAGCAGCAGGATAAATTAAATTTAGTCGCTTTTTTACATTTTGTAATCCAATTCCACCTACATGTTTAGATTGAATAGGAATTTTAGCATATGTATTTTCGATACTCAAATGAATTTGATTGTTATTTTCGCTGCAATTTATTTTGATAAATCCTTTATAATCGGGAACTCTACTTACATATTTAAAAGCATTTTCTATAAAAGGAACCAATAACAAAGGAGCAATCATCGCTTTTTTATTCATTATAGCGAATGAAGTGGAAACATCAATTTCATTTCCCCATCGTAATTTTTCTACATCAATCAAATCTTTTAAATACTGAATTTCATTTTCTAATATGACTTCGTTTTTGTTGCATTCATAAAGTTGATAACGTAAAATATCCGAGAATTTGAGTAGTAAGAATGAAGCTAGTTCGGTATCCTTTTTCAATAAAATATGAATATGATTCAATATGTTAAACATCACATGAGGATTAACCTGATCTTGTAATAATTTGAGTTGATTTTCTAAATGATCTTGTTGAAGTAATATATGATCACGCTCAATTTTTCCATGTTCTTGATAAAAACGAATTCCACAAGCTGTACCAATTATTAATAAAGATGCAGGTATAGAAAGATAAAATCCTTTCCACAATATAGGAATTTGATCAGAAAAATGAACTGGTAAAGGCTTTTTTGAGCTAACACTGATATAGGTAAAAACAAAAGAGTTAAAAATAGACAATGTCAAAATAAAGAAAATTGAGAGAATTAAAAACTGTTTCATTTTCTTCTTTTGCAATGCTTTTGGAAGTAATTTTTCTGTAAGATAATAGGTTAATATAATTGAATAAAATAATATTGCAATAGTTTGTAGTAAAGCATCATATTTTGAATCATTTGCTTGGAAGTTAAGCCAAAGTGTAATGCCTAAAACAATCCAAAAAATGGTAATGAAAAGATGTTTTTTAAAGAATTTAAAATTCATTGTATTAAAGTAAATTAAAAAAATAAAAGAAACCACAATATCTATTGTAGTTTCTAAAATTAAGTATTGTTATCCGAATTAAAACAAAAAGTAGCCAATTCCAATAGAAAAACTTTTAGGTTTTGATTTGAAGTTCTTACTCACATTGGATAAGCTATTTTCATAGCTAAAATCAATTGATAATCGCTGAATATCGAATCCTAATCCTGCGATTAAACTAATAGACGATTTATCAAATTTTGAAAAAGCTTGTTTGATGTCATCTGCACCAGTAATTTCTTTTCCGAAAGAATAACTATAAAGTCCACCTGTAAAAGCACGTAAATTAAATTCGTTTGTATTTACAATTTTATACCCTATTGTGACAGGAATATCAATAGAATTCCAACTTAATTTCGAGCTTTCAGACTCTCCTTCAAAACTAGTTTTTCTTTTATTAAACAACGTTTCTCCTTGTAGATAAGCACTTCCTAAATCTAATCTAGCTATTGCACCAGCTTGATAACCAAAACTGTATTTTCCTTCAAAACTTTGTGTAGAAGAAATGTTGGTTAAATTTCCACCAGCCTTTATACCCAAATGGATTGGTAATGATGTCTGAGCCTTCACATTTATTGAGCAAGAGATACAAGACAATAGTAAACTGAATAGAACAATTTGTTTTTTCATTATACGAATTTTTAAATTTCAGAGACAAAACAACGAGGAAGTTTTTGATGTAAAAATTCAATTTGATGAATGGTAGATTACCATAGATATACGGATGATATAATCTTATAAAAGTAAATGCTAATTATATAAAATAAGAGAAGTTTTTATAACGAAATTTGTAATACAAAATCAATGAATCATGGAAACAAAAGAATTGAAATTCAAAACAAATATAAATTGTAGTGGTTGCGTGAGTAAAGTAAAACCTTTTTTAGATAAATTAGAAGGTTTGGAAGCATGGGAAGTAGATACTGAAAATCCTGATAAAGTTTTATCAGTAAAGATTTCTCAAGCAACAGATGAAGAAATTATTGATACAATTGAAGAAGTAGGTTTTGAAGCTGAATTAATTAAGGAATAAAGTTTTTTAGGTAGAATGACTTATTTTTTGTGATAATTTAAGTCAATATAATCCCGATTCAATCTTGTATTGAATTGGGATTTTTCATTTTACTTTTTCGAAATTGAAGAAAGAAAAGTAATCCCATTATTAATTGTATGATAAACAATAAAATAATCCATGTATTTATTTTAGCAGCAAAATCTGATAATTGATTGTATAACAAATCGTACTTTTCAATTGAAATTTCAGCCATATTTTTTACAAATAGTATATCGTTCGATTTCTCAATCAGCATAATTTGTTCTCTTTTATATCCTTCATTTTTATTCGGAACAAGTTCAATTTGATTGGCGCTTATAAAAAATAGAAAAATACTGATAATACTAGATGTAAATAATAGAAAATAATTGATGTATTTCATGTGTTAGAAAATGTTTGACAAAGATAGATTACTTTTGATGTTCGATGAAAATGTTTTTATGAATAAATTCTACAACTTTAATGATAAAAATTATTCTATTTTGTTAGAATGAGTCATTAACTTTGCAACATCAAAAATTAACTGTGCAAAGCAAACGCATCATAAAATTTGTTACAATACTGATTATTTTTGTTATTCAGTTTTTGTTTCTATTTGCAATAATGAACGAGCGAATAGAACATTATCTTGTGCCATACATTATTATTATGATTTGTGCTTTATTATTAGTCGTTTACCGAAAGTTTCCTTTGCATCATCATGAATATTCTTTTGATCGAAAAACATTGGTTTTATGGATTCCTATTGCGGCAATAATTACTTATTTAATTAATAATCAACTTGGTTTGGGAGGTGTTTTTTCAGCCGGAATAATTGGAACTTTAGGTTCATTTTTAACTAAATTTAATTCTAGATCAGAATATCTAAAACAAATTGCTGGACCTATTTATTGTGGTGCTTTCATTGGTATGACTTCACTTGACTTTCAATATGTCTATTGGATGATAATTACAGCTGGAGTTTTTACAGCTTTGTTATTTTTTGCTACTAAGACATTATTTGTAGGAGTTGGAGGAAAACTTGGAACCTTAGCATTTATTGGCGTTTTGTTAAGCATGTTATTGTTTAAATTAATTATCAGCTAATGATTATTGAGTTTTTAATTTTAATGATATGTTCAATAGTATCTTCTCTTACAACTTATGAACTAAACATTCGTTTCAAGCAAGGGCCAGTTCGAGCTTCTGCAATGATCGCAATGATTGTTGGAGGTTTTTTTTATTTTTTTCCTACAATTTTATCTGAATTCTATTCAAAAAATATTCCTCTTTATGTAATCGGAGGAACATTCATTGGGATGGTTTCTTCAACAATAAATATTAGTTACTTTTCGTTGATTTTTTCTCCTATATTATTTGCTGTCTTATTACATTATACAAGTAAAATATTTAATGGTTATGGAGGAGCTTTAGGAACGACAGCATGTATCGCTTTAATGTGTACAATGGCTTTTCCTATAATTACGAAGAACAAAAAAATAACTTATGGATATCGTTTAATTCGAATTATTTTTAAAAAAAGAAAACGTAATAAAATTATTAAAAGAAAAATTTAATCAAAACAATTGAATACAATTTCTCCTAATGTTTTAGTTTTCCAATAATTAATTTGTTTTAATTCGATCTCTCCTAATAATTCTAGATCATTAGCGTCTACCTTTTTATTTAATTCTTTAGGATTTAGAAGAATTAAACTAGAATTTACGTGGTTTTTTAATTGTGTAATTAAATCAATAGGAAACTCAATAAATTTAAGATCAAAACATCTATTTTTTTCAATACAAGAGAAGATTAAGTATGTAGAATTTATAATTAAATAAAATTCTTGTTTTGTCTTCTCATTTTTTATTTTTACTTGATAAAAATTTGAAGAATCAATAGGCTTTAGAATAACTTCTGTTTTTGTATAAGGAAATCTTATTCTTTTTAGAATTTCTGATAGATCATCTGTTGTATAAACTGGTTTAGCTTCAAAGCCTGTAATTCCTTTTTGTAATTTCATGTTTAAGGTTTGTGTTAAATATTCTGTAAATTACTAATTGTTTTTAAACTAATAAATGATTTTTGTTTTAGGAAATGGTTAAGTATTATTTAATTAATAATTATACAAATCAAAATCTTAAACAAAAATGAATAGTGTATTTGTTACAATAAAAAAAACTTCATACATTTGGAATAACCACAGAAAAAAATGCAAACAATTAAAGAAAATATAAAACCTTTATTTGTTGGAATGTTGAAGCAAACTTCTGCTTTACTTTCCAAAATTGTATTTGCACAATATTCACATTAGAATATTGCAGATTATTTGTTGACAGATTTTGTCATCTATTCTACCTTTTTCATTAAAACAACAAACAAAGTACGATATGCCACTTTATCATCATTTGGGAGAATTCCCACAAAAGCGACATACGGTATTTCGAAAACCAAATGGAGAATTATATGCAGAAGAATTAGTTTCTACACATGGATTTTCGAGTACGTATTCTAATGTTTATCATTGTTATCCACCAACATTGGTAAAAGCAATTAACGACCCTTATTCGGTGGAACCAAAAATTGCTCGCGCAAAACATTTAAAACATACATCTTTAAAAGGATTTAAAGTAAAACCAACAAAAGATTATTTAGAATCGCGTGTACCAGTTTTGGTAAACAATGATTTACATATTTCGTTAGCTGCACCGCAAGAGTCGATGACTGATTATTTCTACAAAAACTCTATGGCAGATGAAGTAATTTTTATTCATGAAGGTTCAGGAGTTTTAAAAACAGGTTATGGACAAATTGAATTTGGATATGGAGATTATTTAGTGATTCCACGCGGAATTATTTATCAACTTCATTTTAATGATTCTAATAACCGATTGTTTATTACAGAATCTTTTAGTCCAGTTGAAACGCCTCGTCGTTATCGAAATCATTTTGGACAGTTAATGGAACATTCACCTTTTTGTGAGCGCGATATTAAACGTCCTCAAAATCTTGAAACCAATGATGAACACGGAGATTTCAAGATTATGATTAAAAAAGAAGGATTAATTTATCCTTACGTCTATGGAACTCATCCTTTCGATTTTGTAGGTTGGGATGGTTATCATTATCCATGGGCTTTTTCTATTCATAATTTCGAACCAATTACAGGACGTATTCATCAGCCGCCACCTGTTCATCAGACTTTCGAAGGTGCAGGTTTTGTGATTTGTAGTTTCGTTCCTCGCTTATTCGATTATCATCCAAATGCGATTCCCGCACCTTATAATCATAGTAATGTAGATTCTGATGAGATTTTATATTATGTTGATGGAGATTTTATGTCAAGAAAATCGGTTGAGAAAGGACAAATTACGTTGCATCCAGCAGGAATTCCTCATGGTCCACATCCTGGTACAGTTGAAAAATCGATTGGAGCAAAAGAAACACATGAATTAGCTGTGATGATTGATCCTTTCAGACCTTTGATGTTAACAGAGCAAGCGTTAGAAATTGAAGATCCAGATTATTATAAATCTTGGCTTTATTAAGAGATTTTAATTTTGTTCTAAGTTCTAAGTTCTAAGTTCTAAGTTCTAAGTTCTAAGTTCTAAGTTCTAAGTTCTAAGTTCGTTGTCATTCTGAGCTTGTCGAAGAATCTAAATAATTATAGTAAAACTTAATACATTTTACTTTTTACATAATACATAAAAATAAAAACACAATAAAAATGAGTACACAAACATTTGCAGAAAAAATAGCATTAGCACAAGATTTTCTTCCAATAAATGGAACAGATTATATCGAGTTTTATGTTGGTAATGCAAAACAATCTGCACATTATTACAAAACAGCTTTTGGGTTTCAGGAAGTTGCATATGCTGGCCCAGAAACAGGAGTGAGAGATAGAGCTTCTTATGTTTTACAACAAGGAAAGATTCGTTTAGTTTTAACTTCTGGTTTAAAATCAGATTCTCCAATTTGTCAACATGCAATGAAACATGGTGATGGAGTTAAAATTTTGGCACTTTGGGTGGACGATGCGTACGATGCTTTTGAACAAACAACGAAACGTGGAGGGAAACCATATATGGAGCCAACTACGATTACAGATGAGTTTGGTGAAGTAAAAATGTCTGGAATTTATACATATGGTGAAACGATTCATATGTTTATTGAGCGTAAAAATTATGAAGGTCCTTTTATGCCCGGTTATGTGAAATCTGAATCAACATATCAACCAACAGATTGTGGTTTATTGTATGTGGATCATTGCGTTGGTAATGTAGGTTGGAATCGTATGAATGAGTGTGTAGCTTGGTATCAGGATGTAATGGGATTTGTAAATATTTTATCGTTTGATGATAAACAAATTAATACAGAATATTCGGCATTAATGTCGAAAGTGATGAGTAACGGGAATGGTTATTCAAAATTTCCAATTAATGAGCCTGCAGAAGGTCAAAAGAAATCTCAAGTTGAGGAATATTTAGATTTTTACGAAGGAGAAGGTGTGCAACATATTGCAGTTGCAACTAAGGATATTGTAAAAACTGTGACAGAACTTAAATCTCGCGGAGTTGAGTTTTTATCTGCGCCACCAGAGGCTTATTACGATATGATTCCAGAACGTGTGGGTGAAATTGATGAGGATATCAAGAAGTTACAAGATTTAGGAATTTTGGTTGATTGTGATGAAGAAGGTTATTTGTTACAAATTTTTACAAAACCAGTTGAAGACCGTCCAACATTATTCTATGAAATTATCGAGCGTCATGGAGCACAATCGTTTGGGGCAGGGAATTTCAAAGCATTGTTCGAAGCATTAGAAAGAGAGCAAGAACGTCGAGGAAATTTATAAATAAATATTTTTTAAAAGCCATTGGATTATTTCTAATGGCTTTTTTCTTAATCAAATCTTAAGTTTTGTGTAAGGAGGTTTCAAATACATTTGTTCAATAAAATGAATGTGAAAATGAACCAAATTAAAACAAAAACGATACTAATGAATTATGTATTACTTTCAATGTTTTCGATAAAAGGAAATGCACAAGATACGATTCAGCAAACTAAAACGGATTCAATTCAACTTGATTCTATTCCAAAGCAAACATTTAATCCCGAAGATAAAGTTTATCATTTTAATGCTAAAAAGTTAATTATTCCTGCGACTTTAATTACGTATGGAAGTTTGAGTTTAGCAATTCCAGCGTTGGATAATTTGAATAAATCTACTCAAAACGAAATTTTAGAAGATAAAACAAAAGGAAATAAATTTGATAATTATACACAATATTTACCTGCAGCAGCGGTCTATGGATTGAATTTAGCTGGCGTTCAAGGGAAACATGATTTACGAGATCGTACAATAATTTTTGCAACATCTCAAATAATCAATACAGGTTTGGTGATGGGATTAAAACACACTGTACAAGAGGAAAGACCCGATGGTACAAATAATCTTTCTTTTCCTTCTGGACATACTGCGAACGCGTTTTCTACGGCTCAATTTATGTTTCGAGAATACCAAGATTCTAATTTTTGGTTGAGTTTGGCTGGGTGTCCTTTGGCTGCTTTTACAGGTGTTTATCGTGTTATCAATAATCGTCATTGGGTTGGAGATGTTGTTGCAGGAGCGGGAATAGGAATTTTATCGACGGAATTGGCATATTGGCTATTTCCTACGATTAACAATTGGTTTTCCCCAAAGAATAAAGAATCAAAAATAGCGACAATGGTTTTCCCTGTTTATCAAAATAATCAAGCGGGAGTTGGTTTGGTGATGAGGTTTTAATATAATTGAGTTTTTTATCGTTGATAATGTAATAGCTACATTAAAAAGTTAAAAACTAATGAATATTTTAACTAACATTCATTAGTTTTTATAAAAATTCATTATCTTCAACGCTCAAAAAACTGCAAAAAAATAAAATGAAGAATATAGAAGTAACAATTCCAAAATTGGGAGAAAGTGTTGAGTCTGTACAATTGGTTCGTTTTACAAAAAACGTTGGTGATTTCATTCAAGAGGATGAGGTAATTGCCGAAGTTTCGACGGATAAAGTAGATTCTGATGTGCCTTCTACAATTGCTGGAAAGATTATTGAGTTTAGATTTAATGAAGGAGATGAAATAAAAATAGGAGAAGTTTTCGCTTTAATTGAGCCTTCAGAAAATCAACAACATTCAGCTCAAAAAACTGAAAATATTGAAGAAAAAAAGATTGAAAATGTCACTACTTCGCAAACTGTAAATTCAATCGATACAAATCAATTTTTATCACCTTTAGTAAAAAGTATCATACAAAAAGAAAACCTTCAATCAACTGATATTTCACAAATAAAAGGTTCTGGTCGTGATGGTCGAATTTCTAAGAATGATGTGTTGAATTATATTCAAAATAAATCATTTACGAATGATAACTTAAGTGATACTTTAACTGAAAATAATATAGTTTCAAGTTCTTCTTTTGGAGCTAAAGATGAAATCATTGAGATGGATAAAATGCGTCAATTGATTTCGAAACACATGAAGAAAAGTAAACAAACCTCGCCTCATGTGACTGCTTATGTAGAACCTGATGTTACGAATTTTGTGAAATGGCGCGAACAAAATAAAGCTGCTTTTGAAGGAAAATACAAACAAAAATTAACTTTTACGCCGTTAATTGTAGATTGTGTTGTTCGTGCAATTAAAGATTTCCCAATGATTAATGTATCAGTTGATGATACTGAGACTAAAATTATCAAACACAATGAGATAAATATTGGGATAGCAACTGCTTTACCAAATAATAATTTGATTGTGCCTGTAATTCGTCAAGCCAATGAATTGAATTTAGAAGGTTTAGCAAAAGGTGTAAATTCAATTGTAGATAAAGCAAGAAATAATAAACTTTCTCCAGATGATGTTCGTGGTGGAACGTTCACAATAAGTAATGTGGGAACTTTCGGTAATTTGATGGGAACGCCAATTATTAATCAACCCGAAGTGGCAATTTTAGCGACTGGTGTAATCAAGAAAAAACCAGCAGTTTTGGAAACTGAATTTGGAGATATTATCGTAGCAAGACAATTTATGTATTTGTCACTTTCGTTTGATCATCGTGTGATAGACGGGTCTTTGGGAGGAGTTTTCTTGAAACGAATTTCAGATTATATGGAGAATTGGGATGTTAATACACAAATTTAATTAAAATGGAAACCACATTATCAACAACAACATTACTTAAACAAGCATATAAATTATTGGTTACAGCAAAATCTTTAACCGAATTATACGAAGAAAATAAATCTGTAACAAGTAAATACGTGCATGCAACAGCGCGTGGACACGAAGCAATTCAAATTGCAACAGGATTACAATTATTACCACAAGATTATTTAAGCGCATATTACCGAGACGATGCAATGTTACTATCGATAGGAATTACACCTTATGAATTGATGTTGCAATTGTTAGCAAAACGCGACGATATTTTTTCAGGAGGAAGAACTTATTATTCTCATCCAAGTTTGCGCCGTGATAATATGCCGAAAATTCCACATCAGAGTAGTGCGACAGGAATGCAAGCAATTCCAACAACAGGAATTGCGATGGGAATGCAATACAAAGAGTTAGAAGGTCTTTGTGACGAAGAAGTGAAGCCAATCGCAGTTTGCTCGTTAGGAGATGCGTCTTGTACAGAAGGCGAAGTGGCGGAAGCTTTCCAAATGGCAGCTTTGAAACAATTACCGATTTTATATTTGGTTCAAGATAATGAATGGGATATTTCTGCTTCGGCGGATGAAATTCGTGCACAAGATATCGCTCATTATGCAAAAGGTTTCAATGGTTTGGAAGTTTTTGTGGTTGATGGAACGGATTTTTTAGCTTCTTATGAAACTATTCAACGTGCAATTGAAATTATTCGCACAGAACGTCGTCCGATTTTGGTTCATGCAAAAGTTCCTTTATTGAATCATCATACATCTGGTGTTCGCAAAGAATGGTACAGAGATGATTTGGAAGAAGCGCAATCTCGTGATCCTTACGATAAATTAAAGAATACATTATTAAATGAAGGTTTCGAAGAAAATGATTTAATCGAAATTGAGAATAAGATAAAAGAACAAGTTCAGGCTGAATATCAAGAAGCGTTAAAAGCAGAAGATCCTCGTTCTGAAGATTTATATACGCATGTTTTTGCGCCAACACCGATTACTGAAGAAAAAGGAAATCGTTCTCCAAAAGGAAAAGAAAAAACAGTGATGGTAGATTCTGCATTGTTTGCGATTCGTGAATTGATGGCTGAACATCCAGAAGCTTTATTATATGGACAAGATGTTGGGTTGCGTTTAGGAGGAGTTTTTCGTGAAGCAGCAACTTTAGCAAAACAATATGGCAAAAATCGTGTATTTAATACACCAATTCAAGAAGCATTTATAATCGGATCTACAGTTGGAATGTCTGCAGTAGGTTTAAAACCAATAGTTGAGGTGCAATTTGCCGATTATATTTGGCCAGGTCTTAATCAATTATTTACAGAAGTGGCACGTTCTAATTATTTATCAAATGGTAAATGGCCAGTTTCGATGATTTTACGTGTGCCAATTGGTGCGTACGGAAGCGGAGGTCCTTATCATTCTAGTTCGGTTGAGAGTGTTTTGACGAATATTAAAGGAATCAAAATTGCTTATCCATCTACTGGAGCAGATTTAAAAGGTTTGATGAAAGCAGCTTATTATGATCCAAATCCTGTGGTGATGTTAGAACACAAAGGTTTGTACTGGAGTAAAATAAAAGGAACAGAAGATGCGGCGACAGTTGAGCCAGATGAAGATTATGTATTGCCTTTTGGTAAAGCACGTGAAGTTTTAATGGTTGAATCTTCTCAAAATCATAATTCTGTAACGATTATTACTTATGGAATGGGTGTGTATTGGGCGAAGCAAGCGGCTAAGGATTTTCCTAATCAAGTCGAAATTATCGATTTAAGAACATTAGTTCCGTTAGATAAAGAAACAATCTTTAATAGTGTAAAAAAACACAATCGTTGTATTGTTTTGACAGAAGAAGCGAAGCAGAACTCTTTTGCACAGAGTGTTGCAGGCTTAATTAATGAAGAGTGTTTTGAGTACTTAGATGCGCCAATTCGTGTGTTAGGAGCACAGGATATGCCAGCAATTCCATTAAATTCCACTTTAGAAGCAGAAATGTTACCTAATTCAGAAAAATTAAAAGCATTGATTAATAGTGTTTTAACCTATTAAAGAGATGGTGATTAATAATAATTGTACATTTTACACCAAAAAAACTAACAAACGTTAGTTTTTTTATTTTTTTTAATTATATTTGTTATAATCAAAAATCAAAATCTGCAAAAGTTATGATATTTAATCCTGATATTGAGCAAATGCCAATTGACAAATTGCGCGTGCTTCAAAGTGAGAGACTACAAAAAATGCTGCAAAAAGTGTATGCGAAAGTACCGTTTTATAAAGATGCTTTTGATAAGGCAGGCGTAAAACCAGAGGATATTAAAAGCGTAGAAGATCTAAACAAATTACCTTTTACTAAAAAAACGCATTTAAGAGAAAATTATCCATTTGGATTATTTGCAGAGTCAAAAAGTGATGTAATAAGATTACATTGTTCAAGTGGTACAACAGGAAAACCAACTGTTGTAGGTTACACAAGAAATGATATTAATTTATTTTCAGAAGTTGTAGCAAGATCTTTAGCTGCTTCAGGATGTGAACCAGGAATGACATTGCAGAATGCATATGGTTATGGTTTATTTACAGGAGGGTTAGGATTACACTATGGAGCGGAAAAATTAGGAATGACAGTAGTTCCTATTTCAGGAGGTAATACTGAAAAGCAGATTATGCTTTTAAAAGACTTTCAAGCTGATGCAATTTGTGCAACACCTTCGTACGCTCTAACTGTAGCAGAAGAGATAAGAAAAAGAGGTGAGTCTTTAGATGATTTTAATTTAAAATTTGCCATTTTAGGATCTGAGCCTTGGTCGGAAGCATTGCGTCAAGAAGTGGAAAGTAATTTAAATATTAAAGCATCAAATATTTATGGATTAAGTGAAATTATTGGTCCTGGAGTTTCAAATGAAGATTTTGAAGAACAAGGAACAGGGTCATATATTTGGGAAGATCATTTCTTTCCAGAAATAGTAGATGAAAAAACAGGTGAGCCTGTACCATACGGACAACCCGGTGTGTTAGTAATAACAACTTTAACAAAAGAAGCGTTACCATTGGTTCGTTATTGGACTGGTGATATCACTACTTTAACTTATGAACACTCTGGAAAGAGAACTCATATTAAAATGGGACCAATCATTGGACGAGCTGATGATATGATGATTATACGTGGTGTAAACTTCTTTCATACACAAATTGCTGATTTTATTCCAGAATTTCCACAATTATCTCCAAATTATCAAGTAGTTTTGACAAAACCGAAAAATATGGATGCCGTGGAAGTCGGATTTGAGATTAATCCAACTTATTTCCTTGAAAAAGGAATAGCTTGTGATAATTTGTGTGCAGAGGCAAATGCTGATATAGATCATTTAATTTCAAATATTCAAAAGAAAATTAGAGATAATATTGGATTAGGTATGAATGTCAAATTATATCAAGCAGACGGTCTTCCAAAAAGTGAAGGAGGAAAATTAAACCGTATTGTTGATCATAGACATGACTAAAAAAGATGCCTAAACAAAGTAAAAAAGAACTGATTATTAAAGAAGCTGCTATAATTTTTAAGCAAAAAGGTTATTCAGCAACATCGATGCGAGAATTAGCAGAAAAAGTTGGAATGGAAGCTGCAAGTTTATATAATCATATTCGATCTAAAGACGAAATTTTAGAAGAGATATGTTTTAAAGTTGCAAACCAATATGTTTCTCATATAAGTACAATAGAGGATACGAAAGAATCTAATATACAAAAATTAAGAGAACTTATTCAGCTGCACGTTCGAATGATTATTAATGAGCCAAATGAAGTCTCTGTAGCAAATAATGATTGGAAGAATCTATCAGAAACTAAGAAGGAATTGTATAAAACAATCCGTAAAGGTTATGAAAAAAGAATCGCAAATCTAATAAAAGCAGGAATTGTAGCTGGAGAATTCAAAGATTTAAATGTATCAGTTGCTCTATTTACTTTATTATCATCATTACGTTGGATAGAATTGTGGTATAAACCAGGGAGAGAGATTTCTCCAGAACAACTAGAAGATGATTTGATGACACTATTAATTAACGGATTTCAAAAATAATATGGCAATAAATTTTCACCCTTTACGAGTTAAAAATGTAAAAAGAGAAACAGCAGATTGTGTTTCAGTTACATTTGATGTGCCGGAAGAATTAAATAATGAATTTAAATTCAAACATGGGCAATATTTAACGTTTAAAAATTTTCATAACAATGAAGAGATTAGACGTTCATATTCAATATGCTCAAGTCCATTGGATAATGAGTTAAGAGTTGCTGTAAAGAAGATAGAGGATGGGATTTTTTCTACTTATATGAATGATCTAGTGAAAGCTGGAGATATCTTAGAAGTAATGACTCCTCAAGGAAATTTCTTTACAGAATTAGATGAAAACAATAAAAAAATATATGTAGGTATTGTAGCCGGATCTGGAATTACACCTGTACTTTCGATTGTAAAAACAGTACTTAAAGCAGAGCCTAACAGTCAATTTGTACTGTTATACGGAAACCGTAATAAAGGATCTATTATCTTCAAAGAAGAAATTGAAGCAATGAAAAATACATACATGGAACGTTTGAGTGTGTACAATATTTTGAGTCGTGAAACGGCAGATGCTGAAATTTTAAGTGGACGTATTGATAAAGAAAAAATCCAATATTTCTTGGAGAATATTATCGATCCAAAACAAGTTGGAGAAGTTTTTCTATGCGGACCGGAAGAAATGATTTTAAGTAGTCGTGAAGCTTTTATTGAAGCTGGAGTAGATTCGAAAAAATTACACTTCGAATTATTCTTTAGTGAAACAGCAGAAGCTAAAAAGGTTGAACGTCAAAATGCAGCTATTAAATCTGATGATACTATTAGTAAGGTGACAATCCAATTGGATGCAACTTCTCTTCAAATCGATTTAGGCTATAATGGAGATACAATCTTGGATGCGGCTTTGCAAAACGGTGCCGATTTGCCTTATGCTTGTAAAGGTGGTGTTTGTGCCACATGCAAATGTAAGGTGTTAAAAGGTGAAGTAGAAATGGATATCAATTATTCACTAGAACCAGATGAAATAGAAAGAGGTTTTGTATTGGCTTGCCAATCACATCCTAGATCTGAAGAAGTTGTAGTAGATTTTGATGCCAAGTAAAAACTGTAAAAAAACAAGTTAAATGAGTGCAAAAGAAATTAATTTTCAAGAAGTCTTTGATGATAAGATTGAAAATGAGGTTCGTATCGAACCAAAAGATTGGATGCCTGATGCATACCGAAAAACATTAATTAGACAAATTTCTCAACATGCCCACTCTGAAATAGTAGGAATGTTACCAGAAGCAAATTGGTTAACGAGAGCTCCTTCTTTAAATAGAAAGAAAATTTTGTTAGCTAAAGTTCAAGATGAAGGAGGACATGGATTGTATCTTTATTGTGCAGCTGAAACTTTAGGAGTTTCGCGTATTGAGATGTTAAATGATTTACATTCAGGAAAAGCAAAATATTCAAGTATTTTTAATTATCCAACCTTAACTTGGGCTGATATTGGAATAGTTGGTTGGTTAGTGGATGGTGCTGCTATTCTAAATCAAGTTCCATTGTGTCGTACTTCATATGGACCTTATGCGCGTGCAATGGTAAGAGTATGTAAAGAAGAATCATTCCACCAAAGACAAGGATACGAAGCTTTAGTTGTTCTTTCTAAAGGATCTCCAGAGCAAAAAGCAATGTTACAAGACGCAATGAATCGTTGGTGGTGGCCAACATTAATGATGTTTGGACCAAAAGACGAAGATTCATCTAACTCTGAATTATCAATGAAATGGAGAATCAAACGTTTCTCGAATGACGAATTACGTCAACGTTTTGTTGATATATCTATACCTCAAGCTGAATATTTAGGATTAACAATTCCTGATCCAGATTTAAAATGGAATGAAGAAACTGGACATTATGAATTTGGAGAAATTGATTGGGAAGAATTCTGGAATGTAGTGAAAGGAAACGGTAAATGTAATAAACAACGTTTAGATGCACGACGCGATGCTCATAACGAAGGAGCTTGGGTAAGAGAAGCTGCGACAGCTTATCATGAGAAAAGAAAACAAAGACAACAAGAACAAGTACAACTAAAAAACGCATAAAAAGATGGAAAATAAAGATTGGCCTTTATGGGAAGTATTTATCAGAAGTAGACAAGGATTAGACCACAAACATGTGGGAAGTCTTCATGCATCTGATTCAGAAATGGCTTTACAAAATGCACGTGATGTTTATACACGTCGTTTGGAAGGAGTGAGTATCTGGGTTGTAGAATCAAAAAATATTCATGCAACTAATCCAGAAGAACAAGGAGAATTCTTTGATCCGGCTGAAGATAAAGTATATCGTCATCCAACTTTTTATACAGTACCAGAAGAAATCAAAAATATGTAATTTATGACAGCTACAGCTTATCAAAATAATCAGAATTACATTGATTTTATTCTTCATATGGGGGATACTAATTTGATCTTGGCACAACGTCTTTGTGAATGGTGTGGTCATGGTCCTATACTAGAACAAGATATTGCATTATCAAATATTGCATTAGATTTGTTAGGACAGACTTCAAACTATTACAACTATGCGGCCGAAATGATTGGAAATGGGGCAACTGAAGATACTTTGGCTATGACTCGTGAAGAACGTGATTATAAAAATTTATTATTAAGTGAATTGCCAAATGGTCATTTTGGAAATACAGTTGTGCGTCAATTCTTTTACGATTCTTACCATGTTTTATTATTAGAACAATTTTTAAAAGTGAAAGATTTAAAACTACAATCTATTGCTGAAAAATCTTTGAAAGAAGTGAAATATCATTTAAAATGGTCATCAGAATGGATGATTCGTTTAGGAGATGGAACACAAGAATCTCATGATAAAATTCAGGAAGCTGTCAATGAAATTTTACCTTATGTAGGAGAAATGTTTGCTACAGCAGATTACCAAAATGTTTTAATTGAAGAAGGTTTAATTGATAACCCTAATGATTTTAAATCTGAATGGATGGCGAAAGTAAATGAAATATTAGAAGAAGCAACTTTGAAGGCTGATATAGAAAATACATTTGTTCAAAAAGGAGGAAAACAAGGAGTGCATACAGAACATATGGGATTCATTTTATCAGAGTTGCAATATATGCAAAGAACTTACCCTAATTTACAATGGTAACAGAAAAAGAAATATGGCAATATTTGGAGGAAGTTCCAGATCCTGAAATACCAGTAATTAGTGTTTTGGATTTAGGAGTAGTTCGTAACGTTGAAATTACAGATAATGAAAAAATTAATGTAACGATTACACCAACTTATTCAGGCTGTCCTGCAATGAATGCTATTTCAATTTCTATTCGATTAAAATTAATCGAAAAAGGATTAAAAAATATTAATGTCATCAATCAGTTAAGTCCTTCTTGGACTACTGATTGGATGACTGAAGAAGGGAAACAAAAAATGAAAGCGTATGGAATTGCGCCTCCAACTAAAAACCCTTCGAGCGATGAGCTCTTTTCAGATGAGCAAAATATTGAGTGTCCGCAATGTGGCTCACATAATACTCGTCTTATCAGTCAATTTGGTTCTACGGCCTGCAAAGCTATGTATCAATGTAATAGTTGCCACGAACCATTTGATTATTTCAAATGTCATCACTAAAAAATTATGGAAAATTCAACATCAATCCTATACACACAAGAGGGAGGAATTGCTACGATTACGTTGAATCGTCCTTCTGTTTTTAATAGTTTTAATCAGCAAATGATTAAAGCTCTTCAACATCACTTGGATGTTGCAGCTCAAGATGTTTCTGTTCGTGCAGTGGTTTTAACTGGAACGGGGAAAGCATTCTGCGCTGGTCAAGATTTAGGCGAAGTTTTAGAAGAAAAAGAAATCGACTTTAATAAAATCGTTCAAGAAAATTACAATCCATTGGTTCTTAAAATTAGAAACATGGACAAACCAGTTGTTGCTGCTGTAAACGGTGTTGCTGCCGGAGCGGGAGCAAATTTAGCTTTGGCTTGTGACATTGTTGTCGCGAAAGAATCGACAAATTTTATTCAAGCTTTTTCTAAAATTGGTTTAATCCCAGATTGTGGAGGAACTTATTTCTTACCTCGTTTAATTGGACTTCAAAAAGCAACTGCTTTAATGATGCTGGCGGATAAAGTTTCGGCGCATCAAGCAAAAGAAATCGGAATGATTTATGAGTTTTTTGCTGATGATATTTTCGATACTGAAGTTGCAAAAATTGCTGATAAATTAGCAAATCTTCCAACAAAAGGTTTGGCTTATACAAAGAAATTATTGAATCAAACATTTAATAATTCAATCGAAGAACAATTAATTCAAGAAGGATTATTTCAAGCTAAATCAGGGAATACATCAGATTATCAAGAAGGTGTAGATGCATTTATCGAGAAAAGAAATCCTGTTTTTAAAGGCGAGTAAGAAATGAAAAAAATAGGAATTATTGGTGGAGGAGCAATGGGCTCTGGAATTGCGCAAGTTTTTGCTCAATCTGGTCATCCTGTTGTTTTATATGACACAAATAAAGAAGCTTTAGATCGTTCTAAACAAAACCTAGCAAGGACTTTCGAGAAGTTAGTAGCGAAAGAAAAATATACTGCTGAAAAATCACAAGAAATTCAAAATAATATCGAATATGCAGATAGCTTATCAGCTTTTGCATCTATCGATTTGATGATTGAAGCAATTATTGAAAACTTAGATATAAAAAAATCAGTTTTCAAACAAGTGGAAGAAATCGTTTCTGACGAATGTATTTTAGCGTCAAACACTTCTTCATTATCTATTGCATCAATAGCATCTGCGTGTTCAAAACCGGAGCGTGTAATTGGAATTCATTTTTTCAATCCAGCTCCATTAATGGCTTTGGTAGAAATTATTCCAGCCGTACAAACACGCGAAGGATTAGCAGATGAAGTAAAAGCATTGATTCAATCAGTTGGTAAATTACCTGTCATTACGAAAGATACACCAGGATTTATTGTAAATCGTGTGGCTCGTCCATTCTACAGTGAATCAATTCGTTTACTAGAAGAAGGCGAAGCCGATGCAGAAACTATCGATTTTGCGATGACTTCTGTTGGAGGTTTCCGTATGGGACCTTTCGAATTAATGGATTTTATTGGACATGATGTGAATTATCGTGTAACTGAATCTGTTTTCGAATCATTCTTTTATGATCCTCGTTTCAAACCATCTTTTTCTCAAAAACGTTTATTCGAAGCTGGATATTACGGTCGTAAATCTGGTCGCGGATTTTACAATTATGCAGAAGGAGTGGAGAAAAAAGCACCATCTCAAGATCAAGCTTTATTAGAAAAAATCTACAAACGTGTTTTAGTGATGTTAATCAACGAAGCAGCTGATGCTTTATTTTTAAACATTGCGAATCGTGAGGATTTAGATACAGCGATGACAAAAGGGGTAAATTATCCTAAAGGATTATTGAAATGGGCAGATGAATATGGATTAGAAAATGTACAAAACGATTTAGATGAATTGTACAATTATTATCACGAAGATCGTTACCGTTTAAGTCCAATTATCAGAAATTTCGTCAAAGAGAACAAAACATTCTACTAAAAAAATATCAAAACATGGAACCACAAAAGTTATTAAATAAAATGCTTGACCACGATAAATTTAGTGAATGGTTAGGTTTAGAAGTAATTGAAGTTAGAGAAGGATATGCAAAATTACAAGCAGCAATTCGTCCAGAAATGATGAACGGAGTAGGCTCTGTTCACGGAGGAGTGACATTTGCGATGGCAGATTCTGCATTTGCTTTTTCATGTAATATGTACAATAATATTTCAGTTGCTTTAGATGTTCATATTTCATTTACGAAAGCTGGATATGAAGGAGATATTTTTACAATCGAATCGCAAGAAGTTTCTTCGACAAAAAGAACAGGTATTTACGATATCAAAGTTAAAAATCAAAACAATGAGTTAATTGCTTTATTTAAAGGAACTTGTTTCAGAACAAGTAAACCTTTAATTCAAGAGTAAAATGTTATAAGTTCTACGTTGTAAGTTCTAAGTTTTTTGAACGTTAAGCGTAAAACGTATCACGTAAAACGTATAAAAATGAACCAAACATATATTATAGATGGAGTTAGAACTCCAATTGGTAAATTAAAAGGTGGATTATCTGCTGTTCGTCCAGATGATATGGGTGCAATGGTAATCGCCGAATTATTAAAAAGAAATCCATCAATCGATCCTGCTACATTTTACGATGTAATTTTAGGAAATGCAAATCAAGCAGGAGAGGATAACCGTAATATAGCTCGTATGTCGGCTTTATTATCTGGTTTACCTTACACAGTTCCAGGTGAAACAGTGAACCGTTTATGTGCTTCTGGATTATCAGCTGCAATTGCTGCTTCAAGAGCAATTCAAGTAGGAGATGCACAATTAATGATTTCTGGTGGAGCAGAATCGATGACTCGTGCGCCTTTAGTAATTTCTAAATCGGCTTCTCCATTTGGTGGTGATGCTCAGATTTATGATTCAACTTTTGGTTGGCGTTTTATCAACCCTAAAATGAAAGAAATGTGGGGTGTTGATGGAATGGGAAATACTGCAGAAAACTTAGCGGAACGTGATAATATTTCACGCGAAGATCAAGATTTATTTGCGGTTTGGTCACAACAAAAAACGGCTGCTGCGCAAGCTAATGGTCGTTTAGCGAAAGAGATTGTTCCTGTTGTTATTCCACAACGTAAAGGTGATGCAATCATTTTTGATACTGATGAATTCCCAAAGAATAATACAACAATGGAAATTTTATCGAAGTTACGTCCAGCTTTCAAAGCAGATGGTACAGTAACTGCTGGTAATGCTTCTGGTTTGAATGATGGGGCTGCTGCTAATATTTTAGCTTCTGAACAAGCAATCAAAGATTTTGGTTTAACACCAATGGCTCGTATTGTTTCTTCTGGTGTTGCAGGTGTTGAGCCTCGTATCATGGGAATTGGACCAGTGAATGCAACGAAAATTGCATTAGAAAAAGCTGGTTTAACAATGAATGATATTGATGTAATTGAATTAAATGAAGCATTTGCAGCGCAATCTTTGGCATGTACGCGTGCATTAGGTTTAGTAGATAAGGATTCTCGTATCAATCCAAATGGTGGAGCAATTGCTTTAGGTCATCCACTTGGAATGTCAGGAGCGCGTATCTTAAATTCTGCTGCATACGAGTTACAAGCTACAGGAAAACGTTATGCATTAGTTACAATGTGTATAGGTTTAGGACAAGGTTACGCTGTAATTATTGAAAGAGCATAAAAATAGATTTTAGTATTGAGATTATCTTTTCGTCAATTCGAGTGATTTTTAGTTCATCTAAAAATTGTATCGAGAAGTTAGATGAAAGGAATTATAAAACCATCTTATTTCTCGATAAAAGTGTTCAATTTATAGATTAAACATTCACTCGAAATGACAGTTTTTAAAATCTAATTACTAAAATCTAATTACTAATATCTAACAAATATGATTTACGAATTCAAAGGATATAAACCAGTTGTTCATCCAACATCATTTATTCATCCACAGGCGGTGGTGACAGGAAATGTGATTATCGGGAAAGATGTTTACATCGGTCCGGGTTGTGCGTTGCGTGGTGATTGGGGACAAATTATTATCGAAGATAATTGTAACGTACAAGAAAACTGTACGATTCATATGTTTCCAGGAACTACTGTACGATTAAAAGAAAAAGCGCATATCGGTCATGGAGCAATTATTCACGGAGCAACAATTGGTCGCAATTGTATGGTTGGGATGAATGCAGTTGTAATGGATAATGTTGTGGTAGAAGACGAATGTATTGTTGGAGCTTTAGCTTTTGTAAAAGCTGATACACATATTCCGACAAGAAGTGTAGTGGTTGGAAATCCTGCCAAAATCGTAAAACAAGTTTCGGATCAAATGATAGAATGGAAAGATCAAGGTACTCAACAATATATGCAATTACCAAGTGATTGTCATGAAAGTTTAAAACCTTGTGAACCATTAACCGAAGTTCCAGATTATTATTACGAGTCAATGGCGAATAATTATAAAACGTGGAACGAAACAAAGTAAAAAGTTGTGAGTAATAAATTTCGTCAGTTCGAGTGATTTTTAGTTTATCTAAAAATTGTATCGAGAACTTAGACGAAAGAATTTGTAAAACCATCTTATTTCTCGATACAAATGTTCAATTTAAAAAATTAAACATTTACTCGAAATGACGGTTAGAAATCTAATTACTAAAATCTATCATCTCAATACTAATAAAAATACACAAACAACATAAAAATGGCTAAACAATTAGAAAATTATGCTTTAGGACAATGGACAAAAGGTTCGTCTGAAGGGCAAATGTTATATAACGCCATCAATGGCGAAGAAATTGGAACTGCATCATCAGCTGGATTAGATTTTGGCGCGATGATGGATTATGCACGTACAGTTGGTGGACCAGTTTTACGTAAAATGACGTTCCAAGAAAGAGGTTTAATGTTGAAAAAATTAGCCTTATACTTAATGGATCGTAAAGAAGAATTTTACACAGTATCTTGGGCAACAGGAGCAACACGTGCAGATTCTTGGGTTGATATTGAGGGTGGAATTGGAAACTTATTTGCCAATGCATCTTTACGTCGTCAATTCGGAGATCAACCATTTTATGTGGAAGGAGAAACGCATAAATTATCAAAAAACGGAACATTCTTAGGTTCACATATTTTAACTCCAAAACGAGGTGTTGCAATTCATATTAATGCATTCAATTTTCCAGTTTGGGGAATGTTAGAAAAAGTTGCAGTTAACTTATTGGCTGGAGTTCCAGCTATCGTAAAACCTGCTACAATTACATCTTTCTTAACGGAAACTGTTGTTCGTGCAATCATCGAATCTGGAATTTTACCTGACGGTGCTTTACAATTAATCACAGGTTCTGCAAACGGAATTTTAGATAATGTAGAGTCAGAAGATGTAGTAACATTTACAGGTTCTGCTTGGACAGGACAAATGTTAAAAGCGCATCCGAGAATTACATCAGAAGGTGTTCCATTCAACTTAGAAGCTGACTCTTTAAATGCTTGTGTTTTAGGAGAAGATGTACAAGTTGGTTCAGAAGAATTTGATATTTTCATTAAAGAGGTAACTCGTGAGATGACAACTAAAGCAGGACAAAAATGTACTGCAGTTCGTCGTGCGTTAGTTCCAGCTCATTTAGTTGAGGATGTTCAAATTGCTTTAGGACAACGTTTATCAACTACTACAATTGGAGACCCAAATGTGGAAGGTGTTCGTATGGGAGCTTTAGCAGGTGCTGCACAAGTGAAAGAAGTTCGTGAGAAAGTAGAAGAATTAGCGAAATCGCAAGAAATTATTTTTGGAAACTTAGATAATTTTGAAGTGAAAGGAGCTGATAAAAACAAAGGTTCTTTCATTTCTCCAATTTTATTTTTAAACAACGATCCATTTAATAAAACTGATGTTCACAATATCGAAGCTTTTGGACCGGTTTCTACGATTATTCCTTACAACGGAACTGCCGAAGCAATTGAGTTAGTTCGTATGGGTAAAGGTTCATTAGTTTGTTCGATTGTTACTGCGGATAATGATATAGCAACAGAATTTGTATTGAATGCAGGTTCTTTACACGGACGAATCGTTATTTTAGATGCTGAATGTATCAAAGAATCTACAGGACATGGTTCACCACTTCCTTTATTAGTACACGGAGGTCCAGGTCGTGCGGGTGGAGGAGAAGAAATGGGTGGTAAACGTGGAGTGTTACACTATATGCAACGTACAGCAATCCAAGGTTCTCCAAATAAATTAACAGCAGTTACGCAACAATATCAATACGGAGCAGATTATATTGAAGAAGATAAACATCCATTTGCAAAACATTTTGAAGAAGTAAAAGTTGGAGATACGTTAATTACAGCAAAACATACGATTCAACAATCAGATATTAATGCATTTGCGGCTTTATCTGGCGATAATTTCTATGCACACGTTGATGCAACTTCTTTAGAAGGGACTATTTTCGAGCGTAATGTTGCTCACGGATACTATTTATTGTCAAAAGCGGCTGGTTTATTTGTTTTAGCGAAAAAAGGTCCAGTTTTATTAAACTATGGTTTAGATGAATGTCGTTTTGTGAAGCCTGTTTATCCAGGATCTACAATCGGAGTTCGTTTTACATGTAAAGAAAAAATCGATCAAGAGAAAAAAGATGAAAATGATGTGGCAAAAGGAATTGTCCGTTGGTTGGTTGATATTTATGACGAAACAGGAGAAACAGTTGGTATCGCAACAATTTTAACAATGGTTAAAAAATTAAATCAAGATTAATTTATTTAGATAATGTGATAATTCGTTAATTAGCTAATAATTTTCAAATTCTCACATTAACATATATTCAAATTACTATGGAAGCATACGTAAAATCAGACATACAAAACGGAATTGGTACAATTGAATTCTTTCATCCTCAAAGTAATTCAATGCCAGGTTCTCAATTAAGAAACTTGGCAACTGAAATCGAGAAATTAGGAAACGAAGACGAAGTAAAAGTTATTGTTTTAAAAAGTGCTGGAGACAGAACATTTTGTGCTGGTGCATCTTTTGACGAATTAATTTCAATCAAAGACCGTGAAACTGGTCTAGAGTTTTTCTCTGGATTTGCACATGTAATCAATGCGATTCGCAAGGCACCAAAATTTGTTTTAGCACGTATTCAAGGTAAAGCAGTTGGCGGTGGAGTTGGAATTGCATCAGCAGCAGATTATACTTTTGCAACAGAATTTGCATCTGTAAAATTATCAGAATTGGCTGTAGGTATCGGACCATTTGTAGTTGGACCTGCTGTAGAACGTAAAGTTGGAAATTCTGCTTTTACACAAATGGCGATTAATGCAACTGAATTTCAGTCGGCTGAATGGGCGAAAGAAAAAGGCTTGTATGCAGAAGTTTATGCAAATGCAGAAGAAATGGATAAAGGAATTCATATTTTAGCTGAAAGGTTAGCTAATTCTAATCCAGAAGCAATGAAACATTTAAAACGTGTTTCTTGGGAAGGAACAGAAAATTGGGATGAGTTATTAATTGAGCGTGCCAAAATTTCGGGTGAATTAGTTTTATCAGAATTTACGATTAACGCGATTAATCAATTCAAAGCAAAATAAAAGACAACTATAGTTTATATAAGAAATCCACTTCATCTGAAGTGGATTTTTTTATAATTTAAAATACTCGTCTTTATAATATTTACTTTTCTTTACATATAAAATATCTTTTTCTGGATTGAGAATTAGATTGAAACGTTTGATCAAATCTCCTCCCATAATATTTTTGTATTGAATTTTTATTGTACTATCAAAAAATGACATTGGTACATTTTTGAATGTTTGATTTGCTAATTCAAAATCAGGTAGAATTGATTTTTTGGAAAGTATTACATTTCCAGCAGCATCACTTAGTTTTGATTCTCCAATAATTTCAAATTTTTCCAATAATTTATATTCTTTTGCAAAATCATCTGAAATCATCAATGCACCAGAAAAACCTGTGTGAATCATAAATTCTGTTTCAATCGGTTTTTTGTCAATGAATGGAAAAGCTTTTACATATAGCGTTTCTTGAGAATATCTCGAATTTAATTTTGTATACTTTTTTAGTTTGGTAGGAGCTTTATCATAAACATATAATTTATTCTCATCAAAATTGATTTCTAAATATTTTCCTTCGAAAAACTTCAAACCAATTTTTCCGTCACTTTCATGTCCAGATTGTTTGTCAATAAAAATTGGAATTTTATTGAATTTTTCATCACCAAATTTAATCACATTGTTTTGACTCATTTTCATATCCGAATATCCAGCCCAAGATGTCACATTGTTTAAGGTATCAGAAATCGAAATTGATTTCATCATTTTGTACGAATCTTCAATAATCGTAATATAATCAGAGCCTGTGTGTAACATCAATTGCACCGTATCTTTTTGATTGACAACAACCGGTACTAAAATATTGTTGTATTTAGTTAATCGAAAAGGTATTTCTTTCACCATATTCTGACCGAAAATAGTAATTGAAATAATAGTAAAAAGTAACGAAAATATTATCTTTTTCATTTAGTTGTATTGTTTCATTAAAAGTAAACTAATTTGTAGAAATGATTAATATTCTGATATTAAAATTTTTCCTTTTAAATTTGCGTCATGGGAGTAGCTGAATTATTATTAAAACGCAAGCAAGAATTGATCGAAAAAAACAAAACTGAAGGTTTAGCTTTTCGAGAAGAATATAAATTGAAAGAAGGTGTAACTGAGACCGAAAGTGGATTGTTGTATGAAGTAATCACATTGGGAGAAGGAGTGAAGCCAACTTTATCTGACACAGTTTTGTGTCATTATCATGGAACAAATATCAATGGAGAAGTTTTTGATAGTTCGGTTCTACGCAAGAAACCTGCTGCTTTTCCTTTGGAAAATGTAATAAAAGGTTGGGCAGAAGGAGTACAATTAATGTCAGTTGGAAGTAAATTTAGATTTGTTGTAAAACCAGAAATAGGTTACAAAGATCGCGAAATTTCAAAAGAATTAGGACCTTATTCTACCATGATTTTCGAAGTAGAATTGATGGGAATTTTATAAAATAAAAATGATGTCTATAAAGACATCATTTTTATTTTATTCTAAAACTTCACAATGAATAATATTGTGTGAAGTTCCTACAAATTCTATTAACCAATTTTCTGTTGTTTTTTCGATTCGATCTTCGTCTTTCCAAATTTGATAATCAAATGAAATCGGAATCGAAACGAATTTACTTTTCGGATGCGAGGCAAGTTCACTCAAATCTTCCTCTATTTGTTGTTCCATTTCAAACAAATCTTTTGGCTTCGACTTATGGAAACTATAATAATCAATCGCAATTAATTCTAACACAATTTTATCGTTTGTAAATGTTTTTGCAAAATCAAATATCGTCTGGAAAACATCATTCAATGTATGTTTATGGAACAAATGATGTTGCTCAAAATATTGTCCTAATCCCATTAAAAAATCAAAAATAGAATACTTTTGTGCAATATATTTCAACGTTTCAGGCGTTCGCGGTTTGTTCCAATAAATCTCCAACGCATTTTCTAAAGCTGTAATATTTTCTAAATCTTTTTCACTTAAAAAATCACTTTTTATAATTTGATACGGAGGCAACTGATCAAAATGATAGCCATAATTCTCGTATTTTTGACGAACTGGTGTACCTTTCAAAAATTTCAAAAAACCTAATTGTAATTCGGGTGGATAAAGCTTGAAGGTTTCTTCGAAGCTAAACTTCAAATCATCAATATATTCCAATGGTAAACCAACAATCAAATCTAAATGCATTTCAATTCGATCTTTCAATTGATTGATAACATTTGACGTTTTTTCAAAATTTTGCTTGCGAGAAACTTCTCGATTACTTTGTTGATTAACAGTTTGAATTCCAATTTCGAAACGGAAAAGATTTTTTGGAACTTTTTCGTTGATGAATTTGATGATATCAGGATGCACAATATCGGCTGTAATCTCGAACTGAAAAACATTTCCTTCACGGTAATGATCCAAAATAAATTGAAACAATTCTATCGTAAAATCGCGTTTGATGTTAAATGTACGATCCAAAAACTTAATCGTTTTCCCATATTTCATTAAATACAACAAATTCTCTTTGATAGTTTCCATTGGTAAATAGCGCATTTTATTGTCTAAACTTGCCAAACAAAACTCGCATTTATAGGGACATCCACGAGAAGTTTCGATGTAACAAACCTTTTTCTCTAAATCCACTGGATTATCGTATTGATAAGGATTTCGACCTTCTAATCGATTGATATCAAACTGAATATTTTGTGCATTGAAAACAACTTCGTTCTCTTTTTTGTAAACTAAATTTGGTACATTTTCTATTGCTGGATAATTCGCAGCAAATTCTTCGAACGGAATTTCTCCTTCACCTACAATGATATAGTCGATATAATCATTTGCAATAATATCATCATATTCGTAACTAACTTCTGGTCCACCCAACAAAATTTTAGTTTCGAGAGAAATTTGTTTGATACGTTTACAAACTTCTAACGTCTGAGTAATATTCCAAATATAACAACTAAAACAGATAATATCGTATTTAGCGCATTTTTCTGCAACTTCATCAAAGTCAGATTTAATCGTGAATTCTTTCCAAAAAATATTTCCACGATGATGATTTAAATCGTACAAAATACGAATCGCCAAATTGAGATGAATATATTTTGCGTTTAAAGTCGTTAATAGAATTGATGGTTGCATAATTTGTAATTGATTTGTAAAAATAATAATTAAAAACCAATCGCTGTGCCGCCCAAAGAAACACTTGTTTTGTTATATTTCGTAGTCGTTTTTTTCTTTTTTACTTTGATTGAAAAAATAACAGGTTTTAACGGTAATTCGTTCTTCGTTTCAACATTACTAATTTTCATGACTTTATTCAACCCTTTTGTAATTTCTCCAAAAACTGTAAAATCATGATCTAAACGAGGCTGCCCACCATTTTTCAAATACTCAGCTCGTTGTTCTGCTGTAAATTTGATTCCTTTTTTAGCTTCTAAGTTATCTAATTCTTCTGCTGTAATTTTCTTTCCAACAACAAAATAAATTTGATTGTAATACGATGCTTTCTCTTTATTTCCATCTCGACCAGCGCCTAAAGCACCCATTTTATGAAAAGCTTTCGGATTAAATTCTGGTGCTAAACGAATCGGTTTTTGCTCTGGATGTTCAGCTTCACGCGCCAAAATAGGATCATCCAATTCACCTCCTTGAATCACAAAATCTTTTACAACTCTGTTAAATTGTGCATTTGTATAAGTTCCTTTATTAATTTCACTCAAAATCAAATCGCGATGTTTTGGTGTGAAATCGTATAGCATCACATCAAATTTTCCGTAATTCGTTTTGAATTTTAAAGTATAAGTTTGTGCAGAAACAAAACTCGAAATTGAAAATCCAATTCCGAGTGCAATATTTTTTAATAATCTATGATTCATTGTAAATTTTCTTGTTCTAAAGATAGCAACAAATATAGAAATCTGAATGATTTTAAGCTAAATTCATAATCATAATTAAACTTCCAACTCCAATAATTATCCATAAAATAACCGCCATTAACAGTGGTTTGTAACCAATATTTTTCATCATTTTAAATGATAAACTTGTTCCGATTAAGAATAATGTAAGCGTAAGTGCAGCTTTTGATAAATCGATAATAATTGGGCTAAATTGATGAACAAAAGGTATATAGGTATTCACACAAATGGCAATTAAAAACAATCCAATAAACCACGGAATATTAATTTTTGATGTGGTGTTTTTGAAAAACAATAAGGTTAAAAATGACAATGGAATAATCCAAAGTGCACGTGCTAATTTTACTGTTGTAGCGACTTGTAAAGCTTCTTCACCGTATTTACTTGCTGCTCCAACGACTGAGCTTGTGTCGTGAATTGCGATGGCGCACCATAAGCCAAATTCATGTTGAGATAAGTTGAATAAATGACCAAGTGGTGGAAAAATCAATAAGGCAATCGAGTTTAAAGTAAAAACCACTGCTAAAGCAACCGAAATTTGGTTGGGTTTTGCTTTTGTAATTGGCGCGATTGCTGCGATTGCACTTCCTCCGCAAATTGCTGTTCCTGCAGAAATTAGGTAGCCTGTAGCTTTTTCAATTTTGAAGATTTTGGTAAATAAAAATCCTAAAATCATCAACGTAGAAATACTCACAACAGTGAATACAATTCCTTCTTTTCCTGCTTGTATAGCCGAAAAAATATTCATTCCGAATCCTAAACCTACCACAGCAACTTTTAGTAAAATGTTTGATACTTTTCGTGATTGTATTTCGTATGGATTTCCAAATATTTGTGCAACAGCAAATCCTAAAACTAATGCGATAGGAGAGCTTATAAAAGGCATTAAACATAGAAATGCACATATTAAAAAGATAACTTTTTGTGTTGTGAATTGTTGAAATAAGCCTTTTTCTGAATGTATAATTTTCATGATTTTGAATAATTTTATGGTACAAATTTCTTGTACTTATTATTCAAAAAGAAATAATAAAAAGTAATCTATTATTACTTTAAGTTATAGCGATTGCAAAATTCAATAAATAAATTGACCAATTTAGATTGTTCACCTTCTGGAACAATAAAATTAAAATGACGTTCTATCACAAGGTTTTTAACGTCAATAATAGTTAAAGTTTGATTTTTAAGTTCTTGTAAAATAGATTGAATCGATAAAAAAGCCAACGAATCAGAATGTAACAGATACGATTTGATACTTTCTGTGCTTCCCAATTGAATTTCGATATTTAACTCATTTAGCTTCATATTTTTCGATTTTAAAGCTAAATCTATGGTTTCTAAAGTTCCAGAACCAGGTTCGCGAAAAATCAACGGAATATTCTTTAAATCATCAATTTTAATGCTATTTTTGGTAGAAATAGAATGATTTTGACGAGAAACTAACACAATTTCATCTTTCATAAAAGGAAAATAATGAAACGTTCTATTTTTGATTTGAGCTTCAATTAAACCGACATCAATTTTATGATTTGCTAATAAATCTTCAATTTTTTCAGAATTTTGAATCACTAAACTCAACTGAATTTCAGGAAATCTTTTTCGAAATTCTGCTAAAATTGGAGGTAACACATATTGCGCAATCGTCGTACTTGCACCCAAACGCAAAGTTCCTTTTTGTTTTTCTTGCAATTGTCCAATTTCAAATTCCATTTTTTGATAAACAGAAAAAATTTCCTCTGTATATTTTAATAAAATCTCACCAGCTTTGGTTAATTTTATTTTCGTTCCATTTCGTTCGAATAACTTAATGTTAAGATTTGATTCGATTTCTTTAATATGTTTTGTAACAGCTGGTTGTGTTATATTTAATTCATTTGCTGCTTTCGTGAAATTCAATCGTTTAGCAACCGTATCAAAAACTTTTAATCTAAAATCAAACATAAGAAATTATTGAAATAAACTTAAATTATATTGCTTTACCAAATCCAAAATCATATGATATCCAGCCGCAGAATTCCCATGTTCGTCAAGTGCAGGACTGAAAACGCCGATACCAATTTTATTTGCAACGGAAACTGTAATTCCGCCACCAACGCCAGATTTACTTGGTAAACCAACGGTGCGAGAATATTCGCCACTAAATTCATACATTCCGGCAGTCAACATTTGCGATTGAATTAATTGTGAGATTTCGGCGTTTTTATACGTTGTATCACCATCAAAACGTGTGCATTGATGCGCGAAGAAATAACCAATTTTAGCTAAATCTTCGGCAGTTACTTCGATAGAACATTGTTTAAAATAGTTGTTCAACTTTTCTTCATCACCTTCAATCAAGCCATTATTTTTCATCAAATAAAACATTCCACGATTTTTGTTTCCCGTTTCTTTTTCAGAATTATAAACCGATTTACTATAATCTATTGAATTATTTTTAGTGATATAACGAACCATTTCAAGAATTTTTTTGAAAGGAATGTCACCTTCACCCTCAATCATAGAAGTTGTTAAAATCGCACCAGCATTCATCATCGGATTAAGAGGTTTTCCTGTTGTTTCAAGATTCGCATAATGATTAAATGGTTTATCTGTCCCGAAATAACCCATTTTAGAAAATACATTTTTTTCTCCTTTTTCCGTAACAGCAATCATTAATGCAATGATTTTTGAGATACTTTGAATCGTAAATTTTTGGTTGACATCGCCAACATTTATCACTTTACCATTTTCATTAACCACAGAAAAAGCAATTTTATCTGCCTGCATTTTTCCTAATTCTGGAATATAATCGGCAACTTTTCCTTCTTTGTAAAAAGCTTTATTTTTCTCCAAAATATCGCTTAATGTTTTTTCATTAATCTGTAAGCTTTTCGAACTATTTTTTGATGTATTCTGTCCATAAACCGTATGATTGATTGGATTAAAACACGTTAAGGTAAGGCTTAATAGTAATGTTGAAAATGTATATCGTTTCATTTTATTTGATGTAAAACACAAACTTAAAAAATATTTGGTTGATTCGTCGAGATAAAATAGTTTTATATAAAATGTAGAATCTAAAATTTATAAAAAAATGAAATATTTCGTCCTATTGTTATCGAGTTTGTCTTTTGCGCAAACCTATCAAGTGATTAATGAAGAAAATTCGTCTGTTAGTTACCGAGGTTTGTCTTTTCAGGATGCAAAAACGTTTATTGTTTCGGGCTCAAAAAATACAATTGGTAAAACGACAGATGGAGGAAAAACATTTAGTTGGATTAATCCGAAAGTTATTGAAAATAGAGATTTTAGAGATGTAGAAGTTTTAGGAAAAGATAACTATTTAGCTTTAGGAATTGATTCTCCTGCTTATATTTTGCAAACGAAAGATGGCGGAAAATCATGGAATAAAGTATACGAGAATAGTGAAAAAGGTATTTTTTTAGATGCAATTTATGTGGATAAAACCTCAAAGAAAATTACTGTTTTGGGCGATCCAATGTCACCAGACAAACCATTTGTATTAACTTCTTCGATCACTAATCCTTCAAAATGGGAAGTTGCAAAATCGCTTCATGGTCAACCTTTACGTCTAAAAAATCCGAAAGAAGCTTTTTTTGCTTCAAGTGGAAGTAATTTGTATGTAGATGCGAAACAAACCTTGATTGTTACAGGAGGAGAATTGTCGAATTTATACTATTATACACCAAAAGGTGGACAAATGTATGCGTTAGAAAAGACAAAAAGTTCTACTTCTGGAATTAATGGAATGGCTTATGACGCAACGAATAATGTTGGTTATTTGGTTGGTGGAGATTTTACAAAACCTGAAAATTCGAGCTTTAATTTCTATAAATTTAAACTATTAAATGGTAAAATAACCTTTCAAGATTCTTGGAAATATCCAGCAGGATATAAATCTGGTGTAACAATTATTTCAAAAGATAAAGTCTTGGTTTGTGGCTATTCTGGAGTGGATTATTCAGCAGATGGAGGACATAATTGGACAAATATCACAAAAGATAGTTACAATACGTGTACAGTTTCGCCAGATAAGAAATATGTGATTTTGGTGGGAAATAAAGGAAAGATTGGAAAAGTTACGTTATAAAGATTTTCTAAAATTAAAATTAGATTAGAAATTGATTTTCAATTTTATAAATGACTAGTTTCTTTGTAAATTTGAATAACCTAATACATTTCATAGTAAAGGTTGGTTAGTAGTTTTTTTAAGTAAAAGTTTAGATAATCTTTTTATCTGAACTTTTTTCGTTAAAATTATTCTTAAAGTTGAGAATTAATTATTCTTATGATTTCATAATCTTTAACTTTAATAAAATTCAATCTAAAAAAATATTCAAAATGAAAAGAAGTGCAAAAGCAGTTTGGAATGGTTCGGTCACAGAAGGATCAGGAACATTAACCACACAAAGTACAGTATTAGATAATACGCAATATTCGTTCAAAAGTCGATTTGAAGAAGGAGTAGGAACAAACCCTGAAGAACTTTTGGCAGCGGCTCATGCAGGTTGTTTTACAATGAAAACATCAGGTTTATTAGGAGAAGCAGGATATACAGCAGAAAAATTAGAAACCGATTGTAAAATTGTTTTTGAAGGAGGGAAAGTTGTTCGCTCAGAATTAAGTTTAACAGCAAAAATTCCTTCAATTACAGATGAAGAATTTCAGAAAATAGCAAAAGAAGCAGAAGAAACTTGTCCCATAAGTGTTTCATTTAGTTTCGAAAAAGTATTGGTTTCGGCAGTTTTAGTTTAATAATTGTTGGGTTCAAAAATAAAAAATCCAACAAAAGGAACTTGTTGGATTTTTTTGTTATTTCAAAACAGGAATTTCGATGTAAGAATCGTGATAAATTCGTTGAGTTTGTTTCAAGAAATCTTTCGCAGTTGCTTCGTATACATTCATAAATTGTTGTGGATTGCGGTCGGCTAAAGGAAACCATGTATTCTGAACTTGAATCATAATACGATGTCCTTTCTTGAAAGTATGCCCAACATCTGGCATAGAATACGTCACATTTGTTTTCTGATTAGGAACCATTGCTTCGGGTTTTTCAAAACTATTGCGGTACTTTCCTCGCATAATTTCGGCACGAATCAAATTTTGATACCCAGCCATCAATTTTTCATTATATTTTGGTGTGTCTTCAGGAAAAACATCTATCAATTTTACTACATAATCAGCATCTGTTCCCGTTGATGAAACAAATAAGTGATTGATAATTGGACCTGTAATCGTCATATCTTCAGTTAAAATATCAGTTTGATAAACCATAACATCAGGACGAGTTGACGCAAATCGTTGATCATCGACCATATATTCTCGCGGACGACTTTCTAAGACACCACCTTGATACGGTACTGGATTATTTGGATCTGCTACATATTCATCAAAACTTGCATTATTAGTCTGTTGAAAAGATATTTTTCCGTTAGCTTGTAAATACATTTTCTGCGTTGTCACATTCTTTGGAGGCCAATTATCAAACTGTTTCCATTCATTAGAACCTGTGATAAAAATTTGCGCTTCTGTCGGTTTGAAATTTCCTTTGTCTTTTAAATAATAATTGAAAAAAGGCAACTCAATTTGTTGCTGATAATATTCTCCTGTTGGCGTTCCAAACTGCATATCACCAAATGTATCAGCTTTAGAGCGAACCCAACCACCATGAAACCATGGTCCAGCAACCAAAATATTTGTCGCATTCGGATTTTGCTTTTCAATTGCTTTATACGTTTCAAAAGCACCATAAACATCTTCTGCATCAAAGAAACCACCAACCGTCATCACGGCAGGTTTCACATTGGTAAGATGCGGCAAAGGGTTTCGATCTTGCCAAAACTGATCATAATCAGGATGCGCAAACAAATCATTGTAGAATTTGATATTATCTTGGAAATATTTATCCTTCAATTCCTTTACAGATTCTCCTTCCAAATAAAAACGGTAATTATCTTTTATTGGATATTCTAATGATTTTGGACCTTTATCTGGCGTAATTGGTTGTGGTCGTTTTACACCAAATGACGACATAAATTTGAAAGAATCATTCAGAAATAGAACACCATTGTGATGAAAATCGTCGCCTAAAAACCAATTCGTAACTGGTGCTTGTGGCGAAACAGCTTTTAGCGTTGGATGTGAATTAATCAAACTCATTGTCGAATAAAAACCTGGATAAGAAATTCCATATATTCCAGCCTTTTGGTTGTAATTTTTCATGTTTTTTGCCAACCATTCCAACGTATCGTATGTGTCTGTACTTTCGTCTATTGCCTTTTTATTTTTCGTTTTATTAACTGGTCGTACATCTTCAAATTCGCCCTCGCTCATCCATTTTCCTCTCACATCTTGGTACACGAAAATAAATCCTTCGCGCATTTCTGCAGGGAAATTTCCAAGCGATTTTTTATACTTATTTGCTCCGTAAGGCGCCACTGTATAAGGCGTTCGATTAAGTAAAACAGGATATTTCTTGGTTTGATCTTTTGGCGTATAAATAGCCGTAAACAATTTCGTTCCATCTCGCATAGGAATCAATTGTTCGGTCTTTTCATAATGCTCTCTAACATAGGCAGAATCTGCTTTTGCATCTTGTGCATAGCTAATTCCACTCATCAAAATAAGACTAAGTAGAGTTGCTTTTTGAGTAAGTTTTTTCACGTGTGTATCAATTTTACAATACTATAAATGTAAAGAAGTTTTGACTTTTATTGAAATAAATTGAATTATTTTCAACAGATGATTTCAATATCCATAAAGTTTAATTATTTTTTATGAATTCGAAAATTTGAATACTTTTTTTGATTAAATTAGTTAGCCAAAATCAATTGATATGAAGTTAACTGCAAAAGCAACAATTCAAATTCAGAAACCTAAAAATGAAGTTTTTGATGCGATTGTTAATCCAAATAAAATGAATCAATATTTTATTGCTTCTTCATCAGGAGCTATCGAAACTGGAAAAATTGTTGAATGGAAATTTCCTGAATTTGATGATATTTTTCCTGTAATGGGAGGTGATTTAAAACAAGATGAATACATTTCTTTTGATTGGAGCGGTGGAGTTGATGATATGTTGGTAGAGATTTTTCTCGAAAAAGGAGAAAATGATTCGACAATTGTTAAAGTCATTGAACATGAAATGAATGATGATGAAGCTGGAATTAAGCAATTGATGGGACAAACAGAAGGTTGGGCAAATTTTTTGGCGTGTCTGAAAGCTTATCTCGAATACGGAATTAATTTGCGCAAAGGTGCTTTTGATTTTATGAAACCTTAAAAATCAACAAAAAAACTATACGTATGATCACAATCGAAACAATAATAAATGCTCCAATAGATCAAGTTTGGAAAGCTTTTAATTCTCCTGAAGATATTGTAAAATGGAACCAAGCTTCTGATGATTGGCATTGTCCGAAAGCAGAAAATGATTTGCAAGTTGGTGGAAAATTAAACAGCACAATGGCTGCGAAAGATGGCAGTTTTCAATTCGAGTTTGAAGCTAAATATGACGAAATCATTCCAAATAAATTTATTCGTTATTATATCGCAGATGGTCGCAAGGTTGAAATTAATTTTCATGAAGAGAATAATTTAACCAAAATCACAGAAAAATTTGAACCAGAAAGTCAAAATCCTACTGAAATGCAGCAACAAGGTTGGCAAGCTATTTTGAATAGTTTCAAGAATTATGTTGAATCGAAAAGCTAAAAATAGTTGAAGATGGATGAAAATAAATCGAAAATTGGTCAAATGGTTTGGGCTGATTTAACTGTTGAAAATTCGACTGAATTAAAAGATTTTTACAAAGAAGTAATTGGTTGGGAAGTCAAAAATGTTGTGATGAAAGATGGCGAAGAGGAATACAATGATTATGCAATGATGTCTTCTCCTGAAAATGCAGCTGGTGGAGTTTGTACGAAACGAGGTATGAATAAAGGAATTCCTTCACAATGGATTATGTACATTAGTGTAGAAAATGTTGCGGAAAGTTTGCAAAAAGCGTTGGAAATGGGAGGGAAATCTATTCATGAGATTAAAAATAAAGAAGGAAATCTTCAATTTGCAATTGTAGAAGATCCTGCTGGAGCTGTTTTTGGATTAGCAAATGCTTAAAATATGAAAAAAGTATCGTTTACAGAAGTTATTTATGCGCAGCCTAAGCATGTGCATAAAGTAATGATTGCGCCAGATTTGTATAAAATTTGGACGAAACCTTTTAGTGAAACTTCAGATTTTAAAGGAGATTGGTCCGAAGGTTCTCACGTTTATTTCACTTATGAAACCGAGAAAGGTTCTGCTGCGATGATTGCTACAATAGAGGAAAATATTATTGGTAAATCAATCAAAATGCGTCACATCGGAAAGCTGAACGAAGATGGTCAAGAGATTTTTGATGGACCAGAAATTGATGCATGGAAAAATACAGAAGAAACGTATAAAATGGAAGATGTTGAAGGTCATACACGATTAACTTGTTCGGTAGAAATAGATGATCAGGTTTTTCCAGAAACTCAAGTCAGAGAAATGTGGATAAATGCACTACGCAAGCTGAAAGAGATTTGCGAGGATTAATGATGATGACAGATAATTTTACAACTATTAATGAATATATTCTTGGGTTTGATCAAGCCAAACAAGATATTTTAGAAAACGTAAGAAAAATTATTTACGAAGTTGTACCACAAGCAACAGAAACGATTAATTATAAAATGCCTACTTTCCGATTAAATGGAAATGTGATTCATTTTGCGATGTTCAAAAATCATGTTGGAATTTATCCTGGAGCAGAAACAATCGAACATTTTAAAAATGATTTAACCGATTATAAAACATCAAAAGGTGCAATACAACTTCCTTTGGATAAAGCTTTACCAAAGAAATTATTGAAGGAAATTGTGTTGTATAAAGTTAATTTGATGAAAGATCAAAAAACTGGTGAATGGACAAAATACAATGAAAATTGGGCGGAAGCGAATGAGAAAATTCAACAAGTTGTAAATGAAACAGAATTGGTAAAAGAGTTTAAATGGGGTGGAGATATTTACACGTTCAATAAGAAAAATGTGTTGGCGTTTAGTGGCTTCAAAAATCATTTTGCGTTGTGGTTTCATAATGGTGTTTTCTTGAAAGATCCATACAAAGTTTTGGTAAATGCAAATGAGGAAAAAACGAAAGCTTTGCGTCAATGGAGATTTAATTTTTCCGATGAAATTGATGTCGAAAAAGTAAGAGAATATGTCTTAGAAGCGATTCAATTGGTGAAAGATGGAAAGGAAATTAAACCTCAAAAATCTGCGCCTAAAGAAGTTAATGAAATTTTGAAAGAAACTCTAAATCAAGATAATAAATTGTTTACTTCATTTAAAGCTTTAACTACTGGAAAACAAAAAGAATACATCGAATATATTGATGGAGCAAAACAAGAGAAAACGAAAATTTCTCGCATCGAAAAAATAAAACCTATGATTATGGAAGGCAAAGGTTTGAATGATAAATACCGAAAATAATGCAATACGAAGTCGCAAATTTAGAAGAATATTTAACGTCAATTCCTGTAGAAAGAAAAGAAGCTATTGAGAAATTAATTAAAATTTTGGCAGATAATTTACCCGTTGGTTTCGAGTTGCAGTTGAGCTATGGTCATCTTGGGTTTGTTGTGCCGCATTCACTTTATCCGAATGGTTATCATTGCGATCCGAAATCGCCGTTGCCGTTTATCAATATCGCTTCTCAAAAGAATTTTATTGCGTTATATCACATGGGAATTTATATGGACAACAAATTGCTGAATTGGTTTGTTGGTGAATATCCAAAATACTCGAAACGTAAATTAGATATGGGAAAAAGTTGTATTCGCTTCAAAAAAGTGGATGATATTCCGTTCGAATTAATCGGAGAATTAGCGCAAAAAATTACGCCACAACAATGGATAGAAAATTATGAAAAAGTTCTACTTAATCGAAAAAAATAAATCATGTCACAAATCGATAAATTTTTAAAAAAATTAGAAAAAAATAATAACCGCGAATGGTTTACGGAGCACAAAGTTGAATTTGATACAGCAAAAGCGGAAGCAGATTCAATTTTCAATGCGATTTACCAAGAATTAACTAAAAAGGAAGAATTAGAACCGCTCAAAATTTATAGAATTTACAGAGATGTTCGTTTTTCTCACGATAAAACTCCTTATAAAACTCATTTTTCTGCGCAAACAGGTCGTAAAAAACCACTTAATAGAGGTGGATATTATTTTCATATTCAACCGAATCATAATTTTATTGGTGTTGGTTTTTGGGGACCAGAGCGGGATGATTTGCTTCGTATCAGAAAAGATATTGAAGTTTCGGATGAATTAGCAAAGATTTTGCAATCAAGAATGATTCAGAAAGAATTTGGAGAAATGCAAGGAGATGAAGTGAAATCTGCACCGAAAGGTTTTTCTAAAGATCATGAACGAATTGAATTATTACGTAAAAAGCAATATTTATTCATCAAGAATTTTACGGATGAAGAAGTTTTAGCAAAAGATTTTCCACAGAAAGTGGCAAAATCAATTCAAGTTCTTCAACCATTTTTAGATTATATGACCGAGGTTCTAACAACCGATGAAAATGGTCAACCATTATACTAAAAAAATAATCACAAAAAATACAATATTATGGCTAAAGTACACGCTTACTTAAATTTTAACGGAGATTGCGAAAAGGCATTTCAGTTTTATGAAACTGTTTTTGAAACGCAGAATATTGGGATGTATAAAATGGGTGATATGCCGCCAAGTCCAGAATTTCAGATTCCAGATAGTGCAAAGGATAAAGTTTCGCATGTGGCATTGTTTATTAATGAAACAACAATGTTAATGGGTTCTGATATTATTGAAGAATTTGGACATCAATACAAGGCTGGAAATAACAATTACATTATGCTTGATGTTGATAATCCCGCAGAAGCGCATCAATTATATGATCGTCTTTCGGTAAATGCAAAATCATTAGAAATGCCTTTAGCCGAACAGTTTTTTGCTGAACTTTATGCGTCTTTTATTGATCAATTTGGAACACCTTGGATGATTCATTTTGAAGGGAATAAAGCGCATTCGATGTAATTATTAAGATAGAAAAATAACAAAAAACCTCTCAACTTTGAGAGGTTTCTGTTTATACATTTACGTTTGTTGCTTGTAACATAAGTTTATGAAGATCTGTATTTTTTACAAATGGCTTTAACAAATCACTTCCAGGTCCATACATTGCCAATTCTACGTAATCGCCCGAGTGATCCATACTTATCCAACCAACATTGTTGTGTTTTTTCTGAATTTCAGAGAAAAATTTGAATGGAAGTTTTTTGAAATTATACAATCCTTCTTCCTTATCCAAACCTTTGTAAAAATCTAACATATGTTTTGCTTCATCATCAGTCAAACTAAAACCATTTGTTTCAACAATCCAATCTTTGATTTCTTGTAAATTAAAATCTTCGTGAATTTCATTCAAAATATGTTCGTTGGTATATTTATAATTAAGAATACTTTCAAAATTTTTGTTTACATCAGCTCCATAAATTGTTCCTGGATTTGCATTTCCGTGATCAGTTGTGATGATAACTAATGTATTTCCATCCTTTTCAGCAAAATCCATTACAGTTTTGATAGTTTCATCAAATGCAAGTTGATCATTAATTAATCCTGCAACATCATTCGCATGTGCTGCCCAATCTACTTTTCCCGCTTCTACTTGCAATACAAAACCATTTTGATGATCTTTCAAATTATCAATCGCAACCTTAGTCATTTCTGCAAGCGTAGGAATAGATTTATTTTTTGAGAGATTTTTATGGTCAATTGTATAAGGAATTGCTCCAGTATTGAAAATTCCCAATAAAGATTTATTGTTTTGAGATTTTGCTAATTCTTCCTTTGTTTTCGCAATTTGATAACCTTTTTTCTTATAAACCGCATACAGATCTTTCTTGTCTTCTCTTTTGGCTGAATTAAAAAATTCGTCACCGCCACCTAATAAAACATCAATACCAATTTCGGCATATTTTTCAGCAATCCCTGGCTCAGCATTTCTACTAGCAGAATTTACGCAAAAACCAGCAGGAGTTGCATGAGTAATTGTAACCGTTGTCACACACCCCGTTCTTTTACCAGCTTTTTTGAATTTTTGCCAAATTGGAACATGATGTTCTCCATTCGCACCAATGTTCAATACACCATTTTTTACACGAATTCCGCCTCCAAAAGCAGAACTTGCAGCCGCAGAATCGGTAACAATAGAACTTGCAGAAGCAGTGTCCATCAAAGCTCTTTTTACTTTATTTTCTTCATAAAGATTAATCCAATTACCATTTTTTCCGTGTAATTGTTTGTTGTATAAATTAGCCATAGCAAGAGTCCCAGAACTCATTCCATCGCTTATCATAAAAATAATATTCTTTGCAGAATTTGTAGAAAGATTTGGTTTGATTTTATTTTGAGCAAATAAATCGAAAGGATTTAGAATTAAAGCAGTAGAAACTAATGCCGATCCTCTAAGAAATTTACGTCTATCCATTTTATTGTTTTTGTAAATGAATAGATTATTTCTGAGAAGTATTTTAGCTTATTGTTAAATCTTATTAATGATACAATCTAAAACCTAATTTCATGCAGATGTTTGCATGTTTATCAAACAACGCATGTACAAGCTCTTCTTCGTCATCAATTTCTTTCGCTAAACAAAAATAATATTGATCCAAAATCGTACTCAAAATTGGAGAAGAATTTACATATCCCGATAAGGCTTTTGCTCCTGTAACATCAATAAAATATTGAAAACTTTCGTCTTCCAAATCCAAATTCATTGTATTAGCAAAATGAACAATTTTATCAGTTAGTTTTCCTTGAAAAACTTCTGCTACTTCTTCCAAACTATAGTAATAATCATCAATTTGAATTTGATTTCCTTGTCCTTCAAAAACTAAATAAATGATTTTATAATCTCTAAAATATTTATCATGATAAAGAAGATTGGTCAAACTTTCCTCGAAACCTTCAAAGCTATCAGTCGTTTTATAAACATTTGTAATCTGAAATTCTCGCGCCAAATGTTCCAAAAATTCCAATAATTGCGAATCATTTTGCTCTTCAATATCTGCTACAGATTCCAAACAAAACAGTTTGAAATCATCTTCGTCTTCAGTTCGTATAATATCCTTCATCTATTTTACTATTTTTCAAAGGTAAGATGTAATTTTTAAATGATTAAAATCACGCGTATAATGATTAATATTTATTAATTTAGAATTATTCTATATAAATAAATTTAATGAAAAATAATATTGATTTACAAAGTCTTGCAGAGCAATTGAGTTGTCCAAATGGAGACGAAGGAATTGAAGTTGGTGAGCAAATGAGTGAAAGTAATTTTGGAATGACAAAAATGACAATAGATCATTTACAGTTGCAAAATCAAGAACAAATTTTGGAGTTAGGTCATGGAAATTGTAAGCATTTACCATATGTATTGAATCAAGCAAAGAGTTTAGAATATATTGGTTTAGAGCTTTCACAGGTCATGAAAAATAGTGCTATCATGAACAATTCTGATTATTTGAATGCAAATATTAGATTTGAAATAATTATGGATGAAAGAATTCATTTTTATGAAAAACGCTTTGATAAAATTTTCACTGTGAATACAATCTATTTTTGGAAAAATCCTAAACTTTTCTTGAGCGAAATTTATAGAGTCTTGAAATTCGAAGGAAAATTTGCACTTGCTTTTGCTAAAAAGGAATTTATGCAAACCTTACCTTTTACACAATTTGGCTTTAATTTGTACACAGAAGATGAAGTGATAAAACTATTGAAATCTGCTAAATTTTCTATTGAAGATACAAAAACATTTTCGGAAAGTGTGATTAGCAAAGCTGGCGAAAAAGTTGAAAGAGAGTATAGTATAATTATTGCAAAAAAGTAAAATGATTTTTATTGATAATAAACTTAATTTTTTTGAGAAAAGAATGAGCAAATAATTTCTAAAGTAGAAAGAATTAGCAGAAATTTGTATCCTTATTTCAAGAATATGAAACAACCACAAAGAGTATTCGATTTACCTCGATTTCAAGAAAAAAATACACCTAACATTTCTATTTTTAATTACAAAGAAAAAGGAGAATGGAAGGGAATTTCGACAACAGATTTTATCAATCGAGTAAATAATATTTCGAAAGGTTTGATTGCAAATGGTGTTCAACCAAATGATAAAGTTGCGTTGATTAGCGAAAATCGTTTGGAATGGAATTTAATAGATTTTGCAATTCAGCAAATTGGAGCTGTCGTTGTGGCAATTTATCCCAATATTTCGGACAATGATTACGAATTTATCCTAAATGATGCCGAAATCAAACTTTGTTTTGTGAGTAATGATGCTTTATATCAACGATTATTAGGAATCAAAGATCGTATTCCAAATCTTGAACAAGTTTATACATTTAATACTTATCCGCATACCCCAAATTGGATTGAGTTAATTTCGAAAGGTATTTCTATTTCTGATGAGGTTTTACAAACAAATATGGATAATGTAAAACCAACTGATTTAGCAACTCTTATTTATACTTCTGGAACAACTGGAAATCCGAAAGGTGTGATGCTTTCTCACGAAAATTTATTGGCTGATGTTAATAGTTCCGAATATTCTTTTCCTGTAAAAGCGTATGATAAAGCGTTGTCTTTTTTACCTGCTTGTCATGCGTATGAACGCGTTTTTCAATATGTGTACATTAAAATGGGCTTACCAATTTATTTTGCGCAATCAATGGATTCGATTGGGCAAGATATGAAAGAAGTTCAACCGCATATTTTTTCGGCTGTTCCACGTGTTTTAGAAAAAGTTTACGATAAAATTATGGCGACTGGTGAACAATTAACAGGAGTTAAAAGAGCTTTATTCTTTTGGGCAATTTCGTTAGGAGAACAGTATGATTTAGACGAATCGAAGCTTTCTGCTTGGTATAAATTTCAATTAAACATTGCTCGAAAATTAATTTTTTCGAAATGGAAAGCAGCGCTTGGTGGTAATGTAAAAGGAATTGCTTCGGGAAGTGCAACTTTACAAACTCGTTTATTGAAATTGTATTTAGCTGCCGGAATTCCAATTTACGAAGGTTATGGTTTAACAGAAGCCGGACCTTGTTTATCTGTAAATTGTATCAAACGTGGAATGAAAATCGGAACTGTAGGGATTCCTTTGATTGATATTGAAATTAAATTAGCTGAAGATGGAGAAATCTTAGCAAAAGGAAAAAATATCATGCAAGGATATTATAAAAATCCTGTAGCGACTGCTGAAGTTTTGAGAGATGGTTGGTTGTATACGGGCGATATTGGCGAATGGGTTGATAATAAATTTTTAAAAATTATCGATCGTAAAAAAGAAATGTTCAAAACTTCTGGAGGAAAATATGTTGTGCCACAACAAATTGAGAAAATTCTTTCTGAATCTAATTATATCGAACAAATTATGGTGGTTGGAGAAGGACGAAAATTCCCTGCTGCTTTGGTTATTCCTTCGTATGATAACTGCATTGATTGGGGAAAAGCAAATGAATCTTCATTAATTAATTTACCTCGTGAAGAGTTTTTAACGCATCCAAAAATTTATGAATTGATAGGAAATGAAATCAATAAATTAAATGTCAATTTTGGAAATTGGGAAAAGATTAAAAAATTTCATTTATTACCTTATGAATTCACAATTGAAGCTGGAGAATTAACACCAACTTTGAAAATGAAACGTAAAATCATTTCAGAAAAATATAAAAAAGAAATTGACGGAATTTATCAATAAAAACATCAATTTTTTGAAAAACAATGAAGCAAGATTAATAAAAACCTTGCTTTTTTCTTGAAATAAAACTGATTTATAAAAATTTTACACCAAATTTGCACTCTTTTTTATAAAGTTTAGCATTTAGAAGATGAATAATCCTACACGAATTTTTGACTTAGCTTATCGTCAACAAGAACTTTACCCCAATCATAATATGTTTGCAAGTAAAATTGATGGCGAATGGAAGTTTACAAGACCAGCCGAATTTATTGCGCAAACAAGAGAAATTTCTAAAGGTTTATTGGCTTTGGGAGTTAAACCTGGCGATCGAGTAGGACTTGTATGTGAAAGCCGCTATGAATGGCATGTGATTGATTTTGCAATTCAGCAAATTGGCGCTGTTGTGGTAGCGATTTATCCAAATATTACAGATTTTGAATATCAATTTATTTTCAATGATGCAGAAATACAATTGTGTATTGTAAGTACAAAAAATTTGTATGAACGTATTAATAGTATGTTTGGAACAATTTATAGTTTAGAATATGTTTTTGCGATTAATGAGTTTCCAGATTCTAGAAATTGGTCAGAATTAAAAGAAATTGGAAAAGATATTACAGACGAATATGTAAATAATCTTAGCTCAATTGTTAGAAATTCAGATTTAGCAACTTTAATTTATACCTCTGGTACAACAGGAAAACCGAAAGGTGTAATGTTGTCTCATAATAATTTGGTTTCGAATTTTATTGCAGCAAAAGAAATTGTTGTGTTAGAAGAAGGAACAAGAAGTTTGACTTTTTTACCGCCTTGTCATACATACGAAAGAACTGTAATCTATACCTATTTGTATATTGGTGTAACGGTTTATTTCGCCGAAGGTTTTGAAAAAATTGGTGATAATATCAATGAAGTAAAACCTCATATCATGACTGCTGTTCCTCGTGTAATGGAAAAAGTTTATGAGAAAATTCTGAAAACAGGTAGTACTTTAACAGGAAAAAAGCGAAAAGTTTTTGATTGGGCAATTGATATTGCTTCTCAATATGAGCCTGATGCGAAGAAACGATCTTTGGTGTATAATGTGAAATTAGCGTTAGCTCGAAAATTAGTTTTGAATAAATTTTATGAAGCGTTAGGAGGTAATTTCAAATATATTATTTCGGGAAGTGCTTCGTTGCAAGGTAAAATTGCGCGAGTTTTTATGGCGGCTGGTTTACCATTTTTTGAAGGATATGGAATGACGGAAACTTCGCCTTTAATTACCGTAAATAATCCGCACAAATTAGGTGTTCGTATCGGAACTGTGGGTTCGCCAATAAAAGATGTCAAAGTAAAATTAGCCGAAGATGGCGAAATTTTGGTTCAAGGTCCTAATGTGATGATGGGTTATTATAAAAATCAGAAAGCGACTGATGAGGTCATTATTGATAGATGGTTGCACACAGGTGATATTGGAGTTTGGGAAGAAGGAGAAGGTCATTTCTTGAAAATTATTGATCGTAAAAAGGAAATGTTCAAAATTTCTGGAGGAAAATATGTGGTTCCTCAACCAATCGAAACAAAACTTGTCGAATCAAATTTTATTGAGCAAGCAATGGTTGTTGGTGATGAGCAAAAATTTGCTTCAGCTTTTATTGTTCCGAATTATGTAAATCTGAAAGAATGGGCAAAAGAAAATGCACCTGAAATTAGTAATCTTTCTCGTGATGAATTCATAGCATCTACAGAAGTTCATAAAGTAATTAATCAAGAAGTTCGTAAAGCAAATCAGTTTTTTGGAAATTGGGAACAGATTAAGAAACCAGCAATTTTAGCGCACGAATTTACGATTGAAGGTGAAGAATTAACTCCAACTTTGAAATTAAAACGTAAAGTTATTCTAAAGAAATATCAGAAAGAATTCGAAGAAATTTATAAATAAAAAAATCCCTCAACTCATCATGAATTGAGGGATTTTAGTTTTTATTGATTTGATGAAATAAATTTTTGAAAAACTCATCATTTTACGCTATTTTCGACAAATTCTTTTCAAAATTACAAAACTATAAGTGCGCTATGGAAGCAACCAGAATTTTTGATTTACCAAAACGTCAGCTGGATAAGTTTCCTAATTTATCCATGTTTGTATCCAAACAAAATGGAGAATGGAAACCAATGAAAACCACAACTTTTTTAGATCATGTTGATGCAATCTCAAAAGGATTAATCGCTTGTGGAGTTCAACCAGGTGAAAAAGTGGGATTAATCTCAGAAAATCGTGTCGAATGGAATATGATAGATTATGCGATACAACAAATCGGAGCTGTTGTGGTAGCGATTTATCCGAATATTTCTGACAACGATTACGAATATATTTTTAGCGATTCTGCTATAAAATTGTGTTTTACAAGTAACCTCGATTTGTACACGCGAATCAATCAACTCAAAACAAAGTTGCCTTCGTTAGAGCAATTATACTCGATTGATGAATTTGAAAATACAGAAAGTTGGAATGTTTTGATCGAAAAAGGAAAAACAATTCAACAAGAAGAAATAGATAAACGTGCCACAAATGTAAAGCACGAAGATTTAGCTTTCTTAATCTATACGTCAGGAACAACAGGAAATCCGAAAGGTGTGATGTTGTCGCATAAAAACATTATTGCAGATGTTATTGCTTGCGAATATTCAACACCGCTTAATCCTTACGATCGTGCTTTGACCTTTCTTCCAGCTTGTCATGCATATGAACGAACGATTCAGTATTTGTATGTATACATGGGAATTTCGATATATTTTGCAGAATCGATGGAGAAGATTGGCGATAATTTAAAAGAAATCAAACCGCATATGATTACGGCAGTTCCTCGTGTGATTGAAAAAGTGTACGAAAAAATCATGCAAACGGGAGCACAATTATCAGGTTTTAAGAAGTCTATTTTTGATTGGGCTGTAAAAGTTGGTGATGAGTTTGTATTAGAAGATAATCAGCGTTCTGCAATTTATAATTTGAAATTAGCAATTGCTCGAAAATTAGTTTTACACAAATGGTATGATGGTCTTGGAGGCGAATTAAAAGCCATTGTAACGGGAAGTGCAGCAATTCAACAACGAATTGTTCGGGTATTTTTAGCCGCCGAAATTCCAATTTATGAAGGTTATGGATTGACAGAAGCTTCGCCAGTAATTGCGGTGAATTGTTTTCGTCGAGGGAAAAAGATTGGAACTGTTGGACCTCCGCTGAAAGGTGTTGAAGTAAAATTGGCCGATGATGGCGAAATTTTAGTAAAAGGTGATATTGTGATGATGGGTTATCATAATTTGCCAAAAAAAACTGCTGAAGAAATTAGAGATGGTTGGCTATATACTGGGGATATTGGAGAATGGGTTGACAATAAATTCTTGAAAATTGTTGACCGTAAAAAAGAAATGTACAAAACTTCGGGAGGAAAATATATTGTTCCGCAACAAATAGAAATGAAAATGGTAGAATCGCCATTCATCGAGCAATTGATGGTTGTTGGAGAAGGTGAGAAGTTTCCTGGTGCTTTCGTGGTTCCGAGTTATACAAATCTCAAAAAATGGGCGGAGTCAAATGCTCCAGAAATTGTAAATTTTTCTCATGATGATTTTCAGAAAAATGATGTTGTCAAAAAGAAATTAGAAGAAGAAATCAATCAACTGAATACTAATTTTGGACATTGGGAGCAAATCAAAAAGATTGCAATTATTCCAAATGAAATGACTGTAGAAGGTGGTGAATTGACACCAACACTAAAGTTTAAACGAAAAATTAATTTAGAAAAATATAAAAAACAATATCAAGAAATTTTTGGATAATTAAAAAGAGTCTCAGTTTTTGAGGCTCTTTTTTATAACCTTTAATTAGGATTAAAATCTATATTTTTGTAAAAACAAAATCAATTGAATTCAGTTAAAGTTTATGCAAAACAAACAAGCAATTGGGGATTATTATTCGGTAGTCTTTTATTTTTTGCTTGTTCAATTTATTTATTTTTAAACGCCAATCAAGTTAATTCTCCGCAAACTGCAAAAGTTTTAAGTGGAATTTTATTTGTTCCAAGTTTACTATTTATCATAATTTCAATCAAAAAGTTGATGAAAAAACAATTGATTTTATTGATTGATAAAAAAGGAATCGTTTACAAACCTTCTGATGAATTGAATTATATTGAATGGGGAAAAATTTTGGAAATTGAAGAGCTGAAATTACCTCGTCAACGTGTCATTAATATAAAAGTTGTTGATGCAGATAAGTTTATAAATAACGAAACACAAAAAATCTTACAAGCACGCATGAGATTTTGGAATAAAATGTATGGTGCTGTTGTTTCGTTTGATGCAAATACATTAGATAAAAATCACTTTGAAGTTATGAATCTTTTTGATGAATTTATAGAAGATTATAAGATTTCTACAACGTCAAAAAATGATTAATTCGAAAGAATAGACTATTTTTGCAGCATGCAGATCGATTTACTTTATAAAAATTTGGGCATTAAAGATATGAATGCAATGCAACGTTCAGCATTCAAAATGTCCGAAAATCAACGAGATTTAATTCTATTATCACCAACAGGTTCTGGTAAAACATTGGCGTTTTTATTTCCGACTTTAAGAGATTTAAATCCAGATGTAAAAGGTGTTCAAACCTTAATTTTAGTTCCTGCTCGTGAATTAGCTTTACAAATCGAATCAGTTTTCAAATCGATGAAATCTGATTATAAAGTAACGTGTTGTTATGGTGGACACAATACAAAAGTTGAGCAAAATACTTTGTTAGAAGCTCCGGCTGTATTAATAGGGACTCCAGGACGTATTGCGTATCATTTACGTAACGAAAATTTTGATCCTTCAACTGTTCAGACTTTAATTTTAGACGAGTTTGATAAAGCGTTAGAATTAGGTTTTCAAGAAGACATGAGTTTTATTGTTGAGCAACTTTCTGGCTTGAAACAACGTATTTTGACTTCTGCTACAGAAATGGAAAACATTCCAGAATTTGTAGGTTTGAATGATGAAAAAATTGTGAGTTATCTAAAACAAATCGAGGTAAAACCAGATTTACATATGAAAGTGGTGAATACCATTTCAGAAGAAAAATTGGATACATTATTCAATTTGATTTGTAAAATTGGAAGCAAACGTATGTTGATTTTCTGTAATCACCGCGATGCTGTTGACCGTATAAGTAATTTGTTGCATGAAAAAGGAATTGCGCGCGAAAGTTTTCATGGAGGAATGGAACAAGACGAACGTGAACGTGCGTTACTGAAATTCAGAAATGATTCGGTTCGAGTTTTAATTACAACAGATTTGGCTGCGCGTGGTTTGGATATTCCAGAAGTAGATTCGATTATTCATTATCAATTACCTGCAAAAGAAGCTGCTTTTATTCACCGTAATGGTCGTACAGCACGTATGAACGCGAAAGGTTTTGTGTATTTAATTATCAGTAATGAAGAACATTTTCCATTTGTAAATGAAAATTTACCGATCGAAAATTTAGGTGGAACATATAAAATTCCAGAACGTACACCTTACCAAACGATTTATATTTCTGCAGGAAAAAAAGACAAAGTAAACAAAGTTGATATTGTTGGATTTTTGTTCAAAAAAGGAGATTTAGAAAAAAACGATGTCGGAATTATTGAAGTAAAAGATACCACTTCGTATGTTGCGATTAACCGTAAAAAAGTTCCAGATTTATTGAAAAAATTGAACGGTCAAAAAGTAAAAAATAAGAAAGTAAAAATGCAAATTGCATACTAAAATAGAATTTTATGTTAGCACACCACGTATTATTTTGGTTAAAAGACGACGCTACAGAAGCTGAAGTACATACTTTTCACCAAGCTTTGAAAGATTTAGAACCAATTGCTCCTTCAGCATTTTTTCATGTTGGAACACCAGCAAATATAGAAAGAGATGTTATAGACGCTTCGTATACGTTTTCTTTGTTTGCAGCTTTCGAAACAATGGATCAATTTGAAACATATCAAAAACATCCACAACATATCGAGTTTTTGAATGGTCCAAATAAATTAGCAAAACGAGTATTAATATATGATGCAGATTAACTTTTAGTTTAATTAAAGATTATTTATAAAAAATTAAAGAAGAAATAAACTATAATCTTATTTTTGTTAATTTATAAGCTCCTTATTATGATGAATTTATATGCCAGAAATGTAATTGCTATTTGTGTAATTTGTTCATTTAATAATGTTAAAGCTCAAGTGGGAATAGGGACTGAATCTCCAAATATTTCTTCTTCTTTAGATATTTCTAGTCAAAATACAGGAGTTCTAATTCCTAGGGTTAATTTATTAGCTACTAATTTACCATCACCTATTAATAATCCTGAAAATTCATTGCTGATTTTCAATTTATCTAATAATGGTTTAGGAAGAAATGCAGTTTCACCTGGATATTATTATTGGTCAAAAAAGACTGACAATACAGGAGAGTGGGTTAGATTAAGTAATAACTTAGAAGAACCATGGAATATACAAGGAACTCAAATACCTGCTATTTCAAATTTAAATTCCATTTATCAAGAAGGAAATGTTGCTATAGGATTTAAATCTAATGATTTAGAATCTTCAAAGAAATTTGAAGTTAAAGGAGATTTCAAAGCTGCATTTAGTCAATCAGCACAAAATGTAGGGATTGAAACTTCAGGTTTTTCAACAGGAACTCAATTAATAAGTTTGTATAATAAAAATACTCAAACCGCTGGATTGGGTTCAACTATTGATATGAGCACAAGTAATATTAATCTGAGAAGCGGTCGTAGTTCTATTTTAAATTCATCTGTAAATATATTAAATAATCGTTTGAGTATAGGAGCTAATAATGATGTAATGGGAGCACTGAGGTCTTTACTTAATATAAGTCTTAATCCATCAAGTAAAGAAATAACATTATATTCAATTGCATCAAGTTCTCCAATACTCACAGGTAATCATTTTAAATCTGAAATCATTTTGGATGGAGCAAGAGGAATTAAGTTTAATTTTAATACAAATGGAGCTTCTGGAAACGAAGTGAATACAGATAGTTATATGTTTCCTCGTACAATAGGAACAAAAGGACAAGTTCTTAGTGTAGGAGAAATACCTACAGGAGCTTCTTATACCCAATTAGAATGGAAAAATGTAAGTGAGTTAAGAAATAACAAGCTAAATTATTCTAATCAAGTTCAGGATACTGAAAAAAAATGGATTAATGGAGCTTCAATTAAAGAAGCTACGATTGAAGTAATACTTGATAATTCTATTAATCGTTTTATTATTCCAAAAGATATTGATTTATCATCTAATCCAAAGATAATTAATGCACGATTAATTCATCAAGAAAGTACACGTATAGTGAATAATGTTTTAAGTTATAATATCCAATCTCGTGAATTAATAATGGAAGGAGAATCACTTCCAAAAGGTAAATATTATCTTTTTTTAGAATTTTTTGAAAATTTATAAGTAACCATTCACAACTCTCAGATGCAAATCATTTAGTTTTTCGGTATTTGTTATCATACTTTTAGAATCATTTCAAAATACAGCCTTAGGATTTAAAAATCTATTTAAAGATGTTGTACTTTTGTACACGATTTCAATTTTTTGAAATCAAAAGAATTTAAGCGATGATTATAGAGACAGAAGAAGAGTTAATCGGAATGAAAAAAGTCAGCGAAGCTGTGGCCGTTACTCTTAAAGAGATGAAAGATTATGTAAGACCTGGAATGTCAACAAAAGAATTGGACGATTTTGGTGCGAAGATTATGCACAAATTTGGTTGCAAATCGGCTCCTTTCGAAACATATCAATTTCCTGGTTATACTTGCTTAAGCGTGAATGAAGAAATTTGTCACGGAATTCCAAGAACCGATAAAATTTTGAAAGACGGGGATGTGATTAATATTGATGTTTCTGGAGAATTAGGAGGTTTTTGGGCAGACAATGGGGGGTCTATTGTTGTTGGAGAAGATGCAAATGGGTATCAAAAAATTGTTGATGCATCTATTTCTGCTTTACAAAAAGCTATTGGAGCTGTAAAATCTGGTGTTAAAATTGCTGATATTGGTGGAATTATAGAAAAAGAAGCAAAAAAACATCATTATCATGTGATCGAAAACTTAACAGGACATGGAGTTGGTCGTTCTTTACATGAAGAACCGTTAGATTTGATGAACTTCAGAGATCCAGATGATAAACGTCGATTCCGTAAAAATTCTGTGATTGCGTTGGAAACTTTTATCTCAGAAAATTCTTATGAAGCAATTGAACAAGCTGATGGTTGGACAATGATAGGAAATGCTCCTGGTGTTTTTGCACAACACGAACATACTGTTTTGGTTACTTCAGAAGGTCCTATGATTTTGACGCACATGAATGGTAATTGGTAAAATTATATGAAGAGAAACGAATATATTAAAGTAGACCGAGAAGTGGTCAAAAAAATGAGCGAAGATATTCAGGCTTATTTAACAGAAAATAAGTTGGAACGTGTAAAAACGAAGGATATGATGCCTTTCTTAATTGAAAAAGGATATTTTCCTCACGATCGAAAAAAAGGATATCCTTTGCGTCAAATTCTAACAGATTTGAAAAAATCGGAAGAATTACATTTATTACCGCAAGCATTTCCAGAATATTTGGAAATTGAAAATAAAAAAACATCTACCTACTGGTATTTCAGTCCAGTGAAATAATATTAAACACTTCTATTGAAGTGTTTTTTTATTGTTAACGAATTCAAAATCTTTACTTTTTGGAATATTAATTGATACAATTTGAATGTTTTTTAGTTGAAAAAATCATGTTTTTTGATTTCTTATCTTATGTCAATGAAATCTAGTTGATGACTGAGCTAAATTTGTCTTATCAAAATAATTAATTAAAAACAATCAAATAATCATTCGTTATGAAAAAATTATTATTCACGTTAATGTTATCAGCAGCTTCAATGTCTGCATTCGCTCAAAATTATACTAATGATAAAGCGCATTCAAAATTAGGCTTTTCGGTATCTCATATGACTATTTCTGATGTTGAAGGTCAATTTCAAAATTTTGATGTTCATTTAAACTTTACAAAAGAAGATTTAAGCGATGCAAAATTTCATGTAGTTGCAGATATCAATTCAATCAATACAGGAGTTGAGGCACGTGATAATCATTTAAAATCACCAGATTTTTTCAATGCAGCAAAAAATTCAAAACTAGAATTCTCTTCAAAAGGAATTACACGTGTTAAAGGAAATCAATTTAAAATGGTTGGTGATTTAACATTAAACGGAGTAACTAAACCAGTTGCATTAAAATTAGTTTATAACGGAAGTATCAACAATAACGGAGTTAAAACGTATGGATTTACAGTAAAAGGAGATGTAAAAAGAAGTGATTTTAATATCGGTGGTAATTTCCCAGAAGCTGTTGTAGGTGATGTTGTTACATTAATATCAAACTTAGAATTTGCAGCTCCAAAAGCTAAATAATAATAAATAAAATTTACTATAAAAATCGTGAATTTCAATACATTAAAATCAATAACTTCAAGTTTTTCTACAACTGATAAAATGCCAGTGTTATTTTTAGGACATGGCTCTCCGATGAACGCAATTGAAGAAAATATTTTTGTAGAAGGTTGGAAGAATATTGGAAAAACAATTCCAAAACCAAACGCAATTGTTTGTATTTCGGCACATTGGGAAACGAAAGGAACTAAAGTTACAGCTTTAGAACAACCCAAAACGATTCACGATTTTTATGGTTTTCCGCAAGCTTTATTCAATGTTGAATATCCAGCACCAGGAAGTCCGGAATTGGCTATAGAGATCAAAAATTTAATTAAAACAACAGATGTCGATTTAGATAAAATGTGGGGATTTGACCATGGTTCTTGGAGTGTGATTAAATTTTTGTATCCAGAAGCAGATGTTCCGATGATAGAACTGAGTTTAGATGTTTATAAAACGCCTAAAGAACATTACGAATTAGCGAAGGAATTAGACGTTTTGCGTAATAAAGGTGTATTAATAGTAGGAAGTGGAAATGTTGTACACAATTTGAGAGCATTAAATTGGAACGAGCCAAATGCTGGTTACGATTGGGCTTACGAAGTAAATGATACCTTCAAGAATATTGTACAGATAGGCAATCATGACGAATTGTTCAATTTTGTACAAAAAGGCAGTGCTTTTAATCTTGCTGTACCATCTATGGAACATTATTTACCATCTATTTACGCATTAGCATTACAAGGAAAAGAAGAAGAAATAACAATTTTTAATGATAAACTAATTTACGGATCATTAGGAATGTTATCATTCAAAATAGGATAAAAATCAATTTAAATAATAAATAAAAACAAAACATTATGGTAACAAAATGGAATTTAGACCCTTCTCATTCAGAAGTTCAATTTAAAGTAAAACATATGGTAATTTCTACAGTAACAGGAAATTTTGATCATTTCAATGCTGGTGTAGAAAGTAATAGCAACGATTTTTCTGATGCAAAATTTGAATTTGATGCAAAAGTAGATTCAATTAATACAAAAAATTCAGACCGTGATGGACATTTAAAATCAGCTGATTTTTTTGCTGCTGAACAATTTCCAGAAATGAAATTTGAAAGTACTTCAGGTATTCAAAATGGAAAAATTGACGGAACTTTAGAAATCCGTGGAGAGAAAAAACCAATCACTTTGAATGCAGATTTTGGTGGAGTTATCACTGATCCATGGGGATTAGAAAGAGCTGGTTTCGAATTTTCAGGAGAAATCAATCGTAAAGATTACGGATTAGGATGGAGCCAAGTAACAGAAGCAGGAGGATTAGTTGTTTCGGATAAAGTAAAATTATTGGTGAATTTAGAGTTTACTCAAGCCCAGTAATTATAATTTTTAATAGCATAAAAAGCCACTTCAAACGAAGTGGCTTTTTATTTAATATCTATAAATTCTCCAACATCAAGATCATTTCACTTTCGATGCGTTGTATCATTTCAGGCGAAATTTCGATTTGATGTTTTACATTTTCAATGGTATTATACGTCAATTCTCCCGTTTCCAAATTCAAATTATATTCAATTTGTCCTTCCCAAGAATTACTCGATTCGTAAAATGAAACCATTTCAAAAGGTAATCTTGGCAAAAGTTCGTCAAAATGTTCTTCTAATTTGATTCGATTTTCTTGATTAATAGTTAGTTTTTCCATCCTTTTACAATCATTGTATTTGCAGAAGTTTCGTAGAAAATAATTGCTAAAAGTTGTAAAAATTCAGCATGATTTAGCTTTCCAGCAACCACTTCATCAATATCTGCCTCGTAATATTCTTCAATTGTTTTGGTCATTAAGGCTTTAAAATTCTCCAACGGAATATTTTGATCTTTCAGTTCATTTAATAAATAATTATCCGAAGCTAAAAAGTCTGCACGAGTTCCAAAAATAGGAGATTTACGAATGTTTAATGCATTATGGAAAGTTTGCGAAATCAAAATACCACGCTCCAATTCTTCGAATTCCCAACCTTTACGAACTTTTCTCGGATTATTTTCATAAAAAATATGGTTGTGGAAAGCGTGAATATGTTTCGCAATATCCGTGTTGGTATGTAAATATAGAAACTGCAAAATCGAACTAAACAAATGATTTGCATTCAGATTCGCAGGATAATATGTGTACAATAATGGATAATGAAACAATGTTGTATACAAAGGCGAAAAACTATCAATAATGTTCAAATTCAATACATTTATCCCTTCAAAATCTATTTTCTGATTTGTTTGATAATAATTAATTCCAGTCAAATAAATATCCTCATAGCTCAATTCAAATTGATTAAGATATGATCCAATTTGTTTGAAAAAAGAAGTATTTAAGTTATGATTTGTAACTAATTTATATTGTTTATTTTTAAATTCTTCGATAAAATCTAATTTAAACTCTGACTTTAAATTATCATTGATAACCTTATCAAAATCAAATGATTTATTTCTAATTGAATTTACATAAATTTCATTGTATGTATAAATAATTTGCTTGATTGGAGCTGTGTCTAAAGCTTCAAGAGGATTAATGTCAGCATTTGGCGTAGCATACAACGTAAACAAACGACGAAATTCTTGCTGAATCTTTTCTTCTTCCGTAAACATATTCATCAATTGATTGGTGTTCGCAGCAATAATACTTTCACCTAAAAAAAATAAAATACCAGCTTTCAAATCTTCATCAAAACCACATCTTTCAAGGGTTTGATCAAAATAAGTTTTGAATGGATTTTCAGGATTTTGGCTCATATCGAATAATTTTATTTTATCATTTAAAAAAGTAAAAGTATTGATTTTTTGAAGATTTAAAACGAAAAAACCTCTGTTTTACAGAGGTTTTTGAAATTTATTTTAGTGAATTTGTTTAACTTGTTAAAATTCAACCATTGAAGGATTCAATCCAGAAAAACCATCAGCTGACATTTCATCAATCGCTTTTACATCTTCTGCGCTCAATTTAAAACTATTAGAAGTTAAATTTGCTTCAATGTTTTTTTCTGAAGAGGAGCGAGGAAGTGGTAAAATTTCTTTCGCCAAACAATAATTAATACAAATTTGACCAACCGAAACATTGTTTTTTTCCGCCAAAGAAACAATTAATTCGTTCTCTAAAATTCTTCCTGAACCTAGTGGACTCCATGCTTCAACCAACAAATCGTGTTGTTTACAAAAATTGACTAATTCTGGTTGCGAATGACCTGGATGAATCTCAATTTGATTAACCATTGGTTTGATTTTAGCTGTTTCAAATAAAGCTTCCAAATGATTGATATTGAAATTACTTACACCAATAGCTTTTGCTTTTCCAGATTTGTAAATTTCCTCAAAAGCTCGCCAAGTTTCAGCATTCAATTCTGCCCAATTATCAGGAAATTGTGTTTCATTTGCAGGCCAATGAATCAAATATAAATCCAAATAGTCAGTCTGTAAATCAGCTAAAGTTTGCTCAAATGCACCCATTGCTTTTTCGTATCCACGCTCAGAATTCCAACATTTAGATGTTATAAATAATTTGCTACGATCTACATTTTCAGCTTTGAGAACAGCGCCAATTTCTTTTTCATTTTTGTAGATTGCTGCTGTGTCAATATGAGTATATCCTTTTTTTAGCGCTATTTTTAGAGGTTCTGTAACTTTTTCACCTTCTAATAACCATGTTCCAAATCCGATTGCAGGAATTTCGATTCCATTTGATAGTTTAAAGTTTTCCATTTTTTCAATATTTATATATTCAAATTTATCTCAAAACAACCAATTTCAATAATTAGTAGACGTTAATTCTTATGTTAAAACTCATTTATAGAAATCTTAAATTTAATTGTTTGTTAATAAAATAGTTCTATATTTATTCTCGAAAAGTGGTAGGAAAAAATATTAAAAATGACACAATTTACAGGTACGATTGAGGATTTTATGAATATGCATGAAGAATTTATCAATGCTTTAATTCTGAGAAAAATCAATCAACAAGTTGTATTAGATAAGAAAGATGCAGAAGATATTCAGCAAAATGAATTTATTCAACAAAAATTAGATGATTTAAAAGAACATATGATTGATTTGTTCGAAAATGAATTTGGTGATTGGGAAATTACAATGGATTTAGAATCTTTTGAGCAAGAATTTGTCAAACATTTTCAGATTTCGAAGCAAGAATTAGAAGATAATGTACTGTTGAAGTAAGTGATTATGGAAGAAAAACAGATTTTATATGTAGATTTCGCAACTTTAAGACAATCGTATATAGAAGTTAAAAATTTTCTAGAAAAAACAACAAAAGAAAAAGTTGAAAATGTTGATATTCTGATTGAGGAAGATTTATTTTTATCAGGATTAGATAATGAATCACTTTTGATAGCGTTTATAGAAAAATATGATATTGATTTTTCTAAATTTGATTATTCAAAACATTTTTTGTCAGAAGGAGAATTAGCGAATGGATTCCAAGTTCTCTTCAATATGGTTTTTCTTCCGTTATATTCTCTGTTTTGGTTAATAAAAGAATTTACTTTTGATCTGATTAACCTAAATAAATATTTGATTAAGATTGTGAAATTATTTTCAACTAATCAAAGAGAAACTCTTGATATGAGTTTTGGAGATTTGTTAACTTCTTATATCAACAAGAAATATACGTTAAGAAGTAATGTAAAATTTGTTTTGCATAACTGCTAAATAAATATCTAGATTAAAAATTATTAATGTTCACAACATTTAAACCTAATAACAAACTACTAAAAAAGTATATTGATTATTATTATGTTGATATTAAACATGATAATACATTAACTGTATATGATTGTTTTCCACATTATAATAATACGATTTCTGTTTACAAATCGCATGAATATATAGAAGAAAATACGGTTTACAAACAAAATGGCATTCCTCTTCAAATTTTTACTCCTCTACGATCAGATGTTTTACACATTCAGCAAATTGGTTCAGTTGAACGGTTTGTAATGGTTTTTAAACCTTTTGGAATCAATCAATTTCTGACTAATATAGATTTCTCAAGTATTATAGATGATTTAGATTTTTTCAATGAAGATGAATGCAATCATTTGTTTAATCACATAAAATCTGAAGAATTTATTTCAATAATTGAGACTATTTTATTGAATAAAATAACTAGAATTGAAAATGTAATTATAGAAAATTCAATAGATTATATTTTTAAACATTATGATGATTTTACAGTTAATCAACTTGCTGATTATTTAGGTTTTAGTCGAAAACATATCAATAGAGTTTTCAAAGAAAATATTGGAGTTTCCATTAAAAATTTTCATGAAATAGTTTTATTTAGAAAAACTATTGAAGAGAAATTGTTACATAATCCTGATGAGACATTTACGTCGATTGCACATAAATTAAATTTTACGGATCAATCTCATTTTAATAGATTGTATAAAAAATTTGTTTCAGAATCACCCAATCAATTTTATAAAAATGGACAACTAATAGGGGAGCAAGATACTTTTTGGAGATTCTATAAAGATTAAAAATGTCCCAATTTTACAAGTTTTTTATGTTTGTTGATTCTATTTTTATACAAAATTCAACCCATGAAAAATTATATCTTTATAATTATTACATTTCTATCCACACAGATTTTTAGCCAAGAAACTTATTCAAATTTAATTTCAAAAGCTGAAAATCTAATTGAAGAAGACAAAAAGGATTTAGCCTTAGATTACTATACAAAAGCATTTAATCTACATAAAGACAGTATTAATAGTTTCGATTTATATGATGCTGCGGAACTTTCTAACGAAGTTAATCAAGCTACTCAATGTTTTGATTTTTTAGAAAAGTTAGTTAAGAAAAATTCTAAACCTTTTCCTGGTTGGTATTTTATTTTAGATAAAGATTCTAGAATAAAGTTTAAAAACTTATTAAAAGATAACCGTTGGTTGAATTTAGTAGAAACTTCAAATAAAATATCTAAAAAATTTTATGATAGTATTCAATTGACAAATGATGAATTTTTTAGAACTAAGAAATCAAGTAATGTAGATATTAATGATAAGGAAAAACTTTATAAAAGTTTAAGAAATTCTTCATCTTATTTATCGAAGAAAGAACAAAATTATTCTATTTTTTTTCCTATCAATGACACTTTAAAATCTTCTTATTTTATTCATTTACCTAAAAATTATAATCCAAATAAGAAATATACAATGCTTATTTTTCTTCATGGAGCTGTAAATTATAATGAGTTGAGAACATTTTCTACAGATGATAATTTAAAAGGTTGGAATAGATTTTATACAAAATATGCTAATAAACATGATGTTATTTTAGTATTTCCTCAAGCTGATAAAAATTACAACTGGTTAACTTCAGATAAAGGATTCTACATGATTCCAGAAATAATTCGTCAAATAAAATCAACAATTAATGTAGATGATAATAAAGTATTTTTAACGGGACATTCTAATGGAGCAAGTGGTTCTTTTAATTATTTAGTAAAACAACCCACTTCTTTTGCAGGTTTTTATGGCTTTAATACGCAGCCAATTGTTAGAACAGGAGGAACGTTTGTTCAAAATATATTGAATCGTTCTTATATAAATTTCTCTACAGATTTAGATTATTATTTTCCACCACAAGCAAACGATGATTTAACTGCATTGATGCAATCATTAAATATTGATTATAAAGATTATCGATATAATGGTTATCCACATTGGTTTCCAGAATTTAATGGTTCAGAAGCTGCGTATAAAATATTATTTGATGATTTAATGAATAGAAAAAGAAATCCATTTCCGAAGAAATTAATTTGGGAAACAGATGATGTGAAATATGGAAAAGTAGATTGGATAGAGATCACAAAACTGGATACAATTTCAACTAAAAAAGAGTGGCAAAAAAATTATAATTTCAAAATAACTAAATGGTTAGAATATGATAATAATGATAGTCTACAAATAAAAGATGTGGATAAAATGGCTTTTAATTTTCCTCGTAAATCAGGTTTAATCAAAGCAATTTATTCAAAAAATAGATTTGATATTGAAACATCTTCTGTAAAATCATTTCGATTATATATTTCTCCTGAGATGATTAATCTAAGTAAGAAATTGAAAATTTATGCAAATAATAAATTGATATACAATCAAAAAGTAGATTATAATTCATTTTTTATGAAAGAAAATTTCAATAAAAACATTGACAAAGAACAAGTTTGGATTAATTCTATTGATTTTGAATTATAAATAACATCACTAAAAAAACATGATTATGAAAAAAATATTCTTACTAATTATATTCTTTTTTATTACTTTTCTTAATGCTCAATCTTATGAGGAAAAAACAATTATACTTCAAGAATTGTTAAAAGATAAAAAATATTGTGAAGCACATAAAATTTTTGAACAAATTCTGAATAATGAAAATCGAAACCCTTATGATTTTTATTATGGAGCAATCTCTTCCGTAAATTGTAATAAACCAACTCAAGCATTAGATTGGTTAGAAATGGCAGTTCAAAAAGGTTTAGGTTCTACCAAAGAAGAAGTTGATTATCTTTCTAATGATGAAAATTTTTCTAAAATTTTTTCTGATTCAAAATGGAATAATTTAGTTTCTGTTATGAAAGAGAAATTAAAAGAAAAAGAACTTCGTGAAGAAAAATTAAATGCAGATTGGTTAAAAAGTATAACTAACAATCGAGTAAAAAATAAAACAGATCAGCCAAATGCAGGATTTGCTTTATATACAAACAATGTAGATTCTATCAAAGTTCCTTATTTAGTTTTAATTCCTAAAAGTTATTCGTCTAAAAAGCCTTCAAGAGTGATTGTTTATTTGCATGGAGGAGTGGTGAGTACAGAAAATTTTACTCATAATAATTATCAAATACAGCAAGAACCTATATTTTCTTTGGCAGATGAATACAATGCTATTATTCTGTATCCATTTGGAAAAAAAGATTTCGGATGGGTAAATCAAGAAAGAGCTTTTGAAAATGTCTTATCGATTGTAAAAGAAGTTGAAAAAAAATATTCTATAAACAAGAAAGAAATTTATCTTGGAGGAATGTCAAATGGCGGTTCAGCAACATTTTGGTTTGCTACAAATCATTCAAATTTGTTTAAAGGTTTTTATGCTTTTTCTGCAGATCCAAAACTAAAAATCGAAGAGATTAACTTTTCGAAAATCAAAAAACCTTTTTATATGTTAAATACTAAAGATGATAACGTTTTTAAATTTGAGGAAGTGGAATCAATTTATTTAAAAGAACATAACAAAAATTGGCATTTAGAATCATTAGAAAAGGGTAATCATGGTTTTATTTACCAAGAAAACGGAACAGAAATAATGAAAAAATTATTAGATAAATTAATAATGGAATAAACTAAATCTTCATGAAATCTTCTTCCAACAAGTCTTCTAATGGACTTTGCATCAAAGATTGTGGTAAATTTCGGAAAGCAAAATTTCGGAAATTCATTAAGAATTTATTATCAACTTGAGCAACTTTTCCAGCTAAACGAGAAGTATCGATAATATAATGTGTACGTTTCAAACGACGTAAATTATAATGTTCAAAAGCTAATAAAACATCAGTATCTTTTTTGATTAGTTCATCATACAAAACACAAACATCTTCCACTGCCATACATGCGCCCTGTCCCATGTTTGGTGTGGTTGCATGTGCTGCATCTCCAATTAATAAGACACGATTAAATGCATAATTATTAATCGGTTTAATATCCATAATTGGTGTTGCTATGATGCTTTCTGGATTTGTTTTTTGTAAAGTATTTCTGATTTGTCCCGAATAATCTTTGAACTGATTTTTAATATCACTTAAAGTGTAGTTGTAGACTTCAGAATTTAGTTTTGTATTGACACAAGCATACCAATAAATTTGATTATTAATTAATGGTGTCAAACCAAATCGACCATTCGGTCCCCAAGTTTCGATACTTTTCTTTGAGTTGTAAGATTTATCTTCCACAATGGCACGCCAACAATTATATCCTGCATAACGAGGTGTTGAATGTTTTAACAATTGTTGACGAATTGTAGAATTTATCCCATCAGCACCAATTAAATAATCACCTTCGGTAGAAGTTCCATCTTCAAAATGAAGCACAACTTTCTCAAAAGATTGTTCAAATAATTTTATTTTTTTTGACGTTTTAATTTTATTGGAATCAATTTTTGAAACTAAAAAGTGATGTAAATCTGCTCGATGAATAGCAAAATTTCCGTTGTTATAGTTTTTTCTTAATCGTTCTGTATCTGCTTTTAGAATTGTTTTTTCTTTCCAGTCTTGAATTTCAAAATCCTCTAACATATGTCCCAAAGGCACAACTTCTTCCGCTAAACCAAGAATCTCAAATGCTTTCATTGCATTAGAAGCCAAACCAAAACCAGCACCAATTCCACGAACTTCTGACGAAGCTTCGAAGATTTCGTAGTCATAATTTAAATCTTGCAAAGCTTTTGCTAAAGTTAAACCTGCAATTCCTGCACCAGCGATTAAAAATTTTTTACTCATTGATAAAAATAAAGTTCAAAATTAATCATTCTACTATAAACCAAAAAGAAAAGCGAATCAAATTGATTCGCTTTTCTTAAGTTATTTTGTCGAAAATTATTGTTCGTTAAAATATTTGTAGAAATATGGAATAGTTTCAATTCCTTTATAGAAATTGAATAAACCATAATGTTCGTTAGGAGAGTGGATAACGTCAGAGTTTAATCCGAATCCCATTAAAACAGATTTTGTTCCTAATTCTTCTTCGAATAAAGCAACAATTGGAATAGATCCTCCAGCTCTTTCAGCTAACGCTTCTTTCTCAAAAGTTTCAGCTAATGCTTTTTTAGCAGCGATAAAACCTGGGTGATTAGTTGGTAAAATATAAGGTTTACCTCCGTGATGTGGCTTTACTTTAACTTCTACAGAAGATGGCGCTAACGTTGGGAAATAATCTGCAAATTGTTTTGTTACAACTTCTGGATCTTGTCCTGGAACTAAACGCATCGAGATTTTAGCATATGCATGAGAAGGAATAACTGTTTTAGCACCTTCACCAATGTATCCTCCCCAAATTCCGTTTACATCTAAAGTAGGACGAATAGACGCTCTCTCGATTGTAGAAAAACCTTCTTCTCCTTGGATATCAGCGATACCAATAGATTTTTTGTATTCTTCAACATCAAATGGAATTTTTGCTAAATCTGCTCTTTCATCTTCTGTTAATTCAAGAATTGGCTCGTAAAAACCTGGAATTGTAATGTGACCTTTTTCATTAATTAATTTTCCAATCATTGTTGCTAAAACATTAATCGGATTTGGAACAGCCCCACCATAAACACCAGAGTGCATATCGCGATTAGCTCCTTTTACCTCAACTTCTACATAAGATAAACCACGTAAACCAACTGATATAGAAGGTTGTTCGTTTGAAATCATAGAAGTATCAGAAATCAAAATTACATCATTCTTTAATTTCTCTTTATTGTTTTTAACGAAATTTACTAATGAAGGAGAACCAACTTCTTCTTCACCTTCGATCATAAATTTAACGTTACAAGGTAATTCGTTTGATTTGTTTAAAGCCTCAAAAGCTTTAACGTGCATAAACATTTGACCTTTATCATCAGCAGAACCACGAGCAAAAATTGCTCCGTCAGGATGAATTTCTGTCTTTTTGATTACTGGCTCGTATGGTCCAGATTCCCATAATTCTAAAGGATCAGCTGGTTGTACATCGTAATGTCCGTAAACTAAAACAGTAGGTTTTGAAGCGTCAACTATTTTTTCTCCGTAAACAACAGGAAAACCTTCTGTTTCGCATACTTCAACATTATCAGCACCTGCTTCTTTTAAATATTTTGCAACCATTTCGGCAGCATCATTTACGTCTTGTGTGTAGGCTGGATCAGCACTAACTGAAGGAATTTTAAGTAATTCGATTAATTCATCAAGAAAACGTTGTTTATTCTCTTGTATAAATTGTTGCGTATTGTTCATCTTTGTTTGTTATGAATAATAGGTAAATTTAAAAATAAAATCTTGATTAGACTTTCTTTTTCAAGAAAAATATAATGCGAAAACCTTTGTATCTTTGCAAAAAATTAGACAATGATATTATATAATACAACTTTTATTGTTGAACAAGAGGTGCATGACGATTGGTTTGAGTGGATTCAGAAAGAGCATATTAATGATTATTTGAAATCAAATTGTTTTATTGGAGCTCGTTTAGGAAAAATAACTTCTCATGTAGAACCAGGTGCAGTTTCTTATTCGTTGCAATTATTTGTGAATGATGAATTGACTTTAGATAAATTCAAGAATAATTTTTTATCAGAAATCAAGCAAAAATGTTTGCAAAAATATGCGACTAAAGTACTAAGTTTCGAAAGTGAAATGGAACATATAGGAGATTATAATTAAACAAAAGCTCGAGAATTTTCTCGAGCTTTTGTTTAATTTTTTTTCATTAATATTGAGTCCAATGATGAGTTATAATAAAATCACGAACATATTCTTCTAGTTTTGGTAGACCATAATAGTTGTTTTCTTGCCAATAAGAACCTGATCCAAGTAATTTTTCTGGTTTTTCTCCATACCATTCATCAAATTTATCATTCAAATATTTTTTTAAAATTATCAATTAATATTTTATTTCCAAAAGGCAAGGATGATATTTTAATACTGTCAAAATTAGGTTCAATCTTATTGTTAGTTACTTTTTCGATTACTGTATTTTCTTTACTCTCTTTACAAGAAAATGATAATAGTATAGTGAAAATAATGAATAGATGTTTCATATTGTTATAGGTTTTTTCTTTTACTTTTATTGTTTCTGCACCAGCATGTAAATGATGTTTATGTCCACCTTCTCCTTTAAATGTTATAGCATTTTTGGGTTGAATTAATTTCATATTAGCACTGTAATAGAAACTATTAAAACCGAAATAAGCTAAGGCATCAATAAATTCTTGTGTTTTACTTCCAGATAAATATTCAGTATCTATACTTTGACCATTAACATGACTTACACTAGGGAAACATGTTCCATCTTTCTGCAGCACCTCCAGAAATAATGGTGAAATTACCCTTGGCTAAAGCGCCAATTAGAGCTGCAATGATTTCACCCTTTAATAACAAAAACTTAATTCAATTTCTTTACATTTATTATTTTTCCATTTAATCCATTTAGTTTCTTCTTTATGGTCTTCAAAATAATCACAATTAGCACTAGATACAGATTTTACTAACATTGAGTCATTTTTTATTCTATTATTTCTTTGTATTTAGGGTTATACCCTTCTTTTCTTATATGTAAGTGATGGTGATGACCTGCTGATTTTGTTGATTTTTTTTAAAAATTTGATTTCAATACTCTAATTTTTCTATAAATTTTATATCGCCAGTTTCTAGATTAATTTTATATTTATTCCATCCATCTATTCCTAAAGCATCTTCGCTATGATTAGTAAAAGTCTCTAAATGCCATAAAATCATATCACTATTAATATAAGATAAACATTCTAGTCTTTGCTTATTATCAGGAACATTTTCATCCCATTGATATTTATAAAATAGAATTGAAGCTATTTTTTTATTACTCTTAAAAGTTTGTAATTCAATTTCTATATGATCTTCTTTTATAGTTTTTTTAACTAATCTTAAAACAATATTATTTAGTTTCTCTTCTACAATTGTATCTTCTTTTTGAAAATTTATAAATTTTTTATTCATATTTTGTAGTATCTCCTCATATATATCAAAATATTTAAATCCCCCATCATGGATATTTTCTATAAATTTTATATCTGAAATTTTAGAATACCCTATCAATAAACTATCATTTATTTTTTCAATTGGTTCATTTACTATATTTATTGGTTCATGTATTTTTCTCTTTTCTTGACAAGAAACTGTAGTGAAAATTGATATTACTAGTATTATAATTATATTTTTTAACATATGAAATTATTGTTTAATTAACTTTATTTTGCTTTCATCAAAACCTGAATGAAGATGATCATTATGATCTGATTTATTTTTTGTTCCCTTATATGTATGAGTTCCATCATTTCCTGTTATTTGATCATTAAAACCAAATTTATTCATAGCTGTGATAAATTCGGTTTGATTAGCTCTATCTATATACAAGGTATCAATACTTTTTCCATTAACATGTGCAACACTAGGAAAACAAGTACCTTCTGCAAAACAACTTCCTGTTGTTATTATATTAGTAAATCCAGTTTCAGCCAACGCCCCAATAAAACCAGCTAATGCATTAGGGCTAGTATATCGTCTTTGTGTATTTGAAAAAGAATACTTCACGACAACACCAGAGTAATTATAATTCAATTCATTAGGCATTTTAACTAATTCAATCTTACCTTTCAGTGATTTATATAAATTCCAAAAATAAATTCCTTTGTTATATCCATATTCGGCAACGTCTCCATTTTCATATATTACTTTTCTAGTTGTTTGTCCTTCAGAAACTTTTTCATCAGAAATAATTTTACTGTGTGTTGGCATAACTTTTCCTTCATTTTTACCTGTTTCTTTTCTTCCTGTGGCATGCCATTTCACTGTACAAATAGTGTATTTCTTATCATCCTTGTCATGATACACATATTTGTATTTATCTTCATAACCACTTTTTATTGTTTTGGGAATATGTCGTTCTATTTCTCCATTTGCGTAAATATGGTATGTAACAACATCATCAGTAACTTCTGTTTTTTGCTTAGCATTGTTATGGAAAAAGTCGTAATTAAAAAATCCTGTTTTTAGCAAATCATAATTCATTTTTCTTTTGTTCCATCCATTGGGCATTGCTTCTGGTTTAGGACGACCATTTAGTAAAGCAGAAATTAGTTCTAAATATTTATCTCCATCCAAAGCAAGCTCATTTAGTGATTTACCTGCAGTTTCTATTCCCCATCTATCTACTGCTTGAGAAGGAGCATTAGGCATTTTCTTGAAAACACTAAACATCCATCCGCCACTATCTAAACAATATTTTATTTGCTCGGCTATAATCTGAGGTTTTCTAATAGCATTTATCCCTATATAATCACTATATGTTTCATATGGTCCTGGTAAATCATAATAATTTTCACCATTTTTTCTCACTCCTGTTAGTTGTAAAATCCCTCTCCCTTTGTAAATACTCTGACTAGAGGCATGATTACTTTTAGTTTCTTCAGACAAGGTAAACGTATCTGTTTCGTGGCAAGCTTGTGCCAAAAAATGTAGCTTTTGTGCACAATGATTTATCTTATATTTCTTGAACATTGCATTCAATTCTTTTGTAAGTGTTGCAAAAGATTTGTCATCAATAGTACAAGGAGCATTTTTATAACCTTCCCAAATAGCTTCTCTTCCTTTTAAGAATTTAACAAGTTCTTTAACATCCGATTCTTTAAAATCTCTATTACAGAAACATTTTTTTTCTTTAGGTTTCTCAGGTGCAGGAGTTTCAATATCATTATAAGAAGACATAGACCTTGCATTCTCAAAAATATCAGCAATAGATTGATATTGAGAAACTACAACGACAGCTGTTTTATTGGTAACAGATTGTTCTTCATAGGTTGCAGTCACGTAGAATCCTATTGCTTTTTTATTACCTATCATCAAATCCATACTATCTGTTGGCGATAATAATTGCATCACATTAAACTGTGTTAATCCAATTCCTTTTTCATTAATATCGATTAATCTAGAATTCATCAAATTAGGTTCACTTTTAATATCTGCATTTATAAAATTAGATTCGCTTTTATTCTCAACATTCCAAACATGTACTTTCACTTGTTTGTTTATCATATTGATACATTCTACTCGTACCGTCAACGAATTGCCAATACCTGCTAAATCTACATTTTTTGCACCTTTATTGTAAAGAACAACTTTTTTTATTTCAGATTTACTTCCTTTTTTAGTTGGAGTTACAAAATAACTCGCAACAAAACTTGCTTTATCTTTTTGTGACAATAATTCTTTCTCTAACTTATAAACATCCAAACGATACTCTACATTATAGCCAAGCGAGTAAGGAACAGTTTGTCCTATTTTCGGAACATTATTTTTTGTAACATTCACAAAAGCACCATTCTTATATTTCTTAAAAATATACCATGCATAAGTCACATTGTTCGTATTATTTGTGAACAAAACTCCGTCCGAATCTATTACCGAATACATTTCTGTAACACCTACAATTGGCTTTTTCTCTCCTATTATCTTCATAGTAAAACCGTTAATAATAATCTACATTTTGCTGAACAATTTGATCTTTAAACTCATCAAAATCAATCACGGGATTATAGATTTGTTGCTCAAAAGAACTCGCATTTTCTACATTTTTTTTACCAATTTCACTTTGCTGTCCATGTTTCAGAATCGTTATTTTTCCTCCAGTTGCGCACATTAATTCAGAAATTTCGGTCAAACAACTTTTATCCATCACTTTAATTTTATCACAAGCTTTTTGCCATTTACCCGCAG
>NZ_SRPE01000010.1 GCF_004785645.1 Empedobacter tilapiae | reverse complement strand
ATGACAACTCTTAATGAAGAAGAGATTTCAATTATCAAGAAAACAAAAGTTCCTCAGCATTTACAATCTGCAAAAGATTGGTTGCTTATTAGTTGTTATACTGGTCAACGATTTTCTGACTTTATCACATTTTCTCAAGAAAAATTGACTAAGATTAATGAGAAAACCTGTATTAAATTCATTCAACAAAAAACAAAGAAAGAAATTACTTTACCGTTGCATCCTATTGTGATGAGTATATTAAAACGGAACAACAATTTTTTCCCAAAATCAATGCCTATTAAACAGTACAATGAAGAAATACGATTGGTTGCAAAAGTGGCAGAGTTAAACTGTTCTATGAAAGGAAAAAAAAGAGTTGGACATCGTGTCGAAGAAATGATTTTTGAAAAATGGCAATTACTTAGCAGTCATATTGGAAGAAGAAGTTTTGCGAGTAATTTTTATGGAAAAATACCAACACCGTTGTTAATGGAAGCTACAGGGCATTCTACAGAGCAAATGTTCCTCAAATACATTAATCCAGTAAATAATGAACGAATTATGAGCTTATCTTCTTATTTCGAGTGCAAGTAGGTATTTAAACTCTATATATAATTTTTAATTTTCATTTAATTAATTGTGCAACAATCATCAAACAAATGGAGAAGAAGTCTCTGGAGCATTTCCTCATTTAAAAATAGTCCAATGGTTACAGGTGGAGCTTTAGAATTATATGTTACTATAATTATGAAAGGATATGATCCTCAACCATAATATGCAACTATGCCTGCAGAGGGAGAGAACGCAGATTTTATATCCGAATATGTAGCGGCTATAATAAATCACGAACGCTCAAATTGGGGAAATAATGCAAAAAAAATAACAGTTGAAGAAGTGCAAGTCATTTTGGATAAAATAAAATAATATGGATAAAAGAGCTAAAAATAAAATGTGCTTTGTAAGTATATTCCTTACATCAGCTTTGTTTGCATGTGATGCATGTCAATTGCAACAACCAAAAATCACAAAGAATTTTACACATGGAACAAGTCCTCAAAGCGATTGGGATTGGTTTATTGTAGTAATTGTTATTCTAATTACATTATGGACTTTTATTCTATCCCTAAAATATTTATTTAAACTAGGAGAAAAAGAAAGTGGACACATAAAAAATTTATTTTATTCAGATTAAAACAAATCGTATGTAAAATGGTAGAAGCAAAATATTTTAGAAGATCAATTGCATCTAATTGCAGAATTGGACGCACCTACTGTTTTTGATTTAGATACAGTAAAGATGGTTGATGGAGTACTTTTTTTTTAATAGTTAGTCGTTCAACGATGGGTAAAGAAGGATTTAAAATAATACAATTTACAGTTGTAAATGGATCACTTATTCAAGTTGAAGGTATAAAATATAAGGCAATTTTAAATGGAATTATTTCACTTATGATTAATGCCTCTGACAAAGGAAATCAAAAAAAACTAATTAATGGAAGTGAAACACCTAAAACAATTCCTTATTGGATATGGGTACATATATCATTGTTTATTGGATGGGATATACTAAGAAATTATCAGTTATGCTGTTTAAAAAAACAATATAAATCAATAGCTTAATTTAAGTAGATATAAAATATATTTAATTAAATAGTTTATTGTTATAGTAAAAGAAGTTTTTATCATTTTTAAAAAATATGGCATTTTAATTGATTGATGTTTTAATGAAATCATATTTAAAACAAATAAATCTCAATAGGGTAATTACTTTTATGTCGATTTTATTTTTTGAGTTTCCTTATCGTGTTGTTTGTCAATTCTTATTCATTAACATTTACTAATTAATAAATTGCATATGAAAAAATCTAAAAATCCAGATCTTAAAACTGAACAATTGAATCAGTTTACAGTTGATAACTCCAATCAAAAATTAACAACCAATGATGGTGTCTCGATTTATGATAATAACAACACCTTAAAAGTTGGAGATAGAGGACCTTCCTTACAACAAGATCATATTTACTTTGATAAGCTGGGTCATTTTGACCGAGAAAGAATACCTGAACGTGTTGTACATGCACGAGGTAGTGGAGCTCATGGAATATTGGAAATTAATGAGGATATAAGTGAATATACATGTGCAAAATTTCTTCAAAAAGGTAAAACAACACCACTATTTATACGTTTTTCAACTGTTGCAGGATTTAAAGGATCTACAGATTTAGCAAGAGATGTTAGAGGCTTTTCGGTAAAGTTCTATACAGAAGATGGTAATTATGATTTAGTTGGAAATAATATACCTGTATTTTTTATTCAGGATGCTATGAATTTCCCTGATTTAATACATGCAGTTAAACCAGAGCCTGATAAAGAAATTCCTCAAGCGGCTTCTGCGCACGATACTTTTTGGGATTTTATTTCATTGATGCCAGAATCAGCACATATGATTATGTGGGCAATGTCTGATAGAGCAATTCCTCGTAGTCTGAGAATGATGGAGGGATTTGGAGTACATACATTTAAGTTGGTTAATCAAGAAGGTAAAGCAACTTTTGTTAAATTCCATTGGAAACCTAAATTAGGAGTGCATTCTGTTGCATGGAATGAAGCTCAAAAAATATCAGGATTTAATTCTGACTTTCATCGTCAAGATTTATGGGAAGCTATTGATGAAGGAAATTTTCCGCAATGGGATTTAGGTGTTCAGCTAATACCTGAAGAAGATGAATTAAAATATTCTTTTGATATTTTGGATGCTACGAAATTGGTTCCAGAAGAATTAGTTCCTGTAAAGATAATTGGCACAATGACACTTAATCGTAATCCCGACAATTTTTTTGCTGAAACTGAACAAGTAGCTTTTGATCCAGGTAGAATCATTCCTGGTATTGATTTATCTGATGATCCTTTATTGCAAGGTCGTATTTTTTCGTATATGGATACACAGAATTATAGATTAGGTGGAGGAAACTTCCATGAAATTCCTATTAATAGATCATTAAACCAAAAGCATAATAATCAAAAAGATGGAACAGGGAGAATTGATATACTGAAAGGAGGAGTTAGTTATTTTCCGAATAGTAAAGCTTCTGGTTGTCCTTATCATGCAATGTTAAAGGGAGAAGAAGGTTTTCAATCTCATGAACAAAAGGTAGAAGGGAAGAAAGTAAGGGCTAGATCTGATTCTTTTGCTGATCATTTCTCGCAAGCAACTTTGTTTTTTAATTCTCAATCGGAGCCAGAAAAGCAACATATTGTAGATGCTTTTAGTTTTGAGCTGAGTAAGGTTTCTGATCCAAAAATTAGAGAAAGACAAACCGCGATACTTTATCAAATTGATAAAACTTTAGCTCAAAAAGTAGGAGATAATCTTGGTATAATACCTCCAAAAGAATTGGATGAGTTGACATTAAGTTTTGTAAGGCAAAATCACCCTAATTATCCCTTGAAGCCTAAAAAACAAGAACTAAAATCTTCAGATGCGCTTAGTATGAAGGTAAAAGAAGGAGAAGGAAATATTAAAACCAGAAAAGTTGCCTTTTTAGTGGATAATGGGGTTTCTAAAAAAAGTGTAGATCAATTAAAAAAAGTATTAGAAAAGGAAGGAGCCGAAGCGGTATTAATTTCATCTAAAGTGGGCGAATTAACCTATGAAGAAGGAAGTAAAGAAAAGATTTCGCATAGCTATCGTACAGATCCATCTGTTTGTTATGACGCCGTTTATACACCATCAGGTAAATCAATAGAATCTTTAAAATTGAATCCAGATTATTATGAATTTATTAATGATTCTTACAGACATTGTAAAATCTTATTATTTGCAAAAGGAACTGGTTCTTTAATGAATAATTCATTTGTAAGACCTGATAGAGGAGTAGTTTTAGAAGATGAAAATGAGGATTGGATTGCAGATTTTATTGAGGCAATGAAATTACATCGTATTTGGGATCGTGAAGAAAAAAGGAAGGTTCCCTCTTAATAAAATGTATAACGTGATATAATTTTAAAATTTAGATGAATGATATTACAACTTAGTCCTACAATACTTGTTGATACCCCTATTGGTAGAGGTCATACTATTTTTATAATTGATTATGGAATGCATCAAAATTCGTGTTGGGTTGTGACGATGGAAAAAAATGGTATTGTAAAACATTTTGATAGCAATGACATTATAGTTTGTACAAATTTTACTTTTCATATCAATGAGGAGAAAAATTGTTTTAATCACAATCCAGAAATAAAAAAATAAAATTATGGGAAATGCACAGTCACCGACAGAAAATTTGAGCGGAAATAAAGCCATTGAAAAGATAAAATCTATTGCTGAAACTGCCCGAAATTGCTTTTTTACCACCAATATTGGTGGTAATACTACGAGCAGACCAATGGCTCTTCAAGAAGTAGATGAGGTTGGTAATCTCTGGTTCTTGAGTGACGTTCGTTCACTGAAAAATGATGAAATTGAAGCCAATCCTAATGTAGAACTGTATTTTATGAATAATTCTAAATACGAATACATCTTTATTAAAGGAAAAGCCAGTGCTTCACAAGATAAAACCTTAATTGAAAAATATTGGACCAATTTTGCAAATTCTTGGTTTGATGGCAAAGACGATCCTAATATCAGTGTAATAAAAGTTTCGCCGAACGATGGCTATTATTACGAAACCAAAGACAATAAATTTATTGCCATGTCGAAAATGCTTTTCGCCGCCGTTACGGGAAGTCCAGTTGAAGATGGAGGTGTAGAAGGTGAGTTAAGTATATAAGCTTGATTAATTATTGATCTTTCAACAAGAAATTATTACATCTATTTATTAACATTAAAATATATATTATGGGAATTTTAACATGGATTATTTTCGGCCTTATAGCCGGAGCAATAGCAAAAGCAATACACCCTGGTAACGATCCAGGTGGTTGGATAGTAACAATAATTATTGGGATTATAGGTGCGGTAGTTGGAGGTTGGCTTGGATCGATGCTTTTAGGTGTTGATGTAAGCGGATTTAATATTTCTAGTTTTTTAGTTGCAATTGCTGGAGCAGTTTTGTGTCTAGCAGTGTACAGAATGATATCGAAAAAATAGACGGTCTAATTAACGATTAAAATATTGTAAAGTCTCAGAGCTCTGAGACTTTTTGTTTAATATTACTATTTATAATTATGAAAAATATAGCCATTGAATTAATTACTAAAACAGCCGTAATTACTGGCGCTTCCAGTGGTGTTGGCTTAGCTACAGCACACTTATTTGCTCAAAATGGCTATCAATTGGTTTTGGCAGCAAGAGGTGTAGAAGGTTTAGAAAAAGCGGTTTCAGAATGCAATGCTTTTGGTGGAAAAGCGGTTTATAAATCTACCGATGTGTCTAATACAAATGAAGTAAAAGATTTAGTTGAATTTGCTCTGAAAGAATTTGGACGCGTAGATGTGTGGGTGAATAATGCAGGCGTTATGGCAAGTGGAAAATTTGAGGAAATTCCTATGGACATAAACGAACAAGTAATCAAAACCAATTTAATGGGGTATATGCACGGAGCGTACTACGTTTTACCCGTTTTTAAAGAACAAAATCAAGGCATTTTAATTAATAATGTTTCCATTGGAGGATATATGCCAGCTCCATTTAGTTCGGTATATTCGGCAACTAAAACAGGAATAAAAGGGTTGATGAGTGGTTTACAAAGTGAGTATAGTGTGTATCCCGAAATTCATATTTGCAACGTTTATCCACAAGTTCAACAATCTACAGGAAATATGCATTCCGCTAAATTCTCAGGTTTAGATTTTAAAATACCTCCGTTTGCATCAGATCCTAAAGATACCGCAAAGGCGATTTATAATTTAATAGACAAACCTAAAAATGATACCTTTCCAGATGCCACATCATTTATGTTAAAGCTTGCACATGGAGCTTTTCCAGAAACCTTTACCAATCTAGCAACTGGGGTTTTAAGGCTGATGATGAAGGTGAAAAAAGGAAAGGCTGATGAAGGTAATATTTTAGAACCTTCTACGGATCCACATGCTGTTTATGGAAAGATGGCTATTCCAGTACCATCAAAAAGAAATCAAAAAATCATCGGAACATCGCTAGTACTCGCTGTAGGATTTTTTGTAGCGAAACATTTAAAAAATAAATCAAAAAAACTGAATTAATTTGAAACTGCTAAAATTCACATCCAAAGGTATTTATTGCATTCCAGGGAAGTTTTATATTGATCCTTGGCGACCTGTAGATCTAGCAGTTATAACGCATGGACATGCCGATCACGCTCGAAGTGGAATGAAAAAATATTTGTGTCATCATTTCACTAAACCTATTTTATTTTCAAGAATTGGTAGAAATATCGAATGCGAAAGTATCGGTTATGGCGAACAACTAACTATAAATGGGGTTAAAGTTTCATTACATCCTGCAGGTCACATTATCGGCTCAGCACAAATTAGGATGGAGTATAAAGGTTATGTAAGCGTAATTTCTGGAGATTATAAATTGCAAGATGATGGGCTTTCTACGGCTTTTGAAGCTGTAAAATGCCACGAATTCATTACCGAAAGTACCTTCGGTCTTCCTGTTTACAATTGGCTTTCTGTGGCAGAACAAGAAAAAAAAATGCGTGATTGGGTAGATCATAATAGAGCGAAAGGAAAAACTTCGGTTTTTATAGGTTATTCTTTAGGGAAATCGCAGCGTATTATGAAAGCATTGGAGGGTATTGGAGAGTTAAATGTCCATTATTCCATTGCAAAATTGAATGAGGCGTACGAAAGTGTTGGTGTTACATTACCTGAGTACAAAACCATAGATTTACGTGATGACAAAAAGCATTTGGATGGAAAAATAATTTTGTTGCCGCCCGCTTTGGTGGATAATCCAGCAATGAAGAAAATACCGAATATGGCGTATGCCATTTGTTCGGGATGGATGCAAATTCGTGGTGCTAGAAGATGGCGAAGTGCAGATGCAGGTTTTGCAATTAGTGATCACGCAGATTGGCAAGGATTGTTAAGTGCGATCAAAGCTACGGAAGCCGAAAAAGTTTATGTAACGCATGGTCAAACGGCTATTTTTTCTAAATATTTAAACGAAATAGGTATTTATTCCGAAGAAGTAAAAACCGAATATGGCGACGATGAAGAAAGAACAGAAATGGAGGAAGAGAAATAGATTTTCATAAAGATTTTTTGAGATTTTCCTGTCGTCGAAATGACAATACAGCATTGTCATTCTGAAAAAATAAAAGCGGATGAGAAATATGAACAAAACAAGAAGTAAATATTAAAATTGCTTTAAAATTTTTAAATCATCAATGAACGATTTTGCTACTTTAATTAATGCGCTCGACAGCACCAACAAAACCTCTTTAAAACAAGAGGCAATTATCGAGTTTCTGCAAGAGGCGTCTTCGCATGATAAATTATGGTTTCTAGCTCTATTTACAGGGCGAAAACCGAAACGAAATGTCAATTCTACCTTAATGAAAACGTGGGCGATGGAAGTTGCCGAAATTCCAGAATGGCTTTTTGTAGAGAGTTATTCCAGCGTGGGTGATTTAGGGGAAACAATTTCTCTTATTTTACCACCACCAACCAAAACCATCCACTATTCTTTGTCAGAATGGATGCAAAAAATCATTGATTTAAAGGACAAAACGGAAGATCAGAAAAAAGATTTTGTTCTTGATGCGTGGAACGGTTTAGATTATGTAGAGCGGTTTATTTTCAATAAGCTTTTGGGCGGCAGTTTCAGAATCGGCGTTTCCAGTAAAACTTTAATTAATACGCTTGCAAAATATTATAGTTTAGACACTAATGCTGTTACACACAGTATTATGGGTACTTGGACGGCAGAGGAAGTCGATTTCGAAAAGTTGATTAAAGGCGATTATACTGCGACCCATTTATCCAAACCTTATCCGTTTTGTTTGGCTTATGCGTTAGAAAAAGAAATTGAAGATTTAGGCGATACGCAAGAGTGGTTGGTAGAATATAAATGGGATGGTATTCGAGGGCAATTTATTAAGCGAGATGGCGAAGTTTTTATTTGGTCGAGAGGTGAAGAATTGGTGACGGATCAATTTCCTGAAATTCGTGATGAATTGATGCAATGGAAAGGTAATTTTGTTTTGGATGGTGAAATTCTAGCATTTAAAAACGATCAAGTTTTAAATTTTATTGCACTTCAAAAACGCTTGAATCGTAAAAATTTAACGAAGAAAATTTTGAACGAAATTCCCATTGTTGTTTATGCCTACGACGTTTTAGAGTGGGAACAAGATGATTACCGTGAAAAATCGATGATGCAAAGAAGATTAAAATTAGAGCAAATTTTAGAAGACAATCCTTCGGATAAAGTACATCTTTCAGAAAAAATTATTTTTGAAAATTGGAATCAACTTCCCGCAATTCGAGAAAATGCTCGAGAAATTAATAGTGAAGGTTTGATGTTAAAAAATGTACATTCTCTTTATCATACCGGTCGAAAAAAAGGCGATTGGTGGAAATGGAAACTCGATCCACTGACGATTGATGCAGTTTTAATTTACGCCCAAAAAGGAAGTGGAAGACGAAGCGGTTATTATACTGATTATACTTTTGCAGTCAAAAAAGAAGGGAAATTAGTCACGATTGCGAAAGCTTATTCAGGTTTAACAGATAAAGAAATACAAGAAGTTAGCAAATTTATTTCTAAAAATGTGTTGGAAAAATTTGGACCTGTCCGAACGGTAAAACCCGAATTGGTTTTTGAGTTGGCTTTTGAAGGAATTGGATTTAGTAGTCGACATAAATCGGGTGTAGCATTGCGTTTTCCAAGAATTTTACGTTGGCGACGCGATAAAAAAATGGATGAAATAGACGATATTGAAGATATTAAAAAATTAATCACGTGACCGAGAAATTCGAACAATCCGATGGCTTTCAACTCATCAAAAATTGGATGCAAGCCAAAGATATGGAGGCTTTTAATTTTCAGAAGGATGCTTGGCAACGTTTTGCTAATGGCTATTCTGGTATGGTTGTTGCTCCCACAGGCTTTGGGAAAACTTATTCTCTTTTTTTAGCGGTTGTTATTGATTTTTTTAATCATCCCGAAAAATACGGAAATGGATTGAAACTCCTTTGGATAACACCACTCCGTTCTTTAGCTAAAGATTTGGCAAAATCCATGCAAGAAGCGATTGACGAAATTGGACTTGATTGGGTGGTGGAAGTACGAAATGGTGATACCGATCCACAACAGAAAGCCCGACAAACTAAGAAAATGCCTGATATTCTTTTGGTAACGCCCGAAAGTTTACATCTTCTTTTGGCTCAAAAAAATAACGAACGATTTTTTACTCATCTCAAAGCAATTGCGGTAGACGAGTGGCATGAATTGTTGAGTACAAAACGTGGTGTGATGGTAGAATTGGCTTTAGCTGTTTTAAAATTTCGGCAAGCAAACATCAAGATCTGGGGAATTACTGCAACCATCGGTAATTTGGATCAGGCTTTGGATGTTTTGATTCCAAATGCTAAAAAGAGAACCAAAGTTGTCGCTAAAGAGCATAAGAAAATTGAAATTCTCTCCGTTTATCCTCCTGAAGTTGAAATTTTGCCTTGGGCAGGACATTTAGGCGGAAAATTAGTACAGGAAGTCGTTTCCATTATTTTAAAAAGTAAATCGACACTTATTTTCACCAATACGCGAAGCCAGAGTGAAATATGGTATCAGCTTTTATTGGAGGCGTATCCCGATTTTGCTGGGCAAATTGCATTGCATCACAGTTCCATCGATGCTAATTTGCGTCAATGGGTAGAAGAAAATTTGAGTTCTGGACTGTTAAAGGCGGTGGTTTCTACGTCTTCATTAGATTTGGGTGTCGATTTTAAACCTGTAGATACGGTGATTCAAATTGGTTCCAGTAAAGGTGTTGCACGGTTTATGCAAAGAGCAGGACGAAGCGGACACTCGCCTTTTGAAACTTCAAAAATTTACTTTGTTCCCACTTATTCATTAGAATTTATTGAAGCTTCAGCGTTAAAAGAAGCCGTTAAAAATAAAGTGATTGAAAATAGGGAACCTTTTGTTTTGGCGTACGATGTCTTGGTACAATATCTTGTTACTTTGGCTTTGGGCGGCGGTTTTTATCCCAAAGAAATTTATCCCATTATCAAAAATACCTATGCTTTTTCTGAAATAACGGAAGAGGAATGGCAATGGTGTATTTATTTTATCACACAAGGCGGAAAAACAGGTGAAAATTACGAAGAATTTCATAAAGTGGTGAAACAGGAAGATGGAAAACTAGTTGTTGAAAAAAGAAAAATAGGCATGTTGCACCGCATGAATATTGGAGTTATTGTAAGCGATTCGATGTTACGAGTGAAGTTTTTGTCGGGAGGTTATATTGGGATGATTGAAGAATATTTTATTACTAAACTGAGGAAAGGTGATAAATTTGTTTTGGCAGGACGTGTTTTAGAATTCGTTATGCTGAAAGATATGACGGTTTTTGTAAAATTGTCGAGTGGTAAAGCGATAACTCCCAGTTGGCTCGGAGGTAGATTGCCTTTGTCATCTAATTTAAGTTATTTTTTACGTAAAAAATTAGCTGAATCGCTCTCACCAAACGCTCGAGAAAAAGAACTTCGTTTTTTGCATCCTTTGTTGGTGAATCAGAATGAAAATTCGCACATTCCGAAAGAAGATGAATTTCTAGTAGAGCGCATCAAAACGAGAGAAGGTTATCATTTGTTTTTTTACCCTTTTGAAGGAAGATTGGTACATGAAGTGATGGCAGCTTTATTGGCATATCGAATCTCTAAATTGTATCCTATCAGCTTCTCGATGGCGATGAACGACTATGGTTTTGAACTTTTTTCGGACAGAGAAATACAATTGATGGATACGGAATTGAATCAAATTCTTTCTAAAGTAAACCTAATGCAAGACGTTATTAGCAGTGTAAATGCGACTGAAATGGCACGAAGAAAATTTAGAGATATTGCCGTAATTTCTGGAATGGTGGTGCAAACGATGCCCGGAAGACAAGTGAATAACAAATCTTTGCAGGCATCATCGGGAATCATATTTTCTGTTTTGGAAGAGTATGATCCGCAAAATTTATTGTTACGACAAGCATATACGGAAGTTTTTAACCAGCAATTGGAAGAACAACGATTAACCGCAGCATTTGATCGCATTAGTGAAAGTAAAATCATTTATGTAAAATCGGATCGATTTACACCTTTAAGTTTTCCGATAAAAGTAGACAGTTTGAGACAATCGCTTTCCAGCGAAGATTTGAGTACGAGAATTAGAAAAATGCAAGAGGCAAATTTGAAGAAAAAAGCAAAACGGAAATGATTTTAGCAGAGAAGACGATCAATATTATGCAACAAAACTTAGTTTTAACCAATCAACGAGCGTTGTTTTGGAAGGAAACAGAAACCATTGTTCTATCAGACTTACATCTAGGAAAAACCGCTCATTTCAGAAAAAACGGAATAGCTTTACCTTCCGAAATTATTGAGAATGATTTGCAACGTTTGTCTGATTTAATCATCCATTTTCAATCCAAAAGAATGATTGTTGTAGGTGATTTTGTTCATGCAGGAAAAAATTCTGAATTCAACCTCTTTGCTGAATGGAAATCTAAATTTTCTGATTTAAAAATTATCCTAGTAAAAGGTAACCACGACCGAATTGCAAAGGAAAAACTGTTTGATATTGGTGTTACAGAAGTTTGTGAGATATACGAAGAAGAGTATTTTATTTTCTCACATGAGCAACTATATTCTACCAAAAGATTTGTGATTTCTGGACATCTTCATCCAGGAATTAGAATGAAAACTCCAGTTGGGAGATTTGTTAAATTTCCATGTTATATTGTGAGCAATACTCAACTTATTTTACCCGCTTTTAGTTCGTTCACAGGTTTAGATACAAAAAATCATCCCGAAAATTCGCACTATATTTTTTTTACGAAAGAGGACATTTATACTATATAAGTTTCTTTAAATTTTTTTATTAGCAATAGGATAATTTGGAACACCTACAATAATCGTAGATGTATGTCCCAAAAGCAGTTGAGCAGACAAATAAATACTCATTTGTGCTCCGTGCGTAATTAAAATATTATTAGGAGAAATGTTTAACCCTCTTGTTTCTGACAAATAATTAACCATTACTTCCCGAAGTTTCAAAGTCCCCTGCGTTGTTCCAATATTTGCGTTTTTAATGGCATATTTTTTTGAAGTGAGTGAACGATACATTTTCAATAAATCATCTATTGGAGATAATCTTACGTCAGGGTGTCCGTCATCAATAACTACATCAGCATACGAAATACCATTTTCACTAAACTTGTTTTCTTCTATAATTCTAAAAGGTACATTCAAATCATTTTCATAAGGTGTAGCCGTATTAGATTCACCCCACTTTTGAGGTTTAAGCAATGGAATATGTTCCGAAACAGCAACGTGTTTTCTTGGAAAAATCATAATCCAATCTTGTGCTTCCAATTCCTCATAACCTGCAACTACGGTCTTTCGGTGTACACCTAATGTTTTGGCTAATTCCCGACTACTTGGTAAGTGCGTTCCTGGTTTCAGAGTACCACTACTGATAGCGTTAATAATGGATAAGGCAATCTGCATATAAACAGGGATTTTGCTTTCTTTATCTATGATTATGATATGTTCGTATGGTAACATAGTGGACTACCTTTTATTTGAAAATAGGGCTACAAATATAGTCCTGTTTGTAAATACTTTTGACTTATCAATTAAAATAATTTAAAAACAATGGAGTTCAACATCAAAAAAGTAGGTCTAAACGATTTAGACACCACAGCAAAATTATTTAACCTTTATCGGGTTTTCTATCGTCAAGCGGACGATTACGAAAAGTGTAAGCAATTCATTAAGGAACGATTAGACAACGACCAATCAAACATTTTTGTCGTGTATGCAGACGGCAAAGCTGTTGGTTTTGTGCAGTTGTACAAATTGTATCATTACATCAAATTGGCAAAGCAATGGTTATTGAGCGATTTGTTTGTACACCCCGATTACAGAGGCGAAGGGCTTTCGGTAGCATTGATAGACAGAGCAAAACAATGGTGCGATGAAACTGGTGCTTGCGGGCTAATGCTTGAAACTGAAAAAACAAACGACATAGGCAATCAATTATATCCACGTTGCGGTTTTGAATATGACGGTAAGCACAATTATTACTATTGGTGGAAGTAACAGAATGGGCAGACTTAATCGGTTCGCCCTTTTCAAAAAAATGGTCGGGTAGTCGAGTGGTCAGACAAGGGTACGCAATACCTTTTGCAGTGGTTCGAATCCATTCCCGACCTCAATATTATTTTATATTTCAATGAATGTATTTAACCTTATCATAAACGACAAAGAGCAGGTATCATTAAACGATATATTTCTGGATGAAGCTAACAGGCAAAAGTTTGAACAGCTGATAAAGGAACATAAATACAATGAAGAATTAAGCCAATACGGACTTCCTGTAAATAATAAAATATTGCTTCACGGTAATTCGGGTTGTGGCAAAACAATGACCGCCAAAGCTATTGCAAATACGTTAGGCAAAAATATTCTCATACTCAATTTGAGTAATGTAGTATGTTCACGTATAGGCGAAACATCGCAGAACATCAAACAGGTATTTGACAAAGCAGGTCGGGAAAAAGCCGTTTTGTTTTTAGATGAATTTGACCAAATCGCAAAAGCAAGAGGTAACGATGATAAAGACGTAGGCGAAATGCGAAGATTGGTAAATACCTTAATACAGTTGATAGACTACTATCCCGAAAAGGCATTATTACTATGTGCAACCAACCACCCAGAAATTATTGATACAGCTTTGTTAAGGCGGTTTCAGCTACGGATAAATTTTGAAATACCAATACCCGAAGTTTTAGACGAGTATTACAACAAGCTATTATTCCGATTTCCAATAGAGTTACAGAACATAGAACGTAAATACAACGTTTCATTTGCAGAAGCCAAAGACCATACGTTTACGGCTGTAAAAACGGTACTGATAAAAGAATTGGAAGAAAAATCAATCTGTCAAACCGAAACGATATCCCATCTGCAATAAAGAGAAACAAAATAGTAAGAATTTAAAACGGACAAATGGAAAATGAAATACAAATCAGAGAAATGAAAGAGCAGGATATTCCAGAACTTTTGCGGTTAATGGAAGCGATTGTTGTATATGAGGGCGATACAGATTTTAGCCTTTCAGAAAACGACTTGTTAAGTCGTGGATTTGGAACAAACCCTCAATTCGGTGCTATCGTTGCAGAGACAGGGAACAGTAAACTTGTAGGTATTGCTGTTTATTATACCATTCCTTTTATGCACAATCTAAAACCTTCTTTAATGCTTAAATGGTTATATGTCGATACTAACCAAAGAGGCAAAAATATTGGTAAAAGATTACTGAAAGGTCTTGCTCAATATGCCCTCAATAATGGATATAAAAAATTTAATTGGTTAGTTCTTGCCAATAATATTAACGCTCAGAAATTTTATAAAAGTTTGGGGTCAAAGCCAGATGATAAATGGATACGGTGGACTATTACTCCCGAAAAAATGGAAGCATTAGCAAAGCAATAACCTTTTAATACTAGGAAGTATGAACGAAGAAATTTTAAACAATATTACCGATATTCGGAAGCGAATAAATAATGCCTGTATAAATAGTAACAGAAATTCTAATGAGATAAAACTGTTATTGGCAACCAAAACTGTACCTGCCGAACGTATAAAAATTGCATTACAAGCAGGATATACATTAATAGCCGAAAACAAGGTACAGGAACTTAAAGAGAAAAACGAATCATTGAAAGAAATTCTGCACACTAATCATTTCATTGGGCATTTGCAGACAAACAAAATTAAAGATCTTTTGAAATATAATGTATCCTGTATTCAATCGCTTGATCGTTGGGATCTAGCAAAAAAAATCCACCAACGATTAGAATTTGAAAACAAAACCATAGAAGTGTTGATACAAGTAAATACTTCTTTTGAAGAAAGCAAATTTGGTGTTGGTCCCGATAATGCAATAGAATTAGTAAAGCAGGTAGCAAAGTTGGAAACTCTAAAAATAAAAGGTTTGATGACCATAGGTTTATTTAGTGCCGAAACCGAAAAGGTGCGTAAGTGTTTTCGATTGCTCAAAGATATTCAACAGAAAATTGTGGCTTTAAACCTACCTAACGTAGAAATGCAGGAATTGTCAATGGGAATGAGTGGAGATATGGAAATAGCCATTGAGGAGGGGGCAACGATTATAAGAGTGGGCACAGCAATATTTGGAAAAAGAATTTATCCCGACAGTTATTATTGGAATGAGACTATAAAATAAATTTGGTTATATACGTTATATTTCTTGAATACCTTTTCCGTCCGAGAGTCTCTGGAAACGGTTTTCTTGGTGGCCGAGGTTCTCGAAGTCACATTTTTAATTCCATTAATGTATCTCCTTTCAATTCCATCTGTTGGAATATTGTGACCGCCTTCTTTTACGCGAGTTTTAACATGTTATTTAGCTAGCTATGAATTTTTTAGCCAAAAGAAAAGTAGTGTAGTATTGTAGCCATTTCTTTATCATAGGAACTTTCATTTGTAGCCTAACCGCTAACATTATTCTATACAAAGACTAATATACAAAACCTTTGTAAAATACTTTATTGTATAGTTAGCCAAAATATCCTGATTACATTTTTTATAAACTACGGTTTCACGTAAATCAGATTGTAACGCTCTATGTAGTTTTGTTGTGTCAAGAAAATTAATTGTGATGGGAATATTTGATTTTTTAAAGAAGAAAGAATTTGATAAAATTTCTGAACTCGAAAAAAAGATTATTAGTTTAGAAAATACTAATTCTGAATTGAACTCTAATCAAAATAGATATAACGGAATAGTAGATGTAGAATTCTATATAAAAACAGAAAAAGAAAATCAACTATAGAATCAATTGAAATGATTGAAGAAGAATTCCCAACGAGTTTAATGTAATTCTAATATAAAGACTACTTAACGTTAGAAAAAAAACGTTTTATATGCCGAATTTACATTTTACTTTTAAATAATATAGATGTGTTAATTCGTTATTAAAATAAACTTACATTGTTATGTTTCCATAAGGATCAGATTTTAATAAAAGAATTTTGGCATTAGGATACATTGAGTAATAATTATAATCTATCTTCACGAAATCTGAAATCATAGTAAAACCACCGTCATCTGTCGCTAACACATCAACTCCTGCAGTGTATGAATAATCAAAAGCAATTGTTTTTTGCCATAGCTTTTTACCTTCTGGAGATAAATTAATGTATCTTATATCTGAGAACCCCATAGATCTATTATTATCTTTACCTGTAACCAATATATCTGAATTTGATAATTCAGTAACCGAAAATTGTGCAATTTCATCTGATAGGAAAGAGTGTTCCCATATAAAATTACCACTTTGATCAATTTTCTTTATAATATCAAATCTTTTATCATAAGCTCCCATCCAATGTCCCTGAATAATGAAATTTTCATCCTTTGTATTAATTATTTTTATTGGAAAACAATAACCATCGCCAAATTTTTTTTCGAAAATTTTATTACCATTCATATCAATTTTAAACAACCAAAATTTAGCATTAGAATATCTACCATTTTGGTCTTCAAGACGAGTATCTCCAAACATAATCATGTTATTATTCTTATCAAATGCTAAATCTAAAATATTATTATAATAATCTAATTCGTATGACTTATGCCATAATATGTTTTTATTTGGAGAAAACTTTACAGCAACACCTTTTATATCATCCATAAATTCTGAATGCATATGATTTCCAACAACAACCAAATTATTTTGTTGATCATACTTTAAAGACTCTAATAAAATATACTGATCGTATCCATATATTTCTCTAAAATCTTTTTGCCATATTTTATTGCCATTTTTATCTAATTGAACTACATAGTGTTGGTACGTGAAAATAGATCCATTATTAGAATTAATAATTTCAACAGGTTTATTTAATGTTTGATAAAAATCTGGATCTGAAAAAGTATAATATTTATTCCAAATTAAATCGCCTTCAGCATTAATTTTAAACACAAATACTGAACGAGAGAATATACCAGAAACCAAATAATGATTATCCTCTGTTAAAGTAATTGATGATAATTCACCATGATATTTATTTGGACCATAATCATAATCCTTCATAAATTTCAAGTAATATTTGAAAGTTATAAATTTAAAATATTCTCTTGTTTCATTACCATGACTGTCTTTTGCTATTATATAACCAGAGTAGTTTTTTAATTCTTCAAGATTTTGAAAATTAGCTTCTAAATCAATTAGATCTGAGAAAATTTTTACATTTTCTAGATAAATATCATATTTGACAGGATCGTTATCTGGGTCAATTGCAGCATTCCAAATTATTTTAGCACTAGAATGTGACACATCTTTAATTGTTATCTCAAAGTTTTTTGGAGCTTGATTTACTTTTGTTACATCATCTTTTATATCTAATTTATCGTCTTCATTTGTACAAGAAAACAAAAAGCCAATTGAAAAAAAAAGAAATATTTTAATATACTGCATTCTTATAAATTAAGTGAAAAAACACTTTTACAATAGCAAATAAAGGATAAAATTAAATAATTAACAAAATTATTTTTTGCATCGAGTATCATTCAGAAGAAGAAAAAGCAAAAAGAGAATTTGAGAAAGCTCAAAAAGAAGCAGAAAAAGAAGAAGCCTATTTCCAAAAAGCTTTAGAAAAAGTAAGAAAGGAGCAAGGGACTAATAATTCCGAAGAATTAAAATTACAAATAGAGCAACTCGAAAAAGAATTGGAAGAGGCAAGGTTAAAAAAGGAAAGAGCTTTATCTATGGCTCAGCAGACCAAGAGAGGACATGTGTATATTATTTCAAATATTGGTTCTTTTGGAGAAAATGTATTTAAAATAGGAATGACAAGAAGGCTAGAAGCTTTGGATAGGGTACGAGAATTAGGAGATGCCTCAGTTCCATTTCGATTTGATGTTCATGCCATGATTTATAGTGATGAAGCCAGAACCTTAGAATATGAATTGCATAAAGCATTTGCAGATAAAGCTGTCAATTTATTTAACTATAGAAGAGAGTTTTTTAATGTAACTCTTCAAGAAATTAAAGAAAAAATAGTAGAGTTAGGCTTTGAAGCTGAATTTATAACAGATGCGGAGGCTATGGAATATAGGGAATCATTACTACTAAAAGAACAATCAACTATAGAATCAATTGAATTGGTTGAAGAAGAATTTCCAACGAGTTTGATGTAATCCGTACAATTTAATTACACAAATTAAACCTTGGAGTATTAGTTTTATTCGTTTTAGAATTTATCAGGTTCTATTTATAAGCGAGTAGGTCAACCTTTTTGTGGAGAAATTGTATAAGACTTTTATTATAATAATTTCTGAAGTAAATACTCAAATTATATATTATCTGTATTTTAAGGCAAGTGAATTTAATTTCATAAGTTTAGATTTTAACAGTTCAAAAATCAATATCTTTACACCGTATGCAATTTTAAGATTAAAAAGGCAATTAATTGATCAAAGTATTAAATGTATAGTTGAGAAAATTATACTATAATTACAAGATTAACTACTTATAAAATCTTTATTAAAATAGCAGAAAAGTTAAATGTAAGATTAACAGCACTATTCAATGACTAACAGTACAGAAAAAATACCATTTAAGATTTCTGCAAGAGCAGGTAAACTTTTGGGAAGAGAAAATTTTTCAAATCCAGAAGGTGCAATCACTGAATTGGTTAAAAATTCTTATGATGCGGATGCTGAAAATTGTTTTGTTTTTTTTGATATACCTATTATTGAGAAAGAAGATGAGAATAAAGAAATTTATTTAGTTCCTGATAAAGAGAATAGTATTATTTATATCATTGACAATGGTGATGGTATGGAAAGGGATATTGTTGAAGAATATTGGATGCAAATAGGTACAGGAAATAAAGAACAATTTTATTTGTCAGATAAAGAAAGAGTAAAAACTGGAGCTAAAGGAATTGGGCGTTTTGCACTAGATCGGTTAGGTTTTGAGACCGAGATGTGGACTTTATCTAAGAAGAATAAAAATAATGATGGAATTTACTGGAATATGGATTGGGCACAATTTGATGATTTTAATAAATCAATTTCTGAAATAGAAGCGGATATCACACCAGTTAAAATAGATATTAAAAATAAAATTAATGAGGTTCTTGGAACAAGTTTCGATTTTTCTGAAATAAAGGATATTGATTTTGAGCATGGCACAATTTTAAAAATATGTAATTTAAAAGATGAATGGTTTCCTGCGGAAATTAATAGTGTATTTTCTAGTTTGGAAGCTTTGATTCCCCCTAAAGAATTAAATATTCCATTTAAGGTTTATTTCAAACATCTTCAAAATTTGTCACAATATGGTGATGTGAAAACTGCTTTCTTTAATGATTTCGATTATAAAGTAACAGCCAAGTATTTTGCAGAGAAACTTTCAGTTGAATTTACAATTGAAAGAAATGAACTTGATTTACAAGTATTAAAAAGGAAATATGGACATTTATTTCAAAACTTATCTCAGCCATTTAATTTAGAATCTATAGAAAAAAAGACTTTCACTTATACAAAAAGTATTGCTAAATTATTGAATTGGGAGATGAATCAATTAAGAAGAGAATTTTTAATTGAGTTAGGTGATTTTCAGTTTACTTATAACTATATAAAATTTACCAATTCTAAAAAAGAGGGTTATCCATATAAAAGTATAGTTAGTAGAGAAAGAAGAGCAACATTAGAAAGATTTGGTGGAATAAAAATATATCGCGATTCTTTTAGGGTTCGTCCTTATGGTGATCCTAAAAACGACTGGTTAGGTTTAGGTTTTAGAGCAGGAAAAAGTCCTGCTGGTGCTGGGCAACGCATAGGTGATTGGAGAGTAAATAATGAATCTTTAGCAGGTATCATCACTATTTCTAGAAATGATAACCCTTTATTGGTTGATAAATCAGATCGTGGTGGTTTACAGGAAAATGATGCATTTGAGTTATTTAAAAATATTATTATTGCCTGTATTCACGAATTTGAAGTTGATCGTTCAAGGGTGTTGAATCCTATTTATATTTTTAATAAGCAAGAGGAAGAAAAACGCAAAAACGAGGAAATACAAAAAAAAGCGCACGAATTAGCGTTAAGAATAATTGAAGATAGTAAGTCAAATAATACGTCCAATGAAGAAGAGCAACAAGAAGCCTATGAAGAGTTCTTTAAAGAATCAGTTAGAGGAATAATTGATGATAAAAAAGAGGAAGAGAACCAAGAAATTGTGCAAGTGAGATCGTTGGCAAGTTTGGGTCTAATTGTTTCCTCATTTTCACACGAATTGAAAGAGGTTAGTAATAATGCATCTGAAATAGTAGAATTAGAAAAAAATGTTTTAAATCTAATTCCTAATGAAATGAAGTTATTACCTAGCAGTATCAATGACTCAACTGAGTTTGGCGATGTTGTTGATATTTTTGCTTTACTCAAAGAAGATAAAGAAAAAATAAAACATTGGATTGATTATACTTTAACAGCAATAAGAAAAGATAAACGAACGAGGACTAAACTAAATTTTGGAAACTTTTTTATACAATTACAAGATACTTGGAAAAGAATATTTAAACGAAAGGATATTAATTTTATAATTAGTGATAGAACAATTGATACTAACTATAGTTTCAGAGCCTTTGAAATGGATATGACAACAATATTTTCAAATCTAATTAACAACTCTATTGATTCATTTGAAGATAAGAATTCTGTTGATGAAAGAAATATATTGATCGAGCTAAGTATAGTTAATAATAGAATAGAGATTATCTTCTCAGATAACGGCAAAGGACTAGACAAAACATTTGATAATAAAGAGGAAATTTTTCTTGCATTTACTACTTCAAAAAGAGATAGGGTTGGTAATGAGGTAGGAACAGGACTTGGTATGTATTTGGTAAAATCGGTTATTGATGATAATAATGGAAATATAGAAATATTAGAGCCAGAACAAGGTTTCGCTGTTAAAATTACGTTTTCAATAAATTAATAATTTAAATTATGGATGTACGATATAAGATAGGTTACATAGATGAAGATGTAAACCAAGTAAAATTATATAGACGAAAGCTAAAAACTTTTGGATTCGATGTTATAGGTTATGAAATAACAAAAGGAATGCTTTTACAAGACCTAATGGAACAAGTTTATAGTTCTGATATTGATTTATTAATGATTGATTTTAGATTGAAAGAAGGTAATATTTTAGCTTTTAACGGAGATGAAGTTGAACGTGAAATTTATGATAAGAAACCACAGTTTCCTCACATAATTTTCACTAATAAGTCGGATCAAGCTAAGCCTGATGTTGATGATCCAAAAATAATTTTTGATAAAGAAATTGTTTTTCCTAGCGATGACGGAGATGAAAATATCCAAACAAAAGATTTCATTGATGTACTTACAAAAAGTATAATGCAGTATAAGAATCACATTGAAAAAAGAAAGAAAACCATTTCTGAATTATTGGAAAAAGAAAAAACAGATGAATTAAGTACAGATGAAAAGAACTTATTGCTTTCAACACAAAGAGATTTATTAAGTTTAGATAAAATGAGAATGCTAGAGGTTCCTGAAAATTTAACTTCTATCAATGATTTAGATAAAATATCAAAAGCTAGACAAGATGCAGAAGCTTTTATTAATTCATTATTAGAAAATAAAGATGATGAAAGTAAGGGATAATTTGCCACAAAGAAGAACTAACCCCACAAAAACCCCGACTGGTAGTAATTGGTCACAACACAAACCTGATTTAAGAGTGGATTTTCATAAACATTGTGCTTATTGTGGTTCATATGATGGATTTAGTCATACATATTTTGAAGTAGATCATTTCGTTCCTAAATCTTTATTTACAAAGACTGGAAATATAAGTTTATGTCAGTATAGTAATTTAGTCTATTCTTGCAAATTTTGCAACAATATTAAGTTAAGTAAATGGCCTTCAAATGATGAGACTGTACCTAATATTAACAATATGGGCTTTGTAGATCCTTGTACAACTGATTATGATACACATTTATATCGAACAAAAAATGGTAGTATAAGCTGGGTGACTGATTTGGGTAAATGGATGGTAGAAGTTGGTTTTAAATTTGATGAAAGGGATTATGCTGTTAAGCTTTTATGGGAGTTAAATCAATTAAGAAAAGCTATTGAAATTTTAACTTTAGAAGCAAAAAAGTATCATCCTAATTCCGAAAATTACAATAATATTTTAAATAAATCTCGAGAATATAGTGAACAATACTTTTTATATCGAAATGAGCTTGATGAGTATTATAAGATAATGTAACAAATGAAGAATATTTTTAAATATCTTGAATCATATTCACCACTTCCAAAAAAAGTTGATAGGCTTATTGTGTCTGCTTTTTTAGAAATTAATCAATTAGCCGTTTTAGAGAATCGCTTTTTATTAGAATATTCCATCACTGAAAATCAAATTCAAGAATGGGATAGTTTAGTTCAATTCATTGAAATCATTAATGAAGAAATAGATGTTTTTGATATCGAAAAGCTAATTGAACTTTTCGAATTTGTTATCTCACCTTCAGACAGAATTATAAATGGTGCAATATATACACCTTCGGATATTAGAGATTATATTGTAAATGAATCATTAAAAAGGGATAATCTTGATCTGGATAATATTAAAGTTGCGGATATCGCGTGCGGTTGCTCGGGATTCCTGTATACAGCTGCAAAAGAGTTAAAACGTAGAACAAATAATACATACCAATATATTTTTGAAAATCAAATTTTTGGTTTAGATATTCAAAATTATTCAGTAGATCGAAGCAAATTGCTATTGAGTCTTTTAGCTTTGTCTGAAGGAGAGGATATTGAAGAGTTTAATTTTAATATTCATCATGGAGATACATTGCTGTTTAATTGGAATGAAGTAATAGAAGATTTTCATGGCTTTGAAATTATAGTTGGTAATCCACCTTATGTATCAGCTCGTAATCTTGATGAAAAGTCTAAAGAAAATGTAAAACTTTGGGAAGTGTGCACTACTGGTAATCCAGATTTGTATATTCCTTTTTTCCAAATAGGTTATGAGAATTTAGCTCTTAATGGTATTCTGGGCTTCATAACAATGAATACTTTTTTTAAAAGTTTGAATGGTAGAGCTTTAAGAGCTTATTTTGAAAGAAATAATACATCCATTAAGATTATTGATTTTGGTACACATCAGATATTTAAATCTAAGAGTACTTATACTTGTATTTGTTTTTTGGAAAAAGTAGAACAAAATTATATAGAATATTATAAATCCGAGAATAAGGAATTACCCTCGAAAAGAAATCAATATAGTAGAATAAATTATCAAAATCTTGATGCAAAGAATGGATGGAATCTGAATAATAATGAAATTATTTCTAAAATTGAATCTGTGGGAACACCTTTTGGTGAAAAATATAAAACTAGACATGGAATAGCTACATTAAAGAATGATATTTATATATTCAAACCAGTTGATGAAGATGATGAATTTTATTATTTGCAGAATGGAAGTCTTTATCCAATTGAAAAAGGTATCTGTAAAGATATTTTGAATTCAAATAAATTGAGTAGAAAGATTGATTTTGATAATGTTATAGAAAAAGTTTTGTTTCCTTACAATAACGATATTAAGCCGAAAGCATTAGAAGAAGATTATTTAAGAGTAACCTATCCTAAAGCATTTGAATATTTACAGAAAAAAAGACAAATACTTTCAGGTAGAGATAAAGGGAAAGGAGATTATGAAAAATGGTTTGCTTTTGGAAGAACTCAGTCATTAGAAAAAGTGAATAATAAATTATTTTTCCCTAAATTTTCAGATAAAATACCTTCTTATGTTATGAGTAATGATGATGAATTATTATTTTATAATGGACAAGCTATTATTGGGCATTCTAACGAAGAAATGCAATTGGTGAAAAAAATTATGGAATCTCGTTTATTTTGGTTTTATATAAAATCAACAAGTAAACCTTATTCTTCTTCTTATTACTCTTTAAATGGGACTTATATAAAGAACTTCGGTATTCCTGATTTTAAACAAGAGGATATTGAATTTATAATTAATGAATCAGATAAAGATAGATTAGATATTTTTTTTGAAGATTTTTATAATTTAGATTTATCTAAAGAAGAAGTGTAATATTTCAAATTATCATAGATGAAATATAAAAATCCCCAAAGTAACACTTTGGGGATTTTTAGTAATGATTTTTTTAAACACCCTATATTTTTATTTCTTTAGATTTCTTCTGTTTTGAAATCAAATAAATCTTTAGGAGATTTGTTTAATCCTTTAGCTAATTCTACAATTGTTGTAATTTGAATGTTTCTTTCTCCTTTTTCAATTTTACTAATCTCACTAAAATCGACATCACATCTTTGAGCTAGTTGTCTATAGCTTAAACCTTTTTCAGTTCTGATTTTTTCGAGATTTTTTCCAAAATATATTAAATAACTTCTTTTGTTATCCTCAATTGTCATGATAATAGTTTAAGAGCAATTTCAATATTATTTGAAATAAAATTGTAGGTAAAGTTTTCTACATTAGATTTTTTTTACTATCTTTGGTTAAAGAATTACAAGAATATGTAATTTTGCAATACTTATATAGAAAATATTAAGCTATTGCTTATAGTCTCGCCGTTGAAAACTGGTAATTTTTGGAACGAGATGGTAAGTAGATAAGCTCACGTCTTATGCCGTGAGCTCACTTATCTGTTCCTCGGTATACCAGTACCTCAGCGGCAGATAATGATGAGTTTCACGGTTTTTTGTTTTTGGTCATTTCTTCCATTACAAGTAGCACTGAACTTCATACAATATACTTGGTTTTATTCCTCTACAAATCAAGTAAAATACACTCTCTAAAAATATGTGTTTCTATAAAAGAAATGCACAGATGGTTATTCGATTCTACTAGAATTGAAAAGTGATAGAAAGGATTTTACATTCATTTTTTCCTTGATGAAAAAACATTTGAGATGAAGAGGAGAAGCTCCAGTGGAGCTTAGGTATAGTGCTTACAAGTCGGTCAATAATGGCTATTCGCTAAATGCTTTAAATCATTCGCATGTAAAATGCGAACAGTAAATCATTTTTAACGCTCTTTACGCCGAATTGACACTCGACTTTTCAGCAATGACGGTTTATAAATTAGTTGTTAAAAAAGGATTTGAGTATTGAAAAAGGATGAAAAACCGGCATTAAAACTCTCACGTTAAGAAAATGGTTGAATGTAACGTTAAAAAGGTTTTAGCCCGTAGGGTTTGTAAAAAGTTTAGTGGAATGAGAACATTTTTAGTAGAGAGGTTTACAGCCAAGAGTTTTTTGATTACTTTTTTGCTCATAAAAAAGTGATAAAAAGATTTCTTGAAATGACAGAATATTAGAGAAATAATGTGTTAAAAAGTGTTAAATTCCTGTATCGGTGTATATCCAAAATGACACTTTTCTGTATCGGTTGTGTATCCGCGCTGTATCCATTCTGTATCCATTGTATATGCGTTCCGTATGGTTTGTTCGAGGTTCGTGTATCGGTGTTGAGTTGTAAAATGTAGTATGTAAAAAGTATGATGTATTTGAAAAAGGATGAAAAACCGGCATTAAAACTCTCACGTTAAGAAAATGGTTGAATGTAACGTTAAAAAGATTTTAGCCCATAGGGTTTGTGAAATCTTTAGAGAAATGAGAATATTTTTAGTAGAGAGGTTTACGGCCTTGACTTTTTGGTTACTTTTTAGTCAAGTAAAAAGTGACATTAATGAAAAGGAATACCTGAGTCACACCGTGACTCCTCCTCTTAATCTCAAATGTTTTTTTGGATGCTCTTCCCCGAAGGGCATATGAATACCGATAATTAAAATAAACATTGAATGAATAAAAAAATGAAAGGAAGAGATTCTGCACTTCGAGTGCCTCAGTGCCCATGTTTAGAATGGTAGAAAAGAATATTCACCACATAGATACATAGAACTGAATGATGAAAAATAAAGAGCAATAGAGAAGATAAATCTATTAAACATAGTTAGTAGCTCGCTATGTTTCAGTTTACTGAATTATACAATCTCTAAAAAAAGAGACAGAAAGATTCTTCGACAAGCTCAGAATGACAAAGTCCGTTTTTAAAAATGACAACGAATTTGAGTATTGAAAAAGGATTTAAAAATCCGACGATTTAGAATCGAAATGCAATTCAACTCTAAATTATTGGAATAAAAAAAGTTGATGTGTCTGAACGAAGTGAGTTATCAACTTTATGGAAATAATTTATTTAGTTGAATCATTGAGAGACTACTGTCGGCATCTTTTTTTGTTTCGTTTTTTTGGATGCTCAAAAAAATGAAAATAAAGAACAAATTTGAAATAAAAAAACAAAACCCCTTTCCCAAAAACAAAGTTGGCGCGATGTACTGGAAAAGGAGAGGCTTTTAAAACTAATGTTGAATTAAAAAACTAATGTAAAATCATGAAAGAGTAAACAGATTCACACTCTATCCCCCGAAGACAACACAAAGAGTATAAATGATCTTCATAAAATGATTAGTGTTAATTTTTAGTTTTCATTTATTAATGTAATTTTTAAAACTGTCGGAGGGGGAAATTTTTTTAGGAGGCATATGATAAACAGGCACGTGCGCGCGAAAATAGATTCTGCACTTCGAGTGCCTCAGTGCCCGTATTAAAAGTGATAATGAATTTGATTATTGAAAAAGGAGTTAAAAATCCGACGATTTAGAATCGAAATGCAATTCAACTCTAAATTATTGGAATAAAAAAGTTGGAGTGTATGAGTGGAGCGAGTTGCCAACTTTATGGAAATAATTTATTTAGTTGAATCATTGAGAGGCTACTGTCGGCATCTTTTTTTGTTTCGTTTTTTTGGATGCTCAAAAAAATGAAAGGAAGAGATTCTGCACTTCGATGCTTCGACAGGCTCAGCAACCGAGGTTCAGTGCCCGTGTTAAAAAAGAATTTGAATATTAATAAGAAAAAAAACGTAAAACGTTAAGCGTAAAACTTATCACGTAAAAACAAAAACCCCTTTCCCAAAAACAAAGTTGGCGCGATGTACAGGAAAAGGAGTGGCTTTTAAAACTAATGTTGAATTAAAAAACTTATGTAAAATTATGAAAAAATTTTACTTTAAACTCAGTAGGTGTACATTTGGTGTACTACTCGGGTTGTTTTGTGCAACACCATTGTTGGCACAAACAGGAAAAACCGTGACTGGAACGGTAAAAGAACTTCAAGTCCCGCTAGTGGGCGTAATGGTAAAAGAGGAAGGAACTAATAATTCCACTTTTACTGATGATAATGGAAACTATTCGTTGATTTTAGAACATGATGATGCTAAACTAATTTTTGAGCAATTGGATTTTCCTATTCGTGAAGAAGAGGTACTGAATAGAAGCGTGATCAATGTACGTTTCACAAAGGAGGAGGAAGGTATTCAGCTAAAAGATGTGGTGATTAATGCAGGATATTATGCTGTAAAAGACAAAGAACGAACAGGATCTATTGCACGTGTTACCGCAAAAGAAATTGAGAATCAACCCGTGAATAATGTACTTTCTGCCATACAAGGACGAGTGGCTGGAGTGAGTATCGTACAAAACTCTGGAAATGCAGGTGGAGGTTATGATATTCAGATACGTGGACGAAATAGCCTAAGAAGAGAAGGGAACGAACCACTTTATATTGTAGATGGTGTACCTTTTGGAAGTGGAAATACAACAAGTGTAGGGCTGTCGTCTGGTATTCTACCTTATGGGGAATCTAATCCTCTTAATTTTCTGAATCCAAAAGAAATAGAAAGTATAGAAATCTTAAAAGATGCCGATGCTACTGCTATTTATGGTTCGCGTGGAGCCAATGGAGTAGTACTGATAACAACTAAAAAAGGAAAAAGTGGAAAACTAAATATCACCTATAGTTCAGATTACACAGTGGGTAAAGTAATGAATCGATTAAGATTAATGAATACGTCTGACTATTTAGCAATGAGAAGAACAGCATTTGAAAACGATGGAATTAAAACTTATCCAACAAATGCCTATGATATAAATGGAGCTTGGGATGAAAATTCGTCAACCAATTGGTTTAACGAATTAGTAGGGCACATTTCTTCTAAAAGCAATAACCAATTAAGTATAAACGCAGCCTCAGATCAATTTCAATTTTTAATGAGTATTGGACATTTTGAAGCAACAACTGTTTATCCAGAACCATTTCGATTAAAAAAGACAACTGCTTTAATTAGTTTGAATTATACTGCACCAAATCAACGATTTTCTATTGGATACAAAGGTAATTTAAGTCGATCTGTCAATAAATTACCTTCTACCGATTTGTTTTCAAGTGTTATAAGCTTAGCCCCGAATGCTCCAAATTTATACAATGAACAAGGTGAACTGAATTGGCAAAACAATACGTTTGTAAATCCATTAGCTTCACTCAGAAGCTATTATACTAGTAATGGTGATATGATGAATCATGCTATTTTGAATTCAATTCAATTAATTAAAGGATTAAGTTTAGTGAATAATATAGGGATTTATTATAGTCAATCAATAGAAAATCGGGTAAGTCCATCTACAATATACAACCCAAATTATAATTATGGGAGTGAACGATCTAACGTATTACGATACGATCAGAAAGTTATGTCGTATAACATAGAACCACGATTAGAGTACAATAAAAGTATAAATCAACACCACTTTACAAATCTTGTTGGATTAACATTTCAACACAGACAAACAAATGGATTAGGAATTTCGGCTTCTAATTTTCTGAGTAACTCATTGCTAAACGATTTATCTTCTGCAAGTGTAAAAACAATTAGTGCACAACCTATCATAGATTATACCTATCAATCTGTTTACGGTAGATTTGGATATAACTACCAATCCAAATACTTTATAAACTTAACTGGTCGTCGTGATGGATCAAGTCGTTTTGGACAAAATTTTAAATATGGGAATTTTGGTGCAATTGGAGCAGCTTGGATTTTTTCTAAAGAAAACTTTCTCAACGAATCATCTTGGTTAAGCTTCGGAAAAATAAGAGGTAGTTATGGGATTACAGGTAATGATTTGATTGGTGATTATCAATACTTGGATACCTATATTACAAAGGCAAGAACGTACGATCAGGTTACAGGATTAGAGCCAAATAGTTTGTACAATCCTAATTTTAGTTGGGAAAAAAATAAGAAATTAGAATTCGCTCTTGACTTATCTTTTTTTAGAGATAGAATAGGATTTTCACTTGCATGGTATAGAAATGTATCTGGAAATCAATTGGTCGGAATCCCTTTACCAGGAACAACAGGTTTTTCATCCATTCAATCTAATTTACCTGCAAAAGTAGAGAACAAAGGAATTGAAATTGAACTTTCAGCAAAACCATTGCAAAACGCTATTCAATGGAAAAGTAGTTTAAATCTATCATTTCCACAAAATAAATTAGTGTCATTTCCCGATTTAGAAGGTTCTACTTATGCGAATACCTATGTTATTGGTCAACCCATTACAGTTAAAAAGTTATACGAATGGAAAGGCATAGACCCAATAACTGGATTACATACATTCAAAGATTTTAATCAAGACGGAAAAATAAATACTGAAGATAAGCAAGTTATTAAAAATGTGGGTGTAAAATGGTTTGGAGGATGGTCAAATCAAGTGCAGTATAAAAACGTTGGGCTTGATGTACTGTTTCAATTCGTGAAACAAAATAGTATCAATTATATCGCTCAGAGTTTCATTCCAGGAAGTTTAACCAATCAACCGATAGAGTTTCTAGATGCTTATTCACCAAATAATCCATCAGCCAACTATCAACGATACAGTACTGGAAGCCAAACGCTCGCTTCGCAAGCCTATAATAATTTTAAACAAAGTGATCAATCGGTAAGTGATGGTTCTTATATCCGTTTAAAGAATATTTCCATTTCCTATCAATTTAAAATTGCAAACACTTCTTCTCTAAAATTGTTTCTCAACGGACAAAATTTATGGACGCTAACCAATTATTTTGGTGCTGATCCCGAATTTGTTTTATCAGGGTATTTGCCACCTCTGAAAGAATATACACTTGGATTACAATTAAACTTTTAACATTATGAAATCAATTTTTATACACTTAAAACAAGGATTAATCGCTTTAATTCTTTTGACAAGTTGCGAAAACTTCTTAGATCTTGATACACCAAATACGCAACTTGTAAGTGCAGAAGTATTTGAAGATAAAAAAACGACAGATGCTGCGTTATTAAATATCTATGCAAGTTTAAGAGATAGCGGATTATTTACAGGAAATAATTCTGGTATGACGTATTTATTGGGGTTATACACAGATGAACTTGATTTATATTCAATCAATTTGCTAGGACAGAAAGAGTTTTATGAACACACGCTATCCACTCGAAATGAATTGGTATTGACTACCTGGAACACAAGTTATAATCAAATATACCGATTAAATGCACTGATAGAAGGGGTAGAAAAAAGTACATTATTAGAAAATCAATACAAACAAACAGTATTAGCAGAAGCCTATACAATGCGTGGAATGTTGCACATGTATTTGACTCAATTGTTTGGCGAAATCCCATACATCACAACGACAGATTATTTGCAAAATAAAATAGTTCATAAAACACCCGAAAAGGAAATCTATGAAAGAATAGAACAAGATTATTTAACAGCAGAAGAGTTGTTTTTGAAAGGAACGAAAAACACATCTAAAACACGGTTAAATCTTACATCGTTAAAAACTTTAAAAGCTAAATATTACATACAAACTAAACAATGGGAAAAAGCCAAACAGCATGCAAATGATGTTATTCAAACGGCTGGTGTTACATTAGAACAAGATCTTAGCAAAGAATTTTTGAAAGAAAGTAAATCTATTCTATGGTGTTTTTCACCTCATTTAGCAACTGGAAATTCCTTGGAAGCAGATGTTTTTATGTTAAATGCTCTACCTCCAGCTTTTGTAAGTTTAAAACCCACTTTCGTCAACTCTTTCGAGAAGGGAGATCAAAGAAAAGAAATTTGGATAAAGAAATTAAATAACAATCAGGGTACTTGGTATCAACCATACAAATATAAAGCGCCCAATACTTCGTCAACAGTTAATGTAGAGAATAGTGTGCTACTTCGTTTGGCTGAATTGTATTTGATACGTGCAGAAGCTAATTTTCAACTTTCCAATTTTAGAGAAGCTGAAAATGATTTAAACCTTATTCGTAAAAGAGCCAATTTACCTATGCTTTCTAATTTATCTCAACATGACTTAGAGCAAGCTATTTTAGATGAATATAAACATGAACTATTTACAGAATATGGACATCGTTTTTTTGATTTGAAACGATGGAATCGATTAAATGAATTACAAAACAGTATTCCAACTTGGAAACCATTTATGGAGAAACTGCCTTTACCAGAAAAGGAGATTTTATTGAATAATAATTTAAAACCCCAAAATGATGGCTATTAGATTTATATTAAGCTTTTATATCTGTTTAATTTCAATTTATATTTCTGGTCAACAACAGAAATTAGATTCATTGGAAACTTATTTTAATCAATTTTATACCGTTGAATTTGTAGATGCAAACAATGAAAATATATTATTTACGAAAAATAAAAACCATGAATTGCCTGTCTATTATTTGAAAAATAATAAAAAAACAGATGAAATACGACTTGGTAGAATAATGAATTATCATTGGTTGAGTGATAAGTATTTTTTATATGATGAAAAAAATGAAGGTCTTGTACTATATAACATCCAAAGTCAAAATAAAAAAACAATTCCGCACTATAAGAAAATGATTGAAACTTCTAATAAGCAATTTTTTGTAGCGAAAAAAGAAGGTAATACGCTTTACATTAATACAATAAATAATGGAGAATTAGGAAACGAAATAAAGTTTATTGATGTAATAGATTACAAATGGGAGAATGATAAATTAGTAATTGAAAAAACGAATCATACCATTGATGTGTATGAATTAAATAAAAATATCAATCCTATTTTTCAAATAGCTGGCGTTAAATATCAGTCATTAAGATGGAATAAATCCAATCAATATGACTACATTAAACAAGAAGGAGAAGATGTATTTTATGTCAAAAGTAATGGGACAAAGGTCAAATTACTTCATGACTTAAATAAGAGTATAAATCTCAAGATTATTAACGAAGACAATAATTTACTTATATTAGAAAATACATTTCAATCTGATTATACCTTAAAAAAATCAGAAGAAGTAGAGATTTGGGATACCTCTGATGATCAAATTATTATTCAAAAACCAAAGAGTCAAAAAGAATTGATTTTTATTCAATTGAATAATGGAGAGGTGAAAAACAGAATTTCTCTAACGGACGTCAATTACGAATTTTTAGGAACGCAATATCTACTTATATTCGACAAGAATAGATACAGAAGTTATCGTCATTTACGGGATCATGTTGATGTTAAGTTAATGGATCTAGAAACAATGAATCAAAAGTTAATAGTTGAAGATTTTGACGATTATAACAGAAATAAATTAATACTTTCTGATCATAATAAATTTATCTATTTCAAAGAAAATAATTGGTGGATATATGATGTATTAGAAGACAAAAAGAAAAGTTTGACGACTTCAATAAAAGCTGGTTTCTCCGTTGATGATTATTTTAAGAATGAAGCTTTTCAGCCAGCTAATTTTTATGATAATTCACGTGTTTTTTTAACAGCTAAAGAAGGGATATGGGAATATAATCTTCTTACAAAAAAGTTGAAACAATTAATTGAATCTACAAAACAAACGGGAACTTTTACGTTTTTAGTAACTAGAAATCAAGCTAAAAATCAAGTAGATGAAACCATTTATTTACAATCTTTAAACGAAAATAATCAGTACAAAATTTATAAATGTTGTGATCGATTTAATGAAATTTATAACACATCGCAAGATGTTAAGAAAGTTTCGTTAAAAAATAAGAATTTGTATGTAATGGAGCAAGGTTATTTAAAATCTCCTCGTATTGTTCAAATAGATGAGAAGAATAAAGCAACCATTCAGGTTGAAGCAGTTAATTCAATTGTTCAAAAACGTCGTTTTCAAGATATAAAATCTATTATAAATGGGAAATCAGTAAAAGCAATATTGTATTATCCATTTGATTATGATTCAACCAAATATTATCCGATGATTGTCCATATCTACCAAAAGCAATCACATTTAGTGAATGATTTTCAATTGCCAGAAGTAAGTTCAGCTAATGGTTTCAATACTGATTTTTATACATCACAAGGCTATTTTGTCTTACGACCAGATATCATAGTTGAGATAAATCAACCAGGTGAATCAGCATTACAATGTACATTAGAGTCTATAAATAAAGCATTAAAAATAGCCAATATTGATAAAGATAAAATAGGATTAATAGGCCATTCTTATGGCGGTTTTGAGGTAAATTATATCGTAAATCGTACAAATATGTTTAAAGCAGCTGTTAGTGGCTCAGGTATTTTTGATATTGTAAATTGGTACTTTTCGATGGGTTGGAATGGATCAAAACCACAATTTTGGAGATACGAGGAACAGTTTTTTAAAATGAATTCAATGTTTTATGATTCAAAAGAAAATTATTTAAAACAATCTCCTTTACTCCAATTAGAAAACCTACATACACCTGTATTAATTTGGTCCGGAAAAGAAGATTATCAAGTCAATTGGGAACAAAGTGTTAGCATGTATTTAGCAATGAGACTTTTAAAAAAAGAAGGAAAATTGTTATTATATCCGAATGAAAAGCATGTTATAATGAATCCATCAAAGGCAAAAGATTTAAATCAGAGGATTATAAATTGGTTCGATTTTTATTTAAAAAACACTGAAATTGATTGGATTAAAAATAAGAGACAGCTGTAGAAGCTGTCTCCTTTTATAAATTATTAATTTGTTTTTTCAAATAATTGAAAATTACATACTGTTCCCGAAATTTCATCCATTCCGTAAAGATGTACACCTGGCTGATAAGTACATAAATTACCTGGAATGTTATTACATTCAAAATCCTCAACCAATGTACATGGTTCTTCTTGATCGATACGATAAATCGGATCTCCAGGATTCCATCCAACTTTCTTCGCCTGATTTGTAGCGAAAGCTGCACCAGTCCCCATTAATACAATGACAGCTGGTAAAATAATTTGTTTTAAATTTTTCATTTTAATGTGAATTTTAGTTTTGCCTACTTTTTTGCAGGTTTTCGGCTTTTCCTGTTTTAAACTGATCGGTTATAGCCGGCTTTAGTTTATAAACAATCAATTCGTTTCCAATTAGTGCATAAAAATGAGAATCAGTCACTAAAAAATCAGAAAGTTTGTTTTCTTCGCGATGTTGTACAGTAAAACTTCCGATATAATGCCTACGATCTGTTCGGTACGCATCAATTACATCCACTTGTTTCCATTGTTTTTGGGATTCAAATTTTCCCATAAGTTTAGAGATATTAAACAAGAGATGTCGATGTGCAACCATTTTTTTATTCACTAATAATGGTGGAGCGCTCATTTTATTTTTTCCATCCGATAGATGGCTTACTTCAATCTTTGCTTGATAAGTAGTATCAATCGTATTTAATTTGTGTTTGATGTGTAACGCTTGATCCATAACAATAAATTGATTGCGGTAGTAATAAGTATAAACCAAATCATTTGTATATGAATCAGAAACTAATAAACCATCTGTATCAAAAACACCATCAATTTGTTTTTCGAGTACAGTTGAAAACAATTCTATTTTTGGCTGTTTGTTTAAATTCAGCTTTCCTAAAGTCTGCGTATTCGTTGTGCTACTTTGAGTACGAATAGCAAATTTGGTAGAATCAATCACAACCAATTGATTGAAAAAAGCATCATTTAAACTGATGGTTTCTGCATGTAAATTGGTTAATTTTCCTTTGTAAATAACAGGAACTGTTCCGTCGTACAAATAAAAGCTACCATTTTTGACACGCATCATAATGGATTTAAAAGGATGATCTTTATAGTCCAAATCAATCTTTTTGGAAATGATTTGATCTGTATTGGTATCAACACTCGTTAAAACAAGTGGAGCAGTATAATTTCCTAAATACAGCGTATTATTTTCATATCCTACAAAATAATAGGAATTAGCGCCTAGATCAATCGCTTTTTCTTCGATAATTGGATGCTGTAAATACCTTCTGGTAAAATTATTTTCTTGTTTGATGATGTGTTCAGATGTGAGAAATAACATAATGACACTTCCAATTGAAACAATCGAAATAGCAAAGAAGGTAACAAATAGTTTTCGTTTACTTTTTTGAAACATTAATAATTCACCTAAGTAAATGGCAATTACAGCTAATCCAACAAATACTAGATTGAAAATCAAATGTTCTGTCCATCCAAGTTTTTCTAGAATTCCGCCACAAGAACAAGGAACAAAATCACTGTAATTAATAATCAGATAGATATAAACAGTGAACGCAAGCATTAAACCATAAGAAGCGTACAATCCAATTTGTTGTGTTCGTTTGATACAAAGCAATAATACAATTAGAATTTCCACAATAATTACGGCGTAAGAAATAAATCCTGCGTATGCACTTAGTAATGGTGATTGTGCCAATTGAATTTGAAAATTCTCAAAATCCATTAGTTTACTCACAGCTGCATAAATAAACAAAACGATAAATAGGTAGCAGATGAGCGTTTGTATAAACGGTGCAATTTTTCTCATCTTTTAGTAGTTTTAATTCTTAAAAAATAACTTTCTAACATCTAACATCTAACATCTAACATCTAACATCTAACATCTAACATCTAACATCAGTTTTCATCTTCATCAATATTTCTCATATAAGGATCTTTATCACGAGGAGGATCGTTTTTAGAAGATGTGCTATCCTTAATATTATCTTTCAAAGAAGAAGTAATACGTTCTGAATGAATCGGGGTGTCAATTAGAATATTTTCATCTTCTATACAGCTATTGAATACAAAACACCCAAGTACAATTAAATAAAAAGATTTCATAGTTTCTCATTTTTAAAGTTTGTACCGAAATTAGGTTCAGCGCAAAAAATAGGAGGTATGTTAATGCGTCAAAAACATAAAATGCCTGTCTAATTTATAAATTCATACATTCCAAATGGTAAATCATTTGCGCTTAAAAAATGAATTTGAATATTGAAAAAGGATGTTGAAACTGGCCTTAAAACTCACACGTTAAGAAAATGCTTGAATGTAACGTTAAAAAGGTTTTAGCCCGTAGGGTTTTTAAAATCTTTAGTGAAATGAGATCATTTTTAGTAGAGAGATTTACAGCCAAGAGTTTTTTGATTACTTTTTTGCTCATAAAAAAGTGATAGAAAGAGATTCTTCGACAGGCTCAGAATGACAGAAAAGAATATTCACCACATAGATACATAGAACTGAAATAAAAAAAAGAAGAGATGTAGAGAGATAAATCTTTTAACATAGTAAGTAGATCGCTATGTTTCTAGTATGGTTAAAAAGCGAATTAGAAAAAGGATTCTAAAAACCGACGATTTAGAATCGAAATGACAACGAATTTGAATTAGAAAACGAATTAAAAAAAACGTCATATGATTTGGAGGCGAGTGTCAAAAAGTTGAAGAGAATGGTTAAAATGTTTTACTGTTTGCGTAGCAAATGATCTAAAACATTCAATGGCTGAAACTTATTTTGACCGTCGAAAATCAAAGACTTGACTTTTTTGTTTCGTTTTTGTGTCAAGACTTCCCCGGAGGGCATATGAATTCATTTAAAAACAATTAGTAACTCATGAATAAAAATGAAAAGAAGAGATTCTTTGGCAGGCTTAGAATGACATCAAACAAATTGTTTTTAAATAAAAAACCAAATTGTCAAGCTGAATTCAGTTCAGCTTCTTATTATCGTCAGTCAGAGTGGCGTTTGCAAAACGTTGTATCGAAGACTTAGACGATAAATAACGAATGACAAAAACCATTGTTAAATGTGAATTTGAATATTAAAAAAGAATGATAAAAATCCGACGATTTAGGATCGAAATGCAATTCAATTCTAAATTATTGGAATAAAAAAAGTTGAGGTGTCTGAACGAAGTGAGTTATCAACTTTATGGAAATAATTTATTTAGTTGAATCATTGAGAGACTACTGTCGGCATCTTTTTTTGTTTCGTTTTTTGGATGAGCAAAAAATGAAAGTTAGAAATAAGTAGTACCTGAGCCACACCGTGACTCCTCCTCTTAATCTCAAATTTTTAATTTCAAATGTTTTTTGCGCTTAAAAAATGAAAAGAAAAGATTCTTCGACAAACCTAGAATGACATCAACCAAATTTTCAAGCTGAATTCAGTTCAGCTTCTTATTATCGTCAGTCAGAGTGGCGTTTGCAAAACGTTGTATCGAAGACTTAGACGATGATAACGAATGACAAAATCTGTAAAACGTAAAACTTAATAAAATCCGGCATTAATACTCTCATGTTAAGAAAATGATTGAGTGGAGCGTTAAAAAGGTTTTAGCCCGTAGGGTTTTTAAAATCTTTAGTGAAATGAGAATATTTTTAGTAGAGAGGTTTACAGCCAAGTCTTGCTTGTGACGAGTCTGCCGAAGTATTGATAAGTTAGAATTATACATATAAAATTACATTGCTTTTTAATAAGCTCGGATATTATTTTTAATATATGGTATAATAATATTCTTTATTTGTTTTAAAATAGTATATTTGTAAACTAAATATTGTATATGAATTTTCAATTAATCAAAGATGTAGTTGATTTAATAGAAGAGTTTGAAAAAGAAAATACGTGTAATGCTAATGCTTCTATTGATGATTTTAAAAAGTGGATTATTTTAAATAATCATCTAGAAAGTTCTTGTGATGTTCCTCATTGGATCGGAAAAGAGAAAATGAGATCGCCTGAAAGTGTTATAAGTACATTACTTGTTCATATGAATAGGTATGCTAAAAGTTATTCAAAATCTGCTATTATAGGATCGGATTTTTCATCTCAAGAAGATTTTATTTACTTAATCAATTTAAAGGCATTTGGGGAGATGACAAAAATGGATTTGATAAAGAAAAATGTGCATGAAAAACCAGTAGGGATGCAAATTATAAATCGACTAATTGCTAAAGGTTGGGTAGATCAAGCTTCATCTGAGCTGGATAAAAGAAGTAAAGTTATTCAAATTAGTTCAGTAGGTTTAGAAGTTCTTGAAGAACAAATGGATAAAATTAGGCTTGCGACACAAATTGTAGCAGGTAATTTAACTTATGTTGAAAAAATGGAATTAATAAATCTACTTCATAAACTCGAAGAATTTCATCAAGCAATCTATGAAAAGAATTTTGAAACAGAATCTCTATTAAAAGAGGCTTACAAACATATTAATTAAATACAACTAGTATGAAAAAGAGTATATTTTTCTTTCTACTTATCTGTTGTTCGTTGTTTTGTTTTTCGCAAACGAAAACGTATCAATTGTCCAGCCATATTTTAGATAACTCTACAGGAGAACCTGCACCATCTGTTTCAGTTACATTAGAGAAAATGAATGTAGACAATTCGTGGACTAAGGTAAGTACACAAATAACAGATAAAGATGGTAGAATAGGGAATTTTTTACCTTATGGTCAGAATAATGACGGTGTTTATAAACTCGTATTTCATATTCAACCTTATTTTGATAGTAAAAAATTGCAAACATTTTATCCTTTTATCGAGATTGTTTTTCGTATTAAAGGGAATAAGCATTTTGATGTACCATTGACTGTATCTCCTTATGGTTATTCTACATATAAAGGAAGTTAAAAACGAGATATGAAAAAAAGAATAGCCATTATTGGATCTGGATTTTCTGGTTTATCAGCTGCTGCTTATACAGCAAAAGAAGGACATGAAGTACATGTATTTGAGAAACATAATCAGCCAGGCGGAAGAGCAAGACAATTAAAAACAGAAGAAGGTTATGTATTTGATATGGGACCTAGTTGGTATTGGATGCCAGATGTTATACAAGATTTCTTTGAGGATTTTGGTTATGCCACTTCTTCTTTTTTTGAATTGATATCGTTAAATCCTCAATTTGAGATGATTTTTTCTAACGAAAAATTAGATGTACCTGAAAATTTTGAAGCACTAAAAGAAACCTTCGAAAAAATAGAGAAAGGAGCTAGTTTTCAATTAGAAAACTTTATGAAATCTGCCAAATTTAAATATGAAGTAGGAATGAAGGATTTTGTACATAAACCTTGTACTAATTGGACTGAATTTGTATCTATTAAAATTGCTAAAAATGCTTTGAAATTGGATTTACTTTCTAATTTCAGAGCATATGTTGCACGATATTTTAAAGATAAGAAATTGAGAGCTTTGATGGAGTTCCCAGTTATATTTTTGGGCGCATCTCCTGAAAAGATTCCTGCCTTGTATAGTTTGATGAATTATGGCGGTTATGTATTAGGTACTTATTATCCTAAAGGAGGTTTTTATCAGCTGGTATTAGCAATGAAAAAAGTAGCAGAAGAACAAGGGGCGCACTTTCATTTTAATTGTAATGTTGATAAAATAAATGTAAAAGATAAAAGTGTAAGTTCGCTTGTAATAAATGGTGAAATCTATGAATTTGATGAAGTGATTGCTTCTTCTGATTATCATCATACAGAAACACTTTTGAACGCAGAATATAGAAATTATACGGCTGACTATTGGGAAGAAAGAACATTTGCTCCATCTAGTCTGATTTTTTATCTTGGTTTTAATGAAACTATTCCGCATTTAAAACATCATACACTATTCTTTGAAAATGAATTAGATCTACATATAGATAGCATATACGAAAAGAAAAGATGGCCTGAAAAACCTTTGTTTTATGCTTGTTGTCCATCAAAAACTGATCATTCTGTTGCACCAGAAGGGAAAGAAAATTTGTTTTTGCTAATGCCGATTGCAACAGGAATAGATGACAATGAATTTGTGCGTCAGAAGTATTTAATGGAAATGCTTTCACGATTAGAAAAGCATACAGGTGTTGTAGATTTGCAATCTAAAATTGACTTTAAAAGAAGTTATTGTGTCAGAGATTTTGTGTCAGATTATAATGCTTATGGTGGTAATGCTTATGGGTTGGCTAATACACTTGATCAAACAGCAGTATTAAAACCTAAAATAAGAAATAAAAAGCTAAAAAATTTATTTTATACCGGTCAGTTAACTGTTCCTGGACCAGGAGTTCCTCCCTCTATTATATCCGGTAAAATAGTGGCCAATGAGATCAACAAAATAAAAAAGTAATTCTATATGAAACAATTATTTGATGAGCTTTCTTATTCGGTGAGTAAGATGACAACTCAAAAATATAGCACAAGTTTTTCTTTGGGTATTCTCGCTTTAAAACCTTCTATTCGATCGGCTATTTATGCGATTTATGGTTATGTAAGGTTGGCAGATGAAATCGTAGATAGTTTTCATGGATATAACAAAGAGAAGCTTTTAAAAAGATTGAGAAAAGAAACTTTACATGCATTAAATGAGAGGATATCGCTTAACCCCATCTTACAATCATTTCAAGAAACTGTAAATTATTATAAGATTGATAAAGAACTTATCGATCAATTTTTGAGTAGTATGGAAATGGACTTGCAACAAATAGAATATGACTCGGACTTATACAAAACCTATATTTTAGGTTCTGCTGAGGTAGTAGGACTCATGTGTTTACAGGTTTTTACAGATGGTAATAAAGATAAGTATGCAGAATTAAAACCTTATGCGATGAAATTGGGCTCTGCTTTTCAGAAAATTAATTTTCTTCGAGATTTGAAAGAGGATTATCATATTTTGGGAAGAACTTATTTTCCGAATGTGGATATAAGTGGTTTTGATAATAAGATAAAATACGCAATAGAAAAAGAAATAGAAAAAGAATTTGATGAAGCGTTGATTGGGATTAAAAAACTTCCAGCTTCTTCAATTTTTGGTGTTTATCTTGCTTACAAATATTATCTTTCTTTGTTTAAGAAGATCAAAAAAAAATCATCAAAAGAAATTTTAAATGGAAGAATTAGAATAGCTAATTCTGAAAAAGCTTTTGTTGCGTTTAAAAGTTACATAAGATATAAAGCTGCTTGGTTATGATTAAAATGTTAGGGTTTCTCATTGTGGGATTTTTAGGTTTTATAAATGACACTGAGTTAGTTCTTGAAGAGGTAAGGGCTAATTATTCTAAGTTATCTAATGACAAAGAATTATGTGTAAATGTAATAGCTGAATTAGACCGTATAAAAAATAAATCCGCTATTTATTTGGGTTATCTAGGAGCTGTACAAACGATCAATGCTAAACATGTGTCTCATCCATTAAATAAGCTTAAAACTTTTAATAAAGGTAAAAAGAATATAGAGAAGGCAATACAGATTGAACCTGAAAATTTTGAATTGCGATTCATTCGGCTATCGGTACAAAAAAACGCACCCTCATTTTTGAACTACTATTCAAAGGTTGAAGAAGATACGCAAATCTTATCAGAAAACAGGCGTAAAATAACGTCTATAAATTTGCGTAGAAATATTGAAAAAATTTTAAACGAATAAGTGATGAAGTACCGTTTGTATAGAGAACAACAGCTGTATTGTGATATTGATACAGCTTGGCGATTTTTTTCTTCTCCAATGAATCTTTCGGAAATTACACCTAAAGATATGGCTTTTACAGTTTTGTCAGAAGATCAGGATCAGCCAATTTTTGAAGGTATGCTCATCGATTATAGTGTGTCACCGCTATTGGGTATTCCTTTGAAATGGCAGACAAAGATTATTCAAGTAGAGCCGCAGCAAAGTTTTACAGATTTTCAACAAAAAGGTCCATATAAATATTGGAAACATTTTCATGAATTTATTCCCAATGAAAAGGGGGTTTTAATGAAAGATACAGTAGAATATGAGCTTCCTTTTGGAGTTTTGGGAAATGTTGTTCATTCTCTTTTGGTGAAAAAAAAGTTGAATAGAATATTTGATTATCGTCATCAAGTATTAAAGCAATTATTTAATACTTAGGTGTATGAATTTATTTTTAGTATTGCTAATATTTGTACTTATGGAGCCTATTACATGGTTTATTCATAAATATGTGATGCATGGATTTTTATGGTTTCTCCACAAAGATCATCATGATCATAGCCATAAAGGATCAGTTGAAAAAAACGATTATTTTTTTGTGATATTTGCGATTCCGACTATTGCTTTGATGTATTTTGGTTCGCTCAATAAGTATAGTTACTTGTTTTTTGTAGGGGTAGGAATTATGCTTTATGGCATGGCGTATTTTTTTGTGCATGATGTTTTTATTCATCAACGACTGAATTATTTTAAACGAATAAAGAATCCGTATTTTCTTGCTCTTCGTAGGGCTCATAAACAACATCATAAGCATCTAAATAAAGATGATGGAGAATGTTTTGGGTTTCTATATGTTCCTTTCAAGTATTTTAAAATGTACTTTAATTCTGCGCAAAAATGATGTCTTATACTTATATTTTGATTTTATTTTTTACAATAATTATTTGTTTCTTATCATCCTTTGATTCTCGTATTCTTTTTCACCGTCATTTTGGAGCTTTTTTTAAGGCAGCACTTGTTGTAGCTGTTCCATTTATTGCATGGGATATTTGGTTTACAGCTAAAGGAGTGTGGTGGTTTAATACAGATTATACACTTGGTTTTTTTATAGGAGGTCTACCTTTAGAAGAATGGTTGTTTTTTATTTGTATACCATTTTCTTGCATATTTACCTATTTCTGCTTTGATAAATTTTTTAAATTAGATTGGCTTTCCTGTTTTAATAACCTGATTGTTTTTTTTACTGTGATTGTTTGTTCAATCGTCGCTTTACTTTATTATGATAGAATTTATACCCTATTAACAGCTGTTATAACATTGGTTGTTTTACTGTATTTACACTTTGTTCGTTGTGTAGATTGGATAGGAAAAGCTTCGTTTGTTTTCACTATTCTTATGCTTGGTTTCTTTCCTGTAAATGGTATTCTAACAGGTACAGGATTAGAGTCGCCAATTGTAAATTATAATCCTGATGATTTTTTGGGAATCAGAATGGGAACTATACCAATAGAAGATGCTGTGTATGGATATACGCAATTTCTTTTAGTTCTCTATTTTTTTAAACAATTTAAATCAAAATCTCATGAAAATGAAAAATAAAATACTATTGAAAACAGCTTGTATAGGATTGTTAATATTTTCCAATTCATGTTCCTCTATTCCTAAAAAGGCAGAAGCTGTTCGAAATTTTGAAGTTGATCGATATTTAGGTACTTGGTTTGAAATCGCTCGTTTAGATTTTCGTTTCGAGAAAAACTTGGATAATGTCTCCGCTAACTACACTTTTGATAAAAAAGGAAATCTGGTGGTTTCAAATAGCGGATTTAATAAGGATAAACAAGTATGGAAGCAAGCTATAGGTAAAGCAAAATTTAGAGACGGTAAGCAAATAGGAAAGCTAAAAGTAAGCTTCTTTGGACCTTTCTATGCTGGATATAACGTAATTGCTTTGGATGAAAACTATCAATATGCATTGGTTATAGGTAAAAATCTAAATTACTTATGGATTTTATCTAGGACGAAAGATATTCCAGATAATATTAAAACAAACTTTCTTGCATTAGCTTCAGAAATTGGTTATGATATATCCAATTTGATTTGGGTAGAACATAATCGAAATGATAATCCATTTTTAAATGAAAAATAAAATTTCCATTTTTTGGTTTCGAAGAGATCTTCGTTTAGAAGATAATGTTGGGCTGTACCACGCTCTTTCATCTGGAATTCCTGTGTTACCTATTTTTATTTTTGATGAAGGTATTCTACGGCAACTGGATGACAAGAAAGATAGGAGGGTGGATTATATTCATCAAGCGCTTCAAAATATTAATGATCAATTAAAATCCTTTGGGACAAGTCTCCATGTATATTATGGTGATCCTTTCAAAATTTTTCAGCAACTTTCAACAGAGTTTGCTATTCATTCTATATTTTGTAATCGTGATTATGAACCTTTGGCAATTAAAAGAGATACTTCGATTTACAATTATTTTAAGTTATATAACATTTCGTTTAAAGCATTTAAAGATCAAGTAATTTTTGACAAGAAAGATATTTTAAAGAAAGATAGTTCTCCTTATACAGTATATACGCCGTATGCAAAAAAATGGAAACAAATTTTGAAAACAGAACATTATAAATGTTATAAGCCTGATTACAGTAAATTTTTGAAAACAGAATTCAAAACGATTCTTTCACTGAAAGAAATTGGTTTTTTAAAAACATCAATTTTATTCAAACAGCCAAAGCTAGATAAGGAAATTATTCAAAATTACCATAAATATAGGGATCATCCTGCTTTACAATGTACGACCCAATTAGGTATAGCTCTTAGATTTGGAACGATTAGTGTACGAAAATGTGTTGCGTTAGCGATAGAGCTAAATGAAACATGGCTAAATGAATTAATTTGGAGAGAATTTTTTATGCAAATACTCTATCATTTTCCATATGTTGTTCACCAACCTTTTAAGGCTAAGTATAATGCTATTAAGTGGAGGAATAATGAGCAGGAATTTAAGCTATGGTGCGATGGGAAAACAGGTTATCCTATTGTAGATGCAGGAATGAGAGAGCTTAATCAAACTGGTTTTATGCATAATAGAGTAAGAATGATAACAGCAAGTTTTTTATGCAAACATCTACTCATAGATTGGCGTTGGGGAGAGGCTTATTTTGCATCAAAACTAAACGATTATGATTTGTCTGCAAATAATGGTAATTGGCAATGGGTTGCTGGATCAGGATGCGATGCGGCACCTTATTTTAGAGTCTTTAATCCAACTCTTCAGACAGAAAAATTTGATAAAGAATCTCTTTACATCAAAAAGTGGGTCTCAGAATTTGAAACTGATGATTATCCTTCTCCTATAGTTCCTCATAATTTTGCTCGAAACAGAGTTTTAAGCATTTTTAACGAAGCATTCAAGGAGTAAAATGAAAGAATAATAATGATTTAAAATATTAAACGACTATAATTTATTTTTTCACATTTTCTGCTTTTGCAGAATTAATATCAAGACTTCCCTAAAAGGTATTTACATCAATAATGAAATGTCAAGCTGATTTGATTTCAGCTTCTCATTATCGTCAGTCAGAGTGGCGTTTGCAAAACGTTGTATCGAAGACTTAGACGATAAATAACGAATGACAAAACCCGTTTGTGAAATTGACAACGAATTTGAATGTTTAAATAGGAATTAAAAAAATCCGACGATTTAGAATCAAAATGTAACTCAACTCTAAATTATTGGAATAAAAAAAGTTGGAGTGTTTGAGTGAAGCGAGTTGCCAACTTTATGGAAATAATTTAGCAAGTTGAATCATTGAGAGACTAGTGTCGGCATCTTTTTTTGTTTCGTTTTTTGGATGAGCAAAAAATGAAAGGAAGAGATTCTTCGACAAACCTAGAATGACAAACCCAGTTGTTAAAACTGAATTTGATTATTAATAAAAAAAGCGTAAAACGTTAAGCATAGACCGTAAACCGTAAAAAAAACAAACAAACCTTACTTCAAAATTTTAATTTTGCTTACCGCTTACCGCTTACCGCTTACTCCCAACATCAAGGCAAGATGAAGGCAACATAATGGCAGTAGAGTGGCAGTAAAGTGTATGCAATAAAAAAGAGAAGTAAAACCTCTCTTTTTTATTCATCATTTAAGTTTCTTTGAAATAATTGATTAGACTTATATACTCAAAGACACTCAAAACTAGAGAAATTTATAGAACAACAAAGAATACAACAAGTACATTTTATAAAAAGAATGTATAATTTATAAATTATACACTTTTAAACGATTAAGTACTTAATAAACGATTTAGGATATAAAATAAAGTACATTAGTATTAATCAATAAATCTAAACTATGAAAAGAGTTGTAACCTATGTGTGCATTCTCTTACTACTACCTCTTCTAATAAAAGCACATCAAATAGATTCTTTAACTTCAAAAGATAACACCTATTTAATCGAAAGATTGGATGCATTAATAGATGAAAAGCATCATCCAAATGCGATGCTCTATGTGCAAGCGTATATAAGAAATGCTAAAAAAGAAAAAGATAAGCTAAATTTATTTTATGCTTATAAAGAAGGAATCTTTTTTTCGAGCCATTTAAACACGCAAGTAGAATATGCAGATAGTGCAATAATTATTGCCCGAAAATTAAAAAATAAAGAATTAGCAGCAACAGCTTTATTATCAAAAGGATTAGCGTATTACAAAGCAAAAGATTATAGAGAAGCATTACAAAATTACTTAAATGCAGATCATGAGTTAAACCATTCAAAAGATCAATACCTGATGCATAAAGTAACGTTTAATATGGCGATGATAAAAATAAAATTACATCATTACAGCCAAGCAGAAGAATTATTGCTTAAATGTAAAACCTTTTTCCAAACAAAACCAGAAAACAAAGACTACCAAGCGTATCTATTAAATACAATATATCAATTAGCATGTCTCCATCAAGAAGTTGGTAACAAAGCAAAAGCGAAAGAATTTAATCAACTAGGACTAAATAAAAGCAAGGTATACAACAACGATTTTTTCCTTAGACATTTTACGATAAATAAAGCAATTGATGAGTTTTTAAATGATCAATTTGAGACGGCTATTCAATTATTATCGACTAAAGAAGATATTTTAATAAAAACGAATGATTTTAATACACTAACCAAAATCTATTACTACAAAGCAAAGGCATTTGATAAATTGAATAATCAACAACATAAAATAATATATTTTAACAAAATAGACAGTATTTTCAATGAATACAACTTCTTAGAAATTAAATACAGACCGATATATGAAAACATATTAAATGATGCATTAGCTGCTTCTGATACGAGCAGACAATTATATATAATCAATCAATTACTAAAAATGGATGAGTTAAATTATAAGCTAGATGTAGAAATGAGTCAAGTTATATACAAAGAATATGATACGGCTCAATTACTCAAATTAAAGGAAAAGTTAGTAAATAAATCTCAAAAATTATATGTTGTATTAGTTACATGTTTTACTGGAATAATAGTATTGATAATGGGAATCGTAAAAAGTAGAAATAAAAACAAACGATTAATAGAAAAGTTCAATTTGTTTATAGAAGAATCAGCTGAAACAACTTATAAAGAACGGATAACATTGGTTAAAGATGATGACGAATTGAACAAAGAGGCATTTGAAAATATACTATTAAAATTAGAAGAATTCGAGCAGAACAAAGAGTTTTTAAACCCTAACATAACAGTAGTAAGTTTGGCAAAATCATTTTCAACGAATACCACTTATTTATCAAAATGTGTCAATCAGTACAAAGGAATTAATTTTTCATCGTACATCAATCGGTTGAGAATAAAATTTATTACTGATTTATTACAAGAACAACCACAATACCTTAATTATAGTGTAGGGGCATTAGGAGAAATAGCAGGTTATATGAATCCAAGACAATTTTCAAATGTTTTTTACAGTGAAACGGGCTTGCGTCCCTTAGATTTTATTAAAATTCAAAAACAAAAAAATAAAGAAAGCACATAATGGTATATTAGTGTAATATATTGACTTACAGGTGTTCAAAATGACTTGGCTATTGTTTTACATAGATCGCTGTTGCAACTTTACAAAACCATTGCGCAATGGAGATCAATGTTTAATTTAAAATTATAAAAAAATGGCAAAGCAAAAAGGCTTTTTAAAAATTAGAGGTTCAATCGGAGATTTAAACTTCTACAAATCAAAAGATGGTTATATGGTAAGAGAAAAAAGCTCAATAGATCGAAATACCATAATGAGTGACCCACGCTTTCAGCGTACAAGAGAAAATATGCAAGAATTTAAGAATGCAGGTACTGCTGGAAAAACATTACGAAACGCATTCAATGCGATCATAAAAAATGCAAAAGACAGTAGGCTATCTAGCCGTCTCACAAAAGTAATGCACGGTATTCTAAAAGAAGATACAATAAATGCTCGTGGTCAAAGAAATGTTCACAAAGGGAATCAACAACTGATGAAAGGGTTTGATTTTAATGCAGGTGCAGCGTGGTTGAAAACAGTCTTAATTCCTGTACAAGTAACAATAGATCGTATCTCTGGTGAAACAAAGTTTACATTAGATGCATATAAACCCTTAGATGTGATAATAGCACCACAAGGAGCTACCAATTACCGATTTGTAGCAGCTTCTACAGAGATAGATTTTGAGAAAAACGAATACATTACCAAAACATCGTATACAGATTATTATCCATATGATGAGGTTGAAGTGAATGATGTAGAGTTGTTGAACAATCTTTCTCCAAATTCAGAGCATACAATCGCTTTAGCAATTGGAATCGAATTCTATCAAGAGGTGAATACTGTTTTATATCCATTAAAGAATGGAAGTTTTAACGCTGCACATTTAATCGAAATCAATCTACCATGATGACAATTGTAGTAGAACGCATGTATTATCCAAATGGCACAAATGGAAGCTTATTCATAAATGATAAGATGGTATGTTATACCATCGAATTGCCATGGAAAGAGAACAAACCACGTAATTCATGTATACCAGAAGGATGTTACACATTAAAAAAGAGAAGCTCACAAAAATTTGGAGAACATTTTCTGATTACAAATGTACCCAATCGTTCAATGATCTTAATTCATCCTGCCAATCATGCAAAAACTGAATTACAAGGATGTATAGCTCCAGTAACCAAATTAACAGGTGAAGGGAGAGGAGAGTTATCAAGAAAAGCATTTACAAATTTTAAAACACTAGTAAATGATAAACTTGATCGTGATCAAAAAGTGATTTTAATGATTAAAAGTAAACAACATGACAATTATTAATCGTTTTACAGCACCTACTCCTAAATTGTTCCAACAATTACGAAACATAGGATTAACCTTAGCTGCAATTGGAGGAATATTGATCGCTGCTCCTGTAGCATTACCAACAACATTGGTAACCATAGGCGGATACCTAACAGTTGCAGGAGGTGTAATATCAGCTGTCAGTCAATTGACAGTAAACGACAAAGTTCAAAGTAATGATGATGAATAATAGTAATACATCGTTAATTGTTGGAACAATAGGAGGGACAATGACAAGTTTGCTAGCGACTATTCAATGGGAGCAACTTGTTTATACGATTTGTATGGGAATAGTTGGAGCAACATGCAGTTATGGGACATCATACTTACTGCATAAGAAAAACAACCCTTACGACGAAGACTAAGTGTTTGATTACAAGTAAGATTTGGAAATCTTATTTTATTGATGTAAATTTTAACAACATTCATTTAAGTTTCATTGAAGTAATTATAATTATTACAGAAATGAAAAATAACGAATTACAAAGAATGGTGATTTATCCGAAAGATGTATCAATCATTACGGGAAAAGGATATAGGCAAAGTCTTCGCTTACTCAATAGAGCTAAGCAATTAATCGGAAAAGAAAAAAAAGACTTCCTAACATTTGACGAATTTTTGATCGTTTTTAAGATGAAATCGTAAAACCAAAAATGAAAAAGGTTCTCAATTTTTTAATTGAAAACCTTTTTCTATGTAACATAATTTTTAATAAGTGTTACTTCCCGATACAGAAAGTGATAAATCTTGTGTTTATAAGGAGTGTAGGGGAGTAAGGTGTAGTATTGGTGTACAAAAATTTGTGAAAGTTTAACATTTTAAAAATAATATACACTTTTAGGCATTATTATTATCTCTTAAGATATTCTCAATTTCTCTTAATATTTTTTTGTATTTAGCGTCAGCATATATTAAGTTGATGATGTCAATATTAATAAGAATATAATTTCTTTGACTCTTAGTTAGTCCATATTTTCCTGAATCAAAAACATCCTTAATCTTTAAATATCGTTTATCTTCTGTAAAATTATTTATATAATTAGAGTTTTTATAAAATATAGAATCTTTAGAATTAGAATCAGTTTCAAAGATATTTTTTATGAATTTTATTTGTTCTTGATTTAAAAAAAAATTAGTTGTTTTCATTATAAGTAATTTTAACAAATAGGTTTTATAATTTCTAATTTAAACAATTCCTTAGTTTTTTTCATAATACTCAATTTTTCTTTTTCATGGTTTTTTAATCTGAAATTTTGAATTTAATTCATCAAATCTTAATAAATAGCCATTAATAATTAGGTCAATGAATTTTTTGTTCTTTTTTTGAGGTAAATTATGTTGTTATTATTTTTTTGTAAGGTTAATAATTTGTTTTTGAATCCAAACAGGTGCATATTTCAATTGTTTTTGAATAACTTGTTCGTTTAGGTGAAGGATTGAAGGTTTTATTTGATTAAAAAAATCATCTGTTATTTCTTTTTGCCCTATTTCTTTAAAAGCTTGAACAATCAAGTGTAATAATTCATCTTTAATAGCAAAGCTTTTAGGAACTGTTTTTTTGAATTGAATAGTTCTATTTCCTATTTTTATTTCGCGTTGCGAACCATCGGTCAAGTAAACAGCTTTCAAAGGAATTTGAGTTGTTAAACCTAATAAGTACAAAGCTAAAACTCCTGTTGGCGCAATACGAGCTTTATCCCGTTTAGCAATCTGTTTAGCAATTTCATCTATAGTCGGATAAATCTTTCCTAATAGCAAATCTTTTTTAGGTTTAAGATAAATACCATGTGTTAAACGTTCAACTAAACCTTCATTTTCTAATCGAGAGAGAACTTTACGGATATTATCTGAAGAACCATATTTTGAAAAATCATCTAAAAAAAATATTTCGCCAAATGATGATTTTAAAATCTTTGTTTGTATCTTATTTTTAGATGTTTCTATCATATTTCTACAGTAATATTTGTCACAAATATCGTGAAAATTTGTGACAAAATTTAATATAAAAAATGTAATTATAGTAATTCTATATCTTGTAATTTACTACCAAATTCATCATTTGCTGCTAGTTTGAAAATATCATCTTGTAAACCTAATACTCTTAAAACATTAAAATAAGCTCCCATTGCAACACTAGATTCTCCTTTTTCTATTAAAGATAGTGTTGATCGAGAAATACCAGCACGTTCAGCAACTTGTATTGCTGTTAATTTTCTACGTTTACGTGCAAGTTTAATATTTTCTCCCATTTGAGATAAACCATTTTTATATTTAGGTAAAAGAACTTGTTTTTTTCATAAAATGTCCGTTATTATATACAAATACACAATAAATGTACGAAATAACGGACGTTTATTCTTAATTTAAACTTAGATTAGTTCCTTAAATTCCAATTTTCTCCTTTATTTCTCGAATAGTATAATCCTTTGTCTGTTATTGCTAAAATTTCTGAACCATTTAAAGTTAAATTGTGAAATTCATTGAAGCTTGAATTTACAACTCCTCTTCTATGCCAATTTTCTCCATTATTTTTAGAATAAGAAATTTGTTTTCCGTTTTTAGTTATCGCTAATAATTCTTCTCCACAATCTAATAAAAAACTAAAATCATCCGATTGCAAAGATCTTCTGTTCCAATTTTCTCCATTGTTAACGGAATATTGAATTTCATTTTTATTGGAAGGATTAATTCTGATTAACTCTTTTCCTTTTTGAATAATTTGTGACATATATTAAATTTTATTTCAAAATTATCCTCTTTGTAGGACGTAAAATGTACGAGTCAATAAATATATTTGTAGAAAAGATTTTTATGTCAAATAACTATTCTATACAACGAATGTATAACGTCATTCGATTTCTGAAAAATAAACCATCTACAATGGTCGAAATTCAGGATTATTTATCAAGATTAAGTTCAACTTATGTCAGAAATGAAAAAACAATTCGACGTGATTTTCAAAATATTGAAGAGTTGTTTGGTTATGAAATAGAATATGATAAAAGACAAAGAGTATATAAAATTGAAAAAGTAGTTGATGATATTTATAAAGAGAAATTATTAGAATCAATCGCTTTAATGAATATTTTGCAACAATCTGAAAATGTAAATAAATACATACATTTGGAGCAAAAGCAAAAAATAGATACAGATTATTTGAATGATATTATCGAAGCCATTAAAAATAAGCAAGTTTTATCCTTTACACTGAATAGTTATTGGAATGAAGCCACAAAAAGAAAATGTGCGCCAATTGCAATAAAAGAAGCAATGAAAAGATTCTATTTAATCGCCTATGATCTTGATAAAAAAGAAATAAGAAATTATGGATTGGATAGAATTTCAAATTTCAGAGTTTTAGACGAAAAGTTTACTCCAGCAGCTTATAATGTAAATGAAATGTATCAACATGCTTTTGGAATTGAGAATTATTATGATCCTGTGAATGTTGTTTTACGGTTTGATAATACGCAATTAAATTATCTAAGATCTTTACCATTGCATCATTCTCAGCAAATTATAAGAGAAGAAGCCGATACATTTACGATAAATTTATTTGTTCATCCAACATATGAATTGAAAATGGAAATCTTAAAATTTGGAGATTATTGCGAAGTTTTAGAACCAGATTTTTATCGTGAAGATTTAAAAAATACTGTAAATAAATTATACAAAAAATATAAAAAGAACCTTTAAATAGTTATAAATGAGCAACGAATTAATAACCAATTTTATTGAAGAATATAAGTCAATAGAAAAACAATGGAGCGAAAAAGAAACAAAAGGTGACGATTTCAATGTATTTGATTTTATGCATTCAGTTTTTGGAATTACAGAAACAAAACACTCTAAAATCGTTGCATATTTCTTAAATCCTTCTGCTAATCATGGTTTAGGAACTTTATTTTTGAATTCATTTCTAAAGAAAATAGAAATTGATTTTGACGAAGATGCAAAGTATGATTGGGTAATTACAACAGAAGATAACAATGCTGATATTGTAATTAAAGCAACAAATCCACAAAAGATTTCTGTTGTAATTGAGAATAAATCGAATGAAGCGAAAGATCAAGCAAATCAGTTATATCGCTATTGGTATGATCATATTTACACATTTCATAATAATAATTTAGATAAAGCTGAAAATAAGCAGATATCAGGTTTGGTTTATCTCAGCGGATTTAGCGGGAAATCTTACACAGAATTGTCATTAGAAAAACCCGACAACATTAGTTTAGATTATCTAAGACTAGATGAGTCAAAAGATTTTATAACAAACTGGTCTTATGTTACTGAATTAAGGGATTGGTTAATAGAGTGCGCTGATAAACTTGAAGAGAAAAGTTGGTTTAAATTCTTTTTAAAGAATTACATCCAGTTTTGGGAAAAACAATCACTAAAAAATAAATTTTACATGGAAAACTTAAATAATTACTTAAAAGAAAATAATAACAAAGAAGATTGGAAAACGTTGAATAAAAGTCTTGCCGATATTAATAATTTAAAAGGAGAATGGTTAAGCCTATTCTCAGAAAAATTAGGTCGAATAAATTATAATACAAGCAAATTTTATTTTGATCATGATTATGCTAAGCGTAATCTTGATTTTAGATGGACATTAGGTAAAGTTGAAAATTGGAATGACATCTGTTTTATTTATGAACCATTAGTAGGATTACAGATATGGAAAAAAGATTTTTATACCCATAAAAATAATTATAAAGATCAATTTGAACATATTTTTTCTACTGACTTTGATTATTTGGACAATACTGATAATTATGCAATGGTTCTAAAAGATAATATCAAGTTTGAAACCGAGGAAGAAGCGGCTTGGGAAATTGCGAATAATTCGGAGGTTTTGATTACTAAAATTTCGGCTATATTAGAAAAATATACCTATAACGAAGAGGTGATTGATTTGTTTCAAAAAATTAGTAATGAAGTAAAATAATCAATAGCCGTGGTTTTTAGGCGTTGAAAAAACTTGCTTGTAATTTATTTTTTTTAAAACTATGGAAACAAAGAAAATCAAACAATTAGAATTTATTCGAGCAAAACTTCAAGTTGATAAAAAACATGCGATTTATTGTAAGAATTATGCAAAAGCAAGGAATTGTCATATCAGGCTTAAAAACATAAATAATTCAATCAATCAAGAACAAAACAAGCTTTGGAATTATACTTTGTCGGTAAAAGTAAACACATATAGTATTGATTATCTAATTGAAATTTACAAATACTTTGATCAGATTAATTATAAATCGTTGTTATATAACAAAATATTAACTCAATTATCAATTGTTAATGAAGAAATAGATGATCTTTTTTTACAAGATAATCTAGAAAAATCAACGATTAAAATTAACGAACTTCGTCAGTTAAGAGAATTTATAGTAGAAAAAGAGCTTTATTAAGAGCTCTTTTTGATTAATGATTCTAAAAAAATATTTAATGGAATTGGTAAATAAAAGATATGCTGAAAATGAAGAACAATGTATTGGTAAAGTTATATGTTGACGATTTACGTCCAACTCCAAACGGATATTTGCGAGTTTACTATTATAAGGAGTTTGTAAAATATATTCTGAATAACGGAATTCCTGATTTTATATCGTTTGATCACGATTTAGGAATAGAAGAAACAGGTTATGATTGTGCGAAGTTTTTGGTCGAATATTGTTTAGATTATCATCTTACAATCCCAAATTTTACTGTACATAGTCAAAATCCTGTAGGAAAAGAGAATATAGAAAAACTACTTTATAATTTTCGAAAACTAAACAAATAATATATTAATAAAACTAAAAAAAGTGATGAACGAAGAACTTGAAAAAAACTTGTTAGAAAACGGTTTAAAAAAATCCTTTATTGGGACAATAGAACAAATAATTGATGAAATGAATTCATTTTTCATTGATGCTCAACTTGAGAATAAATTGAAAAACCTAATTATTTTAAACATCATAAGTGAACCATCTAGAGAAGTAACAATGGATGAAATTGGTTTGATTCATGATACAATTCTGAAAGGAATTGGTAGTCAAGTTTCAATTATTGTGAATTTTGAAGAAAAGCCTCTTGCCGAAATTGGTACTTACGAAATAGAAATTCGCTATTTATTGGAGTAATACTTCTTCAAAAAGTAATAAACGTAAAGCTGATTATATAATTGTATAATCAGCTTTTTTGTCTTTAAATTTATGGAATAAGAATATATTGTCACTTTTATAAAAACAGTTTAGATATGTTTTTAACAATCTCTTCTTGCCAAACTTTAATATCTGAAGCTGTTGCAATTTGCATTATGCTACATTCTTTATCAGACATTTCTAAATGATTTTCAGAACTAAAGTAATTTCCTTTCTGAATGGAATGTTGGTCAGAAGGATAGACAAGTGCTACTTTCTTAGCTTGATAAAATCGATGATATACATACATTTGACGAAGATCTTCAGGAGATGGATTATATCCATTTAGGTTCTTCCATTTCGTATCTAAGACGTAATTCTTTTGAGATTCTTTACATTTTAAAATAATGTCAGGTCGCATTTTGGATGAATATCCCGAAGTTGGTTTCCAAAAACTCTTTGTTACTTGTGATGAAACAAAATGTCTTGTTAATTTTCTTTTCAACGTCACTAAAATAAACTGCTCCCATAAACTATTCATATCAAACATTAGAGCCAATACATCATTTCGACCTTTGGAAATATCAGGATGATAGTTCAACAATAATAATTTAGAAATTTCTAAAGCAGTTTTATAATGCTGATTTTTTCGGTCAAAAACTATTTTTTTGAATGTAGATTCATTTACTTTAATATCTTTCATTTCAGGAAAGTCTAAAGTTAATGCACCAATTCTTCCTTTTAAAAGAGAATTTGAATTTATATGAGCTAAAAGTTTTATGGTTTTGAATAAGATTTCATGAATAGTATGTTCATTAGAATACTGCGTATATTTTACATAAAAACGTTCTTTATGAACCAAATTATGAGCAATATGTTTGGAAAACTGTAAAGCACCTTTTAAAGATGTTTGATTTCCTTCATTTTTACGGTATCTTTTAATCAAACCTCTATGAAGTAAATATTCAAGCTCTGAAATAAATAATTCGAAATAGAGCTCTAAAATTGAATTTGATTTTAATTTCAATGAACTCGAGCCAGTTGATTTTACATCAAATCCCCAAACGGTTTTGATCATTCCAATCAATAAATCACGCCATTTTTCTTCTCCAGCTTTATCTGCTTTTGGTAAAACTTCAATCGTCGTTTTACCAATCTGAATAATACCAACATGTTCATTGAATTGAACACCATTTCTTAAGAGTTTAAAAAATGGTGTATAATTTCCGTGATAGCGTTCTAAAGCTTCATGTAGTTGCTTTTCTTTTTCGTCTTTTAGATTGAAAAAACGTTTTTCATGTTCAAATACAGTGATGAGATTTTGTTTAGTCAAAATACTAGCGATTCATTAATAATTTAATAGCATTACCAAAATTCTCAGGATTCCCTTTGTGATTAATAATCTCGTAAGACTCTTTTTCCTCAAATTGGGAATAATCTAAATGCTCAAAATTAGCAAATACAGAATCTTGTTCAATTTTTCTAATAAATCCAGCACCTAATACCAAACCAATTTTGCCATAATCACTAAAAAAATATTCTTGTAGAAGAGGAATTATATTTTTGTAAAATGAATCGATAATCGTTACTTCATTTTTATTGATAAAATAAGCATGACCAATTTGATGATCTTTATCTAGTAATTTTTCAATTCTTTTATTAATTGTTTCTAGTAGGTGAGAAGCTGTAAATCCAAATAAATCTTGTTGTAAACCTTCTAAATCATATTTCGGAGGCATTTCTTCAAAAACAAAACGACGTCTAAGCGCAGTATCCAATGCTTCAACACTACGATCTGCTGTATTCATCGTTCCAATGATGTAAAGGTTAGACGGAACCCCAAATTTCTCTTTCGAATAAGGTAAAGTAACTTCAATTGCTTCGTCATTTCCTAATCGTTTATCTTCTTCAATTAATGTAATTAGTTCACCAAAAATCTGTGATACATTTCCTCGGTTTATTTCGTCTATTACAATGACAAAATTTTTAATATCACTATTTATTGATTCAGATTCAAAATCTACATCATAAGAGTTTAATTTATCAACTATTGAAGGATAATAAATACCAACTCCTTGATTTTGAAATTCTCGTATACCATAATATAAATCCCTTAAAGTATTAATGCTTAATGTATGGTTATTCGTTCCACTTGCCTTAAGAAAATTAATAGAACTGTCAGAAAACCCTAGAATTTTAAAATCATTTCCTTCTCTTTTCATAGGAAATTCAATCATTGGATTTTCTTCCCATTCATCTTTCAATAATTGAAATACCTTGTCAAAAGGTTTTGTTTGTTTTGTTCCAGATGTAGATTTTTTCCAATTATCAATAGACTTACTTACAATTTCTTTAAAAAGTCCATTTTTAATATTATAAATAACATTATTATCCTTTGTTTCTGGCTTTATACCCTCAATAAAATCTTCGTACGTCATACTTTGATGAAATGTTGTAAATACGATTTGACCTTCTTCAACCAAACGATTATATTCTTTTTTAATCGTATTTCTGTCTTGTGTTAAATCAAATTTAGGATTTGCAATTTCTATTGCTTTATTAATTGTATGATACGTTTTTCCTGTACCAGGAGGTCCGTATAAGATTTGGTTTAAGGTAATTTGATTTCTCACAAAATCTAAATTTATAAATTCATTTTCTTCTTCTATTAAATCATTAGTTAATTCATCAATATTATTGTATTTTTCAAATCGTTCATCCATTTTATTCAGCATTTTTGACTGTTCTTCTGGAGTAAATCGATGAGCAATAAAATCAGGATTCTCGCTTTTTATTTTTGTAATTTCTTCATCAACTATAGGAATTACTCGATCTAATAAATTTTCAAGATCATTTTCTAATTCATCAAATGAATCATAATCAGTAGTAGAGTAAATTCCAAAAAACTCCATTTTAGCTTTTTCATCTGAATAATACACGCGTTTAAACTGGTCTTTAAGCCTTTCTTTAACTTTTTGAACTAAAATTAAATCACATTTGTTTTGATTATCACTAGGATTTTTAGTTTGGTTAAACTGTATATAAAATTCTATTTTTTCTTTTTTTAAATCAAAAACTAGATTAATTAAGTCACTTGAAGAGCCTGGATATGAAACAGGAATAAACCAAAAAGTAGTAGAAAAATAATTTGATTTTTCAGTACCAATAAAATAGTTTAATTCAGCTCCTTTATTTGCCTTTTGTCTAACAGAAAATGTGAAGTTTTTATCCTTTTTATTTTTTTCTTTTAACCAATTATATACTTCTTCTTGTAGTTCTTTATACATTTCGTCTAATTTCTATTTTTCTTAAAATTCTCCGCTTGTTCTAATACATTTTTGTAAACATCTTCCTGTGTGATAGGTGGATATCCAAACTCATGAAGTTTGATAATAATATCCATTTTTAATTGCGCTTTGATATCATCTCTATCGCTCCAATCAGGATATTTAGCTGTATTTTCTACAATTATTTTTATTTCACGAGCTAATTCTAGCATTTTATCATTGTCGAATTCAAAACCGTATTGTTTACAAATCATATCCAAAATGTCGTAAAAAGCTTTTTCTTCATAATCAATACCTAAATCTTGGAACGAATCCATTTCAACTCGAAGTTTGATAATTAAGTCCAACATTTGTTCTGCTGTATCAAATTGAATACCTTCATAATCTAAAATATCGCCTTCGCTACGTTCGTTGTAACGGTTGATGATGGATTGTAAACGTTCTGAAAAATCTTGTCCTTTTACTTTATTCACCTTTTTAAAATCGTTGATGGTTTGTTTTAGTAAACGTTCTAAGATTTTAATTTTGGTATTCGGTAATTCTAGGTTAGAGATTTTCTCAATGAATTTATCGTTGAATAAATCAATTGCATTTGCCTTATTATCGTCTAGTTTAAAAATTTCTTCAACACCTTCCGAAATGATGGCTTCTTCTACCAACCTAGCCACTTTAGCATTCATTTGAGCGGTATCAGGCGCTTCACCTTTAGTCAATTTTACCACAATTGATTTTACTGCAAAATAGAAATGAATCTCATCCACTTCTTTTGGTGTAAATAATTCAGATCCGCTAACCAAATTATAAGCTGATTTCAGTTTTTTTGTGATATTTACAAAAAACTTTTCAGAATCTTCGGTTTGTAAAACCAATTCAGATGCTTTGTTTAAGCATTGCAAACGTTCTACAGGATTGCCGTGATAATATAGAGTTGTATCAAATTGATGGAAAAACTGACGCAACAAATCGACTTGATCGCGAACAATAGTTTCGGCTTGGTTCAGATCTTCAAAATCATCATCAGCCGTTTGATTATTGAACATACCCAACGCTTTATTCAAGTTCTTTTTGATACCAATATAATCCACAACTAAACCTCTATCTTTCCCTTCGTATTTTCGATTGACACGAGAAATCGTTTGGATTAAATTATGGGTTTGCAAAGGTTTGTCAATGTAAATAGTATCTAAAAAAGGCACATCAAATCCTGTTAACCACATATCCACAACAATCGCAATCTTGAAATTGGATTTGATTTGTTTGAACTGTCGATCTAATTCTTTTCGATCTTCTTTATTACCCAATAAATCCCATAACTCTTTTTCATCGTCTTTGTTACGTGTCATAATCATTTTAACACGTTCAATCGGTTTAATTTCCTTTTGTTCTTTTTCATTTAAACCATCAGACTGTATTATTTCTCCCCATTCAGGGCGTAGACTCAATATTTCTTGATACAATTTATACGCAATTCCACGAGAAGCACATACAAACATTACTTTTCCCGCAACAGTTGCATTTTCTTCTAAACGATTTTCATAATGTTCGATAAAATCCTTTGCAATGGCTTTTATACGGTCGGTATCGCCTAGAACCACTTCCATATTGGCAATGGCTTTTTGACTGGCTTCTACGTGATATTCCGATGCGCCTTCAGCTACTGCATTTTCATAGTAAGATTCAATTTCCTGAACTTTATTGTAATCTAAATTCACTTTTGCAGCTCGACCTTCATAGACCAAACGAACCGTAATTTCATCATTAACCGATTCGAACATGGTGTATTGATCGACCACGTCACCAAAAACTTCTAATGTTTTATCAATCGGTGTTCCTGTAAAACCAACATAAGTCGCATTCGGTAAAGAATCGTGTAAATATTTAGCAAAACCATATGATTTAGTTACACCTTTATCTTCGTCAATTTTAACTTTTAAATCTAAATTGACTTGCGAACGATGGGCTTCATCCGAAATACAAATAATGTTGGTACGATTGGATAGAATTTCTGCATCTTCGGCAAACTTTTGAACGGTTGTTAAATAAACTCCACCGCTTTCAATTCCGCGCAAGCGATCTCTTAAATCCGCTCTTGATTCAATATTAATAATATTTTCATCGCCAATAAATTTCTTTGCATTGGTGAAATCTGTAGACAATTGATTATCCAAATCGGTTCTGTCGGAGATAATAATAATCGTAGGACTTGCAAAATCGGTCGAACGCATCAATAAACGCGACAAATACAACATCGTGTAGCTTTTTCCACAACCTGTTGCACCAAAATAGGTTCCACCTTTTCCATCACCTTCTGGTTTGCGGTGCACTAAAATATTTTGATAAAGTTTATTCGCAGCATAATATTGCGGATAGCGCGTTAAGATTTTCAGTTCGTGTTTTGAATTATCAGGAAATAGAATAAAATGATGCAGAATATCAATCAATCGATTTTGATTCAACATTCCATGCACAATTGAAGTTGTAGTTTCAATTCCAGTTAACGCTTTTTTCTCGTCACCCGTGATTTTGTTCCATCCGTAATAAAATTCGTAAGGAGAAAATAACGTTCCAGCCTTGTTATTGACGCCGTCCGAAATCACACAAAACGCATTGTATTTCATCAATTCAGGAATATCTCTACGGTAACGAATCGTTAATTGCATATACGCATCATGAATCGTAATATCTTCTTCAATAGCTGTTTTAAACTCAAAAACTACAACAGGAATTCCGTTGATGTACAATATCAAATCAGGGATACGAAGTTCCGAGCCTTGAATTTCTAATTGGTTGACAATTTTGAAATTATTCGCTTTTACATCATTTATATCAATGTATCGTATATGTAAATCCTTTTTACTAGGATCATTGCGTTTAAAAATCAAGCCATCTGCCAATAATTTACAGATGTATTTGTTGGAATCGTACAAATTAGAAGCAGATTTAAAAGCCATTTCATTCACTAAACTTTCTAATTCTATTTCTTCTAAATCAGGATAACGATTTTGTAAAAACGTAAGTAAATCGTCTTTTAATAGAACTTCTTGATTAGATGTTCTTATTAACTCTTTTCCGTTGATATAGTGATAACTTTCTGTTTCCAAAAGGTTGATAAATGCTTGTTCTAATTGTGATTCGGTGTATTTCATTGGTTACAAATTCTCGTAATATTTTAATTTTCTTTTATTGAACGCAGGCATTGCTCCTTCTAAAACTTTTACAATACATTCATTAATTTCCGGATTTTCGATTGCACCAGCTTTAAACGAAAACTTATAATTATTCTCCTTGTCGAGTTCAGTATAAATTACTTGTTCTGCATCGGCAACAACTGCTAAATTTGGATTATGTGTAACTAGTATTATTTGTCTCTTTGATTTAGCTTTCTTAATAAATGGAACTAAAATATTTGCAACACTATGATTATCTAGATTATCTTCTGGTTGATCAATAATTAATGGAATGTCATTATTGTCAAGTAAAAGGTAAAATATTAGTAATAAAGCTCCTTTTTCACCAGGAGATAGTTGTTCTAAATTTTTACTTCCTTGACGCAATTCATAATTATAATCAATAAAATCCAAGGAAAATAAATAATCATATAAGTCAATTACGTCATTTACTTGATTTTCAATATTTGTCTGTTTTCCTTCATCTCTTAAATCAGTAAAAAATGGACTTATCAAGTTATCCAATAATTTAGTAACACCTTCAAAGTTATCAATATCTACATTTTCAATTATTTTTCTATATTGTATTTCAGCATTTTCTTTTCCGTAAAAAGTTCCTGCCTTATTGAAAGAAATAAAATCTAAAAACTTTTTTTGAAAATTAGTAGTAAATGTAAAAGAAGCTTCTATTTCTATCGGATATGCGGAAAGTAATTCATTATTCTCATTAATAATATTGTCAATACGTTGTTTTACATTTTGGTATGTGGATAATACAGAACTTTTTAATTCAAAGATATCATTTGTAAGTTTTAATCTTTCAATTTTTTCAGCTTCTATTTCACTTGTAAGACTTACATTTAAATAATTCAATTCCTTTTTATAGAACTCTAATGTACCTTGGTTATTTTCATTGCCAATTATTTTACTTTTAAGATCTTCCCAATTTTTCTTTTCTAAAAGATAGTGTTGATAAACTTTGTCAGCTTCGCCTAAAGATTTTTGTATATCTTCTTTTCTATCTATATATCCTTTTAAAATGTTCTTTTCAGATTTATAATTAGGATCGGTAGAAGTAGATTCTTCTAATGCTAATTTGTAATCTTCATATAATGTATTCTTTTCGGATAATAATTTGTCTAAATTTTCAAGATTTGATGTTACTGTAATTAATTCACTAATATCGAGATTTTTGTATTTCGATAATTCTTGAACTAAACTATTTTTAAAGTCAACAACTTCTTTTACTTTATTGTCAATCCGTTGTTTAAGTGATTTTAACTCATTAATCTCAATTAAAAGATTCAATTTTAACTCTTCAATTTCTTTTATTTTATCTTCTTGAAGTTTGATGTTCTTATTTAATCCTTCAATTTCATCATTGACAATTTTATTTTGTTCAGCATGTTCAGGATTGTCGTTAGGATTTGACACAGAAATAGGCTCAATTAAAGCGTTCAGCTCATCTTGCTTTTGTTTTATATGATCTTCAATACTTTTTTTATATAGTGGATTTAACTTAACTTCCTTATTGAATATAGATTCATTAACAGAATGTAACTTACCTTTCAATTGAGTAATTTCTTCTTTACTCACACTATTTTTATAGTCAATCAATTCTTTAAAATTAGTCTTACCTAATTTCTCATCTTCTTCCAAGTGAGTAAACACAACATCCTCGATTTCTTTATTGAATCCTTCTACTGATTCATTTGTAATACTTTCAAAGTAACCTTGAGGTAAATACTTTACTTTTTCTGTAAATGTACTATCAGTTTTATCATTTAGATTTTTGATACTTTCAGTTCCGCTTAACCATTTTAGTCTTGCTTCAAAATTTTGAGAAATACGACCATTATTTTCACCAAATTTTTTCTTATTTAAGAATGAAAAATCATCATGGTTACCATTATAGTCTCCACAGAGACCGATAATATCTGCTAAAGCACTTTTGCCATTTCCTTTATTACCTATAATAGCAACTAATTCAGGGTTAAGTGGAATATCCACTTCATTAAACCATTCGCCATGAGTGGATTGGTTATATCCTGAAACTTGATTAATCTTAATAGATTCTATATATTTTGTACGATTTGTTGTTATTCTAATTTCGATAGGGTTTTTATCATTTATAACAACTCTATCTATAGGTTCAACAATTAAATGTTGTAAAGCTTTAAAACTTTTTTCACCTTTAATCCAGCAATATCTATCTGTCGGATTAGAATCTTTATCACGTAATTTTCCGAATGGATAGTCTAGTTGATGTGCGTCACTACCTTTAATACAAGCAATGTTTTTCCCAACGTCGGTAACGCATCTATCACTTAAAAAATAAGAAATCTGTCTTTTGTTTCCTGATCCTAATATATTAGCAAAATTAATAATCCCTAATTTAAAAAATCCATCATTGATTGGATCAATAGCGTCAATTCCTCCGTATTCATCATACGGTACCCAAACTAGAAACTTATTTTTTAAAATAGATGAGTTTAATTTTTTAATAGTATCGAAATAATCGAAAGATATTTTACTTAATTCCTCGACAGTTGTAACATGTCCTAATTTCGATTCATTTCCACCATCATATTTGCATTCTAAACTATTTAATTCAACTTCAATACTATTGAGATCAGTATTATTATCAAAAATTATATGAAAATTGATACTTACTCCACCTTCAGTAGCTGTAGAATTTTTGTGATTAATTTTATTATTCATTCTAAACTCTACCACTGGGAAAAGAATTTTCCCTTCAACTCCACCTAAACTAATAATTTTTTTATACCCTTGTATAGAACAATAATCATTAATTCCTATTACATCAGCTTCTGATTTTTTTAAATTTTCGATTAATATAGGGTAGTCAGCATCCGAAGCAAATCCAGATGCAGGTGTATGTATATGTAAGTCCCATATATTCCATTCTGAGCCTTTGTTTATCATAAAAAAAGTTTTCTTTGTTAATAGTAGTTTATTTTTTTTATCACTCCTCCAATCTCGCCAATCGGCTTAACAACAAACTTTGGAGTTGGGTGAGTTTTTGGTTTTGCTTATTAATCGATATTTTATATTCTTCAATTTTATTTAATTCGCTTTCAAATGATTTTAGTGTTTTTTCATTTGGAATTAAAATTTGCATACTATTTAAGTATTCAGTAGTCATACTTGGCACCGCAGATCCAACATTCAAAGAATTAAAATCCATTCTAGAAAGTACGTTGAAAATATAAATCAAAACGTTTTCAATTTTTGGTATTGAATAGAACATAGTATCAACAGACCAAAATGGACTTTTAACATATAAGATATTGTTTAAAGAACCTTTCCTTGGAATTAAAACTGAAGGTTTATCATACAGAACACTGTCAACATAACTCATTATACCTCCAGAACCATAAAGTGGTATTTTTCCAACATTTAAGTGCTTGTAATCTTTACCATACTTTACAGTTATTAAATCTGATAATAATCCAACCTCCCAATCCTCAGGGATTTCCTTTTCCAATTCTTCATTAAACACCATAGCACCGCCTGAAGATTTGTAGGGTTGACCTTCTTCATTCGGGAATTCAAAATCCACAAACCAATGTTTGTACAAAGCTTGTGCAGTGGCTTCTAATTTCTCGCAAATGGCTTCGTTGACTTTTATTTTGTTGGCTACCGCTTCGTATTGCGCTACAATTTCACGTTGCTTTTCGATGGATGGAATGGGTAGTTCTACTTCGCACATATCTGTCCAATCGAACACTTCTCGAACACTTCCAATTGAGTGATAACGTGCATAACGATCAAACTCTGGGCGAGAAAACCACATCATCAAATAATCAGGATTTAATTTTTCTTCATCTATGATTTTGAATGTTGTATAGGCTTGAGAAACTAATGCCTTTTCATGATTCTTTAATAATGCTACACCAATTTTATCTCCACGTCTTGACGTATCAGGAATATAAGTAAATTGATTCTTTGAAAGAATTTTATATTTACTCATATCTGTACCAACTGTATTAGCAATAGATGGAATAAATACTTTTTGTACCGAAACACCTAAAAGAGGTAAATCAAGTAAATCTCGGTTTCGATCATCAATTACTTCAATGTATTCACCCAACTTCTTATAACTCATAACCCAACGATTTAAATACGTTTGCTACTTGTTCTTTCAATTCGGCTTCTTGTGCAAACAACGCTTTCAAATCGCTTTGTAAAACTTGCATTTGCGTATCGTAATCCAAGGATTCATCACGGTTTACAAATTCGATGTACTTGCTTGGCACCAAAGAATAATCTTTTTTACGAATTTCTTCTATACTTGCCGAATAGCAATATTCCGCTTCGTTAGCATAGGTCGTTTCCCAATCCTTCAGTTGCCAGTTGTGGTAGGTTTCAGCAATTTGCTCAATATCATTTTCAGAAAACTGAGTAAATTTCTTTTCAAACGGTTCTCCTTTTTGGCGTAAGTCCATAAATAACACTTCGCCCTCACGCTTACGGTAGTGTATGGGCGAATTGCAATTCGCCTTTACTACGGTGCGTTCGTTTTTATTGCGGTTCAAAATCCAAAGCGTTACCGAAATATCCGTAGAATAAAACATCGCACGCGGCAAAATCACAATCGCTTCTACCAAATCGTTTTCAATAATTTGTTTACGGATTTTGTATTCTTCACCACCACCCGAAAGCGCACCATTGGCCAAGATAAATCCAGCCACTCCGTTTTGAGATAGTTTGGAAATCATATTCAAAATCCAAGCATAATTGGCATTCGATTTTGGAGGTACTTCGTAACCTGCCCAACGCGGATCGTCGGTTAATTCGTTTTCGGCACGCCAATCTTTTAAGTTAAACGGAGGATTCGCCATGATGTAATCGGCTTTCAATTCCTTGTGCTGATCGTCTGCAAACGTATCAGCTGCTTTGTTTCCTAAATTGGCAGAAATCCCACGAATCGCCAAGTTCATCTTCGCCAGCTTAAACGTAGTATTGGTTAACTCTTGTCCGTAAATCGAGATGTCTTTTTTGTTTCCTTGATGCTTTTCAATAAACTTCAACGATTGTACAAACATACCACCCGAACCACAAGACGGGTCATAGATTTTCCCTTTGTACGGTTCTATCATTTCGGCAATTAAATTTACAATCGACTTCGGCGTATAGAATTCTCCTTTTCCCTTTCCTTCGGCAATGGCAAACTTGCTCAAAAAGTATTCGTACACACGCCCCACAATATCCTGCGCCTCGTCTTTTAGCGTATCAATATTGTTGATGGTATCCAATAAAGCCGAGAATTTGGATTGATCCAATCCCAAACGTGAGAAATAGTTATCAGGCAAAGCACCTTCTAAGGATTTGTTTGTTCGCTCAATCGTTTTTAAAGCCGTATCTACTTTTAGGGTAATGTCTTCTTGTTTAGCATTTTCGATGATGTACGTCCAACGCGATTCTTCTGGAAGATAGAATACGTTTTCTGCCTGGTAGAATTCAGGAATTTCTAAGAAAGCTTCTTTGCCTTCTGCACTTAATTCTGCTCTGCGTTTGATGAATTTATCACTCGCAAATTTTAGGAAGATTAAACTTAATACAATATGTTTATATTCGGATGGTTCTACAGAACCTCGTAATTTATTTGCTGAATCCCATAGGATTTCTTCGGTACTTTTTGTTTGGACTTTTTTAGCCATATTTGCTTATCAATTCTTTGTTGTAAATATACAAATACAATAACTGCGAATAAAGTAATATTATCGGATAATTATTTACGTAAAACCGTATTTGTATATATATATCAAAAATATTAATTTATAGCGACAAAATAAGACGTGATGATAATAAAAAGTTATCAAAGTGAAGGTAAATGATAATTGCTTTTGAAAGAAAAAGGAAATCAAGATTATTTTTAAACTTCAATAATCAACTCTTTTATAAAACCATTATCTATTTCATCAATATATCCATGAGGATTACAGATGATTTCAGTAGCACCAATCTTGTATCGACAAGGTGTGTGAATATGTCCATGAATCCAATACATTGGTTGATGTTCTAAAATAAAATCTTCCAAATTTGAAGCATAAGCTGCTGTTACAGAAATATTTTTATACTCTTCAGGTACAGATTTAATACTTGGTGCATGATGTGTAATAACTATATTTTTTAAAGCTATGGAATCCTTCAAGCTTTGTTCAAGCCATGCAATAGATTTATTATGTATTCGGTAAATATCAATAGTTCTCATTTTTGAATAAGAAGGATCACGTTTAATATATTTGTAATCATTCATTTGACTTTGACAAATTATCCCATATTTCATTGGATCTCCAAATATTGAAAAATCTGTCCATAGTGTACAACCATGAAAACGAATTCCTTCAATATCAATAAAATCATTTTCTAAAACTGTTATATTTGAATTTAATGCTGCATCTTTTATCTTTAATAATGTTTTAGGGTATGAACCTTTATAATATTCATGATTCCCTAAAAGATAAATAATCTTTTTATTTGGAATATATTTTTTACACCATTCAATTCCTTTGATACCAAGATGTGTATCACCAGCTAAAATAATTAAATCTGCATTTTCGAATAAAAGAGAGGTACTACCAAATTCTAAATGTAGATCACTAAGGATTTGAATTTTCATGATTGTAAGTATAATTAATAGGATAAATTTAGTAATCATTTCCTATCTTTACATCATTAAAATAGTAATTACGTACGCGTAAGCTTTCGTCAATTGGTGTCAGAAAACTAGGAATCTTCTAAAACAACCAAATTTTCGTTAGGCTTACGCCCATGTCTATATATGGCGTGGGCTGAGTCTTTCTGGTTGTTTGGGTATCCTAGTACCTCTGTCACGAAATGTATTTAGTTCCACGCTACTTTTTTTCTAAAAACAATCTAGACATGGAAAAACAATTAACATTACAAGAGCAAAAGAGTATTATTGCTCAATTCTTAAGCGTTGCCTTATTTGGCAATGTTAATCCACCAGAATTTATAAGAATTAATGAAATTGAAGTAAAAGAGTTTTCAGATTCTTTCAAATCAGGAATACTTAATAAAAAGGAAGATTTTAAACCATTCATCGTAAATTCTATTTCAGAATATATTTCAAATTTGAATGAATCCGAAAGAAATAAGTTGTTTTGGATGATCATTTCAACTGCAAATTTTACAGCGGATGCTTTTTTATACAATAGAAATGATGCTTCTATAGAAGAAATCCATATTGAGATTCTTGATGCTATTGAAAAAAATCAAACTAATTTATTTGTTAATTTATTTTTTGCTCGAATTCTTACTATAAAAGGAGGAATTAAAGCTTATAAAGAACATTATGCGACAAAAGAATGGTATGATTCAGCGATTGAAAATCAATTAAAAGAATATAATGAATTTTGCTTAACAACTTAAAATTAGAACTAATGAAAGTGAAATTTATAACATTCATCTTATTCTATACGATTTTAAATTCTTTTTCTTTTGCTCAACAAAAATGTCCTGATTTAGAAAACGAACTTAAATTTCAAAAGGCTAAAAATGAAGAATTATCGAAGGAAAATCGTTATTACAAAGAAACGCTTGGTTTATTGAAACCAATTCAGTCGGTTAAGATTGAAGGTTTACAGCTTGATATTACAAGTATAGTAGGTTCTAAAGCTGATAAAACAGTTACGGTAACTTTTATGTACAAAAATATAGAAGCTGAAACACGAAGCTTTTTCCAATGTGAGCAGGCTTATTTTATAGATTCTCAAGGAAATCAAGCTCAGACTTATGAAGTATTTGTGTCATTTAATAATGGAATTCGTGCCGAAAATATCGAACCTAACATCCCAACCAAAGCAACCATCACATTCAAAACAACCGAAACAACCTTTCCAATCATAAGACAATTAAAAATAATCGTTTATTCAAAGGTGTTAATGACTAAAAATAACGAAGCAATTTTTGAGAACCTTGATGTTGTATGGAAATAAAAAATGGATCATATTGATCCATTTTTTAGTCTACTTTTCCCTCATTAATTACTTCTTGCATTATTGCATTTGACTTTGATTTAATTATTATTAATTTTTTCAAAACCTCATTTAATTCAATTAAAGTGTTATTATCAATTTTTTTTGCTATGTTAACTTGTTTGGCAATTAAATTAATTTGATCTCCAATTATTGAATAATTCTTATTAATAAATTCAATTTCTTCAAGAGGAAGTTTAAATATTTTTTTTGGTGGATCAGTTATAATTTTGTTCACAATTAAGTCTGTCATTGTTAAATTATCATCTTCAGATAATTTAATAATTTTATTTTTCTGTTCTTCAGATAATCGAATTGCAATCCTTTTATTTTTTTTCATTTTTCTATTTTTTTGAAAATTGTTTTTAGTATTTTGAGTTCCGAAAAATATTTTCCTTTTTTACTCTAAAGGCAGGTTGTGTTTTGTGTTGTACATACAAATCCACATCTTGCATGTAAATCGATTTTTAACTTATATTTAAGAATTTTTATTAATTATGAATTCGTTCAAATCTTTGAAGTTTTTATAAAAAGATGAATCATCTTTTACTTTACTTTTTAATTCAGTTTTTAAAAAATCTGTTGCAGATTTTCCAGCATCATCATGATCCAAATAGGATTCAATTTTTTCATATTGATTAATCAAGTTTATATTTTTTCTGAGTAATGAAATTGAATTTAAAATCAAAAAATCATATAGAAATTCATCATAAGGAAATAAAAAAAGGTAACTAATAAAATCACTCCAACTTTCAAAAATTTTTAATTGAGTTTGATTATTTTTAATCAAAGTAATATCTTTTTTTATCAAACACATTTTGACATATTTGTTTCGAATTTCAAAACCATTTTGAATATTTGGAAATGCAATTGCGTAATATTTTTTATCATTTAACTTGTAATGAATTTCTTTACAGTATCTATTTACAATTTCTAAAGGAAGTTTTCTCTCATCTAAATATTTAATCAAAGGAAATGAAGTGATTTTTTTCAATTTTAAGACATTATAATTATTTTTTGGAGGTAATATATCATTTGAAACTTTTTGCTGTTGAAAAGAAAAAGACTTCTCATTAAAATGCTTTAATACTCCTTTTAAATCTGTTTTTAGAAAATGCAGGTAAAAATCTACAATTTTACCTCCTAAGCCATTTCCATGATCAAACCAAATGTCATATTTATAGTTTTTTGAAATATGAAATGAAGGTGTAGATTCATTGGGTCGAAAAGGTGATTTAACCCATATTGATTTTTCTGATTTATATAGTGGATTTACTCCAAATTGATTTGTTAGTAATTGCACAAAATTAAGGCTGTTTATCTCGTGTAAATTCATTTTTATCCTATTTAAGTTTACAATTTTACCCGTTCATCCTATTCAAGTTGCTCTATCAGTAGGATAGAGGCTTAAAAATCATCCTATCCAATCCTATTCAACCTGTTCAGGAAATTTAATTCTGAATAGGATTGAATAAGATAAAATACTAATCTTACCCAGAATAAGTGTCCATTAACAGAGGGTTTGAATAAGATGAACGGGATGAATAGGATGTTTTTTACATTCTAAAAAATTCATGATAGTAATTTGATAGTTTAATTTTGTATTTTTTTGTACGTTCATCTCCAATTCTAATTGTTTTATAACCTATATTGTTTAATAATCTTCCTAAGACTATTGGATTCTTATTGATGAAGACTTTTTTTAATTGAAAACAAAGTTCAGTAACCGTCAAAAAATCCTTCTCATCTTCACTGTGTTCAACAAATGCAATAATTTCTTCTTCTTCGCGAGTAAAAGCTCTGAATTTGCTATTTTTTGCATCATTGTAATTTAATTCGTCAGCGGTTAAGAATGGATTGAATGATTTATCATGATATGCTAAATGATAGGCATGTGACCAAACTTTATTAATATCAATTGTAGAGTAGGAGAAATCAAAATGATCGACCTCAAAAACAAGCCATCTTACATTGCTATTGTCTTTTAGAATTCCAATTTGATTGGTAGATCCTAAAAATGAGGCTATACGTTCAATTCGTTCTGATTTTCTCCCATATGGTAATCGCTCATTTATGCTGTCCTTAGATATAAGAGATTTAGTAAATTCTATATCTTTTGTCATAAAATTTTGCATCTCATCTAGATTTATAATCAAGGACTTAGCAATCTTGATAATAGAGTCTTTATCGTTGCTGATGTTCTCAGCTATGTATTCTTCTAAAATAGGTGGGCATAAGTATCGAATAAAAGTACTCTTACCAATATTTTGTTTAGGGCTATAAAAAATAATTGCGTTTTTGTTAACTATTTTCTTTTCACAAGCACAGAGGATTGTGCGAACTAGAAACTTTCTGAATTGTAGATTAAAAAACTCTTGATGTTCATTCACTACAATTTTCGATACCAATTCGCCTATATAATCATAGCCATCCCATTTTGGTAATAGGTTATGAAAATAGTTTTTGATAGGGTTATAATGATTAGATGTAGCTTTTAAATAGATTAAAAGCTTGTCAAACGAAATACGAATATCATTCCTTTCGATTTCTACATATAGACGTTCTAGATTCAATTCATTGTAATTATATTCTCCTTGAATTGAGGATTCATAAAGGAGACTAATGTTATTAAATCTGATATCATATCTATTTTTTAGATATTCCTCTAGCTGGTCGAATACAGAACGTAACGACTTATAATTTTTGCTCATAAAATGATTGAATTATAAGTTTTTTGCCTTACCTTTGACCTAGGATTTAAAAATAAGACAAAGCAAAAAACTTTGTTAATTATATTTGAAAGTGATTATTGGGGAATAATCACTTTTTTATTTTCTATGTTTTGTGGTGTATTTGTAAGCATCAGACTTTAGTTGTTCTTTTGATTTATTTCCTTTTGATAAAAGCCATTGATCTATTAAGTCTTTATCAAAAAATAAATGTTTTCCATTTGGCTTTGAATGCGGTAGGATATTATTCTGAACCATTTTATAGATTGTCGATTTAGAATAGCCAGTATAGTTTGCTAATTCATCTGGGTTTAATACCTTCTTTTTATCTAGTAATAGAGTTTCTATACTTAATAATTTTTCTAAAATTAAATTGTCCATTGGTATAATGTTTTAATGATTATACCAGCAAAATTATAATATCGGAAAAGTGGGAAAAGTGGGAAAAGTGGTCATACCACTAAAAATCTTTAAATAATTTTTTAATTTCTTCATTTAATCCTGAAGTAGGTTTAGGATCCTTTGTAAATTGTTTATAATCGTAAATTTGATCATCATTTGAGTTAATAAAATAGATTAAAAAATCATTTGTAATATTATTAAACTTAATATTCTTTTGAATTTTAAGATTATTATACAGCTGTCTTAAAGTTGGGACATCTGCTTTTAGCCTAATTTGTTCTTTTAAAAATAAATCTTTAAAATTTATAAATTCTAAATCATAATCTGCTAAAAGTTCGTTATCAATAAAAAAAAAGTATACTTTTCTCAGTTGTTCTTCTGATAATTTAATATTAGTATTTTCACTCGAGTTCATAACGTCTACCTTTTCTTTTTTTTGACTGCTTTGTTTTGAATGAATATTCGTTACATTATTAATTTGTTCTAAATGATTATTAGTCTGTGAGTTTTGAAAGGTTTTAGAATTATCGATAGTATCAATATTTGTATGATAATTATGATTGATTTCGGTATTATTGAACGTTGTTTTTCTATTATTGATGATATCTTTTAGAGTTTTTTTAAATATCATCTTATACAAAATAATAATAAATACTATAAGAGCAAGTATCACAATTAATCTCAAATAATTTTCGGTGTAATCACTTTGATTAGGATTTAAAAAAATAAAATTGATTAAGATTGATGAAATTATAACCAAGTATGAAATTATCTTAAATCTCTGGTCTTTGATATTTAGTAATTTATTTATTATGAATAAAATTGTTAAAGTTATCAACGTTATATAAATCAAGTTGTAAAAAAGTATCATAATTCTAAATTTAAAGTTGGTAATAAGTTAGAAGCTTCTTTTAATCTTTTGTCAACGATTTTAGCGTAAATCTGTGTTGTTCGGATATCTTTATGTCCTAAGACTTTCATAACAGTATATAAATCTGCTCCAGCTTCTAATAAAAGAGTAGCAGCTGTATGTCTAGCGCAGTGAAAAGTAATATGTTTAGTAATTCCTGCTTTCATACACCATCGTAATATTTCAGTATTAGTGCCTGTACCATAGTTTAAATTTACAAAGACTCTTGGATTAGCATAGTTACGTTCTCCTAAAAGTTCACGAGCTTGTTTACTGATATACATATATTCTAAATCATCGGTTTTTTGTTGCGTAAAAAAGATTCGATGATCATCATTTTCATCTCTAACTTCTTTCCAAGTTAATTTGAATACATCGCTCCATCTTAAACCTGTTAGGCAACTAAAAAGAAATGCACGTTTCACTACTTCATATTTACAATCAGTAACAGCTAAATTTTGAAGTTCTTCAAAAGTTAAATACTCACGTTGAGATTCTTTTTCTTCGAAAGGTTTTATCTTTAAAAGCTTATGATTTGTGATGTAACCTTCTTCATAAGCTTGCTTAATAGTTGCTCTAAATCTATTGAAGTAAGAATATTTAGAACCATGTTTTAAAGGTGTCCCATGTTTGGTTTTTGCATCTACATCTAAAAATCGTTTAAATCCATTTATAGAATCAATAGTTAGTTCTGAAAGTGTAGTTGAATGATGAAAGTATTGATCGATGTAACGTTTTACAGATTTCCAAGTTCCGTAATTTGATAAATAAGAAGAACGATGTTCTTTTAATTGGTCAAAATATTCATATAGGGTAATGTTAGCTTTATCTCTATCTACAATCCCAAATTTACCTTGTAAAAATTCACTTTTACGAATAGCTAATATATTTTCTGCTAATTCAAGAATTTCTTTGTTATTTTTCTTTTCATCAGCTTTTATTGGATCTTTGATTAGATAACCAATTTCCTTTCCTAAATATTCAAATTCTCGGTTATGAATTTCTTTACCATTATCATCTATTTTTGAACCTTTATAATATTCTAGATAAAGGCTAATTTTACCTGAATTTAATTTCTTCTGTTTTAAGCTTATTTTCATATTTGATAGAATAGAGATGTAGAAAACTACATCTTTTAAAATTATTTAAAAAAAAGGTGTAGATAAGGTACAAACAAAGTACAAATAACAGCCTTTTAACTATCACCAAATATAAAAATAAAAAACCTAACAATCACTATATTAAGTAGTTGTTAGGTTTTTGTTATCCGTTATTATCCGATTTATTTCCCGATACAGAATTTTCCAAAAATCGTCCCAAGAATATCTTGATCCACATCTATTTCTCCTGTAATATGACCTAAATAAGTTAAAGCTTCACGGATATCCATGGCTAACAAATCTCCAGGAAGTCCCATGTCCATACCTTGTTTGATCTTTCCGATTTGAGAAAGTGTATTTTGCAAAGCTTCTAAGTGACGAGAATTCGTTACAATCGTATCATCTTGATTAGTTCCTTTTAATTTAATTTGATGAATCAAATTTTCTTTTAAAGCTTCAATATTAAATTGATCTTTGGCTGAAATTTCTAAATGAACAACATCTTTAAATTCTTGTTTGATAGCTGCTGTAATAGCTGATTCGTTATTGGTAACATCAATTTTATTGGCAACATTAAACAAGATTTTTCCTCTACGTTGCAAGTCATCCAATTGATTGGCAATTTGGTTATCAGCAGTAATGTTTGCATCATACAAATAGATAATAATCGAAGCATTGTCTATTTTTTCAAATGTTTTTTCAATTCCTATACGTTCTATGGTATCTCCTGCTTCACGAATACCTGCTGTATCAATAAAACGGAACCCAACACCATCAATATAAATTGTTTCTTCAATCGTATCACGTGTTGTTCCTTCAATATCTGAAACAATGGCGCGTTCTTCGTTTAATAAGGCATTTAATAAAGTAGATTTACCTGCATTTGGTGCACCTACAATAGCTACAGGGACTCCATTTTTGATCACATTTCCAAAAGCAAAAGAATCAGCTAAACGTTTTAGAATAGATTGTAATTTATTTAACAAGTCATAAAACTGTGTGCGATCCGCGAATTCAACATCTTCTTCAGAAAAATCTAATTCCAATTCCATCAAAGCCGCAAAGTTGATCATCTGTTCTCTCAAATCTTTGATTTGATTCGAAAATCCTCCACGCATTTGTTTAATGGCAATTTCATGTGATGCTTTCGAGTCCGAAGCAATTAAATCAGCAACAGCTTCAGCTTGAGTTAAATCCATTTTACCATTCCAAAAGGCTCTGAAAGTATATTCACCTGGATCAGCATTTCTGATGCCTATTTTGTTCAATAATTCCAACACTTTTTGTTGAATATAAATCGATCCATGTGTTGAAATCTCAACAACATCTTCACCTGTATAAGAATGCGGATTTTTGAAAATAGAGAAAAGCGCTTCGTCAACAATGGTATCTCCATCCATCACATAACCCAAATGTATGGTATGAGATTCAGCATCATTCAAAGATTTAGTAGAAGTAAATTTTGATTGATAAATCTGAGCAACTTTAGAAATTGCTTCTGGTCCAGAAATACGAATAACCGCTATAGCGCCCATTCCATTGGCAGTTGCCAATGCACAAATTGTATCATTGTTTAGCATTTTACAAAGTTAGAATATATTCATTATAAGTCTCGAAAATATTTATTAAAATGAATCGAAATGGTGTTTACTGAATAAATGTTATGTAATTTATTTTTTAAGACAGTTGTGTTTTTTTATTTGCAGACCAACTTCATTATTAAAAATTCTAAGACTAGATAAAATAGGAATCAGAAATATAAAAGTAAGGTAATTTTACTTGCAGCGTTGTTATTTTCTACCCTGATGAATGCTTAGGTTGGAATTAACACTGATACACCAAGAGGTGCCTTAGAAGTGAATGGAGATATGGTTTCTATTCAATTAATTTTTCCTGAATATTTAGAAGCTGTTGATGAAAGTATTGAGAATTTGTTGCTATCAGATACAAATGAGGTAATAGTTCATGATATGGAAAATATGAAACAGCAACACTTAAAGCTCTTGACAAAATTTAATTATTTTTTATAAGTTCTTAATCATAAATAATATGGCTTCTTATATGGTGAAGAGTTAATGCATGTTATTTAGAGTGATTAATGATTAGGAAACTAGTATAAGAATCATTTTTTATACCTCATAACCTCTTTAATTTTGTTAGAAATAACTAACTAAATTATGTCTAAAAGAAGAATTCATAAAAAATATCAAGAACCTTTTTTTGAAGGTTGGAAAATAAGTATTGCTGATATCTTAATTATTATTGCTGCTTTAATTTTAATCACAATTCTTGTAATGTGATTGTAAAATAAATTTGTAAAAGAGTACATTTTTTAAGCTTTTCATCAAAAATAGTTAGCTTTATAACTAAATAGAATAAGATGAATCCAAATATAAATAAAGAGACAAATATTATTATTGATAATCCTTGTACAAAACCTTTTTTAGCAGACTGTTTTTATCCTGATACTGAAAATAAATATCCTCTTATCGTTTTTGCACATGGATATAAAGGATACAAAGATTGGGGAACATTTAATCTAATGGCAGAAGAATTTGCAAAAGCAGGATTTGTTTTCGTAAAGTTTAATTTTTCACATAATGGAACAACGTTAGATAATCCAACTAATTTTGATGATTTAATGGCTTTTGGAAATAATAATTACACAAAGGAAATGTCTGATTATAATGCTATTATTGACTTTTTTTATAAACATCCAAAAGTTGACTCTACTAAAATTGCAATTATAGGACATAGTAGAGGAGGAGGAAATACAATTTTACAAGCTTACCGAGATAATCGAATAAAAGCATTAATTACTTTAGCAGGTATTGATAATTTTTCTAATCGTTTTCCTAAAAAAGAACGATTAGAAGAATTCAAAAAAAATGGAGTGTTTTATGTTGAGAATTCTCGCACAAAACAACAAATGCCACATTACTATCAATTCTATGAAGATTTCATACAACATGAGAAAGAGCTAAATATTCAGTTTGCAGCTCAACATTTAAAGAAACCATATTTAATTATTCATGGGACAAATGACGAAGCTGTAAAACCTAATACTGCAGATTTACTACATGAATGGAGTAAAAATTCAGAGTTATTTTTGATAAATGAAGCAAACCACACTTTTGGAGGAAAAGAACCTTGGACTAAAGAACTATTGCCGGAAAAATTGACTATTGTAATAAAAAAATCAATCGATTTTTTGAAAGAAAATCTATAAAGTAAGGTTTTAACAAATTTCAGCATTTTGTGGCATAGTTTTAGAAAAGACTATAAAAAATTGGATTTATAATGTCTTCATCAAAAAAGAACTATGCTACAAAAAGAGGTATTGGTATTGGTGGTTTTAATTTAAAATTAGTTGATATACTGATAGCTGTAACATTATTAATATTGATAGTTGTAGCATTCACTTAAAATAAAAAGCTTCTTAATTATTAAGAAGCTTTTTATTTTTAATTTGAGTTATAACTCGCTCTTACAGTTATTTGAGCTGTTTTTTGGCGAGATGTAGTATTAAATGATCCTCCAGCCGAATATTCTTCATTATCATTTTTACCTGTAATTTGAAAAATACCCAAATCTGCTTGTTTTAATTTTCCTAAACTAGAACCAGATTTTGTGGCAATATTTTCTGCTCGTTGTTTTGCATTTGCAGAAGCCTGCGCAATTAATTCAAGTTTTAAATCTTCCAATTTAGAATAATAATAATTTGGATTTGAAGAACTTAATTCAATTCCTTGACTAATTAAATTTGAAATTTCACGCGAAGCTTTTTCAATTTTATCTAATTCTTTCGACTCGATTGTAGCATCTTGAGAAAGGTTATAACCTGTAAATTGGCTTGTTGAGTTTCCATTAGAATCCGTTCCATACTGAAAATCTTTTGAAATATTAACAGCTTCAAAAACAATTTCATTTGGTTTAATCCCTTGAGAAATCAAAAAATCTCGAACAACTTTTTGATCTTCTTTTAACTGATCTGAAGCTACGCGTAAATCAAAATCTTTTCGACTAAAAGTAGCACGCCATTTAACTAAATCTGCATCAAAGTCTTTTAAAGCATTTCCTGTTACATTAATAGATTCTGTTGATTTAAATTTGTATTTATACGCATTTCCTAAAATAAAAGCTCCAAAGACTAATCCAATAGCCAAAACTGAAGCAACAATTACTGAAAATTTATTCATAGTTATTGGTTTTCAGTAAATATACAAAAAAGAAGAAGAAATAATTTCACTAGATGTAGTGAAATTAAGCCAATAAAATAGGGTATTCTTGATGAATAATAAATAGGACTAAATTACCTTCAGAGTACTCGATGCTAATATGATCTTGATTTGCTTTATTACGTGTTCCGATGCGAGAAAGAAGATTTAAATCTTCTTTATTTAATGGATATTCTAAACCTTTTGTGGTAACGTTTTTACATTCAGGAAAAGGAATTAAGGAGATTGTTCGTCCAAAATAACCTTCTAACTTAGTTAATTTTTCTGCAAAAAAATATTTACTATAATTATCGTAAAATGTGATATTTAATTGATCTTTAAAACGATAAGCAGCATTAAGATTGCCAATAAAATGATCTTGTTGACGACCACTTGCGCCAAAAACGTCAACATTATCGAAACCTTTGTTTAAAATAATCTGCAAAGCTTTTGCAAAATCAGTATCATTTTGATCTGGAGTAGAAATGACTTCTGTTTCAGGAGGAAACTGACTTAACTCGAAAGAATCAAAATCGCCCGAAATAACATCGGGCGTTATATTTAACTTTTGTAAATAACGAAATGCTCCATCTGTACAAAAAATCTTTTCATAATTTGTAGTATCAGGTAGAATTTTAGGCACTTCACCATTTAAAAATAATAATGCTTTATTCACCAGGAATCCATTTTACTTCTTCGTGATTATTATCTGTAGCGATTTTTCTACCTAGAACAAATAAATAATCAGAAAGACGATTTAGATATTTTTGTAATTCAGGACGAATTTCTTCTACTTCAGCTAAACCAACTGTTAAACGTTCTGCACGGCGACAAATGCAACGAGCTACATGTGCATGAGAAGCTGGTTGATTACCACCAGGAAGAATGAAGTGTGTTAATTGTTCCAATTGACCTTCTAAATCATCGATCCAATCTTCTAACTGTATGATATCTTGTTCTGAAATAGTTTTTGGAATACGAGGTTTACCGTTTGCTAAATATAATTTATCAATAGGAGTTGCTAATTCAGCACCAAGATTAAATAAATCTTTTTGAATAATGATAATTTCTTCTTCTAGTGCAGGATCTATTTCATAAGAACGAATTAAACCTAAATATGAATTTAGTTCATCAACTGTTCCATAAGATTCTATTTTTAAACTGTTTTTAGAAACACGTGTTCCTCCGTAAAGTCCTGTTGTTCCTTTGTCTCCAGTTTTTGTATATACTTTCATTGAATTCTAAATTTTAGATTATCGAAGATAAACATTTTATTGCAAATTCTTTGGTAAAAGTGGTTTAGTTAAGAAATGATATCCTATTGCAACTACAATTAGCACTATAGAAGTTAGAATCCATAAAATATCAAAACCATAAGAAGTTGCTATATGTGTTCCTAGAAAAGGAGATATAATGAATGCTGCTGCATTTGACATTCCATTTAATCCCATATATGCACCACGATTATTTTTCTGTGCCCTGAAAGCAGTTACTGTAGACATTAAAGGAAGTACTAACATTTCACCAATCGACATCATTGATATAGCTAAGTATAACATTCCAATTGTATGATTGAAACTAAAAATAGAATAACTAATAGCAGTAATAAATGATCCGAATACTAGAAGTTTGGTTATAGTATATTTTTTCTCTGTGTAATGAATTAGTAACATTTCAAAAACAACAATAATGAATCCACTAAATCCCATTAACAATCCAATTTCTGATTGTGTCATTTTAACAACATCTTTGTAGAACAAAGGAAGAGTATTTAGGATTTGAAAAAATGCGACTGAGAAAAGTAGACAAATTACATTAAACAAAATAAAAGGCATATCTGTGTATGCATTTCGTTCTTTCACTTCATTTTGTTTGAAATCTTTGGACTCATGCTCAGCAGAATTTCGTTCTTTTCTTCCATAGAAAAAAGCTACAAATACAATACCTGCGATAAGTGCAGCTGCAGCGTTACAATAAAACAATAAATCGTATGAGTAGTTAGATAAAAAACCTCCCATAGATGGGCCAATAGAAAAACCTAGATTAATAGCCATTCTATTCAAAGAAAATGCACGTGTTATATTTTCTTTTTTAGCATAACGCGTTATTGCAACAGAGTTTGCAGGTCTAAACATTTCACTAATAGTACTTAAAATAAGCATGATAATAGAGAATGACAGAACTGTTGTAAAATAAGGTAGAATAAGAAATAGAGGAGCGCTTAAAAATAAACTTAAAGCTTGTACTTTAAAATTTCCAATTTTATCAGTAATCCATCCACCAAGCCAAGAACCTAGAACAGCTCCTATTCCATAACAACTTAACACAATTCCAGATTGTTCTAAACTAAAATTAAGTTCGGATATAAGATAAATTCCTAAAAAAGGTAAAACCATCGAACCCATACGATTCAATAACATTACAATAGCCAGCATCCAAGACTCCTTAGACAAACCGCTATAAGCATCAATATAAATTTTTAGAATTTTCATTAGCTTCTTTTTTTATCTTGCTGTGCAAAGTTAAGTTCTTTTTTTTCAAAAAAACGTTTATTTATCAAGGTTTCTGATAATCTTTGATTACTTTTGACATCATTAGAAAATAAACAAAATACTATGCTGTTTTATGACTTCATTCTTAAGGTTTTAATCATTATAAATGGGCTAGGAGCAGCATCAGGATTAGTTGTAGATAAACATCATGTTTACACAATTTCTGATGATGATGCGCATTTGTATATTTATAATAAGAAGAAAAAAGAAGTAGAAAAAGTAGATCTTAATCCAGAAGTAAAGTCTATAACAAAAAAAGATAAACCAGATTTTGAGGCAATTACAAAATATGAAGATCATTTGTATATATTAGGCTCTGGATCAAAAGAAAACCGCTTCGATTTAATTTCTTATAATATTAAAACAAAAAAAGTAGAAAATAATAATTATAGTTTTCTTTTTGATGAATTCTTAAACACTTCAAAATTATCTAAAAAAGATTTTAATATTGAAGGAATTCTTACTGATGGACATTGTACATATTTTTTTAATAGAGGAAACGGACCTGCTGGTGTAAACGGAATCTATAGAGTTGGAGGAAAAATAAGTGATTTAAAAGATAAACCAATTGACTTTTTTTCAATCAAATTACCAAAATTAAATAATGAAACAACAACATTTTCTGATGCTATTTTGGTTGATGGAAAAGTTTTATTCACAGCTACAGTAGAATCTAAAAGTACAACTCAGTTTAATGGAGAAATTAAAGGGTCTATTTTAGGAGAACTAGATTTGAATACAATGGAAGTAGTACGTTGGAAAAAAATCTCAGATTATAAGAAAATAGAAGGTTTAGCGTTGTATAAAGAATCTCGAAAAAACTATACATTATATTTGTGTGAAGATAATGATGATGACTCAAAAAAGGCATCAATTTATATTTACAAATATCAAAAAGAAATTTAAATTATAGAATAACGAATTTCGAAAAACGGACATTCATTTTCGATTTATTCTTAAAAAATTGTGAAAGTATTTTCAAGACTATTATATTTGTCCGTCAAAATTTATTTATCAATTAAACATTATGCGAGGAAGATGGCTCATTGCAGCATTTGCAATTATTTTAAGTCTCTTGTGTATCAGACAACTAAGTTATACTTGGTACACAACTAAAGTGGAGCATGAGGCGGCGCACTTAGCGAGTAAGCCAGAAGATGAACCAAGAATTTTAGATAGCTTGGCTCAACATCCACTTGATTTGGGAATTATTAAGTACGATTATACGTATGCCAAAAACAATGAAATCAATTTAGGATTAGATTTGAAAGGTGGTATCAACGTAATCTTACAGGTTTCTGAAAGAGATTTATTAGAGAATTTATCAGCGAAAAGTCAAAACCCTATGTTGGCAGAGGCTTTGGACGCTACAGATAAAGCTCAAAAAACGAACGGTAACGTACCTTATGTTGAATTATTTTTTCAAGAATTTGATAAAATAAAAGGAGGAACTAAATATGCTGCTGCAGATTTATTTGGAAATAAAAATAATGCAGATAAAATAGCATACAATGCTTCTGACGATCAAGTAAAAGAAGTTATTCGTAGAGATATAGAGGCTAAAGTTGCAACAGCTTATGATGTAATTAGTTCTCGTATCAATCAATTTGGTGTTGTTGAGCCAGTAATTCAACGTTTAGGAGATAAAGGAGATGGGCGTATCTTGGTAGAATTACCAGGTGTTTCAGATACTGATCGTGTAAAAAAATTATTACAATCTACAGCTAAGTTAGAATTTTGGCAAGTTGTTCGCCAAGATCCGACAGTTTTACAATACTTTTCTAGTGTTAACACAGAAAAATATAATGTAAAGAATGATAAAGGACAACCAATCAAAACTTTAGCTGAAGTTATGCAACCAGCAGGTTCTAACGCAAGTTTTGTTGTAGATGTTAAAGATACTGCTGTTGTAAATCGTGTAATGCAAGACAAAGGTTTTGTATCAGGATTACCAGCAAATATTAGAGGTTACAAATATTCTTGGGCAAATAAACCAATGGATTTAGGAAAACAAGCAAACGATAAGTTTGCTCCTAAATTATTAGAGTTTTATGTTTTAAAAGGTAAAAATGGGTCACAAGAACCGTTAATTACTGGAGATAAAGTAGTTTCTGCTTCTGCAGAACGTAATGCAGGTTCCTTAACAAATGAACCAGTTGTTTCAATGCAAATGAATCCAGCTGGAGCACAAGAATGGGCACGTATTACAGATGAATTAAAACCATCTGCAGTAGATAGAAATGGACAAGGTGTTGCAATTGTGTTAGATAACATGGTTTATTCAGCGCCAAACATCAAAAACCAGATTACAGGAGGTAATTCTCAAATTTCAGGAAACTTTACATTAGAAGAAGCAAAAGATTTAGCTAATATTTTACAAGCAGGTTCTTTACCAGCTTCGTCTAAAATTGTTTCTGCTGAGGTTGTTGGTCCATCATTAGGACAAGAAGCTATTAATAGTTCATTAATTGCTTTTGGTTGTGCATTTGCATTAGTATTAATCTGGATGTTATTTTACTATAGTCGTGCAGGTATTTATGCTAACATTGCATTAATCATTAACTTATTATTCTTATTAGGATTTTTAGTATCACTTAAAGCTACATTATCTTTACCAGGTATTGCCGGGATTATCTTGACATTGGTAACAGGAATGGACGCGAATATCTTAATTTACGAACGTGTAAAAGAAGAATTAAGAAAAGGAAAATCATTGCGTCAAGCAGTAGATTTCGCTTATTCTTGGAAAGGAGCTTTCTCTGCAATTATAGACGCTAACTCAACGTCGTTTATCACAGCATTAATTTTATTCTTCTTTGGTAAAGGTCCTGTTGTAGGTTTTGCAACAACGTTTATGATTGGTATTTTTACTTCTACATTTACAGCTATTTTTATTACACGTTATTTCGTAGAAGGGCGTTTATCAAAAGGAAAAACGGTTCCTTTTTATACATCATTTACAGCGCATTGGTTACAGAATATCAAAGTTGATTTATTAAAAACAAGAAAAATATCTTATGCGATTTCAATTGTTTTAACAGTCGTTGCATTGATTTCTATTTTCACGAAAGGATTCGATATGGGAATCGAGTTCCAAGGTGGACGTACATATACAGTTCGTTTTGATAAACACGTAGATCCTCAACAGATTTCTGAAAGTTTAGGTGATGTATTTGTTTTAGAAGGAGAAAAAATGATACCTCAAGTAAAAACATATGGAGGTCAAAACCAAGTGAAAATTACAACAGCTTACAAAGCTGACGAAGATGGAACTAATGTTGATGACGAGATTAAAGATAAATTATATACAGGTCTTAAGTCATATTTACCAGCAAATATGTCTGAGAAAGATTTCTCAGAAGATAATGCTTCAATTGGTTTAATGTCTTCTGCAAAAGTAGGTCCTACAATTGCTGATGATACAACAAGAGCTTCTTATATAGCGGTTTCTTTAGCATTAGTAGCAATTTTCTTCTACTTAATCATTATGTTTAAACGTTGGCAATTCTCATTATCAACAATTATAGCATTAGCGCATGACGTAATTATTGTATTAGGAGTTTTCTCTTTATTAAAAGGAATAATGCCTTTCAATATGGAGATTGACCAAGCGTTTATTGCAGCTATTTTAACGGTAATTGGTTACTCGATGAATGACTCGATTATTATTTTAGATCGTATTCGTGAGAATTTAACAGTTGAGAAAAAACACAATTTGTACGACATTATCAATATTTCTACATCAGAAACATTATCTCGTACAATTAATACGTCTTTATCAACGTTCTTAATCGTATTAATCATCTTTGCATTTGGTGGAGAATCAATTAAAGGATTTATGTTTGCGAAATTAATCGGTATCGTAATTGGTACATTCTCATCTATTTTCGTTGCATCTCCTTTATTGTATGACTTTACTAAAAAAGGTCAAATGAATAAATAAGATTCAAATTTTAAATAAATTTTAAGAAAGCCATCAAAGAAATTTGATGGCTTTTTTTCTTTTACTCCATTTAGATTTTATACATTTGTTTTGTGAATAGTTTAGTAATATACCCAGCGTTTTTAGACTTCCAGGAAGTCGTGATTATTATGGTGGTTGCTGTAGTGATTTTTGGACCAGACAAAATTCCAGAAATTGCTCGTGGTTTGGGAACTGCTGTACGCAAATTAAAAGAAGCTTCTGAAGATATCAAACAAGAAATCATGAATCCTGTACAGGAAGTTGATCCTACAAAAGATATTCAGAATACAATAAAAGAGTTAAATCCAATGAACGAAATAAAAGATTCTTTCCAGAAAATCAATCCAATGGAAGATTTTCAGAAATCTTTTGATGAGGTTCGTAATCCAGTAGATGAAATTCATGATGCAATTCATCAAGACAATACTGTAGATTTAGCTCTAAAAGATACAAATGCTCCAGTAATGAAATCTAATGACTCTGAAATAGATTTGGATGCAGTTGTTAGAGAAGGGACAGAAGCAACAGAACCAATTATTGAAAAGGTAGAATCTGTTGTAGAAGAACCAATAATTGTTAATGAAACATTAGGTTTAGGAGGAACAGTTAGTAGATAATGATACAAGATTATTTTGATTGGGATGTACAATTTTTTTTGTATTTCAATAACTTAGGTAACGAGAAATGGGATTGGTTTTGGTTATTAGTAACTGATAAAAAAACATGGATTCCACTTTATGTAATCTTTCTCATCTTACTTTATGTGAAACTTGGTTGGAAAAAAACCTTGTTAGCAGGGATTTGTATTGCACTAATGATAACTTGTGCTGATCAATTTACAAATATCCTAAAAAATACTTTTCAACGTTTTCGTCCATGTTACACCGAATCAATTCAAGGATTATTTCGTCCGATAGATTGCGAGGGTAGAGGTAAATATGGTTTTACTTCGGCGCATGCATCTAATCATATGGCTATTGCAATTTTTATGGGAATACTTTTGAGACGTTATTACAAATGGTTATTGTATGTCTTACTTGTTTGGGCGTTAATGGTTGCTTACAGTAGAGTTTATGTTGGTGTGCATTTTACGGGAGATATATTTTTCGGAACGCTTATCGGAATATTTTTTTCTATTGTTTTCCTGAAATTATATTATTTCTTAGAAAAAAAATATTTGAAGAACAGTTAACTTCAAATTACATAATACAAAAAAAGTCTATAACAATTTGTTATAGACTTTTTTTGTATTGTCAAACTGAATTTATTTCAGTTTCTCATTCTATTTGATAAAATAAAATTTTATTTATAACGATCAATTATTTTAGAAATATTCTTAGTTTCTTCATTAAAGGTTGTCCAATCACAAACGGAATTTAGATTCATAGAATAAGTGCTATTATGATTGGACATACTAATACTTATTTTCCCCACATAGTCTGTGCAAAATATTTCATTTTCATATGGAGTTGTAACTACTTTATAAATATTCTCTTCTAATGCTTTTTTATCGTTCTTAGAAATTTTTGAATGATCTTGTTGTGTAATCATTGATATTCTTCCATGTAATAAAATCTATTGAATCAGAATATTTATAAATTCTTATAGATAAATTTCTATCATCAATTGACATTGTATTATATATTTTATTTACTTCTTTTTCTAACTTCTTTTCGCAAGAAATACTGAAAATCAATAAACTAAAAATGAAAAGTAAATTGTTTTTCATAAAGAGTGATAATTATGTAAAATAGAAATTAGATTATTCAATATTCTCGTCCAACTTCTTTGCTTTTTTCTTTAATTTTTTTGGTTTTTTTTTAGCTAGAAATGTATTTAAATCATCATCAATTTCTGTAGAATCTTCGTCTCCTAATAAATATCCCCAAGGTTTCAGTTCTGTAACATTATCAAAAACAATTTTCATTAAAGCAAGAATTGGAATACATAATAACATTCCCATAATTCCCCAAGTCATTTCTCCAATGACAAGACCAATTACAACTACAAGAGAATTAATCTTTACTTTCGAACCAACTATTTTAGGCATTACAACATTTCCATCAATAGCATGAATAGCAATAAAAGCAATTAATACAAAAAATAATTTTGATGCGGACATTGTTGCAAATGTTATAATTAGAGTAACAATTAATGAAATAATAATTCCTACATAAGGAATAACGTTCAAAACTCCTGTCAGTATAGCTAAGACAAATTTATATTTAAGTCCAAGAATAGAAAAAGCAATAAAAGCTAAAATTGAAACGATTAACATTTGAAGAAACAGTCCAATTAAGTATTGTTTTACCATTTTTTGAATAGATGTAATAACATTATATACTTGATCATGTGTGTTTGAATTGAAAGCATAATACAAGAACTTAACCAAATGGCGACGATAAATCAGAAGAAAAATAATGTATAAAAATGTAAACAGAATTGTCACAGCCATTGAAGAAACAATTGAAATTACTTTTTCAATTACAATTGTACTCGTTTCGATAGTTGTTTTAATATTTTTGGTAAAATATTCCATTTGTGCATGAGAATTAATGCCAAAGGTCTCATGAATCCATTTTTGTAAATCGATAAAAGCTTCTATAATTTGTTTTTGGAAAATTGGCCACTCATTTGCTATATCAGCCATTTGAATAGCAATCATATAAAAAATTCCTAGAATAAAAGCTGCAAATAATAAAGTAGTTATTATACTTGAAATAGCGCGAGGTAAACGCAAATATCTTTCAAATATAGAACAAATTGGAGCTAGTAATATAGAAATTAAAAATCCTAAAATTAATGGAACCAAAATACTTTTGCCAATTATTGATATAAATGTTAAACAAATGATAGACAATAATGAGCAGGCTAGCTTTAAATAAAACGGCCATTTTTTAATGACTTCCATAATTAAGTATATTTATTTTGACAATCTTTTAAATAGTAGGTATAAATATAGTTTTATTTCTTAAGATTTTATTTGAATCTTACGTTTATTTCAATAAAAAAACCACGTTATAAAAACGTGGTTTTCAGTATGTAATAAAAAAAATTATTTTTTCTTCGTATTTTTGCTTTCGTCAACGATTGTCATTTCATCAATCAAACGTTGCGCATTAGCATACTTGTCAACTACCCACAAAATGTAGCGAGAGTCAACCATAATATTACGACAAATTTCAGGATCATAATTTAAATCTGACATCGTTCCTTCCCAAACACGGTCAAAATTCAAACCGATTAATTCTCCTTTAGCATTCAATGCTGGAGAACCAGAATTACCACCAGTTGTATGGTTTGTAGCAATAAAGTTTACAGGTAATTTACCGTTTTTATCAGCATATTTTCCGTAATCTTTTTTGTCGTATAAACTTACCATTTGTTTTGGTAAATCATATTCATAATCACCTGGAATATATTTTTCCATGACACCTTCCATGTGTGTTACAGGCTCGTAATAAACCGCATCGCGAGGTTGGTAACCATCAACTTTTCCGTAAGTTACACGTAAAGTAGAATTCGCATCTGGAAAGATTTTCTTGTCTGTAAATACATCCATTTGGGCTTTCATATACGTACGCATCAACTTGTTTATTTTATCTTGATTCGCTAAATATGTAGGCGTTACTTTAGTTTGATTTGCATCTAAAATCAAACGAATTTGAGCAATTAGAGCATCTTCTTTTAAGGCTTTGATAAACTCAGTATCATTTTCAGCTAACGCTTTGATATTTCCTAAAACAGATTGTTCGTTGATTTTTTTTGTTCCGTTGATAACCGAATTTCCTAAAGCAGTTTTAATGTTCGCTGCAGTTGTATTTGGTAATAAATTTTGAGGAACAACTTTAAAATAATTATCTGCCAAATCAGAAGAAATGGTTTTGTCTAATTCAGGATTATAATCCTTGTGCATAGACGCAACTGTATTCAAAGCTTTAGCTTTTGTTTCTGCGTAATTTTTTTGTCCAACAGCATTCAAAATATTGTTCAATGTTAACGCCATTCTAAATGTTTCTGAATTTGAGAAAAACGTTTCAGAATACATTGTATACGCTAAATTGTAATCTTGATTTGCCTTATTAACTTGATTTAATTCAGAAATAATATTCGAATATTGACCTTTTAATTTAGGGTTTTTCGCAATACGATTCATGAAATCTTGCTCATGTTGTTGACGCTTTTCTACAGCTTTCGAACGATTTAATCCTAAAACTTCACCAATCCACTTTTTGTGTGCATTCGAAATACGTGCTTGCTTAGAAGCATAAGCAATACGAGTTGCATTGTCTTCACGCATTTTTTTATCAATGTGAGATAACGCAATCGTACGTACATTAATACGCGCAGGATTGATGACATCTTTTATTTGTTCGATAGAAGAAGCTGGTAAATATTCGTCTGTTGTACCTGGGAAACCATATACAAACGTGAAATCATCCTCGCTAATTCCCGAAATATTAATAGGTAAGAAATGTTTTGGTTTGTAAGGAACGTTTTCTGGAGAATAATCTGCAGGTTTGTTATTTTTGTCTGCATAAATTCTAAACATCGAAAAATCTCCTGTATGACGTGGCCAAACCCAGTTGTCTGTGTCATTTCCATATTTTCCGATTGCAGAAGGTGGCGCACCAACTAAACGAACATCTTTGTATGTTTCTGTCGTAAATTGGTAATATTTATTTCCTTTGTAAAAAGGTTTGATAAATACTGAACGATAAGATTCTGTCTTGCTTTTAGCATTAAAATCTTCAATATTTTTCTTGATGATTTTGTTACGATCTTCCTCCGACATATTATCATTAACACCAGCTAATATTGCAGTAGTTACATCTTTAATATCTACAATAAAAGTGGCTGTTAGACCTTCGTTTGGTAATTCGTCTTTCAACTCTTTAGCCCAAAAACCATCTGTTAAATAATCATTTTCTAAAGATGAATGCGCTTGGATCTCTCCATAACCACAGTGATGATTAGTTAATAATAAACCATTTGGAGAAATAACCTCTGACGTACAACCGCCACCAAAGTGAGCAACTGCATTGTTGATACTTTTATCTCCTGTACTGAAAATGTCTTTTGATGAGATTTTCAATCCCATGTCTTTCATTTCCTTTTCATTCAATTCTGTTGGAATCCACATTCCACCACCTTGTTGAGCAAAAGCACTAAAGTTTGCAAACAAAGCCATTAAAATAGATCCTTTAACGAATAGTTTTTTCATTTTTATTTGATTATTTTATTCTACCGATTTCTAAGAATTCCAAAGATAAAGATTTTTATTCAATCGTTAATGAATTGCCTAAAACCATTATTTTTAGTGAGATTTAAAATAATAATTTATACTATTTTTGAATTTTAAATGTATAATTGAAATGAAAAAAATAGGATTCACTTTTTTAACAATAATAGGTATAACGTCTTGTACAATAAAAGAAGAATTTACGATACAAGAAGATGGCAAAATAAAGTATACATACAATGTAGATGGAGCTGAATTACAAACCTATATTCCAGATCAAAATGATTTCTTTAGTACTTTGGATGAACAAAAAAAATTTGTGCAAGCTATGGAAAAAGGAATGACGCTTGAAAAATTTTTTACAGAAATCAAGAATAATGATGAATTATTAAAAAGTCATAATGAGGCAGCAAACAAGTTTTTAGCGAATAATAAAACAACTTATGAAAAAGTAAAGCAACATATTATTAAGGTTGATTTTAAAACACTAAATTATTCGACTGAATTAGTTTCTACAAATGAAAATATGGCTTCTGAATCTAAGTTGTTGAATGATTTTTTATTTGATTTTTTTAATGCAATTGATAATCCTTTCAGTTCTAAATATATTAATAATCAAAAGGTAATTACAAAAAATAAGGTTGAAATTAAAATAGATAAAGCAGCTTATGAAAAGTTAATAAATGGTCTTTCAACACAATTTGGTGGTGAGTCAACTTATTCTAGTTTGTTTAAATATAAATTAATTATTCATACACCTCAAAAAATAACTGCAAGTTCAGAAAATGGAAGTAACTTTAGTTTAGATCAGAAAACAGTTGAGTTTAATTATACTTTTTCAGAGTTAATTGCTGATGAACCGAAGTTAATTAATGTTACATATTAAATTATTATTAATCAATTCTTTCATAAGTTAACCTATATTTATTAGTTCGTCCGTCTAAAAATGCAATAAGTAAAATAGCTCCTGAAGTATGATTAGCAACATCTAAGATTAGATTATTGTTAGTATCTAAACCAAATCTAATTTTATTAATATCAATTGCACCAGCAATATAAGGGATTAAAAGTGGCTGAAAGTTTTTATTTTTTAAATACAAAAAGCCATCTTTTTTTAGTTTAGTTTTAATTACTCGTTCTCTAAATAAAGTACCATTTTCAAGATAAAGAAGCTTCATCTTTTTTTTACTTAAAATGTCTATTTTTAACGAATAGGTTTTTAGCGAATCTATATGTAGAGTGTCCTTTATTAGTTTTCTATCTAATTGTTGAAATAAGTTACTATATACTCTTTGTTTTTTATAAATAGAGTCATTATTTATTTGAATAATTTGATAATTACCATTTAATTTTTTGATATTTGTTACATCTAAATTGTTTTTTTGACTATCAACTTCTTTAAAAGAAAGACATCCATTAAACAATAAAAAGATACTTGATAACAAAAGAGCTAATTTCATTTCTATTATTTCTTAAATTTTACTAATCATTTCTATTAGTTCTAGAAAACTATTTTCTTTATTAAAACTTTTGATTTTTTCTATTACTTCAGGATAATCTTTAAATAAAATATACAAATCCGCTTTTGCTTTTTCGTATTTTTTTTCTTTCATTCTAATTAAATATGAATAAGCAATAAGATTATTTTTTTCATTAGTTGCATCCTGAAAAATAAAGTTGAGATAATCTTCTGGAGCTCTACTAATTGGGTTATATCCTGCTAAAGTAATTAAGTAAATATTAAATTTTCCTTTAGAAACGACTTGTGCAAAAGATTCTTTAATTTTCGTAGTTTGTCCTATCAAGGCATAATTATCAGAGCAAACAATAAGATTTTTTAATGAAACAAAACTCATTTTATCAACTGTAAAACCAATAATTTCATTCGGATTGTATTTTGTGACCTTATCATCTTTCGTTTTTCTAAACTTTAAGTCACTATCATGACTTGGAGTCCATTTAAGCTCTCCGTTTAATTCAGATAGATCATTTAATGTAACTTTTCCAGTAACAAAATCTTTGGCAAAAGAATATTCTTGAGCGTTTATAACAAGAGAACTAATCATTAGTGTGATTAATAGAATTGTTTTCATAAAAAATAAATTATTTATGAATTCTAAATTACTTTAAACAATTTATATATGCAATTTTGTCAAGTAAAACGATTTAAAGAATAGCTAAGCTAAAATTAATTATTAACTGATTCTTTCGTAAATTTGACATTCGAAACACATTGTGAAATGAAACAAATTGTCGAATTCCAAGATTTAGGAATTAACAGAAATTATCAAGAAATTTGGGATTATCAAGAAAGTCTTTTAGCAGAAAATATAGCTGTAAAACAATATAATAGAGCGCAAGAAAAGGAGGGAAGTTCGGATTTTAAAAAAACTAAAAATCATTTACTTTTTGTAGAACATCCACATGTTTATACGCTTGGGAAAAGTGGACATTTAGAGAATATGTTAGCTTCGAGTGATAAATTAAACGAAATAAATGCAACCTTTGTGAAAACGAATCGTGGTGGAGATATAACGTATCACGGACCGCAACAATTAGTTGGTTATCCCATTATGGATTTGGATAATTTCAAGCCAGATATTCATTTATATATGCGCAATTTGGAAGAAGTCATTATCAAAACTATTGCCGAATATGGGTTGAAAGGTGAGAGATCACAAGGAGAAACTGGCGTTTGGTTAGACGTTGGTCGACCTTTTGCTCGAAAAATTTGTGCAATGGGTGTTAAGGCTTCTCGTTGGGTAACGATGCATGGTTTTGCGTTAAATGTGAATACAGATTTACGCTATTTTGAATACATTGTTCCATGCGGAATTCAGGATAAAGCTGTAGCCTCATTAGAAAGAGAACTTGGACATCAGGTAGATATGAATGAAATAAAAGAGTTTGCTAAAAAACATTTTGCAGAAGTATTTGATATAGAGTTTAAATTAATTCCATCAGAAATATAATTTATAAAAAGACTGTTGTTAAACAGTCTTTTTATTTTTAGTTACTTTGATTAATTTGTCGGAACGAATAATCTTTTTAGAATTTTAATAAGTCTAAAATTCTAAAAGTATTTGTTATTTAGTGTATAAATAAATTATATTTATAGGCTTTTTGAAGAATCAATAAGTTTAATAATTAAAACTACATTTTAACAAACACATGGGGCAAACACAAAAAACAAACTGGAGTCAATTTATACCATTAGTTACAGTATTTTTCTTCTGGGGATTTGTAGCAGCAAGTAATGATATCTTAATTCCTGTATTTAAAAAAGCATTTGATCTAACTCAAGGACAAAGTCAATTAGTCTCCTTAGCTTTTTATATCGCCTATACTGTCGGTTCTGTAATCTATATGATTATTTCGATGATTATGGGAAAAGATTTAATCAATAAAATAGGTTATAAAAATAGTTTGTCATTAGGATTATTGATTTCAGCATTAGGAACACTTTTATTTATTCCTGCAGCTAATTTACATTCATATCCTTTAATGTTATCCGGATTGTTTACAGTTGCATTAGGATTTTCATTACAACAAACTGTTGCAAATCCTTTAGCAATTGCATTAGGAAATCCTAGTACAGGTTCTCAACGATTAACATTGGCTGGAGGAATAAATAATTTAGGAACAACAATAGGACCTTTAATTGTTGCTTATGCAATTTTTGGCCATGCTTCTAATGGAGAAACAGAACTAAGTATAGATGCAGTAAAGATTCCTTATTTATGCTTAGGTTTAGCATTTTTAATTGTTGCGATTTTTCTTAAATTTTCTTCATTACCAAGTCATCCAGAGCAAGAAGAGGAAAATATAGATTCTGAAACAAATTCAAAAGATAGATCTTCAGCATTAAAATATCCTCAATTACTTTTAGGAATGATTGCTATTTTCTTATATGTTGGAGTAGAGGTGTCTACAGCAAGTAATTTGCCTGATTATATGGAAAAAGAGTTAGGTTTTTCAATTGCTCAAGTAGCACCATATGTTTCTTTATATTGGGCAAGTATGATGATTGGTCGTTGGGGAGGAGCTGCGGAAGCTTTTGGTTTAGATAAATCGAAAACAATGATTTTGAAATTTATTGCACCTTATTTAGCTTTTGGAGTTTTCTTATTGGTAAATAAAATAGCTGGTCACGATTTACAACCATTTTATTTTTATGCTGCAATAATTTTAGTTTTAATTTTAGCTGATATTTCAACAAAAGGTAATCCAGCACGTATTTTATTAACATTTTCAATTATAGGAATAATAGCCTTATTAATTGGAATAAACACAAAAGGAATTATTAGTGTATATGCAATAACAAGTGTTGGACTTTTTTGTAGTACGTTATGGCCTTGTATTTTTGCTTTAGCAATTAAAGGTTTAGGAAAAAATACATCACAAGGAAGTAGCTTTTTAATAATGATGATTATGGGAGGTGGAATAGTAAGTTATTTGCAAGGATTGTTAGCAGATGCAACTTCTATTCACTTTAGTTATATTGCTGGAATAATTTGTTTTGCTTATTTAGCATTTTATGCAATTAGTTCTACAGTTATTTTGAAAAAGCAAGGAATTGATTTGAATGAAATTGAATCATAAAAAAATATAGAATATTAATTAAAAGCTTAATCTATAAGATTAAGCTTTTTTATTTTTCACAAAAAAAATACTAAGAATTTCTCTGTTTTTAATAATAATAAAAAGAAATTCCCAGTATTTGAAATATAAATGGAAAGATTTTTAATCTTTTTTAATAATTTTATTATTGTTGCCTTCTATTGTTTGAGGGAGTTTACCATTTTTAGAAATAGCTTTTCGATAATATAGAATATTTCCTTCTCCAGCTAATTCGGCAGATATTAAACCATTAACAGTTACAGTATTATTGGTTCCCATAATTTCTATTTTTCCACAATCTCCTTTAAGATTGATAACATGACCACTTCCTCCAACTTCAACTTTCTGACCTTTACAATCAAGAGTTTGTTTTTGATTATTCCCATCAATTTCTATTTGAGCAAAAGAAAAGTATCCAAGAAAAAGTAAAAGGCTTGTACATAATAATTTATTCATTTTCATATATCTATATTTTTGGTTGTATTTTTAAATTACAATAATCGTGCTCATTAAGTCAATAAAATCTAACTTTACAAAAATTTAACAAGATGACTTTAGCTGAGTTAAAGCAACATTTTATTACAGAATTACAAACTATTTATAATAAAGAAGAAACTGAAAGTATTTTTTTTATTTATTTAGAAGATAAATTAAATTTAAAATTTGACCTTTCACATGAAATTGAATTTACTTCAGAAATTTCTTCAGATTTAAAACAATTAATAGCAGGTCAACCAATACAACATATTACAGGAAAAGCTTTTTTTTATAATGATTTCTTCTTTGTAAATGAAAATACATTGATACCACGCCCAGAAACAGAAGAATTAATTGAACTAATACGAAATGATTATTTTCAGAGTCAAGATTTATCTATAATAGATTTAGGAACAGGAAGTGGTTGTATACCTATTTCTTTAGCTAAATTATTTCCTAAAGCCAAAATATCTGCTTTAGATATTTCAGAAAAAGCATTAAAAATTGCAACATTAAACGCAAAAAAATTAAATGTTGATATAGAATTTTTTCAAAAAGATTTACTTGAAGATATTTTAATCAATAAGACTTTTGATGTAATAATATCTAATCCTCCATATATAAGAAATTTAGAAAAAGAAGATATGCATCAAAATGTGTTAAATTTTGAACCGCATTTAGCTCTCTTTGTCGAAAATGACGATGCTCTTATTTTTTATGAAAGAGTAATAGAATTCGCTAAAAATCATTTAAAACCCAGTGGAACAATCTATTGTGAAATTAATCAATATTTAGGAGAAGAGACAAAAGTTCTTTTTAAGAAAAGATATAAAAATGTAACTATTTATAAAGATATTTCAGGAAACGATCGTATGATTAAGGCAACAAATTCATAATAATATTATAGTTTTTTTCGTTAATATTTTTAAAAGAAAATGAATCAGTTTATAAAATTTGGTATTAAAATTGTTAGAACTGATTCTATTATTAAAACAATAAAAAAACGACTATGAAAAAATTATTTGTATTAGTAGCAGTTGCTTCATTATCATTCGCTACTTCTTGTAAACAAGAAACATCAAAAACAACAGAAACTAATGTAACTGTAGATTCTTTAGCAAATGATTCTACTGCAATTGTAACAGAAACAACAACGACAACAATTTCTGAAACAGACGCAAAAGCAAAATTAGATGAAGCAAAAGCAAAACTAGAAGAAGCGAAAGCAAAAGGAGATAAAGCTGCAGAAGCTACTGCTCAGAAAGCTTATGATGATGCAAAAGTTGCTGTGAATAATGCCGCTCAAGATGTAAAAGAAGGAGTGAATAATACAGTGAATAAAGTAGACGAAAAAGCTACTCAAGCTAAGGAAGATATCAATGCTGCAGCAAAAGATGCAAAAGAGGATATTAACAAAGCTGCAAAAGATGTAAAAGCTGAAGCAAAAGAGGCTGGAGAAAAAGCAAAAGAAGGATATAATAATACATTAGATAAATTAAAAGCTAAATAATTTTCAAAATTATTATTACTAACTTAGCCTTGAGAAATCTCAAGGCTATTTTTTATGTTAAATTTTAGAGAAGCAAAAAAGGAAGATGCAACATCAATTGCTGAATTGATGATGTTAGCAATGGATAAAATTGTTTATGATTTTATAGGAAGAAATGATTATAATGAAGGAATTTTATTTTTAAAAAAATTAATCGAAAAAAAGGATAATCAATACAGCTATCAAAATACAATTGTAGTAGAGTATGATAATCAACTTGCAGGAACAACAACTTTTTATGATGGAGGAAAGTTGCATGAACTTCGTAAACCAGTTTTAGAGTTATTGAAGAAAGATTATAAACAAGAAATTTATCCTCAAGACGAAACTCAAGCAGGTGAAATCTATATTGATACAATTGCTGTTTCTGAAAACTTTAGAGGAAAAGGAATAGGAACTGAAATTTTAGATTATTTGATAGAAGAATTAGTAAATAAGAAAAAATTAACTTTAGGATTATTGGTAGATTTTTCAAATCCAAGTGCAAAGAAATTATACGAGAGAAAAGGATTTGTTGTAATTGGAGAAAAAATGTTGATGAATGAAAATCATGAACATATGCAATATAAATTATAATGAAATAAATAAAAAAGAGCTTTTAAAAAGCTCTTTTTTATTTATTTCATTACCTCTAATTGTTTTAGAATTTTTTCTTCGTAAGGATCAATTGTAAATTGATCAAACTTCACAAAATCTTTATTGTCTTTTAAATATCCTAATTGATAATTTTGGCGAACTACAGGCTGATTATCGAAACTTTCTAAAATTGGTAGTTCAGAAACAGGTTCCAAAACTCTTTTGTTAGTTGTAGAAATTAATCCAAAATTCATTAAAAAATTATCTTTTGATAAGAAATAAGGAAAATAAGCCAAAATATCTGGACGATTGATCTTTAGAGAAGTTGCTTCTCCGTAGGTAGCAAAATTTTGATCGACAGGAGTAAGGTATTCATATTGATAATCAATAATTAATTGATTACTTTTATTTATCATTCCCCATTTTCCATTAATTTCAACGCCAGCAAAACCAGCTTTAAAATCTGTACATCCATCATATTCAAAAGGGATTATAGTTTGATTTAATAAATCTATAAAACCCCACTTTTCATTCTTCTTTACAGCGCAAATATTTTCTATGTAATCACTTGTTAATTCGTATTCAAATGGAATTAGAATTTGATTTGTTTTCGTAACGAATCCCCACTTGTCATTTTTTTGAGCACTATAAGCATTAACAGTAGTAAGCACAAGTTTTTGATATTCAAAAGGGATAACAATATTACCTTCTTTGTCTATTAAACCAAACTTATTGTCTATAGATATAGGAGCTAAACTGTTACGATCAAATATAGTTAGTTCTTCAAAAGTAGTTGTTTCTTTGTGAACAAAATCATCAAACTGATCAGTATCTTTTGGAAATATTTTTGTCATAATTCATTAATTCGTTGCAAAATTAAATAATCAGAAGTTAATAGTTTACATATAATTTTTAAAATATCCGATTTTAAGCAGTTTTTGTTATTTTAATTCTTATTTTTGTGTGAAAAGCTTAAAATATAACCTATGAATATTTTTACTAAATTATTTTTTACTGCAACTATGGTGACAAGTAGTTTTGTTGTCGCTCAACAAGACAGTATAAACATTACAAATTTACCAACAACAATTAATAAAGACTATTCTTTCGACGGAATTTGGAAAATTTCTAATGATGGAACTACTTCAAACTATAGAATTTCGGGAGGAAAACTAACTAATTATTCAAATAAAACAAGTCATACATTATTCCTTGACCTATATTTTGTACCTTCTAAATCTTCAGTTGATTTGTACGATTTACCTAATAAAATTGCTACGAATGCTCAGTTAGGTCAGTTAGAGGGAAATGGAACAAGTTTTAATAATGTTATTGTAACATTTAAAGCTTCTGATATTCAAGTTTTATCTCAAGGAGATTATACACCTATCCTATTATTAAAAGAAAGAGAAACAGGTAATGTATTGAATTATAAAATTTTAAGTAATAAAATTTCGTTAGAATCAAATAATATTTTAATAGATAAAGTAGTTGAAAATGTAGAGTTGCCTCAGATGACAGAAAATAATACTTTGGCATTTGAAAAAAATATTGATGCAACTTTATCAGATATTTATACACCTGTAGAAAGTATTTTAGAAGTAGAAAATGCGAATAAGAAAGTAAAATTAGCAGGAGTTTGGAAGTTAGAAATTGATTTTAGTACTTTGATGGTAACTGTAGATGGAATTAATAATTCTATTCAAAATTTAACTTCAAAACCAACGAACAAGCTTAAATTATTAGTTTACTTCTCTAAACAAAATATTACGGATGCAAAAGAAATAGATGGTTTCGAGTTACTTAACTTTGATGTTCCTTCTGTTTTTGGAAATACAAAAAAGGAAAACTTAAGTTTTACATCTAATATCACAAAGCTAGTTCCTTCTGGAGAATATTATCCTATTTTAGTATTAGCAGAAAAAAATGAAGTTGGAAATTATGTTATCAAATCAACATTAAGTTTGGGTGAAAAGTATATTTGGCAATAACTTTTAAAATGAAATAAAAACCAAAAAGCAGAATCTATAGATTCTGCTTTTTGGTTTTATACAATAAATAAATCAATTCGACATATTTACTATAACTAATTGTACCTTCTTGGTTATTTGCTTTTAAGAACTGATTATTTAACTCAGAAAAAGTATCGCTAGTCTTTCCTTCATATTTCAAATAATAATTTAATTCAGCTTTACGATCTTGTTTTATTTTAGGATGCATATTATCTAATTCCATTTTTACAAAATAAGGATCAGACTTATATATTGCGCCTAAAAGAGAATATATACTTTTATAATAAATAGAGTAATTAATTTCTGGATTATTAGATTTTGAACCTAAATAATATGCTAAAAAATTTGCTTCACTTTCTGATGCAAATCCCATTTGATGACCATATTCATGAAAAAGTGTAGCAGGTTGTTTTAAATCTGTATTGTACCGATTTAAATTAGCTTCAGCTGTAAAAGGATTGTAATAGCCTAAGATTCCCATATAGTTCTGCATCTTAGAAATCCAAGATAATTTGAAATGAGCATGTTTTAAAAAGCGATAATTTTTGAGCCATTTTAATTCGTTTAAACTGTATTGAAGCTTATAAAACTCTTCATTATATTCTTTTATATTTGAATTGAACTTAATTGTTGTTGAATCATTGTGCTCGATTAAATTTCTAACATAGATAGCTTTATCTAGTTCATCGCAATATATTTGTTTTAAAATTTTAGGTTCAATAATAATTTCGTTTTGCGCAAAAATTAATGTTTGTTTTTTATACATGACACCCCAAGCAAACATGTAAATAAAGTAAATACTATTTACAAAAATTAATAGATAATAGAGTGTATATGAAATATCTTTCTTTGTTTTGAAAAAGCTTTTAATTAATTTAATAATAAGAGTAAAACCAATCAATCCAATTGATAGATAAAAGATTTCTCCTATTGGAAAATTAAAAGAGTTTGTAACTCTTGTTATAAATTCTGAGATAGGGAATGTAATTTTATTAACGATAAAATCATTGATATTTTCGATAGAGAAAAGTATCGAGAATAGAATAATTTGAGCAATAAAAATAACAAATGTGATAATGGTTTTATTCAACTTCTTTTGCATATTGATTAGCAATATAACTAACATAAATTAACTGAAAAGTATGATAGAGCATGATAGGAATTAAATAGATCCCTATATCTCCTGTAAAAATAACTGCTGCAATTACCGAGCCATGTACTAATGATTTTTTAGTTGCGCAAAATTGTATAGTAATATCATCTTCTCGATTAAAATTCATTTTTTTTGCTATCCATTTTGACAAATTGAAAAAGATAAAGAATATTGCAATAACGATAATAGAAACAATAGCAAGAGGAAGTAAACCTAGTTTAGAGAAAAGCCCATCTAAAAAAGTATGACTAAAACTATTATAAACAATTAAAACAATTGTGAATTTGTCCAAATTAGAAAATTGTTTTTTGTATTTATTATAAAAGAAACCCAGATATGGCTGCAGTATAGCTCCTATAAAAACAGGCAAAATAATCTTAAGAACCAAATCTAAAAAAGTTCCTAATAAATCAAAATCACCATCACTTTTAGACAAAAATAAACTCATCCAAAGAGGTGTTACAATAATTCCTATTAAACCCGAAATACTTGCATTAAAAATAGCACTTGGAATATTCCCTTTTGCAATAGAAACCATTACAACAGAAGAAGAAACAGTACTAGGTAAAACAGCCAAATAAAAAATAGCTACATAGAGTGTAAAATATGCTGGATAATTCTTTATTATAGGATAAAAACACAAAACAAGTAAAGGGAAAAAAATAAAAGTTATAGATTGGATCAATAAATGCATTTTCCAATTTGACAAATCTTTAAAAACATCTTTCCAATTTAATTTCAATCCATAAAAAAGAAAAACTAAAATTATTCCGATATCAATTACTGTATTTAATGTAAAATCTCTATAAGACCATAAACTGATATTTGGATATACATAAGCAATTAAAATAGCAATAAATAAAAAAAGTATAAAAGGGTCTGGTAGTTTTTTCAAAAATCTCAAAATCAATAAATTTTAAACAAAAATAATAAATAAGATTTAAAAGCATTTTATAAATATTTAAGACTTTGATTTTTAGAGATTAAATTGAATCTAAATAAATTACTTGTTATTATTACAAGTAATTATTATTTACATTATATTTGCCTCAACAAACCTTAAATCTATCTTATGAAAACATGCCTACAATGTAACCAAACGCTATTTGGGCGCAAGGATAAAAAATTTTGTAATGATTTTTGTCGAAATTCTTACAATAATAATCTTAATCGTGACAAAGTTGAAATTGTACGAAATATTAATAATAGATTAAGAAAGAATAATCGAATTTTAAAGACATTATTGGAAGAAGGAATTCGCTCGATAAGTAAAGATGAGCTTACTTTAAAAAATTTTGATTTTAGATACATCACAAATATAAACGAGTCAAAAAATGGCACAATTTTTTATGTGTATGATGTAGGATATCAAAAATTAGATAACGAAAATTATTTATTATTTCAGGAATAAATTTTTATTTTTTTATTGAAAAAAGCGTGTTGACTTGTCAATGCGCTTTTATATTTTCTAGCAAATCTATTCTTTTTTAAACATTATATTTTATAACGATTTTTTGCGGTAATTAAGTTTAACTTTCTAAAATAACTTAACTTTGCGCCAAGATGAAAAAAGATATCAATCAACTTGATCCGAAAGAATTTATTCTGATTAAAGGTGCAAAATTGCACAACTTAAAAAACATTGATTTAGCGATACCGAAAAACAAGTTAATAGTGATTACTGGAATGTCTGGTTCTGGAAAATCTACTTTGGCTTTTGATACTTTGTATGCAGAAGGTCAGCGTCGCTATGTCGAAAGTTTATCGTCTTATGCGCGTCAGTTTTTAGGGAAATTGGATAAACCACAAGTTGATTATATCAAAGGAATTGCTCCAGCAATCGCGATTCAGCAAAAAGTAAATTCGACTAATCCACGTTCTACAGTTGGGACAACGACAGAAGTTTACGATTATCTAAAGTTGTTGTACGCACGTATTGGAAAAACATATTCGCCCATTACGGGAGAATTAGTTCAAAAAGATTCGGTTACAGATGCAATTGATTATCTAAAAACTTTTGCGGCTGAAACTAAATTTATTCTTCAAATAAAATTGGTTGTGCCAGAGGAACGTTCGTTTGCAGAGCATTTGAATATTCTTCAACAACAGGGGTTTACACGATTGAGTGTGGATGGAAATCAAGTGAAAATTGAAGACTTAATTTCATTTAATTTTGAGCCTCAACCTGAAAATGATGTACATCTCTTAATTGATCGTATTTCATTACCAACAGAAGATGAAGAATCTTTTTATCATCGTTTAGCAGATTCTATCGAGACAGCTTTTTTCGAAGGAAAAGGAGAAATAGCGATTGTAAATGCAGAAGATAATTCGGTAAAATATTTTTCTAATAAATTCGAATCAGATGGTCTGATTTTCAATGAACCAACGATTCATTTCTTTAGTTTCAATAATCCTTATGGAGCTTGTCCAACTTGCGAAGGTTATGGAAAAGTAATTGGTGTTGAGGAGAATCTTGTCGTTCCAAATAAATCGTTGTCAATTTATGAAGACGCTGTTGTTGCTTGGAAAGGAGAGAAAATGGGCGAATGGAAAAATCATTTTATCAAGCTTTCTCAAAAAGTAGATTTTCCAATTCATAAACCTTATTTTGAATTATCTGAAGAGCAAAAAGACTATTTGTGGCGCGGTGATAATGATTGGGAAGGATTGGATGGTTTCTTCAAAATGGTTGAAGAGAATACATACAAAATTCAATATCGTGTAATGTTGTCTCGTTATCGTGGTAAAACAACATGTCCGACTTGTAAAGGTAAGCGTTTGCGTAAGGAAACGAACTTTGTGAAAATTGCGGATAAATCGATTAATGATTTGGTTGATTTACCTTTAAACGAATTGAATGATTTCTTCACAAGTATTACATTTAATGAATATGATCAGCAAATTGCTGGTCGAATTATATACGAAATTAAGTCGCGTTTAATGTTTTTGCTAGATGTTGGTTTAGAATATTTAACGCTAAATCGTGCTTCGAATACCTTGTCTGGAGGAGAATCGCAACGTATCAATTTAGCAACTTCTTTAGGAAGTAGTTTGGTTGGTTCTATGTATGTGTTAGACGAGCCTTCGATTGGTTTACATTCGCGAGATACTGCCAAATTTATTACGATTCTACAACGTTTACGAGATTTAGGCAATACAGTGATTGTGGTAGAACATGACGAAGATATCATGAAAGCAGCCGATTATATTATCGATATTGGTCCAGAAGCGGGAACAAATGGAGGTGAAGTAGTTTTTGAAGGAACCTATAATGAATTATTAAAAGGTGATACATTAACGTCGAAATATTTAAACGGAAAATTAGAAATTGAAATTCCTAAAAAACGTCTAAAATCTCCTAATTATCTGAAAATTATTGGAGCAAGAGAAAATAATCTAAAAAATATTGATGTTAAATTTCCTCTGAACGAATTAACCGTTATTACAGGTGTTTCGGGTTCAGGTAAATCGACGTTGATGAAAGATATTTTAGCACCAGCTGTTCAGCGTCATTTCGAGATTTTTGGAAATAAAATCGGTGATTTTGATGAATTAGTTGGAGATTTAAAACAATTGGAAGGAATTGAGTTAATCGATCAAAATCCAATTGGGAAATCTTCGCGTTCTAATCCTGTTACTTATGTAAAAGCTTACGACGATATTCGAAATTTATTTGCTAATCAAAAAGCGAGTAAAGTGATGGGATTTCAACCAAAACATTTTTCGTTTAACGTAGATGGCGGACGTTGTGATGCATGTAAAGGAGAAGGAACAATTACTATTGAAATGCAATTTATGGCTGATGTGGAATTGGTTTGCGAAGATTGTCATGGGGAACGTTTCAAGAAAGAAATCTTAGAAGTTAAGTTTGAAGGAAAATCGATTTCAGATGTGTTAAATCTAACAATTGATGAAGCAATTACTTTTTTTGCTGAACATCAACAAAATAAAATTGTCGAAAAACTGAAACCGTTGCAAGATGTTGGTTTAGGTTATGTAAAACTTGGTCAATCATCGAATACACTTTCTGGAGGAGAGGCACAACGTGTGAAGCTGGCTTTCTTCTTGACGAAAGGAGAAACGACTAATAAAACCTTATTTATTTTTGATGAACCTTCTACTGGTCTACATTTCCATGATATTCAAAAATTGATTAAAGCATTACGTGCTTTGATTGATTTGGGACATTCGGTTTTTGTAATCGAACATAATATGGATATTATCAAAGTAGCTGATTGGGTGATTGATCTTGGTCCGGAAGGAGGTAAAAAGGGTGGTTATTTGGTTGCTGAAGGTACACCAGAAGATATTGTGAAAGTAAAAGAATCCTACACAGCACAATTTTTGAAAGAGAAGTTGAAATAAGAATAAAAAAGCTATATTTACGTTTATGAAATATAGCTTTTTACTTTTAATAATTATTTTTACTTCATGTAATTCGTATAATGTGAATAGTCTTGAGAAAAATATTTCTTTCAGAGAAAATAATATTGTTCAGCTTAATTTAGAAAAACATAAAAATTATGTAATCATAAAGAATGATTTTCCAAGTGGGACAGATAAACTTCATGAAAAAATTAACCAATCTGTTAAAGGATTGTTCAATGATGAAAATACTGTTGTTAATTCATTAAATTTTTATGATAAATATTATAACTCGAATGAATTTATCAATTTTATAAATCATGATACTTATTATGATTATGCATTTATTGTAGAGTTAAAAGTAGAGCCGTTTATTCAAGGAGCACAATACCTTAGTCGTGGTAAAACAAAATTACCTGAAGAAGGTAAAAGTAGGTATAGTATTGTTTTACAAATTCTTAATTTAAAAAATAAGGAGCTATTATTTTCACAACAAAGAAACTTTGAATTAAACAATAGGACATTAACGAAGTCTCCAGAATTCATTACATCTTATGAAGAAAATTATTTTATAAATAATTTTTCAGATATCTTTAGGAACATAATAAATTATTAAAATCAAGATTAACATAGTTTTATTTTGCGCTACATTTTGCGTGATGATATACTGGGAAATTACATGAATTTCCTATAAAACACAATTTATTTGCTTTTTTATGAAGTGAAAGCGCCAACTCAATTTGTGATGAATCAGAAATAATGATTTCAGGAAATAAATCAACTTTAATAATCTTCCCACTTCCATCAGGATTCACTTGTAACGTAGCTTCTGAATGGTCTTGGTAAGAAATCACTTCAATTTTATGTTGTGTACAACAATATAAATACGACATCATGTGACAAGAAGTCAAACTACTCAAAAGCAAATCTTCGGGATTATATAAATTTGGATCACCTTTGAAAGCTTTCGCAGCAGAAACTTCTAAATCAGGTTTTCCTTCAATCGAAATATGATGACTTTTTGTATAAATTCTGGCTAATGAATCCTTCTGTGATTCTTTCTTCATCCAATTTAGCGTAACTTTAAATAAATGATTCAAGGCTTAATTTTTATCAAAAATAAACTATATTTATGTCTATGAGGTATAGTTTAATTATTTTTCCTTGTAATTTTAAAACATACTTTTTACATCAGAAAAAATATATAATTTGAACTCCTTAAGTAATCCAGAAGTAATATCTTGTTTTGAAGAGAATTCTTTAATAATATGATTTTTTTTGAATTGTTTTGACAATTTAAAAATAGTATAGATTTCAATATATAAAGATGATATTAACTTATTTTAAATAATTAGTAATTGTTATTTTTGTATCAATTTTAATCAAATTAAATGTCTGTTTCTTCCTTTATAAATACCAATCATAAACTTAATATAAAAAATGAAATATTAGCTGGTTTAACTGTTGCAATGACAATGATTCCTGAATCTCTTTCATTTGTTATTTTAGCAGGTTTATCACCTTTAATAGGTTTGTATGGAGCTTTTATTATGGGAATTGTAACTGCTTTTTTTGGAGGTAGACCGGCAATGGTATCTGGAGGAGCTGGTGCTACAGTTATTACTTTAATTGCTTTGAATGCAACATATGGAGAGGAATATATTTTTGCTACAGTTGTTTTAGCAGGAATTTTTCAAATTATAGTAGGTGTTTTTAAACTTGGAAGGTTTGTTCGTCTTATTCCGCAATCTGTGATGTATGGATTTTTGAATGGTTTGGCGATTGTAATTTTTATTTCGCAATTAGAACAATTTAAATCTACTTCAGAAAGTATTCCACATTGGTTAACAGGAACACCTATGTTTACAATGCTTGGATTAACCTTATTGACTATATTTATTGTTTATTACTTTCCCAAAATAACCAAAGCTGTTCCTGCTTCACTAGTGGCAATCTGTGTTATTTTTATATTAGTTATAAGTTTTAAAATTGAAACCAAGACAGTTGGGGATATAGCGAGTATTAAAGGTGAGCTGCCAAATTTTCGTATTCCAAGCGTTCCGTTTACTTTAGAAACTTTGAAAATTATTTTACCTTATTCAATTATCATGGGGTCTGTTGGATTAATTGAGACCTTGTTAACACTAACTTTGGTAGATGAGGTTACAGAAACTAAAGGTTCTTCTAATAAAGAATGTTTGGCGCAAGGTGCAGCAAATATTACAAATGGTTTTTTTGGAGGAATGGGAGGTTGTGCTATGATAGCGCAAACTTTTGTAAACTTGGATGCTGGGTCACGTTCTCGAATAGGTCCAGCGATAGGTGCAATTACAATTTTGATTATTATTTTAGTTGGATCTCCAATTATTGAAAAAATACCAATGGCAGCTCTTGTTGGTGTTATGATGATGGTTGCTATTTCGACTTTTAAATGGGGATTTTTTAAATTGATTATGAAAATGCCAAAATCTGATGTTTTTGTAAGTATATTAGTCGCTGTAATTACAGTTTTTCTTCATAATCTTGCGTTAGCGGTTTTTGTTGGTGTTATAGTGTCTGCATTAGTTTTTGCTTGGGATAATGCGAAACGTATTCGTTCTCGAAAATCTATCGATGAAAATGGCAGAAAAGTTTATGAAATATATGGTCCACTTTTCTTTGGATCTTCATCAATTTTTTTAGAAAAATTTGATATTATTAATGATCCAAAAGAAATTGTCATTGATTTTAAAGAAAGTAGGATTGTTGATATGAGTGCAATTGAAGCTTTAAATACCATTACGTTTAAATATGCACAAAAAAATAAAAGAGTAATCTTACGACATTTAAGTAAAGATTCTATTAGATTATTATATAATGCAAAAGGTATTATAGAGGTAGATATAGAGGAAGATCCAACTTATAATGTTATGCCAAAATAAAAAATCAGCTTAGTTAAAGCTGATTTTTTATAAATATTTTTCATTAATAATATTCATATGATGAATAGAGTGACCTGCCATTATATAACCAATTTTTTCAACTGAATATTCTCGATCTCCAACTATTCCTATTTTATTTAATGTTTCATCATTAAAAGATTCAAACTGAAAATAAGTTGCTTTCATCAAGTTTGTCCACTCTTTTATCAATTCTTCAGGTTTTCTTTCATTTGCATTGGAAGTTAAAACATAAGCATTTTCATCAAAGAAATTCAACATTTGTTTATCTTCTCTTGCAATATGCTGTGCACGATAAGAAAATATACGCTCACAATCTATACAATGTTGTATCATTTCTTTGATTGTCCATTTCCCTTCAGTATATGCATAATTCCATTTATCTAATTCTGTTACAATTGTCAATGTTTTCTTAATATCAGCAATACGTGTCTGTAAGGCATCTACAACTTCAATTCCATCGTAAATAGAAGTATAATTGTCGTGGTTTATTGTATTCATTTTTCAGTAATTTTTTACAATTTAAGGATAATTTGACTGAGTTATTTTAAGTATTTGTTAAAATTAGATAAGCTTTTTTTTGAATTTAATTCCATTTATAATAAAAAAATACGATTCTTTTAGAAAATTAAAATCTTGTATTTGATAAATTTATATTACTGAAAATCGTTGCTAAGTTTGAGTAGGAAACTCAACTTTAAAAACATAGAATATAAGCAAATGATTTCAAATTTATCATATTCAAGCGGAGCATCACAGTATTCTCTTTTAGGTGAAACAATTGGAGAAAATTTACGAAATACTGTAGCAAAATATCCACAGCAAGAAGCATTAGTATGTGTAGATCAAAATTATCGTGCAACTTATACAGAATTTTATTCTCAAACAGAACAAATAGCAAAATCATTAATAGGAGTAGGATTAAAGAAAGGTGATCGCGTTGGAATTTGGGCGCCTAATCGTGCAGAGTGGACATTATTACAATATGCAACTGCTCGTGTAGGAATGATTTTAGTTAATCTAAATCCAGCTTATAGAGAAAATGAACTTGAGTTTGTATTGAATCAAGCAGAAATATCAGCTGTTTTTGCCTCTCTCAAATTTAAAACTAGTGAATATAAAGTGATGTTGAATAATGTAAAAGACAATACAATATCATTGAAACATATCGTAATTTTTGAAGAGGATTGGGATAATTTTTTAATTCAAGGAGAAGAAATTTCAACCTCAGAAGTTCATCAAATTGAACAATCTGTTCAGTTTGATGACGCTGTTAATATTCAGTATACATCTGGTACAACAGGTTTTCCGAAAGGAGTAACCTTAACGCATCATAATTTATTGAATAATGGTTTTTTTATTGGAATTAGATTGAATTACACGCATAGAGATCGTGTTTGCATTCCTGTCCCTTTTTATCATTGTTTCGGAATGGTAATAGGTAATATGGCGTGCACTTCTCATGGGGCTTGTATGGTAATTCCGTCTGAAAGTTTTGAACCAGAAAAAGCATTAAATGCTGTCGAATTAGAAAAGTGTACTTCGCTCTATGGTGTTCCAACAATGTTTATTGCTGAATTAGAATTACCAAACTTTGATCATTTCGATTTGTCATCCTTAAGAACAGGAGTAATGGCAGGCTCACCTTGCCCAATCGAAATTATGAAAAAAGTACAAGCTAAAATGAATATGAAAGAAGTTTCGATTTGTTATGGGATGACAGAAACTTCACCTGTTTCGACACAAACAATTATAGGAACACCTTTGGAAAAGCAAGTTTCGACTGTGGGTACGGTTCAAGATCATTTAGAAATTAAAATTATAGATCCACAAACAAGAGAAATTTTACCAAGAGGAATTGCAGGAGAATTTTGTACAAGAGGTTATTCGGTGATGCAAAAATATTGGAATAATCCAGAAGCTACAGCGCAAGTAATTGACGAAAATAATTGGCTACATACAGGTGATTTAGCTACGATGGATGTTGATGGATATATTAATATTACTGGACGTATAAAGGATATTATTATACGAGGAGGAGAAAATATTTCACCAAAAGAGATTGAAGATTTTCTATATGAACACGAATCAATTTCTGATGTTCAAATTATTGGTGTTCCAAGTATCAAATATGGAGAAGAAGTAATGGCTTGGGTAAAAGTAAAAGATGGAGTTACAATTACTGAAGATGAATTGAAAGGTTTTTGCTTATCTATAGCTCATTTTAAAAGACCAAAGTATTGGAAATTTGTGACAGAATTTCCAATGACAGTTTCAGGAAAAATAAGAAAAATTGAAATGCGAGAAGTTTCCATCAAAGAATTAGGATTAGAAAATGCAAGAAAAGTCAAAACATCTTAAAAAAGCATTTAAATATAAAAAAAGTAGACTCAAAAATGATAATTTTCAATTATCTTTGAGTCTATTTTAATTTTATAAAAACTAACGATATTAAAATGTCAAATATCTTATTAATAGAAGATGAACAGGCAATTCGAAATGTTTTAAAAAGTATTCTAATGGATGAAAATCCAAAATGGAATGTTGATGAAGCAGAGAATGGTGCAGTAGGTCTTGAAAAAATAAAAGAAAAAGAATACGACTTAATTATAAGTGATATAAAAATGCCATTGAAAGATGGTATGGAAGTCTTGTCAGAAGCAATGGAATATAATCCAGATTTGACAATAGTAATGATTACAGGTCATGGAGATGTGGATTTAGCAGTAGATGCAATTAAAAAAGGAGCATATGACTTTATTTCAAAACCACCAGATTTAAATAAGCTATTAACAACAGTACGTAATGCTTTAGATCGTAAATCTTTAATATCTTCAAATAAAGAATTAAAAAAAGAGAATAAAGCATTAAAGAAAAAAGTTGCAAAAAAATATGAAATGATTGGTGATGCTCCTGCAATAGCAGAAGTAAAACAAATTATTGATAAAGTAGCTGCTACAGATGCCCGCGTTCTTATTCTTGGACCGAACGGAACAGGAAAAGAACTAGTAGCACATCATTTGCATGAGAAAAGTGATAGAAGTGTAAAACCTTTAGTAGAAGTTAACTGTGCTGCGATTCCTGCTGAATTAATAGAAAGTGAGTTGTTTGGACATGTGAAAGGATCTTTTACAGGAGCAGTTAAAGATAAACAAGGAAAGTTTGAATTAGCAAATGAAGGAACTATATTCTTAGATGAAATAGGAGATATGAGTCTTTCTGCTCAAGCAAAAGTTTTGCGCGCATTACAAGAAGGAAAAGTTTCTCCAGTAGGTTCTGAGAAAGAGATTAACGTGAATGTTCGTGTGATTGCCGCAACGAATAAAGATTTGCGTAAAGAAATAGAAGAAGGTCGTTTTCGCGAAGATTTATACCATCGTTTAGCAGTAATTATCATTAATGTTCCAGCACTTAATGATCGTAAAGATGATATTCCAGCTTTAGTAGAACATTTTATAACAGATACAACGAGTCAGAAAAGTTTTGATAAATCTGCTTATGATGCATTGAAAGAGTTGGATTGGACAGGAAATATCCGTGAATTGAGAAATGTCGTTGAACGTTTATTAATTTTAGGAGGTGATCCAATTTCTGGAAAAGATGTTGAGCAATTTGTGAAAAAATAATCTATTCTAATGAAAAGGATTGGTTTTTTACTATTGATTTTTAATTTCTCGCTATTATCTTGTAAAAAAGAACAAGTTGAAATAGATAGAAGCTCAGATGGATTATCACATGAAGATGTGTTATCTCTAGAAAAAAATTCAGTATTTACGAATGAAACACTTATTTATAAAGGTGTTTTTGAAGGGAAATATTTTGGAGATAAAATCGTTTTGAAATTAGCAGATGATAAATTTACCATAGAATATAAAAATCAAACTTTTGATGGAGAATTATTCAAAAAAGATGATGGTTCTTTAATGGAAATTGCACCTAAAAAGAAAAAACTACCTTTTCAGTTTTTACGTTGGTCAGATAATTCAGAAATTATGATTCTGAATGAAGATGGGATGGCTGATGATAAAGGAGAGAATTATTTAACGAGAATTTCAGACTAATGAAAATAAAATTTACGTGGATTTTAAGTCTTATAACAATTACTTTTTTAATAAGTTGTAACTCTAATCCAACTACTAAAAATGATGATTTAGGAAAACGATTTTTCGAAAATTATTCATCTAGAAAAGATTACAAAAAAATGTTATCTTTTTATAATGATAGTTTGATTTACGAAAATGTAGCACAATATTCAGGTTCTTCAACTATTGATCCTCGTTATTTATTGAATGAAATTATTCGTTGGAATGATCAAACAATGCAGTATGAAAATAATAATTTATTGAAAGTGAATGAATTGTTTTCTAATGATACAATGATTATTGCAAATGGAGAATTTTCTGCCTATTCATATAATGGAATTAAATTTCCTTCTATGAAATTTACTACTTATTTGTATTTAGATAAAAACTCTAAAATCAAAAAACAAGTTGATTGGTTTAATTATCCTATTGAAGATATTATAGAATTGTATCAATTGCAACAAGGTCAAGACAAAATAAAATTAGATAAACAATAGTTTTAGTAAATCCAGTTAGAGTTTTTTAACTGGATTTTTTTATTTTTAGGTATGATAAAAATTGCCACAGAAAATGATATTCCTGAATTGAAAAGAATGATGATAAAATTGTTACAACATCACCAAGAGTTTAGCTTATCAGAGAAATATAAACCTGATTTTGAGAAGTATATCAAATAAAAAAGCTCCAAAATTGGAGCTTATAATTATTATTTAACTATTATTGTTCAGAGTTAAAGTAGGCTTTATAATAATACATTTTCTTTTCTTCGTCAAAGCCGCGCTCCAAATATTCTTCGGCTGCATCTGGATTTGTCAAATCTAATTTTATATTAATCTTTGTATCTAATTTAATTTCACTTTTAATTTTCTTTGATTCTTTCATCAAAGTTGGAACCGAAACTTCAAACGCTTCCACAAATTCAACACGATTATTTTCGCTATAATCTTTCTTATATTCTTTGAATTCGTCAATAATTTCGAAAGGTTTCAAAACTTGATCTTCAAAAATTTCATTCGTTACAACTTCATTTGAATTCAACACATTTATTGAATTTGAGATAAACTCTGCTTGTTGTTTTTTGTCCGTTTTATCCAAAAGAAAATCATTCGAGAAATCTGTAATCAACTCCATATATTTCTTCGTATGGTAATTGTTATCCTTAATCAAATTAATTTCCAAGAAATTTTTCTTCCAATATTCAGATTCTACATTTTTATCATCAATAGAGTAGACGCGGAAACCTTCGTCGCGATAAGCATCAAGAATGAGACAGGCTTTGTCGATTCCTTCTAACTTATAACCTTTCCAAATATTGTAATCTAAACCACGAGATTCGTCGAAACGTAAGAATTTCTTCTTATTTTCTAATTTATAAATTCCAATTCCACGACAAGGAATTCCGTCAAACATCATGTTTTCGAAAAGCGCAATAAAAACTTCACCACTTTTGATCTGCGGATGTAATGATTTTTCATATAAATGACTTAAAACTTCTTGCGAAAAATCGATAAAATCTGTTTCTTCATCAAACATTTGCTTGCATTGATTATACAAAACATTAAATTCTAACTTTTCTGTATAATGCGTGAAACGATTAATTTCGAGCGTTTTTTTGAAAGGACTTAATAAGAAAGGAACCAATTGTTCTTCCTTAGATTCATCGTATTCTAGAGTTTTATCGGCAAAAATGTTGGCTTCTTCTCGAACCTTATGTCCAACTTTTTGTAAACTAATAAAGGCGATGTAAGCATTTTTAACGTCAATCATTTTATATAATTTCTTAAAAACAAAAGTAATCAATTCAGAAATCAATACAAACGATGTCAGTAACAAATATTTAACAAAAATGTCAAACAAAAACGTCAATATAATTTCTTGAATTTGAATAGCTTATAGATTATTTTGATTGTTATAACATTTTCTATGGTTTAAACTTATAATTATGGCATGGAAATAGTATTAGGAATGAAGTCTTAATTTATTAAAAAGTTGGATGATGAAAAAAATTAGATTTACACTTTTAGGAGTAGCTTTTACAGCCATGTTAGCTGTTGGTGTAAATGCTCAAGATAGAGGTCAAAGAGGTGGTGAGAGAAGTTCTTCTTCAAGAGAAGTAACTTCAAGAAGTCAAGGAAATGGACGCTCTGAAATGGCTAGAACTGAAAATAGAACTAGTCGTGTTGAAGGTAATAGAACAGGAAGAATAGATCGAGGAAATAGTAGTAATGAATCATGGAAAAATTCAAATACGAGAGTTGACCGTACAGAGAGTACTCGAATCAGTAGAGATAATACAGCTATTGTAGGTAGTCGACCAAGTTCTAATAAAGATTGGAATAATAGTAGAAATAACAGAGAAAATAGTCAAGGAAATAAAGGCAATAGATCTGAGAGTTTAAAAAACAGAGATTTCTACAACAATCCAGTTCGTATAAATTCTAGCTCATACAACAGAGGAAATCGACCAGTTTCTAATGTTAATGTAAGAAACTATAACAAGTATTCGTACAACAGTTATAACTTCTACGGAAACAACGGTATTTACTACCGTCCTTATAACAGTGGATATGTGAGATATATGCCATATGTAGGATTTAGAATTAATATTTTACCAGTAGGTTATGTAACAATTAATATTGGTAATAGAAATCCATATTATTTCTACGAAGGTGTTTATTATAGCCCAAATAGAAGTTATTATGAAGTCGTTCAAGCTCCAATAGGTGCCATCGTATATGCTTTACCAGCAGGATATGAAAGAGTGAATTATGGAGGAGAGTATCTATATGAGTTTGGAGGAGTGTTGTATCAAAAGATTTATGATAGAGGGACAAGAGCTTATCAAGTAGTAGGTTACTTAGATTAAGTATAGGTTTTAGTAGTTAAGTAAAAGCCCAAACAGATTGTCTGTTTGGGCTTTTTATTTGTAGCGAAGAGCAGAATCGAACTGCCGACCTCAGGGTTATGAATCCTGCGCTCTAACCATCTGAGCTACCTCGCCAAATTTATAATTTTTGCAAAGGTAATTTTTTTTTAATTTTATAACAAAACTTATTTTGATTTTCTTTGGTAGATACAATTCATTTTATATCTTGCGACTTCAATTAAATAGAATTATGCCAAAAAAGAAATATCAAGTAGAATTTTCAATAAAATCTTCACCGTCTTTGTTATATAACTATATTTCAAATCCATCAGGTTTATCAGAATGGTTTGCAGATAATGTAAATTCTCGTGGAGAAAAATATACTTTTATTTGGGATGGACACGAAGAATCTGCATTTTTGATGAAATCGAAACAAGATACTTATGTGCGTTTTCAATGGGAATATGATGAAGACACAAAATATTTCTTCGAATTAACAATTGTAGAAGATGATTTAACAAATGATGTATCATTAGTTATTACAGATTTTGCAGAAGAAGATGAGGTTGAAGAATCAAAACAATTGTGGGAAAGTCAAATTGAAGATCTGAAAAAAATATTAGGATCTGTTTAAAAACTATTATTTTGAAAATTAACTTAGGTGGTGTTATCATAGAAAAAGCAAATGCAGAAATAGGAATTCAGAACAGAGCTTTTCGATATGGTGACGCTGTAAAAGAAATTTTACGATTTGTAAATGGTGAAATAATTGATTGGGAAGATCATTATTTTAATCTTATGGCTTCAATGCGGATATTTCGTATGAATATTCCATTAGATTTTACACCAGAATTTTTTCAAGAACAAATCAATTTATTAGCTGAAGCAAATCAAACCAAATCGGGGAGAGTAGAGTTTTTTGCTTTTAGAAATGATGAAGTTGATTATCTAAAAGCATCAATCAATTTCTTGATTTCTATAGAAAATAGTGACAAAGAATGGGAGTTTTTAGAGAGTGAGAACGAAATTGATGTATACAAAGATTATACAGTAAATACAGCATTTTATTCGCTTGTAAATACCTATCGTCCAGAAGAAAATATTGCAGAAATCTATCGTTTAGAAAATGATTATACAGATATTATTTTACTAAATGCCAACAAAAAAATGGCACGTTCTTTATGCGGAAATATTTTTGTTGTAAATGGAGAAGTAATTAGAACACCAAAAAAAGAAGAAGGTGTAATTACAAGTGTTTTGAGAAACAATTTCATTTCTAAAGTCAATAAATCTGAAGAATTTAAGATTGAAGAAACCGAAATATTTCCTTTCGAAATACAAAAAGCAGAAGAAGTTTTTATCTTGATAGATGGAGTAGGGATTTTACCAATTACCAAAAATCGTAAAAAAGAATATACTTCAAATAAAACAAAATTGGTTTTTAATTATTTATAACCAATTTAATTCATAGAAGGATCAGCTGGAGTGTTTAACCAAATTAGGTTTTCACCTCCAAGCTGTTTCATCAGAGTCTTCCATAAATTGGCATCCCAATTCTCAAAGATATCAAAGTCCAAATCTGTAATAGTCCAAGAATTATGATCTAATTCATCTTTTATTTGTTTTGGAGCCCAACCACAATATCCAATAAAAAATTTGATTTCATTATTCTGTATCAAATTTTGATTAACAGCTTCACGAACATCATCATATGATCCAGACCAATATAAATTATCAACTATTTTTTCACTGTTCTTAATTAAATCTGGACGTTTGTGAATGTAATAAATATTTTCTTTATCTACAGGACCTCCTTCATAAACAATAGAGCCCGATTCTATTTCAGAAACAAAAATACTAATTGGTATATGAGAAGAACGATTTAAGATAAAACCAATACTTCCAGATTCTAAGTGCTCTGTAATCAAAATAATACTACGTTGAAAAATATCGTTACTTAATGTTGGTTTGGCAACTAAAATAGTTCCTTTTTTTATACTTTTGATAGACATTTCTGTTTTTGGTTTTCTAGTATGAAATCTTGACGAAATATAAGATTATCCGTTTAAAAATAAAAAATATTCATTAATGAAACAAGATTTAAGTTATAAAAGAAAAGTCTATGAAAAACAATCGATGAATTTTGATTCGTTAAGAGAAAATCCTATCGAACAATTTCGTGATTGGTTTTTGCAAGCAGAAGAATCTGACGGAGTAGATGAAGCAAATGCAATGTCAGTAGCAACTATTGGTGAAGATGGTTTTCCAAGAACACGTGTTGTTTTATTAAAAAGATTTACAGACGAGGGGTTTATTTTTTATACAAATTATAATAGTCAAAAAGGAAAAGCTTTATTAGAAAATTCAAAAATCTGTTTATCCTTTTTTTGGCCTTTTTTAGAGAGACAAATTATTATAAAAGGAGTCGCAGAAAAGACATCAGATAATAATTCGGATGGTTATTTCGAAACGCGTCCACGAAGTAGTAAATTGGGGGCTTGGATATCTGCCCAAAGCTCTGTGATTGATGAATATCAAGATTTAGCAGCAGAAGAACTAGAATTAGAAAAAGAATATGAAGGTAAAGAAATTCCTCGTCCAGCACATTGGGGAGGTTTTTTAGTAAGACCAACGGAAATAGAATTTTGGCAAGGAAGACCAAGTCGTTTACATGATAGAGTTCGTTATGTATTACAAGATGATTTTGATTGGAAGAAAGAACGATTAGCTCCTTAATAACAAAAAGCCACTCTCTTAGAGAGTGGCTTTTTGTTAAACTATTTAAATAGTTAAAAGATTAATAAGTTAATAAAATAAAAACCCTTCACTAACTAGATGAAGGGTTTTATATAATCAGTATAATTTAATATTATTTTACATATCTGTAATTCTAATTGCGGATATACTATTCTCTCCAGCGTTATTACCTAAGCTAGTTATTAAATACGTATTTGTAGTTGTTGTAGGGATATTTGTATTAGCTCCCCACCAATATAAATAATAAGTTTGGTTAGTTTCTGAAGAATTTTTCACAATAATAGATCCATTTACAAGAGTGAATATTTCGTCTGTTTGTCCAGAAGGTGTAATTTTAGAACCTGCACCAATTAGAGTTCCTGCTAATAAGAAGTTTCTTGAAGATCCTGCTCCATTTGCGGCAGTACAACCTGAAGCAGTAGTACAAAAAGCGAATTTAGTATAAATATAAGCAGGTCTATTAGATGAACTATAATTATTGATACTATTATTTCCTCTCATTAACATAGTAACTTTTACTTCCCATGTGCCTTTAGGTAAATTTATTGTAGCATCTAGAGGAACTGGATTAGCATATGGGTTAGCAGTAGTAAATTGTTTGGTTGCTATATCTATATTAGTACCAAGAGAACTATTAAAAGTTCCTCTAATAATAGGCATTGTAAAGTTCGTAACATCATTTAATAATGATGATTTAGGAATAGTTTTTAATACACCGTCTGTTCCAGTAACTATTACACTTTGAACACTTGTATCTTCTTGTAATCCTTCAAATTTAGTAGGATTAGAAGTAGCTTTTACATGTAAAGTATTACTAGGAGCATTAGTTCCAATTCCGATTCTATCGTTAGCAGCATCTACAGAGAATGTAGTTCCATCCACAGAGAATGCATTTGTAGTCGTTCCAGTAAATGCTAATGTATTTGTACCTTGTGTTACAACTCTAGGTCCTGTTAATGTACCATTTGCTGTATAAAAGTTTGTAGAAGTACTACTTACTGGATGCCATTTATCATCTATACCATAATAATATAAGCCTTCTTTAGTAACTTCTTTAACTTTTGTATAACTAGGATCTGTTGGGCTAATAATAAAATTGTTATCTGAATCAGGAAAAATGTAAACTAATGTACCTTCCAATGAGCCTTGACCTGTATTATTACTATGAGTACCTCTCGCTTGATATGTGTTAAGTTCCTTTTTTGATAATTCTGAAGCTGTCATTTTGGGAATTAATAAGCCTTCAGCTGCTGCTGAAGTAGCAGATAAAGCTCCATTAATATCAAATGAAACACGGGGAGACTTAGTATTAATACCTACTTTTCTTGCTCCTGAGGCTAATACCATTGTCGGGTTTGCATCTGTAGCACTTGTTTGTCCAAAAATGATAGAATTAGTCTTACTTGTAACATCTCTTGCTATACCATCAGTAAACATTAAAGTATTACCATTTTGAGTAACAATCCTTGTCTCTATAAGAGTACCATTTACATTATATAAATTAGTATTTGTGTCTAGTTTTCTCCATACAATTGTTGAAGTAGATGCATCTAAATAATAAAAGCCAATAGCATCTACATTAGCTACTTGTGCTAAACTAGGTCCAGTTATTGCTCCCCCTATATTAGGAACATAAATTATAGCACCATTCTGTATTGATGTATATGCATTTGTGTCTTTCAAGGCAAGTTCTGCTTTTGTAACTTTAGGAATTAATATTCCGTCATGAGCAGAAACGTCGTTTACATTAGATGTTCTTTTTTCTTTTATATCTAATGTGGCTTGAGGAGTGTTTGTGTCAATCCCCACCTGAGCATTCGCAAAATAAGTAAAACCTAAAAAGGCAAGAGTAAGTAAATTTTTTTTCATAAGTGTTTATTTTTATTATATAGATAAAAATGTAGAAATATGTGTTGTTGTAAAACAATACTTCTAAATATTTTTAAAATTCTTGAGAATTTATTTTATGGATTAATTATTCAAATTATGAATAGTATCAATAAATTACAATTTGCGAAAAGCAATAAAATAAGAAGGATTATTTGCAGGTAAGGCAAAATAAAATTTGGTAGTTATCATAGTAAAGAGTAATTAATAGATATTTACAAATATGTAAAAATAATCTGAGCAAATATATAATAATATTTCTAATAATAAATTTTAAAAGACTTTATGGGTTTAAAAAGAGGGATTTAGTTTAATAAATTCCCTTATTTTTAATGAATAAACGATATTATCTAAGTTATAAAAAAAAATAGTACATATTCTTAGAATATGTACTATTTAAATATTGTTCTGAATTATTATTTTATTTAAAATTTATTTTTCCTCCAGCTATTTTTTTCTGATTACGCTGAGTAGGATTTCCATAAATGTCAATTACGCCGCCAGCTCTTGTTTTTACCTCAACTGATTTTTCTACACGAGCTTCTATTACACCACCAGCATTTGTTGTTAAACTCGCTTTATCAGAATTTAAAGTTTTTGAATAATATTTCCCTCCTGAATTTGCAATTACAGTCTGAGATTCTGTATCTCCAGTTAAAATAACTTCTGCACCAGAATTTATTTTAACTTCTAATTTTCCTGTATTTATAGGTAGTTTGATTGAAGAACCTTCATTTGACGTTAAATACAAAGCCTGAGATTTGATTACATCATCAGAATGAATTCGAGAACCTTGACTTGCTTGGATTTCATATAATGATGTATAATAAACTTTAACTGTTGCTTCACCTCCTTGCATCAATTTAGTTCCTGTCATCTTAATTTTTAATTCTCCTTTGTTGTTTTCAACTTGTACATCGCTAGAATTAATACCATCTACTTCTACAATATTTTTATTAGAAGATATTAATTCTACAGGGATTTTATCGTAAACCTTTAAAATATTAAAATCTCCTACATTAATTTCTTCCTGAGCAAAGGCAAATGAAGAACCAAATAAAGCTACTGCTGATAATACAATATTTTTCATAAAAAAAATTTTCTAATTTGGTTTGAAATTACACAAAATTCAAACCAAAAAGAAAATTTTTTATTTTAATGATATGTTGTGACTGTTATTTTGTCCCTTCAGCTGTTAATTCAGCGATACGAACAATAATTTCAGTTGCTTTTTCCATTGATTCTACTGGAACATATTCGTAAGGTCCATGAAAATTGTGACCTCCAGCAAAAATATTAGGACAAGGTAATCCCATAAAAGATAAACGAGCGCCATCTGTACCACCACGAATTGGTTTGATATTAGGCGTAACTCCGCAATCTTTAAGAGCTTGTTCTGCGATTTCAACAGATTGGAATTTCTCTTTTACTTTCTCAATCATATTAAAATATTGATCAGAAACTTCTGCTTTAATTACTTCATGATCAAAACGCTCTTGAATATCAGCGGCAATTTGTAAGAATAAAGCTTTACGCGCTTCATATTGCTCCATATCGTGATCACGAATGATATATACCATTTTTGCTTCTGTTACATTTCCTGTAATTTTAGCTAAATGAAAGAATCCTTCGCGTCCGTCTGTTAATTCAGGAACTTCATCACTTGGTAATTGTGCAGCAAATTCCATTGCAATATTAGATGCATTAATCATCTTATCTTTTGCATAACCAGGATGAACAGATTTTCCTTTGATTGTAACAATTCCAGAGGCAGCATTAAAGTTTTCATACTCTAATTCTCCAATTTCAGAACCATCCATTGTGTAACCCCATTCTGCACCAAATTTCTCTACATTAAAGAAATCTGCACCACGACCAACTTCTTCATCAGGAGTAAAACCAATTGCGATACGTCCATGTTTAATTTCTGGATGAGCAATCAAATATTCAGCTGCTGTTACAATTTCTGCAATACCAGCTTTATCATCAGCACCTAATAATGTTGTTCCATTAGTTGTAATGATAGTTTGACCTTTATATTGAGATAATTCTGGAAACTCATTTGGAGATAAAATCATTGATTCGTTCAATTTAATATCTCCACCATCATAATTTTCCCAAATTTGAGGTTGTACATTTTCTCCAGAAAAATCTGGCGATGTATCCATATGAGAAACAAACCCAATTGTAGGCACTTCGTGATCAACTGTAGAAGGAACATATCCGAAAACATACCCATTTTCATCAATCGAAACGTCTTCTAAACCGATTTGTTTTAACTCCTCAACCAAATAATTTGCTAAATCCCATTGACGATCTGTACTTGGAAATTTATCTAAAAAAGCCTCACTTTCAGTGTAAGTTTTAACATATTTCAAAAAGCGTGTTACCAACTTTTCTCTCCATTCTGTTTGCATTGCGTTTTAATTTTTGTCAAAATTACTAAATTATCTACCTTTAAGGCGCAAATAAACCAAAAAAATGAGTGAGCTAACTTTTAAAATTATTGAATGTCCACGCGATGCGATGCAAGGACGCAAAGATTTTATACCGACTGACAAGAAAATCGATTACCTAAATCGTTTATTGACTGTTGGTTTTGAAGCGATAGATTGTGGAAGTTTTGTTTCGCCAAAAGCGATTCCACAAATGGCTGATACGAAAGAAGTTTTAGATAATATTGATAAAACCAATTCAAAATCGAAATTATCTGTTGTTGTTGCCAACAAAAGTGGTGCAATAAAAGCTGCTGAGCACGAAAAAGTGGATATTATTGGATTTCCTTTTTCTATTTCAGAGAATTTTCAGCAATTCAACACAAATAAAAGTCGTGAAGAAGCGTTTGAAATGGTGAAAGAAATCAACCAAATAGCAAATGATAATGGTAAACATATGTTAATTTATCTTTCGATGGCGTTTGGAAATCCTTATGGAGAAACTTGGAATGAAGAAATCGTAAAAGAATGGTCGAAAAAAATGGCTGATATCGGAATTTCTTCGATCAATTTATCAGATACAATTGGCGTTGCAGATGATAAAACAATTGCTGATTTGTTTCAAAATTTAATTCCGCATTATCCAGAAATAGAATTTGGAGCACATTTTCATACTGTTTATACAGAATGGCATTCTAAGGTACAAGCTGCTTATGATAATGGTTGTCGTCGTTTTGATGGTGCAATAAAAGGGCTGGGAGGATGCCCAATGTCAAAAAGCGATATGGTTGGAAATATGCCTACAGAGAAACTAATTAGTTTTGCAAATGAACACAAAGAAAAACATGGTTTGAATCTTTTTGATTTTGAATCTGCTTGGAATGTTTCTTTGCGTACATTTGGCTTAGTTTAATCTTAACAATAAACTAAAAAATCAATTCTTTTGTTAAAGGAAATTAAAATATGCTTGACTTTAACAAAAAAAGTTAAATTTGCTCATCGGTAAGTTTTTATCGAACTTAGAATATTAAAATGAAATTAAAGTATATGAAATTTAAATCGAGTATGATGTTGTTAATTGCAGCATTATTTACGGTAAATACTTTTGCACAAACAGCAAAACCAACACCAAAACGTCTTGCTAAAGTAGATGGTATTGCTGCTGTTGTTGGAGATCAAATTGTTTTAGAATCAGATGTAGATCGTGATTTCTTAATGTCAAAACAACAAGGAATGAAGGTTGATGATAAATGTGATTTCTTAAATGATATTATGTTAGACAAAATGTTAGTTGATCGTGCAAAACAAGATACTTTAATCAAAGTGACTCAAGATGAGGTTACACGTCAGCTAAATAACCAAATAGAAGGTTGGATTGCTCAAGCTGGTGGAGAAAAACAAATTTTAGATTATTTTGGATTCCGTACAATGGCTGAAATGAAAAACGAAACTAAATATATTGTAGAAGATAACATTTATGCTCGTAACAAAAGAGAAATGGTTGTAAAAGGTGCAGATGCTACTCCAGAAGAAGTACGTTTATTTTTCGAAAAACATCAAGGGGAATTACCTGATGTAAAAGATGAAGTTTCTATTAGTCATATTGTGATGTTTCCTCAAGTCTCGGAAGAGAATCAACAAAAAATTATTAATCAATTAAAAGAAATTAAGAAAGAAATAGAAGAAGGAGCTTCTTTTGCAACGAAAGCAATTTTATATTCAGAAGATCCAGGTTCTGCGAGTAATGGAGGTGAGTATAAAAAAGTTTCTCGTGGTAAAATGGTAAAAGAGTTTGATGCAGTTGCATTTAATTTACAAGAAGGTGAAATTTCAGATCCTTTCAAAACAGACTTTGGATATCATATTATTAAATTAGAGAAACGTCGTGGGCAAGAGTTAGATTTACGTCATATCTTGATTACTTTGAAACCAACTGAAGAAGAAATAAAAGCAACAAATAGTAAATTGGATTCTATTCGAGTATTAATTAATGATGGAAAGATGACTTTTAAAGATGCTGCTTTAAGATTTTCAGATGATAAATACACGAAATTTAATTCAGGAAACATTATGAACCAAAATTCTGGTGATGACCGATTTGAAAAAATAGCTTTACCATTACCAATGTTTACAGCAATTACAGCTTTGAATGAAGGAGATATTTCTCAAGTTTTTGAAGATGATTTTGATAATAGAAAAGCATTAAGAATTTTGAAATTAAACAAATTCTATCCTGAACATAAAATAAATTATGAAGATGATTATTATAGAATTCAGAAGTTCGCTGTTCAAGATAAAGAACGAACAATGTTAATGGATTGGGTAAAACGCCAAGTAGGTGACGCTTATGTGAAGATAGGTAAAGAATATCAAAGTTGTACTTTTCCTATTGATTGGGAAAAGAAAAATAATAAATAATTATAAAAAAAGAGACTCTATTTAGAGTCTCTTTTTTTATTTTCGTGATGCTAATATTTTATCTATTCGATTACCATCTTTATCCATAATTTCTAGTGTCAAATCTTCCACTTCTACCTTATCACCAACATTTGGAATTGTTTCGTATTTATCTAAGAAAATTCCAGCAACAGTCACATATCTATTTTCGATTTCCTCGTCAATATCAATGTCAAAAAACTTTTCGAATTCATAAATAGAAAACTGCCCATCTATCAACCATGTTCCATCTTCGCGCTCTACTATTTCATAATCTTCGTCTTGATTTTCGGGTGTATCTCCTACCAATTCATCCAAAATATCATTTATAGTAACAATACCTGCTGTAGTACCATATTCGTCCAAAATAATGGCGAAATGAGCTTGCGAATTTTGTAACATTTCTAACAATGGATAACTAAATGAATTTTCGTTAACAAAAATAGGTTTGTGTATAAATTTTTTCAGGCTAAAATCTTCTTTACTCACCCCAAACATATCTTTTAGTTTTAAGATACCAACGATTTCATCCAGATTATTGTTTTTCGTAACAGGATAAGCCGAATATTTATTTTTTTTGACTTTTGCACGTGCTTTCTCATAATCATCTGAAATATCTAATGAAGCAATTTCCGAACGATGTGTTGCCAACGTATTCACACGACGATCTCCAAGTTCGAAAACACGTTCTAGAATTTCGTGTTCTTTTTCTTGAATTTCTCCGCCTTCAGTACTTTCTTTGATGATATTTTTAATTTCTTCTTCCGACACAACTTCGTTGCTATCGTCTTTAATACCAAATAATTTTAAGAAAAAATTATTCGTAACAGTTAATAACCAAACAAACGGAGAAGTGATGATAGATAACCATTTCATTGGTTTTGAAACGATGGTAGAAACCATTTCTGGAAATTTCATTCCCAAACGTTTTGGTAATAATTCGCCAAATACAATTGAAAAGTAGGTGATGATTACTACCATAATAATTGGAGAAAGTGTTTTAGCGTAAGGAGCAATGAAAGAGATAGACGTTAAAAATTCTGTTAAATCTGCAGTTAATTTATCGCCAGAGAAAACCCCTAACAAGATACCAATTAAGGTAATTCCGATTTGTACGGTTGATAAAAATTTATTCGGATTTTCAGCAAGTTCCAAGGCAGTTTTAGCGCCAGAACTTCCTTTCTTCATTTTATTTTCTAATTTAAATTTCCTTGACGAAACAAGTGCCATTTCTGACATGGAAAAAATTCCGTTCAATAAAATCAATACAATTATTATAACAATCTCCACTTTTATTTTTTAATTTTGATAAAAATAAACCAAAATCTAATACCCACCATAATGACTCAATTTAATATTATGAAATTTTCTTATTTAATTTTACTTGCTTTTATGCTAAATGCTGGTTGTGCTTTTGGCAGCAGTGATCAAACTTTAGAAGAAACAGATACTATTTTACCAACTTTTACAACGGCTGAACTTATTGGTAAAGGAAATCCTACGATGGTGGGGAATGGGTATAAATTGTTGCCAGAAGTTGCAAAACAATTTGAGTTGATGAAAGCTGATGCGCAAAAAGCAGGTTTTAAAATACAAGTGATTTCGAGTTATAGAAATTATACCTACCAAAACGGAATTTGGGAACGCAAATACAAAGCGAATCAAGCTAAGAAAATTGCAGCGAAACAAAACATCGAAAAGATAATTGAGTATTCTACAATACCAGGAACTTCACGCCATCATTGGGGGACTGATTTGGATATTATAGATGGAACTCGTGGAGTACCAGCAGATCCGTTGCACGAAAAACATTTTAATGAAGGAGGATCTATGCACAAATTTAAACTTTGGTTAGATGAAAACGCTTCAAAATATGGTTTTTATTTGGTGTACACGAATGATCCAATGAGAAAAGGATTTAAATATGAACCTTGGCACTTTACTTACAAAGCAATTTCTGAACCGATGTTAGAAGCTTATAAAAAACTTGACATCAAAAAAGTTTTGCAAGAAAATAAACTAATGGGAAGTGAAAATTTTACAGATGATTTTATAGAAAAATATCGAAAAGAAAATATACTTGATATAAATCCTATTATTAAATAGTTAAAGCTCCTTTTTGGAGCTTTTTTTGTAGTATATTTATATAAAATTTAAAAGACTTTATTTTAAATGAAATTAATATTTTTCATAATGTTATCTTTTAGCATGAATCTATCGATTTTTGCAAAAGAAACTATTGTGAAAGATTTTGATGGAGATGGAAAGTTTGATAAAATATCGATTAATTTCGAAACCAAAAGAATAGATTTTTTATTATCTAGTTCAGATTATAAAAAAGAAAGTAGTCTTGTTTTTGAAAATTTAAATAAAGAAACTTCGATAGAAGAAACAAGAAAAGGATTTAAACTTGTAAATAGAATAGGAGATGTTTTGTTTACATCTTATTTTAAATATAATCGTCAATCTCAAAAATTAGAATTGTCGGCTATAAAACGTTCTATAGTTTCAGAAGACTTTACAAAGGAAAATGGTGAATCTACTTATTTTACTTCAACCAAAGAATTTATTGCGAAATGGAATAGTTTAGATAAATCATCAAATAAAGTAATAGCCTTACCAATTCTTAAAACTAAAATTAATTTAGATGTTGTAACGTTGAATGATTTTAATGATACATTTTTAAATAAATTTAATCAACAGAGCCTTGCTTTTTATAAAGAAGAATTATCTAAGCAGAAATAAAATCATCTATTTTAAGATTTAGTTAAGTATTTAATTAAAAACTATTTGGAAATTTCTAAATAATTAATATTTTTATAAAATGTTAAGATTTGGTTAAATATGAAAAAAATTAATGTTAAACACCCAATTTTTATTTATGTATATAGTTTTATATTGGTTATGATTGCAGGGTTTATGAAAATTTTGGAATTTGAATCTGCTGATTTATTATTAAATGTTACTTTTTCAATTTCAATTATTAGCTTAATTTATGTATTAATTCGTTTAAATAAAACGAGAAAAAAATATTCTAATTTGGTGAATTAATACATAATGTTAAATAAAAAAGCAACGATTATTTCGTTGCTTTTTTATTTAAATACTGTTCAAACTTTAAATTTTTTATATTATAAGGATCAAATCCTTTGTATAAATCTTGTAATAATTGCATTACTTGAAAATAAGTAAATAATACTGAATATGAAGCTTGTTCTTGATAAACAGGGATTTCTACTAAAAATAAAAATCGATCATACTTCGAAATCTGAACAGTATTCCCATCTTGATTAATCAAACCAATATAACTTCCGTCATAATCGGGTAGGTTATGAAAAATCTCAATAGCTTGTGATAAACTACCTTCCAAAGGTAATTCAGTTTCAACTTGTAAGTCGTCAGCGTAATTTTCAAAGAATATTTTCACACTGCAAAAGTAAGAAATTTAAATCTATTTTGAGGAATTCCTTTTTTTTCGGGTTATAATTATTAAATTAGCAATCAAATTATGGAAAAAATGAGTTACGACATTATAGTTATTGGAAGTGGTCCTGGAGGATACGTAGCAGCAATTAGAGCAGCACAATTAGGTAAAAAAGTAGCAATCGTAGAAAAAGCTGAGTTAGGTGGTATTTGTCTTAACTGGGGATGTATTCCTACAAAAGCTTTATTAAAATCTGCACAAGTATTTAAATACTTAAATCATGCAGAAGATTTTGGAATTAACCTACCTTCAGATATTTCATTCGAATTTGGAAATGTTGTTTCTCGTAGTAGAGGAGTAGCAGATCGTATGAGTAAAGGTGTTCAATTCTTAATGAAGAAGAACAAGATTGAAGTAATTCAAGGTGAAGCAAAAATTTTATCAGGTAAAAAAGTAAAAGTTACAGCAGCTGATGGTTCTGTTAGCGAATTATCTTCAGAAAATATAATAATTGCAACAGGTGCACGTTCTCGAGAGTTACCAGCTTTACCACAAGATGGTAAAAAAGTAATTGGTTACCGTGGAGCTTTAGCGATGGAAAAACAACCAAAATCTATGATTGTTGTAGGTTCTGGTGCGATTGGAGTTGAGTTTGCTCATTTTTATAATACATTAGGAACTGAAGTAACAATCGTAGAGTTTTTACCACGTATTGTAAATGTTGAAGACGAAGATATTTCGAAACAATTACAATTATCACTAAAAAAATCTGGAATTAAAATCTTAACTAATTCAGAAGTTACAGGTGTTGATACTTCAGGAGATTTAGTAAAAGCAACAATTAAAACAGCAAAAGGTGAAGAAATCATCGAAGCTGAAGTTGTTTTATCAGCTGTAGGAGTTGTTCCAAATACAGAAAATATCGGTCTTGAAGAAGTTGGAATTGCGACTGAAAGAGGTAAAATTGTGATTAATGATTTTTGTGAAACGTCTGTAAAAGGATATTATGCAATTGGTGATGTTGTAAAAGGAGCTGATTTGGCACACTTAGCATCTGCACAAGGTATTTTATGTGTAGAGCATATTGCTGGAGAAAAAGTAGAACCGATTGATTATGGAAATATTCCTGGATGTACATATTGTTCTCCAGAAATTGCATCTGTAGGTTTAACTGAAGCGCAAGCAAAAGAAGCAGGTTACGAAGTTAAAGTTGGTAAATTTCCATTTTCTGCTAACGGTAAAGCAGTTGCAAATGGAGCTGCTGATGGATTTGTAAAAGTTGTTTTCGATGCTAAATATGGTGAATGGTTAGGATGTCACATGATTGGTGATGGAGTGACAGAAATGATTGCAGAAGCTGTTGTTGCTCGAAAATTAGAAACAACAGCTCATGAAATTATGAAGTCTGTACACGCTCATCCAACTATGGCAGAGGCTATTATGGAAGCAGTAGAAGATGCATATGGTCATGCTATTCATATCTAAAAAATAATAAATAGTAATATAAAATTGAAAAGCAGTCCTTGTAAGGACTGCTTTTCAATTTTACTAAATCGTTAATTTTATATATAATGTATATTGATTTATTTTTTTAACTATCTTTACAAAAAGTAATTAAAAACAAATTATATGAAAAAATTCTATTCTTTAGTAGCAATTGCTGCATTATCAACATTATCTTTTGCTCAAGTAAATGCAATACCAGGATCTGATTTTGAAGATTGGGCTAAGTTTACTACAGGAATTAATAAATTCGGTCTTAAATCATATGCTGTTCAAGGAGTTGGTAAAGGTGTTAATGGTTCTAATTCTTTAAATATTGTAACAACGCCAACTGCAAATGATTATGTTTTTACATCATTATTAGGAGGTACTGTTTCTGCTCAACCAAAAGAAATTACTTTTTGGGTTAAAGGAACAGCAGGAAAAACTTTATCATTAAATGTATATAAAAGTGATGCAGGATATTACGCATATAATGTAGGAGACTTATCTTCAGATTCAAAAATTTCTTCATCTGCAAATAATCAATATACAGGTGTTATTGATACAAAAGGAAATTGGGTAAAGGTAACATTGGATTTATCTGATAAAAAAGATTTAAATGTTGCTGATTTAACAAAAGACTTTTTTGCTTTAAAAGTTGGTAAAGATGTGGCTTATTCTTTAGATATAGATAATATCCAATTATGGGATGTTAATATGAATGTATACGATTTAACTTCAAGTAAAGCAGTTTCTAATACATTATGGACAAATACAGCTTCTTTCAATGTAAAAGATAAAACTACTGTAGAAGTTTATAATATAAACGGACAATTAGTAAAAACTTTTGAAGTGAAAGGAGTTCAGTCTGTTGATGTTTCTTCATTAGCTAAAGGAGCTTATGTTGTTAAAACAACTTCAAATGGAAAAGTTTCTACTCAAAAAGTAGTTAAAAAATAATTAGGAATATTTTCTTAGTTTAAATAATAAAGCGATTCAAAAAAAAATTGAATCGCTTTTTATTTATCCTTCTATTTTCTGAATTTTAAAACCTGCATCAGTCACAGCTTCTATAATTTCTTCTTCATCCTCACTAGTTGTCACAGTCAGTACTTTTCTTTCATCAGTTGTATCCACTTTCCAGTTGTCTTCTCCTATAGCATCATCCAAAAAAGGTTTCACAGATTTGATACAACTATCACAATTTATATTTGTTTTAAATTTAAATTCGCTCATAACTTTACAATTTAGACTCAAATTTATAAAGATTTCATAAGATTAAAAAGACGTTTAAGTAATATTTGATTTCGAAATTTAAATAAAAATCAATGAAGCGTAATCTTGATGTTGTTATAATTTCAGATGTGCATTTAGGAACTTTTGGTTGCAAAGCACAAGAATTGTTAGCCTATCTTCAATCGATTAATCCAAAAAAAATAATTCTTAATGGAGATATTGTGGATATTTGGAATTTTAAGAAAAGTTACTTTCCTGAAACGCATCTTCAAATTATTAGTTATTTGTTAAATCTTTCAGAACAGGGAATTCCAATCGTTTATATAACAGGAAATCACGATGAATTGTTGCGTAAATTTTCGACAATGCGTTTTGGGAATATTCTTTTAACGGATAAATATATGCTGAAACAGAATGATAAAGTAGCGTGGATATTTCATGGAGATGTATTTGATGCTTCAATTCAACATTCAAAATGGATAGCAAAGCTAGGAGGTTGGGGATATGATAAGTTAATTCAGTTAAACTATTTTATCAATAAATGTTTAGAGTTTTTTGGAAGAGAGCGTTATTCTTTGTCTCAAAAAATTAAAAATTCAGTAAAAAAAGCAGTTAAACATATAAACGATTTTGAGCAAACTGCAGCAGAATTAGCAATAGAAAATGAATATGATTATGTGATTTGTGGGCACATTCATCAACCACAATTACGAAAAGTAAAAACAGAAAAAGGAAGTTGTCTTTATATGAATTCGGGAGATTGGATCGAAAATTTATCTGCTTTAGAATATATAGATGGAAATTGGTCGGTGTTTTATTTTGAAGAACATAAACAAATTTTGATGCAAAACTTAGAAGAAATCGAATTTAATTACTCATTAGATGAATTAATAGTTTCTATTCTCAACAAAAAGTAAATGAAAATTTTATACGCATTACAAGGTACAGGAAACGGCCATATGGCACGTGCTCAGAAAATATTACCGATTCTTGAAAATTATGGAAATTTAGATATTTTTATAAGCGGTTCAAATTCGCAATTACAATTGAAAAACTATCAATTTAAACATCATAAAGGTTTATCATTATTTTATAATGAAATAGGAAAAGTTTCGTACAAGAGAATTTTTAAGGAAAATAGTTTTAAATCTTTTTGGAATGAAGTGAATCATTTTCCGATTGAAAAATATGATTTGATTATTAATGATTTTGAACCAATTACGGCACATTCGGCTCGGAAAAAAAAGAAAAACATTATTGGTTTAAGTCATCAATCTTCGCTTTTATTTGATGAAACACCAAAAGTAAAGAATAAAACAGGTGAGGCAATTTTAAAATATTATGCACCAACTTCTAAGCATTATGGATTCCATTTCGAGGAATATAATGACTCTATTTTTTTACCCATAATTCGAGATAAAATTAGATTATTGAATCCAAAACAAGAAGATTATTATTTAGTTTATTTACCAAGTTATCATCCAAATGAGATAATAGAGGTTTTATCTGTGATTAAAGAGTCTAAATGGAAAGTCTTTTCTCCTTTTGTGAAAGAAGTTACGAAGCAATTTAATGTTGAAATTTATCCAATTGATGAACGCCTTTTTACCAAAACTTTAGAGAATTGCAAAGGAGTTTTGTGTGGGGCTGGTTTCGAATTGCCTGCCGAAAGTATTTATCTTAAAAAGAAACTTTTTGTGATTCCGATCAAAGGACAGTACGAACAATTGTGTAATTGCGAGGCTTTAAAAATGATAGGCGTTGATTATTCATATGATTTGAATATAGCGCAATTACAACGTTGGGTTGATTCTAATAAAATTATTGAGAAAGATTTCCCAGATCAAACTGAAGAAATCATTCAGAAAGTAATTTTAGAAGCGTCTCATTAATTATTTTTCCAAAATGCAGGCGTAAATAAAATTAAGATTGTATAAAGCTCTAATCGACCTAAAACCATTAAAAAACAACATAATAATTTTGCACTATCTGTTAAGGAATTCATTGAAGTACCCGGTCCAAATTCGCCAATTCCCGGCCCTACGTTTCCTAAAGTGGAAGCAGTTAATGTTAAAGAGGCCAAAATATCTTGGAAACTCATTGTTATACCATAATTCAAAAGCGCAAACAAAATAGAACTCACAATCCATGTAAACATAAACATGACAAAGAATGCCATGACGTGGAAAACGATAGATTGGTTAAGAGAACGATTGTTGTAACGAACTGGAATAATTGCGTTTGGATGTAAAATACGCTTAAATTCAATCCAGCTATTTTTTAATAAAATGACATGTCTTATAACTGTAATTCCTCCAGATGTAGAACCTGCTGAACCTCCGATAAAGAACAAAGAGAAGAAAATAAGTGTGGTTACAGTTAACCAACTTGTGTAATCTTCCATAGCTAAAGCAGTTGTAGATGCGATGGAAACTACGTGGAATAAAGAACTTCTGAATGAATGTTCTAAGTTAAACCATGAATATGTTTCGACGGAATAAGTAGGATAAATATTGAAAAATAATACAATAAAGACAATAAACGTAACGACAGCAAGTAAACCAACCCACCAGCGAAACTCTTCATTTTTCCAGACTTTTTTGAATTGTCCTTTAATCAATAAATAAATCAAAGCGAAGTTTGTTCCGCCCAAAAACATCATCACGATTAATACATATTGAATAAAAACATTGTTATTCCAATACATCAGACCTTCATTTTTAGTAGAGAAACCTGCAGTTGCAATCACACTCATCGAATGATTTGCAGCATCAAATAAATTCATTCCACCAAAATAAAGCAACATCGCAAAAAAAGTAGTTAATCCTAAATAAACTAACCAAAGGTTTTTCGCTGTTTCTGTAATTCGAGGATGGATTTTATCTGTATAAATTCCAGGCGCTTCTGCCATAAAAAGTTGTCGACCACCAATTCCAAGAAACGGTAAAATTGCAATCGTCAAAACGATAATTCCCATACCACCAATCCAATTGGTTGTACTTCGCCAAAACAATATACTTTTTGGGAGACTTTCTACATCATCATAAATCGATGTTCCAGTCGCTGTATAACCAGAAACGGTTTCGTAAACAATGTTGACAAAACTAAAATTCTCATTGATGATATGATCGTTGGGTAAAAATATTAACGACGTAACATAGGGTAAACAACCCGAAAGAATTAAGAAAAGCCATCCGACACAAACTACGATATACCCTTCGCGTTTGTTGATATGTTTTCTTCTGTCACGCGTAAAATACATCATTGCAGTTCCTGACAATCCTACTAAACTCCCTGAAACTAAAAAAGGGTAGAGTAGATGATCATTAAAATAAATGCTGACACATGTTGCAATAAACATAAAGAGCGCATTTAATAGTAATAAAACACCCGAAAGATTCAGGATTACTTTGATGTTAAGTGATTTCATTATTTAAAATATTTTGTCACTCTCGGGATTAAATTGGCTTGACTAAAAACAACTACATGATCTTTTGGTTCGATAATGAAATCTTTTGTAGGAATAAATCCGTCATTTCCTCGAACAATCCCAGCAATGATAGCATCTTCTTTAAAAGGAAAATCGGAAACATGCTTATTTGCTATTTCAGAATTTTCATGAATTCTGAATTCTAAGACTTCTGCATCTAAATCAGAAATTCCAGTAACATCCATTACTGAACCTTGACGAATGTAGCGAAAAATACTATCAGCAGTTAAAAGTTTTTTATTAATAAAGGCATTAATTCCAACTTCTTGACTTAAATGAATATAATCAATATTTTCAACTAAGGCAATCGTTTTTTTAACTCCTTTTGATTTTGCTAAAAGACATGACATAATATTGGTTTCAGAACTTCCTGTTACAGCAATAAATGCATCCGAATCAGAAATTCCTTCTTCTAATAATAATTCGCCATCTCGACCATCTCCATTGATAATCAAAATATTATTTAAATCATCAGCTAAATCAAATGCTTTATTTCGGTTGATTTCTAGTAACTTAATATTGTGTTTGTTATCTTTTAAAAGTTTGGAAACTTTAACTCCAATACTTCCTCCACCAAGAACAATGACGTTTTTAAAATATTCTTGTTTTTTTCCGAGTATTTTATAAACTTCTAAAATTCCAGCTTTTTTAACTATAAAATATACATGATCGTCAATTTTGAATTCAGTTTCAGCTTCAGGAATAATAGTCTGATATTCTCCACGTTCATTACTTCGAATAATGGCAATAGGCATTAAAAGTTTATCTTCTCCACCTTTTGTAGTCAAATACATGTCTTTGTATTTTTTATCCAATATTTTACAATCAGCATCCAAAACGGTACCAACCATAAATAATTGTCCATTAGCAAAAGGATGCATTGCATTAAAAGCAGATTGTTGAACAAGAGAATAAATCTCATCAGCGGCTAATTTTTCAGGACTAATTAAGGCGTCAATTCCCATTCCTTGTACCCAGAACTGATTTTCTTTGTGTAAAAATTCAGGATTAGATATTCGAGCTAATGTACGTTTTGCTCCTAAATCTTTTGCAATCGAAGCACTTGTAAGATTCGTATTTTGAAGATGAGTGACTGATATAAAAATATCAGTATCATCAATACCAACTTCTCGTAAAGACTTAAAAGAAGTTATATCACCGCGATAAGCCATTACATCTAAAGTGTTTTCTATCATTAACAATTTGTCCTTATCCATATCCATGATGACGATGTCATTCATTTCATTGGAAAGTAATTTAGCTAAATGAAAACCAACTTCTCCAGCGCCTCCGATTAATATTTTCATGAAAGAAATTTAGTATAAAACTATTTTGACGTTTCTTTTTGTCCCATTAGCATAAGGAACGATTTTAAAAATTCGTCTATATCACCATTCATTACAGCATCCACATTACCTGTTTCAGTTCCTGTTCTAACGTCTTTTACCAACTTATATGGATGCATTACATAGTTACGAATTTGAGAACCCCATTCGATTTTCATCTTATTTGCTTCAATTTCGTTACGCGCAGCCATTTTTTTCTCTAATTCAATCTTGTACAATTCAGATTTTAACATTTCCATTGCGCGCTCGCGATTCGCTAATTGCGAACGTTCAACCTGACAAACTACTACAATTCCTGTAGGTTTGTGTGTTAACTGAACTTTCGTTTCTACTTTGTTTACATTTTGTCCTCCAGCACCACCAGAACGAGAAGTTTGTAATTCGATATCAGCAGGATTGATTTCAATCTCGATGGTATCATCTACAATTGGCGAAACATAAACAGAAACGAAACTTGTATGACGCTTTGCATTACTATCAAAAGGTGAAATACGCACCAAACGATGGACACCATTTTCTCCTTTTAGGTAACCGAAAGCAAATTCGCCATCCATTTCTAATGTTACAGTTTTTACACCAGCAACATCACCTGCTTGATAGTTTAATTCTTTTACTTTATACCCCTGTTTTTCGGCCCACATCAAATACATACGCATCAACATAGAAGCCCAATCGCAAGATTCTGTACCCCCAGCTCCGGCAGTAATTTGAAGAATTGCACCAAGATTATCTCCTTCTTCTGAAAGCATATTCTTGAATTCTATATCTTCTAAAAGCTTTGAAACAACATTATATTGCTCCATTACTTCATCGTCTGTTACTTCACCTTCGCGGTTAAACTCTACTAAAACTTCTACATCGTTTACAGCATTTGCAATAGTTTGGTATTCATCGATCCATTTCTTTTTACCACGCAAAACTTTCATAAAAGCTTCGGCTTCTTTCGGGTTGTTCCAAAATTCAGGAGAAGCAGCATGTTCTTCTTCATTTTGAACTTCGATTTCTTTTTGTTCGATTTCCAAATATTCGTGCAAATCTTGTGTACGTTTTTGGATGTCTTTTAGTAATTCGTTGTTAAACATAATTGCAAATGTATAAAAATAGAGGATTTTAAGAACAAAATAGATTAAGCATTAATAACTTTATCATTTTTTCCGTTCCAAGAAAGAATTTTATAAGTAAAACCTTCTTCAGTTTTAATTTCTTGGTCTTTCAGCATCAGAAAAGTATCATCCCAATCGCCATCATCATAACTAATTACCCAGAATAATTGGTTGAACAACAAACCTTCTAAAATATACAAAAGTTCCTCAACAGAATCTACTTCGTAAGTTGTAAAAGGGAAAGAGGATTTGATCCAAATCTTATCATCATCCGAAGTCTGAATATAAAGATCACCAAAAGTTGACTTGTATTCATTCTCGATATGAAACTCTAATAGTTCTGTATTTTTTTTTTGAAGATCTACTAAATCTGGCAGAGCTTCAACAATTTGATTGTATATATGGGTTGAGAAATCGTTCATCTTTCTAAAATTAGCTTGCAAAAATAAACGATATTATCTAATTCTGACACGATATTTATATTCAATGAATCGAAAAAAGTTAAATAATTTATATTCAAAATCATATCCATAATCAATAGAAGGATCCAAATCTATGCTAACAGCATACAAATCTGGATTGTAAGCCAAAGGTTGCATATAGCGTTGATTCCAAATCATTACATATTGGCGGTTTTTTTGTTCGTAATATTCTTTCGAATAATATTCTTTGGGTAAAGCAGTTGTTTTTAAATAAATATCATATTGAGGATCAAATACAACAATATCATAGTCTCCATCTTCATTCGGTTCGAATTTTAATGAATTCTCATCTTTATTCGGAACTGAATTTTGTGTGGATTGATTGGTTGTACAAGAAAAAAATAGGAGAGAAATACTGATTAATAAAATGAGCTTTTTCATAATTTTTAATTTGATTAAATTTACTAAAAAAAATACTATAGAAGTAAAATAGGAGTCAAATGAGTGAGTTAATAAATGTTAATCTTAAAATTATAGTTTGTTCATGAAATCCAAAAATAATAAAGCCTTAAACCAAAAAGTTTTAGGCTTTATTGTTTCATTGTAAATATATTATGGCTTTGAATTGATGATTTTTTCGATTTTCTCAATCATTCTTTCGGCATTACCTTTGGTTCCGCCAAGGTTGATGGCTTTGTTGTACCATTCTAACGCTAAATCGTATTGTTTGTTGGTAAGGTAAGCTTCGCCCAAACTATCAGCAACACTTGCGTTATTTGGAAACTCTTTTACAACCAATTGAAATATCTTGATGGATTCGTTGATTTTGCCCGCTCGCAATAATTCGTAGCCCAATGTGTTGATTTCGATTGCATTGTCAAAACTATATTCTTTTTCGGAAGTCTTTTTCAGTTGATAATAATTTTCAATCGCTTTATTGACGTCGGTTTGTGCTTCTTTTCTTAAAGCTTGATAAACCGATTTTTTAGGAATTTCAAAAAGTTTCCCTAACATAATTTCGCGAATAATATGTCCTAAATCCCAAACTTTATTCCGATTGTTGGATGCTAAAATGATAACGACATCGTTTTTCATATCATTTAACACCAGCGATTCAAATTTATAGGAAACACCATTATGACGCTGCAATTCTTCTTCTTCAAAATAATCTCCAAACGATCCACCTTGATGGTCTTTTGTGTAGGGATTATTCAATAATTTTTCAAATGATTTCTTGGAAATTAAACGATTATGATTCATCGCATCAATCCATTTGTACATATCATAGGTGTCCATCCAAAGCCAACCACTGATAAATTCCATTTCTGGGCAACGGTTATTATCCATATCGTAGCAAGATGTTCGGTTTTTGTAGCCTGATTTTGCGTCAAATACAGAATTTGTCATTTTCAAAGGTTTGATAATGTTTTTCGTTACAAAATCTTGGAAAGTCATTCCTGTTATTTTTTCAATGATTCTTCTTTGTAAAAAAACATTGCCGTTATCGTATCGGTAATCCTTTCCAGGTTCAAATAACAACGTATCCGTTTTTCTCAAAATCTTCCAAGCTTCTTCATCGTTTTTTGAAACAATTAACCCGTTTTCTATTCTGGGAATTCCGCTGGAGTAATTAATCAAATGTCTTGTCGTTACTTTTTCCGACCATTTTGGTAAATCGAAATCGTATTTCGAAATCGGGTCGTCAAGATTGAGTTGACCACGTTCCACCAACATCATAATCGCAACTGTATTGAACTCTTTTGCAATAGAACCAAAATTTAAAATTGAGTTTTTCGTTAAGGGCGTTTTCTTTGTTTCGTCGGTAAAACCAAAAGATTTTTGATAGATGATTTTTCCTTTTTTGGCAACCAAAACATTTCCATTGAACAAACCTCTTTCGTAAGATTTACTCATTAAGGAATCGATTTTTTCGGTGACATTTTGAGCATAAGTGAAGCTTGAAAAAATTAGAAAAAAGAAAAGGATTGCATTTTTCATATGCGAAACCATTTGATTGTGATTCATATTCAATAATAATTACTTTTCTGCAAAACTGCGTCAAAATGCTTTAATACACGACCGACTAAAAAAAATCGAACTCATTTTTTAGAAAGTAATACGATTTTACAAAGTTTCTTTTCGAAAATCGGTCGGTGTTTTTCCAGTATATTTTTTAAAAGAAGTATTAAACGAAGATTTGGAATTAAATCCAACTTGATATAAAATTTCCAAAACTGTTAATTGTTTTTGAGCGGGATCTTTTAGAATTTGTATGGCTTTTTCAATTCGATATTCATTTACAAAATCGAAAAAATGTTTGTCCATGTACAAATTAATCAAAGTCGATAAATCTTTCACAGGCATTTCAACTTGCTCAGCCAGATTCTGAATTGTTAATGACGAATCGAGATAAGGTTTGTTTTTAACCATGAAATCTTTTAAAGATTTGATTGCTGCATTTTTCTCCTCGTTAATTTCTGGAGTAGATTTTTCTTCAGAAACGACTTCTTTAATTGGTTTTAAATCCGAATTTACACCTCGGAAAAACTCGGGATTATTTAATGCTACAAAAAGATACCAACAGGTACAAAACAAAAATGAAAAACCATCAATAGTTACAATCCATGCTCGAATCTCGCCCACACCAAAAATATAGGTGACTAACCATCTTATCAAGACAATAAAATGCAAAACATAATAAAGTATTGTTATTTTGTAAAGAGCGTTGAGTGCAGAAATATTGGGATTGGTGTAATTTTCGAGATAGATTTTTTTAGCTTTTCTAATGACCAAAAAAGAAGCAATGAAATAAACTTGAAACAGTACCTCAAAAAGGTAGAGAAAAAATTGCACGAGTGGCATATCGTTCATGCTGTTGATGAACATTATTTTCGTAGGTCTATCATTAAGATAAATTCCCCACATCATAAGCGCATTGAATGCGAAAAATGGAATAAGATGTATTAAATGTTTCAGTTTTAAACGAAAGTTGGTGTAACAAACGGACAATACGTAAAGGTAAAACGTCGCCGAAACTACATAATTAGAACTCCAGCGAAAAGCTTCGAGGTTGATATAATTAACTGGAACCCCATTTTGTAAAAACTTGATGGCATCGAGCGCATTAGTAAAAAGAAAAAATGCTAATAGACAGTTTGAAAGTTTGTGCTTCGTCTTTACAGTTACCAAAAATATAGCAAGTACAAGTACAAGGAAAATTCCTATAAAAGCGGCTATTTCTTTAAATGTGAAGTTATCCATTTTTTTTATCTTGAGACAAATGTAGTATTTTTCATTTTTTGAGAAAACTCAGGTATTTGATAAAAAAAATATAAATTTATTTACGATTAATGGAAAAAGTATTGTCAAAGTGCAGATTTTGAATTGATAGTTTCTGTTTGTTTAATTAAATTTTTGATAATTTGTGCTGTAGAGTTATCACTAAATTCGTTTATAGATTGTCCAACCCATATACTAAGAAATTCAGTGTTCTTATTAAGTTTAGCGATTTTTCGTAATTCATTAGTTAGTTTATTTTGATAAGGATATGGTAGGATATATTCTGTATTTTCAATCTCTGAAATATAAGTGTTTTTAATTCCTCTTGCGAATCTTCCTGAAAAGCTTTTAGTTAAAACAATTTCATTTTCTTTGACTTTTCTTAATCGTTTTTTCTCAAAATCTTGTAGTCCACTTTCTGTCGAACCTAATAGTAAACTTCCTATTTGAAACCCATTTGCTCCCAAAATCTTTGTAGCTAATAAAGTTTTTCCATCATAAATGCCTCCAGCATAAATAATAGGTACTTTTACAGTTTCGTTAACTTTAGATAATAAAGATAAACCTCCAATTTTAGGTATTTGATCAGTTACAAAACTTCCTCTATGTCCTCCTGCTTCTAATCCTTGAACACATATTATATCAATTCCCGAGTTTTCTAACACAATTGCTTCTTCTATAGAAGTACAAGTTCCAATTAGAATTGTTCCATTATGTTTTAATTTATCAATACTTTGTTGATCTAAATTTCCAAAAGTGAAGCTTACTATTTTACAATTTTCTGAAATAATTGCTTCAATTTGTTCATGATAACTATTGATTGTTAATTCATCGATAGTTGGCAAGTTAACATGTAAATTATTTTGACAGGCAAATTGTTCTATAAAATTTTTTGATTTTGTGTATTTTGCTTTTAACGTATTTGTTATTTCTGGAATATCATGTACAAAAATGTTAACAGCAAAAGGCTTATTTGTAAGTTGTTTTGTTTTACGAATTACTTCTACACTTTTATTTGCATCGAGATCACCTAAAGCTAATGAACCTAAACAAGCTATATTTGAAGTAGCCGCTACCATATCTGGAGTGGTTACGCCAAACATTGGAGCCTGAACAATTGGAAAGTCAATATTCAATAATTCTGTTATTTTATTTGACCATTTCATAATTACTCGTTTTTTTTGTTGATAAAAATAATAAAGCGAGATAACTTTAAATTCATGTTTTCAAAAAATATTTTCTTTCTTTAAAAGGTATTAAATCATAAATTTCTAATTTATATTTATTAATTCAATTTTTGAGCATTTAACTTAAAGGTTAAAAGGATCAGTATAAAGTATTTTATTTCTACATTTTTTTTACACCATTCCATCATTTATTCCTATATTTTATCCTGTAATCCATTGAGATTCGTCACTACATAAAAATAAGATTATAGGAATTATATCTTCAATATATACAATTCTATTGAAACTGAACAACTGACTATTTTATAGATAAAACTTAATAAGTGAATTAAATAAAATAAAAAAATACTATAAAATTAATTTAGAATAAATAAAGATAATGAAATAGCTTTGCTAAAATTTTTAAAATGAAAAAAGTAACAATAGTACTTTCACTACTATATGCATCTATTTCCTTTGCACAAGAAAAAGATTCAATTCAGACTAATACATTAGGCGAAGTAATTATCAATACTTTTATAAAAAAAGATACCGATACTTCAAATAAAATGCCGTTGAAGTTTATTGAAAATCCACAAGTTTTTTCGAGTATCGATAAATCAATTTTAGAACATCAGGTCATTTTTACAGTAGACGATGCTTATCGTAACGTAACGGGTTTGCAAAAAATGTGGAACTCTACTGGTCGATCTGGTGATGGAGGAGCTTATGTTACTTTAAGAGGTTTTGTTTCCAACAACTCTTTACGTAACGGTTTAGTAGCACCTGTTTCTACTACAATAGATGCTGTGAATTTAGAAAGATTAGAAGTATTGAAAGGTCCTTCTGCTACAATGTTTGGTAGTAATGTTACTTCTTATGGAGGTGTTGTAAATAGAATTACAAAAAAACCTCATGAAAATTTTGATGGATCAGTAACTCTTGCAGGTGGAAGTTATAATTATTATCGAGCTTCTGCAGATGTAAATGCTCCGATTACGAATGATAATAAATTGATGTTCAGAATCAATACTGCTTATACAAATTCTGGTACTTTTCAGAAAAAAAATAGTGGAAATGAATATTTTGCTTTTGCACCTTCATTGCGATACAAACCAAATGATCGATTAGATATCAACGTTGATCTTGAAATGTACGAAAATAATGCAATGGCAGAGCAGATGTTTTTTTACTTGGCAGGTAATCCTTCTTTAGGGATTAATAATATGAATGATGTTGAAAGAGTTTTGGGATTAGATTACAAACAATCTTATGTTGGAGATGGTCTTAAAGCCAAATCAAAAGTTAGAAATTTATTTGGTCAAGTAAATTATAAAATTAACGATCATATAAAATCATCTACGAATATTAGTAATGCTTATTCTCAATCGAATGGATTTAGCCCATATTTTTATGTAGCTCCAGAAAGTAGATATACTAAAAACCCATTAGATACGGAATTAGGCGTTATGCGTGCTGATCAATCAACAAGAGACAGTAAAAAAACAACTTTTCAAATTCAACAAAATTTCAATTTCGATTATACATTTGGTAAAATGAGAAACAGAACGGTTGTTGGTTTAGATTATATGCAAACGAAAGATAATCAGCTATTTATTTCTGGTGATTTTGATTGGGTACCATTTAAAAATGGGGATTACGCATCAATGAACAATAATTCTGTAATGGATTCGTATAATAATGCAACAAATTTAGCAGAATATCCTATAAAAGGGGAATTAAATACGTATAGTGCATACATTTCGAATGTTTTTACGCCAGTACAAGGATTAAATATTTTAGCTTCTATTCGTTACGAGAATAACGATTCTAAAAGAGGTAATTTATATAATAACCCAACAGAGCCATATTCGCAATCAGCTTGGTCTCCAAAGCTTGGATTTGTATATGAATTTGTTCCAAGCAAGTTTTCAGTATTCGGAAATTACCAAAATAGTTTCAAAAGCAATGGATATTATGCCATAGATAAAGAAAATACTCAAGTACTTTCTGATCCTGAAAAAGGAAATCAATTTGAAGGAGGTTTAAAAATGAATATTTTCAACAATAAAATTAATGCAACTTTAAGCTATTATAATATCAATGTAAAAAATTCATTATTAAATACAGGAGAATATATTGCTAATTCCCAAGCTGTTCAAGCTCAATCAGGAAAAGTGAAAAGTGAAGGAGTAGAATTAGAAGTAAATGCTTATTTAGTAAAAGGATTCTCTTTGTTAGGAGGATTAGCTTATAATAATTCGAAAGTTGTGGATAACCCAATAAACACTTCTTTAGAAGGAACAAGACCAACAACTGCTGGTTCTGAATGGTTAGCTAATTTCAATGCAAGTTATCAATTTTTAGATGGTAAAATAAAAGGATTAGGATTCGGAATTGGAGCAAATTATGCGAGCAAAAATCAAATAAGTAGCACCTTTTATTTACCAGAATATTTTATCGTAAATGCAAATGCTTTCTACGATGCGAAGAAATTTAGAATAGGAGTAAAAGTAGATAATCTAACAAATGAACATTATTGGATTGGTTATACAACAGCAAATCCACAACAGTTAGTAAATGTTTCGGGAAGTTTAACATTCAAATTTTAATAAAAAATGACTTCCAAGCGAAAATCATCTAAAAAAAGTTCACGACTGAAAAAAATATTTGGTAAACTACATCTCTGGTTTGGATTAATTATTGGATTAATAATTTTTATTGTTTCAGTAACTGGTGCATTATACGTTTTCAAAGATGAATTTGAAAATATTGCTCGTAAGGATGTTATCTATCATCAAGAAAAAGATGTAGAGAATAAGAAAGTTATTCCAATTCGTCAACTTGAAAAATTAGTTGACGAACAAACCCAAGAAAAATATCCTATTCATTGGGTAAATATACCAATGGATAAAAACATGTCTTATATGTTCTATTGGTATGAACACGATGTAAATGCTTGGAATTATTTTGATGAATTTCCTATTTATAAACAAGCTTATGTAAATCCTTATACAGGGAAAGTTTTAAGAGTTTATGATGAAAAAAATGGTTTTTTTAATATCGTAAAAATGATACATTGGAGTTTCTTATTAAAACAGAGCTGGGGAAGCTATGTGGTAGGAATTCCTGTTATTATCTTTATTTTTATGTTAATTAGCGGTATTGTATTATGGTGGCCAAAAAATAAAGCTGCTAAAAAACAACGCTTCTGGTTCAGATGGAAAAACATAAAAAATTGGAAACGTAAAAATTATGATCTTCATAATATCTTAGGATTTTATTCTTCAATTTTCGCTTTAATATTTTCTATTACTGGATTATTTTATGCTTTTTTCTTTATTCAAGCTGCTATTTATGTGATATTTTCGGGAGGCAATACAACTTATCCAGATTTTTCTCATATCAAAACAACTGCGCCAATTGAATTAAGACAAGAATCTACACTCGATAAGATTATTGAAACAGTAAAAACCAACTATCCTAGCTCGTATGGTTTCTCTATTGATTTAGGACATGAACATGTGGACGATCACGAACATCCAAATTTTGAAGTTTATGTTGCACATAAAAAACAAGTTTATTACAGCAGCAGTAGTTTAATTTTTGATGAAAATTCAGGAAAATTATTACATACACATGATCCGAAAGATAAAAACTTTGGAGAAAAAGTAGTTGGAGCAAATTATGATATACATGTTGGATCTATTTTAGGATTGCCTACAAAAATATTGGCTTTTGTTGTAAGCTTAATTTGTGCTTCTCTACCAGTAACAGGTTTTATGATATGGTGGGGAAGAAGAAAGAAAAAAAAACAGGTAAGTTTTTTATAAAGCAAAGATCCTAGCTCTAAGAGTTAGGATCTTTTTTTGAGAAGATATTTATAAATTTATATCTAATAGATTAGTTCAGTACGTATAACCTTGATTTAATTTACAGATGTAAAAAAAATATTTTTCAGATTAATAAGAATTCGATTTATTGTGACATCTTTTAAATCCATGTTTTTTGAGGTTGAAAGAAAACTGTTTTTAATAAATTAAAATGTTCAAAGATTAAGTATAGGTTCAAAACTAGAATTATCAAATCGAAATAGAGGAAATCTACTGCGTGGCTAATGTAGACGTGACTAAAAAACATGCCTATAGAAACTGGAAATAACCATATTGCTCCAAAGAAACTAGTTCTTTTGGGTAATAAAAGTAAACCTCCTACTAATTGAGCCATACCAATTACCCAAATAAAACCTGTTCTTTCCCAGATGAGATAGAAATCTAAAAAATCACCCTTTAAACCAAAATCGATATATTCTTGAGGGTCAATTGTTATAGTTAATTTTTCATAACCATGAGGGATATAAACATAGGCTAAAAAAGCTCGAAATAAATAGCTTATGGCGATTCCTATTTTTTTGGAAATATTTTCCATGTTTTATTTGTTATCAATAATATTAAAGCCCATTAATCGACCACTACCTTTTAGACGGAATGTTTCTTTTATTTTTCCTGTCTGAGGATTATATTGGTAAGCACCTGCGAAATTTTCAGTCGTATTGTTCGAGATAAAGTAAATATTTCCTTTGTGATAAAATGGATTTTGATATGAATAGAAGTTATCAGGAAGCATTTCTAACCTTGTTGCTTTTTTACTGTTTACATCAATTTCTGTCCAATACCAAATATCCTGTCTGTAACTAACGCCATGTTGTCCTCCTCCGTAGTAAGATGTAGGTCTACTAGAAATTGTAGTATAAATTTTATTATTGTATGCAAAAATTCTATTAAAATCACTTGGGTATTGATAATCTGATATTTTCAATTCGAAGTTGGGATCAAATTTTGTTTCGCCATTTTTGATACGTAATATCGTTGATTCTGGTGTTTGTGCTTTCATATCACCAACTGCAACGACATACAAATCTTTGGTAATTTCATCTATACTCCATAAAATATGATCGGCAAATAAACCAAGGTTGGTTGCTCCTGTATATGCTGTAACATTTTCTATTTTATTTGTACCTAAATCATATACTGCAATTTCAGCTTTTTGAATAGTAGGGGTAACCTGCCATGCTGTTCCTCGTGTTCCGTGTTGTACATCAACATATAATTTATTATCTCTTTTAGCTAAAATTAATTGACCTGTGGCTTCATAAGGGCTACCATTTGATAATGATGAAAGATCTATTTCTCCAGTTCGTTGCATTGTTTCAGGATTGAATTTCTGAATTTTTAATCCACCAACAGAAAGATCCCAATAATAACCTTCAGAGGAACTTACAACTAAATAATTTGTTTCATAAGTATTGTTTGGGGTACTGATAAAACCATTGGCTGAAAATTTTCCTGATTCTAGTTTATATTTAGAAATTCCGATGTCACTAGAAACAGCGCCATCTTTTTTGTATAATACATTATTGATTACACGACCTCCAGCGGAATATCCCAACTGATAGAAAGGAATAGTAGATAGATTAATCTCTCGTGCTTTATTATCGCCCAGTGCATAAATTCCTCCTGACCATTTTTCAGTACCGTTGAAAATAACCCATGTTTCGTCTTTTGGAAGAGCATCCGTATTTTCGGTTGGATTTGGATCTGTTGTGGAATCATCATCACTTTTACATGAATATAGAAAAGAGGTTGATAATACTACTGTTGCAATAAGTTTTAATGAAAATTTTTTCATGATTTTGAATGATTTAAAAAAAATTATAAATGATTTTAAAATGAATAGAACGTCCAGGTTTTTGTACATTGAAATTGTCATAAAGTTTTACATTTCCAAGGTTCATTATCTCTAAAGATGTTCTGATTTTTTTGTTAGAAAATTGATAATAAAGACCGATGTCATGCGAAAATTGTCCTAATCTTCCATCGTTAGGAATAATTAGTTCTGAACTAACTTCTGTCGCTTCTCCGAAAAGAGAAGGCTCTTGGCTTTTAGGAATATCAGTTAAGTAAAAACGATGCACATAATTAAGGTTCCATCGCAAGCTCAACCGGTCTTTAGTTTTTAAGATATTGTTGAGATGGCCATTTAAAAAGACATTTCCAAATAAAAAAGGAATATTCGCAACACGTGAACCTTCGTATATTTTAAATTCTGGCTTTTCGTTTATACGACGAATATCTTGATATGTTCCATTGAAACCGAAATCAATTTGATTGTTTATGTTATAAGTTGCTTCAATTTCAATTCCTTTGATTTCAACCTGATGAAAATTGATGTAACGGTTATAAGGAATATCAGGTTGTAAAAAAATAGCATCTTTCACTTTACGGTAGAAAAGATTTGTCGCAATAGTTCCATTGTTTTTTTTGTTGCCATAGACATATTGAGCGTTTAAATTGACATTATGACTTTTCTCCGGATTGAGATCAAGATTTTCTTTGATTAAGACTCCGTCTCCAAATACTTCAAATTCATCCGGTAAACGCGTAGCGTATTCGTAAGATAGCTTAGAGAGAAATTGATCATTGTTCCACTTAAAACCTCCCAAATAACCCAGTAAATTATTCGATTTGGAAGACTGCCAGGCAAAATTGAATTTATCAGTGGTAAAACCTTCTGTTTTACTATTGTAATGTTTAACAGCGAGAATACTTTCAACTTTTTTATCCAACCACAGCGAACGCAAAGCAAGTGCTAAGATGTTTTTTTGATAAGTTGCCGGAATAGTCAAAACATCAATATTGTAAACTGGAGAAACAGCTCCTAAAGGATCACTTCCTTTCCTTCTTTGATAATAGAAAAGTTCACCTAATTCAATAAAATGGTTGTTTTTTATTTCATAAGAAGCACTAATTCTACTTGAAAAAAGATCATAATGTAAGCGTTGATTACTGCCTCCTTTATTGATTTCTCCTATAACTTGATCCCTCAAGATAATTTTTCCATCCCAATCGTAACGAACAGTTGCTGTATCAATGAGTCTGGTATTGAAATGACTGTAATTAAACGTTGAATTTATTTTTAATCTTTTGTCAAGCAATTCTTTTTTAAAGGCTATTAATGCAGCATAATTTTGTTCTTTGTTAAAAGGTTTTCCATAAACCTTTCCCATTTCACTATCATTTTGTATCTCTTTATAGAAATCTGAAAAGATGAAAGAAAATCTTAAATCATCAGCCCATTTTTTGCCTCGAATTCCTGTAAAAACTTCTCCATAATAAGACTTTGTAGCATCATGGAATCGGTTTACTTCTTTGTAATATTTCTGTCCTGTTTCAAAATTAATAAATGGAGTGTTGATCTTGTAATTGTTATCGGAATAATTATAAGCTGAGTTTAATCCAACATAATACGAGGGATTTTTACCTTTAATAAAAACGTTTGCTGTAGCTCGATGAGTGTTAAAAGATCCTATTTCATAAGAAACTTCCATCAGATTAGAAGTAGGGTTTCGTGTTACCAAGTTGATTCCTCCTCCTAAAGCATCAGAAGCTAAATAAACAGGCATTGTTCCTTTGTATATTTCGACGCGTTCTAGCATATTGGTTGGTATTGTTCCAATATTAAAACCATGACCAAATAGCTCCACAGGTATTCCATCTTTGAATATTCGAATGGCTTTTCCTTGTAAACCTCCAAGATTTATTTGAGTTTCAGAGCCTAGATTTCCGTTGGTACGAATTTTTATTCCTGCTGCTTGGTTAAGAAGATTACCAACATCACCTGATCTATCATATAAGGTTTTCATATCGATAATCTGAACAGAGAAAGGAGAACTTTCTAATTTTTGCTTAATTGACTGCGAATGTATAATAACTTCTTCAAGCTTTTCAGTAGTAGTATCGCTTTGAACAATAATCTGATAATGTATTGTCTTGCAATCAATATTTAATGTTTGAGTATCGATAAGCTCATCGTTTTCATAGATTTCGATGAAATATGTTCCTTTATCTAGATCAAGAATATCTGTTTTTCCGTTTGAATTTAAAGTTAACTTCTTATTGTCAATAACTAGTGAAGCGTTTGGTATTGAAATACCATTATTTTTATTCACCGTGAAAGAAATATTGCAAGCAAACGCTGTTGAGTTAATGAAAAATAAAAGTAAGAAGTATTTAATCATATTTTTATTTGGAATAAATTTAAATAATATATATTTATGCAAAAATATCCTGTAGATGTTATTCCATTGTTACTAATATGGTTTTAATTTTTACTAAAAAAGGTTTGTATGAGTTATAGAGTGGACGTTTTAGATTTCATAGAAATGATTAATAATCAAGATCATTTTTCGATTTCAGATATTGGAGTAAAAGATAATTATTTTAGGAATTATCATTTAAGTACGTCTATAAATCAGGAAGTAGTAAAAGATGATTTGGTTGTAGTAAAAGCTAATTATTGCATGAAAGACGATGTGATACTCGATTGTTTTACTAAAGAATCATTTTTAGAGCTACATTTCAACCTTTCAGGATCAGGAATTAATTATAAAAATCCTATTACTACGTCTCAAGTAGTAGCTCCTATGACAGGTAACATGATATATGTAGAACCAAGTGATGAAAAATCTGAAATAATTTTTTGTAAAGAAATAAATTATAACACGTTTGATATTCATTTTCCAATAAAAATGCTTAACGAGTATGAAGGTGAAAATAAAATGTTAGATAAATTTCTTAATCAAATTGTGCAACATAAAAGTGTTGGACTTACAGATAATGCAATAAGCCTAAATTCAAAAATTTTATTAGCTATTCAAGATATTCAATATTGTTGTTATGAAGGATTTATTCGCAAAATGTATATAGAATCAAAAGTTAGAGAGATTATTGCATATAGTTTTGAATGTTTGAATGATAATTATTCAATTAAACTTTCTACACGAGATATCGATTGTATAAAATACGCAGCTCAATTGATACATGCAGACATTAATCATCCACTAACAATAAAAGAAATTTCTAAAAAAATAGGAATTAATGAAACAAAATTAAAAGTTGGATTTAAGAGTGTTTTTGGAACAACTGTTTTTGGTTATTTACAAGATTTAAGAATGAATGAAGCTAAACATTATCTGCTCGATACAGAATTAACTATTGAAGAGGTGAGTCAGAAATGTGGTTATATTAACCTTTCTAATTTTAGCAATGCATTTAAAAAATACTATAGTTATTCACCAAGCATAATAAGAAATGAAAATAATCTCTTGAAAAAGATGAATACAAGAACTTCTTTAAAGAAGTTTAATATAGATTAATTATTCTATTTACAGAACTAAACTAAAAGGTGAATAATATTTTTTTTGGAGTTTAAAATGATTTTAAAGTAAATATAAATAATATTAAAAACCTCAAAATTATTTACAATAATAACTTCGAGGTTTTTAATATTAAATAAAGTCTTTTAAGTTCTTTTTTCGTTCTGTCTTTCAGATGTTGATTTATCTTCTGCAACTCCAGCTTTCCAGTATGAATAGGCATATAATTCAGATGATGACCATTCTAATTCCTTCTTAAAATACTGACGTAAATCTTTTACGGTAGCAAATTCGGCAGCTACGTATGCAAATTTAGAGTTGACAATTGGAAGTTCAATTTGCTTTGTCAATATAGCTAATTCACTTCCGTTCTCGGGATGTTCGTTATATATCCAAGAAATGTCTATTCCTTCAGGTTTTACAAGCGATTGTTCATCTTTTTTTGTAGGGATTTCAAGAAGTACTTTTCCTTTTGCATTTTTCGGTAAGGCTTCTAAAATACAACTGATAACGGGTAATGCAGTTGCATCGCCAATAAAAAAATACCAATCAGCTTGTGGATGAAGTGGAGCGTCTTTCAACTTCATCGCAACGCCTAATTCATCGCCAATCTCCGCATGTAAAGCCCAATATGAAGCGGGGCCATTTTCTCCATGATTTACAAAATCAACAATTAAATGATTGTTTTTCAAATCAATTCCACGGTGGGTATACGTTCGCAAACTTGGCCTTACTTCTTCTGGAGGTAAAATAAGTTCTCTAGTTTCAGGATTTGTTTCCGAAAAATGTACTTTCTTTTGTCCCATTGGCGGAATAAAAATTTTATTATTAACTCCGACAATACAGTTTTTATACGGTTGTACATCGCCTTTTAGCGTAATACGAATCATATGCGGCGTAATCCATTCTTTTTTTTCGAGCACAAACTTGTCTCGATGTATTTTAGGTGTCTCCATTTTTTATATCTTTAAAACGGCTTGTTTGATATCATTTATCATCTGTTCTGTTGATGTCAATCCACCTCCAGATAAATACCAAATCTGTGGATCTAGGTAAATAATGTTGTTATTTTTATATGCATTTGTTCTTTTTATTAATGCGTTTTCGATTTCATTTTTATTCGTTTTGATGCCATTAACTACCGCTGAACGATCTAGAATAAACAAGTAATCTGGGTTGGTAGTTTCTATAAATTCATTGGAAATAGGCTGACCGTGAGTTGCGACTTCTAATGTTTGATCAATTGGTTTCACACCCATCACATCATGAATAAATCCAAATCTTGAATTTTTTCCATATGCACTAAATTTACCTTTATTGTAAAGAATTACTAATCCTTTTTTGTCTGATTTACTAATTTCATCTCTTGAAGAATTTATTAGAGATTTTAGATCATGGATCCGTTTTTGAATTTTTTCTTCTTGACCAAATATTTTTCCAAGCATCAAATTATTTTTCTCGAAACTATTCACATAATCCTTGTTGTCCACTTGCGTAAAAATGGTTGGTGCAATTTCAGAAAGTTGCTTGTAAAATTTTTCTGAACGAGCAGAAATAACAATTAAATCGGGCTGAGCTGCATAGATTTTCTCAAAATTAGGTTCCATCATCGAACCTACATCTATAATCGATTTGTCATCTTTCAGAAACTTTAAATGTTCTGGAATAAATTCCAAAGGTACACCAACAGGTTTTATTCCTATTTCATTCAATGTTTCCATTGCTCCAATGTCAAAAGCAACCACTTTTTTAGGTTGTATGTTTACCGAAACAGTGTCTAAAGCATGCACGATTTCTATTGTATTTGTTGCATTTTCTACGTTTTTTTCTTTTTTATCACCACAAGATGTAATGATGACTCCGATAGCCAAAGCTAGGGCAATGTGTATTTTTTTCATATAAATTTATTTAAAATAGTTGCAAATTTTAGTTCCGTTATATTCTATAATTTCAAATTTCATATCGAATAGATTTTCTAAATTTTTTGTAGTAATTACTTCTAATGCTTTACCTTGGTTGAATATTTTACCATTTTTCATTCCAACAATATAATCGGAATAGTTGGCTGCAAAATTGATTTCGTGAATTACAATTACGATAGTTTTCTTTTTCTCCAAAACCAATCGTTTCAACATTTGCATAATCTGAACTGATAATTTCATATCCAAATTATTCAAAGGTTCATCTAAGAAAATGTAATCGGTGTCTTGCGCAATAATCATTGCCAAAAAAGCTCGCTGTTTTTGTCCTCCACTTAGTTCATCTAAAAATTTTGTTTTAATATCTTCCAATGAACAAAAAACTAATGCGTCGTTAATTTTTTCCTGATCCAAAGCGGTTAATTTCCCTTTTGAATATGGAAATCGACCAAAAGCAACCAAATCCTCTATCGTTAAGCGAAGTTCCATGTGATTGGATTGCTTCAGAATTGCCAATTGTTTTGCCAACGCATTGCTCTTAAAATCGGTTAATAATTTGTCTTCCAAAATAACAGTTCCTTTGTCTTGATGTAGCAATCGACTTGCAATCGACAACAGCGTACTTTTTCCTGCTCCGTTTGGTCCAATCAACGAGATTAATTGATTTTTAGGTAGCGTAAGATTGATGTCTTGCAAGACTTTTTGATTGCCATATTGTTTTTCTATTTCTTTTATTTCGATCATTTCTTTTGTGTTGATTTTAGAATTAAATAGATAAAATAAATGCCACCTATAAAATTAATGATGATACTTGTGGTGGTAGAAAAATTGAAAACATGTTCTACTAAAAATTGTCCTAAAAACAAGATGATACAGCCAATAGCAGAACAATACCAAACCGTTTTTTGATGCTTATTTGTAGGAAATAATTCATAACAAATGTTCGTGACCATGATTCCTAAAAACGCAATCGGTCCAACTAAAGCAGTAGAAACAGAAACTAATACACAAATAATCATCATGTAGAATCGAATTAATTTTTCGTAATCCAATCCCAAATTAATGGCATGTTCTTTTCCAAGAGCGATGACATCCAAATATTTCAAAAAAGGATGAAGTAATAGGAGAGCAACACTTGTTAAAATAGTTCCGATTACTAATAAATCGGTGTTCATTTTATTGAATGAAACAAAAAGATTGGTTTCTAACATTGAAAATTCATTCGGATCAAGAATGATTTGGAAAAACTGACTTACTTTTTCGAAAAGTGTTCCTAATACAATTCCGATTAATAAAAGCAAATAGATATTTTGTTTTCCTTTTCGGAAGAGAATAAAGTACAAAATGATAGAAAATAACAGCATTCCGCCAATTGCAATAAAGAAATTATTGGTTTCTGTAATTGTTCGAAAAGTAACATCTCCATAGATGTAAATAATTATGGTCTGAATTAATATAAATACTGATTCGTATCCCATAATAGCAGGTGTTAGGATACGATTATTTGTAATGGTTTGAAAGATTAATGAAGAATAAGCAACTGCCACAGCAACTAATATCATAGTCGTCAATCGGATTAATCGTTTTGGAAGAATATATTCGTAATGAGATCCAATACTATATCCTAAGAATAATAATCCTGACCCAATAAAAAGTAAGAGTAAAATGTAAAGTTTTAAATTCTTTGTTTTCATTAATTCTTGCGTTTTAAAAGAATGACAAAAAAGAAAATTCCACCAATGACACCTACTGTTAAACCAATGGGAAGTTCGTACGGGAAAATAATCCATCTTCCTACAATATCTGCTGCTAACAAAAATATCGCACCAAACAAGGCTGAAAGTGGTAACATTCGTTTGAGATTGTCTCCATATAATAGGCTTATAATATTGGGGACAACTAAACCGACAAAAGGTATTGCACCAACGTTTACGACAATGATACTAACTGTTAATGAAACACAGATTAAACCAATCATTAATACTTGTTGGTAATTTAAACCTAAATTTTTTGCGTAAGATTCACCCATGCCCAAGACCACAAACTCATTTGCATAACAATACAAAATTGTAATTGCTGGAATAATGAAATATAATGATTCGTAATTGCCTTGTAGAATGTTAGAAAAATCACCAATTAACCATCCTGCCATATTTTGCACTATATTATTTTTGAAGGCAAAATATGTAGCAAAAGCATTGATAATATATCCAAACATAATTCCTAAAAGTGGGACAAAAATGATGTTTTTGTTTTTTAAACGTTGTATTAAAATAATAAAAAGAATACTAAATAAGGCAGTAATGATAAATGAAATAGTCGTTTTTGTAATTAATCCATAAGTTGGAAATAGCAAAAGACTTATTAAAATTCCGAATTTTGAAGCTTCTATTGTTCCAATTGTAGAAGGAGAAACAAATTTATTTTGAGCTAATTGTTGCATCACAAATCCAGCAATACTTAGTCCCATACCTGTAAGAATCAAAGCTAATGTACGTGGTAATCTACTGATGATAAGGATAGATTGCTCATCATTCATATTATTGAATATACTTTGTAGTGTCACTTCTTTTACACCAACTAATAGTGATGTAATAAAAAGGAATACTATTAGTAAACATGATATTATATACTTCAATTTTGCTTTATTTAGACTAAATATAAGTAAATGTATGAAAAATAATTATCCTAATTATTGTTGACCTAGTTTTATTATTTATAATTGAATTGTTATTCTTTGTTGTAAGTATAATATTTCAATTTATGAGAATTGATGAAAAAAAAAGTATAATAAGTTGATTTGTAGTGTTTTAAATGTATTTGGTGTTTTGTGCTAAATATGAAAAGTAATAGCGTCTAAATATTATAAATAGAATAACTTTGATTTTAAACCAAAGATTTGTAATTCTTATAAAATTTTACAAAGTGATGAAATATTTGTTTTTATTAAGATGTTACTATTTACGTAAAAGTAACAACCCCATTTAAAAAGCTTAAAAGAGGTTGTTACACTATGTATTTTTTGGAGTTATGTACGGTTACTCAATGTCAGCGATTCGATTTTTTATTTTCAAACTCTGTTCTCTCAACTCTATACCAATTGTGTTCAATTCCTTCAAAGTCAAAAGTTTCAATGAATTTTAGTCCTACTTTATCTAATATTTTGTTTGAACCAATATTTCTGCTATCAGCTCTTGCGAAAACTTCGTCTGTGTTAAGTTTATTAAAAGCATATTCTAATGAAACAAACGCAGTTTCTGTCGCAAAGCCTTGACCCCAATATTTTTTTATCAGTCTGTAACCGAGGTCATAGAAATTTTTATGGTTGTTTATTTGTTCTGTAACAAATTCTAAGCCAGTCCAGCCAATGAAATTATTATTTTTTTTATCAATAATTGCCCAGCGTCCAATACCAAAGTCTGTATATTGTTGCCTTACAAACTTAATAAGTTCTTTCGCTTGTTCTTTATTTGTTATAGTTTGATTTCCTAAAAATCTATGGACTTCTATGTCGGAATGAAGTTCGAACATTCCATCAATATCTGTTGGAAGTATTTCCCTCAAGATTAATCTTTCTGTTTCTGCAAATATTTTCATTTGTCTATAGACTTTCTTTTTTTATAAAATTCTATTTAAGACACACAGGAATTTTTCAAATTATAAATTATGTAATTATTTTACAGTTTTATCATCTACTATCTTACTGATCATGTCTTTGCATAGATATATTTGATTATTATCAATGTATAGAAGTTACTACTTTTTTTCATAACTCAATAAAAAAATAGTCGAAATAATTAGAAAACTTCCAATCCAATCAATTACACCAAATGAAACATTTAACCAAAGTATCGCAATTATTGTTGCAGAAAGAGGTTCGGCAGAAGCGAGTAGGCTACTTTTTTGACCGCCAATAATTTGTACTGCCGTTAGGTATAGATAAAATGGTATTAGTGTTCCAAATAGGATAATAAAAGCAGTGTAAATGTAGGTTTTATCATCCCAAATACCATCAACAGACCAAGGTGCTTTAACGAGCGAAAATGTTAGCCCACCTATTAACATTCCCCAACCGATAATGGTTGCAGAATTATATTTTTGAAGTAATGGAATCGGTTGCAATGTGTAAATAGCTAATGCTACAGCAGATCCTAAACCGAGTAATAGAGCTGTTGTAGAGATAGTAAGTGTATTTAATTTACCATGTGTTACCAATAAAAATGTTCCTAAAACGGCAAATGTAATTGCTATAAAATCAATGAAACGAGGAATTTGTTTATTTTTAAACGATAAATAAATGGCTATAAGAACAGGGCCAGCGTATTGTAAAACAGTTGCAGTTGCTGCATTGGAATGTTTGATTGCTGCAAAATATGTATATTGAACCATAAGCATTCCTGTTATTGAAAAAAGTAATAGTCGAGTAGAATCCTTTTTATTACGCCAAATTTCAAAGATTTTAGCTTCTTTTTTACTTGCTGCATACATTAACAAAAGACTACCAGAAAAAAGCATTCTTACCGTAATCATCCACTCTACATTGATTTCTCGTTGTTGAAACAAAAACTGTCCAAATGTTCCCGAAATTCCCCATAATGCTGCTGCAATAATTGCAAACAAGAATCCTTTTAGTGTCTCATTTTTCATTAATAAAATGTTTGGTATTTTAATTGAATTGCAAAAATAATTTAAATACTAAGGTGAAAATCTTTAATTTTATAGGGTATTTTGCAATTTTGTTTCATTATAAGTGTTTTTTTTATGGATTTAGATCAGTTTGATATCCAAATTTTCGAGATTTTACAGCAAGATAATATGACTTCGCAACGTGATATTGGCGATAAAATTGGGCTTTCAGCTGCAGCTGTGCAGCGTCGAATCAAAAAAATGCGTGAAGAAAAAGTGATTACTGCAGATATTTCTGTGATTAATCCTGAAGAAGTTGCTTCACAAATTTTACTCTTCGTAGAAATTGAATTGGATACTGATAAAATTGAATTTATTGATGAAATAAAATCAACTTTTAGTAAAATTCCTCAGATTCAGCAATGTTATTATGTGACGGGTGAAGTAGATTTTGTTTTAGTTATGGTAGTTAACAATATGCGTGAATACGAATCTTTGACACGAAAGTTATTTTTTAGTAATTCTAATATTCGGCGCTTTAAGACGTTTGTCAACATGCATACTGTGAAAACGGGTTTACAAATTCCGCTACCCAAAAAGGATTTTAAGTAAATATGATTGGAGATTGAAGAAAAAGAGTATTTTGATAAAAATAAAATAGGTACTAATACACAGTTTTATAAAATTAAAAATAATCGTTTATGTATAAGGTCTATCATCCTTCATATATGCGCAAGAATAAGCATTTAAAGTGTTTTTAATGTTTATTTCTAATTTTTCGTTTGATTAAATAATAACGAAATAATAAATTATCATACCATAAAGCAATGTATAACAGGAGTACAGGGAATAGGAGAGTACCTAAACCCAAATAAGAATATAAAAATCCACCGATTATTCCTCCTGAAAAAAAACAACATATAATTGCTAATTTTAAACGTATACTTTTATTAAGTTGTACTCTTTCTGAATTCTTTTTATAAAAGAAAATACGAGATAGCTCAATTCCGAGATCTGTAAACAATCCAGTTAAATGAGTGGTTCTTACGACTGATTGAGAAACACGTGTAACCAAAGCATTTTGTAGTCCCATTGAAAAAAGTAAAATAGATGATAAGAAAATAGAAAAATAGAAATATTGATTTGAGTAGATGAAACCTAAAAGAACAACAGTTAGTAACAAAAAGATTTCGATACTTAAAGGAAGAATATAGGAACCATGAGATTTATGTTTTGATATAGCTTCCATAATAAGGCTTGATGTAAAAGCTCCCAATAAGAAAAATAGAATATAGAATAAATAAGCAATTGCCATACTGTAATTTTTCAGGATCAACTCTTCTGAGAAAAAAGCAAAATGTCCAGTAACATTAGTTGTTAATGTATTTAATTTTAAAACACTTGTAATATTTACAATTCCTGCAACACAAGATAATAATGAAGCTAATTTGAGATTATGGGAATAAGTACGTCCTTTCCCTTCATGTCGAAACATAATCAGATTCTTTTACCTCAAATTTACAAAATGTCTTGCTTTATATGTTTTTATTGAATTATTTTTTTGGAAATACTTCATCAAAAGGCAGAAATTCAACAAAATCACCCAAAGTATGCACTTTAGGTGAAGTGTTTTATAGTTGAAATTTCTTACTTATTGTACTATTTGATGTATTTATTTTAATTTTTTGCAAACATTTAATATTACATATTTTAATTATCTAGTTGTGTAACCTCCGTTTGCAAAAATGGTTTGTCCTGTAATCCACGAACCATCTGTTACTAAAAACTCTACCAATGGAGCAATATCTTTAATGTCCGTTAATCCGCCTAAAGCAGAAGCTGATTTATGGTAAGCTACTGCATTTTCATCTTCTTGTCCGTAGAAAAAAGGTGTATCCATAGGTCCGGGAGCTACTCCTGTTACTGAAATCCCTCTGCCACCAAACTCTTTCGAAGCCATTCTAGTAAAATGTTCTACAGGCGCTTTTGCTCCTGCATATGTGGAATATAAACCTGTATAAGCTGCTAAAAGTGAAGTTAGAATTGTACAGATTTTCCCATTGTCGTTTAGGTTTTTTCCGGCTTCTTGAATGAAGAAATAAGCAACTTTTGAATTGATATCGAACATCGTATCATAATCATCTTCGGTAGTATCAAGGAAAGGTTTTTTTAAGACCATTCCAACTGTATTAATAGCAATGTCTATACCTCCAAATTTAGATTTTGTTTCGTCAAAAAGCTTCTTTATATTATTAACTTTTGTTAAATCTGCCTGAAATAGAAATGCTTCACCTCCTGCACTTATAATTTCTGTTAATGTTTTTTCGGCATCTGATTTTGTTGTATCACTGTTGTAGTGAATTACTACTTTTGCTCCTTTTTTAGCAAAATTTCGACTCAATAAACCACCTAAATTTTTTGCACCACCTGCAATAAGAACTACTTTACCGTGTAAATTGTTTTTTGTCATTTTATTTAATTTAGTTAATAACAAAAATGGTGAGTCGTAAAATATAAATCGTGGTGAACTTTTCGGAAAGTTTTACTTTTTGTTTTCTTTCCTGAATTGCCCTGGTGTCTGTCCAACAAATTTCTTGAAAAATTTAGAAAAATTTGATGGATCGTAAGTTAATATTCTTGCAATTTCAGAAACGGATTTATTTGTATCTGAAAGCATTTTTTTTGCTGCTTCAATAATTTTAATATCATAAAAATAGCAAGGGTGATTACCTGTTTCATTCTGAACAGTAGCAGTCAAATGTTTATGCGATAAAAATAGCTTACTTGCAATTTGATTAATTTCCATAAAGTGATCAATATCACCCGAAATTACATCTGTAATATGCTTATCCAAAAAGAGGAAGTAGCTTTCGGTAATTTCTGCGCTTCTCTTTAGTCTATCTTGTTTAGTTTTTTCCATTTTACTTCAGATAAAAATTATTTTGAAAATTGAGATTTTTCGTAGACTTATTTATGGTGAATTTTTCTGATTTTTCAGTTTTTTTGATTCGAATATTTTCAGTTTAGGATAAGCTAAAGGATAATATATTTTATGTGGTTTAGCATTTTTTATGTGTACATCTTAATGATATTTGTTTTTATCTTTTTGTGTATGTGTGAATAATCTTACATGATAATCATTTTTAAATATTTTTGTAACATGTTTTCCTAAAAAATCTATTAGCACCTTTAATAAAAGCTATGTCTTTAATTTTAAGTAATGTACTAAATATTTAGATTAATTTTTGATATTAATGAAAAGAAATTCGAATGAGTTTATTTGATAAATTGTGATTTAATGTACCGGAATAATATTTTTCGTACATCTTTATTGTCTTGTTTTATCTTAATAAATGATTTTAATTCTTCAAGGCTCTCAATTTCTTTTGGACAATAACCAAAACCTTTATAGATTCCTTTCTCAATAAAAACAATTCCTTTTTCATTTTGATTTCGACCTGTTAATTCGAATAAAAAGTCTTTTTTAGGTAAATGAACTGTTTTCAAATATTGATGAACTCTTACGTTGTAAAGTTTAGTATCCTCTCTGTTCATACAGGCACCATTACATTCCTTTAAACTATACTGGAAACAGCTTAATTTACTTTTATATAATCCGTTAATTTTTTGACAAAGCTTATATTTTTCAGTAATATAAAAAAGATGTTCTTTTGCTTCATTTAATGAAGTAAAGGATATTATTTCATTCCCTGAATTATCAATTTTCTTTGCTATTAAGGATTCGTAACCATCGATATTAACTTCTTTATAAATTGCATAAAAAAATTTTATTTTCCTTTGTGCACGATTAAAAATAGGTAAATGTTGCTTTATTAGTTCAGATTCCCTTAGTAAAGCGATTAATTCGTTTCCTGTATTCTCGAAACTAATTGAATGTGTAAAATGTTGTAGTTTAATTTCCTTTTTTTCAAGAGATTTAAAGTGTTGAATCAATCTTTTTTTTACGTCAATGCTTTTCCCTATGTATATAATACGATTATGATCATTGTATAAGAAATATACTCCGCAAATTTTTTTAGGAACTTCATCAACCAAATATTTTAATCTATCGTTCAGAGACATCGTACGAAATTACTGAATCAACTTTTAATGAATTATATATTAAAAGTTAATTTTTTAATACAATAACATTTATAAGTTTTACTTAACTGATTATAATTTATGTAATATACTTCTGGATTCGTCCAATTTTAGATGTGTTGTCTTGAAAATCATGACTTTCAGATTGTTGTTGTTTTTAACTGATCAATTATGAAAAAAAGTTATTATAATGATGAATTCAGTGTCTTATTACTATTTACTTGCTATTTCTTATATTTTCAACATTTCTGTTCATAGTATGTCTAACAATATTTTGGAAAAAGAACTTCTCAAAAATATTTAATTTTTGTTGATGTTTTGCATAGAATTCGTCTGGTGTGTCGAATAAACCAAAATCTTGATTGATTCCTTTGTTTTGAATAAACGTATTATTTAAATGCCAATCTACTGGCGGGTTTTTAAAATTATCTGTATATGCACCATAACCACAAAAAGTAGTTTTACAATTGCTGTTTTTTTCTTGAAGTTTTATTAAGTACTGTTTGTCCAAAATAACTCCTTCTAAAAAATACCATTTTTCCTCAACTAATATTTCAACCCAACTATGCAGAATGTTACGAGGAGAGAGTTTGTACCAAATTCCTGTAATCGCTCCTTTTTGTAAAGCCTTATTAATCGTAAAACCGTGAATGCGATTTGGTATTCCTACAGCTCTAAGCAAAGTCATTAATAATGTAGCTTTAGTGTTACATTGTCCATATCCGTTTTTTAAAATTGCTGAAGCTGAAATATCATCAGCTAGATTGTATCCGAATTTTATTTCATCTTTTACAAAATTATAAATGGCTTTTATTCTTGCTATTTTATCGAGTTGATTCCACTTTCTATGTTTGATTAATTTCTGAATTGAATAGTGTGAATAGTCAAGAATTTTAGTTTCTTTGAGGTAATTATTCATATCATTTTTTATAGAGCAAAGATTAAAAACAATAATAGGATAAACTTGTATAAAGTGGCTATTTTAGTGATGATAAAAATTTAGGAGAAAGGCCAAATGTTTGTTTGAATGTTCTATTGTAATGAGAACTATCTGTGAATCCAAATTGATGTGCAGTTTCGGTAATTGAATGTGTTTTTAAATATGGTAATGATTTTATGAGTTTGTTCCAAAGTTGGTAGCGTCTAAAATTGAGACTAGTTTTCTCTTTGAAAAGATGCAAAAATCGTGTTTTTGAAAGAAAACAAGTACCAGCAATTTCTTCTAGAGATACAACTCGGTCAAAATTTTGTTCCAAATATTGAATGGATTTGTAAATTCTTTCATCTTTAAAGTGATTTTTAAGTTCACATTGACATTTAAAATTTATAAAATAATTGTTAATACTATTAATCAAATTGGTGAAATCGGAATTACATTGCAAATAATCAGTGAAAATTTCTCCAAGTTGTTCAAAGTCTTCATTCAAACTCGTGATCTGCACATTTTTAAATTTATTGTGTAATTGATGACCTATACTGCTAATTGGATTTATTAGAATAATCAAAGAAGTTTCATTATTTTTAAATTGGTGTTTAATATTGCTATTAATAAAACAAGTTGAGTAAGAACTTTTGTTGCTATTTTCGTCTATAATTTCAAATTTATTTTGTGAAGCAATACTTATTTGTAGGGCGTAATGCTTATGTAAAATGTTATCGCTAAACTGTCCAACAAATATTCCTACTGTTTCTTCGATATGTATTTTATTTTGAGTAGTATTGTTCATTGTAATGGAGATGATTTTGTTTTTTTAAGATCTATTATAAGTTTTACTAAAACGAAAGTATATAGCACGATTTTGTATAGTAATTAATCTGTTTATTCAGGTTTTGTGTAAGTAACAATATCTATTCCTATTCCGTTTGGATCCATGATTGCAAAATGTCTATCTCCCCAATCTTCATTACGAATTTCTATTTCAATTGGTACACCTTTGTTTTTTAATTGTTCATATACTAAATTAACATTTTCAACTTCAATTGTTAAATACATTCCTTTACCGTTAAAAGCTGTTTGAAAAATAGGTTGTTGACTAGGATGGTTTGGAAGTAAAAAACTAATTTCTGAAGAATGGTTAGGAGTGTGTAATAAAATATAAAATTCATTTTCGAAGCTAATCCCAAAATCTAAAATTTCAGTGTAAAATTTTTTAGTTTCTTTTAATTTTTCGGTAATAATTCCTGCGTTAAGTTTCATATTGTTTGTCTTTTGTGCATTTGAAATTCCAAAGAGAAATATAAATACGATTAATAATAATGTTTTGATTGTTTACAATTTTGTTATGCAAATCTAGAATCAAAAATTTCATTTAAATTGTAAAAATCGGACAAAATTAAGAGAATGCTTCAGAAGGCGTTACTCCATAAAATGCTTTAAAGTTATTGATAAAATGTGCTTGATCATAAAATCCAACATCAAAGTAGAGTTTACTATTTTTTAAACTTTCTTTAGAAGGTTTTGAATTTAAAATATGTTGAAATCTGACAACATTGCTAAAAGACTTTACAGATGTTCCAATATAATAATCAAAAATTCTTCTAAGTTGTCTAGAACTCAGTCCAATGTTCAAATCATTTTCAGTATCTAAAAATCCGTTGTTTTGAAAAATTAGTTCTAATGATTTTAAAAAACGAGTATCAATTTCTTTTTTTTGTTGATTGAATTCAATTATTAGTTTTTCGTTCAACAATTTTGTAATTTCTTCAAATGTTTTTTTTGTTTTAAATTCAGTACTTATCCAATTAGAAAATTCAGGTAAAATAAATTTAAGTTCTTGTGAATTATTACTTAATAATTTGGCATTAATGCCAAATATTAAAGGAAATGCAGATGGTAGAAATCTAATACCGATATAATTGAAATCTTTACCAATTTGGAATTCAGTATATTTTTTGCAAAATCCCATAATATAATTTTCAGTAGGATTATTGTTATCAAAAAATATGTCAATGCAACCATCTGATACTACTCGATATAGATAATTTTTTTTTAATTTTTTTTTAGTTTTTAGATTCCAAAAACAATAGATCATGTTTTCTATTTTTTTTGTTGGTTGAATTTCTTGATAAATTATTTCTCCGTCAATTTTAGAAATTGTAGGTTGAATAGGTTGGTAATATTTTCGTATAATATCCAATTTAAAATGATACTTTTTCAGATAAGCTAATTTAGTTAAAATTTTTATTAACATTTTTAAAATCATTACTATGATAGTATATTTTCTAGATTAAATCACTTTCAGTAAAAAAAGTAAATAGTTTATAAAAGATCAGATAGGAGAGAAGATCAATTAGGCATTAACTTCTCATTTTGCTAAACTGTTTGTATGTTTTTTTATTAATTAAACTTCTTTTTTGACCTGAGTCAAAGTTTTAGTGCTCAACCAATCGCAATTTTGCCCTCGAAATAATTTTAAAACAAAATTTATGAGTGTAACATTACAAACACAAAAAACACTTCGTTTCTATCAAGCTATAATTCCCATTATTATATCTGTTTTTGGCGTATATCTTACCATAGGCATTGCGTTTGGTGTACTTCCTAGCTTTGTACAGAATAATCTTGGATATGGGAGTCTTATTGTCGGATTAGCAATTGGTTTACAATCTTTATCTACATTGTTAACACGTGCTTATTCAGGTAAAATTACAGATACAAAAGGTGCTAAAAAAAGTAATCTTATAGGTGTAATTTTAGCTATAATCGCTGGATTTGCTTATATGTTGGCTTTTTTATTTCAAGAAAATACAGGTCTATCTTTAGGTGTATTATTGTTTGCTCGATTGATTCATGGTGTTGGTGAGAGCTTTTTGGTAACAGGTGCCTTAACTTGGGGAATTGGTTTGGTTGGTAACAAGAACTCTGGTAAAGTTATGACGTGGAATGGTATTGCAATGTATGCTGGTATAGCTATTGGTGCTCCTTTGAGCATAGGGCTTAGTTCTAACTTTGGAGTTTTTCCTGCTTTTGTACTGATTATATTGATGCCTTTTATAAGTTGGATTGCGACTGCGAAATTACCATCCTTAGCAATAGATAAAGATCATATCAGAACACCATTTTATAAAGTGATTGGAGCTATTTCTGGTCAAGGGTTTAGCTTGGCTTTCTCATCATTGGCTTTTGGATGCATTGCCTCTTTTATTGCTCTATTTTTCACTGAGAGAAATTGGGGTGACGCCTCATTAGCATTTATGGTTTTTGGTGTTTGTTATGTAGTAACAAGAGTGTTTTTTGCTTCATTCCCTGACAAATATGGTGGCTATAAAATAGCATTAATATCTCTTCTAATTGAAATTGCAGGTCAACTTCTTATATGGTCTTCTACAAGTAAAACAATGGCAATTCTTGGATGTGGTTTAACAGGAATTGGATTTTCTCTAGTGTTTCCTGCACTAGGTGTATTGGCTATAAAAAAAGTAAAACCTCAAATGAGAGGAACTGCATTAGGTGCTTATGTCGCTTTTGTTGATCTGTCTTTAGCAATAGCAGGTCCATTAGCTGGTGTAATTGCGGCTTGGTTCACTTATCAATCGGTATACTTGTTCGGCAGTATTAGCTGTATGTTAGCTATATTAATCTTAATGTTTAATAATAAAAAATAAAATTAAGAACAATGAAAAAGAGTTTAATAAGTTTTGGTACAACCACCAAAGAAAGAGTAGAAACTGCAATTTGGTAAAGGTATTTTATTAATAGACAATTAGAATTGTGAAAATGAAGGTGACCTTATCTTTTCTGAGGAGAAAATGATGGAGCAAAATATGAAATAAATGATTACATATTATAGTGGAGTAGTTTGTTTTTGTCTTACTAATAAAAAAGTCGATCAATTAGAGTTGCCTTATATGGTTAGTGATAATTCTAATTTGTTTAACACACCATTTACTGGTTCGATAGATACAAAGAAAATACAACAATAGGGCTTTCGACTTCTGATAGAGTAACAAGTAGAAGTCATGATTTCAGAATAAAGTTTCTCCTAAAGATTTGGTGCGCCTAGGACATATCTCTATGGAAGATATTATAGAATATGGGGAATATCATCAAAACGAAATTTTATAAATATAAAACAATAATAAATGCGATTCAAATGAAAAAAATACGTTCTGTTTTTACGGTAAAAAGAAAAGAGTTTTTGACTCCTAATTTTATACGTGTCGTTTTTGAAATGACAAATGAACAATGTAAAATACTCGCAAATATTCGGGAAGGCTCAAATAATAAAATCTTTATTCCACCTAAAGGTGTTGAACTAATTTACTTTCCAAATAAAGGAGTTAGTCTTAATTCAGAATTAGTAGCTATGGTGCGAACTTACACCAATAGGAAAATTGATTTGGTGAAAAAAGAATTAACGATAGATTTTGCTACTCATGGTAATGTTAGTCCTGCTTCTGCTTGGGCGATGTATTCTAAAATTGGTGATCCTCTAGGTATTGCGATGAAGGATACAAAGCGTCCTTTAATTAACAAAGCTAATCATTATCTGCTTGTAGGAGATGCTACTGCAATTCCCGTTATTGCATGTATTTTAGAAAGTCTTTCTGCAGATGTTTGTGCAAAAGTTATATTAGAAGTTCCTACTAAAGATGATGAAATGATAATGTGCTCTATGGCAAATGTAGAAATAGAATGGTTACATAATTACAATCCTAAGAAAGGAAGTTGTTTAGCATCAAAAGCTTTAGCATATCAATTTGAAAATAAAAATGCATGTAATTTTGTTTATTGCGCTGCAGAATATAGTACAGTAAAAGAAGTTAGAGAATACTACCGTAAAACGTTGAATTGGGCTACAGAAATGATTTATACTTGCAGTTATTGGAAAGCAGGAATAGCTGAGGGAGCAAATGGTCAAGTTAATCATAGTCTAGGTAGATAGTAAACTTTTTGGTGTTTTATTGGTACATTTGTCTTATACTGATTTCTAAGTAATGGAAGAATTATTAATTTCCTATATTAAAAGCAAAATATCCATTACCGATGAGGATATTGTAAACATTTTGTCTTATTTCAGACCTTTAAAATTGAAAAAAAATGAGTTACTTCTTACACATGGACAGTCTAGTCAACGTACCTATTTTGTAACGAAAGGATGCTTACGCATATTTTTTATCAATGAGGATGGACAAGATTCTACACGATATTTTGCTTTTGAAAATCAGTTTGCAACAGCTTTGGTGAGCTTCATAACTTCCGAGCCTTCTGAAGAATATTTACAAGCAGTAGAAGACTCGGAAGTTTATTATATAACACACAAAGATTTTTATCATTTGCTAGAGATTGTTCCACAATGGGAAAAGTTCTATAGGATCTATCTTGAGATTGCATATGTTACCAATACCAAAAGATTAATGTCATTCTTAATTCAAGATGCTTTAGAAAAGTATCGTCAACTATTAGATGAAAATCCAACTATTGTTCAGCGATTATCCAACAAAATGGTAGCTTCTTATCTTAACATATCGCAGGCAACATTGAGCCGTCTAAAACCTAAACTTTTTAGTGATAATAATCCATATTAATTTAAAAAAATGATTGATCAATCCTCAATATCTAATATTTATTGTGGTACTGTGATTCACCATGCTCAAATTGCTAAACACATTTACCATATCAAGATTCAAAGTATGAACCTTTCCAAACTTAAATATGTTGCAGGTCTTACCACAGAAATCTATTTGTCCAATCCTTTTTCTAATACAAAAACCTTGCTTCGTAAATTTTCAGTTTGGAATTTTGAACCAGTATTTAACACTATTGATTTTGCCATTAATACATATTATAATGGAGAAAGTGCAACCTGGATAAAATCAGTACAACTTGGAGACAAAGTTTTCTTTAAAGAACCTAAGGGAGAACTGTTACTTGATGATACAGCAACAGAATATTTATTAATCGGAAACATAACTTCTCTGTCTTATTTTTATGAACTGAATAGAGCTATTTCGATAAGTAAAAATGTCTATAGTCTTATTTTTACTAATAATACCAATCAAATTTTTCCCGACATTGATCATAGTTTTCCGTTAAATTCTTATCTTCTTGATTCTAAATCTCCTGATGATATAATAAAACTTCTAGAACTTCATCTTCCAAAACTTGAAGATAAAGCTGTTGTTTATGTTGTGGGTGACTCCAAAGAAATATCTCTTATAAATAAATTTTTGAAGAATTTCTTTAATCATTCTATTCTAAAAATACATTCCAAAAGCTTTTGGGATAATGATGAGGTGGGTTAAATCTTAATTATCAAGTATTTAGCTTTAAACAATGGTTAGTTTTCTAAGTGATAAGTTTGTATATACCATGTTCGGTATTCTACTAATGTGATGTTCGCATTAGCACTTATAATTTTTCAACAAATTTTTCAAATGTTTTATTCTTATTGTATAAAATTGGGCCATGTCCAAAACAAATAATTTGTGGATTTAGTTTTGATAATTTAAATAACGAATTTATATTTTCGTCTCTGTTTGATGTGAAAATAGAAGGGGGTAAGTGTAATCCTTGGATAGTAGTCAAAAGATTCATATTTGTTGCAGCATCTCCAATTATCAAAATCCCATCTTGTTCTCTAAAAAAAGAAATATGACCTTCGGAATGTCCAGGAGTTTCTATTACTTTAAAATTTCCAAGGGTATCATTCTCTTTTAATGTATGAGAAACTTTATGGCCTTGTCCAGCCCAATATTTTTGCTGAAACCGTGCAATAATGTTTTTGTTTGACGGATAATCTTTCGTTACAAAACCTGACTCTGTACGCAATACTTCTTTTTCATGACAATATAATGGTACATTGAAGTGATTACATATTTTATCACTAGAACCTTGATGGTCAGCATGAGCATGTGTTAAGGCATGTGAATAAATGGGAACTTTCTTTATACACTCTGAAATTTTATTAAAAGAAGCTCTTATTCCAGAATCGATTAAAACGCCTTCTATAATATAGCAATTGATGCTGTTTTTGGGCAGTAGTGGAATATGATAAACGTCTTTGGCAATCTGCTGCATAATTTAATTTTCTCAAAAATACTATTACGCTCTGCTTATTTATAGGACATTTGTCCTAAAATGTTTGAAATGAAATTCCCTTTTTTACTCGTGTAAGAGTCCTCTGTGTAATGCCTAAATAAGATGCAATATGATTAACACTTGCTCTTTTTGCAATTTCTGGTTTTTCGTTAAGAATATGTAAGTATTTATCTTTTGCAGAAGTGTTTTTTAGATAATTAAGATAGTTTTCTTTCTCGATAAACTCTTGTTGAATTATAAAATTTTGAACAGATATCCATGATGGAAATTTTTCCATTAAATACAAAAAATTTGTGCGATTGATAACTAATAAATCACAGTCTTCAATAGCCTGAATACTTTTTTTTGATTTTTTTTTAGAAATAAAGCTTTCATAAGAAGTGATAAACTGATTTTCAAATTTGAAACAAGTAGTATTGTCTTCGCCATTTTCTGCTATAGAGAAACTTCTAACACCTCCTTTGAATATAAAAGCAATTTGATCACACAATTTTTTTTCTGAAACAAAAAAATCATTTTTCTTTATTATTACATTTTCAAACATAGTAACAGAATATTCAATTTCGTCGCTGCTCAATATATTAAGTTGAGATAAATATATTTTTAATTTTTCTTTCATTTATCAAAGCGTTTCTTGTGATATTACTGCTAATTCGACGAGTATTTCGAATGAATAGGAGAGAAGTTGGGAAAATTCGTCTATTCAAGCAATAACTCTTTTCTAAAACTAAATTAGTTTATTGCTTTTAGAAAAACAATTACAGTATCGGAAAAAATAGAATAAAGTTGGTTTTATCCTGAATCTACAAACAGTTTATACTATAAATATCACTAAAAAGTATTGAAATAATATTCATACTATTTTTTTAATTTTAATACTTTTCTTTTAGCCATAAACTTGCTTTTACCAAAAGAATTAAAATAGGGACTTCCACTAACGGACCTATAACACCTACAAATGCTTGCGGAGAATTGATACCAAATACTGCGATAGCAACAGCAATTGCTAATTCGAAGTTGTTTCCTGTTGCTGTAAATGCAATTGATGCATTTTTATCGTAAGGAACTTTTAGCCATTTATTGATAAAGAAGCTTACAAAAAACATTAGTACAAAATAGAGGATTAAAGGGATTGCTATTTTTACGACATCTAATGGTAATTGTACTATTTTATTTCCTTTCAAACTGAACATTAATATAATGGTAAACAATAAAGCATATAAAGTTATAGGCGATATTTTAGGAATAAATTTTCTGTTGTACCATTCCAAACCTTTTGATTTAATCAATATGTAACGACTTACAAACCCTGCTATAAAGGGAATCCCTAGGTAGATTAGCACACTTTCTGTCACATCTTTCATTGATACATTCACATTGAAATTAGCTAATCCTAATTGATTAGGTAAAACATTAATGAATAGCCAAACCAACAAACTGTAAGAAAGTATTTGAAATATACTATTCAAGGCTACTAACATTGCTGTATACTCTCGGTTTGCTTTGGCTAAATCGCTCCAAACAATTACCATTGCAATACATCTCGCTAAGCCTATTAATATCAAACCTGTCATATAATCAGGCTCATTTCTTAGAAACAAAACAGCTAAGCCAAACATCAACAATGTACCAACAAACCAATTGAGAAATAAAGATATACCTATTATCTTTTTATCCTTAAAAGCTTGAGGTAATAAAGAATAATCTACTTTTGCCAAAGGTGGGTACATCATTAGGATCAATCCTATTGCTAACGGAATATTAGTAGTACCGACACTCAATGAGTTTGTAAGGATTGAAATTGATGGAAATAAATAACTCAAACCTATACCGATTGCCATTGCGAGGAATATCCAAAGAGTGAGGTATCTGTCTAGAAATTTTAGTTTTGGTTGCATACTTATTTTGTTATTTGCGAAAAAACATAGAACATTTCTGTTGCTATTTCAGTACTTCTTTGTGTATAAACAAGATTTTGTTGTGGTGTACCATCTGAAGTTTTGGGATCTTCGAAATTTAGAGGTATTCTTTTTTCTGCACCCACAATAAATGGACATTCGCCATCTGCTTGTGAACAAGTCATAATTGCTCCAAATTGGTTTATAGGATTAAAAGAGTTGTCATATTTTTTTGAAAAACCAATAATTGGAAGTGAATTTTCGTCATACTTAATCACATAAATTGAATTTGTACTTTCTGCAATTTTGAAAATATGAAAGCCTTGGTTACTTAATGTTTCTACTACTTTTGAGAATAGCGCCGTTTCTTCTGTTCCACCTGAATAACAAAAAACATTTTCAATATGGTGATAAAAAGCTGCCATTTGTGCCCAAACTTGTGAAAAATGGCTTCGACGTGAATTGTGTGTGCAAATAAAGTTAAGATTTACAGTTTGTCCATTGTCTACTTTTTGTTGAATGTATTCTACTAAAGGCTGTAAAACAGCCTTTCTACCTGTAGATATAGCCTCAAAATTTTGAAACTTAGTTATGTTTTCTTTTAATATTGAATACATTTTTTTTGATTTTTAACAACATCCTGAGTTTGGTGTGCAACAAGACGATTGAATCTCAGATAATTTCACTTTTGGCTTTTTATTTGGAATTCCACATGCATCTTCTGCTAAACATGCCGTTTGTTTATTCTTTAAAACAAAATGTTTACCATTGAATTCTAAATTATATTTACCAATTGTTTCGGCTTGATATTCTACTTCTATTTCACCGTTTTCAATTCCTAATTTGCTTTCTGAAAGCTGGATGATATGAAGTAATTTAATAGGTTTTAAACGGTGTTCAAAATCGTCAGCATTCCATAATTGAAAATTCACGACTTTTTCAGTTCTTATTGTTCCACCACAATCAATAAAGTTTTTTGTGATTTGTCCTACTTCTGTTACATGAAAATGTTCTGGTACAAATGTCCCATCTTCTAATTGAAATTCAACATTGTCTAAATTTGGCAATATCTCTTTGATTTGTTCAAGTGTCATATGAATTGAGTTTTTAAATTTATATTATCAATCGTAATATTACGATGTATTTGGATTAAAAAAAATGCCTTTAACAGCATTGATTAACTTTCACATCTTGTTGAAAGAATGTAACTAATTCGCTTTGTATTTCTTTCCAAACTCTCTCTTCAATACAATAACAAACAGACTTTCCTTCTACAGAACCTTGTATAATTCCTATATTTTTTAATTCTTTCAAATGTTGAGAAATGGTTGCTTGCGCTAATCCTAATTCATCGACTAAGTCGTTACAAATACACGCTTTTTGATTGATTATATGTTGCAAAATAGCAATACGAGCAGGATGTCCCAAAACCTTAAACATTATTGCTAATCGATTTTGCTCTTCTGTAAACATCTCCGTTTTTGTGATTCCCATTTCTAATTTTATTATATCGCAATATTACGATTTTAATTTTAAAACCTTATAATTAATCTCTGTTATTTTAATACATACATTTAGTTTTAAAAAACAAAAATCTCGTTTAAAAGATTTTAAGGAAGTTGTATTTTACTTTAGAGTTACGTAATTGCTATAGAAGTTATTTTTTAGTTACTTTAAGTCGTATGCATAACCAATTATTTTTAGATCATCTTCTAGTTGTTCCCAATCTTCTAGTTCTTCTACAATTTTTAAAACCATTTCTTTTGTCAAGGTTTTTCCGTTATAGATTTCTTTTACAGTTTCTAATGGGATTCCTGTTTCTATATAACTTTCTTCAAAATATTCTGTCGCCCAATCAATATAAGTTTGCGGATTTCCATCAAAAATTTCTAAAAACTCATCAGAACCATCTTCAAAATGTTCAAGTTTACCCGTTTTCCATTTGTTTTGTTCAGTTGTCCAAATACAAAATGTTGTCCCGATTGATTGTACAGGTTCTCCAAAAATAAATTCATTAAATATTTCAGGCATTTCATGAGTTAATTTTTCTTTTGCAGGAAGTTTTTCTTCAAAATCGTAGAGTTCGTGAGCAAATCCATTTATTATACAATCCTCTTGTTTAAATAAAATTAGTATATGGTCTCCTTCTCCATTTCTAATTTCGAAAAATTCTTCATTTACAGACCATTTGTTGTTATATGAATAGTAACGATATTCCCACTCTTGGGAAAGAATAGCATCTAAAACAGAAATCGCTTTGCAAATTTTTTGTAATTTTTTTGGAGCAGGAAGTGAATTTATCTGTTTAGTTGAAATCATTTTGATGTGTTTAATTTTGTCAGGTTTTGCTTTTAATTACTTAAATATACGAATGTCTTTAATTTACTATTTTTCATGTTTAAAATATGTATTATCAATTATTTTAATCAATTCGAAAGCTTAGTTATTGAAAGCTGGTTCTAGTAAGAATATTTTCTATAATATACCTCTGGATTTTCTTTTTTCTTATTTCTTTTCTCAATCCAATTTCCAAATTTATCGTTTTTATACGTATATTCTTTATGATTATAGGACCATGTATTGTTATTAGAACTAGTAAAAGTTGTAATTTTTGCCTTATTAAGACTATCAATATTGTATTCCTTGTTGAAATATTCTTTTCTCCAAGTTGTTACCGTTTGGTCATTGTTATATTTATATACTTCAACACGTCTATTCTCATTTACTTTAGTAACTCCATTTTCAATCTCGTTCCAGACTCCTGATTCTACGAATTTTATACGACGTCCTTTATTATCGTATTTATTTACATTGCCAAAATAAATTGTATCTGATTTTGTTTCTCTCAATCGTTCAATTAATTTATTGTCAATTTTATCCAAAAAATAAATATATTTTTGAACAAACTTCCTTCCTAAAAAATCTTCACTCGAGTTAAGTACTAACTCATTATTGTTAAATTTATAAATATGACAATTGGCATCAATTTTAATAGAATCATTTTCAATGATCTGGTAGCAAGTCTCTTCAATTGTTTTAGGATTATTGTTTAAAGTATCTGCTTGAAAAATTAGAGTATTTGGTTTATTATATGTGTCAATTGAAATTAGTGAGTCTAAAGAATTGTCAAATTTTTCTAGTTCTGTATAAATTTCTTCTTTAGAAGGATTACAACTTAGTAAAATAATAAAAAAAGAAGTAAAAATATATGTAGATTTCATTTATTCTGATTTTTTAGTAAGTGTACAACATTTTTTACAAAGTAAAATATTATCTCGTTTCATAAAACATTTTTTATATATCTGTATTTCGTAAGATTAAACTCAAATATCCAAAAACTATCTCACAATAAATTATAGTTTTACACAAAAAAATATTTTAAAAAATAAATGAGGTTTGTTATATAGTCTTTTATTTGTGCAACAGTTTCTCCTGTTAATTAACAGCACAATATTTCAACGATTTTTTTTGATACTACAAAGCTCTTAAATAAATATTTTTTTCCATTTAGCAACAGTATTTCTGCTTAAATTAAAATGATTAGCCAATTGAGAATTGTTTAGATTATGTTTTTTCTGATAATCTAATATCAATAAAATATCTTGTTTTGAATAAGATCTGAATTTTTGATTTACTTCGATATTGTTTTTATATTCTTCTTGAAAAATTAATTTATTCAATTCTAAAATATCTAAAATATTTAAATCTTGTTTATTTAGAATTTCTTGACATTGTAATAATTTATCAGGATAAAGATCATTTATTATATCTGTATAAAGTGTTTTATAATTTATCTTGGTTTTCATTGATTTGAGTTTAAAAAGCCACTAATCACTAAGAAATGATTAGCAGCTAATGGTTAATTAGAATAGGTTAAATTAGTAATTAGAGAGTATCATTTTATTTATCCAAATTTTTATACTTACTTATCCATTTATACAAAGTTGTTTTTGGGATGTTATAGCGTTCTATTATTTCAGTTTTTTTCATTTCACCTGTTTTTATTTTATTTAAAATATAATCTATGACTTCTTTTGTGTAAACATTTTTACGAAATTGGGGTAAAGAAGACGGTATATTTTCATGAAATTTTTTGTAGCTTGTATTTCTCACAGGAGCATATAAAATTAAGTGCTGCGAATACAAACGAAAAAAATCATACTCTAATAATTTACTCCATCTCAATAAAACATCAGTACTCATATTTTCCATATTGTACATTTCACTTATTTCTTGTTCTGTACATTTCATAAAATTACAGATGCGATACAACTCAATTTCTCTTTCTTGGACTAGCTCTTTTATCAATATTCCGATATGAATTATTTTGAAATTCATTTGCTTATTTTTTAGAAGAGATTTGTTGAAATTTAATCCTATCTCAAACGTTTTAAAGTCACTTGTGAGACAGGACCACTTCCAGTAAAACCACTACTTAGATGTTTAATGGTGACACTTGTTGTATTTAAAAACCTAAATGAATAGGTATGACTTGCTAACATAGGTATAGCTGTTATTAAAGTAAATGTTTGATATCCTCCAGTCGCAGCAACAAACTGATCACTAACTCTAGCTACCCAATTTCCTACGGTGTTATCCCATACACCTATAACAGGTGAAGTATTATTGGTAGTTGAAATTTGCATATTCATATTTACATGATAAATACCATCATTACTCACTTTAAAAGAATTACTAGTTGTAGTACCTAAATACGTATTCTCATTATCAATTATCTCATTATTTAAATTACCTATTGCTACACCTGGTCCTGATGAGGCTCCTGCATTAGTATAATCAGCAGTCATTTGCAATGTGATTTCTTGCGCAATCATAAGTTGTCCATCTATAGAAATTACTGTTCCTGTAGCTAAATCGGGTAATGTGGGAATAGATAATGTTTTCCATTCAGGAGCACTATTAGCACCTTTTGAAACCAAAACTTGTCCACTTACTCCAGGGCTTCCTTGAGTAGAAGCATTGCCTCCGACATTAAATTCTTTTGTTAATTGTAAATCTCCATTTACATGCAATGTTTTTTGTGGATTTTCTGTATTAATTCCGACTTGTGAAAATAGTGAAACGGATGAAAATAAAGACATTAAAACGATTAAATGTTTTTTCATAATTTTAAATTGTTTAGTGATTATTTAATAAATAGTCCTAGTTAGACTATTTGTTCATCACATTGATTTACAGTATAGTGTATTATAATTATGATTTACAATTAAGTAAGCATTTAATACGTGATTATTAATTTTATAAAAAAATATAAATGCTCTTAAAACATTATTTCTCAACAATTTGCTTTTTTAAAGAAAAAGAATACCTTTGTACAAAAGTAGTCTAACTAGGACTACTTTTTTTTTATTAAATTCGTTCATTATTAGCACTTTAATAAAAAAGAAAATATTAGGTAATATCTTCTTTTTTAAGCAAAAGCCACTAATCACTAGAAAATGATTAGCAGCTAATGGTTAATTAGAATAGGCTAAATTAGTAATTAGATATCTATTTGGTTGAATTTTTATATTTACTAATCCATTTATACAAAGTTGTTTTTGGGATGTTATAGCGTTCCATTATTTCTGACTTTTTCATTTCTCCTGTGTCTATTTTATTTAAAATATAATCTATGACTTCCTTTGTGTAAACATTTTTACGAAATTGGGGTAAAGATGATTTATAATTATTGATTACTTTCTCACTATCATCTTTTTTAATAGGAGCATATAAAATCAAGTGTTGAGAATACAAACGAAAAAAATCATACTCTAATAATTTACTCCATTTTAATACAACTTCAAGTTCCAAACTGTTCATACTGTACATTTCATTTACTTCTTGCTCTGTACATTTCATAAATTTACAAATACGAGATAGTTCTATTTTATTTTCTATGACTGCTTGATTGATTAAAGTTCCAATATGTATTTCTTTGAAATTCATTATTGTATATTTTTATTTCCAGTAACTCCAATGGTTTCCATCAAATACAGCTAGTGTTTTACTCACCGTATCATAACATATCATACCAGGATAAGGACTTTTTACAGTTGTGTGAGGATTTGCTATTTTTGGAAGTACCATTGCTTTGCTATCCGATTCTAATACTAAAACTCCTTTTGCATTCGTTGTTTGCGCTCCTATAATAACTCCGTTTCCTAGTTCTTCTGAATTATTATTTATAATTTGAGAAGTATTACCACTACCAGAAAGTGTTACCCATAAATTTTTTTCATACATTTTTACTTTCTTATCCGATTTATCAAATAAAAAAGTTCCATTATTATTAATGGTTGACTCTGCTAATGCATTGGTCACATTTTCTATTGCAGGAAGAATAATTCCGTTAGTATTTGAAGAAGTATTGCTAAAATATAAAATTGTAGATTGATCTTCATTAATTTGATTATCCCCAATTAATACTTGTGCTGTGGCAGTCGATAATGTACAAACTGAAATTAAAAATATTATTTTTTTCATTCCTTTTAAATTTTGTTAATTGAATTAAATTTGACAACTTTTGATCTATTATTTTTGATGAATTAATTATTACAATCTTGTTTAATACATTTCCATATACTCCCATTATAGAGACTGACACAATTTGCATTGATATCATAAATGATCATTCCTTCTTTAGGCTCAGTAATCATTGTATTGTTTTGAACTCTAGTGATTACAAGACCTGTTGATTTAGATTCTAAAGCGATAAATCCATTAGGAATATTTTCTGGCCATCCAACTTGTTTTTGTAAATTAGTAATACCTACTCTAGTAGGTGTACCATTCATATTAAAGTTTCCAGGCTTATAACAAATAGTTGTTGTATCAGTATCACTGGCTGTATTATTGGCTAGATTGATATCGTTCGACGAATTAACAGGAGCATTTATTGTAGCTTTATTTGTCAAATCGCCAACATATGTGTAAGGAACATTAATAATAACCTCATAGGTAACTTTTGCTCCTACAGGTAAGTTTACTTTATCATTAATAGCTCCAATTTGAGTACCTATAACATTACTTGTAGCTCCACCAGAGAGCGAAGTTACTCTATAGCTCATATTACTAGAAGGAATATTTAAAGGTAAAGGGTCTGAAACTGTGGCTCCTAATGTTCCATAAGGACCATTGTTTCCTGCAACAATAGTATAAGTATTGCTAGTACCTGGAATATATTGAGTTTTATTATCAGTTTTTGTAATATATAAATCTATTCCTAAAGTAAAAGAAGAAAGAACACAATGTGCACCATCATTTCCAGAACTTGGTGGAGCTCCTGAAATAAGAGTTCTTTCACCTGTTAATATATTGAATTGATAAAAATTACCAGAATTTTCAGAACCATATAATTCCCCAGTAACTACTCCCATCATAGCTCCATAGACTTGATTACCAGCATATGAACTGCCAATAAAATTAACAATACCTGTTTGTGGGTTTATTGTATAAAGTTTACCATAATCACCAGGGCTATTTGTATCTGAAGCACTATTGACACCATATAATAAGCCATTTATAGGATTAAATGCAAAATCAGCAGAATAAATCTTTCTACTTAAAGTTATTTTTGTAGAAGTTAATGTTGTTAAATTCACTTTATATAAAGCATCAGTAAATGTATTATCCATCACATAAAAATTTCCTACATCATCTATCTCTCCATTAATATAAGTCGCCACTGGTAATTTATTAATATTACCAATTGGAGTTACAATACCATTAGTGGGATTAATCTTTACTATCTCATTTGAATTTGAAACTTTAATTGCATATAAAAAACTATCAACTGGATTATATCCCATTGCATTATAATTAAAACTATTAGCTAGCCCAATATTATTATAAGTGAATGGATTAGTTGATGTGTCTACTAATTTAAGCTGGTTAGTCTGAGATAAGAAAATGGATGGGTTACATTGTAAAGTTTTTTTAATGCTTCTCTTACGAATATCTTGTTGTGAGAATAGAAATATGGATGAAAATAAGCTCATCAAAATGACTAAATGTTTTTTCATAATTTTAAATTGTTTAGTGATTATTTTATGAATAGTCCTTCCTAGACTATTTATTCAGTGTATTGATTTACAGTGCAATAAATTATAAAAGTGATTTTTAGTTAATTACTCATTTAATAAGCAATTAAAAACACCTTTGTTTTAAAAAAAGAATACTTGAAAAGAGAGTTAAGACAGTATTTTTCAGTAATTTGCTTTGTTTTTAAAAAAAGAATATATTTGCATAAAAAGTAGTCTAGGAAGGACTACTTTTTTTTGTTAAATTCGTTCATTATTAATTTATTAAATCTGATTGAATGACATTTAATTTTTTCTTGCCTGATAATGGAGACCTAAAAAATATYCATCTTTCTTTAATTGATCAATCTCAAAATAAAAAATATACATTCAGAACTTCTCTTCGAATAAAAGCTGATCAATGGGATGATAAAAAGCAACGTCCATTCAATATTTATCTTAAAAAATATAAAAAGCTAAACCGGCAATTGGATAAAATTAAATTGCAGGTTACAGAACATATTGTTTCACAACGAGATCTTCATAAAATTCCACTTCAGCGCGAACTTTCTAAGGAAATAAAAGATGTTTGTATCAACAAAGAGAAACAATTACCTGAGAATTCTCTTTTGTTTTTTATGGAGAA
>NZ_SRPE01000001.1 GCF_004785645.1 Empedobacter tilapiae | reverse complement strand
AATAATAATGTCAAGATATACTAGGAACTAAAACCTATTTAAAAATATTAGGGTGACTATAGCTGCAGGGCTCACCTCTTCCCATTCCGAACAGAGAAGTTAAGCCTGCCTGCGCCGATGGTACTGTTACTTACGGGAGAGTAGGTCGTCGCCAGTTTTTATTAAAAGCCTCAAGTGAACAACTTGAGGCTTTTTTGTGTTTATACTTTTTTGTACAATGTATTAAGTATTAAGTATTAAGTATTAAGTATTAAGTATTAAGTATTAAGTATTAAGTATTAAGTATTGAACATCTTATACTCTCAGAACAAAAAGCTTCCTTTATAACTCTCAGAACTCACTAGTTTAAAAGGAAATCTTACGGGTTATAGCCGGCGAGTTCACGGATGGGCATGCGATGATTGTCCGATGCGCTTAGAGTAAAACAATGGTTTATTTTGTAATAAATACGCTGTATGATTACTCTAATCCTCTTTTTTGTCTAATTTAGGGGATGCTACTGTTCTTGATATAAAATAAAAAATAGATTTAATACAGAAAATAATTCCAACTATAAATATGATTAAAAATAAAACGATAGCTAATATTAAATCTAATGTACCATCTATATTTTTATATAGGATATATCCATAATCAAAAAGGTAATATAATTATTATCATAAAAGATTTTTAACTAGAAGAATATATTTTATTATTTGTTATTCTAGTTATTTCTTAGTATATTGAGATTTCAATTTATCCTGAGTAAATTTGTTGTTTATTCATCAAGAGATTTTCTTATCTCTTAATTTGTTGCAATTATAATATTGCACATTCGTTCATGTAATATATAAAAGAGAAGCTTTTATATTCAAGTCGTTTCAGACATAAAAAATCAATTGCTATCGAGAGATAGCTGAGTAGTTCATATAGTATTAATTAAAAACAATTCATGAGTTTAAAAGTAGGCATTATCGGAGCTGGTCCAAGTGGTTTAGCAATGTTAAGAGCATTCGAGTCAGAAGAAAAAAAAGGTAATAAAATTCCAGAAATTAAGTGTTTTGAGAAACAAGACAACTGGGGAGGAATGTGGAACTATACGTGGAGAACAGGTGTAGGTAAATACGGAGAGCCATTACATGGCAGTATGTATAAATATTTATGGTCAAATGGACCTAAAGAATGTTTAGAATTTGCAGATTATACATTTTCTGAACACTTTGGTCAAACAATATCTTCTTATCCACCAAGGGAAGTATTATTTGATTATATAGAAGGAAGAATTAAACAAAGTAATGCACGAAAGTATATACAGTTTAATACTGTTGCAAGGTGGGTAGATTATGTTGAAGAAAAGAAACAATTTCGAGTTGTTTTTGATGATTTAAAAAAGAATGAAACATTTGAAGAATTCTTTGATTATTTAATCGTAGGAACAGGTCATTTTTCAACACCAAATATGCCTTATTTTAAAGGAATAGAAAATTATACTGGAAATGTAATGCATGCACATGATTTTCGAGGAGCTGATCCATTTATAGATAAAGATATTTTATTAATAGGAAGTAGTTACTCAGCAGAAGATATTGCAGTACAATGTTATAAACATGGAACTAAATCAGTAACAATTTCTTATCGTACAAATCCAATTGATTGTAAATGGCCAAAAGGTATTGAAGAACTTCCATTAGTTACACATTTCGATGATAAGAAAGCATTTTTCAAAGATGGAACTTCAAAAGAATTTGATGCTGTAATTATGTGTACAGGTTATCAACATAAGTTTCCTTTTTTGCCAGACAATTTGCGTCTGAAAACGAAAAACTGTTTGTATCCTGAAGGAATGTATAAAGGTGTTGTTTCTGATTCAAATAATCAATTGTTATTTTTAGGAATGCAGGATCAGTATTATACATTTAATATGTTTGATGCTCAAGCTTGGTTTGCACGAGATTATATTTTAGGACGTATAGAATTGCCTTCGAAAGAAGATATTCAGAAAGATATAAAAAATTGGATTAACTATGAAAATAAGTGTAATTCTCCTGAAGAACATGTAGATTTCCAAACAGCTTATTTAAAAGACTTAATTAATCTGACTGATTATCCAATGTTTGATTTGAATAAAGTTGCTGATATGTTTAAATCTTGGATAAAAGATAAAGAAGAAAATATATTAACATATCGAGACAAAACATACACTTCAGTTATGGATCAAACAAAAGCAGAAAAACATCATACACCTTGGATGAAAGAATTGGATGATAGCTTAGAACGCTATTTAGAAGAAGATCCAGTTGATGAAAAAGAATTAGAAAAAACAAATTATTATTAATATTTACAAAAAGACTAGTATTTCTGCTAGTCTTTTTCTATTTTCAATTGTATATTTTGAATATCATAAAAATAAGTAGAAGTACTTATTTTTGGTAGTTTATAACACTATATGATTTAATACAATAGAGATGGAAATTCAATATTTTTTCGAATTATTTGGAACACTTTTTTTTGGTATTTCAGGAGCTTTAGCAGCGGATGAAAAGTCTGGGAATGATTGGTTTGGAGTTACTTTTATAGCGTTTTTAACTTCTATAGGAGGAGGGACAGTTCGTGATATTTTGCTTTCTGTCGAAATCATGTGGATTAAAGATGTTAATTTAATTTATGCTGTTGCAATAGGTGTTATTTTGGCAGCTATTTTTTATAAACCTTTGCTAAAACTTCGTAAAACGTTTATGCTTTTTGATACATTGGGAATTGCTCTATTTACGATAGTTGGTTTAGAAAAAGCATTAAATCTCGGTATTCATCCTGTAATAGCACCAGTTATGGGAATGTTTACAGCTGTTTTTGGTTCAATAATTCGAGATATGATGTTGAACGAAGTTCCAATTATATTCAAAAAAGAAATTTATGCATTTGCGTGCCTTTGTGGTGCCGTTATTTACATGGTTTTATGGAAGCTAGATATAGATCGTAATATTAATTTCTTTGTTGCTGGAGGAGCAATTGTTGCAATTCGTTTAGCTGCTATTAAATACAATTTGTCATTACCTAAGTTTAAAAGCCATTAATTTATAGATTTGTATCTTTGCGGACTAAATTTTTATAAATGGAAATTCAATATATTTTTGAATTATTCGGAACAGTTGTGTTTGCAATTTCTGGTGCTTTAGCTGGAGACGAAAGACAAAAGCATGATTGGTTTGGAATTGCATGTTTTGCTTTTATAACTGCTGTTGGAGGAGGAACTTTACGTGATTTATTTTTGAATAGTTATCCGTTAGTTTGGATAAATGATATGAATGTTATTTACGCAGTTTTTGCTGGAATTTTATTGGCTGGATTGTTTTTTAAATATTTTTCAAGATTAAGAATAACATTAATGCTTTTTGATACATTGGGAATTGCTTTATTTACAATTGTAGGTTTGGAAAAAGCGCATTCTTTGGGTGCAAATGATTTTATTTCTGTGATGATGGGAATGATGACCGCTGTAATGGGAGGAATGTTAAGAGATGTTTTGATGAATAGAACACCAACAATTTTTGTTCAAGAAATTTATGCAACAGCCTGTATTGTAGGTGGAGTAGCTTATTTAGTTTTTGATAATTTTGGATTAGATCGTAATATCAATTTCATCGTTTCGGGAGCTATTATCGCGGCGATTCGTATTGTGACTGTAAAATATAATTTGTCGTTACCTAAATTTTATTAATCATGCAAAAAACACCATTTAATCAAGAAATTTGGACTGGAAGAATTGATTCAGAAGACGGAGAATTAGGACTAAGAATTCATCAAGTAATTTCTGATTATGAAAAATTTAAATCATCATCAATTCAACCTAAAATATTTTTAGGTTTCTGTTCAGAAGAAGGAGTTGAACGAAATAAAGGACGAATTGGTGCTAAAAATTCGCCAGATTTGATTCGAAAAAGTTTAGCAAATTTACCTTTGCATTTTTCTGAAACTAATTTTATTTTCGATGCTGGAAATATTCACTGTGATGATAAGAATCTAGAATCTGCGCGAGAAGAACAAATTAATCAAGTTGATAAAATCATTCGACAAAATCATTTTCCAATTATAATTGGAGGAGGACACGAAACGGCTTTAGGAGATTTCTTGGCTTTAGCAAAATCATACAAAAATATTGGAATTATCAATCTTGATGCACATTTTGATTTGAGAACGCCAAATTCACAATCAACTTCTGGAACGCCTTTTTACGAAATGGCTAAGTATTGTGAAGAAAATGAAATGAATTTCAACTATATTCCAATCGGTATTCAAGAATTAGGAAATACGAAAGCATTATTTCAACGTGCAGAAAATTTAGGCGTTAATTTTATTTTGGCAGATGAAGTGCATTTCAATTTAAATAAAGTTTTAGATGATCTGAAAACGATTGTTCAACAATTTGATGTGCTTTATGTTTCGTTGGATATAGATGTTTTTGATGCAGCTTATGCGCCAGGTGTAAGTGCAACGACAATTAATGGTTTGACACCTTTTCAGGTTAAATATATTTTGAAGGTTTTGATGAACTCAAACAAAGTGAAAATATTTGATTTAGTTGAATATAATTCGCTTTTTGATGTTGATAACTCGACAGCGAAACTCTCTGCACAAATGATTTACGAAGTTTTAAGACATTAATTCTGAAATAATTTACAATATTTTGTAACCTTTTTCAGTTATCTGCGTATACATATATAGTGGTGTTGATAAAACGCTAAAAGAAATCGATAATAATCATTAATAATAGGAGGGTTTTAGTTAAATGAGACAGCTTAAAATTACAAAGCAGGTAACAAATCGTGAAACTGCGTCGTTGGATAAATACTTACAAGAGATTGGTAAAGTAGATTTGATTACAGCGGAGGAGGAAGTAGAGTTAGCACAACGTATCAAAGCAGGAGATCGTGTTGCCTTAGAAAAATTAACAAAAGCAAACTTACGTTTCGTGGTATCTGTTGCGAAACAATATCAAAATCAAGGTTTAAGTTTACCAGATTTAATTAATGAAGGAAACTTAGGTTTGATTAAAGCTGCACAACGTTTTGACGAAACGCGTGGTTTCAAATTTATCTCGTATGCAGTTTGGTGGATTCGTCAATCTATCTTACAAGCATTAGCAGAGCAATCTCGTATTGTACGTTTACCATTAAATAAAATTGGATCGATCAATAAAATTAATAAAGCCTATGCTTTATTAGAGCAAGAACATGAACGTGCTCCATCTGCAGAAGAAATTTCTGAAGTTTTGGATATGTCTGAAGGTGATGTAAAAGAGTCGATGAAAAACTCTGGTCGTCACGTCTCAATGGATGCACCATTAGTAGAAGGAGAAGATTCTAACTTATACGATGTATTAAACATTGGTGAATCTCCATCTCCAGACGTACAGTTGATGATTGAATCTTTACGTGTAGAGATTGAACGTGCATTACAAACATTAACGCCTCGTGAAGCTGATTTAATTCGTTTATACTTCGGATTAAACGGTCAACACCCAATGACGTTAGAAGAAATTGGAGAAACGTTTGATTTAACAAGAGAACGTGTTCGTCAAATTAAAGAAAAAGCAATTCGTCGTTTAAAACATACTTCAAGATCTAAGATTTTGAAAACGTATATCGGACGATAAAAATAAAAAAACTCCAACTAAATTTAGTTGGAGTTTTTCGTTATAATAACTTTCCGCTTAGTAAAATTGCAGCAATTGTAAAGTAAATAATCAATCCTGAAACGTCAACCAAAGTTGCGACGAAAGGCGAGGATGCTGTTGCGGGATCAAATCCAATTTTTCTCAAAATAAATGGAACCAAAGATCCTGAAAGAGTTCCCCACAAAACAATTACAATTAAAGATAAAGCTACTGTTAAAGCTACATATAGCCAATATTCTCCATAACTATAAATACCTAATTTTTGCCAAATTAAGATTCTGATAAAACCAACAAATCCTAGAATTGCACCTAAGATTAATCCCGAAGCAAATTCTTTTTTCATTACATACCACCAATCTTTTAGTTTCAATTCGCCCAAAGCCATTGCACGAATAATCAACGAAGCTGCTTGCGAACCTGAATTTCCGCCACTCGAAATAATTAATGGAACAAATAACGCCAATACAACTGCTTTTTCGATTTCTTGGTCATAATAACTCATTGCAGAAGCGGTAAACATTTCTCCAATAAATAAGATAACCAACCAACCAGCGCGTTTTTTGATTAATTCCGTGATAGGAGTTTTGGTATACGAAACATCCAATTCTTCCATTCCTCCGAATTTCTGAATATCTTCGGTATCACGCATTTTCATTCGATCTAAGATATCGTCAAATGTTACAATTCCGACCAAAACATCATTTTCTGTGACAATTGGCATTGCAGAACGATCGTATTTATCAAAAACTTCTAATGCTTCTTCTAAAGGAGTCGTCGTCTTGATCGAAACAAAATTATGATCGATCAAATCTTCGACCTTAGTATCTTCATCAGCTAAAAGGATTTCACCGATTTTTAAATCATCAATCAATCTATTTTTACCATCAACAATAAAAATATAGGTTAAAGTTTCTGCCTTTTTTCCATATTTTTTGATATGCGTCAAAACTTGTTTTACCGTATAATGTTCCTTTACTTGAATATAATTTGGAGTCATTAATCGGGCAATAGAATCTTCATTATATCCAATTAAATTAAGTGCAATCGCTCGTTCTTCAGGGGTTAAAAGATTGATTGAGTGTTTGATTAATTGATCTGGAAAATTTTCAAAAAGTTCTGTTCTATCATCGGGATCAAGATTATTCAAAACTTCAGCTAAATCTTCGTCAGTTAAACTTTTTACAATCTCGTACTGAATATCGGGTTCAAAATAGGAGAATACTTCTACTTTATCATCATTAGAAAGCGAGTAAAAAGCTATATTTCTATTCTTTACGTCCAATTCAGTTAATTGCTCGGCAATATCTGCTGGATGTTGATTAAGCATATTATTTTCCATAAATTTGTTGTTTTTATCCCAAGCTGCAAATTAAGCTTTTTTGAGATGAGAAGAAGCAAAGATTGGCTACTTTTAAGCTAATTTTAATATAGAAATAATTTATGCGCAAAACAGAAAATCAGCAAATCGAACATTTTATAAAATCAGTAGAAGTTGATGAAAGATTTGTTGGAATTTGGTCTGGAACTGATCATGGAAAATTTTTTAAAGGAGAAACGAATAGTTGGCTAGTCAATCGAAAAGCAGATGGAACAATGACTGTAAACTTTAAAACAATTCACAATGATGATCATATAACATATTCTGAAGATGTAGGAATTTGGTGTGCAATTGGCGAAGAATATTACGAGTTTAGAGAGTCTGATGAAAAAGCGGATATTTATACTTACATCTTTTTATCAAAAAATTCTATACATTTTATAATCAATGAAGAACTGAAAGAAGAAGAGCCTTATAACTTTATAGACAATAGGGTATTTTTAGATTAAAAAAAAATTTTACTGCATCATTTTTTCTGTTATATTCGTATTGAATTTATTAACACTAAAGATGAAATTTTTTTTATTTACTTTTCTATTATCAACTTCTCTATTTGCACAAGAAAAAACTACAAATTTATTTAATATAAATGCAAGTGCAATAGGAATTGGCGTTCAGTTCGAAAAATCATTAGGAGAAAAATATACAGGAGTTGCTTCACTAGATTATATAGGAGGATTTATGTATAGTTATAGTGATTATTCAGGAAGTGATTTTGATTACGCTTTAACGACTCGTTTTGCTCTAGAAGGACGCTATTACTATAATTTTGATAAAAGAATTGAGAAAGGTAAGAATACTACTAATAATTCAGCTAATTATATAGCTTTCAAAACTGTTTTAATTCCAGATTGGTTTACAACTTCGTCAGATGATTTAAAAATAAATCCTCAAGGAGCAATTACATTAAATTACGGATTGAAACGTTCTTTTTCTAAAAAATTCTTTTATGAGTTCTATACAGGTTTAGGAATTTCACTTTATGAGGAAGATCGTATTTATTATGATGAAAACGCAATGGATTATAGAATCAAAAACTCAAGTAAATCTGGAGTTGCTTTAGATTTAGGATTTCGAGTTGGATATACTTTCTAAAAATGCTCCGTTTAATATTAATATTTTTTCCTTTTTTTCTTTTTGCTCAAGTTAAAAAAGATGAATTTGATGTTTATAAAAAATTTCTTGAAAGAAAAGTTCACTACCAACTTCGTTCCGAATTAACAAATATGGATTTTAAAATCCATGAATCTGATGAGTATTTATCAAATAATCAGGAATTTATAAATAAATATATTACTTATGGATTTTCAGGTGAAGTTGGATATATGATTAGTGATTATACTGAGCTAAGTTTAGGGTTGAGTTATTACAAACTATTTGATTATAATTTGAACTATTATCCAGTTTTTACTCGAATAAGGTTTTTTGCAGATGAAGGAATTAATACATTTTATATCTCTCTAAAAACAGGATATAATCTTGGTAATTATAAAGGAATTCATTTAGAAGGAGCACTTGGTTTACGCTTTGGAGCTTTTAGCTTGATCCCACTTAATTTAAATTTATTTTTAACACTTAATGATTTAGATTATCCAGATTATGACAAAAATCTAAAAGCAGGTTTATCTTTAGGAATTGAATTATAAAATTTCAACGATTTTTTTATTTGCTTACCTTTGCATAACAAAATACAAACAATATAAAAAGATTATGCCAATAGTAGCACCATCAATTTTAGCAGCCGATTTCGGGAATTTAGCAAAAGACATCGAAATGGTTAATAATTCTCAAGCCGAATGGTTTCATTTAGATGTAATGGACGGCGTTTTTGTTCCTAATATCTCCTACGGAATGCCAATTATCGAGAAAATAAATTCGTTAACAGACAAAGTTTTGGATGTACATTTAATGATTGTTGATCCAGATCGTTACATTTCAACTTTCAAACAAGTTGGTGCAGATATTTTGACTGTTCATTACGAAGCATGTACACATTTGCATCGTACAATTCAGGCCATAAAAGCTGAAGGAATGAAAGCAGGAGTAGCGCTTAATCCACATACACCAGTTTCTGTTTTAGAAGATGTGATTAATGATTTAGATTTGGTGTTAATTATGAGTGTTAATCCAGGTTTTGGAGGTCAAAAATTCATTGAGAATACTTACAACAAAGTTTCTAAATTAAAAAAAATGATTACAGAAGCAAATGCAAATGTGATCATCGAAATTGATGGAGGAGTTGGTGTACAAAATGCATCAAAATTGGTAGAAGCTGGTGCAGACGCTTTAGTTGCTGGTTCAGCAGTTTTCAATGCTGTGAATCCAACAGCGTATATTGCGGAATTACAAAAAGCTTAATAAAATAGTATTGAGATGTGAGAAATTAGAATTGAGAAGTTCATATTTTTTCCTTCAACTATTTAAAATAAATAATAAAAAACTGAATCAGAAATGGTTCAGTTTTTTGTTGATTAATCCTAGACTTGTTTTCAGTATCTCATAAAGCTAATCAAACAATTCTCTTATTAAAATCTTAACTTTGTTGCATGAATTTCTCCAAAGACAACCCAAAAAAGATTTATACGATTGATGAAATCAAAGATAAAATGGCAAAATATTGTCTTTATCAAGATCGTTGCCATTGGGAAGTAGAGAAAAAACTACGCGATTTTGATTTGATTCCAGAAGCGAAAGATGAGATTCTTTTTAAGTTAATTCATTACGGATTTCTGAATGAAGAACGTTTTGTTCATAGTTTTGTTCGAGGAAAGGTCAATCAAAAAATGTGGGGAAGAAATCGTCTTCGTCAAGAATTAAAAATGCGTCAAATTGATCAAAAATTAATTGAAAAAGCATTTAAAGAAGAAATTGATTTGGATAAATATTGGAATAATTTATTGTACTTAACGCAAAAAAAGTTCAATTTATTAGCTTCTGAGCGAGAATCTTTCAAGAAAATAAACAAAGTAAAAGCATATTTAGCGTACAAAGGTTACGAGTTCGATTTGATGAATGATGCTATCGAAACAGTGAAAACAAAAGAGTAATACAATTCATCCGCAAAATTCGACAATTCGGTTAATAATTTTTAAAATTAAAAACGACTTCACTTAATTTTATTCCATAATAAATAAACACATTATGGAAAATTTGGTCAAAATCATTATTTACATTCACGCATTTTTTGGAGGAATTGGTTTAGTTGCTGGAACAGCAGTGATGATCATAAAAAAAGGGAATTCGACACATAAAAAAGTGGGAAAAATATTTTCGATTGGTATGTTAGTCAGTTCTATTCTTTCGTTAATCATTTGTGCTTTCCCAAATCACCACAATTCTTTCCTTTTAATGATTGGTATTTTTACGATTTACATGATTTTGATCGGAAATAGAATTTTAAATTATAAACGCAAAAATTATTCGAATAATTTGGATAAAATTATTTCAGGATCAATGTTTATCACATCTATTGTGATGATTGTTTTTGGATTACTTCCTCTTTTTACAAGCAATGGAATTGGATTATTGTATTTAATTTTTGGATTTTTAGGAGGATTCATGTCTTATCGAGATTTTATTTTTTACAAGAATCCAGAGAATTATAAAAAATGGACAATGAATCATGTTGGAAAAATGGTTGGTGCTTATATTGCTTCAGTTACAGCGTTTTTGGTTGCAGGTGCTGGATTTGGAGATAATATTTATTTTTGGATTGTACCTTCAATTATAGGAACGATTTATATTTTTTCTTGGTCGAAAAAACTAAATAAAAAAGTTGCAGTGAATTGATTATCTTTAATCAAAACACTTGTATGAAATATATTTATTCAGTTTTAATTCTTTTGTTTTTCTTTTGTTGTCAAACAAACAAGATTAACTCGATTCCAAAAGAAATCAAAGATAAAAATTTTTATCAAGCATTAGAACAAGCAATTATAATAGCGAAATCTAATCATTTGAATGCCGAAAATATAGGAATTATTTTTACAGAGGATAATTTGTATATTTATATTTTTGAAGCAAAAGAAATTAATTTGAATAGTGACTTCAAATATTTACAGACTAAAATAAATGGTAGAATTTATAAATTAATAATTAATCAAGATGATAAAATTGTCGAAAGATTTGTAGATATAAGTAAAGCAATTAAAGTACTTTTTGAAGAAACTGATATTTTTGAAGATGAAGAAAAAGGTTATAAAATTAGATTCCAAAGAGATTTAGAATCTAATCAATTTATTTTGCAAAGATTATCACATTATTACGAGTATGATAAAGATTTTATTTTAAAAGAAGATGAAAAATATTTCCCTAATATTAAGATAATTCTACCTGAACCAATAAATGAATTACGAACAGAATCAGAATAAACCATAAAAAAAACGAATTTCGCAACTCGAAATTCGTTTTTTTATTTCTAATATTTACCTAATTCGTTTTCAAATTCTTGTAGATAATTCGCTAAATGAAAACCATCTACAAAACCATGATTTGCTTCAACAGAAACAGGCATATACATTTTATCGTTTTGCGTATATGCTTTTCCAAAAATAATTCGCGGAATAGATTCTCCCGTTCCAAAATTACTTGGTTGCGTTAAACCTGTAAATCTCGACCATGGAAACGTAGAATGACGAACTAAACCAATGGTTATTTCTTCATTTTTGATGTGTAAACCAACCGAGTTTTCTACACTTTGTATTTGCTCTTGAAGTTGCACGTTAAATGCATCAAAATCTTCGGTAAAATTCATCAACGCAAAACCAAAAGTTCCGTCTTTTCTACCAATTGTTGTTCCGCAATCTAAATGATCGTACACAAAAATTTCATCATCTTCGATACGATATTTAAATTCATTAATCTTATTTTCTGCTAACATCGAACAATGTAAATAGACTGCGAAAAAAGACAATTTATTTGCTTTGGCAAATTTATATGCTTTAGAACATTCAACCTCCGCAACAACTCCGACATACGGATTATCCATTTTCGAGAACATATTAAAATGCTCTATACGATTCCAACCTTCAGGATTAAATTTCTGTTTCATTGCTGCAAAGTTAAAAATAGGATTTACAATTACTTCAATCTTTTTTGTTGATATGAATCACCAATTACATTCAGAGTCACGCCTAGAATAATAATAAAAATTCCTAAAGCTAAACTCAGCGAAAAATCTTCACCAAATATCATAACACTTACAGCAACGGCAACCACAGGTTCTGATGCGCCAAGAATAGAAGTGGCTGTAGAACCAATATTTTTAATCGCATAAATCAAAGCGATGCTCGAAATAACTGTCGTAACAAACGCAAATATAAAAAAGTTGAAGGTTAATTCTAATGATGGTAAAATGAACGATTCTTTGTGAATAATCATTTTTATTGCATAATAAATCGTTGTAAATAGAAACGAATAAAAGCTTAATGTAAAACCTTTTATATCTCGTACTTTCGATTTGTTGACTGTCACAATATATAATCCGTAACCCAAAGCACTGATAAAAACAATTCCTAATCCGATTGGATTTAGCTCGAATTTTCCTTCTTTGAAACTTAGTAAAATGACGCCAGCCAATACAAAAACAATGGCTATAATAGTTGAAATTGTAATTCTTTCTTTGAAAAAAACAGCCATTATGATGGCAACAATCAACGGATAAACGAATAATAATGTGGAAGCAATTCCAGGAGTTAAATAATCATAACCTAAAAATAAAGCATCCGCTGAGATTCCGTACAATAATCCTAAAATGATTAAAAATGGAATCTGTATCACATCTATTTTGAATGATTGTTTTTTGATGGATAAATATGTTCCGACAATCAATGCAGAAAAAAAGAATCGATAGAATAATGTAGTATCCATCGAAAAATTTGCCTGTTTTATAGGTAGGATAAATAATGGAATTAATCCATAAGATATGGACGAAATTAGCCCATATGCGTAACCTTTGAATTTCATAACTGTTTAGTTATCGTCATTTCGAGTAATTTTAGTTTCGATAGAAACATAAAATTGTATCGAGAAATAAAACGAAAAATCATCCAAGTTCTCGATACAATTCTTAGCAGAATTACTCGAACAGACGATTTTTATTTTCTCGTAAAATCTAAATCTTGGAAATCGTAACTGAAATCAGTTAAAGGAGAAATGGCTTTCATTTTGAAACTTGTCATTTTTCCATCTTTTATCTCTGCATAAACAAAAGCATCTGCATGGAAATAACGATTATACCATTTTACCGCAAAAGTATTGTCTTTGTAAAATGACATTTCACCAGTTAATTGAGGTGAACGTTTCGATTCGAAAATGATTTTTCCTTTCTTTTCATAAATCACAACATCACCAAACCAATTGTCTTTATACGTTCCAATTACGCTCTTTGAATCAAATTTGATGACTTTATTTTTTTGATTTGCTTCAACTGTTTTCCAAACTTCATCGGTAATAATATCGGATTCTTCTACATTTTTCTTCATCAACTCATCATAGGTTTTTACCCAATCTGTAGAAGGATTTTTTAAGTAAAAATCTTTTATTGTATTTGAAATGGCGCGGAAAGCTGCACCAGATTGTTGGTTAGTCAAAATCACAATTCCTAATTTTTCTTGAGGATAAAACATCGTTTGTGTTACAATTCCTTCCAATCCTCCTGTATGCGAAACTTCTAATTTTCCGTTCATATCCTGTAATTGCCATCCCAAACCATAAGCTTTGAATAATGAATTATAAGGTGGAGTTGTAGGATTTGGTTGTAAAGTTTGTGGCGTAATCATTTCGTTCATTTGTTTTTCAGAAATAATTTGTTTTCCGTTCACTTTTCCTTTATCCAAATTGAATTGCAACCATTTTGCAATATCATCAACATTCGAATAAATTCCTGCAGCAGCATCAAAAATGGTGTTCGTATAACGATCAATTACTTGTAATTTTCCATCAATCGGAACGTGCGGATCAATTGTATTTTTCTTGTCTTTCACCAAGTGCCAATTCGCTGCAGTATTCGTCATTCCAATTGGTTCCAACAATCTTTTTGTTACAAAATCTGTCCAAGATTGCCCCGAAACTCTTTCAGTCACAACTCCTGCTATAATGTATAATAAATTATCGTAATCATATTTTACACGAAAATCTGAAACTGGTTTTAAAAATTGAATATTAGAAATAATATCTTTTGGAGTGAAATTGTGTCCATCAGGCCAAACCATTAAATCTCCCGCGCCCAAACCTAATCCGCTTCGATGTGTTAATAAATCACGAATTGTAAACTCTTTTGTTACATAATCGTTGTACATCTTGAATTCAGGAATGTGCGTAATTACTTTATCATCCCATTTTATTTTTCCTTCATCAACCAAAATCGCCAAAGCTGCTGCTGTAAAAGCTTTCGAGTTAGAAGCAATTCCAAAATTTGTATTGGACTGAACTTTTTCTCCCGTTTTAAGAGATTTTACTCCATAACCTTTCGAATGTACAATTGTTCCATCTTTGATAACTGCTACTGACATTCCAGGGACATCAAATGTTTTCATTGCATTTTCTGTGACTTGATCAATGGCTTGATTCGAAATATTTTGTCCAAAAGCTGTAAAAGAAGCTAATGTAATCGTTGATAAAAGTATATTTTTCATGTGTGAATTTGAATTTTCACGAAGTTAGAAATTTTTATTCATCAGCTTATAGCTTTTAGTAAAATATCAAAAATAGTGGATGAATTAATTTTGAATGATTTAAAACTTTATAATAATCAAGTATAAACTAATTTACAATTAATTAAAAACGTAAATTAGTTAAAAATAATTCAATGAAAATAGCTTTCTTTTCGTCTAAGCCTTATGACAAAACTTTTTTTGAGGCTGAAAATAAAAATTACGGTTTTGAACTTAATTTTTATGAAACACATTTAGGTCCGCATATCGTAAATGCGATTGAAGATGAACAAGCAGTTTGTGTGTTTGTGAATGATAAAGTGAATAGACAAGTCATTGAAATTTTAGCAAAAAAAGGCGTTAAAATTATTGCTTTGAGATGTGCTGGTTTTAATAATGTCGATTTGGAAGCTGCGAAAGAATTTGGAATTAAAGTTTGTCGCGTTCCTGCATATTCTCCTGAGGCTGTGGCAGAGCATACAATGGCGATGTTGTTAACATTGAACCGAAAAACGCATAAAGCTTATAATCGCGTTCGTGAACAAAATTTTGCATTGAACGGTTTGCTTGGTTTCAATCTTTTTCAGAAGACAATTGGAATTGTTGGAACAGGAAAAATTGGAAAAGCTTTTATCAATATTGCGAAAGGTTTTGGTTGCAAAATAATTGCTTACGATTTGTACCCAGATCAAGAATTGATGAATAATGGCGTGGAATATGTTGAGCTGGATAAGTTGTTTAAAAGCTCAGATATTATTTCGTTGCATTGTCCGTTGACGCCAGAAAATCATTACATGATTAATCAAGAAACGATTGCGATGATGAAAGATGGTGTAACGATTATTAATACGAGTAGAGGAGGATTAATCAATACACATGAAGCGATCGAATCACTGAAAAATCATAAAATTGGTTATTTGGGAATTGATGTTTATGAGCAAGAAGAAAAATTATTCTTCAAAGATTTATCGGCAGAAATTATTCAGGATGATATGATTCAGCGATTGATGAGTTTTCCAAATGTTTTGGTAACTGCACATCAAGCTTTTTTTACACAAGAAGCATTGGAACAAATTTCAGAAATTACGATGCGAAGTATTTCAGAGATTAAGGAAAAAGGTTCGACTGATGAGGTTGTGATGTTATAAGTTGCCTAAATGAGTGGACTTGAAACCATCGTATTTTTTGAGACCAAATCCTAAAAAACGATCGAACGCAATATGAGCGGAAAATATAAATCCAATCATTAAACACCATTCAATATGTAAAAAATAGCCAATGAGAATCAACGTAATTGTCGTAAAATAATTATGAATAAAATTATAAAATATTGCACCAATTTTATTTCCAAAAAGATAACCTAACATAAAAACATCGGGAGCAAGAAAAAGAATTCCAAACCACATCCACGATAATTTTAGGAGACTATATAAAACGATAATAAAAATTAATAGAGCAAATTGTTCTAGTTTTAATATGTTTTTCATAATGTTGGTGCTTAGTTTATTAGTATAAATATTTCACCAATTGTTACAAAAAAGCCGTTCATTTGAACGGTTTTTTTGATTAAAATTTGACATCTTTCTAATTTTTTTTTTGATATTATTAGAAAAAACCGTTCAAATATTCAAAATAAGTTTGTCGTCGACTAATAATTTTGAAAAAAATAATGCTATTTAATTTTTCGTTTTAAATAGTCGCGAACTGGAATTTCAAAATGTTTATATGTTAAATGCGATACAAGAATTAGTGTTATTAATGAAATCAAAAATAAAGTCAATTCATTTTCAATGGTAAGTAGCTTTAGTGAATATTTAGAAAAATAAAATACAGGAAATTGAAGTAAATAGATAGCAAAACTTATCTCACCTAAATAAATTAGTTTTTTATTTGTAAATAACTTAGTAATCCAACCATTGTTCTTAGAAATGAAATAGATTAATAAAGCAAATAATGGAGCAAAAAAGCCATTATGTATGAATAAATTTCTACTTAAATATACTACTGTTATTAATAGACAAGTTAATAGTATGATTAGTAAATCATATTTTTTTTGAGAGGAATTCTTAATAAACAAAAATCCTGTTGCAATTCCAATAATAAATGAGTTAAGGTGTAGAAGCGGATTATAAAAAAGAAAGTAACCATCTTTTCTGAAACCTTCATAAATATTAAAGTAATAGTAGTTATAAATAATTTGAGAGATTAAACAAAATCCAATAGATATAATAATTGTTTTTATTAAACTGATACGTTTGAAATATGAAAATATGAAAGGGAATAAAAGATAAAAAAAAGTTTCAACGGAGATAGACCAAGCTGGAGCATTTAAGGTTAATGCTGTTCGCGGTATCCATGCTTGAATTAACAAAATATGATTAAGAACAGCTAACTTTGGTATATTGTTATTAATAATTTCTAAAAGAATAAAAAAAATAACGAGTAGCATAGATAGTATATGTAGTGGGTAAATTCTTGCTAATCTATTTATATAATATTTTTTTGAATTTATTTTTTCTAAATTTTTGTAGGCAACAATCATAACGAAGCCTGATAAAACATAGAAGTATGATACACCTAAATTAAAATGTTCCCATATGTCATCAATAAATGAAATTTTACCTTTAAAAATTCCTCCGAAATGTAAGATTACAATTAGTATAGCAGCAATGAATCGTGTAAAAGTAAGTTGGTTAATCATGGTTAGTATTGGTGAATAATTAAGGCCACAATAAATGTGACCTTAATAAGTTTTATATCAACTAATATAGTATAATCTTTTAATCATTCAATTTCAAAACAGCTAAGAAAGCAGATTGTGGAACTTCTACACGTCCAATTTGACGCATTTTCTTCTTACCAGCTTTTTGCTTTTCTAATAATTTACGTTTACGAGAAATATCACCACCATAACATTTTGCAGTAACATCTTTACGTAACGCTTTGATTGTTTCACGCGCAATAATTTTTGCACCAATAGCTGCCTGAATTGGAATATCAAATTGTTGACGAGGAATTAATTCGCGTAATTTCTCACACATTTTCTTACCAATACTGTAAGCATTATCAACGTGAATCAATGCAGATAAAGCATCTACAACTTCTCCATTAATCATGATATCAACTTTTACTAATTTCGAAGCTTTCATTCCAGAAGGTGCATAATCGAAAGAAGCATAACCTTTTGAAATAGACTTTAATCGATCGTAGAAATCGAAGACAACTTCAGCTAAAGGCATATTGAAAATCATTTCAACACGATGTTGAGTTAAATAATTTTGAGATTGTAATTCACCTCGCTTCTCAATACATAGCCCCATTACAGGACCTACGAATTCAGATTTTGTAATGATCGCTGCACGAATATATGGTTCTTCAACACGGTTTAATCCTGATGGATCTGGCAATTCAGATGGATTATGAACTGGAATCATTTTTTCTGGATCTTTCTCCAAGTACGCTTCATACGAAACGTTAGGAACAGTCGTAATTACAGTCATGTTGAACTCACGCTCTAAACGCTCCTGAATAATTTCTAAGTGTAGCATTCCTAAGAATCCACAACGGAAACCGAAACCTAAAGCGGCAGAAGATTCAGCTTCAAAAGTTAATGAAGCATCATTTAAACGTAACTTTTCGATGGAAGCACGTAAATCTTCATAATCTTCTGTATCAACTGGATAAATACCAGCGAAAACCATTGGTTTTACTTCTTCAAAACCATCAATTGCTTCGGTAGCAGAATTTTCAACTAGTGTAATTGTATCACCTACTTTTACCTCAGAAGCTTCTTTAATTCCAGAAATAATGTAACCAACATCTCCAGTCTTGATAACTTTTTTCTCTACTTGATTCAGTTTTAAAGTTCCAATTTCATCAGCACCATATTTTTTACCTGTTGCCATGAATTTTACTTGATCACCTTTTTTTATTTCTCCATTTACAACTTTATAAAAAGCTTCAATTCCTCGGAAAGGATTATAAACAGAGTCAAAAATTAAAGCTTGTAATGGTGCATCTGGATCACCAACAGGAGCAGGAACTTTTTCGATAATTGTATGTAATAATTCTAATACACCTTCTCCAGTTTTTCCACTTACACGCAAAACGTCCTCAGGATCACAACCAATTAAATCAACAATATCATCAGTTACTTCCTCTGGATTAGCAGAAGGTAAATCGATTTTGTTTAAAACTGGAATAATCTCTAAATCATTTTCTAAAGCTAAATAAAGGTTAGAAATGGTCTGAGCTTGAATACTTTGGGCAGCATCTACAATTAACAAAGCCCCTTCACAAGCAGCAATCGAACGAGAAACCTCGTAAGAAAAATCTACGTGACCAGGAGTGTCAATTAAATTTAATATATATTTTTCACCATCTTTTTCATATTCCATTTGGATGGCGTGTGATTTAATTGTGATTCCGCGTTCGCGTTCCAAATCCATATCGTCTAAAGTTTGATTTTGTAACTCACGATCAGAAATCGTATTAGTTACTTGCAATAAACGATCGGCCAAAGTACTTTTACCATGGTCAATATGGGCGATAATACAGAAATTACGGATATTTTTCATATTCTATTTGTCGAATAGGCAAAAATAATCTTTTCCAATCAGACTACAAGTTTTTTGAAAAATATTATGAATTATATTTTAAGTAATTAAGATGAATTGATAATTGAAATATAATAAAATTGATATTAAGCAATTATTTGATGAAAAAAGATGTTTAACTCTTCGTCTTTTGTTAGTCCAAATTTTTGTTTCAAGCGATATTTTGTCATGCGAACACTTTTCGGTTCTATATTTAATAAGTTGGCAATTTGTTTCGTATCCATTCCAAGATAGATGTATGAACAATATTTTAAATCTAAAGGAGTTAATTTTTGTTTTGAATGTTCATTTAATATTTTGAAAAAGTTAGGGTGTAATTCTTGAATACGAAATTTAGTACTATCAAAATCACTATCAAATATATTCTCTTCTCTTATGACTTGTTTTAAATTAATGGATGAATCGTTCTTAATTTTGTTTTTCAATTCTTTTAAAACATTATTTTTATGTTCTAAATGAAGTTGACTAACTAAAACCTCGTCTTGTAATTTTTGTTGTTGTAGAGTTAATAATTCTTGTTCAGCTTGTAACCTAGCCTGCTCTTCATGTTGTAATTTTAGTTTGATATTAGCTTCTTGTTTTTCTGCATTTAATTGATTTTCTCGACCGATAGAATATCGTAATCTAAAATGATAAGTTCTAAACATAAAAAAAACTCCAGTCAGCCCTAATATTGCTAAAAATAAATATAGAATACGTTCTTTCTTCAATCCCTTGTTTTTTGCTTCTAAATTTTTTAATTCAACTTCTTTTCGTTCTGATTGAAATTGAGCCTCTAATCTTTTTGTTGTTTCTGCTTGGTCTTGATTGTATAGTTCTGTTGAATAATCAGTTGCTTTTTTTTGAAAATTAAAAGCTTTCTGAAATTCCTCTCTTTGATGATAAAGATCTGCTAATTCAGTAGTATTACTCAATAAAGCATAGTAATCTTTTCTATTCTGGGTAAGTAGTGTTTCATTTGCCTTAAGTAAATAAGTTTCTGCTAGAAATAATTGATTTACATCGATAGCTAATTTACTTAATATACCCAAGGCACCAGCTGAAACATTTTGAGCATTTGGAATTGTTTTACATAGCTCTATAATTTGTAAACAATTTGTTTTAATTTCTTCTTTTATAGAAACAGATTGATTTGGAAGGTATAGTTGATAATCAGAAAGATTTAATAACGCAATTGCATGATTATATTTTGTTACCTTATATGGATTTCGTTGGCTAATTTCAACAGCTTTTTTGCTTGTATCAATTAATTTTTCTAAGTCTTTAATATCTTTTGTCTTATGATATTTCAAAGATTGCGCAACACCTAAATGAGCATAAGCCGTTACAAGTAGATTCTTATCTTTAGATTCTTCGGCATTTTTTAAAGACTTTTCAGCATAAATAATAGAACTTTTTTCATCATTTAAAACTGCATGAATACCATATAAAATATAATTAGTTTTAGATTTTAAATGATATTCTTTTGAAACCTTTTCTAATTGAGAAATAAAATTAAGAGTTGTTTTTTGAGCTTTTGTATAATCACCCAAATTAAGCTGATGGTAAGCTAATAGATATTTATAATAAGCTTTTGGTATAAAATCATTTGATTCATTTACTATTTTTTGAATTGTGTCAAGTGACTTTTGAGTTTTCTGAAATAATTGTTGATTATCATAAGAAACTCCTCGTTGAACATAAGCTTTAACTAATTCCAATTGGTTTTGTTCTTTCTTGGCTAATTTTATTTGTTGGTTAATATATTGATCTGCTTGTTTATATTCATCAGAAGTTCTAGAATATTCAATTAGTTTATTTAGTAGATCAAATTTATTATTTGTAGAGAGATTATCTTTTGATAGTTCAACTTTTAAGCTATCGATATAAGCATTTTGAGCACATACAGAATTTATTATTCCGCAAGTAAAAAAAAATGAAATGTAGGTTAGTAGAGTTTTCATTTTTCAAAAATCGGAAAAAACTATATGAAATAAAATTTTAATGATAAAAAATAACTAAACTTTTTATGTTTAAGTTGTTTTGTTACAAGTGTTTAACTGTATTCTGTAGTCGTTTTGTAGTCGTTTTGTTTTTATATTGTAGTATTAAAGTAGTGATAATAAACTTTGTCTTGTACAAAGATTAATACAAATTTGTTTTGAACAACTAAATCATAAAAAATCAACTAAAAATTATTACTATGGATAACAAAACATTATCAATTGTATCTTACATCACATTAATTGGATGGGTTATTGCCTATATTGTAGGAAAAGATAAAGCAGATGATTTATTAAAATTTCATTTAAAACAAAGTTTGGGATTAGTAATATTCTCAATTATTTTGGGATTTTTATTAAATATCATTATAACTATTTTTAATCTACCAATTATCGGAACTTTAGGATTAGTTTCTCTTGTTTTTATAATTATTGGAATTATAAATGCGGCGAATGGAATTAAGAAACCTTTACCTGTTATCGGTTCTATGTTTGAAGATAAATTTGCTTTTATCGGATAGGAGGATTAATAAAACGAAGTAAACCAACTATTTTTCATAACAATTATTTTGATTGGGATTATTGAAATCATTTTCTTTATCCCAATTTATGTTATAAACATTTACTAAATAAATTTAAATCTCAGTTTAATTTCAAAGTTTATAAACTAGATTTATGAGAAGAGATTGTGAGTCGCAATCTCTTTTTCTCACTATTTTTAGTGAAATTTCACAAAGGATTTGGAAATATGAATTTTATTGACTTAAATTTGCACTGATAAAAATCATAAAGTATAACAATTTAATAACGAAGAAATAAAATGTTCAAAGAAACGACATATCAGTTTTCAGCTATTGCAACAGATTTTGCAATGAGCATTCTTCGTGCTTATAAATCGTAAATAATTTACTTATTATATCAAAAGCCCGGAGGATTCTTCGGGCTTTTTCTTTTATTATTCCATTCTAGATTCAGAATAACTTTTAAAAACTTCCGAAGAAGAAATAGTTAGCGCTAATTATTTCAAAACAATTATTTGCAATCAAATAATCCATGTTATGGAAGATTCAATTTTCTTTTCAACTCGTTTACGAACAAAAAGAGCAAGGAAAAGAAGCATAAAAACAGCGGAAGAAAAAAATGTAAGAGAGAAATATAAACGTCGAAAAGAAATTTTTAAAGAGCAAAAAGCGATCTCGCTTGTTCCTTTAAAAGAGCCGTATCAAAAAGGTTTTGAGCGTTATTTTGTATTGAGAGAAGATATTAAAAAGGAAAATGAGATTGAATTTTTTACTCAATTTCTGAAGAAAATTAATACCTCTCAATATGCTGAAACGCGAAAGTTTGTAAAAAAACGAAAACTAAACGGAAAGCGAATTTATGTTCCAAGAATTCAAGAACTGAAACAATTGCAACCTTATGAGTATTCAGGTTCGCATTCAATTTTGAATGATGAAGAACGTCGATATTTTGCGTGTATTCAGGTGTATGATCCAAAAACAAAACGTTTCAAAGGAATTTATGAATTTCTACAACCGTGGCGTTTTCGATTGATTATAAAACCAAATATAGTTACGCATTACAAACCACTTGATATTGACTTGAAGCGTGAAGAAGCGCAAATAGATCACTTTTTTGACAAGTATAAAAATCAAGGAATCCTCTTAAAGAAAATAGTCGGGGGAGGTTATTCGTATGAACGAAAACCAAAATTTAAAAATCCTTTTACCAAAAGGAAATTTTTTAACAACAAAAATTCGGCGACAGAAATCGCTGAAATGCTGATAAAACAAGAACATCAGCTATCTAAAAGACATTAATCATGGGAAATAAAATCTCTGGAAAGGACTTTATAAAATTAGGCTTTCCAAAAAATAATTCGATCAATATTGCAATTGGGCAAATTCATCGATACAGAAAAAAAGAAAAGAAACAAACGATTCTCAACGAAGCAAAAGAAGTTTTACTCGAACCAGAAAAGTACATTGGTCACGGAATTTGGGGAAAAGTTGCGGAAGGATTAATAAAACCAGTTGAGGTTAGATTACAAGAATTGAAAAGGACGCGTTCGCCTTTTTCGATTTTTGGTGAAAATGAAATTGACGAACAAGCAAAATTTCAATTGTATGATGCATTGAAATTGCCGATTTCGGTAAAAGGAGCTTTGATGCCAGATGCGCATTCTGGTTATGGATTGCCGATTGGTGGCGTTTTGGCGACGGATAATGCAGTGATTCCTTATGGAGTTGGTGTTGATATTGGTTGTAGAATGAGTCTTTCGGTTTACGATTTGCCAGCCAGTTTTTTGAAAGGGAAATCGCATCAATTGATTCAGGTTCTGCAAGATCATACCAAATTCGGAATGTATGAAACGCATAAACTAAAAGCGGATCACGAAATTTTTGAGCGCTCTATTTTTGATGAAATTCCAATCTTGAAAAGTTTAAAAACAAAAGCTTATCAACAATTGGGAACTTCGGGAGGAGGAAATCATTTTGTTGAATTTGGGATTGTGAAATTAGATGAGGTAAAACCTGAATGGAACTTGATTCCAGGAGAATATTTAGCTGTTCTATCGCATAGTGGTTCGCGCGGTTTGGGTGCAAACATAGCAAAACATTACACGTATTTGGCGGCGAAACAATGTCCACTTCCGAAACAAGTTCAGCATTTGGCTTGGTTAGATTTATATACGCATGATGGCCAAGAATATTGGGCTGCGATGAATTTGGCTGGCGAATATGCCAAGGCTTGTCATGACGATATTCACCGAAGAATTGCGAAAGCTTTAGGAAAACGTATCGTTTTCAACATCGAAAATCATCACAATTTTGCGTGGAAAGAAATGGTTGATGGAACGGAACGAATTGTTCATCGCAAAGGTGCAACGCCTGCTGGTGAGGGAGTTTTAGGAATAATACCTGGTTCAATGACTGCAAACGGTTACATTGTCGAAGGCTTGGGAAATGAATTGAGTATTAATTCGGCTTCGCATGGTGCGGGACGAAAAATGTCACGTGCAAAATGTAAATCAACAATAACGAAAAGCTTTATGAATTCACAATTGAAAGATGCAGGAATTGAGCTGATTGGCGGAAGTGTAGATGAAGCACCATTTGCGTATAAAAATATCAAAACAGTGATGAATTTACAAACTGAATTAGTGAAAGTGTTAGGAACTTTTACTCCGAAAATTGTACGAATGGATAAATAATAACGATGAAAAAAATTATTCAACTTACATCGGGAAGAGGTCCAGCGGAATGTAATTTTGTGGTGACCAATGTTTTTAAAAAGTTTTCGGAAACGTGTACAAAATCAGACATTAAGTTTGATGTGATCGAAAGAGAAATTGATAAAGATTTTAATCAACTTTCATCTGTGATTATAGAACTTGAAGGAAATGATTTAAACACTTTTTTAAAAACTTGGCTTGGAACAATTTTATGGATTGGCAAAAGTCCGTACCGAAAATTTCATCAACGCAAAAATTGGTTTATTGGTTGTTTTGAATTAGAAATTCCGAAAGAAAATTCAATTAATTCAAATGAAATTGTTTACCAAACAATGCGAAGTTCTGGGAATGGAGGACAAAATGTAAACAAAGTAAATTCGGCTGTTCGTGCGACACATCAACTAAGTGGAATTTCTGTTGTTTCTATGGATTTGCGTTCGCAACATCAGAATAAAAAAATTGCAACAACTCGTTTGTTATTGAAATTGCAAGAATTTGAAACCAATAAATTGAAGGAATTAGTTCAAGAAAAATGGAATAATCAAACGTCTATTGCAAGAGGAAATCCTGTAAAAATATTCAGAGGAGATAAATTTGGTGAATAAAAAAAGCCGCTCATTGAGCGGCTTTTTTTATTCATACTTTTTAATAAGAGTATTAATTGTTTCTTGAACTTGATCCAAAGAATTTATTTTTTTAGTAAAAGTTATTTTTCCGTCTTCATAAAATTCAACTGAAAATACTTTATTCGTGTCAGTAATTTTAATTCCCCAATCGGGTTTTCCTTCATTGTTGTATCTTAAACTTGAAAGAACTTTATTTGAACCTTCTATGAACGACTCTTGTCCGTAAAGTTTTTGAATATTATTTGATTTAAAAATTTCCACAAATTGATCAAATAACTCATCTATTTCTATAGTTCGATTATAAGCAATCGAAGAATAAATGTTAATTAAAAAAGAATTTAATTCATTGTGAGCCTTTTCATATAAAGGGATCATTGTTTCTAATGAAATATTTTCTTTTGTAAGTTGGTTATTTTCAATCTTGTAAATTGTAGTAGAATTTGGAAAACCTTCTTTAACTTCTTTTTGTTGATTATTCAAAATCAATTTGTCGTCTTTGTCGAAAATTTCTGCAAAAGTTTCATTGTTTTTTTTAGTTAATTTGATTGAAGTTTGCTTCTCAAAATCTTTCAATAGGATCTCTTTTCCATTATAATCAAACGTAAATCGGTTAAAATAATGCATTGCAAAAAGATTCAACTCAAGATAATTAGCCTTCCCATTTTTGTAACCAATAAGTGATAGAGTAGCATTGTCTTCGTTATCAATAAATTCAAAACCGTCTACAATTTCTCCATTTTTGTAGACACTTTTTTGATCATATTTATAAAATTGATAATCATCTAATTGTTTTACAAAATCAAAAGAATATTGATATTTTAGTTCTCCTTTTTCGTAATAATCAATCAAAGGAATTTCATTCAAAATAATCTTATTGACGAAGTATCCATCAAAGGGTTTTTCGTTTTGATAAATTCCAGTGTAAAAACTTTGAGGTTTTTCTTTGATTAAAAAGTTTTTATAAGTTTTCGTTTTTAATAGATTGTTCTCATAGGTTTCAATGATTTTAACATGATCTGAATATTTTTCAAATTCTTCTTTTTGAATCAAATTCCCATCTTTATAAATTGACTTTATATTACTTTCTACAATCGTACCTTCATAAGGTTTTCCATTTCTATATTCACTTGTCAAAACAGAATTTTCGTCAGAATATATTTTTCTAAAACCATTTATTAAATCATTTTTCATTTCGAATTCTTCTGAAGGTTCTTCGTCCCAAATATTTGTAAATATCTGTTGTATTCCGTCTCTTTTCTGATTTTTATAAGTTGAAATTGTTATTGTATTTTCATCATAATTATAAAAAGTTCCATTACTTGGCTTTCCGTTTGTATAATCACCTTTTGCAATAATTTTTGATGTTTTGCTATCTTTTACAATTGCTTCACCTACAATTTGTCCGTTTTTCATTTGATAGATTGAATTGTAACGTCCAATTGTATCATTAAAACTGCCTTCAAATGGTTTATCATCTTTATATTTTAAGATAATTTCTTTTCCGTTTGTATAAATTTTTTCTTCAACTCGATTACCATTTAGTCGTTTGCTAACATTAATAATCTTTCCATTTTTACCATACAAAATTTTGGTTACTAAATAATCATTCTCATTAATGGTAGTTTCTGTTTTAGACTTTGGTTGAACTGCAAAACCATTTTTGGTGTAAAATTCAATATCAATATTGTTCTCTTTCGAACTTTTTTCAATTTCTTTTCCAGTAGAATCCCAATATTTAGAAGGTTCTTGTGAATAATTTTTGTTGATTGTTTCTTTTGCAATTTTCCCATTTTGCCAATAGATAACTTCTTTATAAATTTTATTAGGAGTTTTTTTTGTATCATTATAAGAAATAGCAGGAGCAGTGACGCTTACAGGTGGCGGAATACTTTCATCATTTTTATAAAAAGGATTATCGTAATATAAATTTGGCCTGTTTGGAGAAAAACTTCCAGTAAAATTTCCATTAATGATTTTACCATTTATTAACTCTTTTCCATTATGGTAAATGATAATTTCGGTTTTTTCTCCAAAATCTCTGTATTTAATTTTTTTCCAAATAGATCCGTCGGTGTTATAATAGATTAATTCTTTTTGTTTACTAAGATTAATATTTTGGGTAAATCCATTATCAAAACCATTTTCATCATACCAAAAAACATCACCAACATATTTGCGCTCATCATTTGGGTAAATGTATCCCTGAAATTGAAGTTGACCATTTTTGTAATAATCTTTGAGTAAAACCAATTCTCCATATTTTTTTAATGGTAATGGACGATAAAAGCTGGATTTAGTTTTGGTTGTTTCTTTCCAATCTTTGTCAAAATAAATCGTGTCTTGTGAATACGCAAAAGTTAAAATGAAGAGAAAATAAATAAGTGAACATTTTTTCATAGTAGATAATTTGGCTGAGGTTAAATATAAAAAAAACCGCTCGTTTTGAACGGTTTTTAGATTCTATTTTTTCAAAATTGCTTGGATAATTCCTTCTAGGTTTTCATTGAATTCTAGCAGTTGGGCAAAAACTTTATCGTCTTTATTCAAACCACCGTGTTTATTATTTTTTACAAAGGTTGCTTTTATCGTTTCCCAACGTTCTTTTTCCTCAGAATTTATCAAAGTAGCAATTTCTTTTAAGCGCAAAAGATTCGATTCTGTATCTGTTGTCAACGTTTGCGATTCACTTTCGTAATGCGCTAAAATCACTTCATTAATTTCTTCTTCGTTCATCATCGGAACGATTTTCGAAACTAATTTTGACATATTTCTGTACGAACCTTGCATTTTGAAAGGCGGCTGAGTTCTGTAATCATCTTGCATTGCTGCACTCGAAATATAATTTTGATTGACTTTTACGACTACATTTCTAATCTTAATTACATGTTTCAAAACAGCAATAAAATCATCAATTTCTTGTTTTAAATAATTACCTTCCAAATCTGGAAGTTGTTCTTGATTTTCGGTTACAAAATTTGTTAACTTGTAAAAATCTGTCAAACTTTTCGAAGCAATTTTATCCAAATATGGATTATCTCCTGTCGCATTTTCAATCAAACTTAAATTAAACAACGTTTCTGTATCACCAATTACATCACCCAAATTATACACATCAGCACGGTTGGCCAACATATCTGGAATCTGAAATTTAGAACCGCTTTCCGTATATGGATTTCCAGCCATTACAATACAAAAACGTTTTCCACGCAGATCGTAGGTTTTACTTTCTCCTTCAAAAATTCCATCAATTTTTCGCTGTCCATCTGCTAATGAAATAAATTTCTGTAAAAATTCTGCACTCAAATGCTGAATATCGTCCAAGTAGAGCATCACATTATCAGCCATTTCAAACGAAAGATTTATCTTTTTCAATTCCTCTCTTTCTCCAGAAGTTTTGGCTTCGATTGGATCGATTGACGTAATGTTGTGTCCAATTGTTGGTCCATTTACTTTCACAAAATACAAGCCCATCGTTTTGGCTAAATATTCCATCAAGGTTGTTTTTCCATAACCTGGCGGAGAAATTAATAACAACATTCCCATTCGAGCGGTACGTTTGTTTTCGCCTGCTGTTCCCAATTGTTTGGCTAAATTATTTCCGATTAAAGGAAAATAAACTTCGTTGATTAATTTATTTCTTACAAATGATGTCAAAACTTTTGGTTCAAATTCTGCGATTTTTAAATCTTTTTCATACGACTTAGAAATTTCTTCTTTTAGCTTTTGGAATGATTTAAAATTTGGAATATCAACAGTTGAAAAATGCTCTAATTTTGAAATAATTTCATGATAATTTTGAGCATAAATTCCATCAACAATTACAGCGTGATTTCCTTTCAAATCTTCAATTTTGATGATAGAATTTCCGTCATTAAAATGATATTGATCTTTCGAAAATAAAAGCATTGTTGCTACTTCATTCACCACATTTCTATATGACGAATAATTTTTGTTTTCATCTATAAAAGAATGAATCCAGTTTTCGATTAAGTAAAATTTTTCGGTTGAAGAAAATTGTTCATCTGCAATCAATGTATTAAAATCTTCCGAATTTTTATTTTGTTCTAAATAATTTACAAACTCTTTTTGAAATTTTTCAGCTTCTTTACTCACCGAAAAAGCTTGATATTTCGTGAAAGTTGTAAACAAATAGTGAGAAACTTTTTCTGATGATGTTTGCGATTTATCCCATTCTGCTTCCCAATTTTCAAAAAGCGATTTGATTTCATTTAGAATATTTTCAAAACGATTTGAATTTGGAAAATTCTTTAAAATTAATTGAGCAGAACTAATCATCGCATTCAATTTTTCTTGCAAATTCTTTTCTAAAGAATGCCAAAAAACTTGAGCAGTTGTACGTGTTGGTGCATCAAATTGTAAGACATCCAATTTCGAATTGATATTTACCAATTCAGTGAAAATTCGAAGTGCGTCAAAATTATGAACGCCTTTGATATAACCTTCCGAATAATTTTGTTCAATGATTTGATTGATGAATTTTTCAGCATCGAAATCTTTTTCATTTCTCGCTAAAAAAGCTTGATAAGCCAAATATTCAGCGCGATAAACCAATTGATTTTCCGAAACAAATTCTTGTTTCCAAATATCTTGATAACGATAAATTTCTTCGTTTTTAACTTTTTGATAGAAACTTGTTCCTGTTAAATGATAAAATAATTCGTTGTTACGATTCAACAAAGTCAGCGCTAATTGCTGTGTATTGACCGTAAATTTATTTTGCCCAAGCGCAATAATATTTTGTCCATCAACAAAAAGTTCAGTTTTATCACGTAAAACTCTAAGCGCATCTTCTTGCGATTTTTTCAATAGGTTTTCAAGATTTTCGGCTTTCGAAACATCTTTCAAATCCTTTAATTCTTGAATGATTTGACGCATTTTGTCAATCATCAAATCTGAAGAATAAAACGCTAAAATTTCTTCTTTTTCTGAAAAATTTTTGGATTTATTTTCGATATTTTTCAAGACACGCAAACCAATTTGCTCTAATGAATTGGTGCGTTTGTTGGTTTGTTCAACTAATTGTTCGCGCTTCGAATTGAACGCTTTGATAATTTCGTCGCGTTTATCTGCAATTTTTAAAGCGAAATCATCAAAATCAGAGAATTTACTTTCTAATTCTTCTAGCTGAACAATTATTTTTGTATTGTATTCTTCCGTTTTTTCGGCAGTTGTTGATAACTCTAAAAAGTTAACCACACTTTGTTCCAACAACGTAATTTGAGCAGAAAATTCGGCAACCGCTTCTTTACTTTTTAATGCAGAAGTTTGACGCGTTAATTGTGCGCGAACTTCATTAAGCGAAGCAAAAATGACAGAAATTTTTTCAATAATTTTTGTCGTTTGCGTGGCGTCTTCAATTTTTAAACTGTTCAGAATGTCAATCAATAATTCTAATTCGGAAGCAATTTTAAGACAGGCTTCTTCGATTACTTTAGCATCAACAACTTTTTCAATTGAAGACACTAAATTTTTCTGTTCCGAAACTTTTTCATCGTACGGAATCAACGCTTCATCCAATAAAAGAAACTCAATTGTTTTATTCGATAAATTTTCGTTGACTTCTTGCAATTGATTTTCTAATTCCTGAACGCGCTCTAAATTGATATAACGGATGGAACGTAAATCAATCACTTTTCCTTGAATTTTACGTGCTTCAGCTAAATGTTCAACCAATAAATCCAATTGATTATAAGTTGTACTATTTACTTTGAAAACGATTTCTTCAATCGATTCTTCCGTTTTTTCTAACGTCTCTTGCGCAAATTTCTTCTGAACTTGGACTTTTGCAAATTCATCAATCGCTGTATTGGCAACCGTTTTGATTTCTAACAAAGGAATCGCAAGCTCAAAAGTATCTTTGTCATTGATCCAAAAATATCCATCAACAATATTAATCGCTTTTTTTACAATGTCTTCATACAGACCTTCGTACGAATCTTCTTTGTTGATTAATTGGATAACTTCTTGAGATTCAGCCATTGCTTTTACAATGTCTTTGTTTCCAATTTTGTATAATGGATGATTTATTTTTTCTTGATTTTCCACCAAACGTTCGACATAAGGCGTTTCCCAAATTTGAACTTGATGATGTCGTGTTGCTTCTTCTTCGGTACGGAAATAGATTAAACTTCCATCTTTAAAAATTGTGAAACCATTGCAAATAATAGGCGTTTCGACGCTTTGTTGAATGATATTGTACGATAAAAGAGTGTATGTATTGGTTTCATCTTGATTGAAGATATACATAAAATCTTCTCCGTTTGGAGAATTTATACGACGGAAAAATTGAAAATTATCTAACTTATTTTCGAAAATATGATACGTTCCGTTTTGTAAATAATAACCATTCGAAAAAATCAAACCTTGGTTATCGGGTAACAAAACTGCCGCATCTAAAAGTGCAGGAATGTTAATAACTTCTTTTGTACGAACATTGTAAATATACGCTCTGAAATCTTCTTGAAACGGTTTGATTTTAACCGCAATCAAATTTCCTAAATCGGCGTAATAATATTCGGCATCATCTAATTGTTGATCTAAATGTGTAACTTTTTCAGTGAAGATTCCTTTTCCAGAATCCGTATTATCCTCAATTTTGAATGTAATATCGCCACCTATCGCTTCGATAAAAATTTTATCTAAAATAGAAATGTGCGGAAATTTACCTAATCTACGATCATCAATGGATGTTTTTTGCCATTCGAAATCAAATTGATCAGCTTTTTTAACTTCGTGAATGCTGCGATCATCTTGATAAATTAATTTTCCGTCTTTGATTAACCATTTAAACGCTTTCAAATCTTGTGCGTTTTTACTGGTTTGGAAAACCATGTACAAATAATTATCTGTTCTACGAAATTTAGAAAAGATAGAATCGCGGTAATATTTATATAAATTCTGAAAATCTGTAAAGAAATTCTGATCGTTTATTAAGTCGAGAGGTTGAGGAATAAATTGATTTTCTTGAAACAGATAAATACTAAAAACATCGCTCAACTGAATGTCTGTGCGTAAACCGAAATGCACGTTGTATCCAAAAATACACAATTTATCGAACGCGATAATTCCACGTGAAATACAGGTGTTTTCTGTCGTAATTCTTTGGTTTGCGCTTAATGCAAAATTGGTAGAATTGAACACCTCTTTACGAGCTTCGTTCAATTTCGTTAATCTTTCCGAAAGAAAATCTTTTTGTGTAAGAAGTCTTTTTCGGATGATTTCGTACGCGCCTGCATCAAGCGTTTCGGTAACGTTAATATTTTTTTCTTCTTGCATTAAATTAAAATCTAAAAGGTGATTAAACGTGATGATAAGAGCGATTGAAACGATGAAATTTCAATCACTCTATTGTTGTTTAATGGATTAACCTATTTTTTTATTTGAAACACCTAACTGATTCGCAATTCCGAAAAGAGAATTGATAAACCCTGTGTCTTCACTGTTTCCAGAAGCCGTAGCAGCTTGCTGTAATTTAATTAATGCCGCAGTAATTGTTAAGTTTTTGATGTCGTTTGACGAAATACCATATTTATCAGCAAGACCTCTCACTTTTCCAGCTAAATCGCCTCCGCCATCTTCGTCAATCAACGCATTTTTGATATCTGTTGCATGTTTTGAATTGTCGATTAAATGATCGAAACCTTTAGCATTCGAAACTTGTTTCACAATATTTTCGAAGAACATCGTTTCTCCACCAACAATGTCAATTTTCGCAGATTTCAATGCTGTTGATAACACCTCAGCTTGTGCTCCAGCAATATCTTTTTGAATGTTGATATGAGCCAATTCGATGTCTTTTTCTTTTTGTAATTGAAGTTTGAACTCTTCATGCTCTTTTCCAACACCATCCAATTTCTTCATTGCTTCTGCTTTTTCTTCAATTCCTTTCGCTTCAGCCAACGCTTTTTCACGTACAACTTCCGCTTGTGCTAAACCTTCTTTACGTAACGCTTCCGCTTTTTTCTCGATAACAGTTGCTTCTACCGTTCCTTGTTTTTCTTCCGCTTCTGCTTTTGCAACCATTACTTCTGCCTCAGATAAACCAATTGCAGCTTCTTCTTTAGCTTGTGCTTCAGCAATAATTTTACGTGCTTCTGCTTCTTTTGCAGATGCTTCTTTTTTCGCTTCCGCATCAATTAATAACTCTTGTGCTTTACGTTCTGCAACTTGTTTTTGAGCATCGGCTTCGATAACTTGACGAGCAGCTTCTTGTTCCGCAGCAATTTTAGCAGCTTCCGCAGCTTTTACAGTTTCAATTAAACGTTCTTCCGCTTCTTGAGATGCAGCAATAATTCCGGCTTGTTTCTGACGCTCAACTTCACGGTAAACTTCAACATCTTTCACACCTTGTTGCTCTTCAATCACGCCTTTTTCTAAAAGAACACGCTCTTTGATAACGCCTTGAATATTTTTCTTCTCAACTTCGATAGATCTTTCTTTATCAATCTGAGCTAAAGTCACAATTCGCTCACGTTCTGTTTGCTCTAATGCACGATCTTTTTCAACTCGTTCCGTTTCGATTGCATCAGTACGAACTTTATTTTTTTCTGCGATAATAATTTGACGCAATTTATTTTCTTCTTGAACTGCTAATTGCTCTTCTGTTGTGATGCGAACAGATTCAGCTTTTAGACGTTCTTCTTCACGAACTTTTGCAATTTCTGCTTCTTCGCGTGCTTTTATATTTTCTATTTCTCTGCGTTGACGCTCCTCTTTTTCGGCTAATTGACGCTCTAATTCTAAGATTGCTTCGCGCGCTTCAACGTTTTGTTTTTTGATTACTTTTTCTTCTTCACGGCGAATTAAATTGGCATTCATATTTTGTTGAGCCGTTAATTCAGTGATTTTTTTAATACCTTCCGAGTCTAAAATATTGTCTGGACTTAAAAATTGTAATTCAGTTTGCTCTAAATAATCAATTGCACAGTCATCTAAAATATATCCATTCAAATCTGTTCCGATGATATTTAAAATTTCATCTCTAAATTCGCGACGAGCTTCGTATAATTCTATAAAGTCGAATTTTTTACCAACTGTTTTTAAGGCTTCTGAAAATTTCGCTTCGAAAATACTTTTCAATGTTTCTGGTTCTGATGCTCGTTCTGTTCCTAAGTTTTGTGCAACATTAATCACATCATTTACCGATTTATTTACACGAACAAAAAATGCCACTTTGATATCTGCACGAATGTTGTCTTTACAAATTAAACCGTCGCCTTGTTGACGGGCAATGTCGATTTTTTTGATTGAAATGTCCATGATTTCCATCTTGTGGAAAACGGGAATTACATACATTCCTTTGTTGAAAGCAACTTGTGAGCCACCAACACCTGTACGAACGATTGCTTTTCCTTGTGGAACTTTTTTATAGAAAACACTTAAGACGACGATAAATGCAATAACGATGAAAACGATGACACCAACTGCTAAAAGAATAAAATTTGTCATGAGATTTTTATTATATTTTGATTGATTTAGTTAATAATTAAGGTTAAAATATCTTCGATAATAAACGAAGTAAGTTGAAATAATAGTATCATAATTAGGTTAAATATTGTTTAAAGTAATGTGTTTGATGACGAAATAATAATGATTTGACGGCGATTCGTCGGTAATAATAATGGTATCTCCAAAATTAATTTCTTCGCCATTTTGACTTTTAATGTTAAGTGTAATAATATCTTTCTCGATTTGAAATTCTGCAGAACCTATTTTATCACCTTTGATTCTAGACTTCGATTTTCCAACTCTTCCGATAAAATCTGTTTCTTCTTCTCCGTGATAGCCTAATTCAGCATAAACTTTTACAAGAGGTTTTGTTATCCAATGCATCATAAAATAAGCGATGATGAAAATAGGAATTAAAACTAAAACAGAATACAATCCTAACTTGCTTAATCCAAAAACAATCGAAGAAATAATGGTAATCACCCAACTGATAAATTTGAACAAAGTAATAATCACCATTAACGGAACTTTACCAATATTGATAAATTCCATACATTTTGCCCAAAAGCCTGGTTCATGATGTACGTCTGCGTTTGTATCATGGTTCGCATCAATCTCGTGATGCGCATCAACATCATTGATGTCTCCAATATGAAAATCTGAATCAGTTCCAAGATCAATTCCGTCACCAGCCAACAGTTGAAACACCCAATAGACAAGAGAAAATCCCATCAGAATGGTCATAATTCCATTGGCTAATGGATTGAAAAGAAGGTTTAAAATTTCGGTCATTTAGTGTTGTTTTTAGCGTTAAAGTTGTCTCTTAAAGGTGAAATAAATTCTGTAAGTTATTCCATTATTTGACAATGGAGTAGAGGAAGTTAATTCCCAGCCTTCTGCTCCGTATCGATTTAGTAATTTATCTAAATTTTCTTGGTCGATAGAGACTTTGAAAATTCCTTGGTCTGATTTTATTTCTATTGTTTTATATTCAAATTTCGGCATATAGAATTCAATTTTAAAAATGAGTTAATGTCTATAATTTAAAGGAAATAAAACTCACTATAAAGCGTGATTTATTCTTGATTTTTCGACTGAATTTTTAGCTTTAAAGCTTCTAATTCATTTTGAATCAAATCTCCTTTCAAGGTTTCATTAATTTCGTCATCGGCCGTTTTCGAATTGTCCGCTAAACTTCCGTAAGCTTGTGCAAGCGCTTCGTCTTCTTCTACTTTGGCTTTCATGCGTTGTAACATGCTAATTGTGCTATTCGCATCAATTTTTGCCATTTGTTTGTTTACCTGTTTTGTGGCATCAGCAACTTTTACACGAGCTTTTAATGTAGTCAATTCATTTTCCCATTTATTAATGTTGAATTTTAGAACTTCGACATTTTTATGAACTTCATTTGCAGATTTTTCATGAATAATCACTTGATTTTCTAATTCAGTAATTTCTTCTAACAATTGATTTTTTAAACCCAAAGCTTCTTTCGCTAAACTTTCGGCTTGCTCAATTGTAATTTCACTTCGTCCAGCTTTTTCTAATAATAGAATTGCTTTTCGTTCGTAATCTGCGGCTTCTTCTTTCTTTTTGTCTACGCTATTTTGCGAACGAATTGCCATCGCTTTTACTTTTGCATAAGCTTCTAATGATTGATTCAGGTCATCGCGCATTTCGCGAATTCCTTGTTCAGTCATTTTAATTGGGTCTTCCATTTTTTCGACAACCGAATGTATTTCGGCTTGTCCAATTCTAAAAATACGTTTGAAAATATTCATAGTGATATTGTTTTATTGTTTAGAAAATTCGATTAATTGAGCAGAATATTCGCTCATCAATAAGCTCAAAGAGTTTAGCGTTGCTTCAAATTCGTTTTGATCAAGAGTTGCAATCTGAAGTGTGTAACGATAAATAACTTTGTTTCCGTCTTCTGTTATTGCAAAAGCACCATGAATGATATCGCGATTTTTCATCAACAACGCTTTTAGCATTTCCAGATTATCATTTGTAATTGTAAATAAATACAACTCGAAAATGATAACAGGTGGTGCAATTCCTACAATCAGATTTTGAACACCATCCAATAAATTTTCAATCATAAAAACACCTTCTTTTTCGTCTTTGTAAGTGATGGTGTAATTGATGTTTTGAATAAAATTTTCAATCTTAGAAAAATAATTCATTTTGTTGTTATTAGTGTTTTTTGTAATTTGTTTCCATAAAATTAAACAATTTGCTAAAATAATTAGCAAATAAAAATGTTAAAATTTTAAATAATGACAAAAATAGGTGAAAATATAAAGAAATTAAGACAAGTTAAGAACTTGACTCAACAGGCTTTTGCTGATTTGTTCGAAGTTAGTAGAGGGAATATTTCATCTTATGAAGAAAAACGTGCAGAGCCAAAAATTGAAACAATTTCTCAAATTGCTAAATATTTTAGCATTCCAATAAGTCATTTGATCGAAAAAAACTTAACAGTTAACGAAATATTACACTTTGATAACTATTTTGAGGAAGCTGATATGTTACGAAATGTTAAAAATTTGAGCGCGATTCCTTTTTTATCTCGAGAAGTTATTCAAGCAAAAAAAGAGTTGTTTTCGAACTTAGAAAATTATCCTTCAATCTATTTTCCGATTTATAATTCGCATCAATTTATTGCGTTAGAATATTCTTCGAGTATCGCTTCACCTATCGATTTTACAGAAGAAGAATCGTCTATTTTATTTTTTGAACATTTGGAAGTGGAAAATTTACATTTGGTCAATGATAAATTTGGTTTGTATTTGAATGATGATGAAATTTTTGTTGGAAAGTTTATTCAACACGAAAATCAGTTGATTTTGGAATTAAATCAATGGAAACAAATTATTTTTGATGTTGAAAATATTCAGCACTTTTATCAGTTTTATGCGGTTTATAAAAAGGTTTAGTTGATTTTGGAATGAATAATATTAATAATTATTGGGTAAAATTCTTTTAATGATTCATAATCAACATTCTCTTTTGAATGAAGCTTTTTTAGAGATTTACCATTTCTAAAATATTGTATACTTATATTAGGACTGTCATCAACATGAATTTCATATGATTTTAGCTTACTTTGAAATAATTCGTAAAATGTAAAATTTAATTCATTTTTCTCTTCATTTGTAAGCTTTAATTTATAAAAACTTATTTTTTTATTTTGCTTTGGAAAATTAGTACTATCTATTACACTTAAATTACTTTTATCATATGTGATGTAATACTGAATAGGTGAATAACCATTAATTGTAAATTGGACAGAATCAAAAGTGATTTCTTTATTAATATCTATTTTTTTAAAGTTATTTTGACAGCCAGATATTTCATAAAATAGATGATTTGTTTTTTTATCAAAAGTAAATAATGTATCTTTTTTATTTAGTGATAATAAAGTATTTTTTTGAATAATGAATTTTTGATTTACTAAGTCTTCACTCTCTTTTATTAAATATATAATAGAATCATTTTTTATTTTTACGAAAGAGGTTTCCTTGTAGCATAAATTATATTCAAACAAAATATTATCTTTTGGAGTATCATGTTTTACTTCTTCCATTTTTGACAAAATCCAATATCCTTGTAAATCTTCTTGCTTTAATCTATTACAAGAAAAAATAATGAAAAACAACAATAATAAATAGATGATTTTCATAATTTTAAACTTTAATATAAATCTTCTTTTTGTCCAATAAATAAGCTAACAACCAAAAGAAAGCTAAGAAAATTAGCGAATAAACAAATGAACCAATTTCTGGAATTCCAGGAATCTTTGCGCAAATATTTTCGTAAAACCAGCCTAATGGAGAAATGAATTTGATTTCTCCTTTATCATTTAAACCAGCTTCAATTCTGATTAAACCTAATAATCGTGGTAATAATCCACTCAAAACAAAGATGAACAAAGGATTTTTTCCGAAAACATCAAAGAATTTCATGAAACCATTTTTTATGCCTAAAATTTCGATGAACCAAATCATTGCGCCAATTGTCAAAATTGCTAATCCAGTTGTGTTGAAAACATAAGAACTGCTCCAAATCTTTTTATTGTACGGAAAATCCCATTGCCAAACGTAGCCAATTGTCAACGCAATTGTTCCTAAAACAAATAAACCAGCTAACATTTTATATTGCGGATTGTCAGTTTTTGGTAGTGGACGATTCAGCCAATTGATATTTCCTTGTTTCTGAATATAATCACCAATCAAATAACCAAATAAAACCTGTGGAATAGTAGAAATAGTACTGAAAATTCCTTCTGGATCAAACGGAACACCTTCTCCTTTGTAAATATGCGCTAAACCAAGCAATTGATTATCGATTTTAGTTCCGATAAAACCTTCTAATGAATAAGGATCAGAAGTTCCAAATCCGAAAGTTAAAATCCAATAAAGGAGAAGAATCGCGCAACTTATAAATAGAACTTGTTTTTGTTTAAAATAAAAAGCAATTACCGAAGCGAAAAAGTAAGCAATTGCAATTCGTTGTAAAACACCCATAATTCGGATTCCGCTTTCTTCTGAATCTTTCCATGCTTTGAAAATAAGTTCATTATTTTCCCATTTGAAAAATGGCCACCAATTGATGAATAATCCAATTCCGAAAATTAAAATTGTTCGTTTTATTACTTTTTGCCAATAAATCTGTTGAGGTTGTTGTTGCAGTTTCGGAATCACAAAAGCCATTGCATTTCCTACAGCAAACAAAAAGAAAGGAAAAACCAAATCTGTTGGTGTGCAGCCATGCCATTCTGCATGTTCCAAAGGATCGAACATAGCTGACCAAGTTCCTGGATTATTTACCAAAATCATCAACGCAACAGTTGCGCCACGAAAAACGTCTAATGAATAATAACGAGCTGCTTTCATCTCTTTTGTGTTAATGTTTTAAAGATATAGATTTTTTGAATTTTTTGACAAAATGCTTTTCAAAAAGATACTAGATTATTCCTTACCTTTAATTGTCAATAACAAACAATAAATAAAATGAGAACGGAGTCTGATTTATTAGGAGAATTACAAATTCCTGAAACAGCTTATTATGGTGTACAAACGCAACGCGCCATTAATAATTTCAAAATTTCCAATAACTATTTGTCGCATTATCCCGAATTTGTAAAGGCGCTTGGTGTAGTAAAATTAGGAGCTGCGCAAGCCAATCACGAATTAGGAATTTTATCGAAAGAATTATTTGATGCGATTTCTTTCGCTTCAAATGAATTAATTGCTGGTAAATATACAGAGCAATTTCCGATTGATATGATACAAGGTGGTGCGGGAACTTCTACAAATATGAATGCAAATGAAGTAATTGCAAATATTGCTTTGGAACATTTAGGGAAACAAAAAGGTGAGTATCAATTTTGTTCACCAAATGATCATGTCAACCTTTCTCAATCAACGAATGATGCGTATCCATCTGCTTTGAAATTAGCATTATTTAATATGAACAAGCCTTTGATTGAGGCATTAACTTCGTTGTATGAAGCGTTTGATAAAAAAGGAAAACAATTTAGTAATGTTATAAAAATGGGACGCACGCAATTGCAAGATGCAGTTCCAATGACGCTTGGGCAAGAGTTTGAAGGTTTTTCTAATACGTTGCATAAAGAAGTTGATAATTTGAATCGAATTGCTGCCGAATTATTAGTAATCAACATGGGGGCAACTGCAATTGGAACTGGATTGAATGCTGTTCCTGGTTATGCACAATTGTGTACAACTAAAATTGCTGAAATCATGAATGAAGATGTTTCGTTGGCTGATAATTTAGTGGAAGCAACTTCGGATACAAGTTCATTTGTTGACTATTCATCTGCTTTGAAACGTCTTTGTGTTAAGTTGTCAAAAATTTGTAATGATTTACGTCTGTTGACTTCAGGTCCGAGAACAGGTTTGTTCGAGATTAATTTACCTCCAAAACAACCAGGATCTTCGATTATGCCTGGAAAAGTAAATCCTGTAATTCCAGAAGTTGTGAATCAAGTTTGTTTTAAAGTAATCGGAAATGATTTGTCAATAACAATGGCTGCTGAAGCTGGACAATTGCAGTTGAATGTGATGGAACCAATTATTGGTTTTTCGATTATGGAATCGATTCAATATTTAACAAATGCGATGAATACGCTACGTGTTGAATGTGTAGATGGAATTACAGCGAATGTTGAACATTTGAAAAATGAAGTTCAAAATAGTATTGGAATTGTGACGGCGCTAAATCCTTATATTGGTTATAAAGCAAGTACAAAAATAGCGAAAGAAGCTTTAGAAACTGGTGGAAGTGTTTATCAATTGGTTTTAGATCACGGTTTGTTGTCGAAAGAACGTTTGGATGAAATCCTTGATCCTAAAAATATGCTTGGACCGCATGTGTAAAGTGTATAATGAAAAACGAAAAATGATATAGCAAAAAATTATGAGTAATGAGTTCAGAGAAAACTTAGAACTTATTACTCATAACTTAAAACTTATCTTAGAATCCGTGTAAATTCACATCATCAATAGAAAGTACCTCTACTTTTTTACCCATTTTTTTCTGAATGATTTTGAAATGATGCAAATCTTCTTCTGTAATCAAACTAATTGCTTTTCCGTTTGAATTTGCACGACCTGTACGCCCAATTCTGTGTACATAATCTAAAGGCGAACGAGGTAACTCGTAATTAATCACAGTTGGCAAACCTTCGATATGAATTCCGCGTCCAATCAAATCTGTTGCAACCAAAACTTTAACATCACCTAATTTAAAATCTTCCAAATTATCCATTCTCGCGCCTTGAGATTTCTTACTATGAATCGCCATCGCAGAGATTTTATTCTTTTTTAATTTTTCAACCAAATTATCTGCAGTTCGTGTCGAAGAAACAAAAACCAAAACTTGTTCTAAGTTTTCAGATTTGATTAAATAACGTAAAAAAGGACCTTTTGTTTCTGCATCAACTCTGTAAGCAACTTGCTCGATTTGTTCCAAATCAATTTCTTGCTTTTTGATTTCAACAACAATCGGATCAATACTTAATGTAAATTTTATTTCATCAATTTTATCATTCAAAGTCGCAGAAAATAGAATCGATTGTTTCTTTTTCGGAACACTTTTCAAAATTCGGTTCATTTCATCTCCAAATCCTAATTGGAACATTTTGTCTGCTTCATCAATCACCAAATATTGTAATTGATCTAATGATAATGCATTATGATCCATCAAATCCAATAAACGACCAGGTGTTGCAATCAAAATTTCTGTTCCATATAAATTTTTCATTTGAGGATTAATCGAAGTTCCTCCATATACCGCTTGCGTTTGTACTTCACGACGTAAAGCAGTTTGTAATCCTGCAAAAGTTTGTTCAATTTGAACTGCTAATTCACGCGTAGGAACTAAAATTAGAGCTTTTATATTACGAGATTTTTCGTACGATTGATGCTGAATTTTTTGTAGCAAAGGTGCAACAAAACACAAGGTTTTTCCAGAACCAGTTTTTGCAATTCCCATTATATCTTTTCCTTTTAAAATAGATGGAATTGTTTCGGTCTGAATTTCAAAAGGTTTTAAAAATCCAAGTTTTGTAATTGCTTTTGATAAATATGGTGATAATCCTAAATTTTCGAATGACATAAATTGATATAAGACTGCAAAGGTAGAGATTAAATCTGAATGATATTTTACGAATAATTGTTCGGTTTATTATTTTTAATCGTGATGAAAATGAAACTTTTAAAATCAATTCTGAAATATTTCTAAAAATCATTTAAGAATCGAGATGAAATTATGAAGTTAGAGTAAAAAATAGAAATAATTTCTGTTTAAAACTTATTGAAAAGCTTTTAGCTTGATAAAACTATTGTTAACTTTGATTATTATGAAAAAAGATCAGTCTAAGATAATTCGTGAACAAGCACCAAGATCAGCTATTCGCGAGCATTCGGTTCCATTATATTTAACATCAAGTTTTATTTTTGATAGTGCAGAACAAGGTCGTGCAATTTTTGCGGAAGAAGAGCAAGGAATGGTTTATTCTCGTTACGCAAATCCAAATACAACAGAGTTTATTAATCGTGTTTGTGCGTTAGAAAAAGCTGATGCTGGTTTGGCTTTTGCATCAGGAATGGCAGCCGTTTTTGCGTCATTTGCATCGTATATCAAAAGTGGAGATCATATTGTGTCGAGTCGTGCTATCTTTGGTTCTACGCATCAATTAATTACGCAATTGTTTCCGCGTTGGGGTGTAACTTATACTTATGTTGAAACGCCAAATATCGAAGATTGGGAAAAAGCAATTCAACCAAATACGAAAATTGTTTTCTTAGAATCGCCTTCAAATCCTGGATTAGAATTATTCGATTTAGAAGCTTTAGCAAAATTGAAAGAAAAATATCCGAATATTATTTTTGCAATTGATAATTGTTTCGCAACGCCATATTTACAACAACCTTTACAATTTGGATTTGACTTATCAATTCATTCTGCAACAAAATACATGGACGGACAAGGTCGAGTTTTGGGAGGAGTAGTTGTTGGAAAAGAAGAATTAATTAATGAAATGATGTTTTTCATTCGTCATACAGGTCCTGCTATGTCGGCTTTTAATGCGTGGACAATTTCTAAAAGTTTAGAAACCCTACCTCTTCGTATGGATCGTCATTGCGAAAATGCGTTGGCTTTGGCAGAAGCTTTGGAAAATCATCTTGAAATTGCAGATGTAAAATATCCATTTTTACCATCTCATCCACAGTATGAGTTGGCAAAAAAGCAAATGAAAGGAGGTGGAGGAATCGTAACATTTGAAGTGAAAGGAGGAAAAGAACGTGCTTTTAAATTTATTGATGCATTAGAAATGATTTTGTACACATCTAATTTAGGAGATTCGAGATCGATTGCAACACATCCAGCAACAACAACTCACGCAAAATTATCAGATGCAGAACGTGCAGATTTAGGGATTATGCCAGGTTCTATCCGTTTATCAGTCGGTTTGGAGGATAAAGAAGATATTATCGAAGATATTTTACAAGCTTTGGAAAGCTCTAAAATATAGAATATTATGTAAGAAAGTATTTTATAATCACTCTATTTAAGGTAAATAAAAGTAGAAAATTTTTATTAGCATAGACTTTGCATATTCTATTGAAAAAATTTGAAGTATGAAGAAGTTTTTAATTTTTGGATTTACACTGTGCACAATTTCGAGTTTTGCACAACATAGACCAAATGATGGAAAAGATAAAAATATTGATGTATTGATTGAAAAATCTGATTATTATGGAATTTCAGATAGTCAAAGAAATAAAATAATCGCCTTAAAAAAACAAGCGAGCAAAGATTTCGAAAGAGTTGGAAGAGATCGAAGTTTATCTGGTTATGAAAAAGGTAGAAAGAAAAGAGAAGTTTCCTATAATTTGCAAAGAGATATTGATAAAATATTGAATGATTCTCAACGCTATAAATGGTCGAATTCTCATAAGGAAGATTATTATAAAGATCGTATAGATTATAGATTAGATCGTTTGGAAGATGAATATGAAAGAGATATCAAAAGAATTGAGAATAAATATTCTTATGATAAAAAGTTGATGAAGCGTAAGAAAGAAATTAGAAAACAAGAATACAAGCGTGAAAAAGAACGTTTGAAGAATGTCAAAAATTATTATTAAATAAAGAATCCACTCAATAGAGTGGATTCTTTATTTTTATATTGATTTGATAAAATTGTCAACTTGTTCTTCCAAAGTTGTCCAAGAGGTAACCAATCTTATTGCAGAATTTTTTTCGTCAATTTTTTGCCAAATATAAAACTCAAAATCTTGTTGAAGTTTTTCGATAATTGAATTTGGTAAAATAGGGAAAATTTGGTTTGAAGACGGTTCTGTTAAAAAAGTATAATCTTTTTCTGAGACTCCTTTTGCTAATTTTTCTGCCATCTGATTTGCGTGTTTCCCCATTTCGAAAAATAAATTGTTTCGAAACATTTCTGAAAACTGGATTCCAATCAATCGTCCTTTTGCCAACATTCCTCCTTTTTGTTTAATGTGATAGCGAAAATCCTCATCCAATTTTAAATTATTTATCACAATAGCTTCACCTAAAAGAGCTCCGTTTTTAGTTCCTCCAATATAAAAAACGTCTGTAAAATTTGCCATATCTTCTAAAGTTAAATCACATTTGGAAGTAGTTAAAGCAGAAGCTAATCGAGCACCATCAATAAAAAGATATAAATTATTTTCTTGGCAAAAACTGTAAAGATTTTCTAATTCTTTTTTTGAATAAACACTTCCAACTTCGGTAGAATTTGAGATATAAACCAATTTTGGTTTTACCATATGTTCGTCTGTATGCGTACCAAGAACAACCGAAATTTGCTCAGGAGTTATTTTACCGTTATTCGTTGCAATTGTATTTACTTTATGTCCTGTTGCTTCAATAGCACCAGTTTCGTGCACAGCAATATGTCCGCTTTCGGCTGTAATTACAGATTCGTGAGGTTTTAAAATAGACGAAATAACAATTAAATTGGCTTGAGTTCCGCCAGAAACAAAATGAATAGCAGCATCTTTTTTCAGTTGTTTCTTGATAAATTCGCGCGCTTCGTTACAAAATTCATCTTCGCCATAACCAATTGTTTGTTCTAAATTTGTTTCGATTAATCGTTGTAAAATAGCAGGATGAGCGCCTTCACTATAATCATTTTTAAAGCTATATTTTTTCAAAATAGAAATCTTAAATTTTGAGAATAAAAGTAGGAGTTTTCCTAATTCTTTCCTATTTTACTATCTATTTTTACAAATTATTTAAACTGAAGTTATGAAGATTTTAGTCGTAGAAGATGAAATTAAATTGCAGGAGACAATTGTTGAATTTTTAGAAAATGAAAAGATGATTGTAGAATCTGCAGATAATTACGAACAAGCTTTGGATAAAATAATTTCGTTCGATTATGATTGTATTTTGTTAGATATGATGTTGCCAGATGGAGACGGAATGTATTTGTTAAAGGAATTGAAGAAACTTCATAAAGAAACTTCAGTTATTATTTTATCTGCAAAAGATTCGGTTGATGATAAAGTAGAAGGATTATTGGTTGGGGCAGATGATTATTTGGCGAAACCATTTCATTTTGCTGAATTATTGGCTCGAATTAAAGTTGCTTTACGCAAAAATTTACAAAAAGGAGAAGATGTTTTAAGTTATAAAAATATTCAAATTTTTCCCGAAGATCGTTTGGTTAAAGTAAATGATATTGAGTTAAAATTGAACAGAAAGGAATATGATTTGCTGTATTATTTTATGTTAAGACCAGAACGAGTTTTTCAGAAAACAACTTTAGCTGAAAGTGTTTGGGGGGATCATATTGAAATGGCAGATAATTTAGACTTTATTTATTCTCAAATAAAAAATTTGAGAAAAAAGTTGAAAGAAGCTAATTCTGAAGCAGACTTTCAAGCGATTTATGGAATAGGATATAAATTGATTTGATATGAAAGTTTCACTGAAAAATTATACTTTTCGTTACCTAACATTTTGGTTGCTTATTGTTATCGCTATTTGGGCGGTTATTTTTCATTCTCTGATTTTAGATGAAGTTTATGATAATGTAGATGATGGATTGAAGAACCAAAAAATTGAAATTATACGAGAAGTTTATCAAGATCCAAATTTATTAAGTACAACGGAATTTGGTTTGAGTCAATTCAAAATTATAAAGGTAAATCCTTCTCAATATAATGAGACAAATCGTTTTTCTAATGAAATGATTTATATGGAATATGATGAAGATATGGAGCCTTATAGAGTTTTGAGAACTGGTTTTTATGATAAAGAAAACATTCCATATTCTCTTGAAATTAGAACTTCAACTGTAGAAGAAGATGATTTAATTTATGATTTATCTATTTCTTTGATTGTTTTGTATCTATTTATCTTGATTAGTATTTTATTGATTAATCATTTTGGATTGAAAAAAGCATTTAAACCTTTTGGACAAATAATTTCTCAATTAAGGAAATATGAAGTTGGAAATAATGAAAAATTAACAATTGTTGAAACAAATGTGAAAGAATTTTCTTTTTTGCAAAACGAGATTCAGAGAATGATCAATAGAAATGATGAGGTTTTTAATTCACAAAAATTATTTATAGAGAATGCTTCACATGAATTGCAAACACCTTTGACAATTGCAATCAATAAACTTGATTTATTGATTGAGAATTCTGATTTGAAAGAAAAAGAATTGTTAAGTTTAGTAGAATCCAAACAAACACTTTGGCGAATGGTGAATCTAAATAAATCGCTGTTAATGTTATCTCGAATCGAAAATAATCAGTACAAAAATAATATTGAAGTTAATTTTACAGCTTTGACAAAAAAATTACTAGAAGATTATGAATCAATCTTAGAAATGGAAGGAATCAATTTGCAAACGAATTTTAAAGAAGATTTTATCATTGATTTTAATTCTGATTTAGCTAGAATTTTAATTTCAAATTTGATTAGAAATGCGATAAAACATAACAATGATGAAAAAATTATTAAGATTGAAAGTAATTCAAATCAATTTATAATTTCGAATACTGGAAAAAACGTAACGCTAGATTCCAATCTCATTTTTAGTCGTTTTTATAAACAAGGAACAAGTGAAGGGAATAATGGATTGGGACTTTCAATTGTAGATACGATTATTAAAAATCAACAAAATTTGAGATTAGATTACAATTATGAGTTTCCTTTCCATCAATTTATTCTAAAAAAATAATTTATTCCTAAATCTTTCCTAATTCACTTCGCAACTTTGTCTTATAAAATTATAAAATCAAACAATATGAAAAAGTTTTTAAGTGTAATAATGGTAAGTTTTGCATTGGTTTCTTTTGCTCAAGATCAACCAATAAAATATAATCAGTTACCAAAAACAGGTCAACAATTTATCAATAAACATTTTGGAGCAAAACAAGTTGGTTCTGTGATGTTAGACGACGATTATTTTTCGAAAGAATACAAAGTGTATTTGGCAAATGGAACGAAAGTAGAATTTGAAGGAAATGGCTCTTGGAAAGAAGTCGATGGAAATAGAAATCCTATTCCGACAGGTTTTGTATCAACTAAAGTTTTGAATTATGTGAAAAAAAGTTTTCCAAATACAACTATCACAAAAATTGAAAGAGATCGTAATGAAATTGAAATAAAACTTAATAATGGGCTTGAATTAAAATTTGATAAAAATGGAAATTTCAAGAAAATTGATAATTAATTTAATATGAAAAGAATAATTTTAGGAACAAGCCTATTTTCTGTATTTGCTTTTGCGACAGTATCTTGCAGTAATGATGATGATACTAATTCATTTCATTTAATAGAATTGAATAATCTTCCTACTGAAGCACAAAAATTTGTAGATAGATATTTTTCTGGAGTAGAAATAGAAAAAATAGAAAAACATAGTCCAGCAAAAGTAGATGGAACGATGTACGAAGTTGATTTTATTAACAGAGATGAAGTTGATTTTGATCAAAACGGAACATGGTTAAAAGTTGAAGCAGAAGGAAATCGTCCTATTCCAACAGGTTTTATATTACCTTCGATTGTCTTTTATGTCAAAACAAACTATCCTTCTTTAGAAATTAATCAAATAGAAAAAAAGTACGATGGGTTTGAAGTTGAATTAACCAATGATCTTGACTTGGTATTTAATTCTAATGGAGAATTTATAAGAGTAAAACTTTAAAATATTAACGAGAAAGTAAATAAAAATCCAACTAAATTTAGTTGGATTTTTTTATTTATCTCGACTCTCTAACATTGGTACAAATTTGAAATCTCCAAATTCGTAATGCTCAAATTGGTCTTCTGATAATCTCATAATGACAATCATTCGTTGCGATTGTTCACCAACAGGAATGACCATTATTCCACCAATGTTCAATTGTTTTTTTAATTCTTCTGGAATTTCTGGCGCACCCGCTGTTACAATAATTTTATCAAAAGGAGCAAAAGAAGGTAAACCTTTGTAACCATCTCCATACGTTTGATAACGTGGCTCGAAATTGATTTTCTTTAACATGATTTTAGAGAAATCAAACAAATCTTTTTGTCTTTCAATCGTAAAAACTTCAACACCCAATGCAACCAAAACCGCAGTTTGATAACCAGAACCTGTTCCAATTTCTAAGACTTTTTCTTTTGGTTGAATATCTAATAATTGAGTCTGAAAAGCAACTGTAAACGGATGCGAAATAGTTTGTCCAGCAGCAATCGGAAAAGCTTCGTCACGATATGCAAATTCCGTAAAAGCGCTATCTAAAAATAAGTGTCGTGGTACTAAATTAATAGCTTCCAACACGTTTTCATCTTCAATTCCTTTCGAGCGCAACAAATCAACTAACATTTTGCGTCGTCCTCTGTGTTTAAAATCGTCTACAGACATATTCCAAAATTTTTACAAAAATGCATTAAATACAACTTATTCTCATTAATTTTAACGGCAAAATCTACCAAATGTTAAAAGTAGGAGTGATCGGTGCTGGGCACCTTGGAAAAATCCATTTAAAGTTATTAAATCAATCGGAAAGATACGAATTAATTGGCTTCTTTGATTCTTTTGAAGAAAATGGAAAGAAAGTTGAAGCTGAATTTGGGTATAAATATTTTAGTTCGATGGACGAATTAATTGATGCTGTTGATGTTGTTGATATTGTAACACCAACCTTATCACATTATGAAGTTGCATTGAAAGTGATCGAAAAAAATAAACATTTTTTCATCGAAAAACCAGTTACGCATACCTTAGAAGAGGCAGATCATTTGTTGAAATTGACAAATGAAAAAGGTCTGAAAGCTCAAGTTGGACACGTAGAGCGTTTCAATCCTGCATTCACAGCAGCTGCACCTTTTATTGAAGAACCATTGTTTATCGAAACGCATCGTTTGGCAGAATTTAATCCGCGCGGTACAGATGTTCCTGTTGTGTTGGATTTGATGATTCATGATTTGGATGTGATTTTATCGATTGTAAAATCAGAAATTAAATCAATTCATTCGTCTGGAGTTTCGGTGATTAGTGATACGCCTGATATTGCAAATGCTCGAATTGAGTTTGAGAATGGTTGTGTGGTTAATGTTTCAACAAGTAGAATGTCAATGAAAAATATGCGAAAAATGCGTGTTTTTCAACGAAATGCGTATATTTCAATTGATTTCTTGACGAAGAAGACTGAAATTATTAAAATGCACAAAGCACCAGAAAATCCAAGTGAGTTTGCCATGATTTTGGAAAATGATAAAGGAGATCGTAGAGAAATTTGTTTCGAACATCCTGAAGTTTTACCAAATAATGCAATTTTGGATGAATTAGAAAGTTTTGCAGATTCTATTGTGAATAATTCACCAATTAAAGTTTCGTTACAAGATGGACGAAATGCATTGAAAGTTGCATTGGAGATCATTGCTTATTTTGAAAAAGAGCAACTAGTCATCAAAAATCAAACAATTGAGAAAGAATAATCGAAGTACGAATTTCGGAAAACGCAAAACGAGCTTCGAATCACGAAAAAAATAAATAATAAAAACAAACATACAAAAAGATGAAAAATATTACAGTTATTGGAGCTGGAACGATGGGTAACGGAATTGCTCACGTTTTTGCACAATCAGGATTTGCAGTAAATTTAGTTGACGTTTCTCAAGATAGTTTAGATCGTGGATTGAAAACAATCGCTGGAAATTTAGATCGTATGATCGCAAAAGAGAAAATTTCTGAAGCTGATAAAACAGCTACTTTGAATAATATTACAACATTTACAGATACGGTTGAAGCGGTAAAAAATGCTGATTTAGTTGTAGAAGCTGCAACAGAAAATTTAGATTTGAAATTGAAAATCTTCAAACAAATTGATGAAGCTGCGCCTGCAAATGCAATTTTAGCGTCAAATACGTCTTCTATTTCGATTACAAAAATTGCGTCTATTACGAGTCGTCCAAAACAAGTGATTGGAATGCATTTCATGAATCCCGTTCCGATGATGAAATTGGTCGAAATTATTCGCGGTTACGATACAACAGACGAAGTAACGAAAGCGATTATGGAAATGTCAGAAAAATTAGGAAAAGTTCCGGTTGAAGTGAACGATTATCCTGGTTTTATTGCCAATCGTATTTTAATGCCAATGATTAACGAAGCAATTTATTCTTTATATGAAGGTGTTGCGGGTGTAAAAGAAATTGACGAAGTAATGAAATTAGGTATGGCTCACCCAATGGGGCCATTACAATTAGCTGATTTTATTGGTTTAGATGTTTGTTTATCAATCTTAGAAGTGTTGTACGACGGATTCAAAAATCCTAAATACGCGCCTTGTCCATTATTAGTAAACATGGTAACAGCAGGTAAAAAAGGAGTTAAATCTGGAGAAGGATTCTATGATTATTCTGAATCGAAGAAAGCAGAAAAATTAGCTGCTCAGTTTGCAAAGTAATTAGTTGATTAACTATTGATTTAATTGGGAATTTAATCTAATGAAAACAAGTTTTAAAATTATTTCTTTTACAGAAATTGAATTTGAGAATGAAGAAATAGATCTTCATAATTGTTATGATTTTATTTCAAATGAATTGGAGGTGACAGATGAAAGTATTAAAATACATTTTGTCAAAATAGAAGAAAATACTATTAAAAAAATGAAGTATAATGATTTATATTTTTTAGTAAATAATTATACATATCTAAAACAAATTAAACCTTCTGAAGAATATATTGAAGACGATTCATGTTTATCTGGAATTACATTTTTAGATTCTAATTTACGTGATGAAAATTATTCATTAGTTGATAAAGAATATCCAAATGAAAATGATGACTTAATTTTTACTTTTGAAAGTGAAAGAGTTATTCGGATAAATTCTAAAGAAGTGATTTTAGTTGGGAAATAAACAAAAAGCGTTACTTTTCGGGTAACGCTTTTTATTTTGAAAACTATTTTGATTACTTAATTGCTGCTAAAGCATGCGTGTAATCTGGTTCTTGTCCAATTTCAGGAACTTGTTCTGCATAAGCAATTTCTCCATTTGGGTTAATTACTACAACAGCACGAGATAATAATCCATTTAATGGTCCATCAACCATTTTTACACCATAAGCATTTGCAAACTCTTCATTTTTGAAATCAGATAAAGTTACTACATTATCCAAACCTTCGGCAGCACAAAAACGAGATAAAGCGAAAGGTAAATCTTTCGAAATACATAACACAACTGTATTTGCAGCAGAAGAAACTTCTTTGTTAAATGTTCGTACAGATTGCGCACAAACACCTGTGTCAACACTTGGGAAAATATTTAAAACAACATTTTTTCCAGCATAATCAGCCAATGTTTTGTCGCTTAAATCGCCTGCTGTTAAAGCAAAACTTGGGGCTTTTTCACCAACTGTTGGTAAATCTCCACCTGTATGAATAGGATTTCCTTTGAATGTAATTTCAGTCATAATTTTTTGTTTTATTCTAGATTTTTAATCATTAAAAGTAACAAAATTCTACGGAGAAAAAAGTATCTTCGCAACAATAAATTGTTACATTACAAATAACACACAAATATTATGCAACTTTCAAAGCGTTTACAGAATTTGAAACCATCTGCAACTATTGCAATGTCTGCGAAAGCAAGAGAATTAAAATCACAGGGAATAGATGTGATTAGTTTAAGTATTGGAGAACCAGATTTCAATACACCAGATTTTATCAAGGAGGCAGCTAAGAAAGCTATCGACGAAAATTATTCTGGATATCCTCCTATTGCTGGGTATGAAGATTTGAAGGAAACGATTTGTAAGAAGTTTAAACGTGATAACAATATTGAGTATACAGCAAACCAGATTGTAGTTTCTACAGGAGCAAAACAATCTATTTATAATGTTTTACAAGCAATTGTAGACGAAGGAACTGAAGTGATTATTCCTACTCCTTATTGGGTTTCTTATTCAGATATTGTAGAATTATCAGGAGGAACGCCAGTTTTTGTGGAAGGAACTTTAGAAGCTGATTTCAAAATTACACCAGCACAATTAGAGGCTGCAATTACAGATAAAACGCGTGCAATTATTTATTCATCTCCTTGTAATCCATCAGGATCAGTTTATACAAGAGAAGAATTACAAGGTTTAGCAACTGTTTTAGCTAAATATCCAGATGTAATTATTATTTCGGATGAAATTTATGAGCACATTGTTTACGGAGAAAAAAATGTTTCGATAGCATCTTTCCCAGAAGTTTATAACCAAACAGTAACTGTAAATGGTTTAGCAAAAGCTTTTGCGATGACAGGTTGGAGAATCGGTTTCATTGGAGCGCCAGTTTGGTTAGCAAAAGCATGCGAAACATTACAAGGGCAAGTGACTTCGGGAGCAACATCTATTGCACAACGTGCAGCAATTACAGCTTTAGAAGCAGATCCAAGCTCAGTTCAATACATGGTTGATGCTTTTGCAGAGCGACGCGAATTGATGTTAGGTTGGGCAAGAGAAATTCCAACGTTCAAAGTGAACGAACCAAAAGGAGCTTTCTATTTATTTCCAGATGTTACGGCAACTTTCGGAAATACGTATAATGGTGTTACAATTAACAATGCAGATGATTTGGCTTTATATTTATTAGAGCATGCGCAAGTTGCGGTTGTTTCAGGTTCGGCTTTCGGATCTAAAAATTGTATTCGTATTTCGTATGCTGCGTCTGTAGAAGAGTTGAAAGAAGCAATGACACGTATCAAAAATGCTTTAGCGTAAGTAGAAAAGCAGATAAAATATCAAAATCCTCAAGTTTTGCTTGAGGATTTTTTTGAGGATGATATTTTCTTAAAAAAAATGTGATTTTAATTTTAATGAAATTCAATTGATTAGCCTATTTAAGCGACTTTTTATTGAAAATATTTCAAAAAAGATTTGTTTTAATCGAAAATAACCTCTTATATTTGCACCACTAAAAACAAGGCGAGGTAGCTCAGATGGTTAGAGCGCAGGATTCATAACCCTGAGGTCGGCAGTTCGATTCTGCTCTTCGCTACAACTTCAAAAGACAAATTCATTATTGAATTTGTCTTTTTTATTATCAATAAATATTATTAGACTTCTGATGATAATCATCGATTAATCTGTTCAAATTCATTAAATTTGCATTCAATTTAGTAACGTTCTAAATAAAATTTAAAAAATGATTCAAACAGATATAGTTATAATCGGAGCTGGGCCAACTGGTCTTTTTGCCGTTTTCGAAGCAGGTTTATTAAAAATGAGATGCCATATTATTGATGCACTTCCTCAACCTGGAGGACAATTGACGGAATTGTATCCAAAGAAACCGATTTTTGATATTCCTGGTTATCCTTCTGTTGGTGCTGGTGAATTGATTGACAACTTAATGGAGCAAATTAAACAATTTGAGCCAGGTTTTACTCTAAATGAGCAAGCTACAACAATTGATAAGCAAGAAGACGGAACTTTTATTGTCACAACAAATAAAGGAACGCAAGTTCAAGGAAAGGCAGTTGCAATTGCTGGAGGTCTTGGTTCTTTTGAACCTCGTAAACCAATTATCGAAAATATTGAAGCATACGAAGAAAATGGAGTGGAGTATTTTGTAAAAAATCCTGAATTGTTCCGTGATAAAAAAATTGTGATTGCTGGAGGTGGAGATTCTGCTTTGGATTGGTCAATTTTCTTGGCTGATGTTGCTGCAGAAGTCACTTTAGTTCATAGAAGAAACGAGTTTCGTGGAGCGTTAGATTCTGTTGATAAAGTAATTGAATTGAAAAAAGCTGGAAAAATTAATTTGGTTACTCCTGCTGAAATTACTGGAATTAAAGGTGAAGGAAAAGTGGAAAGTTTGGTAATTGAAAAAGAAGGTGAAACTTTTGAGCTTGAAACTGATTATTTTATTCCATTATTTGGTCTTTCTCCAAAATTAGGTCCAATTGCAAATTGGGGATTGGAGATAGAGAAAAATGCAATCAAAGTAAATAATGCATTAGATTATCAAACGAATATTGAAGGGATTTATGCAATTGGTGACGTAAATACTTATCCAGGAAAATTGAAGTTGATTTTATGTGGTTTCCACGAAGCGACGTTAATGTGCCAGTCTGTTTACAATAGAATGAATCCTGGGAAAAAATTTGTCTTAAAATACACAACTGTTTCTGGTGTTGATGGTTTTGATGGGACAAGAAAAGAAGCTGAAAAAGCGGTTGTCAAAGCTATTGACTAATTTTCAAATACTCAAAAATATTTTAAGCCTTTTATGTTTACGTTTACATAGAAGGTTTTTTTATTCACATTCACAAGGTTCACGACTTCGTCTTTTAGCTTCACTATCCCAGAAAGGATATAATTTTAACCCGAAATAAAAGTTAGCAGATGTCAATTTTTTCTGTTTAAAAAGAATAGGAATTGCATTATCACTTCCTAAAATTAAAGGTCCAATTCTTACATAACCACCTAACGTTACATTTTCATAATCATAGATAGAAAGGGAAGGGCCAATTCCAAATCCATCTTTTTGGATAGTATAAGAAGTTTGAAGCACATTGACACGCTTCAAGCTATTTTCGAAAATTGGCATTCGTTGTATCAAATTGAAATTTAAGTAATGATTTTCGATAATTTTTTTACTCAGGTTAAGATGTAAACTTGTTGGTAGGCCAATGGAAAAATTATTTTCAGTTTTAGATTGAATTTCATTCCCATAAATTTCTTTACTCAGAAGTCGTAAATATTGGTCTATACTTTCAAATTGAACACCATCTAAATTCGGATTATTTCTAATTTGAATTTTCTGTGAAGGATTATAAAAATGATGATTTTCCCCTTTGAACTTTACTAATCCTATATCTAATAAATTTGCTGAAAATTTAAAATCATATAGTTCATCATTTATTCTTCTATTCACAAATGAAACTCCTAAATCTATTCCTATTCCATTTCCTCTATTGCGAAGAATGTATTGATCACGATCAAAATCATAATTTGTTGAATATCCTGCTTCAATATCAAAACCAGAAGCGTAAATATCAGCATCAGGATTGGAAATTGTACTTGTAGAAGTAGGTATTGCCTCTAATTTTATGGCACTTTTATTTTTAACATAAGCACCATCCAAACCTAAAAGATATTTAATATTAGTTCCAATAATAAGTTCAGATGTATTTGTTGTATGTAAATTTGTAGATAGATTTAAACCAAACTCACCCCAATTCATTGCATTAGTTTTATTAGGTTCAAAAGTATAATTTCGAGGTTCTAATTCTTTTTGGTTGCTAAAACGAAAATAATTATCCAAGTCTTTTATAGAACCTTGAGTTCTCAAACGAGAAAAAAAACCAAGTCTAAAAGTTTGGTTATTAATCTTCTTTTTAAAAGATATAGAAGGTCCTAATATGTCATTTTCTAGATGATAAGAAACTGAATTTTTAGTAGTGAAATCTAGAATATTAGAATGTGTTTCTCCTCTAATACCTGCTTTTAAATTTGCTGTTTTTGTTTCACCTTTTAGTAAACCTATTATGTTTTGATCTGAAATATATGCGTAATCATTTGTAAGTAGAATATCTTCCGAAATAATATTTACATCCCATTTATTAGGATTGAAATAAGAGGTTGTTGGAGAAAATAAGGAACCATTAATTCCGCTATATTGATCATTGCTAAATGATAATATATTTTGTCCAAAGATTAAATTTGAACAAAAAATAACAATTAGTAACAGTTTTTTCAAAAGATGAAATTTTTCTTAAAAATAAGAAAAATCAATGGAAAATAATTACGGTTTTTCGTATTAGAATGAAAAGAGTTTATTTTTTTAACTCTTTTCATTTTAAAATTTTAATTACCATCAATTAGTCTTCCTAAACCTCCTAAGATAGAACCCTCACCTTGAGAAGAACCACCCGCAGAAGGTGCATGAGCAATGATACGATCTGCTAAACGGCTAAAAGGTAAAGACTGAATATATACAACTCCTGGCCCTCTTAAAGTCGCAAAGAAAATACCTTCGCCTCCAAAAAATGTATTTTTTATTCCGCCAATAAATTCGATATCGTAATGAACAGATTGTTCGAAACCAACAATGCAACCTGTATCAACTTTTAGAACTTCACCAGCTTGTAAAACTCGACGGTGTAATGTTCCGCCAGCATGAATGAAAGCCATTCCGTCGCCTTCTAATTTTTGCATAATAAAACCTTCCCCTCCAAAAAGTCCAGTTCCTAGTTTTCGATTAAATTCTATTCCAACCGAAACTCCTTTAGCAGCACAAAGAAAAGCATCTTTTTGACAGATAAATTTCCCATTTACTTCTGGTAAATCTATTGGTACTATTTTACCTGGATATGGAGCTGCAAATGCAGTTTTCTTTTTACCTTGACCATAGTTTGTATAGGAAGTCATAAATAGACCTTCTCCTGTTAACATGCGCTTACCAGCATTTAATAATTTTCCGAAAAGACCTCCATTTTGCTGAGAGCCATCTCCAAAAATAGTTTCCATTTTTACATCATCATCCATCATCATAAAACTCCCTGCTTCTGCTACAACAGTTTCTTGTGGATCTAATTCAATTTCGACAAATTGCATTTCTTCGCCGTAAATTTTGTAATCTATTTCGTGTGCGTTCATTATGTTGTGTTTTTTAGGATTTGTCGTTGAAATGATAAATTTGTAACAGATCTTATTTAAAATTAATATTAAATATAAACCAATGAGGTATATTCTTTTTTGAGAAACAAACAATCCGTATTTTTGTTTATCTTGAAAAAGTGTTATGGCAGATATTAAAATTACAATTATAGATAGAGAAGGTGTTTCTCATGAAGTTGATGCACCTACTGATATGAATATGAATATTATGGAATTAGTTCGTGCATATGAATTAGCACCAGAAGGAACAATAGGTGTTTGTGGTGGTATGGCGATGTGTGCATCATGTCAGTGTTATGTATTAACGCCTGAGATTCCATTACCAGAAATGACTCCTGATGAAGATGCAATGCTTGCAGAAGCATTCAATGTAAAAGATAATTCTCGTTTAGGTTGTCAATTACATCTTTCAGATGAAATGGATGGATTGGTAATTGAATTAGCACCAGAATATTAAGATAAACGTATTGCGGTTAGCGGTTTGCGAAAATTTTCGCTTAACGCTCATCGCTTTTCGCATAACGAAAATTATATGAATCAAGAAGATAAAAGACTTTTTTTGTTAGATGCTTATGCCTTAATTTTTAGAGGATATTATGCATTTATCAAAAATCCACGAATCAACTCGAAAGGATTTAATACATCAGCAATTATGGGATTTGCTAATTCTCTGTTTGATGTTATTCGTCGTGAACAACCAACACATTTAGCCGTTGTTTTTGATGTAGGACAAGCTACAGTTCGTACTGTAGATTATCCTGAGTATAAAGCAAATCGAGATGAAACACCAGAGGCTATTCGTCAAGGAGTTCCTTATATTCAAGATATTTTACGAGCGTTAAAAATTCCAGTACTTTTTGCTGAAGGTTACGAAGCAGATGATGTTATCGGAACTTTGGCGCAAAAAGCGGAAAAGGCTGGTTATACAACCTATATGGTAACTCCTGATAAGGATTTTGCACAATTGGTAACGGAAAATATCAAAATGTATCGCCCTGCTGCAAATGGAAAAGGTGTTGAGATTTGGGGAATTGAAGAAGTCAAAGAAAAATTTGAAATAGATGATCCTATTCAAGTTATCGATTATCTTGGAATGATGGGAGATGCTGTGGATAATATTCCAGGATTACCAGGTGTTGGTGCGAAAACGGCAAGTAAATATTTGAAAGAATTTGGATCATTGGAAAACCTTTTAGCTAATACAGATAAATTAAAAGGGAAAGCTAAAGAAAAGATTGAAGAGAATAAAGAGCTTGGAATTCTTTCGAAAAAATTAGCAACGATTATTACTGATGCTCCAGTTGAATTTGATGAAGAAGATTTAACGGTTTGTCCACCAGATATTGAAAAAGTAACTGAACTTTTTACAGAATTAGAATTCCGCCGAATGTTAGAAACGGTTTACAGAATTTATGGTTTGGATGCTTCTGGGATAATAAAAGAAGCACAGGAAGAAATTTCTGCGGCAAGTCAGGTTTCGTCTAATCAAGTGCAAACTGCGCAACAATCTTTGTTTGATTTTACTTCTGATGAAGAGATTATTCCTCAAAATTCTGCTTTTACAGATATTTTATCGACGAATCATTTATATCAATTAATCGATACAAAAAAAGGTCGAGAAATTTTGTTACGAAATATTTTAAAGCAGAAAGAAGTGACGTTTGATACGGAAACAACTTCTTTGGATGCTTTGAATGCAGAATTGGTTGGGATTTCATTTTCATGGGAAAAAGGAAAAGGATATTATGTACCTTTTTCAGCAGATTTCGAAGAAACAAAAACAATTATTAATGAATTTAAACCATTTTTTGAAGATGAATCAATTTCGAAAATTGGTCAAAATTTAAAATATGATATCAAAGTTTTAAACAAATATGAAATTGTTGTTTTAGGTCAAAACTTTGATACGATGATTGCGCATTATTTGATTAATCCAGATATGCGTCACAATATGGACGTATTGTCGGAAACTTATTTGAGTTATCAACCCGTTTCAATTGAAAGTTTGATTGGAAAAAAAGGAAAAAATCAAAAGAATTTCCGTGATGTTCCGTTAATGGAGCAAACAGAATATGGAGTTGAAGATTCTGATATTACAAATCAGTTGAAAAATATTTTCGAACCAGAATTAATCAAAGCAAATACACACAAATTATTCACTGATCTTGAAATGCCTTTGATGCAAGTTTTGGCTGATATGGAATTGGAAGGTGTTAATTTGGATGTTCCGTTTTTGAAAGAACTTTCAGTAAAACATGAAGCGAAATTAAGAGAATTAGAAGCAAAAATTCAGGAAGATGCTGGAGAAGAATTCAATCTTAATTCGCCAAAACAATTGGGAGAAATCTTGTTTGATAAATTACAATTAGATCCAAAAGCGAAGAAGACCAAAACAGGACAATACGCAACAGGAGAAGAAATTTTATCGAAACTGAAAGATAAACATCCAATTATCAATGATATTTTAGAGTATCGCCAATTACAAAAATTAAAATCGACTTATATTGATGCATTGCCAGAATTAGTTAATCCAAAAACTGGTCGTGTTCATACAACATATGCGCAAACGGTTGCTGCAACGGGACGTTTATCTTCTGTTAATCCAAATTTACAGAACATTCCAATTCGTTCAGAAGAAGGTCAGCAGATTCGTAAAGCCTTTGTTGCACGAGACGCAAATCATGTTATTATTTCTGCTGACTATTCTCAAATTGAATTGCGTTTGATTGCGCAAATGTCACAAGATCCTGCAATGGTAGAGGCTTTCAAACATGGAGAAGATATTCATGCTTCTACGGCAGCAAAAGTTTTCAATGTTGCGCTGGATGAGGTAACGCGTGAACAGCGTAGTCAAGCGAAAACAGTAAACTTCGGAATTATTTATGGTGTTTCGGCTTTCGGTTTGGCAGATCAAGCGAATATTTCGCGTAAAGAAGCAAAAGCATTGATTGATGCGTATTACGAAACGTATCCAACGTTGAAAGCGTATATCGAAAAACAAGTTGAGGTCGCTCGTGATCAAGGTTTTGTAGAAACCTTGATGGGACGTCGTCGTTATTTGAAAGATATCAATTCGAGAAATGCTGTCGTACGTTCACATGCTGAACGTAATGCGGTAAATGCGCCAATACAGGGAACTGCAGCGGATATCGTGAAAATGGCAATGATTCAAATTCAGAAAGAATTGAAGAAAAATTACAAAACCAAAATGATCTTGCAAGTGCATGATGAGTTAATTTTTGATGCACCGAAAGATGAGGTGGAAAAAGTATCTGAATTAATCAAATCGACTATGGAAGCGGCAATGCAAATGGATGTTCCGTTAATTGCAGAAGTCGGAGTAGGAGCGAATTGGTTAGAAGCACACTAAAATTTAAATATTACATAGTTTAAAACGCCACTCTTATAAGTGGCGTTTTTTTATTTTTTATAATTTTTAATTTAAAAGAGTTAATTGTTAATTGGATTTATACAAACATTTTTTTCCACTTCGCAATAGTGTTTCTACTTAATTTAAATTTGCTTGCGATTTGCGAATTATTTAGATGATATTTTTTTTGAAATTGAAGGATATAAATAATATCGTTTTTTGAGTAAGAGCGTTGTTTTTGATTAAATTTTTCCGTTTCTGTATCTTGTTTAGGAAAAATTCTTTTATTAAGTTCAATAATATCTATTGAATTTAGTTTTTTTTTGTTTAGAATATCAATGCATTGATCCAATTTTTCGGGATGTTTTTGATTTATAATATCAAAATAAATGATTTTATAGTTGGGCGAATTCATATTGTTTTTTTTAAGTTATTGGTTGTATTTACTAAGCCATTTGTATAATGTGGTTTTAGGAATTTTGTAACGTTCTATTACTTGCCTTTTCGTCATTTTTTTAGAGTTTATTTGCTCTAAGATAAATCCGATGATTTCTTTTGTGTAAATATTTTTTCGAAATCTAGGTAAAGAAGTATCTTCTTTCTCATCGGTTTTAATATAATCTAAGTTAGCAGGTGAATATAGAATGAGATGCTGAGAATATATTCTAAAAAAGTCATATTCCAGTAGTTTTGCCCACAACAAAATAACCTTTGAATCTAAACTTTCAGCCTGATACATTTCCTGAATTTCTTCTTCTGTGCATTTTAAGAAATTACAAATTCTAGGATTTTCTATCTGACATTCTTTAACTCTTTGTTTAATGAGATGCCCGATATGAATATTCTTGAAGTTCATGAGTCTAGAATATTTAGTTAGGATTTAATTGGTTACAAGCACGGGATATTGCTATCCCGCTTTTGTAATTTTTGAATGAATAAATTAGCAATCATTTTAAATGCTATTTTGTATTGATTCCATTAAATTCTGCTTGCTCTATTGCCCATGCCATTGTATTAGCAAAAAAAACAGAATTATATACAGGTCTTGCATATGTTGTTTTTGCAACAGGAAAATCATTACTATCTAGTATAAATGGACATATTATATTGCTTGATATTGCAGTAGCATCACCTGATTGAGAAGTGAAACCTCCTTCTCCAATCCAAATGAAATTAAATGTTTTATGGCGGAAAGCTGTTATTGAATTGGCTACAGCTCCTGTATTATTATTTGCATTCATAGCATTTGAATATGGCACAATATCTCCTGTAGGAATATTTGTGAAATATACAGCATCAGTAGCATCATCCCCCCATACTTTTCCTCTTAAATCGCCAAAAGGACCATTTACAATAGGATCGTCAAAAATAGGTAAAGTATATGTTCTTCCATCTCCTGTCCCTCCTGTAGTTTGTTGAGTAAGAGTAGGATCGTTAAAAATTGTTCTCATCATGATTTGATTTCCTGATGCACCTTCAGTATGAGCAATTAATACCCCACCTTGTTTTAAGTATTCTAAAAAAACATCAGCCTCAGCCTGATTCATGTTATATGAATACCCAATAACAACTATATCAATAGGATTTGGTCCTAATAACCAACTCTGTAATTGAGTTGCACTAGGATTATTTGAACCATTAATAAATTCATCCCATCCTTCGTATGCAACTACACTATTTTCTAATGTTCCAAAATTGGTGTTCTTTTCTAATAATGTTCTTGAAGGTCTATTATTTGAAATATTATAACCATAAGTAGTTGCTAATCCTATACCTAATACTCTTTTCTTTGGAATAACGATTCTTACTTTAAATTGACAACTTGAATTTTCTAATCCATCACTATTGTGTATTAAGGTTAAAGTTTTTAAATCAACAGAAGTTGGTGTTCCTGTACCATTTAATGTTACATATTGAGTTCCTGTAGTTGTAAATGTCCCCGAACCGTTAAAAGAAATACCATCAACAGTATTAGTCTTCATTTCCCAGCTACCAAGATTAGTAACTGTTACAGGTACAGTAATTGTATTAGTACTAGTCAATGGCACTCCAGATTTGTAAACGCCATTTACTTTTATGCTTTTACATCCTATAGTATAAGTTGCAGCTGCTGTTAATACTTCAACCTGCACAGGAGGAGTACAATTTATATCAATTCCATTAGCACTTATAGAAAGGTTATCTTTTTGTACAGCTAAAGGAGTACCTTGTCCTTGAACTTGAACAGTATAGTTACCTATATTAAGAAAAGTTCCAGATGTTGTAAAGCTATAGCCATTTTCTGTTGTAGCAGTTATTACATATTCTCCTGGTTTTGTAACGATAATAGGAATATTCAAAAAATTAGATGTTGTTAACTCTTTACCTTCTATGTATGTGCCTCTCACTTGAACTTGAGCACAATCAAAACTAAATTCAGCTTTACCTAGTTTACCACATAAACTTTTCCATTCTTGTTCAAGATAATTCCAATAATTGTAACAATCTTCTGTAGTGTTATAAATAAGTAAACTATTATCTGTTTGAAATAATTTTAAAACTTTAGGATTAGTTAAAGGATCTTCATATGTTAATAAATCTCTTTCTATTTCTGTTAAACGCGGAATCAAAATTCCTTTTAATTTGTTTTGATTACTTGGATCTGTTTCATTTTGTTTTTCAGAAACATGTAAGAGTGTGTTCATATTCGGTTGGTCAGTATTTATTCCTACTTGACCGATACTGTTAATACTAGTAAATATTAGTATCAATACAAATGCATATATTTTTTTCATTTGATTAAGGGTTTTTATATTGGTTATTTTTAAATATTTGAATAATGATGTATTATTTAAAATAAAGGTGGAGGTCGAATACTATGAAGATTTGTACATAGATAGCCAATTAGATGAATATTATATTCAAAATCATTTCTTTGATAATAAAAAAAATGCTTTATTTCTTTACTCTTTTTTAGAAGAATAGTATGTTGATTATAATTGACGTTGTTATAAATGATATTTTTTCTATTAAAAGAAGAAATAGAATAATTTGATCTTTGATTTTTATCTAATAAAAAAAAAGGAGTTATATGTTTTTTGTTTTTAACAATTGTATTAGTTCTTTCTTTTTGTTTTCTTTTTTTTGATTTGAACTTTTTTACGAGCTTTTCCTCTTTTATAGAATTGGATTGTTTTTGATGGACAATTTTAACGTTACTAATATTCTCAATATTAACAGTTAAAGTTCCTTTAATAATATATATATAAGTTGGGTTATTTTCAATTTTATCCTCAGTTGTTTGGCTGTAAATAGAAGAAGAAATTAATGAACATAAAAACGAGAACAGTATATAGCTGCTCATAAAGAAATATTGATTCTTTATAGTTTTCATGTTTTAGGTCTTAAAGGTTGTTTTTTGATAGTAGTCCTATCTAGACTATTTTTATTTCTTATATTATTTTAAATCAGGGTAATATGTTTTGTGGAATGAGAGAATTAGAATTATTTATACAATTAATTTTTTATGTAATGAAGTAATGATATTTATTAACTTTTTTAAAAACAGTTAGTTAATAGTTTTTTTCTTCAAAAAATATTTTTAGATTTGTCAGATAAAGTAGTCTAGATAGGACTACTTTTTTTTTATATATTCGCCTATTTATTAGATATTTAAAAAAGTAGGTATGGTATTTAAATTTACTCTTTCTCAAAAAGGAATGGTTAAAAATATTAATTTAAACATTTATGATGAAAGAGAGAAAATTGATTATAATTTTAGAACTTCACTAAAAATAAAAGAGGAGGATTGGGATAAAGAAAAACAACGTCCAAGAAATATTTATTTAAAAGAAAATAAAAAAATAAATAATAAACTAGATAATATAAAGAAAGAGCTTACTGAATTTGTTGATACAAAACTTAAGGATAAAAAATATTCTATACAACGAACTATATCAAAAGAAATTAAGAAAATATGTTCTCAAGAAGAACCTTTTTTTTCAGAAGGATCACTTTTATATTATATGAATTGGTACATTACTTCAAAAAGAGAACTTATTTCATTTTCAACATTTAAACGTTACAACGTTTTTTTTCGAATGATACAGAGATTCGAAGGATCGTCTTGTAAGGTATTGTATATAAGAGATATAGATTCAGATTTTATAAAAAACTTTGTGATATTTGGTAAAAAAGAAGAGTATAGTGAAAATACAATATACAGAACAATTCATTTTGTAAAGACAATTTTAAACTTTGCTGAAAGAAAAGGGATCAGAACAAATGTAAGAGAACTGGAAATGAGAAGAGAAGTGCAAAGAAGAAAGATTATAACACTTACCGAAAATGAATTGATGCAGATAAAATCTACAGAAGTTCCTGAAGATTTAAAGGCAGCCAAAGATTGGCTTTTAATTAGTTGTTATACAGGTCAACGTTTTTCAGATTTTATTAATTTTAATAATCTTCAATTGAAAAATATTGATGGAAAGAAATGCATAGGATTTGTTCAGAAAAAAACCAAAAAGAATATTTTGTTACCCCTTCATCCTACTGTTTTAAATACTATTTCTAGAAATGGAAATAATTTTCCTGAAATGATGGATATTCAACATTATAATATAGGAATAAGAAGAGTTGCGAAACTAGCGAATTTAAATGAATTAATTAAAGCTCGAAAAAGATTAGGACATAGAACTAAAGAGGTTGAAACGGAAAAATGGAAATTACTAAGTAGTCATATAGGTAGACGTAGTTTTGCGACTAATTTTTATGGGAAAATACCAACACCATTGTTAATGGAAGCAACAGGACATAGTACAGAAAAAATGTTTTTGAAATATATTAACATGGAAGACGCAAGTAGGGTTTTGTCCTTAGGAAATTATTTTGATAAAATGTATAAGGAACGAAAAGAAAACTAAAAAAAAGAGATTGTTATTTTTTATAACAATCTCTTTTTTAGTATATAATTAAGGTTTTCTAACGACAGGTAAAATTTCACCTTTTTCTAAGCAATATTTTTGAACATCTTCTGAAGAAATTTGTTTCGTGTAATCTACTTTTTCTACAATAAAACCAACATCTTCCAAACGTTTATAATAATCTAAACCATAGACACGAACATGATCGTATTGTCCAAATTTTTCTTTACGTTCTTCTTTTGTTGTAACCGTAGGATCTTCGTATGTAATATTTCGTTGATATGAAATTGGAACTTGCAGAATTCCCCATCCTCCAGATTTCATTATGCGAAATAACTCGCTCATAGCTTTGTGATCATCAGGAATATGTTCCAAAACGTGATTACAAAAAATGATGTCAAATGTATCATCACCAAAAGGTAAATCGCAAATATCTGCTTTTACATCTGCCAAAGGCGACTCTATATCACTTGTGATGTATTCTATGTTTTTCATTGCACGAAAACGCTTGATAAAAGATTGCTCTGGTGCAATGTGCAAAACTTTTGCCTTTTCAATAAAAAAAGACGTTTCATTTTTTAGGTACAACCACATTAAACGATGTCTTTCCAATGAAAAAGTTCCAGGTGAAAGCACATTATCACGCTGTTTTTCGTAACCATATGGCAATAAACTGTAATAACCTTGTCCATCAATTGGATCTACGAAACGATTTCCTTTCATAAACCAAACCAAAACTGGACGAATAATATAACTACCTTGAATCAACAATGGACGAGGTAGAATATTCATGATTTTTTTTAAAAGCTTTTTCACAAATTTTTTTAAAGTTTGAATAAAAAAGGTTTTTCTTCATCAGATACGATTCCTAATGCTTCGTAAATAAACTGATAAGTTGATAATAATTTTGGTTCACCATCTACAACACAAACATCATGTTCGAAATGAGCTGAATATTTATCATCTCTAGTTGTAACAGTCCAACCGTCAGGATGAAAGAAAACTTTTTCAGTTCCCATATTTACCATTGGTTCGATTGCTAAAACCATTCCTTCTTCAATTTTTTTACCTGATCCACGACGTCCATAATTCGGAACTTGTGGCTCTTCGTGCATTTTACGACCTAACCCGTGTCCCACTAATTCACGAACAATTCCGTAACCTTCTTTTTCACAATATTGTTGAATTGCAAAACCTATATCACCTACACGATTACCTTTTTTCATCTGTTCAATTCCTTTGAACATTGACTCTTTTGTGATGCGTAGTAATTTATCAGTTTCAGCATCTACTTCACCAACTGCAAAAGTATAAGCGTGATCGCCATAAAAATCGTTCATATAAACACCACAATCTACTGAAACAATATCACCTTCATTAAGAGGCTTATCGTTTGGAATACCATGAACGACTTGTTGGTTTGGAGAGATGCAAAGGTTTTTAGGAAAATCATACATTCCTAAAAATGCAGGATATCCACCGTTGTCGCGAATAAATTCGCCTCCTAATTTATCTAAATGGTTGGTTGTAACACCAGGTACTACTTCTTTGGCTAACATACCCAAGGTTTTTGAAACCAATTGAGCACTTAGGTACATTAGTTCTAATTCTTCTTTACTTTTTAAATGTATCATAATCCGAAAAATCCTCTTTTCTTTTTCTTCTCAGGAGCTTTTTGTCCATTATCATGTAAATTCAATTCAATCTTTTTTGTAATGATTTGATATACATCACTCCACCCTGGAAAACCACCTAAATTTCTATCGTCGATAAAGATATCAGCGTTTATTTTTCGACTTTGAGTATTTTTATCAAAATCTTCTCCTTCAAAACTGTTGTTAATTGCATAAAATTCAATACCATTGTTTTTACAAAATTCGACAGCTTCATCTAATGCTTTTCCACTTCTATAAGTCCATAATGTAAGTCGATAGCCGTCATTTTGTAATTGACGTAAAGTTTCAAAAGCAAAAATTTTTGCTTTCCCAATATCTGGGTACTTATCATCTACAATTGTTCCATCAAAGTCAACTGCAATAATCTTATTAATCATTATTATATTAAGTTAAAGTTAGTCTGTTGTTCTATTTATAATTATATTTCCAGTCATTTCAGTAGGAATTTTAATTCCCATTAATGTTAGAATTGTTGGAGCTATATCTCCAAGTTTACCATGTTCAACATTCCATTCAATGTTTTTTTGAGCTAAAATAAATGGAACTGGATTGGTCGTGTGTTGTGTATTTGGAGATCCATCTTCGTTCATCATAAAATCAGAATTTCCGTGATCTGCTAAAATAACAACATTGTATCCGTGTTCTAAAGCTGCATTTACAATTTTTTCTGCACAAGAATCTACCACTTCAGCAGCTTTTATTGCCGCAGACATTACACCTGTATGACCAACCATATCCGTGTTTGCGAAATTTAAACAAATAAAATCAGCCGATTCTTTTTCAATTTCGGGAACAATTGCATTTGTAATATCGTAAGCCGCCATTTCTGGTTTCAAATCGTAAGTAGCCACATCTCTTGGCGAAGCACATAAAATGCGAGATTCACCAATGAAAGGCTCTTCACGACCACCATTGAAGAAAAATGTTACGTGCGGATATTTTTCAGTTTCAGCAATACGGATTTGCTTTCGGTTAGTATTCGCAATAACCTCTCCCAATGTATTGACAATGTTTTTCTCATCAAAAATTACTGCAACTCCAGTATATGTAGCATCATATTCTGTAAGTGTGATATATTTTAGATTCAATTTATGCATTCCGAATTCTGGAAAATCATGTTGCGTTAAAACTTCTGTGATTTCACGTCCACGATCAGTTCTAAAGTTGAAACAAATCACGACATCATCATTCTCGATTTTAGCTTTTGGTTGACCATTTTCATCCGTTACGATAATAGGTTTGATGAATTCATCAGTTACGCCTTCATTATAAGATGCACGAATTGCTTCTAATGGATTTGTTGTTGTTTCGCCAACAGCATTCACCATTGCATCGTACGCTAATTTCACACGTTCCCAACGTTTATCACGATCCATTGCATAATAGCGACCAATAATCGACGCAATTTCTCCTGTTGATTTTGTCATGTGATTCATCAATTCTGTAATAAATCCTTCACCAGATTTTGGATCAGTATCGCGACCATCTGTAAAAGCATGAACAAAAACATTTTGTTGTAAACCTGATTGATTTGCTGCATCCAACAAGCCTTTCAAATGATTGATATGGGAATGTACACCTCCATCAGAAACTAAACCGATAAAGTGTACTTTTTTATTATTGTCTAAAGCATATTGAAAAGCTTCTTTTAAGATTGGTTCGTTTTGTAATGTTCCGTTTTCGACAGCCATATTGATACGAACTAGGTTTTGAAAAACTACACGTCCAGCACCTAAATTCATATGTCCAACTTCCGAATTTCCCATTTGTCCTTCTGGTAAGCCTACAGCTAATCCAAAAGTATCTAAAGTAGAATGTGGAAATTTTTCGAAACAACTGTCTATAAAAGGAGTATTAGCCTGAGCGATTGCAGATACAGCAGGGTTTGGTCCAATTCCCCAACCGTCTAAAATCATTAATATTGCTTTATTGTTCATTTGTTTTGTAATAATTTAGCCCAAAGATAAGCATTCTTTGGGCTTTTTTATGAGGTTTAATTTGCTACTTCACTAATGAATTTGATTCGCATTAATCTTAACTCTTCTTCATCGTAGTCGTCGCCAAATTCTTCTAATAATGATGACATTGAATCAGAATCAGCATCCATTAAGAAATCATAAATTTCTTCTTGTTGGTCTTCGTCTAAAACTTCATCAATATAATAATTGATATTTAATTTTGTTCCTTGATAAACAATACTTTCCATTTCAGAAAGTAAGTCGCTCATCGTCATGTTTTTGGCTTCAGCAACATCTTCTAAATTCATTTTTCTATCTGTTGATTGAATGATATAAACTTTGTGGCTTGATTTATCAGCAACTTGTTTAATAACCATGTCTTCAGGACGAATAATATCGTTATCTTTTACATACTGAGCTATAAAATCAACAAATTCTTTCCCAAATTTTTGTGCTTTTCCTTCTCCAACACCAAAAACATTTGTTAACTCTTTAACTGTTGTGGGATATTGCATTGTCATATCATCCAAACTTGAATCTTGAAAAACTGCAAATGGAGGAATTTGATGTTTTTTAGAGATTTTTTTACGTAAATCTTTCAATTGTTTCAATAAAACATCATCAAAAGCAACTGGAGCAGAAGACGTTTCTTCTTTATCAAAGCTACCTTCTGATAATAATTTTTTGAAATCAATATCTTCGGCAATTTCAAAAGAAGTTGGTTTACTAATGAAATCTTTTCCTTCTTTGGTGATTTTTAAAACACCATAGGATTCGATTTCTTTTTCTAATAAATTACGGACAATTAATTGACGCAAAATAGATTTCCAATAATAATCTTCTTTCGCTTTTCCTATTCCAAAGAAATCTTCAGAGCTCAAATTATATGATTTTGTAATAGAAGTTTCTTTACCAACTAAAACATTTACAACATCATTTAATTTTAATTTTTGATTTGTTTTCTGAACAACATTTAAAGCAATTACTGCATCATCTTTTGCCTCAATCATTTTTTTAGGATTGCGCATATTGTCATCCATATTTGCGCCTTCACCATTTTTATCGTCAAATTCTTCTCCAAAATAATGTAACAAGAATTTACGACGAGACATTGAAGTTTCAGCATAAGCAACAACTTCAGAAAGTAATTGCATTCCTACTTCCCGTTCTGCAACAGGCTTACTTGCTAAGAATTTTTCTAATTTTTCGATATCTTTATAATCATAGAAAGCAATACAAACACCTTCGCCACCATCGCGACCTGCACGTCCGGTTTCTTGGTAATAACTTTCTAAAGATTTTGGCATATCGTAATGCATCACAAAACGTACATCAGGCTTATCGATTCCCATTCCGAAAGCAATTGTAGCAACAACAACACTTGCATCTTCCATCAGAAACATATCTTGATGTTTGCTACGTGTTTTGGCATCTAAGCCTGCGTGATAAGGAATGGCATTGATTCCGTTTACTTGTAAAAGCTGTGTGATTTCTTCAACTTTTTTACGGCTCAAACAATAAATAACACCAGATTTACCATCATTTTGTTTTATAAATTTGATGATTTGTTTGTCTTGATCAACCTTTGGACGGATTTCGTAAAATAAATTCGTACGATTGAAAGAATCTTTAAAAACTTTAGCACTTTGCATTCCCAAAGTTTTCTGAATATCTTCTTGTACTTTAGGTGTTGCAGTTGCGGTTAAAGCAATAATTGGTGCATCTCCAATTTTATTGATAATTGATTTTAGATTACGATATTCTGGTCGAAAATCGTGTCCCCATTCTGAAATACAATGCGCTTCATCAATTGCAAAAAAAGAAATTTTAACCGATTTAAAGAAATCGATGTATTCTTCTTTTGTCAAAGATTCGGGTGCAACATATAACATTTTAGTAACACCTTCTTTAATATCCGTCATAACTGTTTTTGTTTCTGACTTGTTTAAAGAAGAGTTTAATACGTGAGCAATTCCATCATTTTCAGAAATTCCACGTATAGCGTCTACTTGATTCTTCATTAAGGCGATTAAAGGTGAAACAATAATCGCGACTCCATCTGACATTAATGCCGGTAGTTGATAACATAAAGACTTACCTCCGCCAGTTGGCATCAAAACAAATACATCTTCTTTATTCAATAAGCTTGTAATGATTTCGTGCTGCTGTCCTTTAAATTGGTCGAAACCAAAATATTTTTTTAGGTAAGATGTTAAGTTTTTCGAAGTGGCTTCCATCTACACAAAAGACTAAAATTAATATTATAAATTAAATAGTTCCTATATTTGATACCTCTAAATATACACAAAATTTTTTATATAATTGAGTGATAATAAAAAAGGGGAGTAAAAGTACGAAAAAAATTAAAAATAGACAATAGAAATTTTATTGTGGGAAATTCAGAATTAATACAAATAGCGCAAGGTGTTTTTCGAGAAGAAATTCAAGCGCTTGAAGCAATAGCTTCTCGTATTAGCGAGTCTTTTGTTGATGCGGTAAATGCGATATATAACACGAAAGGAAAATTGGTTGTTGTTGGAGTAGGAAAAAGTGCACATATTGCAAATAAAATTGTTGCAACCTTAAATTCTACAGGAACTCCCAGTCAATTTTTGCATGCTACAGAAGCCATTCATGGCGATTTAGGACTTGTAAGACCAGAAGATGTAGTAATTTGTATTTCGAAAAGTGGAAATACGCCAGAGATTACTTACTTGGCTCCAATTCTTAAACAATATGCTTCTGTTTTGATTGGATTGACATCAAACTTGAAATCAGAGTTAGCTAAAAATTCTGATATAGTTTTAGATGTTAATATTGATAGAGAAGCTTGTCCTGTTAATTTAGCGCCTACAACTTCTACAACTGCTCAATTAGTTATGGGAGACGCTTTAGCAATTGCTTTAATGAAAATGAGAGAGTTTACGCAAAATGATTTTGCTAAATTTCATCCTGGAGGAGCTTTAGGGAAGAGACTTCTATGGACAGTAGAAAATATTGTTGATCCAGAAAGAAAACCTTTTGTACATCCAAATTCTTCAATTACAGAAGTGATTAATTCATTAACGTCAGGTCGCCATGGAATTACAGTTATTTTAGATGATGATAAAATTGTAGGTGTGATAACAGATGGAGATTTACGTAGAATGCTATTAAATAATGAAACTTTTAGTCATTTAATGGCAAAAGATATTGCATCAATGAGTCCTAAAACAATTCATAAAACTGAGAAAGCTAGAGAAGCTTTGGCTATTTTACGTCACAATAGTATTGGACAATTAGTTGTAGTCGATGAAGAAAATCATTACTATGGAATTCTAGATATTCACTCAATTCTTAATGAAGGAATAGAATAAGCGTATGGCAAAAAGTTCAACATCAAATATGTCTTTTTTAGCTCACGTTGGTGAATTAAGAGGACATTTAGTTCGCTCTATTTTAGTATTAATCATAACTTCTATTGCTGTTGCAATTTATTGGGATGAATTAGTAGAGTATGTGATAATGGCACCTTTAAAATCTACATTTCCAACTTTTGATATTTTTAATCAATTTGGAGAATTTACTGGATTTGGAAAAATATATACAGAATCGTTTGATATATCAAAAGATCTGACCAATTTAAATCCTTCAGGACAAATTACATCTCAGTTTTTTGCAGTAATTGTTTGTGGAATAATTCTAGCGATTCCTTATATTATCTATGAATTATGGAGATTTGTAAAGCCAGCTTTAAAAGAATCTGAAAGAAAGTATGCTGCATTTACAATTTTTGCGGTTACATTTTTCTTTGTTTTAGGAGTCTTATTTAGTTATTATATGTTGTTACCATTATGTACGCAATTTTTGTTTACATATGATCCATTTGGAGTGGGAAATACTTGGACATTGCCTAGTTATATAGATTTGTTTGTTCAGTTATTATTATCAATGGGAGTTATGTTTTTGATGCCAGTTTTTGTTTACTTCTTAACAAGTATTGGTATTCTTACACCAAAATTTTTAAAAGAATATCGTAAACATGCATTTATAGTTGTGTTAGTAATTGCTGCAGCAATTACTCCAAACGATGTATATAGTATGGTGTTAGTAACAATTCCATTATGGTTATTGTATGAACTAAGTGTATTAGTTTCAAATTCAGTTTACCAAAAACAATTGAAATCGAAAAGCAAAGACTTAGTAAAGAATTAACAATGTTATGCTTGCATAATAAAATAAATTAGTTATTTTTACATAAAAGAAAAAGTAAACACAAAATTATGAAGATATTAGTTTGTATTAGTAGTGTACCAGATACTACAGCAAAAATCAACTTCACAGCTGACGGGAAATCATTTGATAAAAATGGCGTTCAGTTCGTTATTAACCCACATGATGAGTTTAGTTTAAACAAAGCAGTAGAATTACAAGAAAAACAAGGAGCTACTGTTACAATTTTAACTGTTGGTGATGCAACTGTAGATCCAGTAATGCGTAAAGCTTTAGCTGTTGGTGCGAATGATGGAATTCGTATTGATGCTGATGCACGTGATGATTTCTTTGTTGCAACACAAATCGCAAAAGCTGCTAAAGATGGTGGTTTTGATTTAGTATTGACAGGAAAAGAATCAATTGATTATAATGGAGGTTCAGTTCCAGGATTAGTTGCAGCAATGTTAGATTATGGTTTTGTAAATGGATGTATCGGTCTAGATATAGAAGGTTCTTCTGCAAAAGCTGTTCGAGAAATTGATGGAGGAAAAGAAACTGTAGAAGTTGCTTTGCCAGCTGTTATCGCAGGACAAAAAGGATTGGTTGATGAAGCTGCATTAAGAATTCCTAATATGCGTGGAATTATGCAAGCACGTACAAAACAAATTAATGTTGTTGCGGCAGAAGCAACTGAAACTAAAGTTGAAGTTGTTGGTTATGTAAAACCTGCTGAAAGAGGTAACGTAACATTAATCGACAAAGACAACGTAGCAGAATTGGTAAGATTATTACACGAAGAAGCTAAAGTAATCTAATTTATTCACCTAAAAAGAAATTAAAAAATGGCAATTTTTGTATACGCAGAATCACATGATGGAAAATATAAAAAAGCAGGATTAGAAGCAGTTTCTTACGCGAAAGCTACAGCTGATGTTGCTGGAGAAACTGTTACAGCAATCGTTTTTGGAAATGCTGCTGCTGACGAATTATATAAATATGGAGCATCTAAAGTAGTTAAAGTTGATAATGCAGCTTTAGCAAAATTTGATGCAAATTCTTACGCAAAAACTTTGGCTGAAGTTGCTCAAGGAAATGTTGTGGTTTTACCATCGACAAACGAAGGAGCTACGATAGCACCAGTTTTAGCATTCAAAACAGGAGCTTCTTTAGTAACAAATGTAGAAAAAGCACCAACTGCAGTTTCTCCATTTACAGTTGCACGTAAAGCATTTTCTGGGAAAGGAGTGGAAACTGTTGCAGTTTCAGGAAAAGTTGTAGTTACAGTTTTACAAAACGCATTCGGAGCAAAAGAAAACGCAGTTTCTGGTTCAGAAGAATCAGCTTCAGTATCAGTTTCTGATGCAGATGCAAAAGTAAAAGTTGTTTCAACAGAAATGGCTTCTTCTGATAAAATCGATTTAAAAGAAGCTGATATTGTAGTTTCTGCAGGTCGTGGAATGAAAGGTCCAGAAAACTGGGGAATGATCGAAGATTTAGCAAAAGTTTTAGGAGCTGCTACAGCATCATCTAAACCAGTTGCTGACATTGGTTGGAGACCTCATGCTGAGCACGTTGGGCAAACAGGAAAAGCAATTGCGCCAAATTTATACATCGCAGTTGGTATTTCAGGAGCTATTCAGCACTTAGCTGGAGTTAATGGATCTAAAACAATTGTTGTAATCAACAATGATCCAGAAGCGCCTTTCTTTAAAGCAGCAGATTATGGAATTGTAGGTGATGCTTTTGAGATTGTTCCTAAGTTAACTGAAGAGTTAAAAAAATATAAAGGTCAAGCTTAACATTTTAAGCTTATAAATTTAATCCGAATCACTTAGATGATTCGGATTTTTTTTATTCATTAAAAAAAGATTAAATATTCATCAGTTTTTCATAGATTTACGCCCAAATGGACAATTTAATTAGATTAAATATTAAAGGAATATCTTACAGTCAAACTCAAACGGGAGCATATGCTTTGATTTTAGAGGAAAATGTAGGAGGAAGAAAGTTACCAATTATTATTGGGAGCTTTGAGGCACAATCAATCGCACTAGCTTTAGAAAAAGATATTAATCCACCTCGTCCATTAACTCACGATTTGTTTATCTCGTTAGGAAAAGAATTTCATCTAAATGTTGATTCTATTTATATTTATAAATTAGAAGATGGTGTTTTTTATTCGAATATTGTTTTTGTGAATGATGATGGACAACGTGCCGAGATTGATTCGAGAACTTCTGATGCAATTGCATTAGCTGTTCGTTTCAATGCACCTATTTATGCCTATGATAATGTTGTAGAAAAAGCTGGAATTCATTTAGACGTTATTGAAGAAGAAGAAAATATACGTCGAGCAGCAAATGACTTTGAAGATGATTTGGATATCTTAGCTGGTTTAGAAAGTGATTTGTCAGATGTCAATGAATATGATGGTTGGACAAAATCTGAACTTGAATCCGAGATGGAAAAAGCTGTGAAGAATGAAGATTACGAATTAGCAGCACGCCTTCGTGATCAAATCGAAAACATGGGAAACTAATAACTATTTCAAATAATTATGTCTGTAAAGCTTAGACTTACAATCATGAGTTTCCTTGAGTTTGCGGTATGGGGAGCATACCTAACCTCTATGGGAAATTACTTAGGATCAGTTGGATTAGGTCCAAAAATTGGTCTTTTTTACGCGATGCAAGGTATTGTGTCGATTTTTATGCCCGCGATAATGGGTATTGTAGCGGATAGATGGATTCCTGTACAACGTTTGTTGGGATTGAATCATTTATTAGCTGCACTTTTTATGTTTGCAGCAGGTTATTATGGAATGACAGCTGGAAACAATGTAGATTTTACAACAATCTTCGCACTTTATTCGGTTAGTGTGGCGTTTTTTATGCCAACAATAGCCCTTTCTAACTCAACAGCCTACACAATTTTAAAACAAAATAACTTAGACACAATCAAAGCTTTTCCTCCAATCAGAACGTTTGGAACAGTTGGTTTTATTGTAGCGATGTTATTTGTTAATTTCTCTGGATTTAAAGACGGTGTTTTTGGATTTAATTTTTCAAATGATCCAACATTCGTAAGTTTTCAATCCAATTATTATCAGTTCTTTGTATCTGGATTTTTAGGAGTTATATTGTTTTTATACAGTTTCTTACTACCTAATTGTCCTGTCAACAAAAGTTCTGAAAAACAATCTATTTCTGATGCATTTGGTTTAAAAGCTTTTGCATTATTTAAAGATAGAAAAATGGCAATTTTCTTTATCTTTTCTATGCTTTTAGGTGTTTCTTTACAAATCACAAATGGTTATGCAAATCCATTTATCACAACGTTTAAGGATATTCCAGATTATGCCAATACGTGGGGAGCAAGTAATGCAAATGCTTTAATTTCTTTATCTCAAGTTTCTGAAACATTGTGTATTTTATTAATTCCTTTCGTGTTAAAACGATTCGGAATCAAAATCGTAATGTTGATGGCAATGGTAGGTTGGGTTTTACGTTTCGGATTATTTGGATTAGGAGATCCAGGATCTGGCGTTTGGATGTTTATCTTATCAATGATTGTTTACGGAATTGCTTTCGATTTTTTCAATGTATCAGGTTCATTGTATGTTGATAAAGAAACAAACGAAGAAATCCGTTCTTCTGCACAAGGAGTTTTTATGATGATGACAAATGGTTTTGGAGCAACAATCGGAATGTTAATTGCGCAATATATCGTGAATCATTTAGTGTATAGTCAAACTGATTTGACATTACAATTAGAAGGGTGGAGACATTCTTGGTTCATCTTTGCAGGTTATGCATTAGTCGTTACTATATTGTTTGCAATTGTGTTCAAATACAAACACAATCCAGACGAAGTGAAAGATGTAAAACATTAAGGTGTAAAAAATATAAAATTAAAAAGCAAGAATTTTGGTTCTTGCTTTTTTTATATATCTTTATAAAATCTAAATAAAATGTTAAAGAAATAAATTTATGAATGAACAACCTGACCAAAATCTAAAAGAATTAGAGAATGGAACTCCACCTGATAATAATTTAGTTTGGGCAATTTTATCTACAGTTTTATGCTGCTTACCATTAGGAATTGTTTCTATAATAAAAGCTACAAATGTAAATTCATTATGGGCACAAGGACAATATGATGCTGCTAGACAAGCAGCAGTTGATGCAAAAAAATTTGCAATATGGAGTGCAATATCTGCTGTAATTCTTTGGATAGTTGGTTTTATTATTTATTTTGTATTTTTTGCAATGATTTTAGCTGGAGCTGCAGCAAATAGTAATGGATATTAAAAAAAGAAATAGAATAATAATAAAAATATGCTCCATCTTACTATTAAGTGGAGCATTTATTTATTACTTTTTTTTTAATAATCCTTCTGATAAAGGGACAGTTTTTTTACGCTGTCCATCGAATTTTATTTTCGGTATTAATTGTCCTGGATGTGGTTCTCAGCGAGCAATACATCATTTATTACATTTTGATATTTTAGAAGCGTTAAGATTTAATGCTTTACTTACAATTATGTTTCCGTTTATTATTTACATAACACTAATTTGGTTGTATAATTTTATATTCGAAAAAAAAATTAGAATCAAATTATTTTATAACAATAAATTCGTCTGGACATTATTTTTTCTAGTAATTGTTTATGGAGTTATTCGAAATATTAATATTTATCCTTTTACCTTAATTACTCCTCCGTAATTTTTTTATACGTCACAAATGAGTAAGCATACGGATGTTTTTCATCTTTTTTGAAATCTTCTCGTTCTACTTCTTCCCATTCGTCCGAGTCAATTTCTGGAAAATAAGTGTCTCCATCAAATTCGTGATGAACTTCTGTGATGTACAAAACATCTGTAAATTCCATCGCTTGTTTATAAATATTTCCACCACCGATAATGTAAATATCATCATCAATTTTTTTCGCAGCTACTATTGCTTTTGATAAAGAAGAAGCAATTTCGATACCTTCTGCATTCCAATTCTGATCTCTTGTTACAACAATATTGGTACGATTTGGTAAAGGTCTACCCAATGATTCAAATGTTTTTCGTCCCATAATAATAGGATGTCCAGAAGTTAAACTTTTGAAATGTTTCAAATCATTTGGTAAATGCCAAATCAAATCGTTTTTTGCACCAATTACGTTGTTGCTTGCTTTTGCTACTACAATGTTTATCATAAGTTATAAGGTAAAAAAAGCTATCCTCTTGCAAGGATAGCTTAACAAATATAATAATTTTAGTGAATTATTTCATTTTATTTATTGCATCTTGTAATTGCTCCACTTGTTTTGCAATAGTTGCAGATTTAATTGTTTTTGTAGCATTCGTTTTCACTTGCAATGCTTTTTCAGCCATCATTTTTATAGCTTGGCTTGCCTGCGGGTTTTGCTCTTTCAAGTATGGATAATAGCGCGAATATGTTTTAGCAATTTCAGCTGTTGCATCTGGTGTATCATTGTTCATAATCCAATTGAAAGCTTGTTCAGCAATTTTTCCTTTTTCTGGATCTTGGAATTTTACGAATTCATACATCGCCGCAGATTCCGAAATTAAAGCTGCTTTATCCAATTGGTTATTTTTAATCCAAGTCGGAACTAATGCCATTGCTAAATCTGGCGAACCTTTAATCACTTCATTATCAAGATTAGTTGTTAAGTCATTAATTTTTGAAGGATTATTTTTTAAGATTCCAGTTAATGAAGCTCCTTGAACACTAAACGATGGACTTTTTGAAGCTTTCTCGAAAATTGTTGCATCATAAATATTGGCATCATTCAAAGCACTTAAAGCAGCTGCTTGAACCAATGTTTTAGGATCGTTAGAAGCTAATTGTTTTAATTTTGATGAAGCTTTATCTACAATCGTTTTTGATTTTGTATCCAATTTATGAATCGCATAAATTCTTAATCCATCAAATGAATCATCTAACGCATTAATTAACGCATCAGCCGCTTTTGGATTAGTTGCTTGTGCATTTGCCATTGCCTCAATCGCTAATAAACGCGTCGTATAATTTCCTTTTCCAGCTTTGTATTGCGCAATAAAATCTTCAACAGGTTTTTTATCGTCGATATCTGCTAATAAAACTTGATCCGCATTTGGAATAACGACATCAGGTTTTTGGTTTGAAGCAAATTCGAAAACAGTTTCGGCTTGTTTTGGAACCCAAACTTGTTGACGTGTTGTTTTTCCATTTTCTACAATATCAATTGCAAAAGGGAATTCAAATAATTTTGAAGCATCTTGACGAACAACAACTTTTACTTTTTTCTTCGCTGAAGAATAATCTGAAACAACAGTTAATTTTGGATGACCATTTTCGTAATACCATTGGTTGAAAAACCAGTTTAAATCACGACCAGAAACTTCTTCCAAAGCCAAGCGTAATTGTGCAGATTCAGCTTTTCCGTATTCGTTATCTTTCAAATATTTGTTCAAACCTTTGAAGAACGCATCATCTCCTAAGAAATTTCTCAACATATGTAAGATGATTCCACCTTTGTTGTATGAAACACCATCAAACATGTCTTCGCGAGAATTGTAATGAACTCGAACCAAATTTTTCGTTGGTCCATCACCTTGTTTATAGCCAAACATTTCGTTGTAACGATGTTCGTCCGCTTTCTCTTTTCCGTATTTATATTCAAACCATAAATATTCAGAATAATTAGCAAAAGATTCATTCACTGTTAAATTTCCCCAACTTTCTGCCGTTACTAAATCTCCAAACCAGTGGTGAAATAATTCGTGGGCAATCACATATTCAGCCGTATTTTCATCGACTAATTGACCAGCTTTTTGCTGAACACCATCATGGAATAAAGAAGCTGTTGTGTTTTCCATTGCTCCAGAAACATATTCGCGAGCCGTCATTTGAGCATATTTGTCCCAAGGATAAGGATAGTTTAATTTATCAGAAAAAAACTGAATCATTTCTGGCGTATTACCAAAAATTTGCTTCGCAACATCTTTATATTCTGGCTCTACGTAATAATCAACATTGATATTTTTCCATTTGTCATTGATGACTGCATAATCTCCAATCCCGAAAAAGAATAAATATGGTGCATGTTTTTTATCGAATTTCCAATAATCAGTTTTTGTTCCGTCCGAATTTTTCTTCGAAGATTTCATTGTTCCATTTGATAATGAAACATATTTATCAGGATATGTTAACGTGATTTCTTGCGATGTTTTTTGATTTGTTTTATCAATTGTCGGGAACCAACAAGAAGAAGATTCAGTTTCGCCTTGTGTCCAAATTTGAGTTGGATAATTTGGTCGTTCACCTTTTGCATTGATAAAATAAACACCTTTTGCATCGTTTATCGCTAAACTTCCTTCTTGTTTTACTTCGTTCGGACGCGCTGTATACTTGATGTAAAGTGTATATTCTTGATCTTTTTTGTATTCTTTATCTAAATCGATGACTAATTGTAAATCATCATATTTATAATTTAATTTCTTTTTTGTAGCACCATTTACCAAAGCAACTTCGCTAATCAACATTGCTTTAGCGTCTAATGTAACTTTGTTTGTAGCATAGAAATGTGGTTTCAATGTTACCCAAGCTTCACCTAAAACGTGCTCTTTTGCATAATCAAATTTAAGGTCCAATTTGGTATGAACAAGATTATTGATACGTTCTGCTTCTGCACGATAAATATCTAATTTGTTCGTTTGGTTTTCGTTGTAGCTCGGTGGTGGTGTCATTACTTGTGCATAAGTAAGACTTGATATAATAAAGGCTGATGAAAGCCAAAGAATGCGTTTTTTCATCGTAAAATTTTATTTCTATTGGTTAATAATTTTCTCGAAAAGTTACAAAAAAAGCCTCCAATTTGGAGACTTTAAGTATATTTTATGATTAAACTGCTACAATTCCTTTAATATGAGGATGAGCTTGATAATTTTCTAATTCAAAATCTTCGTATGTAAAATCAAAAACGTCTTTTACATTCGGATTGATTTTCATTATTGGTAATGGAAAAGGTTCACGCGTTAATTGTAGTTCAACTTGTTCGAAATGATTTTTGTAAATATGAGCATCTCCAAACGTATGTACAAAATCTCCAACTTCTAAATTGCAAACTTGCGCAACCATCATTTGTAATAATGCATATGACGCAATGTTGAATGGAACGCCTAAGAAAATATCTGCACTACGTTGGTACAATTGCAACGATAATTTTCCATTATTTACATAAAACTGAAAAAATGCATGACATGGAGCTAAAGCCATTTGATCTAATTCTCCAACATTCCAAGCAGAGACTATAATTCTACGTGAATCAGGATTATTTTTTATTTGGTCAATTGCAACTTTAATTTGGTCAACAACTTCTCCATTTGGTTTTCCCCATGAACGCCATTGATGCCCATAAACAGGTCCTAAATCACCATTTTCATCAGCCCATTCGTTCCATATTCTTACACCATTATCTGTTAAATATTTGATATTAGTATCACCTTTCAAAAACCACAACAATTCGTAGATAATCGATTTTAAATGTAATTTCTTAGTCGTCACCAAAGGGAAACCTTCCGACAAATCGAAACGCATTTGGTAACCAAAAATACTTTTAGTTCCTGTTCCCGTTCTGTCTTCTTTAAAAGCGCCTTCTGCTAAAACCTTTTTACATAAATCGTGATATTGTTGCATTTTGAGTATATTTAACCTTTCAAATTTAGTGATTTTTTTTAGAATGAAAATTAGTTTAATTCTTACAATTTTAGTGCTTTTTATGTTTTTTGCTTCGTATAGCAAATCAGATTTTGGACGAAAAATTGCACAACATTTTTATTTCCAAACCTTATTTAATGTTATTTTGGTGGTTGTTTTTGTGTCCAAAATCATTCATCTCAAACTAAATTTAATCTCAATGATTTCGCTAATTGTCATTGGTTGCATGTTGTATATGAGCTTTCCAAATTATTTACAACAATTGAGAAGAAGGATTGGTAAATAGTTACGTATAATTTTTTTATCTTTGCATTTATGAAAAACGAAGCAGGAATTTTTGGTTTAAGACCAGTAATAGAAGCGATTGAAGCAGGGAAAACAATCGACAAAATTTTTATTCAAAAAGGTTTACAAGGAGAAATTTTTTCAGAATTGAGAAAATTAATCACTGAATATGAAATTCCTGTAAGTTATGTGCCTTTAGAAAAACTAAATCGTTTTACTGGAAAAAATCACCAAGGTGTTTACGCATTCGTTTCTCCAATTGAATTTGATTCAATCGAAAATGTATTACCTCAAATTTGGGAACAAGGAAAAACGCCTTTTATTTTGATTTTAGATCGTGTTTCTGATGTTCGTAATTTTGGTGCAATCGCTCGTACTGCAGAATGTGTTGGTGTTGATGCAATTATTATTCCAGCAAAAGGTTCGGCTTCTGTAAATGCAGATGCAATCAAAACTTCTACAGGAGCGTTGTATAATATTCCGGTTTGTAAAGAAGGAAATTTAGTGAATGTTATTAAATATTTACAATCGGCTGGAATCTCAATTTTTAGTGCTTCTGAAAAATCAGCTGAATTTATTTACGATGCAGATTTCTCTGTTCCTGCAGCTATTGTCATGGGAAGTGAGGAAGATGGAGTTTCGGATTCTATTATTAAAATTTCAGATAAAATTATTAAATTACCTATGGCTGGGCAAACTGCTTCATTGAATGTTTCTGTTGCGGCTGGAGCGATTTTGTACGAAGCTGTTCGCCAAAGAATGTTACAAGATTTATTTTAAAAACATATAACGATGACCTATTCTACTTTTATTGGATTTTTGTTGATTGCGATTAGTGTTGCAATGTATTATTTTACAAATTTGGATGTTTCTAGATTATTTTCGAATAAAGAATTTTTGGTAGGAATTACTGGAGGTGCTGGTGTCGGATTTATTCTGGGAGGATTTTTAGGCTGGCTTTATAAATACAAAGCGGTGAATAAAGCAAATGCAGAAATTGCAAACGAAGAAAAACGTAAAGTTGCAGAACAAAAAGCACAAGAAGCTGCCGCAAAAGAGCAAGCAAAGTTAGATGTGCAACAAGAAAAAGATGAATCAGGTTTATTGTAATAGATAAATTAGATAAAAAAAAACGATCGAGAATTAATTTTCGATCGTTTTTTTATTTTGTATTTCTTGGTAATAAAAACAAGGAACTAAAATCAATAAAAACATTGGCTGAATGAGAAATCTTCTAACATAAAAGAAAACCATTTCGCCTGATGAAAAATATGTCGAAATCAAATAATTATATATTGGTAAAAGAACGATTAATCCGATAATCATAATAATGATAGAGAATTTAACGTAATTTTTTTTCCAGAAAATAAACCAAATAATTAATACAGTTAATAATGTATTGATAAGATAGCGAACCATAAGGCTCGCGTTCAATTTTGGTAAATCAATTTCAGGGAATTTTGAATGTCCAACAAAATGAAAGTATTCTAAGAAAGGATCATAAAATAAAAACTCTTCAAATTTTCGGACTAATATCAATCCAAAAACAAGTAAAATAGCAATTGCGTAACGTAAATATTTATTTGACATTTTGCTTATTGTATTTTGTTACAAAAGACTTAATCCAAACAATCCAAAGAATCACAATTGAACCATAAATAATTGCTGGAAATAAATAATCGTGTGCCATTTTACCATATTCGTTGTGATATCTAAAAATATAATTTAGCAACATAATTCTCGAAATATTCATCACAAAAAGAATTGCTAAACCTGATAAAATAAACAAAAAAGTTTGCTTGAAATTCGTGTAAAAAGCAACTATAAACGCTACAAAAATTATCAAAATAGAAATCGCATTACAACCTTCATTTACAATAGAGGCAACTTGTCCGTCCATTACCAAACGCATCCAAGGCTGATTTTCTGCAATATTAGAAAAAGTAAAAAAACCACACTTGTTCAACCAAAAAGCTGTAACATCAGAAGTTAATTTTGTAAACGGATCAGGATTATTGTGTGGTAAATACTGATCCAAATACAATTTATAAACTAAACTTAAAATAATGTAAGTTCCTAAAAAACGTGCAAGGAATAATAATAATGGTTTAAATTCTTTCATTTTGTTAAAAAATCTCGAACAAATATAAATGAAAAACATCAACTTTTGATTAAGTTATGATTAATCAATAAATTTGCTTTTTTAGAAGTAACAAAATGCAAGATTTACATAAACGCGTGGATATCATAATTGATAGCGCAATTTCTACGGAAGACAGATTACAAAAGATTTGTCAATTGTTAAGTGACGAAGTTGAATACTACAATTGGGTGGGATTTTATTTCAAGAATGGAGATAAAAATGAACTAAAACTTGGCCCTTATGTTGGAGCGGCAACTGATCATACAATAATTCCTTATGGTAAAGGCATTTGTGGGCAAGTGGCTGAATCTAACGAAACTTTTGTTGTGCCAGACGTTTATGCTCAAGATAATTATTTGGCTTGTTCAATAGAAACGAAAGCTGAAATTGTTGTTCCAATTTTCAAAAATGGAGAAAATATTGGGCAAATTGACATCGATTCGCACAAAATAAATCCGTTTACAGAAGATGATACAAAGTTGTTAGATTACGTTTGTTTACGTGTTTCAGAAATTATTTAAACAATGATTGATTTAATTTTAAAATATTTTCCTGATTTAACGGAAAAACAAATCGAGCAATTTTCGAAAGTTGGTGATTTATACAAAGAATGGAACGACCAAATAAATGTTGTTTCTCGAAAAGATATCGACGAAATTTATACGAATCATATTTTACATTCATTAGCGATTGCAAAAGTGATGGAATTTGCAGATGGTTCCTCTGTTCTGGATGTAGGAACTGGAGGAGGATTACCAGGGATTCCGTTAGCAATTTTATTCCCGAATGTTCAGTTTCATTTGGTAGATTCTATCGGAAAAAAAATCAAGGTTGTAAAAGGTGTGGCTGATGGTTTAGGTTTGACGAATGTAAAAGCTGAACAGAAACGTGCTGAAGAGTTAACAGATAAATATGATTTTGTTGTTTCTCGTGCGGTGACAGCGATGCCAAGATTTGCAGAATGGATTCGTGGGAAATTCAAAAAAGAAGCTATTAATCCTTTTCCAAATGGTTTATTATATCTAAAAGGAGGCGATTTGACAGAAGAATTAGCAGGTTTTCCTAATGCTGTTTTATTTGATATTCAAAACTTTTTTGAGGAAGATTTTTTCGAAACGAAAAAGGTCGTTTACTTAGAAAAAAAAGATATTTAATTTATATAAATTATATACTTGAAATCCGAAATCAAATTGATTTCGGATTTTTAATTTTATGAATTATTGAAAATAAATAAAAACAATGTTAAACGTTATTTTATCCAATACTTTAAGTTCTTTTTAAGAGGTTTTCTCGTCAAAATTCACTATATTTGTTTGTTTAAAAAAGTTAGAGACATATTATGAGTAATAACACATATACGGCGGATAATATCCAAGCGTTAGAAGGAATGGAGCACGTACGTCTTCGTCCATCGATGTACATTGGAGACGTCGGAGTTAGAGGATTACACCACTTAGTTTACGAGGTTGTTGATAACTCTATTGATGAAGCTTTAGCAGGATACTGTGATACAATCAAGGTAACAATTTTAGAAGGAAACTCGATTCGTGTAGAAGATAACGGACGTGGTATTCCTGTCGACTTACATAAAAAAGAAGGGAAATCTGCATTAGAAGTTGTAATGACTAAAATTGGTGCAGGAGGTAAGTTTGATAAAGATACATACAAAGTTTCTGGAGGTTTGCACGGTGTTGGAGTTTCGTGTGTTAATGCACTTTCTAACCATTTATCAGCAGAAGTTTTCAAGAATGGAAAGCAATATATTCAAGAGTATTCAAAAGGAAAACCTTTGTATGATGTAAAAGAAGTGGGAACGACTGATAAGAGCGGAACAACAGTAACTTTTACTCCCGATGATACTATTTTTCAAGAAATTAGAGAATATAACTATTCTACTTTAGCAAATCGTTTACGTGAATTAGCTTTCTTGAATAAAGGAATCAATATTGTATTGGTTGATGAACGTAACAAAGACGAAGAAGGTAATCCTGTTACAGAAACTTTTCATTCTGAAGAAGGATTAAAAGAATTTGTTGAGTTTATCGACGGTAGCCGCGAATCTATCATGGATAAAGTAATCTTCATGGAAGGTGAACGTGATGGAATTCCAGTTGAGGTTGCAATGCGATACAATACATCATATAACGAAAATGTACATTCATATGTAAACAATATCAATACACATGAAGGTGGAACACATTTATCTGGTTTTCGTCGCGCGTTGACACGTACATTGAAAAAATATGCTGAAGAAAACTTTAATCTTGCAAAAGAAAAAGTTGAAATTGTTGGAGATGACTTCCGTGAAGGATTAACAGCAGTTATTTCAGTAAAAGTAATGGAGCCTCAATTTGAAGGGCAAACGAAAACTAAATTAGGAAACTCTGAAGTTTCTCCTGCGGTTGATAAAATCGTAGCAGAAATGTTAACAAATTTCTTAGAAGAAAATCCAGCTGAAGCTAAAATAATTGTTGATAAAGTAATTTTAGCTGCAAAAGCTCGTCAAGCGGCTAAGAAAGCTCGTGAAATGGTACAACGCAAAAATCCAATGGGAGGAAGCGGATTGCCAGGGAAATTAGCAGATTGTTCTTCTCGTAAACCAGAAGAATCTGAGTTATTCTTAGTCGAGGGAGATTCTGCCGGAGGAACTGCAAAACAAGGTCGTGATCGTCATTTTCAAGCAATTTTGCCATTACGTGGTAAAATCTTAAATGTTGAAAAAGCGATGGCGCATAAAGTTTTGGATAACGAAGAGATTAAAAATATATATACAGCTTTAGGTGTGACAATCGGAACTGAAGAAGATTCGAAAGCACTTAATATCTCAAAATTACGTTATCATAAGGTTGTAATTATGACCGATGCCGACGTCGATGGTTCTCACATCGCGACATTAATTTTGACATTCTTCTTCCGTTATATGAAAGAATTAATCGAGCAAGGACATATTTATATTGCAACACCTCCTTTGTATTTAATTAAGAAAGGAGCAAAAGGAGAATATGCTTGGGATGAGAAAGATCGTGAACGTATAACAGCTGAATTTTCTACGGATGGTTCAGGTAAAGGTGTTACAATTCAACGATACAAAGGTTTAGGAGAAATGAACGCAGAGCAATTATGGGATACAACACTTAATCCGCAGCATAGAACATTACGTAAAGTAACGATTGATAATGCTACAGAAGCAGATCGTGTATTTTCTATGTTAATGGGTGATGATGTTCCGCCTCGTCGTGAGTTTATCGAGAAAAATGCGCATTACGCAAAAATTGATATTTAATCTTTTTGAAAATATAAAACGAAAAATCCAGCTGAAAAGCTGGATTTTTTTGTTGTATTTTATTTTATTCCAAATTGTTGAACCATCCAATGTTCAGAATGATTTTTAACTAAGTCATTTTTTATTTTCTCATCTTTTGATGATAAGTATTTATAGACTTTTAAAGGTATAGAATTTGGAAAACTTTTAAGACTTGATTCAATTAAATTTGCAGATTCTTTTGATTGGTTATCTAAGCTTAAAGCTTCAATATTATAAATTAATACAATAACAGGAATGTCACTATAGGTGTTTTTAATTTCTTCTTGTAAATCATTTATTAACTCTAATTGAAATTTTGAATCTGGTATACTTCCATTAGCAACAGCATCACTTATATTATTTTGATATGCTATAAACATATTCAAAATTTGTTTGTTCTTTGAATCTTTGTTTGCATAAAAATCTGTAATTTTCTTAAGTGTTTCAGGTTTTATACCACCTGTGTCAGACTGTAGCATCTCGTCATAAAAGTTGTTGAGAAGATTGTAAACAGTTTTATCATTCTTATCGATTTTAGAATCTTTTTTTAATTCTTTAATAAAACTATTATATGTTTCAGTTTTTTGAGCTAATAAATTCGATGATATAATTATAAAGAAAATGATTACTATTTTTTTCATGTTTAATTTATATTAATTTTATTGCTAAATGTTTTAAATAATATTTTCTACTAATATAAATATTTTCCTCTACTCCGAAATAATCAAAGTTGTTGGAACATTCGAAATCCAAATACTTTTTGTTTCGATTAAGTTTTTCCAACTTTCCATACTAATCATCATCAAATCCATTTCATCCAAAAACTCCTTATCCAATTGTTGTTTATACGAAAGACTAATATGATTTGGTGCAATATTTTCGATACTACGAATAATTTCTTTTACTTCAGAATGTCGTTTTGTGTAACCGCTAACGTCTACAATAATAACTTGAGATTCACTATTTGAAATTAGTCGCTGAGCATATTTCAATAAATCAGCATCTTTATTCCCAAAAAGAGGAAGAAAGACTTTTTCTGCTTTCGTAAAATTTTTGTCCAAAACAATTCCAACAGGAACGGTCGATTTATTTAATAATTGTTTTGTTCTTTCGTTGAAAACAGAATGATCAAACATATTCTCTTTACCTGTAACTTGACCAATTAAAATATCTGGATCAATAATTTTTGTTGTAAATCCTAAAATATTTCCCAATAAAGAACCTGAATAAATAGAGTTTCTTACACCCATTAACATCAAATCATAATCACCTTTTTGCGCAACATCAATTGTATCAAAAACGATGTCTGTAGATACTTTAAACATTGTTGTCACATCTTGATGTAATTCTTCTGAAACTTCAATAATTGGCTCAAATATTTCAGTTTCTCTTTCTTCAAGATTGAAATGTTGAACTTCACTACTTTTCATCACGTGAATAGCAGTTACAAGCGAATTATCATCTTGATTTTTAATAAAGCTATTTGCAACTCGTAACAACTCAGCACCTTTTTCTGGTGTTTGAAAATCAATTAAAATCTTATATTTTTGACTTTGGCTAATTTCAGTTAATTCATTTTCTGTCTTTTGTTTTCTAAAAACCCAATTAATCAAATCTAAAGCAGGTCCTGTCATGAATGTTGTTACTAAAGCCATAATAACCATCATTGCAAAAATTTCTGGAGTTAAAACTCCTAAATCGTAACCAATATTTAGTACAACTAATTCCATTAAACCTCGCGTATTCATCAAGGCACCAATAGTTAAACTATCTTTCCAGTTTTGTCCAACAAACTTGGCGGCAATTGCACTTCCGATGAATTTTCCAGTTACAGCAACTAAAATAATTAATCCTGTAGTTTGCCATAAATGCGAGCTATCTAATAATCCTATTTGAGTTCGTAGACCTGTAAAAACAAAGAATAATGGTAATAATAGTACTAAAGCTACATCTTCTATTTTTTCGATGAATAGATTTCTGAATTTAATGTTTTCAGGCATAATAGTTCCTGCAAGGAAAGCACCAAATAAGGCATGAATACCGATAATTTCGCTTAAGTAAGAAGAAATAATTAAGACTAAGAAAAAGATTCCGATAATTGGTTTCGTAAGTGTTGTTTTACTCGAATGTACATCAGCAATACGCTTTAGAAAAGGGCGCACGAATTTTATCATTGCAATTACATAAACAATAGCAAGTAAAATAACGTAAATAGAGCTAATAAATGATCCAGCTTTTACAATTGCTATAACAGCGGCTAATAAACACCAAGCCGTTATATCGTCAGCAGCAGCACAAGTAATTACAATAGAACCTAAACGGGTTTTGCTTATGCCTCGTTCTTGTACAATACGGGCTAATACAGGAAAAGCTGTAATACTCATAGATATTCCTATAAATAAAGCGAATGACAAAAAGTTAATTCCTTCTGGAGCAAACTCCATATAAATTAATCCAGCTAGAGCTAAACCAAGTGTAAATGGAATAATAATACTTGCATGACTAATAACAATGGCGTCTTGCGCGTTTTTCTTTAACACTTTTAGATCTAATTCCATTCCTATGACATACATAAATAGAATCAAACCTATTTGACTGATGAATTCTAAATTTCCTAAAGATTCTTTTGGAAAGAGATTTCCAAAAAATTCTGGAAAATGCATTCCTATAAAAGAAGGACCTAGAAAAATACCAGCAATTATTTCTCCGATTACAGTTGGTTGTCCAATTTTATTGAAAATCCATCCAAAAACTCTTGCTGTAAAAATTATTGTTACAATTTGTGCTAATAAAATAGCAAGAGGATGCCCAATGTTATGTGTTATACTATTAATGAAATCATTGAAGTAATTGCTCTCACTAGTAGCATGGATTACATGTTTGCCAGCTTCCATTTCTTCAGCCTTAATTACAATAAAATACATCATTAGAGAACAAAGTAGAATTGTTACGATGTAAAAAATTGAGTTTCTTGTCGATTTTTTCATGGCATTAATTTTCAACAAAAATCTGAAATTAATTTACAGAAAAATATCAAATATTTTTTAAACTCGAGTAAAATGTAATGAAATGGTTTTTTTTTGTAATCAAATTGAAATTTGAGCAATAAAATTAGCTTTGTAAACTTCACTTAACACCAAATTAATTTCTTTATTATCTTTCGATAAAACATCTAAAGTAACGTTGTCTGAGTGAAAATATTTAATATGATGCAAGCTAATTATTTCTCGTTTATTGATGCGGACAAAATCTTTTTCAGGTAGCATTTCTGATAATGCATCGAGTGTGATATTTTTCAAAATTAAGAACGATAAATCTTGATAATAAACGACTTTGTCACGGCTGTCAACGGTAGAAGTTGTGATGTACACAATTTGATTAAACTGTAATAAAATCTTCCCTTTGTCTGAGTTTAATTGCACAAAATTATTTTGTGAAGAAAAATTATTTTGTAAACGTTTTTTTACTTTGTCAACAGCTTGTTGTAAACGTTCTTTTTTAATAGGTTTTTGAATATAATCTGTTGCATCCAAATCGAAAGCATCAACAGCATATTCTTTGTAAGCAGTAGAAAAAATAAAAGGTTTTTCCTTTAATAAATTAGCGATTTGTAAACCATTAATTTTAGGCATTTCGATATCCAAAATACAAAAGTCAAAATCTAAGTTTTCAATTTCGTTTATGAACAATTCTGGATCAACATAAGCTTTTACAACTTCGATATCCTCCATCTGTTCGCACAACATTTTCAAATACTTTAATCCAAGAATTTCGTCGTCAATTAGTATGCATTTTAGTGTAAAACTCATGTAGATTTATTTTTAAGTTGGCGATAAACATATCTTGTTCAACAGTTTTAGAAAGAGAAAAGTTGTCTCCATAAACCATTTTCAAGCGATGTTTTAATGATTGACTTCCATGTCCGCCAGTTTCTTTTTTTAAACTATTTTTTGGAGAAATTTTATTGATGACTTGAATTTGAAATGATTTATTATTCAGTTCAAGCATAATTTTTATGAATGAATTGGCTTGTTGAAAATCGGTATGTTTGAAAGCATTTTCAATAAAATCAATACTTAATAAAGGTAAAATAATTTTTTCTTGATAATAAGGTGAGGTTTCATCAATTTTCGTTTTAACTTGAAAATCAAACAAAGGCGAAACTTTTACTTTATTTATTTCAATAAAGTTTTTAGTGAAATCTATTTCATCTTTTATCGTCACAAAATTGTCTTTGCTTTCGTACAGAATATAATCCAACACATTTGCCAATTTATCAATCGTATAATAGGTTTGATAAGCATTTGACTGGATAGAATTGAGAATGTTTTTGAATAAATGAGGATTCAGTTTCGCTTCATATGACTCTAGTTTTAACTCATCAACTTTAGTGGATAAATTATCTAAACGTTGCGTTTGTTCTTGACTTATTTTTTTCTCAGATTTTAATGAATTAATTAAATATGTAATCATAATGATTAGAAAAATAATCAATGCAATAATGAGATAAAGTAATATTGTAGGAAGTTGAATCATGTGAAAAATTCTAACTCAAAGATAGAATTTTTTTAAATAAAAAAAATCCAGAAAGTAGAACCTTCTGGATTTTTAGAAATATTGTGAAAGAAATTATTAAGCGTAATATTTTGCTTTTAATTCTTTTACTTTTGGATCATCTAAGAATTCATCATACGTCATATAACGATCGATGATTCCGTTTGGAGTTAATTCTATAATACGATTACAAGTTGTTTGAATCAATTCGTGGTCATGAGAACCCATTAAAATTGTTCCTTTGAAATTAACCAAAGAGTTATTTAATGCCGTAATCGATTCTAAGTCTAAGTGACCTGTTGGTTCGTCTAATAATAGTACGTTTGCGCGTAATAACATCATGCGAGAGAACATGCAACGCATTTTTTCACCTCCTGATAAAACAGAAGATTTTTTAAGAGCTTCGTCTCCTGAGAATAACATTTTTCCTAAGAAACCACGCATAAACTCTTCGTGGCGCTCCTCGTCAGAATCTGTATATTGACGTAACCAATCAACTAAGTTGATATCTTCTTTAAAGAAATCTGTATTATCTAAAGGTAAATACGCTTGTGTTGTTGTGATTCCCCAAGTAAAATCTCCAGAATCTGGCTGAGCTTTTCCTGAAAGAATTTCAAAAAATTGAGAAACTGCTTTCGAGTTACGAGAGAAAATACCAATTTTATCACCTTTTTTCAAGTTGATGTTCGCATCTTTAAATAAAACTTCTCCATCTACAGAAGCAGATAAATTGTTCACTTCTAAGATTTGATCACCAGCCTCACGAGATTGTTCCCATATAAGTGCTGGATATCGGCGAGAAGAAGGTTTGATATCTTCGATATTTAATTTCTCGATCATTTTCTTACGAGAAGTTGTTTGCTTAGCTTTAGCAACGTTAGAAGAGAAACGAGCAATGAAATCTTGTAATTCCTTTTTCTTTTCTTCTGCTTTTTTATTTTGTTGTGCACGTTGTTTTGCAGCTAACTGAGAAGACTCGTACCAGAATGTATAGTTACCAGAATATAGATTTAATTTAGAGAAATCTAAATCACAAATATGCGTACAAACCGCGTCTAAGAAGTGACGGTCGTGCGATACAACGATTACAGTATTCTCGAAATTACCTAAGAAATCCTCTAACCATTGAATTGTATTAACGTCCAATTCGTTGGTAGGCTCATCTAAGATTAATACATCAGGATTTCCAAATAAAGCTTGCGCAATCAAAATACGAACTTTCGCTTTATTATCTAAATCTCCCATTAATGTATAATGCATATCCGAATCTATTCCTACATTCGATAATAATGTAGCTGCATCAGATTCTGCATTCCATCCGTTCATTTCTTCATAAACAACGCCTAATTCTCCTGCTTTGATACCGTCTTCTTCAGAAAAGTCTTCTTTTGCATATAAAGCATCCATACGTTCTTTAATATCGTATAATACTTTATTTCCTCGTAAAACAGTATCCAATACTGTGTATTCGTCATATTTGAAGTGATTCTGCTCTAAAACGGACATACGTTTTCCTTTTTCAAGACTAACTTGTCCTGAAGTTGGATCGATTTCACCTGATAATATTTTTAAGAAAGTAGATTTTCCTGCTCCATTGGCACCAATTATCCCGTAACAGTTGCCATTTGTAAATTTTATATTAACTTCGTCGAAAAGTACACGCTTGCCGAATTGAAGCGATAAATTAGAAACATTTAACATAATTTTTGGTATGATGTTTGTTTGACCTTTCGGCAAAGTTACAAATTTTAATTGGAATAAAATAAAGTGCAAAAAGAAGTTACGATTAAGAATAAACGTGCAAGGTTTGAGTATGAATTATTAGATTCTTACGAAGCCGGCATCCAATTATTTGGAACTGAAATAAAATCTATTCGTATGGGAAAGGCTTCGATTACAGAAAGTTTTTGCCAAATGAAGGACGGAGAACTCTATATCATTAATATGTTTATTGATGAGTATGATTGGGGAACATACTTTAATCATAAAACTAGACGAGATAGAAAACTTTTATTACAAAAGTCTGAGTTGCGAAAATTAGAACGCAAAACAAAAGAGACAGGATTGACAATTGTAGCAACCACGCTGTTTATAAACAACAGAGGGTTGGCAAAATTGAAGATATATTTGGCAAAAGGAAAGAAACTTTTTGACAAAAGAAATACAATAAAAGGAAAAGATTTGAAAAGAGATTTGGATAGAATGATAAAGAATTCTTAAATTTGTCTTATAATTGTATAAAAATTACATAAAATTTAATATATTTAAAACGCTAAATATTTGATAATGAAAAAGTTTAATCTATTATTATCTGCAGTAGTATTATTCCTAGCGGGTAATTCTTTTGTAGATGCTCAGAATTCTAAGAATCCTTGGGCAATTACAGTTGGTGCTCACGCTGTTGATCACAACTCGGCAACTGGACCATTCAACCAGTATTTTAAAACAGATAACTGGGATATAGTTCCTCCTTTATCTAAATTGTCTATTATTCGTAATTTAAACAGATCTTTTGATGTTGATTTAACTGCTTCTGTAGGTGAAGTTGACAATAACAGATTACGTGTTAAAGATGAATTATTCATCAATGCTGGTTTAGGTTTACGCTATAAATTAGCTAATGGTTATATCTTAAAAGAAGATTCTTGGTTTGATCCATATATCCGTGTAGGAGCTGGTTACCACAGATATGATTACACAGGATTAGAATTTCCATTAAAATCTTACTATGGAAATGGAAATGGAGAAGAGTTTACAATGTTAACTGAAGTTGAAGATTTAGAGAAAAACCATTTCGTAGCTTCTTTAGGTGCTGGTATGAACTTTTGGTTTACTAAAAACTTTGGTTTAAACATTGCATCTGATTATAACTGGCTACCAGCTTATGGAGGAAATAACTATTTTGACTTCTTTCAACACACAGTAGGTGTTACTTTCCGTTTTGGAAAACAAGATAGAGATAATGATGGTATTCCTGATGATGAAGATGCATGTCCAGACACTCCAGGTATCGCTACAGGTGATCCTGCAACAAATGGATGTCCAGATACAGATGGTGATGGAATCTTTGATAAAGATGATGCTTGTCCAACAGAATTTGGTTTAGCTGAATTCCAAGGTTGTCCAGATACAGATGGTGATGGTGTTCCAGATAAAGATGATGCTTGTCCAACAGTAGCTGGTCCAGTTGAAAATAATGGATGTCCTTGGCCAGATACAGACAATGATGGAATCTTAGATAAAGATGATGAATGTCCAACAGAATTTGGTTTAGCTGAGTTTAATGGATGTCCAGATACAGACGGAGACGGTATTCCAGATAAAGATGATGCTTGTCCAACAGTTAAAGGACCAAAAGAAAACAACGGATGTCCATGGACAGAAGTTCACGTAGCAAAACGTTTATCTAACATTTTATTCGAATATAACTCTGATAAAATTGTTCCTTCTTCTTATGAAGATGTACGTGTAGCTGCTCAAATTTTAAATTCTGATGATTTAAAAGAGAAAAGCTTCTACATTGACGGACATGCTGACCAAAGAGGTAAAGATGCTTACAACAAAACATTATCTTTAAAACGTGCTCAAGCATTAGTTAATATTTTAGCTGAAAGAGGTGGAGTTGATAAGTCTCGTTTAACTGCTCGTGGATTAGGAAAATCTCAATTATTATGTACTGAAAACACTGAAGAGTGTTACCAAAAAAACAGACGTGTTGAGGTATTACCAAAAACAGCGACAGTAACAGAAACTAAAGTTATCAAAAAGAAAAAATAATTCTTTAAAACGATAATATACAAAAATAGCCACCTCATTGAGGTGGCTATTTTATTTTTATGAAATTAGGATTAATTATTTCTTTCTAAAAACCAATATAATGATACAACAAGCTGTAAACACTGATAGTAAATATCCAATCCAAGAAAGTAATGGCATGTCCAAAATCATTGGACGAACAGTAGTGTTAGCAAGCATACTTGCTCCAATTCCGAAAGCTAAAGTAAGAATGGCTAAAACCAGTTTATTAATACTGTCTTTTATTAATTTCTGAATATTATCTATTTGATCAATCTTGAAGTTTAAAGCCAATTTATCATTGTTTACTTTTTCAATTAATTTCAATGTGTCTTCTGGCAAATCGTTGATTAAATCTTGAATATCTTTGAAATTATCAATAGCTTTTTTACTCAAATATTTTGGATGAAATTTTTGTCGAGCTAATTTTACTGCATATGGACGCATCGAACGTTGTACGTTAAGATCAGCGTGTAATTGTTGTCCAATTCCTTCTATAAGTGCAATACCGCGTAGTAAAATATAAACATATTCGGGTAATAAAACATGATTTCGCTGTAGAATATTATTGAACTTTTTGATGACGATTTGAACTTCTATCGTATCAACAGTGTTGTATTCTAAATAATCAAAAATATCTGCAATATCACGCTCTAATTGTTTTTCGTTTTCGATGTAATGCTTAATCGCCATTTTTTTGAGTGAACGAACAATTCGTTTCGGATTTTTTAATCCAAAATCAATTACAACATTTTCTAATGCATCTTTTTCGTTAATGGCTAAAATTCCCATTGAACCAAAATCGATGAAAGCAAGTCGTCCATCTTTTAAAATAAAAATATTTCCGGGATGTGGATCGGCATGAAAAAATCCGTCATCAAGTAATTGTTTCAAATAAATATCAAAACCTTTCTGTACGATTTTTTTTGGGTCAAGTCCCAAAGCTTCTAATTGCTCAACATCATTTACCTTGAAACCTTCGATGAATTCCATACAAAGAAAATTATTGTTCGAATAATCTTCGTAGGTTTTCGGAACGTAAACATCTTTACTATTCTCGAAATTTTTTCTGAAACGTTCGATGTTTTGAAATTCATTGGTTAATGAAAGTTCTTTCAAAATTGAATTTTCAAATGATTTTTCGATTTCAGAAATGAATAATTTCTGAAGTTTCTCGTATTTTTTTTCCAAAAAATGAACAATATCTCGAATCAAGGCTAAATCGGACTCAATTATTTTCTGAATATTAGATCGTTTTACTTTGAAAACAACTTTTTCTCCATTCAATAAAGTTGCGCGATAAACTTGCGAAATACTTGCAGCAGCAAAAGGTTGTTCTTCTATAAAAAGAAAATGTTCGTCAGGCTCAATTCCAAATTCGTCTCTAATTTTTTGTTTGATGTCAATTTCTTCTGGCGGAACATTGTCTTGCAATTTTTTTAATTCCTCAACCAAAGATTCAGGAACCAAATCTTTTCGATTACTCAATAATTGTCCAAATTTTATATAGGTCGGACCAAGTTCTTCCAAAGCCATTCGGAAACGTTGATTGAATGATTGGTTGAAAAATTCGTTGCTTTGGTCAGAATGAAACAAATCATTTCCGCGAGAAAGAATTTCTTCGAAACCATATTTAGAAACGACTTTTACGATTTTAGAAAATCGTTTTATTTTCTTTAGACTATCCATAAAGTTGAGATTCGATTACAAGTTACGAATAAACAAGAGTGTAATTCGTTTATAAAATCTTAAATTTATTTGAGTTGAATCTAAAATTATTCCAAATATTAAAATATAATTGTTTATCTTTGCACTCGCTAAAATGGTTTAGGAATCAAGCGATTAATTATTAAGTTAAACATCTCTCGGTCATTTATTTGCATTTGAAGATTCCGAAATAAAATAGATTGAGATACAAATTTTTAGAATTATGTCTAAAGAAACAAAACAAGAGGAAGTACAAGAAGTTGTATTAAACACTCCAGTATTAGATGCGTCTGCTAATGCAAACGTAGCGCCAGAATCATTTGATTGGGAATCTTTCGAATCAGGATTAAACGAAGAAGATCGTAAAGAAAAAGCTGAATTAGAGCAAATGTACGATACAACTTTAGAAGACTTACATGAGAATGAAGTATTCAAAGGACAAGTTGTACGTATTACAGATAAAGAAGCTATCGTTGATATCAACTTCAAATCAGAAGGTGTTATTTCATTAAACGAATTCCGTTACAACTCAGACTTGAAAGTTGGGGATATCGTTGAAGTAATGGTTGATCAACGTGAAGATAAAAATGGACAATTAATTTTATCTCACAAAAAAGCTCGTACATTAAATGCATGGGATGCTGTTAACAAAGCACACGATTCTCAAGAAATCGTTAACGGTTACATCAAAGCTCGTACTAAAGGTGGTATGATCGTTGACGTATTCGGAATTGAAGCTTTCTTACCAGGTTCTCAAATCGATGTTAAACCAATCCGTGATTACGAACAATTCGTAGGAAAAACTATGGAGTTCAAAGTTGTTAAAATCAACCCAGAATTCAAAAACGTAGTAGTTTCTCACAAAGCGTTAATCGAGGCTGATATCGAAGTTCAGAAAAAAGAAATCGTTGCTCAATTAGAGAAAGGACAAGTATTAGAAGGTGAAGTTAAAAACATCACATCTTACGGTGTATTCGTAGACTTAGGCGGTGTTGACGGTTTAATCCACATTACTGACTTATCTTGGTCTCGTATCAACCACCCATCTGAAATTTTAGAAGATGGACAAAAAATCAACGTTGTAATCTTAGATTTCGACGAAGATAAATCTCGTATCCAATTAGGTATTAAACAATTAGAAGCTCACCCATGGGATGCTTTAGATGCTGATATCAAAGTTGGTGATAAAGTTAAAGGAAAAGTAGTTGTTTTAGCTGACTACGGTGCATTCGTTGAGGTTGCTCCAGGTGTAGAAGGTTTAATCCACGTTTCTGAAATGTCATGGTCTACTCACTTACGTTCTGCTCAAGATTTCGTAAAAGTAGGTGATGAAGTTGAAGCAGTAGTTTTAACTTTAGATAGAGAAGAAAGAAAAATGTCTTTAGGTATCAAACAATTAACTCCAGATCCTTGGACAGATATTACAACTAAATACCCAGTAGGTTCTACTCACAAAGGTAAAGTTCGTAATTTCACTAACTTCGGTGTATTCGTAGAATTAGAAGAAGGTGTTGACGGATTAATCTACATCTCTGACTTATCTTGGACTAAGAAAATCAAACACCCATCAGAATTCTGTGCAGTTGATGATATCTTAGATGTAGTAGTTTTAGAATTAGACGTAGAAGCTCGTCGTTTATCTTTAGGTCACAAACAATTAACTGAAAACCCATGGGATCAGTACGAAGCTAAATATGCAGTAGGTACAGTTCACACAGGAGTTGCAGTTGATGTATTTGACAAAGGAGCTACAGTTCAATTCGAAGATGCTGATGTTGAAGCTTTCGCTCCAGCTCGTACATTAGAGAAAGAAGATGGATCTCGTATCAAAAAAGGTGAAGAAACAACTTTCAAAGTTATCGAATTCAATAAAGAATTCCGTCGTGTAGTAGTTTCTCACACAGCAACTTTCCGTGAGGAAGAAGTTAAAGCTGAGAGAACATCTAACAATAACAACAATAATTCATCTAACACAATCGAAACTTCTACTTTAGGAGATATCGATTCATTAGCAGAATTGAAAAAGAAAATGGAAGAAGGAGGAAACTAATTCTCTAACTAAAATTTTTAAATAATATAAAGCTACCCATTGTTTTTGGGTAGCTTTTTTTTTGAATGATGATTTTCTTATTTTAAATTTAAAATGAATTTAATTTATGGATTAAAATCATATAAAGAATAACATACATTTTTTAATATATATTTTGAATATTATTCAAAATAGTCTTAATTTTGCAGTCGAAATGGAAAAAATTGAATTTAATTTAGATGCTACTGACTTGAAAATCATGCGATTAATGCAAGAAAATGCTCGTATTAATAACGCTGATATAGCTAGAGAATTAGGAATGGCACCTTCTGGTATATTAGAACGTGTGAAAAAGCTTGAAAATAAGCAAGTTATTTTGGCTTATCATGCTAAAATTAATCCTGTAGCAGTTGGGCAGAAATTACTTTCGTACATGTTTATTAAAACGGTTGATATTATCGGAGATGAAACTGTAGGAAAACAATTAGCTGAAATTCCGGAGGTTTTAGAAGTTCATGATATTGCTGGAGATGATGGATATCTGATTAAAGTAAGAACTTCTGATAATGAAGGTTTAGTAGATTTAATGAGAAAACATTTAAGTAAAATAGGAGGAATAACTTCTACGAGAACAACAATTGTATTACAAACAATAAAAGAAGAACAAAATATCGTTATACCAACGATTTAAAAATAGAGATTGAATGAAAGTGAGTCAACCAAGTAAGTGGCTGATTATTGCAGCATATTTTGTGGTTTATGTAGTTTGGGGATCAACTTATTTTTTTATAGATAAGGCTTTACATGGTTTTAGTCCATTTATTTTGGGTTCGTTTCGTTTTATTGCAGCGAGTACAATTTTGATGGGATATTGTAAAATGAGAGGTTATAAGCTGTGGGATAAACAAATTGTAAAACAATGTATGTTTACAGGTTTTATGTTGTTGTTTATTGATATGGCTGGAATAATTTGGTCAGAACAATTTTTACCAAGTGGAATTGTCGCTATTATGGCGGCGTCTGCAGCTATCTGGTTTATTGTATTGGATAAACCAAAATGGAAACAAAATTTTTCAAGTATTCCAACAGTTTTGGGAGTCTTATTAGGTTTTATCGGTGTATTAATGTTATTTTATGAACAAACAACCACTGTGCATGCAGATGCAGATCAGCAGTTTTTAAACATGATTGGTTTGATTGTTTTAATCTTTTGTTCTATTGCTTGGACGTTAGGTTCGTTGTATTCAAAATATGTAACAGAAAAACAAAAGAAAGAAGTTACAAAACCAAAAGAGGATTTGAATATTATGGTTAAAACAGCTTGGCAGATGATTACAGCTGGTATTTTATTCAATACTGTTGCGATGTTTAATGGAGAATACGCAAATTTTAACTTAGAAAATGTAGCGACTGAAGATTGGTTAGCAATGGCTTATTTAGTTACTTTTGGATCTATTTTAGCTTTTGGATCGTATGTATGGTTGTTACAGCACCGTCCGGCGGTAGAGGTATCTACTTATGCCTATATTAATCCAATTGTAGCTGTTGCCTTAAGTTATTTTTTTACAGATGATGTCGTAACTCATTTGCAAATTTACGGTTTGGCAGTAATTTTGTTCAGTGTTTTATTAATGAATTGGAATCTTTATAAAAACACAAAATTAGTTCAAAAAATTTTGCATTTTGTTTCTCGTAAACGCTATGCACATTAAATATTATGTGATTATTAATAAGAAAGCTTCTCGATCGCTAGAAGCTTTTTTTGTTCACTATTTTAAAGAGTTATAAGTTATAAATGTCTTAATGATAATAAATTAAGCCCAAATTTGTTTGACAATAATCTGTTATTTTTCCTGTTTTGGATAATTTATAAGTTGTAGTTTTTACATTGTTTTTATCTAAATAATAATCTAGCGATAGATATAAATCGTCATAATTATTTTCAAAAATATAAGAGTTTGAAATAGTTATTAAAGGATATTTTTTCTGAGATACAATTTTAAACTTTTTAGAATTTACGATACTTTTATTTATAGAATTTTCTAAATCATTTGTATTAAGAATTAATTTATTTTCTTCTTTAAAACAATTTGTAACATTGTACTTATCAGGATTCAAATCTAAAAATATGCTTTTTTTATTTTTATATTCTTGTTGAAAATTTTGAAATACAATTTCTCTATAATTAATAAAGTTTTGCGAATAATTATTAATTGAGAAAAAGAGAATAACTAATGCGAAAATTAATTTTATTTTCATAGTTGTGATTTAGTAGTTAAATCTACAAAAAAAAGCAGCTCTTCTCGGAACTGCTTTTGTATATCGAATAAATTAATATTACAATTTAGTGCATTTTACAATTTCTAAACCATATTGCGTTGTATGTGGTTCTTCTAAAGTACGTGTAATCAAATTCATTTTTTGGATGCCTAAATCTTTGATGATTTGAGAGCCAATTCCGTGATCTTTTTCATCGGCAGGTAAAACACCTGATTTAGATTTTCCTTCAGAAAAACTTTTGAAAATCTCTAATTTTTGTTCAATCAACTCAGAATTTTGGATGTTATTAATAAAAATTACAACACCTTTTTCTTCTTCGTTGATAATGTTCATCGTTTTTTCTAACAATGGTGTTTCGCCGTTTTGTAAAGCGCTAAACAAATCATAATAGCTATTTGTAGATTTTACACGAACAGGAACTACATCATCTTTTGTCCATTTTCCTTTTTTCAAAGCAAAGTGAATCTGATTATTTGTTGTTTGTTGGTAAGCAACTAAATCATAATCTCCGAATCTCGTTTTTGCTGGAAATTGCTCGATACGTTTTACTAACGATTCATTTTCTAATCGGTAAGCAATCAAATCTTCTATTGAAACAATTTTTAAATCAAATTTCTTTGCAATTTCTAATAACTCTGGTAAGCGAGCCATTTCACCGTCTTCTTTCAAGATTTCAACAATACATCCTGCAGGGTAATGTCCAGCCATGCGCGCTAAGTCAACAGCGGCTTCAGTATGTCCAGTACGAACCAAAACTCCACCATCTTTTGCAATTAATGGGAAAATATGTCCTGGTTTTCCTAAATCATCTGGATTTGTATTTTCGTCAATTAAAGCTTGAATAGTTTTGGAACGGTCCGAAGCCGAAATTCCTGTCGTACATCCGTGACCTTGTAAATCCACAGAAACCGTAAAATTAGTTTCGTAAATCGCAGTATTGTGTCCAACCATAAGGTCCAAACCTAATGCTTTACATCTTTGTTGTGTAAGCGGCGTACAAACCAATCCGCGTCCGTGCGTAACCATAAAGTTGATGACTTCTGGCGTTGCAAATTCGGCGATACATAGGAAATCTCCTTCATTTTCACGATCTTCATCGTCAACTACAATGATAACTTTTCCTTGTTTTAAATCTTCTAAAGCTTCTTCAATTGTGTTTAATTGAGATGATCTATTTTCCATTGTTTTATGTTATTGATAACGAGAATGCTCCTCGTTTTTGTTTGTTTTCTTAAACTTATTAAAGTATTTTACAATTGGATCAACGTAAATACTAATGTCAAATAATCCAGAATCTTGATTGGCTTTGTAACTAAACAAAATAGAGAATGGAAGCGCAATAATATTCGCAGCCCAAGCAGCAAAAGTTGGATCTAATTTTCCATTTTTTGCCATATTTTCTGCCGAGAAATTAAGGATAAAGTAAATAACGAAAATGATAATTGAGATGACAACTGGCATTCCGATTCCTCCTTTTTTTACGATTGCACCTAATGATGATCCAATCAAAAAGAAAATAATACACGTTACCGCATACGAGAAATTTCGTTGGTAATGAATATTTACTTTTGAATATAACTTTTCTCTGTTTACAATTTCTTGTTCAGAAAACGTCATATTTTCTTGATCTCGATTAACCATTTGAATAGATTGATTGATAATTCTATCACGATCTTGTGATGAATACTCTTTTAAATCGAAAATCATACTTGTTTTAACAGAATCTACTTGTTTTACTTTAGAAGAATAGTAATAATTCTGATTAAACATATTTGTTTTTAAATCTTTATAATACTTTCTGTAATCTGTGTTTAGTGAATCAATAAGATGTCTTAAGCCTTTTCCGTCCAAGTATTTGTAAGAGTTTCCTGGATCTTCGTCTTTTCCTGAATTTAAAATATCCGAAATGTCAATATAATAATTTAATGTATCAAATTTGGTATATTGATTTTCTTGACGTTTGCGTTCATCGAAATTTTTATTTTTGATGTTATCGGTATAAGCAATTCCATCAAAAAGTTCCATTTTTAGATAATGGTTGTCATTTTTGTCTGGAGCAAGATTTCCCTTTTTCGCAATAATTGTCATCGTATTTTCACCAAAAGGTGCATTTTGATGGACAAAAACGTCTTCTAATTTTTCTGAATTTTCTCCCGAAACCTTATTTATTTTCATCTGAAAACCTGGAACAGTTTCAATAAAAACGCCTTCTTTCATACTTACCGTTGGTTTGGTTTGTAAGATGTTGAAATACATTGTTCGTGCTTTTTCTTGCGAATAAGGCATTACTTTGTCTCCGAAAAAGTACAATCCAACAGCCATTAATGCAATTAATGTAAATAATGGTGCAAGTATTCTGGTAAGTGAAATTCCGGATGCTTTCATTGCAGCTAATTCGTATCGTTCTCCAAAACCTCCCATTGTCATAATAGAGCCCAAAAGGATTGTAAGCGGTAATACAAGCTGAATAACGTTAATTCCTAACCAAAAAAGTAATTCGGTAATAGTGTACCATTCTAAACCTTTTCCAACAAATTTTTCCATTTGTTGCCATGCAAATTGCACGATAAAGATGAAAAATAGAACACTAAATATGAAAAAAAATGGACCTAAAAAGGTCTTGATTATATACCAGTCAAGTTTTTTTAACATTGATTATAATTGAGTAATCATATAGCCTTGCGACTTATATTTCTTTTGGTCAAAGTTAAAGTAACTTTTGTGAATAAGTAAATTTTGAACGTAATCTTTTACAACGATTGATGTTGTGTCGCCATTTTTACCATATTCCTTGTAATCGTAGATTTCATTATTCGCTGTATTGACTCCTAAAACCGAATATTTGATTGTGGAAGTTTTAGTTGGTGTTAATTTTATATACTGAATTGTTTTTCCTCCAACCGTTTTTTTATCTGTTAAAGCGTAGCTGAAATCAGTACGATACGTATTCAAAACTTTAGTTGGTGTTAAGAAATCATCTGTGTTAGATGCATCAGAAATAGTGACTTCTTTATCATCTTTTGCAATTGTATATAATTTAGTTCCTGTGAAAATTTGGTTAATGTCGCCTACATTCAAGTTAAATTTTTGTTTCATTGCAAAAACTTCTCCCGAACGATTTGTTGATTTTCCATTTGCATTATGGCTAAAATCAAATTTGATGTAATACGAGTTTGCGTTGGTATATTTAGCGTAAACTTTGTCTAAGATTTGTTTTGCTGATTGAGCGTTTAATGTTCCAACCCCTACTAATAAGAGTATGAAAGAATAGATTATCTTTTTCATACAATTTAATTTTCTATCTGTTTTTAATAAATTTTAGTTCAAATTATTCAACAATTGTTCCAAACTCATGTCATCTTGTATCAACACTTGTCTTGCTTTACTTCCTTCGAAAGGACCAACAATTCCAGCAGCTTCCAATTGATCAATCAATCGTCCAGCGCGGTTATATCCTAATTTTAATTTTCGTTGTAATAAAGATGCGGAACCTTGTTGATTCATTACAATTAATCTTGCAGCATCTTCAAAAAGTACGTCACGATCAGATAAATCAATATCTAAATTAGAACCACCTTCTTCACCAACATATTCTGGCAAATGCATAGCATCTGGATAACCACGTTGTTCACCAATAAATTCGGTAATTTTATCCACTTCTGGTGTATCAACAAACGCACATTGTAAACGTACTAATTCGTTTCCAGTTGTATACAACATATCACCTTTACCAATTAATTGATCGGCTCCTTGCGAATCTAAAATCGTTCTCGAATCGATTTTTGACGTTACACGGAAAGCGACACGACCAGGGAAATTGGCTTTAATTGTTCCTGTAATCACATTTACAGACGGACGTTGAGTTGCAACAATCAAGTGAATACCAACGGCACGAGCCAACTGAGCTAAACGAGCAATCGGTAATTCAACTTCTTTACCAGCTGTCATAATTAAATCTGCAAACTCATCCACGATCAATACAATATATGGTAAGAATCTATGACCTGCTTCTGGATTTAATTTGCGTTTTTTAAATTTGGCGTTATATTCTTTGATATTTCGAACGAAAGCATTTTTCAATAATTCGTAACGATCATCCATTTCAATACAAAGTGAATTTAACGTGTTAATTACTTTTGTATTATCTGTGATAATTGCTTCTTCCGAATCTGGTAATTTTGCTAAATAGTGACGCTCTATTTTAGAATATAAAGTAAGCTCAACTTTCTTCGGATCGACCATCACAAATTTTAATTCAGATGGATGTTTTTTATAGATTAACGAAGCGATAATTGCATTCAAACCAACTGATTTACCTTGTCCAGTTGCACCAGCCATCAACAAGTGAGGCATTTTTGCTAAATCAGCAACAAAGGTTTCGTTCGTAATTGTTTTTCCGAAAGCAATTGGCAATTCCATATCAGCATTTTGAAACTTTTGCGATGCAATAACCGAATGCATGGAAACCATTGAAGGATTAGAATTTGGAACCTCGATACCAATTGTTCCTTTTCCAGGAATCGGCGCAATAATACGGATACCAAGCGCAGCCAAACTTAGAGCAATATCATCCTCAAGATTTTTGATTTTAGAAATACGAACACCAGCTTTTGGTACAATTTCATATAATGTAACCGTAGGACCGATTGTTGCTGAAATTTCATCGATTCCGATTCCGTAGTTTCCTAAGGTTTCGACAATTCTATTTTTGTTCGTTTCTAATTCTTTTTGATCAATTAACGTATTTCCGTTGTCATATTTTTTTAACAATGAAATAGGAGGAAATTGATAATTTGGTAAATCTAAACGTTGATTGTATTCTCCTTGTTCTTGTACCAATCGAGCAGAAGTCGCTTCAAATTCTTCTTCCTCATCAACATGTTGAACTTTTAATTCTAATCCATTTTCAGAAGAATTTTGAGTTGGTTGAATTTCTGTTTCGAAATTTTGTTCATCATTAATTGATAAAAAATCTACTTGATTATTTTCTTCCTCGTCATCAGCCAAATCTTCAACAACTAATTCTGTAATATTAAGAGGTGTTTCTTCAATTATTTCTTCCTCTTTTGGTTGATTAATTTTAAATTCTTGATGAAACGCTTCGTTTGGATTAATGGTGCGAGTTTGAATAACTTCTTTTTCGTATTCATCAACTAAGTTTAACTCTTCAATTAAATCTTTTTCTTGTTGCTTTTCGGCATCTTGATTGAATTTATTTATCTTTTCTTGTTCTTCTTTCTCCTTACGTTTTCTTAATTCAAGCTGTTCTCTCTTGATTTTTTCTTGCTCTTTTTCTATACGTTCAATTTCTTTTTGTTTCGCACGTTCTTCCATTTTTTCTTGAATAGATTGATACGTCATTCGGAAATGAATCACACAATAAATCAATAAACTAACGAAAAGCAGTAAAATTACACCCCATTTACCAATAAAACTATTTAGAAAATCATTTACTTCAAATCCCATTACACCAGAAAGCATGTGTTGAGTTGGTAAAATGCAACCAAAAAATATTGGTAACCAAATCATGAAGAAAATGCTTTGATAAAGAGTAGTGAAAGGTTTAATTTTTTTCCAATTTGTAGCCACTTTAATTCCTAAAAGAATAAAGAAAATTGGAACAAAGAATGAGACAATTCCTATACCTTGCAAAACAAAAGTTTCACCTAATAATGCGCCAAACTTACCGAAAATATTTTCAGCGGTTTGACTTTTGTCTAATAAATCAGAAATTTGACTCTGATCCATGAAACCATTAAAAAAATAAGAGATAAACGAAGCTAATAGTAATAAACCGATTACTAAAAATAGAATACCTACAATTGTTTTGACGATTTGTTTTTTAGGAGTTTTTGGTGCTTCCTGCGTGTTTTTTATAGCCATTTTAAGGTTGAGTATAATTGAGGCAAAAATAATAAATCTTTGACAGACGAATCTAACGAAAAGTATTTAAATTTACTAAAAACACAAGCAATTTTAACTCAGTTTGCTATCTATATTTCGATTATTACTCGAAAAGATTTACAAAAAATAGAAAACTGAGCCAGATATAGTATCTAACTCAGTTTTGAATATTTGATTATTTTGTATGTTGTTTTAAAATTTAATCATTTTTGAAATGATCCATTTGGCGCTTTGCTTCTGCTCGGATTAAATTTAATTCTGTTTCAGATTCTTTCTTAATTTTTTCAAGACTTTCTTCCATCGATTGTTTCAACGCATCAATATCTTTTTTGAGTTCCAATGATTTTCTCTTGTTAAAACGCTCCAAATAATAACCTGCAGCAGCAATTACAACCGAAACAATAATTCCCATCACAACTAGCAAATAGTTTAAGGTTCTATGAAATTCCTCCATTCCTTCTTTATGAAAATTGATAATATCAGCGACATTTTGTTTGCTTAATTCTAAATTATCTTCTTTTAAATCAAGTTCTCTTAGCTTGGAATCGATCTTATTTTCATACAATTCAATCTTAGCATCTATAACCTCACTTTTTAAAACAGTTTGTTGTCCGTAATTATTTATTGATAGTAGTAAAATAAAAACTATAAAAGTAAACTTCATCTTAATCGTTTTAAAAATTAATCAATGTACTAATATAGTAAAAAATAACGATAGTTTCTTTCTGATTAATTTTTCCAAACTAAATTTCCATTGTGAGCTAAAGCTAAAACAGGCGACATTCTTGCAACCGCTTCAGCAGAACAACTTGCATCAATCAAAACGATATCTGCATTATCACCAGTTTTTGGCCATTGTTGATTTCCTTTGTTGTCTAATGGCGTAATGTTTTTTGTTGCAAAACCTAAATTTCTCGATAAATCATATTCGGTTTCTAAACCATATAATTCTGAAATCAAATTTGCTTTTTGCAACATATTCCCTGTTCCAAACGTGCTCCAATAATCTTGTACATTATCATTTCCGATTAAAACTTCAACACCGTTTTTAACTAAAGTAGGAATTGGTATCGCGACTTTATTGCGAAAAGGTACAGAAGAAACAATTCCAACTTTTGCTTCGGCTAATTTTTCTGCAATTTCTTGTTCTTCACTTTTCGATAAATGTACTAAAGCAAAGGCATGACTTACATATGTTTTTCCTTTTAATTGAGGATTTTTTATCGTTAATTCAGCCAAATATTCAATTGTACGCATTCCTTCTTTTCCTGTGTCGTGCAAATGAATATCGATTCCTTTATTATTATCCAAAGCCAATTGAACCGTAAAATCGATTGCTTTTTCGATATTTTTATCGATACTGAAAGGATCTAATCCACCAACAAAAGCAACGCTTTTCAATTGTGCAGCTTCTTTCATCAGTGGAGCAGAATCGGTGTAATACAAACCATGTTGAGGAAAAGCAACCAATTCGGCACTGAATGTTTCCTTCTTATTTTCTAAGGCTTTTTCTAAATTTTCTAAAGATTTAAGTCCAGAAGTTGTATCGACATTGAAATGAGTACGAGCGAAAGTAGTTCCGTAATGTTGCAATAAATTGATTAATTGCTCGCTACGCTCAACTGATGTTTTTAACAATTCTGGAATAATTTCTTGCTCATAAGCAATCATATCAGCAACAGTTCGGCGTTTTGGTGAAAGAGCTTGCCAAGGTAAACCGTACAAAGTTTTGTCTAAATGCACGTGCATATCTTTGAAAGCAGGTAACATTAGTAATCCTTTTGCATCAATAGCATCTGTTAATTGAAGATTATTAGCACTTACTTTTGCTATTTTACCATCTTTTATTTCGACAGAAAATAAATCGGTTTTTGTTCCGATAATTCCAAATTCATCTTCAATAAAACCTATTTCTAATCGTATATTTTTTAAGGTGTAATTTCCTTTAGCTTTTGCTGTATAATTTGTTTGCATGATGATTTGATTGATTTAGATTTATGTCATTCCGAGGAAGGAGGAATCTCAAAGATGTTTCAACTTCACTTCGTTTCGTTCAACATGACAATACCTATATTGTTTTTAAGTTCTACGATTTAATAATGGCTACAATTTCTTTGTAACCTCTTTGTTGTGCATGTTGCAAAGGCGTTACTCCATCGTGATCTGGAATATCCATTTTTGCACCTACATCTTTTAATATCTGAACAATTTGTTGATATTTTTTGCTTCCGTCACCTAGAACAATGGCTTCCATTAATCCTGTCCAACCCAAACGATTTACATGATCTACCGGATAATTTTTGGTATTGGCTAATAATCGCACCGTTTCTACATGTCCGCGCTCACAAGCAGGTATCAGTGCAGAACCATTGTAACGATTAAATACATCAAAACGAGCACCATGATCTAAAAATAATTGAACCAATTCTGTTTGTCCACTTGCGCCTGCATATAAAAAAGGACTATCTTGATTGTCAGCTTGCTGATTAACATCTGCGCCATGTTTCACCAGTAATTTTGCGATTTTTATATTTGAATTATTAGTTGCAATTAACAATAACGAACGCTTGCTACTATCAACGCTATTTACATCTTCATCACTTTCTAATAAGTTTTTAACAGATTGCAAATCGTTGCTTTTAACTGCTTTTACAATATCTTTTTCATTCATAATTTCTGTATTCGAATCTTCTGTTGGAGTTGAATGACATGCTGTAACCGTTGTCATCATAAGCATTAAAATTAAAACTGATTTCATAATGATTTATAGTTTGAATGATTTTGAATGAGGAAGTTTTGAATTAATAGACAATATTTCCTTTTACAATTAATGAACGAACAGGCGATATTCTCGAAACAGCTTCTGCAGAACAACTCGCATCAATCAAGATAATATTCGCATCATCACCTTCCTTTGGCCATTGTTGTACGCCTTTATCATTTAATGGAATAGGTCCAGCGGTTGCTAGTTTCAACATTCTTGATAATCCAAATTCAGAACTTTGTCCGTATAATTGTGCTGCAAGATTTGCTTTCTGTAAAACACTTCCTGTTCCAAACGTATTCCAATAATCCACAATGCTGTCGTTTCCTGTCATTACTTTTACACCATGTTTTAATAAAGTTGGAATTGGCATAACTAAGCTTCCGAACGGAATAGTAGATACAATTCCAATTTGCGCTTCGCCTAACTGTTCAGCAATGGCTTCTTGTTTTGATTTATCTAAAGTCGCTAATGCAAAAGAATGGCTGACGAAGGTTTTTCCTTTTAATTGAGGATTTTCGTTAATTTTTTTGATTAAATAGTCAATAGTATCATGACCAGATTTTCCTGATTCGTGTAAGTGAATATCGATTCCTTTGTTATGATCTATCGCCAATTGAATTGTTGCATCCATTGTTTTTTCAATAGCGCCATCCACATTTGTAGGATCTAAACCTCCAATAAAATCGATGTTCATTTTAGCAGCTTCTTTCATATACGGCATCGAATCTGTGTAGAATAAACCATGTTGAGGAAAAGCAACCAATTCAGCTCCAAACGAATCTTTTTTGTTTGCCAAAGCAATTTCTAGATTTTTTAATGAATCTAATTTAGAAGTTGGTTCGATGTTTACATGGCTACGCGCAAAACCTGTTCCGTACGATTGTAATAATTCAATCAATTTTTCTGCTTTGTAGGTAGATTTTTTCAACATTTCAGGCAAAACTTTTTGCTCTAATTCAATCATTCCTTTGATTCCTCCAGAACGACGAACCGCGCGCCATCTATCTGCATATAAGGTTTTGTCTAAATGAATGTGCATATCTTTGAAAGACGGTAACATCAATAAACCTTTCGCGTCAATTGCTTTTGCATTCGGTTGATTTGGGTTGATTTTTTTGATTTTTCCATTGGCAATTTCAATTGTAAAAAGATCTGTTTTTGTGCCAATGATTTCATCGTTTTCATATTCGAAACCTGTTTCTAAACGAACATTTTTTAACGTGAAATTCCCTGGTTTTGTAAGATTCGTCTTATCTAATTGAGAGTCTGGTGCAGCTTGTAAGAATCCTGGTAAGAAAGAAAATCCTGCTAATCCTAAAGCTGAATTTTTAAGAAAATCTTTACGTGATATATTGTTATTCATTGTGTTCAAATTTATTGTAGCTAAATTACAATGAATCAAAACAAATGGTTAGTATAATAACTTCTAAAACTTGTAAGATTTATAAATGATTAGAGATTTCGGAATTCTGATGGAGTAATATTGGTTTGAGCTTTGAAAAAGTTCGAAAAATAGGCATGGTCAGTAAAACCTAACTCGAAAGCTATTTCTTTGATGGATAAATCTCCTGATTTTAAAAGTCGTTTTGCTTCGATAATAATTCGTTGTTGAATAAGTTGTGTAGCTGAAACTTTCAGATGTTTTTTGCATAAAATATTCAGATAATTAGCTGAAATATGTAATTTTTCTGCATAAAAAACAACCGATTTTTCTTCCTTGTAAAATTCATCAATCAACATATTAAATTTCGCTAATCTCGGATTGGATTGATAAACTTTGAATTCTGTAAAAATTTGTTCCGCTTCTTTACTCACAATTGCCGCAATAACCGCTGTACGAGCATTAATCAAATGAACCAACGAATTTTCAGATTTTAATTCTTCTTTTATTGCATTGAATTCATACATCAATTTAGAGAAAGCTTCGTCCGATAATTTTATAACGGGATGATTTTGATAATTGGTAAATGAAAAGCGAAAATAAGGAGCGAATTGTTCGAAAAATGAACGTTCTGTCATCAATTGATAACCAATTGTTCCATCATTTATTTGCCATTTATGCATCTGTCCGGGAAACAAAATATGAATTTCTTTGTTATCAATTGGATAATCTTTCGAGTCGATATTATGTATACCAGAAGCTTTATCGAAAAGAATAATCACAAAAAAATCGTGCTTGTGAGGTTTATCTATATGTCGTTCTCCGTGCAATTCATTAAACAACAATTCGTCGCGACCAGCCAATTGTCCTTTTCGAAAACTTTGTATGCTGATAATAGGTACTGAATCGTGGTTTTCTGAATTTTGCATAGGCTAAAAATGTGTTCAACAATCAAAAGAATTGTTTGAAATATTATTTTTTTGACTTGTGTAATTTATAAATAAAAATAGAATTAATTGATGAGGTTTGAAAGAATTTTTATTAGAAACTTAAAACTATTATATTTGCATTTGTATGGAAAATTTTGTTGTTTCAGCCAGAAAATATCGCCCGCTAAATTTTGAAGATGTAGTTGGACAAGCGTCTATTACAAATACTTTGGAGCAAGCGATAAAGTCAAATCAATTGCCACAAGCACTTTTATTTTGTGGACCAAGAGGTGTTGGAAAAACAACATGTGCTCGAATTTTAGCGCGTAAAATCAACGAAGAAAATGGAGTAGAAGGCGATCAAGATTTTGCTTTCAATATTTTTGAGTTAGATGCGGCGTCTAATAATTCGGTTGATGATATCAGAAATTTAATTGATCAGGTACGTATTGTTCCTCAAATTGGAAAATACCGTGTCTACATTATTGATGAGGTTCATATGTTGTCAACAGCGGCTTTCAATGCGTTTCTGAAAACGTTAGAAGAGCCACCTGCACATGCAATTTTTATTTTGGCAACTACAGAAAAACATAAAATTATTCCTACGATTCTTTCTCGTTGCCAGATTTATGATTTCAAACGAATTGGAGTTGAAGATATCAAAGGACATTTGAAAAATGTTGCTGAAAAAGAACAAGTAACTTTTGAAGATGATGCATTGCATTTGATTGCTCAAAAAGCTGATGGTGCCTTACGCGATTCATTGTCAATCTTTGATAGAATGGCAACTTTTACGAATAAAAATTTGACCTATTCTTCTGTTGCAGAAAACTTGAATGTATTAGATTACGATTATTACTTCAAGATGACAGATGCGTGTTTGGAAAATGATATTCCGCAAGCGATGTTGCAATTGAATGATATTTTGAACAAAGGTTTTGATGCGCATTTATTTATTTGTGGTTTGGGCGCTCATTTCCGAGATTTATTGATGGCGAAAACAGCTAATACAGTAAGTTTGTTGGAAGTTGGTGAGCGTATAAAAGCAAAATATTTGGAACATGCACAAAAATGTTCGGCAACGTTTTTATTTGGCGCAATTGAAATTTGTAATGAAGCTGATTTAAACTACAAATCGAGTAAGAATCCACGTTTAACAGTTGAAATTGCATTGATGCAGTTAGCTTCTTTAACAGCAGATGAAAACGGACTTAAAAAAAAAAGTATAGGATAATTCCGCCAACGTTTTATTTTTCTGAACAACAAGCTTCTAAAATTGAAGTTCCTCAAGTTCAGCAGAATAATTCTATTCCACAAAATGAACAAACTCCACAGCAGGTAAATACGAAACAAATTAAAACTTCGATTTCAGAAGAAGTCAAAGAATATACGCGTGCTGCAAAACCAATTAGAACAAATGGTAATTCATCGTTTAGTCTTAAGATGGCTTTGCCTGGAGCAAAAGTTGAAGAACATCAAGAAGAGATTTTACGAAATGATTTGCCTCGAGAAAAGTTTACATTGGATCAAGTGAAAGAAGGCTGGAAAAGATTTTTGGATCGATTAAAAATCGAACATAATATTCCCTCTTATAACGCTTTGATGACAACGGAACTTTATTTAGAAGGTGATGAAATTATTTTCGAATTTACATCGCATTCATCAGAACAAGAGTTTGAGGAATATCGCGATCGAATCAGAAATAGTTTGAGAGCATTCCTTAAGAATCACTATTTTAGTATTCAGATTAAGTTTTCGGAGAAGGAAGCAACGAATCATATCTTATCAAACAAAGAGAAATTTGAGAAATTATCAGATAAAAACCCGATTTTGTTAAAATTAAAAGAAGAATTTGGTTTAGATTTGTATGATTAATGAAAGTTTCTTATTAAACTTGCAATAAATTTTTATAAATAATGAAAAAAGTTCTTTTAGGGATTTTTGTTGTTGCGTCGTTAGTGTCTTGTAACAAAGGAAAATCTGTAGACAAATTAGAAAGCGAAGATCAAAAAGCTTCTTATGCTTTCGGAACTGGTCTTGGTGAGCAAATCAAAGGTCTTGGAGGACGTTTAGTTGAAACTGACAGTATCAACTACGATCAATTAGAAAAAGGGATCCGTGATTACTTAAAAGCAGGTAAAGAAGGTAGAGAATCTTATGCGATTGGTCAACAAGTTGGTCAGCAAATTGAGACGGTTATTAACCAACAACAATTAGATCAAATGGACAAGGATATTATTGTTCAAGGGATTATGGATGTTGTACGTCATAAAAAATTGTTGATTACTCAAGAAGCAGGAATGGGTATTTTAGATACTTATGCGAAAAATAATCAACAAAAATTAGTGAAGAAAAACGCTGATGAATCTGCTAAATTAGTAGAAGAACAGAAAAAAACTTCAGGTGCTAAATCAACAGCTTCAGGATTAGTTTATGTTGTAGAAAAAGAAGGAAATGGTGCTAAACCAAACATCAATAGTATTGTTAAAGTAAAATATACTGGTAAAATTTTAGCTACTGGTAAAACTTTTGATAGTACTGATAAAAATCCAGAGGCTAAAGGAGGTGTAGAGTTTCCTTTAAATCAAGTAATTCCAGGATGGTCAGAAGGTTTACAATTAATGTCTAAAGGAGCGAAATATAAGTTCTATATTCCTGCTAACTTAGGTTACGGTGAAATGGGAGCTCCAGGAGGACAAATTGGACCAAACCAAGCATTAGAGTTCGAAGTAGAATTAGTAGACTTTAAAGAAGGTCAACCAGCTCCACAAGGACAACCAGGTGCGCAAGGAGGACAAGGTTTATCTGAAGAGCAAATAAAAGAATTACAAAAACAATTCGAAGCTCAAGCACAACAAGGTAAATAATCTTAGATTAAATATAACAGAAAATTCCACTCAATTGAGTGGAATTTTTTTATGAATTAACTTTTTTAATTATTTCAAATAATTAAAAATTTGATTTGCTTCTACAGAACCTTTTTTGATTGTAACAAGATTTTTGTCTTTGTCAAATAAATAAAAGGTAGGTATTGAAGTTGGTTGGAAAACAGGACCAAATTCGTAATTAGAATCATATAACAATTCTACATTTTTGTTATTAAGAAATTTAGGAGCATGTTCCTTTAAGAAAGGTAAAACATCTTTTGCTTCATATTCAGAGACCAAAATAATTTGAGTGTTTTTTAAATGTTCTTCGTAATTATTGTTGAAATGATTCAAAGCTAATTGACAATGAATACATGTTGGTGAATATAGAACAATCAAAGTTTGTTTTCCTTTTTTGATATCTTTTGAGTTGAAAATTCCATCAGATTGCATTTTAAGAAAAGAAAATTCAGGAATTGTTTTTAGTGTATTTTCTGTTTGTGCTAGAGCAAATACAGAACAAAAGAATATTAATAAAGCAGTAAGTTTTGTTTTCATTTTTTAGAATAATTTTGACGAAAGTTAAGTTAATTCCATAATAAATAAAAACGACAGTTTAATAAACTGTCGTTTTCTTATTATAAAATGCTAAAAATATGTTTTAACTCTGAGAAAATTAGAATTTAAATACTACTTGTCCTGCCATGTTAAATGGATCGATTTGGTTGATGTAACCACCACGATAGTATGAGTTGTATCCGATTTCGTCTGTAATATTATTGAAGAATAAACGGAAATCAAATTTCTTTATTGAATATCCAATTTGCGCATTAAGCGTTGTATATTCTGGCATCATAAATGGTTTTACACCAGGAGTAGTATTATGAATAATAGTTTTCTTCGTGTATTCATTAACTGGTCTTTCACCTACATAATAAGCACCAACAGATAACGAGATTCCGTCAACAAATGTATTTGTATTTTGGAATTTGTATTGAACCCATGCGTTTGCAGTATGTTTTGGAGCGTTCATTGGAGCAGAACCATCCATGTAAGCAGGTGAGTGTTCGTATTGTGCGTCTAAATAAGCATAACCTAATAAAACTTGAACATTTGGTAATGGACGTCCAGAAATATCTAACTCAACTCCTTTACGTTTTAAGTTTCCAGCTAAACCATATAAATTGTTACCGTTTTCATCTTGTACATTGTTACCAGCAGCATCATATATCGTGTAAGATAAGTTTTTGTTGTTCATATCGAAGTATGTGATGTTGGCACGTAAACGATCATTGAACCATGAGGTTTTAACTCCTGTTTCGAATTGATTTGTTTTAGATGATCCTACAGTTCCTCCTTGTTCTAATATATTTGTTGCACCACGTAAACTTGTACTAGTTGTCCATGAAGCAAAAAGATTTATGTTTTTTGTTGGAGAAACCATTAATCCAATCATTGGATCAACAGCATTATCATGGTTACCTATAGAATAAGAGTATCGTAATGATCCAATTACTTTAATGAAATCTTTATAAGATAAATGTTGTTGAGTCATAAAACCATAATAATAGTTATATGTAGGAGCTCCTTTATAGTCGTTTAATTCTAACTTTTGAAGTAGATCTGTAGGTAAACTTACATTATTTTGAATTTCTTCAAAGATATTTGCTTGACGTATATGATATTTAGTCACCCCATTTTCTTTGTAACTTCCTATTCCTGTTGCGCTTCTTGATGTACTTCTATCATAAGAATAATCATATCCAACTTGCCAAGACCATTTGAAGTCACTAAAATTGAAATCTTTCCCCATCAAATCAGCTTGAATAGCTGTACTACGGTCATCATTATATGATCGACCTAATGTACGATCTATTAAGTTTAAATTTTTCGGATCATTTTTTACTAAACCAGTTGAAGTATTATCATTTGTAAAATAAGAACCAAAATAAGCTACGCGAAAGTTAATTTTATCAGTAATTTGACGATTAACCCAAGCAGAATAAGTAAGATTGTCCATTTTGGTTTTATCATATTGAGTTCCTAAAAACTTATGACCCATATCAAATAGAGCTTCTGTATCATCTTTTGCTAAATTTACAGTACCACGGTCTGGTACACCATTTAAATTTAAATAATCCATTTGTACCACAACTTCTGTTTTATCATCTGGTCGCCATGCAAAAGAAGGATTAATGTAATGTTTTTTAGTTTCAATCATATCTCGATAGCTTTCACCATATTGATAAGCTCCGTTCAAACGGAAAGCAAACTTCTTATTATTATCTAATACTTGCTGCATATCAAAAGTTGCTCTAACATTGTTCCAGCTACCATATCGCAATCCAACTTCTTTTTCGTTATTGAAACGAGGAGTTTTTGTGACAATATTTATGACACCACCAGCAGATCCTAAACCTGTTGCAATACCTTGTGTGATAGAAGCAGCACCTTTTATAACTTGAATAGATTCCACTCCTTGCATATCACTTATTGCAGAAGCTGTACGGAAATCAGAGTCCATACGAACACCATTTTTTAAGACAGGAGTTCCTCTATAACCACGAATAGACATAGATTCTTTATAACCACCATAGTTTCCAAATAATGTAACACCTGGGACATTACGAGCAGCATCCGTAATAGTAAGAGCCCCTTGTTCTTCAATTAATTTTTCTGAAATTGTAGAAATTGATTGAACTTGATCTTGAGGATTCCCTGGAAAACGTGTAATCATTTCTAGTCCACGTTGTTTTTTTGCTCTATCTCCAAATATTTCTACTTCTTGTAGATTACTTACTGTATCCTTTTTTTCTTGTGCGAAAGCAGTAGAAAAACTTAGTATACTAAGTGTAGCTAGTAAAAGTTTATTCTTTTTCATATGTTTGTTATGTGTATTTATTCTAAATAAAATTAATGTTGCAAATTTAATTAGACTTAGTATAAATAAAAAAAAGAAATCGACTGATAGTTATCATCTATTAGTCGATTTTGTTAAATATTTTAAGAAAATGTATGTTTACTCGAAAAAAGAGAAGTGTACGTTTCCGTATTTTTTGTGTTGTACAAAGTTTGGATGTTCTTCAAAAGAAATGCTTGAAGGATGTTCTAAAACAAAATTTCCACCTTCTTCTAACCATTGATTATCAATAACCAAATTTGGGATTTTTTTGTAAGCTTCTACATCTAAATCGTAAGGAGGATCAGCAAAAATAATATCAAACTTCTTTATCGGTTGTTTGTCCAAATATTTTAAAACATCACTTTTTACAGTAGAAATGATATCATCTAATTTTAATTGTTTCGCTGTATCATCCAAAAATTTTACACAACCATAGAAATTATCAACCGAAGTTACTTTTTTTGCTCCACGCGAAGCAAATTCTAATGAAATACTTCCTATTCCAGAGAATAAATCTAAAACGGTAATTTCGTCGAAATACCATTCGTTGTTTAAGATATTAAATAAAGCTTCTTTCGCGAAGTCTGTTGTTGGGCGCACCGGCAAGTTAGTTGGTGCTGTGATTCTTTTTCCTTTTAATGTTCCTGAAATGATTCGCATTCGAATAATTTATATAATGTAAAATATTGCCCAAGTTGCTTGTCTGCTTCGTTAAACGAAATATGACGCATATATTTTTGTAAAGTTTCGTAATAATTTGGCGAGTTTAAGATATCACCAAAAGCATATAACGAAACAGTATTTGGACTAATATTTAATTGATTTAATGTATACAATATGTAAAACAAAAAGTCTTCTTTCGTTTTTGTTTCAAATAGATTATAAAAAATAAATTCTCCATTGCTTAACACACAAACTTCTAATTTTTGATGCATTAAATTGATATAAATTTCATCGTTCTTGGAATTAATCATTCCATAATCAACCAAAAACTTTCCCGAATGGTATAAACGAGCATTTTGCAAATTCGGTAACGAAAGCAAAATATCTTTTAGTGGATAATGAATGTTGTAGATTATTGAAGCATCTATATTTTCCAAAGGACAGTCTATTGCTAACTTTACAGGACTATAGTTAGAAAGTGATAACAATTCTTCGAAAGGTTTGTGTGCAAACTGATTTGGAACAACATTTACAGTTGTCGACAAAAAACAAATATGCACATAATCATATTCTTGTAGCAAAGTCAAATTAGAACGCAATTCATGTTCAATCTCAATTTCCGTTTTGTTAAGATTTGTAAAATCTACCGAATAGTCATATACATCCGAGTACGAAGTCGTTTCTCCGTCGGTTGTTTTGGTAATATAACTAAGCATATCGTGAGATAGTAAAATCGCTAACGAACGTTGAGTTGTTTTTGACATAAATTTTTCTTTATCCTTGAATTTTTAACTCGCTGATTAAGATATATATTAATCCTAATGAAATCAAAAATAACAAAATTTTGAAAGCAATCTTCATACAGAAAATTTATTTTAGCAAAGATACTATAATTATTTTGTTGATTAAAGAAGCATTTCAACCGAATCTATTTTAAATTTACAGAAATTTGAAATTAAAAATTGTGAGAAAAATAGCCGTAATTCCAGCTCGTTATGCAGCAACACGTTTTCCAGGTAAGTTGATGCAACAATTAGGCGATAAAACTGTGATTAGAATGACGTACGAAAATGTTGCCGCAACTAATTTGTTTGATGATGTTTTTGTGGTGACAGATTCTGATTTGATTTTTGAAGAAATTGTTTCGAATAATGGAAAAGCAATTAGAAGTATCAAGGATCACGAAACAGGAAGCGATCGAATTGCTGAAGCTATAGAAAATATTGAATGTGATATTATCCTAAATGTACAAGGTGATGAACCATTTGTTAACAAAAAAGCTTTGGCAGATATTTTATCTTCTTTTGATGGAGAATTAGGTAAAACTGTAGATGTAGCGACCTTAAAAGAATCAATTAGAAAAGAAGAAGATATTAACAATCCTAATTTTGTAAAGGTCGTAACAGATATCAATGATTTTGCACTTTATTTTTCGCGTTCGCCAATTCCGTTTGCGCGCGAAACTAATTTTATACCAAACTATTTTCGTCATTTAGGTATTTATGCATTTAGAAAACAAGCCTTACTAAATTTTTCTAAATTGATGATGCGTCAAAATGAAAAAGCTGAAAAATTAGAACAACTTCGTTACTTAGAATATGGAATGAAAATTAAAGTAATCGAAACAGAATCAATAGGAGTTGGAATTGATACCCCGGAAGATTTGGAACGTGCAAAAGATTATTTATCCACTATTGTTAAATAATAAATTGTAAGATTTTATCATTTATATTTGCTTTTGAAAATCAACTATTCTTAGTTTGAAAACGAAATAATTAAGTTAATAAATACTTAAAAAAAAATTTCGGTATGAATGTTGTTGTAAAAATGTAATAAATAAGTAAATTAGTGATTATGAGTGATTCATGGAAAGAATATGAAACAGAAGGATTGATTGAAAAAAGATCTTTCTTAGTTTCGAAAGATGGTCTTGTGAAAAAATTATATACAGGACAAGATAAATATAAAATATTAGAAGGAGCTATCAATAATGGTTATCGTGCAATTTGGGTAACAAAAGCTGATGGAAAAAGAACAGCTAAATATGTACATAAAATGGTTGCTGAAACTTTTCTACCTAATGTAGAAAATAAAGAGTATGTTGTGCATTTAGATCATAATAAACTTAATAATGCTATTGATAATTTACAATGGGCAACATTGGATGAATGGAAAGAGCATAACAAAGATTTATTTAGAATGATGAAAGGTCGTTCTCGTTTGGATAGTATTCCTAATAGTAAATTGACAGAAGCCCAAGTAATTCGTTTAAAAAAGAAATTACTTGATCCTAATAGAAAAACTAAAATTTCAACTTTAGCAAAGCAATTTAATATATCACAAGGACAGGTTTACCGTATTTTAAGAGGTGAAAATTGGTCTCATATAGAAGTTAAAAAAGACTAAAAGAAATCATTTCATTATAGAATTTTGAATTAGTTTTTATATATTGTTCAACAGATTCTTAAAATAATGAAAAAAGTTCTTATGTCGAAATTGATGTTTAGTACGCTTATGTTTTCGTTGTTTTCTGTTACAGCATTTGCTCAAGATGCAGAAAAAATTATAGAAAATCATATTCAGAAAACAGGAGGAGAAGCAGCTTGGAATAATTTAAACAGTATTATCTTAAAAGGAGAAGCTATTATAAATGTAGGAGATTCCTATCCAATGATTGTTTATCATCAACGACCATATAATAAAAAAGTTGTTTTTGTTATGAATGGAAAAGAAATTCTAAATGAAGGATATGACGGAAGAATAGGATGGACATATAGCGAAGTAGCCAAAAAAAATGTTGCTGTAAAAGATTATAAACCAGATTCTTTTGATTCAGATGTTTTAAAGTACAAACAAAAAGGATTTAAGGTAAAATATCTAGGTGTAGATAAATATGATCAAAATAATAGTTGCTATAAAATAGAGCTGACAAAAAATGCAAATTCAACAGTTTATTGTTTTGATAAAAATTCTTATGAAATAGTAATGGAGAAAAATAAAGATGAAACGCTTTATTATTCTAATTTTAAAACTTATAATGGACTATCTTTCGCTACCAAAATTGTAGGGAAACCTACAGAAGGAGGAGAGTATGTTATAAAATTTAATGAGATAAAAATAAATCCAGCAATAGATAAGAAACATTTTAAATTCTAAATAAAAAAGTGATTCAAAATAAGAATCACTTTTTTATTTCTATTGATTTATACTGCTTAGTAGTATAAGTTTTTTACTTTTGTACTCTGAATGAAGAAATTAAAATATGGCTTTAGACTCTATATTTAATCAAAATAAAAAATACGAGAAGAGCTTTTTTCTAAGGTTATTAGAAAAAGCAAGAAAAGATTATCCAGATTCAATTTCTTTTATTGATGATTTAATCTCAAAACTTCAAAATAATATAAATTATCGATTAATTTTTCGTGAAGAACTTCAAAAAACATTCGGAAAAATTAATATCGTAAGCTATTTAGTGGATAGTGGAATTCATCTAGAAGATAATTTGTTATCTATTTTTCAAAAAAAGATAATGGATTCTGTTTTGCCAGATATTGAAGATAATAATGAATTGACTTCGGTTGTTAATGAAATCTTCTATAATTCGAAAAATTTACAAGCAATTCGAATCATTCCTAGAGATAGATGGAAAAAATTCTTTGAAGTATTGTATCAAGATATCGAACCTGAAAATTTTAAAGGAAATATTAATAATATTCAAAATCAGCTTTTACAAGCAATATCTATTTTAACAGTAAGAATTACTGGAGGATTTTCTGATAAAGAAATGATGCGATATAGTAATGAAGTAAATTATTTAGATAATCCTTTCTCAAAGCTTTCGATGCAGATCAGTAACATCATAGAAAGTCCACAAGCAGGATTTGATATGTTAGAAATAAAAGAAAGTATTTCTAAATGTAAACATCTTTTAAATGATATTTTAACACAAAAAGATTACAAAGGGATATCATTAAAAGTTGCATCTAAAATAAATCGTTTACAACAACAATTAGTGCGACTTCAAAATATTTTGAATAGTTTTAATGAATTAAAATTAAACGGAATAATATCATTTTATAGTCTTGCAACTAAGAAATGGGTTGAATTTTATGCACCCAAAAACTTTATGAGTAATCAATTAAGTTCTACAGTTTATTTGATTACGTTTTTGGTAACCTATCATAATGGGATAACAGGAGAAAAATATATTACGCAGACAGCAAAAGAATATAATAAAATGTTTTGGACTGCTTGTGGAGGAGGTTTTATAGTCTCTTTTTTATGTTTTATAAAAACAGGAATAGGGAATATACCAGATACATCTCCTTTATTTAAAGCATTTTTCTTTAGTATAAATTATGCAGTAGGTTTCTGTGCAATTTATCTTACACATATGACTCTTGCTACAAAACAGCCCTCTATGACTGCTGCTCGCTTAGCTCGATCTCTTGTTCCTACTTCAGGAACAGAATTAAATGTGAAAGATTTTACAACGTTGTTTGCGCAACTAGTAAGAAGTCAAATGATTGCTTTTTTAGGAAACGTTGTGGCAGGTTTTGTAGTTTCATTAGGTATATTTTATTTATTGAATCAAATTTTAGGATTTGAAGTTTTGAAATATTCAAAAGCTTATCATTATTGGGAAGAAGTTGTTACAATGGATTGGCATATTTTTTACTTCGGCGCAATTGCAGGAGTTTTCTTATTCCTTTCAGGATTAATATCAGGAATTACAATCAATAGTCAGCGTTTTCATAATATTCCAGAACGTATTTATAATCATCCAATTTTGAAGAAATCATTTTCAGAACGAAGAAGAAGAAGAATTTCAAATTGGTTTGAGAAAAATATGGGAGGAGTTGTCGGAAATGTGGCATTCGGTTTTATGATGGGATGTGCCTTTTTGATAGGAGATTTTACAGGTCAACCTTTCGATATTCGACATATTACTTTTGTTTCAGGAAATTTCGCGATTGGTATTGGAGGAATGGGTTATCATTTTGATATTGGACCAATGATTATTGGTTTTATTGCAATTTTTATGGTAGGTTGGAGCAACTTCTTAGTTAGTTTTATCTTATCATTATTAATGGCAATGCGATCTAATAATATTCCTTTTTATAAGATTTTTACGATGATCTCACATACATTAAAAGCATTTTTTCGAAATCCATTACCATTTTTTGTTCCGCCTTTATGGACAAAAAATAAAGAAGAAGCTTAATTAGAAATGGAAACAAACTTAGAAAAACAATTACGTTACGATAAAGCTTATCTTAAAATGGCTTTTGAGTGGGCGAATCTTTCATATTGCGAACGCAAAAAAGTTGGTGCAATTATTGTTAAAAATCGAATGATTATTTCTGATGGTTATAATGGTACGCCAAGTGGTTTTGAAAATAGATGCGAAGACGAAGCAGGTAATACAAAATGGCATGTTTTACACGCAGAAGCGAATGCTATTTTGAAATGTGCTACGTCAACTCAATCAGCTGAAGGAGCTACATTGTATATTACGCTTTCTCCTTGTACAGATTGCAGTAAATTGATTTTACAAGCAGGAATTAAACGTATCGTATATATACAACAATACAAAGATCTTTCAGGATTAGAGTTTTTAGAAAAAGCAGGAATTACAATTCAACAAATTACAGAAGAAGAATTATACAGTTAACATTTAAATGAGAAGTTTTTTCAAAGTTATTAATATCATATTGGTTGTGATGATTATTTTTTTAACCGGGTTTATGGTTGGAAAGAAATACGACTTTGCATTCGACGAGAATAAAGATATTGTAGGATTACAATATTCAGATAATGAACAAAAAATTCGTCGATTAGTTTCTTTGATTGATAACGAATATGTAAACGATGTTAATTCGGATAGTTTGGTTGATGATGCGATTCATTACATGGTTGCTAAACTAGATCCACATAGTACATATATAGATAAAGCTTCTGTGCAAAAGGCTGAAGAACAATTAAAAGGTGAGTTTGTTGGAATTGGAATTCAATTTCGAACAATGAATGATACTATTGTTGTTGAACGTACATTACCTGGAACGAAAAATTATGGTAAACTAGAATTTGGAGATCAATTAGTTGCTGCAGATGATCAATCTTTGATTGCAAAAGATAATAAAACGATTGAAGGTTTATTAAAGGGGAAAAAAGGATCGGAAGTTAAATTATCTGTTATTCGCGATCGAAAACCAATTTCTGTTACACTCAATCGTACCATTGTTCCTATTCCAACAGTTACAGGAAAACATATGTTGACAAAAGATATTGGTTATCTTAAATTGACTCGTTTTTCTGAAAATTCTGCAAATGAAGTTCATCAAGGTTTACAAAATTTATTGGATCAAGGAATGAAAACCTTGGTGTTCGATTTACGTGGAAACCCAGGAGGAATAATGCATGTTGCAGAAGAAATTGCAGATGAATTTTTGACTAAAAATGAATTGATTGTCTATACTCAAGATAAACAAAAACGTAAAAAATATATTTACGCAACGAATAAAGGTCTTTTTGAACAAGGAAAAATTTATGTCTTAATGGACGAAAATTCTGCTTCTTCGAGTGAGATTGTTGCGGGAGCTTTACAAGATTACGGACGCGGAATTATAGTTGGTCGTCGTTCGTTTGGTAAAGGTTTGGTGCAACGTGAAATTAATTTGGGTGATGATACCAAAGTTCGTTTGACGGTTGCAAATTATTATACGCCTTCTGGTCGTTCAATTCAAAAACCTTTTGATAAAAAAACTGCAAAATACAGTGATGATTTATACAAACGATTAAAGTCGGGTGAACTATACAGTAAGGATTCAATCAAGATTAATAAAGATTTAGAGTTTATGGCGCCTTCAGGTAAAAAAGTTTACGGAGGTGGCGGAATTATTCCAGACGAGTTTGTAGCCTTAGATACAAATTCTGTATCAAATTGGTTGTATTATAATCAAGATGCGAATTATTTTGATGACTTTTTATTCAAGAAAATTTATTCAATACACGATTTTTTCATGTTTCACAATGAAACAACTTATTTGAAATATTTCAGTGCTGGAATGTATAGAAATGAGTTTTTAGGCGTTTTAGGAATTCCTTCAAATGAGTTCAATCCAGTCTTTTCAACAACTGTTGATAACTACATGAAAGCAACAATTGCCGGAACTTTATATGGTTCGCGTGCATTTTATCAAGTCTGGATGCCCGAAGATGAAATGATAAAGCGTATTTTTGAACTAGAAAAAACAACGAAGTAAATGCTGTGGAAAGATGCTTTGTATGACTATCAAATGTATCTGAAATTAGAAAAAAGAGTTTCTGCCAATACAATTGAAGGTTATCTACGTGATATTCAAAAATTAATTAATTATTCTGATAAACAACCTTTAGATTATTCACAAGACGATTTGAGGGATTTTGTTCACGATTTTGCATCGAGTGAATATAGTGTGCGTTCGCAAGCGCGTGTGATTTCTGGGTTGAAAAGTTTTTTTGGTTACTTGCAACTCGAAGATTTTAGAGAAGATAATCCGACTTCTTTACTCGAAACACCAAAAATTGGTATGAAACTTCCTGATGTACTTTCCGAAAAAGAAATTGATAAAATGATTGAAGTAATTGATTTATCAAAACCAGAAGGACAACGTAATCGTGCGATTCTAGAAGTGCTTTATGGTTGTGGCTTACGTGTTTCGGAATTGATAAATCTCAAAATTTCTGATTTGTTTTTTGATGATGGTTTTATTCGAGTAATTGGAAAAGGAAATAAACAAAGATTAGTTCCGATTAGTGATTATACGATAAAATATATTAACTTGTATAAAGATAGTATTCGTATTCATGTTCCTATACAAGTAGGTTTTGAAGATTTTTTGTTCTTGAATAGACGAGGTAAAAACCTTACGCGTGTGATGATTTTTACAATTGTGAAAGAATTATCGATAATTGCAGGAGTTAAAAAAACAATTAGTCCGCATACATTTCGTCATTCTTTTGCGACTCATTTATTAAAAAATGGAGCAGATCTTCGTGCGATTCAGTTAATGTTAGGACACGAAAGTATTACGACAACAGAAATTTATACGCATGTTGATCAAGAATTTATTCGAGATGCGATTATCAAATTTCACCCAAGAAATAAATAATAACAGTTAGCTTAAATATGATGATAAAATCGTTTAAATTTTGTCCAAACTGTGGACATTCCATTAATAATTTTGATTTTAGACGAATGAGTTGTAATAATTGCGATTTAGTTTATTATCAGAATGTTGCAGCAGCAGTAGCGGTTATTCTAAAAAAGGAAGATAAAATTCTTTTCACAGTTCGTAACAAAGAACCAAAGAAAGGAATGTTAGATTTGGCAGGAGGTTTTATAGATCCTGATGAATCTGCTGAGAGGTCTTGTCAACGAGAACTTGAAGAAGAGTTAGGAGTAACAATTCCTTTGGAAGATTTTAACTATTTTACATCTCAACCAAATAACTACGAATATAAAGGAATTCCATATAAAACATGTGATTTAGCTTTTGTAGCTGATTTTCCAGAGAAAGAAATTATTTTAGAAAAGGAAGAAATTGCTGAAATTAAATGGATTTCTATCAATGATATTAATTTAAACGATATAGGATTTGATTCGTTAAAAAGAGTTGTGGAAATGTATATTGCTTCTTTAAAATAATTGAGAATTAAAAATGAAAAGAATAATATTATTAAGTACTATATTCTTAACAATTGTTTCGTGTAGTACGCAAAATGTAGCGGTAGATTATGACCGAGATTTTGATTTTGAAACAAATAGAACCTATTCATTTACGCAAACGGGAAATTTAGGTTTGAATGATTTAGATTCTGCCAGATTATATTCGTCGATTGAAAAAGGAATGTTGTACAGAGGTTTTCAGAAATCGAATAATGGAAGTTTAACACTTGAGGTTAAGCCAGAAGAGTTTGTTTCTAAACAACAAAATTCTAATGTAGGAATTGGAATGGGAACTGGTGGTTATGGTTTTGGAGGTGGAGTTTCTGTAGGAATTCCAATTACTTCTCAAAAATTAAATCAAAATTATACTATTTCGATGAAGGATGAAGGAAGATTGGTTTGGGAAGGAACTTTGAAAATTCAGATGCCATTGAAAGCTTCGCCAGAAGTGCGTGCAGCGAATATTCAGAAAGGTGTAACGAAATTGCTACAAAAATTTCCACCTAAAAAGAAATAATAAAAAAGCCTTGATAAATAATTTAGCAAGGCTTTTTTATTTTTTATAATTTGAAAATTAATTCGTTTTCTTCTGATTGTTGAAGTTTAGATTTTTGTAATAGTTTCAATGTTTCAGGTTGATTAGCATTTGCTTTAGCAGCAATTTTATCTAATTTCAATTCATTTTTTGCATAATCTACAATCGCATTCAAAACTTCTGTTCCGTAACCTTTGTTCTGAAATTTACGTTTCAAACGAATGTTGAGAACTGCGCCGTATTTTGTTTGACGCAAACCACCCCAACCAACAAATCGTCCGCTTTTTTTTTCGTGAACACCCCAAAGACCAAAACCATGTTCTTGGTAATGTTTCTCCATATTTTCGATAAAAAATTTCGCTTCGTCTTCAGATTTATACGGTTTTTCGTTGACGATTTTCATTAATTCTTTGTCAGAATTTAATTGAAATAATTCGAATGCATCAATCTCAAAAAACTCTCGTAATACCAAACTTTTTGTTTCGCAAATAACTTTCATTAAAACTTTTTAGTTGTTGCAAAGTTACTTCGATTTGGAGAATAAAAAAAGTCTTACATTTTGGTGTAAGACTTTTATTGATTATTTTTTTGTTCCAGTTTTTGCTGGAGTTGTTGTTTTAGTCGGAGTTGTTGTTTTTGGAGGCGTAGCTGTTGCTTCCGAAACCTTTTGATTAATCTCTTGTGTTAAGATTTGTCTTTTTAGATTGAAGATTTCAGTATCCTTTTGATCAATCTTAGCGTCTAAATCTTTTACTTTTTGAGTCAAATCAGCAACTTGCTTTTCTTTTTCATTCAATTGAGTGTAGAAAAGTTTCGATTTTTCTCCAGAACTATTCAAGGCCGAATATAATTCCTGTAAATTAGTATCGTGCTCTTTTTGAGCCATTCTAATCATAGATTGCGCATTCGACAAAGCTGTATCTTTGATGTATAATTCGCTTTTTGTTTTTGCTAAATCTTTTTCAAGATTCTCGATTTTCAAATTTGCTAATGTCAATTCTTTAGATGTATTCGATTGATCGTCTAAAGCTTTGTAATAATTAGCTTCCAATTCTTGGTGTTGTTTCTGAGGAACGCAACTTGCAATAGCAAAAAGAGTGAAACAACAAAGTACAATTTTTTTCATTTATATAATCTTAAACGTCTAATTCTAATAAAACAGGGCAATGATCAGAGTGCTTAGCTTCTGGTAAAATCGTTGCACGCGTCATATTTTTTTCTAATGTATTACTCACCATATTGTAATCGATTCTCCAACCTTTGTTATTGTTGCGCGCATTAGCACGGTAAGACCACCATGAGTAATGATGAGGTTCTTTTACAAAATAACGAAAAGAATCGATCATATTACATTCATCAAGAAAAGCAGTCATCCATTCTCTTTCGACAGGTAAAAAACCAGAAACTTTCGCATTACGAACAGGATCGTGAATATCGATTGCTTCGTGACAGATATTATAATCACCGCAAATTACAATGTTTGGATGAGATATTTTAAGTTCTTTGACATAGTCTTTAAAATCTTCACAAAATTGTAATTTAAAATCTAATCGATCAATATTTGTTCCACTTGGCAAATACAAACTAATCACTGAAACATTATCAAAATCAAGTCTCAAAACACGACCTTCTCTATCAATATAATCTATTCCAGTTCCTATTTGTACATGATTAGGTTTTATTTTCGAGAAAATAGCAACTCCACTGTATCCTTTTTTCTCCGCTGCATGCCAATAAATGTGATAACCTAAATCTTCAAAAGGTTTTGTGTCCACTTGTTCTTGCATTGCTTTTGTTTCTTGAATACAAAAAACATCTGGTTGTGCAGCTTCTAACCATTCAACCAAACCTTTAGTCATCGCAGCGCGAATTCCATTTACATTGTAACTGATGATTTTCATAGTTAGCGAAATTACTAAATATTTGTATGGATTGATTTAGAAATTTGAATAAAGTGAATATTTTTTGTAACTTTTTAGAAGTTAATACGTCTTAATAATAAAAGACATCAATATGAAATACATTTTTCTTCCAATTTTAATATTCAGTTCGTTAGGATTTGCGAGCTGTTCGGTAGATTTAAATTCTAAATCGCCAGTTTCTAATTATTTAGACCGAGTAGAGGCAAGTAGTAATACAGTTACAGAAATGCGTAAGATATCTTCTTTTGAAGGAATTGATGTGAGCAGTGCAATAAGTGTTACTGTTTCTGATGGTAATTATAATGGTGAAATTTCTGTTGAAGCGCCAGATAATATCATGAGTAGAATTACGACAGAAGTTAAAAATGGAGTTTTAATTATGAAAATTAATGGAACTGTAAATTTGAAAAATGCTTCTATTAAGATTAAATTTCCTCATCAAAAATTACGTTCGTTTGATCTATCAGGTGCAACGAGTGTTACCGTTTTGCCAACGCAGAAAGTAGAAAAAATGGCTGTTGATTTATCAGGAGCTAGTAATTTAAAATTAGATGTTGTTTCGAATTCTATTTCTGTGGATAATTCTGGAGCTTCAAGTATGAAGATTTCTGGAAATGTACAAGATCTGAATATTTCGGTTTCGGGAGCTTCTTCTTTTATAGGAAAAGATTTAAAAGCTGCAAATGTAATAGTTGATTGTTCTGGAGCAAGTTCTACAACAGTTTGGGCTGTGAATAGTTTGACTGCAAATAGTTCTGGAGCGAGTTCTGTTCGTTATGTAGATGAAAATGGATTGAAAACAAAAGTGAGTACTTCGGGAATGTCTTCTATTAAAAGAATAAATTAATAGTTTTTGTTTAAACTATATTAAATATTTAGTACAAAAAAAATCGGATGAACTTCATCCGATTTTTTTATATCTATTTTCTTTATTAGAATTGCCAACCTAATGTCAATAAGAATAAATTGTTGTCTAATTTAACTTTTGGAGAATAGCTAGGTAAAGATACAAAATAATAACCTTGAAGTTTCTCATCGTAATTTGGATCTACAAAATTTGTTCCTCCAATTAACTGTTGGTATTTTTGGGTTTGATATTGATAAGCTGCATCAATATAGAATCCGCCAAAATCATATCCTAAACCAAAACTTACACGATTAATATCTCCTGCAAAAGCATTTTTAAGATTAATGTTTTGTGGTACATTATTTTCATCTCTGAATTCAGTATTAAGAACTTTAGAGGTGTTAAAATCTTTGTAAGGAGAAGTAATATAGTTATAACCAGCTCTTACTTTAAAACGATCGATACGATATTCAGTTCCAACTCTAACTTCATTTGAGTTTTTTACAAAATCATTGATAAAATTATTATCGCCGTTAAAATATTGAGTAGGTTTTAGTTTCGTGTCATTGTTCATGTGATAGGTATAATCAGCTCCAATTGATAAGTTTTTACCTACTACAAAACCTAAACTTCCTACAAAACGTCCGCCACGTGTCATGTCATAATCTGAAGAATACATATAATATGTATCTGCAGTTCTTTTATCGTAATCAAAAGAATTTTTTGCACTGTAGAAATCTTCTGCAACATTGTACCAAACAGGAGAATGATATGCTGCACCTAAACGTACATTGTGATTTACTTTGTAAATAGCACCTAATGAAAAAGAAAATCCTTGTCCAATTTCACGAAAAGGAGCACCATTTGCGTTGTAAACATATGTTTGATTATTGTTGTCATCGCGCTCTGCATATTGTTCATATCCAGAATAGTTTGTTTCATGAAAGTTTAATCCAAATCCTAAGTAGACTTTGTCATCATAACTTGTACCTAGGTTAACCGAGAATTTAGATTTATAACCATCAATATCTTTCAAATAACCATTGAAAGTTCCATCTGGATCAGCGAATTTAATTCCTTCATTTGTTCCAATCGATGAGTAATTATCTAATCGTTGATTAAGATAAGCTACACCAATTGTGAAACGATTCCATTTTGAAGCTTCATTTGCGAAAACAAATGTTCCTCCAAATTGTTGAAAATCAAAATTATTATCAGATTGTTTGATATTTGTTCCGAAATTAGTTTTATTACTAAAAGTAGAAACACCAGCTGTAACTTGTACATCAGAGTTTATTGCTACTCCTAATCCAGCAGGATTCTGCTCAACAGATGTGATATCACTTCCTAATGCACCAACAGCTCCACCAACACCAATATATTTAGCATTTCCACTGTTAATGTCTTGTGAATACAAATTTATAGCATTTGTAGAATACTGAGTTTTGTATTCTTTGTTTTGTTGCGCAAAAGCCAATGTACCAACTAAGGTACAAAGGCTTAATAATATTTTTTTCATTATTTATGATCTAAATCTATTTATCTTCTTCCTCCACGAGAACCTCCGCCTCCTGTACTACTTCCACGAGAACCTCCTCCCATGCTTCCGCTACTCATACTACTTCCTCTACTTGGTGAAGGAGTAGAATATGAAGGTCGAGAATTATTCATACTACCTCTATCGTAACTTCTGCTAGGTTGTTGGTATTGTTGTGCTTCTCTCGTTGGTCTTGTGTTGTAAGTAGGCTGTTGTGTTTGTATTGGTCTTACTTCACGAGTAGGACGAGTATTAATATCCCCTTGATTAACAGAAGGTCTCACTTCTCTTGTATGGCGAGTATTATTTTGAATATTATTTATAGTTGGTCTTACTTCGCGAGTAGGACGAGTATTAATATCTCCTTGATTAACAGAAGGTCTCACTTCTCTTGTAGGGCGAGTATTATTTTGAATATCATTTATAGTTGGTCTTACTTCGCGAGTAGGACGAGTATTAACATTTCCTTGATTAATAGAAGGTCTCACATCTCTAGTTGGGCGAGTTGTTGAATTTTCAATTGTATTTAATCTAGAAGGTCGAATATTATTAGATAATCCATTTCTGTTATTAAAACTTCCAACTGGACGAGTAGAATTAATACTATTATTTAATCCTCCATTATATCTGTTACCTGGTTGAGTATAAATACCTCTTGGACGGTAGTATCCATATCCATAATAACCCGGATATCCGTAACCCCAACCGTTATTCCAACCATAATATCCACCATAGTAAGGTCTGTTCCAACCCCAACCATAATATCCATTATACCACGGATCATTCCATCCCCAACCGAATGAAACTCCAAAGCCGTTTCCGTACCATCCTCCATACCAAGGATTATAGTATCCCCAACGATATGGATTATAGAAACCTCCCCATCCGTAACTGTACCAAGGATTATTATTCCAGATATTAATTTCTACACCATCATTACGTCCCCAATCATAATTGTTAGATCCGTTGTAAGAAAGTGTGTAATTATTGTTACCAAAATAATTATAACCTCCTAAACCATATCCATTAATTTTAACTTTGGTTGAAGTTTTCTCAGCCGAATTATTTTGAGTAGTATCTGTATCGTCTTGGTAGTAAAATTGTTCAGCACCATTTCCTTCAGCATCGAAGTATGGACTTCCTATTTTTATTTCACCAGAGTTATCTTGTTCTTCTTGCTCGTTATTATATTGTGGTTGAGCTTGTTGATACGTTTTATCTGTTTTTGGGTTATAGTAAACCCCATCGCTTTCGTAACCACTTGGTTGATAAGTCGAACAAGATGAAATTCCTAATGTAGCTACAATAATTAATGTAGTTATAGAAATTTTATTAGAAATTTTATAAACTTTGTTCATAATTATAAATTTACATCGTTTGTAATAATTAGATTTGCATAAATTTAAAGGCAATATTTATGCCAAGTAAAGATACGAAACTTATCAACAAATATAAAAGATTATGGCAAAATTAACAACTCGTGCTGAGGATTATTCTAAGTGGTACAATGAACTAGTTGTAAAAGCGAATCTAGCTGAAAACTCGAAGGTTAGAGGTAGTATGGTGATTAAACCATATGGATATGCTATCTGGGAAAAACTGCAAGCAGAATTAGACAAAAGATTCAAAGAAACTGGTCATCAAAATGCTTATTTCCCCTTATTTGTTCCTAAAAGTTTATTTGAAGCTGAAGAAAAAAATGCAGAAGGTTTTGCAAAAGAATGTGCTGTAGTTACACATTACCGATTAAAAAATGATCCTAATAATAAAGGAAAGTTAATTGTAGATCCTGAAGCGAAATTAGAAGAAGAATTAATTGTTCGTCCAACTTCTGAAGCAATTATTTGGAGTACCTATAAAAACTGGATACAATCTTACCGCGATTTACCAATTTTAATTAATCAATGGGCAAATGTAGTTCGTTGGGAAATGCGTACACGTTTGTTTTTAAGAACTGCAGAGTTTTTATGGCAAGAAGGACATACAGCGCATGAGACAAAAGAAGAAGCAATTGCAGAAGCACAACAAATGCAAGAAGTTTATGCTGATGTTGTAGAAAATTTTATGGCAATTCCAGTTGTAAAAGGAAGAAAGTCAGATTCTGAGCGTTTTGCTGGAGCAGATGATACCTATACAATTGAAGCGTTGATGCAAGATGGAAAAGCTTTACAAGCGGGAACTTCTCACTTTTTAGGGCAGAATTTTGCAAAAGCTTTTGATGTTAAATTCGCTAGTAAAGAAGGAAAACAAGAATATGTTTGGGCAACTTCATGGGGAGTTTCTACACGTTTAATGGGAGCATTAATAATGACACATTCTGATGATTTAGGATTAGTTTTACCTCCAAAATTAGCGCCAATTCAAGTTGTTGTTGTACCTATTTATAAAACAGAGGAACAATTAGAAGAAATTCGTCAAGTGGTGGATAAATTTTCATCTGAATTGAAAGCGAAAGGAATTTCAATCAAATTTGATGATGATGATAAAACAAAACCAGGTTGGAAATTTGCTGAATATGAATTGAAAGGTGTTCCTGTGCGAATTGCAATTGGACCAAAAGATTTAGAAAAAGGTCATGTTGAGGTTGCTCGTCGAGATACGTTAGAAAAACAATTTATTACGTTAGATAATGTATCAACAGAGGTTGAAAAGTTGTTAGAAGATATTCAAACAAACTTATTCGATCGTGCTTTGAGTTATCGTGATGAACATATCACAGAAGCTTCTGATTTTGAGGAATTCAAAAATATAATTGAAAATAAAGGAGGATTTGTTTCTGCTCTATGGGACGGTACAGAAGAAACGGAAGAGGCAGTGAAAAATGAAACAAAAGCTACAATTCGTTGTATTCCTTTAGCATTCGAAACACCAACAGAGGGAGTAGATGTTTTCTCGGGAAAACCTGCAAAATACAGAGTTTTATACGCAAAAGCATATTAAAAATAAAGTATATCAAATAAAAAAGGAGCTATTTTATAGCTCCTTTTTTATTTTGGTCTTTGTATTAAGTAATTATTTAAAACGTAATTACTATTACTATTACTATAGTAGGGAAACTATTTTTTTAGATTTCTCTTTTACGATAAACCGTAATTTTTTGAAAAATAATTGATGGATCTTTGTAAGATAAAGGTCTAGATGAATATTGGGTTTTTATTAAATATCAATCATTTACAAAAAAAAAGTAGTATATTCGATTACTAATTAACACTAATATATATGAGAAAAACTTTACTCTCAGTTTTCTCCCTATTTTCTATGCTTACAATTTCTGCACAGCAGGATGTTTTGTGGGAAAAAACATTTGGAGGCGAACAAGCAGAATATCTCTATCATGCAATACCGACACTTGATTATGGTTTTTTAATTTTAGGAAGTTCTGCTTCTGATGCAACAGGTGATATTCAAAAGAAAAATCAAGGAGGTTTAGACTATTTCATCTGGAAGATGGATGAAAATGGAAATCAAGAATGGCAAAATTCTTTTGGAGGAGATGGGGACGATTTATTGAAATCAGCAATAACAACTCCCGAGGGAGGCTTTCTGTTAGTAGGTTCTTCCAATTCTTCAAAATCTGGTGATAAAACCGAAAAAGCTATTGGAATGATGGATGTTTGGATGATAAAATTAGATCCAACAGGAACTATTCAATGGCAAAAAACAATTGGAGGTTTAGGCAATGATGAGGCTTTAACGGTAATTAGAACGACTGATAAAGGTTATTTAATTGGTGTAAATTCTGATTCTCCCAAATCAAACATAAAATCACAAGACAACTTTGGTTCCAATGATTTTTGGATCATTAAATTAGATGAAAAAGGAACTGTTTTATGGGAAAAAACAATTGGTGGAGAGCAAGAAGAAGCCTTAAAAACAATAGTTGAAACAAAGAATGGTTATTTAATTGGAGGTATTTCAAATTCCAAAAAAGGTGAATTAAAATCTCAAGATAGTCATTATTTAAGTAGTGTTTGGCTTGTTGAATTAAATAAAGAAGGAGAAATTATTCAGGAAAAAACACTTGAAAATGATCAACAATCTAATTTAGTTTCGTTGAATTCTACTGATAGTAAAATAATTTTAGCTGTTAATTATCCAGCAAAAAACGAATTAAAACTAGTTGAATTAGATGAAAATCTTTCATTTTCGAATGAAAAGTCGAAAGAATTTAAATCTTCTGTTCAAATTAATTCTGTTTTACCACTCGAGAATGATTATCTAATCACTGCAAATACGATCGATTATAAACATAAAAGTACTACGAATCAGAATGAATTGGAGAGTAAATACTTGGCTTTTTATTTTGACAATCGTTTCGAAGAAAGCTGGAAAAAGGAGATCGGAAAAAATGAAAGTTTTAGCTATTTAGAAAAAGTGATTCCAATGCGTGATGGTTCGTATTTATTGTTAGGAAATTCTACTAACGGTAGCACAGCAAAAGGACAAGACGATTTTTACTTGGTAAAACTAGGCGATAAATCTTCTACAGAAAAACGTACCTATATCGAAGCTTATCCAAATCCTACACGCGATTTTGTGAATGTTTTAATTAACAAAGAGTTTGAAAAAGCGGTTATTGAAGTCTACAATTTAACAGGTCAACATTTGCAAACTAAAGAGGTGAAATACCGTTCAACACCTATTTTGTTGAGTAATTATCCTGCTGGAGTTTACATCCTAAAAATCAACTATGACAACCAAACAGAATCTATTAAAATTATTAAAAAGTAATGAAACATTTTTATTTTATATATTTATTATTTATTACTAAAATTTTGGCACAAGATGTTAGTCTTAAATTTCCGACTACTCCTGAAATTCAAAAATTTAGTACTAATATAGATTATCCTATTGATTTAAATACTGGAGGTATCTCTTATAGTGTACCGTTACTTTCTTTACCATTGGGAAATAATGATATCAAATTAAATCTAAATTATTCTTCTCGTGGAGTAAAAGTTGGAGATATATCAAACGAATTTGGACATGATTGGTCTTTAAGTATCCCAAAAATATCAAGAGAAGTAAGAGGTATTCCAGATGAATTTACATTTGGATATTTGCATCCAACTAAAGGGTTTAGTGTTTATGATATGTATAATAAAACTAAGAATGGAATTACTTTCATTGCAAACCCTTCAGGAGTGAAAACTTTAGAACAAGAAATTTATTTTAAAGCATATAATAAAGAATATGATTTACAAGCTGATAAATTTTATTTTGATATAAATGGAAAAGCAGGATATTTTATGTTTAAAGAAGGAACTAAAGATATTATATTATATCCTTTCAATGATCTTAAAATTATCCCGAATTTACCTCACTCAATATTAATTATAGATACTGACGGAACTGAATATCATTTTGGTGGACAGGACAATTCAGCTAATGAAATATATAATAATGATGGTTTTGTTTCCTCTTGGAATTTAACCCAAATAAAGAAAAACAATAAGACGATTGATTTTAGTTATTTGAATAGCCTTAATCTCTATAAAACTTTTGTGAATGAACAATACTTATTATACAAATCTATACATTCAATACAAGGAAAAAATGATGTTATTTATACTGTAAATAGAGTTAATAAACCTTTTATCAGTAAAATAGCAACGACTAACCTAACCATTGATTTTAATTATTCAACTAGCAACCACGTAACTGGAGGAAGAAAAATCGATCAAATAGCTATAAATAAAGGAAAAGACACTTTAATCTATACGTTTGAATTTAAAAATTATTTTGCAGAAATTTTCAATGATCCTACTTCTAAAACTGAAAGAATATTCTTAAATAAAATAAAGAGAGTAACCGATAAGATAGAAGATTTTTATTCCTTTGATTACATTAATCCTGAAGGATTACCAAGTAGACTATCTCCTAAAATAGATTTATGGGGATATTTTAATAACCAAAATTATAATACAAGGATACCATCTTATAGAGTTGGATTAAATAAAATTCAGAAAGGAGACCGATTTGTCAATGAACAATATTTAAAATATGGGATATTAGAAAAAATTACGTTACCTGAAAAAGGTGTTGTTAAAATTAATACAGAACCTAATACAGTTGATAAAAGAATGTTCAATACTTTTTCTCTTGGATTATATAACCATTATTTAGATATTGATGAACCTGATGATAAAATAACTGAAGAATTAACCAGAATAATCACTTCTCCTTTTACTGGTCCTGACATAGACGACAATCAATCTTATCCTACGTTTTATGAAGAAACATTTGAATTAATAGAAAAATCACTAGTTGATATTACTTTAGTAAAAGAATTCATAGGTCCAGATTGTATTTCGGTTAATACTTCCTGTCCAAGTGTTCATCTGAGAGGAAACAATAAATTTATCATTTTACAAGAGAGTGATAATAACAAAACTATAGAATTAGATGCTGGAACTTATTTACTAAAAGTTAGTAATCTAAGTCAATTTTTAAATGACAGAAAAAATATCATAGTTCGGCTGTCTAAACTAATTGATAATCCTTCCAAAATAAATAAAAATGCAAATGGACTAAGGATAAACAGTATAGAGCATTATGATGAAAATAAATTAGTGTTAAGAAAGGAGTATGATTATAATACTAGTAATAATATATCTTCAGGAGAGTTAATTTCAATATCTCCATTGATTTCATTTTTTTCAGATACAGGTTTTAATTATGAAAATTATTTTTCATATGAAGATGCTTATATTATTTTAAATTCAAATTTTCAACCTTTTTTAGATTCAAATACAACAAATAAGATATTATATTCTGAAGTTACAGAAAAAATAATTGATGTGCTCCAAAATAAAGTTTTAAGGACTAAAAATACTTATTACAAAGCGTTAGAGAGTTATTCTTTTAAAAATGAGTCTGATATAAAGCTTGCTCTTCCTTCTATTTACAATAGTAATTTTTTAGATATAAGAGAAGTTTATCACTATGTACCTATTTGGAGACAAGGATTATTAAAATCTCAAGAATTTTACAAAAATAATAATAAAATAAAAGAGACTAATTTTTTGTACCATCAGTCGCTAAATCATGATAAGTATAAATATACTCTTAGTACTAGTCAAATGTATGGTCCAATGTCATTTATGTATAACAAAGATTATAGTGAACAACAATATTTATCAAGAATGATAACAGATGAATATTTTGATAATGGAACTTCTATTACCACAGAAACAAACTACAATTACGATAGTCCAAATCATTTACAACTAACTAAACAATCTACCAAAAATAGCAAAGGCGAAACCCTAACGACCGAATACCAATATCCACCAGATTGGGCAGGTAATGCAATTGCAGATAAATTAACGGCACATAACAGAATTTCGGAACCATTAACAATTGTTCAAAAGCTGAATGAAAATACAGTTATATCTGCTGTTTACAACGAGTATAAAGAATTCAATGGAGCTAATGGTATTATAGAAAAATCAGGAGTATTCCAGAAAAAAGGAAGTAGTCAATTTGTAGAAGCTGACCGCAAAATCACTTACAACAGTTACGATGCAAAAGGTAATTTACTGCAATATACCTTAGAAAATGGAATTCCCGTTTCTATTATTTGGGGATATGGAGGTCAATATCCAGTAGCTAAGATTGAAGGATCTACGTTTGCTAATGCTACAAGCAAATTAGCAAATTATCTAACTAAAATACAAAGTGGAACTTTGACTGTAGCAGAACAATCGACTATTCGAGCATTAATTCCTGACGCAATGCTTACTTCTTATACGTACAAACCATTAATTGGCGTAACAAGTATTACAGGACCAAATGGACAAACAGAATATTATAATTACGATTCATCCAATCGTTTGCAGTCAATTGTAAATGAGAAAAATGAAGTGATTAAAACGTTTGAATACAATTACAAACAACCTTAAACCTAACATACTTATGCAACACTTTTATGAAAAAATAATACTAAGTTTTCTTGCAATGTTAGGAATTAACGTTGTGGGACAAGCGCAAACAAAGACTGAAAATTACATTTTAACGAAAGAATTATTAGAAGCAACGACAGATACCACAAAAGCTAATACATCAGCAAAACAACACATCAATAAAATCACTTATTTTGATGGCTTAGGACGAGAAAAACTAAGTATTGTAAGCCCTAAAGCAGGTCTATCTATGGCGGGTTTTAGCAATGTAGGAATGGAGTTTATTAACCCTAGTTTGGCAACAAAAGTAACTTATGATGGATTTGGTCGTGTTGATCGGGAATATTTGCCAGGAGTTGTAGGAGATCTTTCGTATACCGAAGCAGTTACGTATACAGACTATCCAGAAGCTCAGGTATATAGCCAAAAAAAGTACGAAAATTCACCATTGAATAGAGTTCTAAAACAAGGTGCTCCAGGAGCTACGTGGGATGTCAATACGAATCGAGCGATAAGTTTTGATTACCAAACTAATTCTGGAGACAATGTACTGATGTTTGGGATTAATCAAGCCTTGACCAATTCAGGTAACAATATTTCGTTAACGATAACAGGTACTTATCAGAATGGAATGTTGTATAAAACCACGACGACAGACGAAAATGGGCAGCCTATTATTGAGTTTAAAGACAAAGAAGGGCGAGTAATTTTGAAAAGAATTCAAACAGGCGGCAAAGAATTCAACACCTATTATGTGTACGATATTTATGGGAATTTAGCCTGCGTTTTACCACCAAAGTTGATGGAATTAGTTAACAATGGCACGAATGTTTTGAATTATATTTCTTTGTTAAAAGAATTGGCTTATCAATACCGTTACGATGATAAAAACAGATTAGTTGAGAAAAAACTCCCTGGAAAAGGTTGGGAATATATGCTTTACGATAAACAAGATCGTTTGGTTGGAGTACAGGATGAGAACATGCGCAATGAAAATTATTGGGTATTCACTAAATACGACAAATTTGGACGAGTAGCTATAACAGGAAAAACATGGGAAGCTGAAGGTCGAACAAGAGATCAGATTCAAGCAGGAATAAATGATCATTTAGGCAATAATAATGTCAGTAGAGATGCAACTGGCTACAAACAAGACAACATCATAATTTACTATAACGAAGCAGGTTTTGGTTATAACAATCATGTATTAACGGTTAATTATTACGATGATTATCCGATGACACAAGAAGGAGTTTCGCTTGCAGGAAATGCTTTAGGACAAAGCATTGCGACAGGAGGTCAATTGAAAGGTTTACCAACATTAACTGTAATGCGTAGTTTGGGTACTTGGGAAAATAATGGATGGAATTTTGAGTATAATTACACATTTTATGATAATAAATATTTACGTCCAATAAAAACTCATAAAATTAATTATTTAGGCGGTTCTACAATTGTTGAAAGTGAATTAGACTTTAGAGGAAAAGCCAAACAAGTTGTCACGACGCATAAGCGTTTAAAAACAGATGCACCTCTAAAAGTAACAGAAGTTTTTTCTTATGATAAATTTGAACGATTAACCAAACATACGCATCAGATAAACAGTGGTAAAGTAGAAGTTTTGACACAAAATAATTATAATAATATTGGTCAATTAACCTCTAAAAAAGTAGGAAATACGACGACTTCACCTTATCAAACGGTTGATTATAACTACAACATCAGAGGTTGGTTAACGCAAATAAATGATATTACAAATTTAGGAACAGACCTTTTTGCTTATAAAATAAATTATAACACAAAAGATTACACCAAAGCAAGTAATAATACGCAAGAATTATTCAACGGAAATATTTCACAAACGTTTTGGTTGACGCAAGAAAATTCGTTTTTACGTTCGTATGATTACAAATATGATGGTTTAAATCGTTTAACCAATGCGAATTATTCTAACCTAGCTAAAGATTTTGCAGGAACTTACGACGAACAATTAAGTTATGACCACAATGGAAACATTAAAACCCTAAAGCGATATGGACAAACCGAGCAAGCCACACCTCGTTTGATAGATGATTTAGTTTATGATTATGAAAATACCGATAAAAGTAACAAATTACAGAAGGTAACCGATTCATCTACAACTTTAGGTTTTAACGATGGAAACAAAACAGGCAACGATTATGCGTATGACGTTAACGGAAATTTAACCAAAGATTTAAATAAAGGAATTACAGATAGTTTAACCTATAATCATTTAAATTTACCTATCTTAGTTAGAAAAGGAACTCAAAGCATAGAGTATGCGTATGATGCAAGTGGAGTTAAGCTCAGAAAAATAGTAAAAGCACAAGTAGGAGTAAATGTCGGATTAACGACAACAATTACCGAATATTTAGATGGTTTTCAGTACAAAGATGGAGTGTTACAGTTTTTTCCGACAACAGAAGGCTATGTAAATGCGATAACAGCAGGAACAGTGGCGTATAACTATGTGTACAATTTGACAGATCATTTGGGAAATGTGCGCGTAAGTTATGCGTGGGATGATGTCAACAATAGATTAAAAACCGTAAACGAAGATCATTATTATCCGTTTGGCTTACAACACAAAGGATACAACAAACCACCTAAAGATATTACAGGAGGAATTGGAGAAGTAGAAATAGGAATTGGTTTAGGAACAAGTTCAGGTTCTGCAAATTATAAATACCGTTACAATGGTAAAGAACTGCAAGATGAATTAAACCTAAATCTGTACGACTACGGTGCACGTAATTATGACCCTGCTATTGGACGTTGGTTCAACATCGACCCACTGGCAGAAAAATATACTCACTTATCACCATATAATTATGCCGCCAATAATCCTGTTATTTTTATTGACCCTAATGGTATGGAAATAATTAATGGAGAAACAGCAAATAAAGAAAGACTTGAGAAATTATATAAGTATAAACAAAATAATTTTTCTGAAAAATATGGTAATAATAAAGAAATGAAGAAAAAAGATTTTTCTTCTAAATCTGAATGGAACCAATACAAAAAAGACAAAAACTCTTTAGAAAGAACAACAAAGGATTTAAGTAATTCTATAAAAAATGAATCATTAATACAAGAAGCTATTAATGATTTTGCTTCAATTGATCCTGAAAATTTTGATAAGGCTAATAATTTAACTTTCATTGATGGGAATGGGAATGAAAAAAGTATTGATATTAAAATAATTGCAGGGGAAGCGTCTACCTTTGGAGGAGCTGTTACAAATATGCAAATGCGGACAAATGCAGATGGAACTTTTAATACTATTTCATCAATAACTACTACATTAGATTTTGGAGATATTAGACCAAAATCACATGTTCTTGCTCATGAACTTGGACATGCTTATGGGAATAGTAAAGCCCCTTCAAATGCTTTGAATATGGGGGCTACTCATAACTGTCAAGATCCTGCAAATAGAAATACATTTCAATCAAAAACTGCTATGGATTGGCAAGAGAGATATAACAATAATAAAAAACAGTATCCTGTTCCTCAAGCTAATTATTTTTTAATGAATAAACCGTGGTTGTTTTTTAGATAAAATTTACTCTTATGAAAATACTCAAAATAACGATTATTATCTTTTTAACATTCCAAACTTATATGTTTTCGCAGAATAAGAATAATAATCTCTCTTCAGATAAAAAATTTCTTTTAAATCTAATAACCGATGATGTGATAAAGTTTGTAGATGAAAAGAATGAAGATGTTTTTAAATTCAATTATTTAAATTTAGTAGACATTAAATTTGACTCTATAGGAGCTTTCCCTCCTTTATATAACATCAGTCTATATAAATTTAACACAAAAAAAAATAAAATTAGTATAAGTTCTAATGACATTAAAATAGTATATAACTCATCTTCTTGTGATGATTACTTCATTGCAGTAGACGAGTTTAACAAAATTTATAGGTTAAAAGGATTTAGTTCCAATGATTTTTTATTTATGCTTAATGATATACAAAAAAACACATATAAAAGATACAAAATAATAGACATTATTAAGAGTTTTGAGGAACTTACTAATGAAATTGAATTTAAGTGTATTTATAAATCTTTAATAAATTTTGATTTAAATCAAGATTGTCTTAAATCATGTTCAGTGGGTAAACCTTCTCATTTATCAAGGTAGGGTAGTGTATCAGAAGTGTTGTTATTTCATAATACATTTATTACAAATAAGTTAACAATAATACAAAAGGCAAACGTATGTTTGCCTTTCGTTATTTTATCAGTTTTAGTAAGTCCTTTATTTCTTTATCGGAGATAGAATTTTGCTCGCTTTTATCGTAAAGAGAAAGTAGATAAATTGTTTGCAGGAACTTATGACGAACAATTAACCTATGATTATAATGGAAACATCAAAAATCCTAAAACGATACGGGTAAACTGAGCAGTCTACTCCACTCTTGATTGATAATTTGGTTTATGATTATGGAGATAGAAGTAATAAATTACAAAAAGTAACGGATTCTTCTCTAACTTTTGGTTTTAATGATGGAAACAAAACTGGAAATGATTATGCTTATGATAAAACTGGAAATCTAAAATTAGATTTAAACAAAGGAATTACAGATAGTATTACTTTACAATCATTTAAATTTACTTATCTTAGTAAAGAAAGGAGTAGGAAGTATAGAATATGCCTATGATGCAAGTGGAGCTAAGCTCAGAAAAATAGTAAAATCTCAAGAAGGAGTAAGTAATGTAATCACAACAATAGTTACAGAGTATTTAGATGGCTTTCAGTACAAAGATGGTGTATTACAGTTTTTCCCGACAACAGAAGGTTATGTAAATGCTATAACAGATGGTACAATTTCATATAATTATGTATACAACTTAGCTGATCATTTGGATTTATGAGCAAAAAACTTTGATAAAGCTTTTTGTGAAATGACCCGAGCGGAGCAAGTGTACGTGTAAGTTATGCATGGGATGAAGTAAATAATACATTGAAAACAGTAAACGAAGATCATTATTATCCGTTTGGCTTACAACACAAAGGATATACGAGAAGTGCAACAAGAGAAATTGTAAGAGAGAGTGATTTAATTGAAATTGGTATAGGATTAGCAGCTCCAGGCGGTGGTTCAACATCTGGGTCTGCAAATTATAAGTACAAAACAATGATTATAGAGCTAAAAGTTTTGAGTGAACTTTTAGCGAATATACCGCACGAAGTGCTGAACTGCAAGACGAATTAAACCTAAATCTGTACGACTACGGAGCAAGAAATTACGACCCTGCGATAGGGCGTTATTTCAGTATAGATAGAATGTCTGAAGCTTATTATCACTTAAATCCTTATCAATATACAACTAATAATCCTGTAAAATTTATTGATATAAATGGAGATTATATTTATATCTATGATAATGGTACTAAATATAGGTACGATAATGGTCAATTGTATTCAAAAAATGAAGAAACGGGAAAGTTTGATGTTGAATATACAGCAAGTGAAGGTAGTTATGCATCTCAAATTTTAGGAATGTTGAATCAAATAGGTTGTGAAGATTGTAAAGGAGGGAAAGCTTTTCTAAATTTATTTAATAATGATGACTTTAATGTTGGTATTAGAAATAATACATATAATGGTAGATATAAAGGTAAAAACGTAACTAGACAAAATGGTAAATCTATGGAGGTTATGACTTTTTTCAATCAAAATGAAAATATAGCAACAACATCAGGATTCGAATCTCTTACTAAAAATATGTTTGCCACAATTGGTCATGAATTAGGACACGCATTGTCAGATTTCATTTTTGATAATAAAGTAACAGATGCGACATGGTATAGCATGACTAATGACAGAGGTACAACATCTAATATAAAAAATGACGAAGTTTATGCTATGTTTATTGAAAATATGATTAGACGAGAGAATAATATACCACAAAGGACTCATTATACTCTTACAGGAGAAGGTTCAGTAATGGAGGAATCAAGGATGATGAAGAAAGTTAATAAAACTTGGATGATAGATGATAAGGCTTATAGTATTTTACAAAAAATCCAACAAACCCAAAAAAAATGCTCTCTTTTATTAAAATAATATCCGTATTTATTCTATTATCTATTGTTATTAATTGTAGTAAGAAAAACTTGAAAGAAACATCGAATGATTCAAATTTTAAAAAAGAAATTAATAATTCTAAAAATTCTTTTTTAATTAAAGAGTTGAATAAACATAAAATAAAGCCAAGTAAATTATTTATTATTGAAGAGATAGAATATCCAAATACTTATACATATATCTATGATGAATTTTCGAATAATAGATATTTTGTAGAAGGTAAAGTATATAGTAATGATATAAGTTTTAAAAATATCGATCAAATAAAAAATAAAGATTATTTTCTATTTGATTACTATGAAGAAATAATTCTATTTTTAAAAAAGAATGAAATTCAAGAATTAAAAAATATTAAAAATTTACATTACACAGATGAAAATTATACATATTTTGAGATACTTGACTTTGAAAATAAAAGTTATTTAAAAGATAGTGTTAAATATTTTGGAGATAATTTTGAAGCAAATACAAGATAAGGTGGTAGTGTATCAGATATGTTGATAGAATACACACCATTCACATCACAATAAAGCAAAAGGCAAATGTTGGTTTGCCTTTTGTTATTTTATCAGTTTTAGTAAATCTTTAATTTCTTTATCGGAGATAGAATTTTGCTCGCTTTTATCGTAAAGAGAAAGTAGATAAGATATTTGCAGGAACTTACGACGAACAATTAAGTTATGACCACAATGGAAACATTAAAACCCTAAAGCGTTATGGACAAACCGAGCAAGCCACACCTCGTTTGATAGATGATTTAGTTTATGATTATGAAAATACCGATAAAAGTAACAAATTACAGAAGGTAACCGATTCATCTACAACTTTAGGTTTTAACGATGGAAACAAAACAGGCAACGATTATGCGTATGATGTTAACGGAAATCTAACCAAAGATTTAAACAAAGGAATAACCGGAATTACGTATAATTTCTTAAATTTACCAACAGAGGTTCTTTGAGGGCGGAGCGTTAAAAAATGTTTTGTAAACATTTTTAGCGAACGAGCCAGATTGTCGCGGAGGAGATAAGATTAATTATGCCTACAATGCAGCAGGTGTAAAGTTGAATAAAGTTGTAACAGACGGCACAAAAGTAAACAAAACTGAATATTTAGATGGTTTTCAGTACAAAGATGGTGTATTACAGTTTTTCCCAACAACAGAAGGCTATGTGAATGCGATAACAGCAGGAACAGTGGCGTATAACTATGTGTACAATTTGACAGATCATTTAGATTCATGAGCGAAAAACTTTGATAAAGCTTTTCGTGAAATGACCCGAGTGAAGCGAGTCTACGCGTAAGTTATGCGTGGGATGATGTCAACTAGATTAAAAACCGTAAACGAAGATCATTATTACCCATTTGGCTTACAACATAAAGGATACAACAAGCCACCTAAAGATATTATAGGAGGAATTGGAGAAGGAGAAGTAGAAATAGGTATTGGTTTAGGGACAAGTTCAGGTTCTGCAAATTATAAGTACAAAACAATGATTATAGAGCTAAAAGTTTTGAGTGAACTTTTAGCGAATATACCGCACGAAGTGCTGAACTACAAGAGGAATTTAACATTAATTTATACGACTACGGCGCTCGTAACTACGACCCTGCAATTGGACGTTGGTTTAACATTGACCCGCTGGCTGAAAAATCAAGACGCTTTTCTCCTTATACCTATGCTCTTAACAATCCTGTATTCTTCATAGATCCTGATGGGATGATGGCTACTCCACCTGATGATTATATCTTTAATGAAAAAGGAAATTTTGTTCGGATAGATAGAAATAATCAACCTGACAAACTTGTTGTTGAAAACTCAAAAACAAGAAAAGTAGAAGGTAAATATAACTTTAATGACCCTGTAAATGATACCAAAGCAATTGAAGAAGGTATTATAACAGAAGTTGTTTTTATTACTAAAGAAGACATTGATTTAGAAATGAAAATTGGTTTGATTGGAAGTGAAAAAGAAAGCTCTCTTACTTTTATAGAAAGAGAAAGTAGACCCATAGGTGATGAGTCAGCTCTATCAGGAACAAGTAATGGTCAATTAGATTTTAAAAATGGAGGTATGAATATTAGCCCTGTAGGTTTACATTTGGTAAACGGAACAGCCTATAATGATTATGATTATGGTAATTTTTTATGGGGTCAAGCTGGGAAAAGACTTGGATTTAGTCCTTTAAACCTTTCCGGTGCAGCCCATTTAAATAATGCTCTAAATGGAAGAAGTGATAATCCTGGTATATCAACTGGAATATTTGATTCTCCAGAAGATCAACGAGCTATAAGAAATGGAAGTTATTATCCTAATCAACCTCCTAAAATAAAACAATCAGCTGGGGATCCAACAAAATGGATTAAAAATTAATAATTATGAAAAAATCAATCATAATATTATTAGTTAGTTTACTTTCATTTTTTAATTGTAAAGAAATCAATCATAATAATAAAATACTTAATCAATTACAAAAGTCTGATTTTAAAACATTTGAAGGTGTATATATTAAAACATCAAATGTATTAGAGGGGAATAAAAGAGTTTCTTCTTTCGTAAAAGAATTTGACGGAAACAAATATCATTTACCTAATTTCGAATATTACAATTGTAATATAGGGGATACTATCTGTTTAAAAATAAAAGCAAAAAGAACATTTGATATTTCTAAATACAATCTTTCTATTAATAAAAAGAAAAATCAAGATTATAACTCTACTTTAAATGATATTTCAAAAATTATCAATGAATTTCAAAAATTAGATATATATAAAATTTATAGCAGTTCTGAAATTGGTAATTCTATAATATTTTTCATTAAAGATGAAGAATACATTGCTTACATTGATGATATTTCGAAAATTAAAAATGAATATTGGAAAGAAAAGATATCTAATAGTAAAAAAATAGACCAACATTGGTATTATAGTAAATAAGTAATGTATCAGAGGTGTTGTTATATTACAATACATTAATTACAAGTAAATAAATTCACAATAAAGTAAAAGGCAAACTCAGGTTTGCCTTTTATTATTTTATAAAATTCTCTCAAATTATATCATTTAACGTAAAAAATATTACACCTAAATAAAGCTGTGTTTTAACCTATCTTCTTCGATAATCCTTCGACCGTTGTTCGACTGTTGTTTGACAAAACAACCTTTTTCTCGAACCATTGTCGAAGGACACTCGAACAAACCCCGAAGAAATAGGCTATTTTGTTATTATAAAATATAGACGACAAAATAAGAGGTATACCTTGTTGTGTAAAAAGTTATTAATAATCCTTTACAACAAAAATTATAAAAAATATTAGACCATTGGTGAAATTAAATTAATAAAAGTTTAAAGAAACATCTTAGTGCTTTTATTAATGTTGGTTAATTTATTTCTTTAAAGATTTTATTTCAGCTATTATAGATTGTTCTTCTAATTTGTTTAGTTTAACAAATAAATTATTGATATCAATATCAAAATAATTACAAATTTTTACAAGAGTTTCAAGTGTAGGATTACTCTCAGCTCTTTCTATTCTACCTACTTGATTTGCAGATAAATCTATTTTAAGACCTAGTTCAAATTGAGATAACCTCGCTTGTAATCTATTTAATAAGATAATTCTACCAACTTGTATTTTTAAATACTCAATGTTATTTTTAGCCATTAAGTAAAATTTGGAAAGTATTTTAAATTATTTCAACACATATATGTGTTGTATTGATTTTTTTATTATATTTGTTATCAGATAGATAAAAAATTAAAGTAGAAATACTTTTTTCTTGCATTAGAAAACTGCCAATTTTTTGAAACCACAAGAAAATAAGTAAATTTGCTCACGACCTAGGCGTGGGCTCTCTTATTGTGGTTATGGTATGGCAGTACCTCTGATGCTTTAAGATGAGTTCCACGCCTTTTTTGTTTTTGGTCGTTTCTTCCATAACAATAGCATTGGACTTCATACAATATATTTGGTTTAATTCCTCTACAAATCAAGTAAAATACTCTCTCTAAAAATATGTGTTTCTTATAATAGAAATGCACAGATGGTTATTCGATTCTAATAGTAGATGTTAGCTATTAGTATTGAGATTTTAGAATTGTAAGTTATCTTATGTATTTGAGGTTGAGATTAAGGACGAGGTTCTGTGACGAACTATGAATAACAACGATTTAAAGGATGAAGAAAATGGCATTAAAACTCTCACGTTAAGAAAATGGATGAATGGAGCGTTAAAAAGGTTTTAGCCCGTAGGGTTTTTAAAATCTTTAGTGGAGTGAGAACATTTTTAGTAGAGAGGTTTACGGCCTTGACTTTTTGGTTACTTTTTAGTCAAGTAAAAAGTGACATTATTAAAGAAAAGGAATACCTGAGTCACATCGTGACTCCTCCTCTTAATCTCAAATGTTATTAAAAATAAATTTGATTATTAATAAGAATAAAAATACATAAAACGTTAAGCGTAGACCGTAAACCGTAAAAAAAATAAAACCCCTTTCTCAAAAACAAAGTTGGCGCGATGTACTGGAAAAGGAGTGGCTTTTAAAACTAATGTTGAATTTAAAAACTATGTAAAATTATGAGAAAATTTTACTTCAAATTCAGTAGGCAATCTTATGTTTCGCTACTGGGACTATTTTGTGCTATACCTTTATATGTACAAATAAAAACCATGACTGACATGGTAAAAGAAATTCGAACCTCATTGGTGGATATACGAATAGGAAGGAGAAATAGTGAACAAAATTATTAAGCAATAAAGACTCACATTTTATTCCCCGAAGACAACTATAAAGAGAGTAAATGATCTTCATAGAATGTATTAGTGTTAAATTTTATTTCATTTATTAATTATAATTTTTAAAACTGTCCAAGGGGAATTTGTGGGTTTAGGTCTGTGCTCAGAATGATAAAGAATTGACTAATTAATATTTCACCACATAGGTACATAGAACTGGATGTTGAAAATAAAGAGCAATAGAGAAGATAAATCTTTATAACAGAGTAAGGAGATTGCTATGTTTCAGTTTACTGAACTATGGAATCTCTAAAATAAAAAAAGATAAAAACCTATGTTTCTATTGTGTTTAGATAAATTAAGTGTTAAAAAGAGTTAAAATCCTGTATCGGTGTATATCGAAAGTGACACTTTTCTGTATCGGTTGTGTATCCGCGCTGTATCCATTCTGTATCCATTGTATATGCGTTCCGTATGGTTTGTTCGAGGTTCGTGTATCGGAAGGGATTGTTAAGATGTAGTATGTATTAAGTAAAAAGTACAAATTAGATGTTAGATATGAGAATCGAGATTTTAGAATTGTAAGATGTCTTATGTATTTGAGGTTGAGATTAAGGACGAGGTTCTGTGACGAACTATGAATTACAACGAATTTGAATATTGAAAAAGGATGAATGGAGCGTTAAAAAGGTTTTAGCCCGTAGGGTTTGTAAAATCTTTAGTGAAATGAGAGCATTTTTAGTAGAGAGGTTTACGGCCTTGACTTTTTTGTTTCGTTTTGTGTCAAGACAAAAATGAAAAGAAGAGATTCTGATACAAGCCCAGAATGACAAAATCCGTTGTTAAAAGTGAATTTGATTATTAATAAGAAAAAACGAAAAGCGTTAGCGTAGAACGTAAACCGTGAAAATAAAACTCCCTTTCCCCAAAACAAAGTTGGCGCGATGTACTGAGAAAGGAGTGACTTTTAAAACTAATGTTGAATTTTAAAAACGATGTTAAAACGTAGAACGTAATACGCATCACGTAAAACATAAATAAACCACCCTTATTATGCTAGAAAAAGAATATGAATTATTAAAAAAAGGTGATCCCATAGCTTTGGATCAAATTTATGTAAGACATAAAAGGTTACTTTTTTGGATTGGTAAACAAATAGTTGATGATGAATTTGTAGTAGAATGTTTGGTACAAGATGTGTTTCTGAAATTATGGGAATATCGTGAGAAAATTGAATCTCCTGATCATATCTTTTTCTTTTTGAGATTGGTAATGAAACACAGTTGCTATTCGCATTATCGTAAACCGAAGAATAAGTTTTTTAGGAGCGTGAGTTCGCTAGAAAGTTATGAGAATTATCAAAATTATTTGGCTGGATATGACCCTGCAGATAACATTCAAAACCTAATCGACCATGATAGACAACAGCACTATTTTGATGAAATTATAAAAGTATTACCTCTATTAAGTGTTGAAAGAAAGCATTTGATTGAACTCTGTTTAAAACATGGATTTCAGTATAAAGCGATTGCTCATGCAATAGGAAGAGGAATAACTGAAACAAGTAACGAAATTAAACATGCTATTGAGGATCTTAAGAAGATTTTAAATCACCAAGATAAGTTGACTAGAAGCAAAACAGTTTCTTTTACAGAAAAAAAAGATCAAATAAACGAGAGACAATCGCTGATTTTAAAACTTCGATGTGAGGAAAAACAATCGTTTACAACCATTGCTAAGACATTAGAACTTTCTCAGAAAGAAGTACACAATGAATTTATAGTCGCTTATAAATTCACTCAACAAAATAAAGCTCAATCCCTAAACTATTGATGATGGAAAAATCTACTTTAATACTCACTCGAAAAATACGATTAATCGTTGATTTACCAACTCAAGAAGAACGAAAGGAAGTTTTGAGTACACTTTATAAATGGCGGAATATATGTTTTAGAGCTGCTAATTTGATTGTTAGCCATTTGTATGTACAAGAAATGGTTAAAGATTTTTTTTATTTCTCTGAAGAAATCAAATATAAATTAGTAGACGAAAACAAAGATGAAGATGGTATGTTAGAATGTTCACGAATAAATTCTATTTATCGTATGTTATCAAATCGTTTTAAAGGTGAAATTCCAACTAATATATTAATTTGTTTAAATAACAGACTTTATAGCTCATTTAACAAAGATTATCAAGGATATTTGAAAGGAGAAGCTTCGTTAAAAAACTTCAAACGAGACATAGCATTTCCTTTTGGACTAGTTGGAATAAGTAGATTATCTTATCATCCTGAAAAAAAAAGTTTTTGTTTTCGGTTGTTTCAACTTCCATTCAAAACATATTTAGGAAAAGATTTTATAGGTAACAAAAGGTTATTGGAACAAGTGATAAACGGCGAAATTAAACTTTGTACGTCACAAATAAAAATCGAAAAAGGTAAAATATTTTGGTTAGCTGTTGTTGAAATTGAAAAAGAAAAAAATCAATTACAACCCGAAATTATTGCAGAAGCTTCCTTATCATTAGAATATCCATTGGTTGCAAAAGTAGGTAAATCTCGGCTTACCATCGGAACCAAAGAAGAGTTTTTGTATAGAAGATTAGCGATACAAGCGTCTCGTAAACGAACGCAAGTAGGAGTAGCTTATGCGAAATCAGGTAAAGGAAGAACTAGAAAACTAAAAGCGCTAGAAAAAATGAGTCAATTAGAACGTAATTACGTACATAATCGATTACATGTTTACAGTCGAAAGCTAATTGATTTTTGCATCAATAATAAAGCAGGAACGCTTATTTTATTGGATCAAGAAGAAAAGATGGAGCTAGCGAAAGAAGAAGAATTTGTATTGAGGAATTGGAGTTATTATGAATTAATGACCAAAATAAAATACAAAGCTGATAAAGCAGGAATTGAGCTTATTATAGCATAAATTATAATTTTTGAGGGTGATTGTACATCCATAAGGTGAGGTTGATGACAAACACTCACTAAATGTAAACAACGTATACAACATTTTTATTCCATGTATAGATAGTAGCAGGATACTCCCAACATAAAGGCAGGATAAAGGCAACATAGTGGCAGTAGAATGTATGTATAAGGTTTTGTGATGATAACCTAGTTGTTTTTATACAATAATGTAGAACGTTTATTGTTTCTTTTTTTTGCGCTCTTCCTTGTAAGGTATATGAATACCGATAATTAAAATAAACAGGAAATGAATAAAAAATGAAAAATCGTATACAACGGCTCATATTTCTTTTGATTTTTACTGAATTAGCTATACACAAATTACACGTGTATGAAAAAAACAAAACAAGTTGATTATGTAGTTCGGGAGAACAAGTATAGCCTCTATGACAAGTGTTTAATTATGAAAATGCATTGGCAAAAAGGGTTAATGGAAAAATTATAATAGAAGTTTTAATTATCAAAACTCCCTTGTATAGTAAATTTAGGATTAAGATCAATTGATGTATAACTATAACAGGATTTATTTAAAAGCATGTATAGTTATTTTAGGACGGATCAACTTGCTAGCTACTCCCAACATAAAGGCAGGATAAAGGCAACATAGCGGCAGTAGAATGTATGTAATTATTTTTCTAACTTAATATAGTTGCTTTATACAAAAGCATAAGCGTATTAAGTTACAATAATTATAAAAATAGAAAAGGAGCTATTAATTAGCTCCTTTTCTATTTTTATGTTTTTTGGCGTGCAATTCTTTCAATGTTGCTTTTTGTTCTGGTGTAAAAACAGCATTGATTTCGTTAAATTCTTTTTGACGAACTTCTTTCATTTTCTTTTTCAATTCAAGTTTTTCGTCATTATAACTATCTTCTATTTGTTTTATTTTTAATACTTGGTCATCAGTCAAGTTTAAATCTTTTTTTAATTGTTGTAATTTTTGCTCTCTAGATACATCATGTTTGTCTTGTGCTGATGCAGTTGTTAAAGTGAAAGCAATTAACCCCAATCCTAAGTATTTATAAAATGCTGTTTTCATAATTATCAACTTTTTTAATTATTTATTCTGAACATAAGACTCAAAAAAAACAAAAAGGTTTAAAGTGGGATATGTTAAATTTTACAATTAGATAATACAATAAATTGTTATAGACTGTAACGAAAAAGAGGAATACACGACAAATTTTTTAAATATTTTTATTTAGAATTAAACCTTTTTAGAAAAAGGTTGTCTAATATTTTGTAAAATTTAGAACTACGAAAAGAAAAATTGAACACATGAGGTTAAGAAATTTATTTGCTCTCATTTTTATTTGTGTTTGTGCAGGATTGAATGCACAAGATCTTTTAGAAATAAGAGGAAAAGTTTTGTCAAAAGACAATAAACCAGTAGAATATACTACTGTATCCTTAGAAAGTACAGAAGAGGGAGTTGTCGCGGAAGGCGCAACGGATGCTAAAGGAAATTTTGTAATTGAGGCAAAAGAAGGTCGTTATATTTTGGTAATAGAGCCAATGGGATATGATGCGATAGAAAAAGAGATAGAATTGAATGGTACTCTAGATCTTGGAACTTTTATAGTAAAAGGTACAGAAACTGTTTCCTTAGATGCTGCTGTTGTAACAGCAGAAAAACCAATTTATAAAGTAGAATTAGATAAAAAGGTATACGACATGGCAAATGATCCTATGTCGCAAGGACAATCATTGTCAGATGCTTTGGCAAATGTACCGTCTGTACAAGTAGATGCAGAAGGTAATGTTTCTTTAAGAGGAAATGATAATGTTAAATTTTTGATTGATGGAAAGCCATCAGGAATGTTAGGTGTTTCTGATGTTGCAGAAGCTTTAAAAAATATACCAGCAGAAAATGTTGAACGTATAGAATTAGTAACAAATCCTTCGGCGCGTTACGAAGCTTCAGGTTCTGCGGGGATTATTAATATTGTATTGAAAAAAGGTTCTAATACAGGTTTTAATGGTTCTGTAACATTGAATGGAGGAATTCCAACAATGGTTGGAGGAAATGTTAATCTAAATTATAAAACAAAAAAATATAATATTTATACAACTTTAGGAACGAGATATGTAGATCGCGAAGGTGAAGGTTCTGCTTTTATGACAAGTTTTAATGAAGGAACAAATAGTATAAAACAATATAGAGCAACAGATCGTGAGAATAATAGAATTCGTAGAAACTATAACATTCGTTTAGGTGGAGAATATTATTTAGATGATAAAAATACATTAGGTTTATCAGCTGGTTACCGTTATAATAATGGAAACAATAATGCTTTGGTTGATTATAATTACTTTGATAATTCGATGACTTTCTTGAAACATGAATATAATAGACAAGATGAAAAAGAAATCGAAAATAACTTTGATTTAGATTTTAATTATAAACACGAGTTTGATAAGAAAGGTCATGAATTTGTTTTTACAGGGCGTTTTTCATCTCAAAAAGAAGACGAAGATGGTCTTGTTGATGGATTGACAAAAGAACTTGATAAAATAACTGGAATTTATAAAGATAAAATTACAAATCGTATTACTGATAATTTAGAAGATCAGAAAAATGTTGTTTTAACGGCAGACTATGTTCGTCCAATTGGAGAAAAAGGAAAATTTGAATTGGGTGCTCGTGCTGATTTTAGTGATACAAAAACAGATAACAGAACGTATTTTTTACAAGCTAATGGGGATTACGAAGCTGATAGTAGATTTTTTGCAAATGTAGATAATCAACAAAATGTATTAGCGGCTTATGCACAATACGGAAATGCAATTGGAGAAAAGTTTCAGTATTTTGCAGGTTTACGCTTGGAAAATTCTGATATGAAAATTAAGAACTACACTAATGGAGAAAATATCTCTAAAAAGTATACAGATTTATTCCCAACATTAACATTGAACTATAAGTTTACGGATAAAAATGAAATGCAATTAAGTTATTCTCGTCGTATTCGTCGACCAATGGGATTCATGTTAATGCCTTTCTTTTCTGCGACAGATGACAGAAATGTAAGAAAAGGTAATCCAGATCTTAATCCAACATATACAAACTCATTCGAGTTGTCTTATATCACATCAGTAGGTAAGTTAATGGTAACTCCAAGTTTATTTTACCAAAGAACAACTGATATGATTAATCAATTTCAACGTAAAAATTATAATGATAGTGGAGATGATGTGTTTATTACAAAACCAGTAAACGTAGGAGATGAAGATCGTTATGGATTAGATTTAACAGCGACTTACAAACCAGCTAGATGGTGGAGTTTAATGTTTAATGTGAATTTATTTGGTTACAAAAGAACAGGTTATTACGAAGAAATAAATGTGGTAAAAGATCCTATAACAGGAGTTGAAGGAACTAAAGTGGATACGCAAGATTTTTCGGGAGATGGATTTAGCTCTCGCGGACGTTTGTCTTCTAACTTTACATTACCAGCAGATTTCAAAATTCAGTTAGCTGGAAATTATATGGGAAGTATAAAAACGGCTCAACAAAAAATTGAAGATAACTTGTCAATGGATTTTTCTTTATCAAAAGATTTATTTAAAAAGCAAGCAACGTTAACGCTAAATATTCGTGATGTTTTCAATTCAAGAAAACGTGAAATGACACAATATGGAACTGATTATATAAATTATGAAAGTATGCGTTGGATGAAGCGTTCGTTAAACTTATCATTTACTTATCGTTTTAAGAAAACAAATGAAAAAGAACAACGTAAACGTCCTGAAGGAGGAGAAGAAATGGGAGGAGAAGAAATGCAAATGCAAGTCGCTTCTTAGTATTTAGAATATAAAATAAAAAAGGTTCGCTATTGCGGACCTTTTTTATTTTATAAATTGAGTATAATAATTATTTGTTTTTTAACAAGTCACGAATTTCTGCTAATAATTCTTCTTGAGTTGGACCAGCTGGAGCTGGTTCTTCAGCAGGAGCTTCTTTTTTCAATTTATTGATTCCTTTTATCATTACGAATAAAGCAAAAGCGACAACAATAAATGAAATAGCAGCAGCTAAGAAACTACCATATTTAATAGCTGTACCTGGAATGACCAATGCAGCTAAATTTTCAGCGTTAATAGCTTTTAATGCTGGATTTAAGAGAGCAGGTGTAATAATGTCTTCTACTAAAGAAGTTACAATTTTCCCAAAAGCACCACCGATAACAACACCGACAGCTAAGTCTACAACGTTTCCTTTAACAGCAAACTCTTTAAATTCTTTAAAAAATCCCATAAGTTTAAAATATATTTCAAAGTTTATAATTAATATTAATTCGGTTAATTAGTTTCTAATCTATTTTTAGATGAAAAAAATAAATACAATCCAATTATCATAAAAGGAATACTCAAAACTTGACCATTATTTAATCCTATGTTAAAAGTTTCAGCTACGGCTTCTTCTCCTTGATTTTCTTTATAGAATTCAACAACAAATCGTATTAAAAATAATAAAAATAAGAATACACCTAACAAAGCACCTAAATATTTTCTTTTATCAGTTTTATTGTACATAAAAATCATGATAAAACCTAAGATAATATATCCAATAGCTTCGTAAATTTGAGCTGGATGACGAGGTATTATTTCTCCGTATCCTAAACTTTGTTGATAAAATTTTACAGCCCAAGGTAAGTCAGATGCTTTTCCTACAATTTCAGAATTATAAAAATTACCAATTCGAACAGCAGCTCCACCAAATGGAACAACAACAGCTATTCTGTCTAATAACCATAAAACATTGCGATGTAAGTATTTTCTACTAAACAAATAGGATGTTAAAATAACACCTAATGCAGCTCCGTGACTAGCTAATCCACTAAATCCTACAAATTCGTAATCTTGTAATAAACCAAAGAAAGCACTTTGCCCTGGAGCATGTTGCACTGGTAAGAATACTTCGATAGGTCGTTCTATAAAAGCAGAAGGATCGTAAAATAAATATTCTCCAAGCCTAGCTCCAACTATAGCTCCAATAAAAGTATATAGAAATAAAGGATCTAGTAATTCTTTTTTCTGATTTTCTTTCTTGAAAATATTAGACATCAAATACCAACCTACAACAAAGGCAACTATCCAACATAAACTGTAAATATGTACTTTGAATCCTGCTATTTCAAATAAATAAGGTTTTGGATCCCAATCGATAAACGAAATTAAGTTAATCATTAATTTTTCTTTTTAGGTACAGGGTCATATCCATGTCCTCCCCAAGGGTGACAGCGACCAATTCTTTTTGTTCCGAGCCATAAACCTTTTAGCAAACCATGTTCTTTTAGTGCTTCTATCATGTATGAAGAGCAAGTTGGTTGATATCTACAATTACTTCCTATCCAAGGAGAGATAGCTAATTGATAAAATCTTACCAATAAAATAAACGGTTTTACTAAAAAATTGTTCACCTCGCAAAGTTAATCAATAAGAGAAATAAAAAAGAATCAATCTAAAAAGTTTTGTTTTTGAAGATTGATTCTTAATATTTTATATGATATTTATTTTTTAATATAACTAGCTGGATCTAACGCTTTGTATGACCAGTTTTGTAAAAATTCTAATACAACTTTCGGATCGTGACCTTTCACTTCTTTACTCTCCAAATAAGCTGAGTTTTGTGTGTGTATCAAATTTCCTTTATCGTCTAAAATTACAAAAACAGGAAATCCAAAACGTTCTGGATGTTTCAATGCAGCTAACGTTTCTTCATTTTTATTTTTCGGCGAATAATTAACATGAACAACTTCATAATTATTAGCGATATAATCTTTTACCTCTTGGTTTTCTTTCGTCATTTTATCAAACATAATACACCAAGCGCACCAATTTCCTCCAATTTGTAATAAAACGTGTTTCTTTTCAGCCGATGCTTTTTGTACTGCATTTGCAATATCTACTTTCGGATTAGCTTCTTCACTATAAATTTTTGGTTTATCAGTTTGTTGACCAAATGCAAAACTTAATGACAAAATCATTAAGCTAAAAAACATTGTTAATTTTTTCATTTCAATTCTAAATATTAAATCGAATTTACAATAAAAAATTATGCCGAAAACGTTTTTCTATGAATTAATGATATTGTAACAAGAATTTAATTTTTCTTGAACTGAATTTATTTCTCCATTTTTTTTGTTTTGATTAAATTGATTAATCATATTTATTGAGAATTTAGATTCAAATTCTAAACGATCCAATTCAATTTCATAAAAATTAATTTGATGATGAATTTGATTAAAGTAATAATTAACCAATTCTATATACATTAATTTAAGTTCTTGATTTACCTTGATAAATTCTACAAATTCTTGTAATTCAATCAAAAAATCAATCATCTGTTTATTGATTTCTGTTTGTTTATCTTTTAGTTCAATCTTTTTCAAATAATCTGTTGATAAAGCAATTTTATCACCCAAAAGTTGGTGCTTTCTTGTTAAAATTAAAGCACATTCTAACGCTTTCTTCATCATTTTAATTTTTATTCTAACACAAAGAAAATAAATCTAAATGCCAAAATATGTCGCTGAAAAAATCATTCATTTTGACAAAACATTCCCTAACTTTGAAATCTAAACAAGATTTTATGAATGCGCCTTTAGCTGAAAGAATGCGTCCAAAAACGCTTGAAGAATATATTAATCAAAAGCATTTGGTGGGCGAAAATGGACCAATAAAAATGATGTTGCAGCATGATATGATTGCTTCGATGATTTTTTGGGGACCTCCAGGAACTGGAAAAACAACGCTAGCTCAATTAATTTCTGAATTAACAGATCGTCCGTTTTACACATTAAGTGCAATAAATTCGGGTGTAAAAGAAGTGCGAGAAGTAATTGAAAAAGCAAAGAATCAAAATTTGTTTTCGGGAACAAAAAATCCAATTTTATTTATAGATGAGATTCATCGTTTCAACAAATCTCAACAAGACAGTTTGTTGGGAGCGGTAGAAACAGGTTTAGTAACTTTGATTGGTGCAACAACTGAAAATCCAAGTTTCGAGGTTGTTCCAGCTTTGCTTTCGCGTGCACAAGTTTATGTGTTAAAACATCTTGAAAAAGAAGATTTAGTTGATTTACTTAATCGAGCTATAAAAATAGATGCGGTTTTATCTCAATTGAATATCGAATTGATTGAAACAAATGCATTATTAAGATATTCGGGTGGTGACGCAAGAAAATTATTGAATGGTTTGGAGTTGGTAATTAATAGTTTTTCTCCAACGGATAAAATCATCATCAACGATGAAGTTGTTCATGAACGTATTCAGCAAAATTTAGCACGTTATGATAAAACAGGTGAGCAACATTATGATATTATTTCAGCTTTTATTAAATCGATTCGTGGTTCAGATCCAAATGGAGCAGTTTATTGGTTGGCGAGAATGATAGAAGGCGGCGAAGATTTGAAATTTATTGCACGCCGAATGTTAATTTCAGCTTCTGAAGATGTAGGAAATGCAAATCCAACAGCGATGATTTTAGCAAATAACACATTTCAAGCTGTTTCTGTTATTGGTTATCCTGAATCTCGAATATTATTGAGTCAATGTGCGGTTTATTTAGCAAATTCTCCAAAAAGTAATGCAACTTATTTAGCGATTGGCAAAGCACAACAAATTGTAAAACAAACGGGTGATTTGTCTGTGCCATTGCATTTGCGAAATGCTCCAACTAAATTGATGAAAGAATTGGATTATGGAAAAGAGTATAAATATTCGCATGATTTTCCAGGGAATTTTGCTGAACAAGAGTTTCTACCTGATGAAATTTCTGGAACGACTTTTTATGAACCAGGAAATAATAAACGTGAGCAAGTGGATAAACAATTACTTAATCAGAAATGGAAAGGTAAATATGGATATTGAAAGAAAACAAAAATCTCAGTTAATCTTGATTAACTGAGATTTTAAGGTTTGGTTGAATTTTTTGGTTTAGATTGGTTAATCTATGATATAAGGTTGGTAATTGATTATTTACAATATTTATGCCAAAAGGTTAATGAAATGTAAAAAAAGATTAAAATAAAAGAAAAAATTAAACTTTTTTAATTAGAAAAATAATAAAAACTTTATAAAATAAAGTAAATGAGACAAATACAAATTATAAATGGACCTAATTTAAATTTACTTGGAGTGCGAGAACCAGAGATTTATGGAACACAAACATTTGAAGATTTTTTTGAACATGAACTAAAAAAAGAATTTCCAGAAGTTTCATTGCATTATTATCAATCAAATCACGAAGGAGATATTATTGATAAATTGCACGAAATAGGTTTTAAATATGATGGAATTATCTTGAATGCAGGAGCGTATACTCATTATTCATATGCAATTTCAGATGCGATAAAAGCGATAACAACGAAGGTGATAGAAGTTCATATTTCTGATATTTATGCACGAGAAGACTTTAGAAAGAATAGTGTAACAGGAGAAAGCTGTGAGAAAATTATTTCAGGAAAAGGTTTGCCAGGTTATATAGAAGCAATTAATGATTTTGTAAAATAATTAATAATAAGTATCTTAACTAATATTAAAAATTTATAACCTATGAAAAAAGCTCTTTTAGGATTAATCTTTGGATTAACCATTGTTAGTTGTAATTCGAAAGCTGATAAAAACAATGCAGAGCAAAAAGCTCAGGCAATGACAGCTTGTGAACAAGCGGCAATAACACCAGGAATATCTGTGGCTAAAAAAGAATTAATTACAAAATATTGTGACTGTTCGACAGATAAAATGATGGATGAATTTACGTATACAGAAATGATGCAGATGAATAATCCGACACCTGAATTACAAGAACGATTAATGAAATTAATAGAACCTTGTATCAATGATTTGAAAACAAAATCTGCTGAACTAGGAGAGTAATAAGTTAAAAAAGTCGGAACGAAGTTCCGACTTTTTTAATATTCTTTTTTGTATTGTTCTTTCTTGAATTCGTCTACAAGATGTTCATTCAAACTATCAATGTAGCCTAAGATTTCTAATTTACCAATTTTACTCGAAGCTGAACTTGTAAATATTTTTGGTAATTCTTCCCAAGTTTTTAATAACTCGTTTTTGTAATGATTCAAGTTTTTTTGCATTTGAGTACTTGTTAGTTTGTCTAATTTTGTAAACACAATAGCAAATGGAATTTGTTTATTTCCTAACCATTCCATAAACTGTAAATCTATTTTTTGAGGTGTGTGTCGAGAATCAATCAATAAAAAAACATTCACTAAGTTTTTTCTGAATTCAATGTAATCATAGATCATTTTATTAAATCCTCCACGAACTCCTTTTGGGGCTTTTGCAAAACCATAACCTGGTAAATCTGCTAAGTACCAAGTATCATCCATTTCGAATGTGTTGATTAATTGTGTTTTACCTGGAGTTGCAGAAGTTTTAGCTAAAGCTTTTTTTTCTGCTAACATATTGATTAACGATGATTTTCCAACATTCGAACGGCCAATAAAAGCATATTCTGGTTTGAAAGGATCTGGACAGTCAGTATATTTTTGTGAACTTTTTACGAATTCAGCTTTTTTAATCATAATTATGCTTTAGTGACTGAATCTAATTGTTTTTCGATTAGCCATTTGTATAAAATTTCATTGAATAACTCTGGGTGTTCCATCATAGGAGCGTGCCCACATTCATCAATCCAGTAAAGAGAAGCATCAGGAAGTTCTTCATTGAACTCTATTGCAACTTCTGGAGGTGTAACATTATCTTGCTTTCCCCAGATTAAACAGACTGGCATTTTGATGTCTTTTAAATCATCTTTCATGTTAGATTTAATAGCATCTCTGGCAATGTATAAAGTTTTGATAGCTTTGTTTCTGTCATTCACAGTATTAAAAACATCATCAACAATCTCTTTTGTAGCAATTGTTGGATCGTAAAAAACTTCACGAGTTTTACGTTCTACATATTCATAATTTCCGCGTTTAGGATAAGTTTCTCCAAAAGATTTCTCATATAAACCAGAACTTCCTGTTAAGCAAAGAGCTTTTACGTATTCTGGATGTCTATGGCAAACCATTAAACCAATATGTCCTCCTAGAGAATTTCCAACTAAAATAGCAGGCTCTTTAACGACTTCTTCAATAAAATTTGCAACGTGTTTTGCAATATTTTTAATGTTTGTATTGATAACAGATAAAGAATATAAAGGTAATTCCGGTGCGAAAACTTTATAGCCTCTTTGCGCATAATAATTTGTAAGTGAGCTGAAATTACTAAGTTCACCCATTAAACCGTGAAGTAAAACAATTGGTTGTCCTTCTCCCTCTTCTATGTAAGAGAACTTATCTTTCTTTTTTAAGCTAAAAAACATCTACTCTAATATTATTAAGTCGACAAATTTAATTAATTATATTTTTTAATTAGTGCTTTATCCAAAAAACTTTAAAATACAATGTTATCAATCAATTAAAACAAGGTCTATATAAATATCAAAAAGGTTAGAATAAACAAGGTATTTGCGTTATAAAAATCATAACTATTTGATACTAAATTTCAATTTGTTGATAACTATTTTCATAAAAGTGGTAAAAAATGGTAATTTGTGGTAATATTTTTTTATTTTTGGAAAAATTCTATCATGAATTCATTAATTGGAACATATGAGTGTAAGGTAGATACAAAGGGTAGACTCCCAATACCAGCAGGTTTGAAGAAACAACTTGTTGATTGTTTGGAAGATGGCTTTGTGTTGAAAAGATCTGTGTTTCAAAATTGTTTAGAGCTGCATCCAATGAAAGAATGGGAAAAAGTAATGAATGATTTAAATAAATTGAATCGATTTGTGAAGAAAAACAATGATTTTATTAGAATTTTTACAGCTGGATTAAAAGTTGTCGAAGTTGATGCAAATGGAAGGTTACAGATTTCAAAAGATTTAGTGAAATTTGCAGAAATTAATAAGGAAGTTGTTCTTAATTCATCTGTAAACATGATCGAAATTTGGGATAAAGACAAATACGAAGAGTCGATTAATGTAGATGATCTAGACTTTGCTTCTTTGGCAGAAGATGTAATGGGAAATTTAGGAGAAGATGAGTGAATATCATAATCCAGTATTATTAAAAGATAGTGTTGATGCGTTAATTATTAGCGAATCGGGTATATATGTCGATTGTACGTTTGGTGGCGGAGGTCACTCGCGTGAAATATTAAGTCGTTTGGATCAAAATGGAAAATTATTTTCATTTGATCAAGATGCAGATGCTGTTCGCAATAAAATTGATGATAATCGATTTGAGTTAGTTGAGCAAAATTTTAGATTCTTGAAAAATAATTTAAGATTTCGTGGGATAAAACAAGTTGATGGTGTTTTGGGTGATTTGGGAGTTTCTTCTCATCAGTTTGATACGCCAGAACGTGGTTTTTCAACTCGCTTCGATGGAGAGTTAGATATGCGAATGAATCAGAATGCAAAATTATCTGCAAAAACAATTATTAATGAATACGAAGAAGAAGATCTTGCTCGTGTTTTTTATGATTTTGGAGAATTGCAAGGTTCGTATCGTTTAGCGAGAGAAGTTGTGAAAGCAAGAGCAGATAAACAAATCAATACAATTGATGAGTTGAAGCAGATTTTTTCATTCATTCCAAAAATGAAAGAAAATAAATTTTTCGCTCAAATGTTTCAGGCATTACGTATTGAAGCAAATGATGAAATGGCTGCATTGAAAGAAATGTTGACGCAATGTGGAGAAGTAATAAAACCAGGTGGACGCTTGGTGATTATTTCGTATCATTCGTTAGAAGATCGCTTGACAAAACGCTACATGAAAAACGGAATGTTTGAAGGAGAACCTGAACGTGATGTTTTTGGGAACTGGTCGGCGCCTTTCAAACCTTTACAATCAAAGGTGATTGTGCCAACGCAAGAAGAAATTAATGAAAATCCAAGAGCGCGTAGTGCGAAAATGCGTATTGCGGTTCGTAATGAGGATTAATAAATAGGAATGGCAAAAAAGAAAAAAATATTACCAGAGAAAAAAACTTTTACAGGTTTGTTGAGAGGTGAGTTTTTAATAAAAACTGGCTCAGAACAAAACTGGAAGTTTATGTTGTATCTGGTAGGTTTGGCTTTTTTGAGTATTTCGAGCTCACATTTAGTTGATCAAAAAGTGGTTCGAATCGCTGAATTGCAAGATAAAGTAGAAGATTTAAAATCTCAATATACAGATAAGCATCGCGATTTGATGCGTATGCAATTAGAAACAGAAATTTTGGAGCGTACAGCAGTGTATGGTTTGAAAATTCCAGATAAACAACCTTATTATATAGTAGACAAAGTTTATGACGAAGTCAGCGAAAAATAAAAACAATATTGTCATCAAAGGATGGGTGTTTGCCGGCGCGCTAGCGATTTGGGCCATCTTTATTATTGTTTTTATGTTTCGAATTAATATTGTAGAAGGGGTTGAATTAGAGCGTTTTGCCGAAAAGAATAATTTTAGATTAGATACCGTTACGGCGGAGCGTGGTAATTTATATGCTTCTAATGGTGCATTAATGGCTACAACTGTTACAAAACACAATGTTTATGTGGATTTGACGGTGATCAAAGATGAATTATTCAAAACAGAAATGCATAATCTTGCCGATTCTTTAGGTAAGATGTTTACAAAATCTCCCTCTTATTTTTACGACAAATTTTCTACAGAACGTAAAAAGAAGAACCGTTACATGATGTTGGTAAAAGATTTGGATTATGAGCAATATCAACGTATCAGAAAATTTCCAATCTTCAACAAAGGTCAAAACAAAGGAGGATTTATTCATGAAACTGAATCAAAACGAGAATTAATTGTTCAAGATATTGGAATTCGTACAATTGGTTATGATGATCAACGTGGAAAAGTGGGGTTAGAAGGAGCTTATTCAGACTTATTAAGCGGTGTTGAAGGTCGTCGTTGGGAACAGTTTATGGGACGCGGTAAATGGAAACCAATGAAAAGTTGGGAACAAGAACCTCAAGCGGGGTCATCTGTTTACACAACAATAGATGCAGATTTGCAAATGGTGGCTTATGATGCAATGTATAAGCAACTTTCTGAGTTTGAGGCACAACACGGAAGTGTGGTTGTAATGGAAGTTCAAACAGGGAAAGTTCGTGCAATTGTTAACTTATCTCGTAAAAAAGATGGAACATATATTGACGATTATAACTATGCGGTTGGTGAAGCTGCTGAACCAGGATCTACTTTCAAAACGGTTTCGTTGCTTGCGGCAATGGATGATGGTTTTATCAATAAAAATTCAACAGTAGAAACGGGAGGAGGAAGTTATAAATTCTATGGTCGTACGATTACAGATACTCATGGATACGGAACTTTAACTGTGGATGGTGTTATGAAGAAATCTTCTAACATTGGTACAGCGAAAATTATTAATAAATATTACGGAGAGAATCCAAAAGCTTTCTTCGAGAAAATGGATAAATGGCATATGACTTCGCCTCTTGGAGTAGATATTCTTGGAGAAGGAAGTCCAATTATGCATCGTCCAGATAGTAAATCTTGGAGTAATATTACATTACCTGTAATGGGATATGGGTATGGTTTACAATTAACTCCAATTCAAATTGTGACTTTCTACAACGCCGTAGCAAATAATGGTAAAATGTTGAAACCATTATTTATGGATAAAATCACACGTAAAGGTGAGCCTGATAAAGTTTTCGAACCTGTCGTTTTAGTAGATCAACTAACGTCTTTGGAAAATGTAAAACAAATGCAAGAAATGCTTCGTGGTGCAGTAGAACAAGGAACGGGACGTATTATTAGTAATAGTAATTACGATATTGCTGGGAAAACTGGTACAGCTCGTGTTGATTATTGGAAACGAGATGGTAAAGGAATGCAATATCGTGCATCATTTGCAGGGTATTTTCCAGCAGAAAAGCCAAAGTATTCTTGTATCGTAGTTGTGCATAAGCCAAATACAGCCAAAGGATTTTATGGAGGTAGTGTAACCGCTCCAGTTTTTAAGAAAATTGCCGATTGGGTATATTCAAAAACTCCTATACCTTTGCCACGTGATTTAGTAAAAAAGAACGCGGTGAAAGAGTTTAAAAAAGGAGATGATATTAATGTTAGTAATTCTAAAAATATAGTGCCAAATGTGACTGGTCATACAGGATCTAAAGCAATTCCGGTATTAGAAAATTTAGGATTAGATGTACAATATTCAGGATTTGGAAAAGTAACAAATCAATCCATTCCTGCGGGAACAAGATTTAAGAAGGGTGAGACAATTTATTTAATGTTGGAAGGATGAGAAATTTAGTTGATTTATTATATAAAGTTTCCATCTCAGAAACGATTGGTTCAACAAAAGTTGAAGTCAATAATATTCAATTTGATTCAAGAAAAGTATCAAACGATGATGTTTTTGTAGCTGTAAATGGAGTTACAGTTGATGGTCATCAGTATATAGAAAAAGCGATTGGTTTAGGTGCTAAAGCAATTGTTTGCGAAGTTTTACCAGAAAATTTAGTTGATGGAATAACGTATGTGAAAGTTGAAAATTCAACGATTGCATTAGGGATTTTAGCTTCTAACTTTTATGGAAATCCAACAAAAGATTTAAAACTTGTTGGAGTTACAGGTACGAATGGAAAAACAACAACGACAACTTTGTTGTATGAATTGTTTACAAAATTAGGCTACGCTTGTGCATTAATTTCGACGATTAAAATTGTGATTGATGGTGAAGTGATTCCGTCTACGCATACAACGCCAGATATTTTGACATTGAACAAAATGTTTCGTGAAGCGGTAGATAGAGGTTGCGAATTTGCTTTTATGGAAGTTTCTTCGCACGGAATTCATCAAAATAGAATTGCTGGTTTGCATTTCGAAGTGGCTGGATTTACGAATATCACGCACGATCATTTAGATTATCACAAAACATTTGCAAATTATCTTGCAGCAAAAAAGAAATTCTTCGACGATTTGCCAAAAACGTCTACAGCAATTTCAAATGCAGATGATAAAAACGGAAAAGTAATGCTTCAGAATACAGTTGCTACGAAAAGATTGTATGCGCTAAAAACTGATGCAGATTTTAAAGGAAAAATTATTGAACACCAATTTGATGGAATGCAATTAGAATTCAACGGAAAAGAATTCTGGACATCATTAATTGGTCAATTCAATGCATATAATTTATTATTAGTTTTTGGTGTAGCATCAATTTTAGGACAAGATGAGTTAGAAGTCTTGAAAGCGTTGAGCACACTTGGAAATGTTGATGGTCGTTTTCAAACATTCAAAACAGAATCAGGAATTATCGTAATCGTAGATTATGCACATACGCCTGATGCATTAGAAAATGTTTTGGATACAATAGAAGGGATTCGTACCAAAAACGAAAAACTAATAACAGTTGTAGGTTGTGGTGGAGATCGCGATAAAACAAAACGTCCAGAAATGGCGGATATCGCGAGCGAAAAATCTAATCTTGCCATTTTTACATCAGATAATCCAAGAACCGAAGATGCAGAAGAAATTCTTCGAGAAATGGAAGTTGGTGTAAAAGCGCAATTTTATAATCGCACCTTGAAGATTACAGATCGAAAAGAAGCTATAAAAACAGCACTTAAAATGGCCGAACCAAAAGATATTATTTTGATTGCGGGAAAAGGCCACGAGACGTATCAAGAAATTAACGGAGTAAGAACACATTTTTCTGATGTAGAAGTTGCATCAGAATTGAGTAAAATATTGAACAAATAAAGAATGTTATACTATTTATTTGATTATTTAGAAGGTATTCATTTTCCAGGAGCGCGTATGTTTCAATACACGTCTTTCCGTGCGGGAATGGCAATTTTATTGGCAATGTTCATCAGTTTGTTTTATGGAAAACGAATTATCAGTTATTTACGTAAAGAACAAATGGGTGAAATTGTTCGTGATTTAGGTTTAAAAGGACAAATCGAAAAAGCAGGGACGCCAACAATGGGTGGTTTAATCATCATTTTGGCAACATTAATTCCGACTTTACTTTTTGCAAAATTAGATAATATATACATTATCATTTTGTTGGTTTCAACAATTTGGTTAGGTGTAATCGGATTTTTAGATGATTACATCAAGGTTTTTAAGAAAAATAAAGAAGGTTTACAAGGTAAATTTAAAATTTTAGGACAAGTAGGTCTTGGAGTTGTTGTTGGATTAATGCTTTATTTCAGTCCGACAGTAACTGTGAAACATCAAGAAAATAGAGTAAAAACTTCTGTAGGAACAGAACAAACAGAATACAATCGACCAATTAAATTTGGTCCAGAAGAAAAAACCTTGGAAACAACAATGCCTTTTGTAAAAGGAAATGAATTCAACTATTCTGATATTTTATTCTGGATGGATGCACAAGATCGACCAACATGGGCGGTTGCAGCGATTTTCATTTTTGCAGTAATTTTTATTATTACAGCAGTTTCAAATGGAGCAAATTTAACAGATGGTATAGATGGTTTAGCAGCAGGTAGTTCCGCTGTAATTATGGCAGCCATTGCTATGTTTGTTTTCGTATCGGGAAATATTATGTTCGCAGATTATCTGAATATTATGTTTATTCCTCGTTCTGAAGAAGTATTGATTTTTTGCGGTGCATTCCTTGGAGGTTTGATAGGATTTATTTGGTACAATACCTATCCAGCTCAAGTGTTCATGGGAGATACAGGAAGTTTAACAATCGGAGGAATTATTGCTGTTTTAGCAATTATCGTTCGTAAAGAATTGTTACTACCAATTTTGTGCGGAATATTTTTCGCAGAAAGTTTATCAGTAATGTTACAAGTGTCTTATTTCAAGTACACGAAAAAGAAATTTGGTGAAGGTCGCAGAATCTTTTTGATGTCTCCTCTACATCACCATTTTCAGAAGTTAGGTTATCACGAAAGTAAAATCGTGGTGCGTGCAATTATCATTGGAATCATTTTAGCGGTAATTAGTATTATTACCTTAAAGATTAGATAAAAATGAAAAGATTAGTCGTTTTAGGAGGAGGAGAAAGTGGCGTAGGAACAGCTATTCTTGCAAAGAAAGAAAACTTTGATGTTTTTCTTTCGGACATGGGACAAATAAAAGACAAGTATAAACAACTTTTGGAGGAGTACGGAATTGCTTATGAAGAAGGTCTACACACAGAAGAATTAATTCTGAATGCCGATCAAGTAATGAAAAGTCCAGGTATTCCAAAAAAAGCAGCGCTAATTCAGAAATTAGAAGAAAAAGGAATTTCAATTATTTCTGAAATTGAATTTGCGTCTCGTTACACAGATGCAAAAATTATTGCGATTACAGGATCTAATGGAAAAACAACCACAACAAGTTTGATGTTCCATATCCTAAAGCAAGCTGGATTAAATGTAGGATTAGGTGGTAACATCGGAAAAAGTTTTGCAAAATCTGTAGCAGAAGACAACTTCGATTATTATGTATTAGAAGTAAGTAGTTTTCAGTTAGATGATATCAAAACAGATTTCAAACCGTATGTTACAATTTTGCTAAACATTACACCAGATCATTTAGACCAATACAATTATCAGTTTGATTTGTATGCAAAGGCTAAATTCAGAATTACTGAAAACCAAGATGAAAACGATTATTTTATCTACAATTTGGATGATCCAAAAACAATGGAGATGATTGATCAGATTAATATTCGTGCTCATAAAAAACCGTTCACAATGATGGATGCAACAAATGAAGCATGCGCAAACAATGAATTGTTCCGTGTGAATGATTCGAATGGTGATTTTACAATGTTAGTGAATGATTTAGGATTAATTGGAAAACACAATATTTCTAATTCATTGGCTGCGGCTGTAGCTGCAAAAATTATTGATATTAATAATGAGGATCTAAAAAAGAGTTTGTCAGATTTCAAATCTGTTGAACATCGTTTAGAGCCAGTTTTAACAATTGGAGGAATTGATTTTATCAACGATTCTAAAGCAACAAATGTAAATGCAACGTATTTTGCCTTGGAAAGTATGACAAAACCAGTTGTTTGGATTGTTGGAGGAACTGATAAAGGAAACGATTACAACGAAGTTTTACCTTTCGTGAAAAAGAAAGTGAAAGCAATAGTTTGTTTAGGTGTTGATAACGCAAAAATTGTTGATTTTTTCAGTCCATATATCGATACAATTGTAGAAACTAATACAATGAAAGATTGTGTAGAACAATCATATAAATTAGCAACAAAAGGAGAAACGGTTCTTCTGTCGCCAGCTTGCGCAAGTTTCGATTTGTTCAAAGGTTATGAAGATCGTGGAGATCAATTTAAAGAAAACGTACGCAAATTATAATAACACAACCAACCAATGTCTAACATCGTACAAAAATATTTTAAAGGCGATAAACCGCTTTGGGCTTTCATTTTATTGTTAGCACTATTTTCGTTTTTACCTGTTTATTCAGCAAGTTCAAACTTGGTGTATACGGTAGGATCGGGTACTATTTTTGGGCATTTAGGTAAACACGCTGTGATTTTATTAATTGGTTTATTTATCATTTATGGATTACAACGTATTGATTATCGTTGGTTTGGTTTGTTTGCTTTAACAGCTGTTGTTATACTTTCTGGAGTTTTGGCAATAACACTCGTACAAGGACAAACCATTGGTGGTGCAAATGCTGCACGTTGGTTAACGATTCCGGGAACTGGAATTGGTATTCAGCCTTCGATGATTGCTTCGCAAGCGTTGTTGATTTATATTGCTCGTTATTTAACAAAAAATAGAGACAAAGAATATACGTGGAAAAATACAGCAGTTCCATTATTCTTACCAATTATTGTAATTGTAGGATTAATCTTTCCTTCTAATGGTTCAACAGCGTTGATGTTAGCTGGAATGTGCGGAATATTGTTGATTATTGGTGGATTTCCATTCAAATATTTATTTACAATTGCTGGAGTAGGTTTAATACTCGGTGGCGGATTCGTGTGGATGGCTTTATCTCGACCAGATTTAGTAACAAATTCTCGTGTGCACACATGGATGTCACGTATCGAGAAATTTAATGATGATTCTGGATTAGAAAGTTATCAAGTTTTACACGCAAAAGCTGCAATTGCAAGAGGGTTGAATGAAATGGCTGGACCAGGAAAAAGTGTTTTCAAACAAACTTTACCTCAGTCATCATCCGATTTTATCTTCGCGATTATTGTAGAAGAATATGGTGCAATTGGTGCAATTTTATTAATTGGAATTTTCCTTCTCATATTAATTCGAATTTGTATCATCGCATCGAAAATTCATACCGTTTTTGGTACGCTACTTGTATTTGCAGTGGGCTTACCAATTATTATACAAGCAATGGTAAACATGGCTGTAGCGGTTAATTTAATTCCAGTAACAGGGCAACCGTTACCAATGATTAGTTACGGAGGAACATCCATTTGGATGACATGTATTTCGTTCGGAATAATTTTGAGCGTAAGTACTCAGATTAAATCGCAAGAAGAAATAGAACAAGATAGAAAAGTATTAAGTGAAGAATACATCGAAGACATCGCCTAAAGTTTTAATAAGCGGCGGAGGAACAGGTGGACATATTTATCCAGCCATTGCAATTGCAGACGAAATAAAAAGGCGTTTGCCAGATGCACAAATTTTGTTCGTTGGAGCGGAAGGAAGAATGGAAATGGAAAAAGTGCCAAAAGTTGGGTATGACATTAAAGGTTTACCAATTTCTGGATTTGATAGAAGTAACATGAAAGCGAATTTAAAGTTCCCTTTCAAATTGATAAAAAGCTTGAGTCTTGCAAAAAAAATCTACAAAGATTTTCAACCAGATTTAGCTATTGGTACAGGAGGTTATGCAAGTGGACCAATGTTGTGGGTAGCAGGAAGTAAAAATGTTCCGATTTTATTACAAGAACAAAATTCGTTTCCAGGAGTTACTAACAAAATTTTGAAAAATAAAGCGAGTGCAATTTGTACAGCTTACGAAGGAATTTCACAGTTTCCACAAGAAAAAGTGCATTATACAGGAAATCCAATTCGTGCTGAGATTTTTCAAAATTTACCATCAAAAGCAGAAGCAATTTCAGCTTTTGGATTAGATCCAGAAAAACCAACTATTTTATCAGTTGGAGGTTCGCAAGGATCAAGAGCAATGAACAATGCTTGGTTTGAAAACCTTGACGAATTTGTTGCAAGTGGCGTTCAGTTGATTTGGCAAACAGGAAAGTTAGATTATCAAAAAATCAAAAATTTGGTTGGTGATAAATATCCAACGATTCATGTAACCGAATTTATTTATAACATGAAAGATGCGTATGCAGCTTCGGATATGATTGTTTCTCGTGCAGGAGCAATGGCGATTTCGGAATTGTGTATTGTTGGAAAAGCAACTATTTTGCTTCCATTGCCAACAGCGGCAGAAGATCATCAAACCAAAAATGCACAAGCATTGGTTGAGAAAGATGCAGCGATCATGGTGAAAGATGCAAATGCAAAGCAAATTTTAGTCAAAGAAGTAATTGCTTTGGCGAACAATGAAGAATTAAAAAATAAATTATCTCAAAACATTAAGCAATTAGGGAAACCGAACGCGACAAAAGAGATTGTAGATATATTATTGAATTTATTATAATGAATATTTTAGATAAAACATATTATTATTTCATCGGTGCTGGAGGAATCGGAATGAGTGCTTTGGAACGTTTCTTCAAGTCAATCGGAAAAGAAGTTGCTGGTTATGACAAAACGCAAACCGAGTTAACAACTGAATTGATTGCTGAAGGAATTGATATTCATTTCGAAGATAACATCGAGTTAATTCCAGCAGGAATTAATGCAGAAAATACGTTGGTAATTTATACGCCAGCGGTACCAAAAGATCATTCAGAACTAAATTATTTTTTAGTGAATGATTTTAAAGTCATGAAACGTTCAGAAGTGTTAGGTGAAATTACCAAACATACATACAATATTGGTGTTGCGGGAACGCACGGAAAAACAACGACTTCGTCTATTTTAGGACATATCCTAAAAGTTGCAGATGTAGAATGTACAGCTTTTTTAGGTGGTATTGCGGAGAATTACGATTCGAACATCATACTAAATGGTTCTAAATATACAGTTGCAGAAGCTGATGAGTTTGACCGTTCTTTTTTACGTCTTTCTCCAAAATTAGCGATTATCACAAGTGATGATGCAGATCATTTAGATATTTATGGTGAGCGTGATGAAGTGAAAAAGTCATTTCAAGAGTTCGCAGCAATTGTTGAAGAAAAATTATTTGTTCACAAAGGTTTGCCATTCGAAGGAGCTTTTACATATGGAGTGGATTTGGATGCAGATTACGATGCACACAATGTAAGAATTATTGACGGACATTATGTGTTTGATGTAAAAACACCAAATGGTTCGTTGACAGATGTAGGAATTTTATTACCTGGACATCACAACATGGAAAATGCGGTTGCAGCTTTGGCTGTTGCTGATTATATGGGTGTTCCTCATGATAAAATTAAAGAAGCTTTATCAACTTTTGTTGGAGTTAAAAGACGTTTTAATCGTTTCGAAGCAAATGGAAAAATTTACATCGACGATTATGCGCATCATCCAACAGAATTGAATGCAGCAATTCGGTCAGTTCGTGAACTTTACCCGGGTAGAAAAGTGTTGGGAGTATTTCAGCCTCACTTATTTACACGTACAAGAGATTTCGCAGAAGAATTTGGACAAAGTTTATCACAGTTAGATAGTTTGATTTTATTAGACATTTATCCTGCCAGAGAGTTGCCAGTCGAAGGAATTACTTCAAATTGGTTGCTAGAAAAGGTGAATTTAAATGAAAAAATAGTATCTTCATTAGAAGATAGTTTAGCAAACATCAAAAAACAAGATTTTGATGTATTATTGACTGTTGGAGCAGGAAATATTGATACAATTGTTAAACCAATAAAAGAGTGGTTAAGTGAAGCGTAAATTGAAAATCATAAAAGTGATTTTTGGAGTTGCCTTGCTAATCGGTTTGATTAGTTTTACGGTAATTAAGAATGCTTCGCGTACAGTGAATAAAATTGACGTGGCGTTTGTTCAGCCAGTTGATAATTATTTTATTAATGATGAATCAATAAGAGAAATTATCAACAAAGATGGAAAAGACATTCTGAAACAATCTCTACGAGAGGTGAATGTACAGGAAATCGAACAAAAAGTAAGTGAGAGTCCTTTTGTGGATTCTGTACAAGTAAGTAAAGATATAAATGGACATTTACGACTTGATATAAAAGCAAACTCAGCAGTTGCAAGAATAAAAACGCTGAAAGATGAATTTTATTTGACAACAAAAGGCGAAAAAATGCCTTTATCTAAATTAAATTCAGCGGATGTAATCTTAGTTTCTGGTGATGTAAAACCGAATGAATATGAGGATTTGAGTAAATTTGTACAAGCTTTGAAAGCAGACGATTTATTAAAAAATCACATCATAGCCATTCAAAAAGTAGGACAACGTTCTTTTAATTTAATTGTAAACACAGGAAACTATTATATAGAATTAGGAACCTTAAATAACTTTGAACAGAAGTTACATAATCTAAAATTATTCTATAATCAATACATTGATTTTATAGGAACTGAAGATTATGAAAAATTGAGCTTGAAATTTGTAAACCAAGTTGTAGCAACCAAACGAATAAAAAATGGAAAACAATAGTAAGATTGCAGTTGGCTTAGACATAGGGACTACAAAGATTGTAGCACTTGTCGGACGAAAAAATGAAAACGGAAAAATCGAAATTCTTGGACACGGACAAGCAAAAAGCTTAGGTGTACACAGAGGTGTTGTAAATAATATTACACAAACCATTAACTCGATAAAAGAGGCAATTGATAAGGCTGAAAGATCATCTGGTGTCAAAATTACTGATGTTACTGTTGGTATTGCCGGACAACATATTCGTAGTTTACAACATAGCGATTACATTACTCGTACCAATTCAGAAGACGTGATTGATGATAATGATTTAAAGTTATTAACAAATCAAGTTTACAAATTAGTGATGTTACCTGGAGAAGAAATTATCCATGTTCTTCCTCAAGAATTTAAGGTTGATAACGAAGGTGAAATCCGCGAACCAATTGGAATGTACGGAAGTCGTTTAGAGGCTAATTTCCATGTGGTTGTAGGACAAGTTTCATCTATCCGAAATATTGCACGTTGTGTAAAAGCTGCTGGTTTACGTTTGGCAAGTATTACTTTAGAACCAATTGCATCGTCTAGTGCTGCGCTTAGCGAAGAAGAAAAAGAAGCTGGTGTTGCATTGATTGATATAGGTGGTGGAACAACGGATATTGCAATTTTTAAGGATAATATTATTCGTCATACATCTGTTATTCCGTTTGGTGGAAATGTGATTACAGAAGACATTAAAGTTGGATGTTCTATTATTGGAAAGCAAGCTGAAGCTTTAAAAGAAAAATTTGGTTCTGCTTGGCCAGGAGAAAATAAAGAAACTGAAATTGTATCGATTCCTGGTTTAAAAGGACGCGAAGCAAAAGAAATATCATTAAAAAGATTGTCACAAATTATTCATGCACGTGTGCAGGAAATTTTGGAACAAGTATATTTAGAATTGAAAAATTACGGTTGCGAAGATCAAAACAAAAAACTGATTGCAGGAATCGTTTTAACAGGTGGTGGATCTAAATTGAAACACATTCGTCAGTTAACAGAATATGTAACTGGAATGGATGTAAGAATTGGATACTCTAACGAACATATTGTCGGAGCAAAAGCTGAGGAAATTAGCGGACCAGAATATGCAACATCTGTTGGATTATTGATGAAAGGTTTAGAAGAATTAGCGGCGAATTATCAGCACGAAATTTATGAAAAACCAGTTATTAATAATTTAAATAACCAAGAAGAATTAGAAATTGGAATTCAACCAACACAACAAAAAAAGATTGTAAAATCTGAAATTGTTGTTGAGGAAGAAATTATCCAAAAACCAAAAAGAGAAGAAATAGTGGACGAATTCTTGGATCAAGAAATTGGAGAAAAGAAAGAAGCTAAATCTAAACCAGAAAAGAAAAATTTCTTTTCGAAATGGACGGATAAATTTATCCAAATGATCAACGAAACTGAATAATAAGAATAAACTAGAATAAATTACGAACCAATTTAATAAGAAGAATATGAGTGATATGTTAACAGGAGATATTGTGTTCAATTTACCAAAGAGCCGATCTCAAGCTATCAAAGTAATCGGAGTAGGTGGTGGAGGTAGTAATGCCGTAAACTACATGTTTGAACAAGGAATTGCAGGTGTAGAATTTGTAATTTGTAATACGGACTCTCAAGCATTAGCAAATAGTCCAGTACCAACAAGAATTCAATTAGGACAAGCAATAACAGAAGGTTTAGGAGCTGGAGCAAATCCTGAGGTAGGAGAGCAATCTGCTATCGAAAGTATGGATGATGTAAAAGCTGTTTTAGACGAAGGAACTAAAATGGTCTTTATTACTGCCGGAATGGGTGGTGGTACAGGAACCGGAGCAGCGCCAGTAATTGCTGGTATTGCAAAAGAAATGGATATTTTAACAGTAGGGATTGTTACAGCGCCATTCTTTTTCGAAGGAAGAATGAGGTTGGAACAAGCCGAAAAAGGTATCGAAAAATTAAGACAAAACGTAGATTCATTGATTGTGATCAACAATGATAAATTACGTGAATTATATGGAAACTTAGGTTTCAAAAATGGTTTCTCAAAAGCTGATGAGGTTTTAACAACAGCAGCTAAAGGAATTGCAGAAGTTATTACACAACACTATGCAATGAACATCGATTTACGTGATGCGCGTACAGTACTTAAAAATTCTGGTACAGCAATCATGGGATCTGCGCAAGGTTCTGGTGAAAACAAAGCGAAAGACGCAATTTCTTCTGCTTTAGATTCTCCATTGTTAAACAATAACAAAATTACAGGCGCACGTAATGTATTGTTATTGATTTTATCTGGTAATAATGAAATTACAATGGATGAAATCGGTATTATCAATGATTACATTCAACAAGAAGCTGGTAATAGTGCAAATATTATTATGGGTATTGGTGAAGACTTAGATTTAGGAGATTCTATCTCTGTAACTGTTGTAGCAACAGGTTTTCCTACAGAAGATCAGGCGTATACAGGAAAAGAAGAACAAAAAATTGTACACACATTAGAGGAAGAACAACCAATTAATAAAACATTAACTGTTGATCAACCTTTTGTAAATCGTGTAAAACCAATGACGTTAGATTTTGGTCGTTCTAATGCTTCTCAACAAGCAACACAAACGCCTCAACAAAATCAAACGCCAGAGGCTCCTCAAAATAATTATCGTCAAGCAGATATTAACCAAAGTTTTCAACAACAAACTTATCACAATACGCCAGAAGAATCTTTCGAAGAAAATAATTCTCCAAAGCGTTATGTTCTAGATGATATTGAAGATGAGCCAGTTCAAGAAAGACGTTCTTATGATGATTTCGAACCACGTTTGAAATCTGATTTTAATCGTCCGCAAGAACCAACGAACAATGTGAATAATAATCAAACATATAATTCATATTCTAATCCTGTAGCTTCGGAACAGTCAAATTATCCTCAAAATAATTATACAGGATATCAAGCACCAAAGAATGAAGGATATGGAAGTGTAGAGCCAATTCAATCTAATGTAGCTCATTCAGCTGCTCCACAAGCAGAAGAAGTACAAGTTGCAGTAGATCCGTTTAGCCAACCAATTGAGCAGTCAAATGATCCTGAATTGAATAGTATGATTGAAGAGAGAAGAAATCGTTTGAAACAATTTAATTTTAAATTCAACAATACGATGACTAATTCTCAAGTAGACGAATACGAAGCAATTCCTGCTTACAAACGTCAAGGATTGAATTTATCTGATCGTAATGATAATCAATCTTCTGATTTTTCTGTCGGAACTAATCGTAACAACGAAACACAAATTCGTCCAAACAATTTTCTACACGATAATGTAGATTAATAAACGATCACTCGTAAAAAATATTCTTATTATAGAAAAGGTTCATTGCTTTTGTGATGAGCCTTTTTTTGTCTTAAATTTGTAGTCTAAAAGCAAAAATCATGAATTTAGAAACTCAAATAATGGCACAGTTAAAAGAAGCGATGAAAGCTAAAAATACTGTTGCTTTAGAAGCTTTAAGAGCTGTAAAATCTGAATTATTATTAGCAAAAACATCTGGAGCTAACGGTGAATTATCAGAAGATCAAGAAATTGCTTTATTACAAAAATTAGTAAAACAACGTAAAGAAGCTGCTGAACAATTCGAAGCAAACGACCGTGCAGAATTAGCTGAAAAAGAATTGGCACAAGCAGAAGTAATCCAACAATTTTTACCTGCTCAATTATCAGATGAAGAATTAACAGCTGCAATTACAGAAATTGTTGCAGAGGTTGGCGCTACTTCTCCAAAAGATATGGGAAAAGTAATGGGAGCTGCTTCATCTAAATTGGCTGGTAAAGCGGAAGGGAAATTAATTTCAGCTAAAGTAAAAGACATTTTAGCTAGTTTATAATTGATTTTTAAATCTTTAAAAATTAAGAAAAGGTAAAGTTTACGAAACTTTACCTTTTTTATTTCTTTATTTGATAAATTTCTTCAAATTATAGAAAATGATTAGTTATTGATTATCATTTATATATCCGATTTAAATGAATAATTGCCAAAAAAATTAGGATTATAGATTTATTTTAACATTAAATTAACAATTCGCTATAAGCATCTAAATTAGCAAAGCACAAGAGATTTTAGAATTAAAAATCAAACGATTAGAATAATTCTAAATAAGAAGCTGTTTATACCCTTAAATTTGCAAAGTAAATCAGAAAAATCTAAAGGATGACGAAAAGCATTACAGCGTTTATAGCAATGTTAATGATTTTTCCAATAGCAAATGCTGATGGTAAAATTTTTAAGGATTCTGGTAGTAATGACACAATTATTATGCCAGCTTCTGAGAAAAGATTTAGTAAAGATATTGATAATGATACCATCAAAAAAGATACATTATCAGTTGAAGATGAAAAGTTGGTTGGAGAACTTATTGAGAATAGTGCTCGAAAAATCTCGACAGGAGTTGTTTCTTGGTATGGAGACAAATTCCACGGACGCAAGACAGCTAGTGGTGAAACGTATGACAAACACGAACTAACAGCTGCCCATAAGTCTTTACCATTTGGTACGAAAGTAAAAGTTACGAATATCAGAAATGGTAAATCTGTAGTTGTTGAAATCAACGACAGAGGTCCATACGCTAAATCTAGAGTTTTAGACTTAAGTCAAGCTGCATTCAGCGAAATTGGTCACACCAACACAGGAGTGATGCAAGTTGAATACGAAATTATCAAAAGCGAAGATAAGAAAGACTAAGATGTTCAGAAAAAATAAAAAGGTTTGAGAATTTATTCTCAAACCTTTTTTTATGCTCTTACGTTTTTTGTAAAAAAAAAATCCTGATAAATGAATATCAGGATTTATAATTATATGATGTAAGAATATCTTAATCTAAAATTTTAAGGACTTTAGTTGTACGTGCTCTTGATGCTTCAACTAATTCAGCTTGTGCTAAATCTTCACCGTAAGAAGGAATCATTTCTTTGATTGCATCATTCCATTTGTTTTTCATCAAGTCTGGGAAACATTGTTTCATCAAGTTCAACATCGCACTAACAGATGTAGATGCACCTGGAGAGGCTCCTAATAAGGCGGACATAGATCCGTCTTGAGATGTTACGATTTCTGTACCAAATTTCAGAACTCCTTTTCCATCTTGTTTTTCGATAACTTGTACACGTTGTCCAGCAGTTTGTTCAAACCAATCTTCTAATTTCGCTTCAGGGAAATATTCTTGTAAAGATTCTACTTTTTTAGCTTTAGACAACATTACTTGCTCTACCAAGTATTTTGTCAAATCGATATTGTTTAAACCACAATTCATCAAAAATCCAACGTTTCCAGGATTTACAGATTTGAATAAATCACAATTAGATCCATATTTTAAGAACTTTGTTGAGAATGTTGCAAATGGTCCAAATAATAAAGATTGTTTTCCATCAATAACACGTGTATCTAAATGAGGCACAGACATTGGTGGCGCACCAATTTTAGCTTTTCCGTATACTTTTGCATGATGTTTTTTGATAACCTCTTCGTTCTGACAAATTAACCATTGTCCACCAACTGGGAAACCACCAAATTTTTTCGATTCAGGAATTCCAGATTTTTGTAACAATAAAATTGCTCCTCCACCTGCACCAATAAATATGAAATCAGCATTAAGTGCTTTGTTATTTCCAGATTTTAAATCTTTTACTTTAACTGCCCATTTTCCATTGCTAAGACGAGTTAAGTCTTTTACTTCGTGTCGAGTTTCTAAGGTAATTTCATTTTTGTCTTGTAAACCTTTGAAAATTTGACGTGTTAATTCACCAAAATTCACATCAGTTCCCAAGTTCATATGCGTTGCCGCAACTTTTTCATTACCTTTTCTACCATCAACAATTAATGGAGCCCATTCTTTGATTTTTGAAACGTCATCAGAATATTCCATATCCTTGAATAAAGGATGTTGAGATAATTTTTCATAACGTTTTTTCAAGAATTCTACGTCATCATCGCCCCAAACAAAAGACATGTGTGGAGTAGGGCGTAAAAATTTTTCTGGAGAAGAAACGTAATTATTTTCGACTAAGTAAGACCAAAACTCTTTTGAAGTTTCAAATTGTTTTGCAATATTAATTGCTTTATCGATATTAACCACTCCATCTTTGTCTATTGGTGTATAATTCAATTCACAAAAAGCAGAGTGTCCAGTTCCTGCATTATTGAAAGCGTCAGAACTTTCAAATCCAATCTTATCTAATTTTTCGAAAACAGAAATCTTAATAGCCGGATTTATTTTTTTAAGAAGTATGCTTAAAGTAGCACTCATGATACCAGCACCAACTAATACTACCTCTTGAGGTTGTTTTTCCATTTCTCAAAAATATATTTACGTTGCAAAGGTATTAATAAATAGCCTTTTTTGCGAAACTATATGCAGAAAAAACAATGATTTTTTACATAAATTATTGTTTTGAGATAATTTGAATTGAATATATTTTATAGAAAATTACTCAACATCAGATTTACCAATACTTTCTATATTGTCCGCTTGTAATAAATCTGCTTCAAAAGCTTTTTTATTAACAACTGTAGTTTTTGATATTTTATCGTGCCAACCATTTCCTCCTAAAAATGTAAGTTGATCGAATGGAATAATTCGACATAGATTACGGTAAAAATAATCTTTTGTTGTAGGAGCAGAACCGTCAATCATAACAACTTTAGTTCCTGTAATAAATTTACCTAATGATCTTCCTTTTGTTAGATATTCAGATAAAAAAATTAATAAAACATAAAAAAAGTTGTTAAAATTCTATCTAATAGTGGATTAATATTTTCAAATTCATAAATGATATTACTTTCTGGGTTAATAACAGTTATAATTCCAGCTATTATTCCAAAGAAAAGAATTGTTACAATTATAATAGAAAATAGATCAATAATGTAATTCAAAAAACGTAATCCTTTGTTAGCTTTATGTTCGCCAACTTTGTAATCTAGGTACATAGTGTTTAGCCTTTAATTAGTTGTAAATATACAATAAGCATTAAGTGTTATAAAATATTTTAGAGATAAAATTTATTTTAAATTTTATCTTCCATCCAACGACAAAGATTGATATAATTGGTATTTCGTCTTAATAAACTGTGATTATCTGAATCTTTAAGAAAACTATCTAATTCTCGAAAAGCTTTCACTTTTTCATGAGGATACAAATCATTCAATTCAATAAAAAACAAACTGATTTTTCGTGTAATAATATTACTGTTTTTCATCTTTTTACAGAATTGATGCGTTTTGTACGAATATGCATCCAATTCTTGATCATTTCCAGAATCATATAAGTTCATCATAATCAAAACCAATGTATAAAAGTATAAATCTTCTTGAATTGTCGCTTCACTATTGATTATTTTTTGACAATATTCAAACGAATTATCCCAGTCTTTGTTGAGAAAATAATATGCAGCAATCTTTAGAAAAAGAACCAAAATATGATGATTATCGATTTTATGCTGATGCAATTTTATTTCACGAAGAATATCTTTAATCAAAAAAGGACTAATATTTTCTTTTGGATTGATAAAAAAATAATTCAATTTACTATTGAATTTATTGATAAACCAAAGTGCTTCTACATTATCATTTTGAGGTAAAGTACCATAAACAGATTCTAATTTATCAAACCAAAATTTGAATTCTTCCGAATTTTTTTTCAGGTATAAAATCTTCAATAAATACGAATTTCCTTTGATAAACCAAACAGGATGACTAAGAATTCGTTCTTTTTTCTCATAAAATAATTCAACCCATTTTTTAGAAAAATCATAAGCGGAATGTAGGTTTTGCGTCAACATCGATAACCAAACATTCGCTTTATAAAACCATAATTTTTCTTTGAATTTTAATCGTTTTAAATCGATGTTTTTTGTTTCCAAATCAAAGAAATTCTGAATTTTCTGAATTTCATCATCATCTTTTGCATATCCATTTTCGAGCAAAATACTATACAATTTCAGTGATAAATTAGATAATTTACTTGCTTGTAAATTTTGTAAACTCAATTCTTCTGATTGTTCAATTAACTGATCTGCACGCCCTGAAATACTTCGTGTAATAAATTGTGATTCAATAATTTTTTCTAATTCAAGAATGTCATATGCAATTGTTTTTTCATCAAAATCTAACGCTTGAGTTTTAGCCTTATCTAACATTTTTAGACTTTGCTTATGCAAACCTTTTTGGTATAAAATAGTCGCAAAATCAAATTGTTCACGTATTTGCATACGTGAATTTTGTTGCGAAGGATTCATTCTCAAGCTAAACAAAATTTGTTTGTACAAATGAGCTTTTAGATTAGATAATTGCTGTTTTGTGGTAATTTTTTTCTTCAAAATTGCCATTTCATCATATTCATCCAATTTATCTAACGCTTCAAATAATAACAAAAATTTTGCATCTGCATTTATTTGCAAACGATTTACATAAAGTTTGAATTGACGTTTCTCGGAACGGTTAAGTGACTTTATTAAACTAAAAAGCGAATCTTTATTATGATTTGACATTGTAATGAAAATAGGTTTAAAATGTTTAAAAGCAGTGATATAGTTGATTGAAAAACTTTTTGAAAATTGTAAAATAAACTTTAAATAAGAAACTTAAAGTTAGCATAATTTTAATTTTATATCACAATAATAATCAAAACAAATTGCTATGAGTGCTGAAAAGATTCAAATTTTTGATACGACACTGAGAGATGGAGAGCAAGTGCCAGGGTGTAAGTTAAACAAAAAACAGAAGTTAGAAATTGCGGCTCGATTGGACGAATTAGGCGTTGATATCATAGAGGCTGGATTTCCAATTTCAAGTCCTGGTGATTTTGATGCAGTAGATTCTATCTCAAAGTTAGTTAAAAATGCAACTGTTTGTGGCTTAACTCGTGCAAATAAAAAAGATATTGAATCTGCAGCTAAAGCTTTACGACACGCAATTAAACCAAGGATCCATACAGGAATCGGAACCTCGGATTCACACATTGTTCATAAATTTAATTCGAATCGTGATGCAATTATAGAGCGTGCAGTTGAAGCTGTTACTTATGCAAAAACATTTGTAGACGATGTTGAGTTTTACGCTGAAGACGCAGGAAGAACGGATAATGCTTTTCTTGCTCAAGTTTGTGAAGAAGTAATAAAAGCTGGTGCAACAGTTCTTAATATTCCAGATACAACAGGTTATTGTTTACCTTTTGAGTATGGGAATAAAATTAAATATTTGAAAGATCATGTTCAAGGAATTGATAATGTTATTATTTCTTGTCATAATCATAACGATTTAGGTTTAGCGACAGCGAATGCAGTTGCAGGAGCAATAAATGGAGCACGTCAAATTGAATGTACGATTAACGGAATTGGTGAGCGCGCTGGTAATACAGCTTTAGAAGAAATCGTAATGATTTTTAGACAACACAAAGAATTGAATTTTTATACAGATATCAATGCTCAAATGTTAACAGAATTAAGCCAATTAACTTCTGAAACAATGGGAATGATGGTACAACCAAATAAAGCAATTGTAGGATCGAATGCTTTCGCACACAGTTCTGGAATTCATCAAGATGGAGTGATTAAAAACCGTGAAACATACGAAATTATCAATCCAGCAGATGTTGGTGTAAACGAATCTTCTATTATTCTTACAGCTCGTAGCGGGCGTTCGGCTTTAGCTTATCGTTTGAAAGATATCGGTTTTGATACATCTAGAAATGAATTAGATATTTTATATGAACAATTTTTAGCAATTGCTGATGTAAAAAAAGAAGTTGTACGAGAAGATCTTATCGGATTAATGCATCAGTTTAACCAAACAACACAAAGAAAATTTGCATGAGAACCTTATTCGATAAAGTGTGGGACGCACATGTTGTGAGTCAAGTAGAAAACGGGCCACAAGTTGTTTATATTGACAAACATTTAATTCACGAGGTAACAAGTCCACAGGCTTTTACAGAATTAGAAGCGAGAAATATTCCTATTTTTCGACCTGATCAAATTGTAGCTACTGCGGATCACAATGTGCCAACGATTAATCAAGATCAGCCGGTTCGAGATCCATTATCAAAACAACAATTAGAGCAATTAGCAATTAATTGCGAAAAAAATAACATAACATTTTATGGCTTAGGTCATCCGTATCAAGGAATTGTTCACATTATTGCGCCAGAATTGGGCGTTACACAACCAGGAATGAGTATGGTTTGTGGTGATAGTCACACGTCTACGCATGGTGCTTTTGGAGCGATTGCTTTCGGAATTGGAACAAGTCAAGTTGCACAGGTTTTTGCAAGTCAATGTTTGTTGATGAATAAACCAAAATCAATGCGAATCAAAGTCAATGGAAAACTGAATCCAAATGTTCAACCAAAAGATGTGATTTTGTATATCATTTCTAAAGTTGGAACAAATGCAGGAACAGGTTATTTCTGTGAATATGCTGGAGATGTTTTCGAGAATATGTCGATGGAAGGTCGAATGACAGTTTGTAATATGTCGATTGAAATGGGCGCTCGTGGCGGAATGATTGCGCCAGATGAAACGACTTTTGCTTATTTAAAAGATAAACCATTTGCACCGAAAGGAGAAGAGTGGGATCAAAAAGTTGCGTATTGGAAAACTTTACCAAGTGATGCTGATGCAATTTTTGATGTAGAAATAGAATTTGACGCCGCGGATATTTATCCAATGATTACGTTTGGGACGAATCCAGGAATGGGAATTTCGGTAAAAGATATTATTCCTTCTAAAGATTCGTTAAGCGATAATGAAAAAGAATCGTTTGAAAAAGCGTTGAAATATATGGGCTTCCAAGATAATCAATCAATCATCAATCATCCAATTGATTATGTGTTTATCGGAAGTTGTACCAATGCGAGAATCGAAGATTTGCGTGAAGTAGCAAATTATGTGAAAGGAAAACAGCGCAATGAAAATGTAACTGCATGGATTGTTCCGGGTTCGAAACAAGTAGAAAAGCAAGCGATAGAAGAAGGTTTGGATAAAATTTTTGAAGCTTCTGGATTCAAATTGCGCGAACCAGGTTGTTCGGCTTGTTTGGCGATGAATGACGATAAAGTTCCAGAAGGAAAATATTGTGTTTCGACTTCGAATAGAAATTTTGAAGGTCGTCAAGGTCCAAATTCAAGAACATTATTAGCAAGTCCTTTGATTGCTGCTGCTGCTGCAATTCACGGAAAAATTGTTGATATCAATTAAAATTTACTCAAAATGGATTCAATCAATCAACTAAAATCATCGGCTGTTCCGATTAAAATAGAAAATATAGATACCGATCAAATTATTCCAGCTCGTTTCTTGAAAGCGATTAGTAGAGAAGGTTTTGGAGATAATTTATTCAGAGATTGGCGATTTAATCAAGATAATCAAGCAATTGAAGACTTTCCGCTGAATGATTCAAAATATGCTGGAAAAATATTAGTTGCTGGTAAAAATTTTGGTTGCGGAAGTAGCCGAGAACATGCTGCTTGGGCAATCAAAGATTACGGATTTGATGTAGTAATTAGTAGTTATTTTGCTGATATTTTCAAAGGAAATGCATTGAATAACGGAATTCTACCAATTGTTGTTTCAGATGAAATTTTAAATCAAATCTTTGAAATCATCGACCAAAATCCTTCAACAGAATTTGAAGTTAATTTAGAAAAACAAACCTTGATACTTCAAGATCAAACTATCAACTTTGAAGTTGATTCGTATAAAAAGATCTGTTTATTAAATGGATATGATGACATTGATTTTTTAATCAGTCAAAAAGGTAAAATAGAAACTTACGAACAAAACCATAAATCTTTACAACATGAAAACGCATAAAATTGCAGTACTTTCTGGCGATGGAATAGGACCAGAAGTCGTTTCGGAAACTATAAAGGTTCTGAAAGTCGTTGAACAAATTTTTAAATATAATTTTGAATTTGAAGAAGCTTTAATAGGAGCGATTGCGATTGACGAAACAGGAAATCCTTTGCCAGATGCGACGTTGCAATTATGTAAAGATGCAGATGCGGTTTTGTTTGGTTCTATTGGAGATCCAAAATATGATAATAATCCGAACGCTAAAGTTCGTCCCGAACAAGGTTTGTTAAAGCTGAGAAAGGAACTTGGTTTATTTGCAAATATCCGTCCAATCAAGGCTTACGAATCTTTGTTAGGGAAAAGTCCATTGAAGCGTTCGCACATCGAAGAAACGGATATGGTTATTTTTCGTGAATTGATTAACGGAATTTATTTCGGAGAAAAATTTACGTCAGAAGATGGTACACATGCCTACGATACGTGTTCGTATCATAGAAAAGATATTGAAGAAATTACACATTTAGCTTTTCAGGAAGCAATGAAACGTCGCAAAAAAGTAATGTTAGTTGATAAAGCAAATGTGTTGGATACATCTCGTTTATGGCGAAAAGTTGCGATGGATATTAGCCAAGAATATCCAGAAGTTGAGTTAGATTTCTTGTTTGTTGATAACGCAGCTATGCAATTAATCATCAATCCAAAACAATTTGATGTGATATTAACAGAGAATATGTTTGGCGATATTATTTCAGATGAAGGAAGTGTAATTGGTGGAAGTATAGGATTGTTGCCTTCGGCTTCTATTGGTACAGAAAATGCATTGTTCGAACCTATTCATGGTTCGTATCCACAGGCAGAAGGAAAAGGAATTGCAAATCCGATGGCTTCTATTTTGAGTGCTGCAATGATGTTGCGTTATTTGGGATTAGAAGACGGCGCGAAAGCAATAGAAAATGCAGTGGAAAATGCGATTAATAATTTGATTGTAACTTCAGATTTAGATGAAACGAGCGATTATTCGACGTCTGTTGTGGCAAATTATATTGCGAAGATATTATTGAGCGATCATGATCATCATTCATATTTCAATTTTGAAAATGTATTGATGGGAAAATCGACGATTATATAGTTTTTATTATTTATGACTTAATGAAAAAGCCATTCAGAGTTCTGAATGGCTTTTTCTATGCGTTTACTTTTACATTACACTTCTCTTTCAGTATAAGTTAACCATGTATACAAGAGAAACAGATAAGGTTTTTATGTAGTTATAAGCAGAGTTAAAGAGTTTAATTAATATAATCTTACTGTATGTTAAGTTGCTGATTATAATAAGGTTAGGTAGATTGAATTAAAACCCACGTAGCTTTTACACAACTCTTGCTTAGGTTTCACTATAAACCTACGCAGCTTTTGTGTAACTCCTGCTTAGGTTTCGTTACAAACCTGCTTAGGTTTTAATAAGAAGTAGCGCAGCTTTTATTACAAATGTTATGATGGAATCAAATAAAGGTCTTGTTAAGGCTCTAAATTCTTAACAAGGTTACTTATTTTTTATAAGCAATATCAAAAAAAAAACTTGTCAAAGTATTACTATGACAAGGTTTTTTTTGATATTGTTATGAGTTGATGATTACATCATTCCTGGCATTCCACCACCCATTGGTGGCATAGCTGGCTCATCTTTTTTAATTTCTGTAACAACAGCTTCAGTTGTAATTAACATACCTGCAACAGAAGCAGCGTTTTCTAATGCAACACGAGCAACTTTAGTTGGATCAATAACTCCAGCTTCAATCATATTTACATATTCGTCAGTTTTCGCATTGTATCCGAAATCACCTGTTCCTTCTTTCACTTTTGCAACAACTACAGAACCTTCACCACCAGCGTTGTGAACGATTTGGCGTAATGGCTCTTCGATTGCACGTGTTACTATTTTAACACCTGTAGCTTCGTCAGCATTTGTAGTATCAATTGTTAAGTTAGATAAAGCTCTAACAAAAGCAACACCACCACCAGCAACGATACCTTCTTCTACAGCAGCACGAGTTGCGTGTAAAGCATCGTCAACACGGTCTTTAATTTCTTTCATTTCAACCTCAGATGCAGCACCAACGTATAATACAGCAACACCACCAGCTAATTTAGCTAAACGCTCTTGTAATTTTTCACGATCATAGTCAGAAGTAGTTGTTTCTACTTGCGCTTTGATTTGATTAACACGAGATTTGATTTGTTCTGCATCACCAGCACCGTTTACTACAGTTGTATTGTCTTTGTCGATAACTACTCTTTCTGCAGTACCTAACATTTCTAATGTAGCGGTTTCTAACGTAATTCCTTGCTCTTCCGAAATAACTGTACCTCCTGTTAAGATAGCGATATCTTGTAACATTGCTTTACGACGATCTCCAAATCCTGGTGCTTTAACAGCAGCAATTTTTAAAGAACCTCTTAAACGGTTCACTACTAAAGTAGCTAAAGCTTGACCTTCAACTTCTTCAGAAATAATTAAGAATGGACGTCCTGATTGAGCAACTGGCTCTAATAAAGGTAAGATTTCTTGTAAGTTAGAGATTTTTTTCTCACATAATAAGATGTAAGGATTCTCTAATTCAGCAATCATTTTATCTGCATTTGTTACGAAGTAAGGAGATTGGAATCCACGATCGAATTGCATTCCTTCTACAACGTCAACGTAAGTTTCTGTTCCTTTTGCTTCTTCAACAGTGATAACACCTTCTTTTCCAACTTTAGAAAAAGCTTCTGCGATTAATGATCCAATAGTATCATCGTTATTTGCAGAGATAGATGCAACTTGTTTAATTTTTTCTGATGAATCACCAACTTCTTGAGATTGCTCTCTTAAGTTAGCAACGATTCCAGAAACAGCTTTATCAATACCACGTTTCAAATCCATTGGATTCGCACCTGCAGCAACGTTTTTCAAACCTTCGCGAACGATAGCTTGAGCTAAAACTGTAGCAGTTGTAGTACCATCACCTGCAACGTCGTTTGTTTTAGAAGCAACTTCTTTCACCATTTGTGCACCTAAGTTTTCGATTGGATCTTCCAATTCGATTTCTTTTGCTACAGAAACACCGTCTTTTGTTACATGTGGAGCACCGAAAGATTTTTCTAAAACTACGTTACGACCTTTTGGTCCTAATGTTACTTTAACTGCATTTGCTAATGCATCAACACCTCTTTTTAAAGCGTCTCTTGATTCAATATCGAATTTAATATCTTTTGCCATTTTGTTTATGTTTTGTTGTCTTAAGTCTTAAGTCTTAAGTCGAATATGATTAAAAATTAAAAAATAAGTTACTTTGTACTTAATACATTTTACTTATTACAACTAAATTTAGATGATTGCCAAAATATCAGCTTCACGCATGATTAAATAATCTTTACCTTCTAATTTTAATTCAGTTCCTGAATATTTACCGTAAAGAACTTTGTCTCCAACTGCAACAGTCATTGGTTCATCTTTTTTACCATTACCAACTGCTACAACGATTCCTTCTTGTGGTTTTTCTTTTGCTGAATCTGGGATGATAATTCCTGAAGCTGTTTTAGTTTCTGCAGGAGCAGGCTCGATAACTACTCTATCTGCTAATGGTTTAATGTTTAATTGTGACATATTTGTATTTTTATTTTTAATAATTGATGATTTCAATTCAACGAAAAACGTGCCAATAGCCAATTTCTGCCATTATGGATAAGTTAATTGTAATGAGGGAAAATAAAAATGCCAAGCTGTCAGACAACTTGGCATTTAAAGTAATTTTTATGAATAATTATTTTTTGATAATCACTTTTTTCGTGAATTGTTCACTTCCTGTTTCAATCGAAACAATGTAAACTCCATTTGATAAATTCGATAAATTAACTTGTTGAGATTTTGAAGAATTCAATTTGTTTGTATAAACTGTTCTTCCTGCTAAATCTGTCACCGTAATTTTACCTGTTGTAAATGATTTTGCGAAATCTAAATTGATAATTCCATTTGAAGGATTAGGAGAAATTGTAGCTAAGTCTTTAGAATTGATATCTGAAGTTGCTAATTTATCCGAAATTTCAAAGTTTGCAGTATTTACCGCTAAGAAAACATTATCAATCGCTTTAATCATAATACGAGCTTCTTTTGTTAACGTAACATTACTTGGTACTGTAAAATCATATTTTCCATTATTCGGAACAGATTCAGCTAAAACATAATTAAATGTTTTTCCTCCATCAACCGATAATAAAATTTTTACGTTTTGTGTATCAATTCCGTTTGCATCAGTTCCGGCAACATCCCAAGTGATTGATGCTGGATAATTTTGAGTCCAATAATCAGTTGTAGCTTGAGAAGTTACTTTGAATGGCCCGAAATCTTTTACTGACAATGTAACATTCTGACGATCAGTTTGACCACCTTTAGAGTTGTTATCTCTAACTAAAATTGAAAATTTTAATGTACGAGCAACGCTTGGAATAACTTCCCAAGATAAAGGAGTTCCACTTGGATTTGTTTCAAATGTTAATTTTCCATCTACAATTGATTGTAAATTAGGGAAGTATCTGTATCCTACTGTAGTTGGATTAAGAGATCGAAATGTTGGACCATTTTTATTAGTAGAAATTGGTGGTTGTGTTGCAATTTGTGTATCTGTTTGTTCCCAGTTATATGTTAAAGCATCACCATCAGGATCAGTAGCAGTAGCTTCTAACATGAATGCAGTTGAATGAGGAATATTATGTGATAACTTATTGATTTCAATTATAGGCTCATTGTTACCTGAGTCAGTATTTACTGAACAACTTCCTGCAGAAGAAGTAACAAAAGAATAAATATTATTTACGCTTACAGTAGAAAAATAAGGGTCACTATTGTATTGAACGTTAGGAGGGCAAATACCTGCATATGCCATTATTGTACTTCCACTTCCTGGTTCAACAGCTGTTGAACCAGAGCGATTTCCTCCACATGAATTATTGAATGTATGAGGCGCTCCAAATTGATGCCCCATTTCATGAGCAACATAATCAATATAGAAAGGATCATTTATAGGTGCTCCTGATCCTGTTACACCACCTGCTTTACTATCACCACAAGGGCTTCTTAAATAAGCAACACCACCACCACCTGTAGAAAATACATGGCCAATATCATAATTGTTAATACCGATTTCTCTATCTAAAACGATTTGATTCTCTGTAAGCATTGCTCTCCCGTCATTGTTTGTGTATTCATCAGCTTTAATGAAAATAATTTTATCATTATTTTCAACTAATTCCATTGTAACACCAAACTCTTTTTCATAAACACCGTTTACACGTGTCATAGCTATATTAATAGCAGACATTACTGCAGCTAATTTTTCTTCATCAGTTCCACCAGCTAATCCTGCTCTGTTAATATGGTATCTAGAATATTCAATAGTTGTAGCTAAAGCTAATCGGTATTTTCTCATTTTACCATCTTTAGCAATTTTATTTGTAGGAATATCACTTGTAATTTGATTAATCAAATTTTGTTGGTGTACATCGTCTGTATGACAAGCAAAACTAATATTATCATCAACATTTTTTCTATTGTACGAAATGTAAGTTGATAAATCTTCTGTATATGCATCAATGTAAGAAACTTCATTTCCTTTTTGTATCATAGCACTAAAACCATGAAAAGGAGAATAACTGAAGCGAATAGTTGATTTTCCATCGACAGACTTTCCTACATAAGATTTAATTGTTTTAAATTTATCTTGTAATTCGGGAGCCATAATAGAAGCTTCTTCTACCATATATTTTGTTAACTTTCCTGTTTCATTTGGGATATTAACTAAATGAGGTTGGTTTTTTCCTCTACTTGCGATGTTATTTAAATCGTTTACTAGATTCGTTGTATTTAGATTGAATAATTTGTATTCTTTAGGAACAGATGATCTTTCAACTAAATTTGTCGGTTGGAAATTTTTGTTTTTCAGCTCTTGCCAATGATTACTTTGCGCAAAAACAGAACTACCTCCCATAAGTAAGGATAAGATAATAAATTTTGATTTCATAAATTTTAATATTCAAGTGTTAAATAATTAATTTCTTTTGGAATTTCTATAAATAATAAGTTGACAGACATGTCAGCCTCATCTTTATTTTTGTTTAATTTTAAAATATTCTTTTTTGAGTTACTTGTTAATTCTAATATTTCATAACGATCAATATCTTCTTTACAAATAACAGCAACATTTTTATTTGAAAAATCAATGATATTTAAAGGAGCATTCCTTTGTCCTGAAATAATCAATGATTTTTGAAACTCATCAAAGTCTTTTTTATTAGTAAAGACATTAATATTATTCTTACATCCTTTCTCATCGAATGCTGTTCTAAAAACCTCCAACTCATTTTTTGAAATAGTTTTTAAAACTTTTTGTTGTCCGCAACCAATAAAAAACAAGGATATTAATGTTGTAAGGAAATAATAGTGTTTCATATTCAGTGTTTAGGACTAAATTATGAATAAAAATTTAAAAAGAGCAAATAAAAAAGCGAATCATTCGAATGATTCGCTTTTTTATTTGCTTATTTCTTATTAAAAATTACTTAGTTGGCTGAGCTGGTAATTGATTTTGATTTGCTCCGCTTGTAGTAGGTTGCGCTGGTAAATTATTAGCAGGTGCTGTTACATTTTGCTTAATAGGTTTTATAGCATTTGGATTTTCGTGTGCTGTACTTGCTCCAATTATTAATATAATTACAGCAATAAACAATCCCCAAGTAGTGTTATCTAAGAATTTATTTGTTCTCTGAACTCCAAACATTTGGCTTCCACCACCACCTCCAAAAGTAGACGATAAACCTCCTCCTTTAGGATTTTGAGATAATACAATTAATACTAATAATACACATAAAATCATGATAATAATCATGAAAAACTGAAATAGTCCCATTTTATTATTTAGAGTTTTTTAAATTTTCAATTTCTTTAATTCGATTTGCAAATAAACTATTTTTTTCTGGATATTTCAAAATTAATATCTTATAAGCTTTAATTGCTTTATCATATTTTTTTTGCTCAATATAAATTTGAGCTAAAGTTTCGGTCATCAAATCCGAATATTCTTCTGTGTTTTGAACAAAATTTGATGAAGTATTGGCTGGAGTGATATCCGTTTTTTTCATCGGAACTATTTTTGGATTTTTTTCCAAAAAATCATCAATCAACTTATATTTTATTTCCCTCTCAGCAATTTCTTGTTCTTCTTCAATCTCTTTTTGAGTTTTTGATTGAGAAGGAACTTTCTTTAACCAATCTGTAAAAGAAAACGTAGAATCATCGGAATTATTTTCAATTACTTCTGATTTTTTTTCAACTATTTCAGGTTCAGATTCTTCAATTAATTCAGTGTTTTCAGATAATTCTTGTATAATTTCTTCTTCCTGATTATTTTTTATTGTTTCAATTATTTGCTGAGATTCTGATTCAATAATTTCAATATCGGAAGTTTGTTTAACCGCATTTTCAATATCATTTTCAGAAGTTAAATTTTCTTTTTTATAAATATTTTCTTCAACAACTTTATTTGTTAATTCGGCAACTTCGTTCAATTCTTCATCTGAAATAATATCAACCACATGATCTGTTCTCAATTCAGATTCTTCTGTATCATTTTCAATCATTTCATCCACAATATCTTCATTAATTTCATCAGAATTTATGTCAGAAATAACTTCAATTTCTTGGTTATATTCTTCTTCTTTTTCTTCGATTATTTCATCAATTACTTCAACTGTTTCGTTACTATTTTCGATGATTTCAGAAGTAGAATTCTCTAAAATTGGTTCAGAAATAGTTTCAGTTTCTACTTGAACTTCTTTCTGAATTGGTTCAGAATTGATGTAATGATACAAATCGACACGATTGCTACTATGAATTGAAGTCTTGTTCAAATAATCTTCAAAAGATGGATGATTCTCTTTTTTTAAACCATAAAGTAACAATGCACGTAATGTATAGAAATATGGATACTTTTCAACTTCTTTTTTCAGAAGAGGAATATCTGATTTTTTAACTTCATACGGATGTGCTACTAAATATTCAATTCTGGTCATTGCTCAAATATAAGGTTATTTTTTTACCAATCCATCGCAATAGAAGCGAAAACTTGATTACGAATATCTTCAATAATTAATGGAACAATTGAAGACTCTACAGAACTTAACATTTCATTTCCGTCATATGGTCGAAATGCAGAAAATGTTCTATCGTAACTTTTAGATTCGTCTTTATTATTAATATATCTAATTTTTACGTAAATTGTTAAGCGGTTTTGAGCAGCAATATCGTTTGATTGAATAGCTTCAGGAACAACCTCATATCCTGTGATTTCACCTTCAATAATTAAGTCTGAGTTTTCGTTTGAGTTTAACTTTAATTTTGTTCTACTTCTAAAAATGTCTTGAATAGCAATTGTTAAATCTTGACTTAAAGTAGGATTTTGCTGAGGTGCATAATTAGGAAAGGTAGCGACATAAATAGTATTCCAATCTGGTTGAATAGCAGCTCCAGATAGTGAATATTTTATACATCCTGTTAAACTAAAAATAGCAAAAACACTAAGGACAAATAGTTTTATTTTATTCATATTTACAAATGATATTGTTTGATTTTGCGATATAATGTACGCTCAGAAATTCCTAATTCGTCAGCAGCCATTTTTCGTTTTCCTTTGTGTTTTTCTAGTGCTAACTTAATCATTTCTTTTTCATTATCTTGCAATGAAAGAGACTCTGGTTCTTCAATTGGACTTACATCATAAACGTCATTCGAATAATCGTATTGTGGTTGTTGAAAAGCAGACGGATTTGGTGTAGAAGATGATGCTACTAAATTGTACTGATTTGGAGCGAAATCATTCTCAGGTTCATTTTGATCTTGATAAACACGTTGGATTAATTCTTGGGTATTGCCATTAAAATCTTCCACATCTTTGTGTTTGATCAAATCTAATGTTAAAGCACGCAAATCGTTCAAATCTTTTTTCATGTCCAATAAAACCTTGAACAATAATTCACGTTCCATAAAATCAGAAGAACTTCCATCTTTCGATTTATTTGTAACCGTTAACATTGTAGAATTATTTGGCAATAATTCCATGATTTTTTCTAAAGAAATCACGCGGTCTTTTTCAACAACAGAAACTTGTTCAGCAAAATTTCTTAATTGACGCACGTTTCCTGGCCAAGGATAATTTGCAATATAATTTTGTGCTTCTGGAGAAAGTTCGATATGAGGCATTCTGTATTTACTTGCAAAATCTGAAGCAAATTTTCGGAACAATAAATTAATATCTTCTTTACGCTCGCGCAAAGCTGGAATATCAATTTGAACTGTATTTAATCGATAATATAAATCTTCACGAAATTTACCTTTTTCAACAGCTTCTAATAATTTTACATTTGTTGCAGCAACAACACGAACATTTGTTTTTTGAAGTTCTGAAGAACCAACTTTCATAAATTCGCCCGACTCCAAAATACGTAACAAACGCACTTGTGTTGCTAAAGGTAATTCACCAACTTCATCTAAGAAAATTGTTCCGCCATCAGCTACTTCAAAATAACCTTTACGTGTTTGTGTAGCGCCTGTAAAAGCACCTTTTTCGTGTCCAAATAATTCAGAATCGATTGTTCCTTCTGGAATTGCACCACAGTTCACTGCAATATAATTATTGTGCTTGCGAGCAGATTGATTGTGAATAATTTTCGGAATAAATTCTTTACCAACACCACTTTCTCCAATAACAAGAACAGAAATGTCGGTAGGTGCAACCTGAATCGCCTTTTCTAAAGCACGATTCAAGGCTACATTATTTCCAATGATTCCAAAACGTTGTTTGATTGTTTGTAAAGAATCCATTTTTTAATTTTTTAGGTTTTCGAAATTGAAATTTTCAATCTCATCAGTTTTTTGATTTGAAAAATGATACTGAAATAAGTTCAGTATAACAAGTTGAAAAAATTAATCTTCAATCATCTCACCAATCAAAGTAGCCGTAGTACAGTTATTTGCTTTTACGTTTACAAAATCTCCAACTTTAGTTCCTTCCACTTTAGGGAAAACTAAAACGGCATTTTGCGTATTACGTCCATACCAGAAATTTTCGTCACGTTTAGAGTTACCTTCAATCAAAACTTCATGAGTTTTTCCAACATAACTATTCATACGCTCAGCAGAATGTTTTTGTTGCATTTCGATGATTTCTTGTAAACGACGTTTTTTATCTTCTGGTAAAACGTCATCAGGCATTTTTTTGTGGGCTGGTGTTCCAGGACGCTCAGAATAAGCGAACATATAACCGAAATCATATTTCACATATTCCATTAACGATAATGTATCTTGATGTTCTTCTTCTGTTTCGCCGCAGAAACCTGCAATCATATCGTGAGATAAAGCACAATCTGGAACGATACGACGAATTTTATCAATTAATTCGAAATATTCTTCACGAGTATGTTGACGATTCATACGCTCTAAAACAGTGGTAGAACCCGATTGAACAGGTAAGTGAATATATTTACAAATGTTTTTGTGTTTCGCCATCATTTGTAATACGCCTTCTTCCATATCTTGCGGATTAGAAGTTGAAAAACGTAAACGAATATTAGGAAATTGTGTAGCAACCATATCTAATAATTGCGCAAAATCTACAGCAGTTGCTTTCTGAATATCAGTTGCATTTTTGAAGTCCTTTTTTGGTCCTCCACCATACCATAAATATGAATCGACATTTTGACCTAAAAGTGTAATTTCTTTATAACCAGATTCTGCTAATTCTTTACACTCATTCAAAATCGAGTGAGGATCACGAGAACGCTCACGACCACGTGTAAAAGGCACAACACAGAACGTACACATGTTGTCGCAACCACGAGTAATCGTAACGAAAGCTGTAACGCCATTTCCTCCTAAACGAACAGGAGAAATTTCGGCATACGTTTCTTCTTTTGATAATTGTACGTTTACCGCATCACGACCATCTTCTACATCGTTGATTAAGTTTGGTAAATCGCGGTAAGCATCTGGACCTACAACGATATCAACTAAATGTTCTTCTTCTAAGAATTTATGTTTCAAACGTTCCGCCATACAACCTAAAACACCAATTTTAAGACTTGGATTTTGTTTTTTGATTGCGTTTAAAGTTCCTAAGCGTTTACGAACTGTTTGTTCAGCTTTTTCACGAATAGAACAAGTATTTAATAAAATTAAATCTGCTTCGTCAACTTTTTGAGTGGTTTGGTAACCTTCGTTATTTAGAATAGATGCAACAATTTCACTATCCGAGAAATTCATTTGACATCCGTAACTTTCTAAGAATAATTTCTTTGTTGCATTACGAGTAGGAGCAGTCATCAAAGCCTCTCCTTGTCTTGCTTCATCTATATGTTTTTCTTCTGTATGCATTCTAAAATGGATATTTTACCGTGCAAAAATAATAAATCTATGTGACATATTGGCAGTAAAATTTTCTTTTGCATTTTATTAACATTTTGTAGATTTGAGGAAATCTAAAAAAATATAAAACTATGGATGATAGAATCAGACAAAGAATAGAAGAAATTAAGCAACGTGGAGTTAATATAAACGTTGGTGATATTTTTTCAAAATCATGGGAAATTTTTTCAGGAATCGCTTTATATGCAATTCTTGCAATTGTAATTACATTCGCAATTAGTTTTGCAATTAATTTTATAATAGGACTTTTTATTTCTGTACCTTCTTTTGTTATTTCAGATATGTCTGATGTTGATGAAGTGTACGCAGAAGCATTGTCTCCATTAGCTTGGGTAAGTAATATTGTTAGTGTTATAGTTGCCGCAGCTTTAGCGCCTATTACTGTAAGTATTTTGACAATGGCTAAAAAATTTAATAAACATCAAAATCCTGATTTTTCAGATTTGTTTGTTCATTATAAAGACGGAAAATTTGGTGTTATTTTTACAACATATTTAGCTATTCAATTTTTAGGAATGATAGGTATTTTATTGTGTATTGTACCTGGATTCATTTTCTATGTTACATCAATATTAGCAATCCCGTTTGTATTGTTTACAAGTTTTACTACAATGGAAGCTATAAAATCAAGTGTAAGTATTTTATTTAAAAACTTTGGATCAGCATTTGTTTTTTGTCTGGCTTGTTTTGGAGTCGCAATTTTAGGAGCGCTTGCTTGTGGAGTTGGATTATTAGTAGCAATGCCTTTAATCTATATTGCGACATATGTTTTATATGAGACAATTATAGGTACAGAAGACAATGAACAGTCTGAAATAGACCAAATCGGATCAGATATTTACAAGGATAATCCTTATATGAAATAAATAAAATTAAGGAGCAGTTGAAAATCATTTTTGGCTGCTTCATTTTTTTGTTATTAATTTTGCAGAAATTTTTAAGAAAACAATATGTCTAAAAATCTCGTTATTGTTGAGTCCCCAGCAAAAGCTAAAACCATTCAAGGTTTTTTAGGTGATGATTTTATCGTGGAATCAAGTTTTGGTCACGTGGTCGATTTACCAAAGAAAGGAATGGGAATCGAAATCGAGAATCATTATAAGCCAATATACGAAGTAACACCTGATAAAAAGGAGGTTGTAAGTAAACTGAAAAAATTGTCTTCGAAAGCCCAAACAATTTGGTTAGCATCCGATGAGGACCGCGAAGGAGAAGCAATTTCTTGGCATTTGTATCACGTTCTTGGATTAGAAAAGAAAGATACGAAACGTATTGTTTTTAATGAAATTACGAAAAAAGCGATTCAACGTGCGGTAGAAAATCCACGTCAAATTGATGAAAATTTGGTTGATGCACAACAAGCTCGTCGTGTTTTGGACAGATTAGTTGGTTTCGAAATGTCGCCAATTTTATGGAAAAAAATCAAACCAGGATTATCTGCAGGTCGTGTTCAATCAGTTTCTGTTCGATTAATTGTTGAACGTGAAAAAGAAATTCAAAATTTTGTTCCAGTTTCATCATATAAATTCATTGCAATTTTCGAAACGAATGAAGGAAGAACATTAAAAGCAGTTTTAACAAAAGAATTTTCAACGTTAAAAGAAGCCGAAGATTTCTTAGAAACGTGTGTTGGAGCAGATTTTAAAGTAAATGATTTACAAAAGAAACCTGCAAAACGTACACCTTCTGCGCCGTTTACAACATCAACTTTGCAACAAGAAGCATCTCGTAAATTAGGTTTTTCAGTTTCGAGAACGATGCGTGTTGCACAACAATTATACGAATCTGGACATATCACATATATGAGAACGGATAGTGTAAATTTGTCTGATGACGCTTTAACAGCGGTAAAAGCTGAGATAGAATCTGCTTATGGAAACAAATATGTTGAGATAAGAAAATATAAAAATAAAAATTCATCTGCACAAGAAGCTCACGAAGCGATTCGTCCAACGCATTTCGAAAATCACTCGATTAATGCAGACGATTCAATGCGAAAATTGTACGAATTAATTTGGAAACGTACAGTTGCTTCTCAAATGGCAAATGCAGAACTGGAGCGAACTATCATTGATATTGATAACAACAAAAACAACTTTATTTTCCAAGCGAAAGGAGAAGTAATTGTGTTTGATGGTTTCTTAAAAGTATATCAAGAATCTTTTGACGACGAAGATGCAGATGATGATAAAGTGTTATTGCCAAGTGTAAAAGTAAATGAGCAATTGAAAGCAGATGAAATAAACGGTACTGAACGTTTTTCTCGTCCTGCGGCTCGTTATACAGAGGCATCTCTGGTAAAAAAATTAGAAGAATTAGGAATTGGTCGTCCGTCAACTTATGCACCAACGATTTCTACAATCCAAAATAGAGGTTATGTGGAAGTTGGTGAATTGGATGGTCAAGAACGAAAATATAATACCTTAACGTTAATTGATAATCAAATCAAAAAAGTTCAACAAAAAGAAATTTTTGGTGCTGATCGTCGCAAATTAATGCCAACTGATATCGGAATCGTGGTAAATGATTTCTTGGTTGATTATTTTACGAATGTGATGGATTATGATTTTACGGCGCGTGTCGAAAATAGTTTTGATGAAATTGCGGAAGGTAAATTGAATTGGACAAAAATGATTGATGAATTTTATACGAAATTTCATCATGTTGTAGAAGATGTTCAAGAAAATGCAGATCGTGCAACTGGAGAACGTGAATTGGGAATTGATCCTGTTTCGGGTAAAAAAGTTCATGCACGTATTGGACGTTTTGGTCCAATGATTCAGATTGGTGAAGCAGAAGATGAAGAAAAACCTCGTTTTGCAAGTCTTCAAAAACATCAATCTATTCATAATATTACCTTAGAAGAGGCAATGAAATTGTTCGAATTACCAAAAACTTTAGGCGAGTATAAAGCGCATGAAGTAGAAGTGAATATTGGACGTTTTGGACCTTATGTGAAGTTTGATGATAAATATATTTCGATTCCGAAAGAGGAAGATCCAATGGATTTATCATTTGAGCGTGCAGTAGAATTAATTGAAGAAAAATTAAAAGCTGATGCACCGATTGCACAATACGAAGGGTATGATGTAACAAAAGGAAAAGGACGTTTTGGACCATTTATTAAATGGAGTGAATGGTTTATTAATGTTCCGAAAAAATACGATTTCGATCATTTATCTCAAGCTGATATTATCGAATTGATTGAAGATAAAAAACGTAAAGAATCTGAACGTGTGGTACGCGAATGGACAGAACAGGAAATTCGTTTGGAGAAAGCGCGTTGGGGGCGTTATAATTTGATTCAAGGAAAAGTAAAAGTTGAGTTATCGAAAGAGACGAATCCGGAAGCGTTGACTTTGGCTGAGGTTGAAAAATTAATAGAAGCAGCGAAACCTAAAAAGAAAGCTGCGGCTAAAAAAGCGCCAGCAAAAAAAACAACTGCGAAGAAAACGACAACTAAAAAAACAACGACTAAAAAGTAATGTACAAAGACTTTTTAACACCCGTTTCTGAAGAATTACAAGATTTTGCTAAATCTTGTAATTCTTTTGCGTTAGGACAAGTTATAAAATTCCGCGAAGATGTGATCGAAATCGATGAAAAATCGAACGATAAAATCGCGATTATTGGTGTGACAGAATTTCGTTCGAAACAAAAAGATTTGATCGAAGATGTAGATTTTAGCCTTGTTCGTACACAATTGTACGAATTGCAAATGGGAAATTGGTCGATAGATTTGTACGATTTTGGTGATGTTATTTATTATGATGATAAAGCTGAAACCGAAAAAGTTTTTAGAGAAGTTACAAACGGATTAATTCGTGATGGATACGTTGTTGTTATTTTGGGAGGAAATCCAAGTTTAGGTTATCAACAATATCGTGCTTATGACGAAATTGTTGATAAAGTTTATTACCTAACAATCGATCATAAATTACGATTAGGTAAAGATGAAGTGCAAACAACAGAAAATAATTATTTAACAAAAATTATTTCGAATGAGCCTTTCAATTTATTGGATTACACAAATATTGGTTTTCAAACATATTTTGTTGCGCAAGAAAAATTAGATTTGTTGGATCAGTTAAATTTTGATGCTGTTCGTTTGGGTATAATTTCCGAAAATGTAAAAGAAATAGAACCTTATTCGAGAGATGCAAATGCGGCTTTGCTTAATTTATCGAGCTTACAAGGTTCAGATTTTTCTTCTTCAAAAAATATGACACCAAATGGTTTTACTTCACGTGAAATTTGTGCGTTAACAAGATATTTAGGTTTTAGCAATAAATTGACTTCACTTTACGTTTGTGACTATATTGAGAACTATAAAAAATTAGATCATCTATTAATTTCGCAGATGATTTGGTATTTTATTGATGGAAAAAATCATCGTCCAGAGATAAAAAGTTTTGAGGATACACAATATTTTGAGAAAATTTTTGTTCCTACAGAAGGATATAATTATATTTTTTATCGAAATATATTTACTAATCAATTGTGGATTGAAGTAGATAACACGGTTGATGGAGAACGAAAAATTGAAATTATTTCATGTTCAGAAAAAGATTATGAGCAAGCCTTGAATGGAGGAATTCCAAATAGATGGTGGAAGTATTTCAAAAAATTTTATTAAAAAATAAAGAACAATTGTAAAAATCAATTAATAAATTGCCTTAATTTGTAGCCTTATTAATTGAAAATTAAAAGTATAAAACCTGTATAAAAATAAATCTATAACAGAATGAATAGAATTTTGGTAAGTGCATTGTTGCTATCTCTTTCTTTATCTTCATGTAAAATGTTGAAAAACAGAGGGAGTAGTGATAGAAATGATGGACAAATAGTTTCGAAAACATCTTCGGCTTGGACGCCAGTTCGTCCAAAGGGAATGGTTCCGATTCCGAGTGGATCGTTTGTTTTAGGACAAACCGATTACGATTTTACAAAAACAAATGATGCTCCTGTAAAAACTGTTACTGTTACAGGTTTTTATATGGACGATACAGAAATTACAAATTCTGAATATCAGATTTTTGTAAATTATGTAAAAGATTCTATTGCACGTACTGCGTTGGCAAATAAAGCAGAGTCATTAGGTTTTGATCCTATGAATCCTAATACAGATAGTGATGGTATTGGAGCTTTTGCCTATGTTTCTGGTTCAGCTGATGGAGAAGGAACACCTTATGATGAATATCTTAAAAATAGTAATACAGGTAGAGATGGACAATCATTAGATTCTAAAAAGTTAAACTGGAAGCAGCGTTTAGAGTGGGATAAATATAAATATCCAGATGTAGATTATGCAGAAGTTATGGAAGGCTTGTATTACCCGCCAGAAGAACGAATGAATGGTGAACGACGTATTGATACACGTAAACTGAATTATTCTTATGTAACTGTTGATCAGACTGCAGCTGCAAAAAAACGCGGAACTTTTCGTGTTGATTTTCGTAAAGAATTTAGTTTAAATATCTATCCTGATACGACTGTTTGGGTAAGAGACTTTAATTATTCTTATAATGATCCAATGCATCAGGATTATTTTTGGCATAAAGCTTACGCAAATTATCCTGTAGTTGGAATAAATTGGAATCAAGCTACTGCATTTTGTGATTTCCGTACAAGATATCATAATACAGCTCTAAATAATAAAAAGAAAAGAGGGAGCCAAGTAAAAGTTATTAGCTATCGTTTACCTACTGAAATAGAGTGGGAATATGCAGCTAAAGGAGGTTTAGAAAATGCACCTTATCCTTGGGGAGGTCCATATTTAACAGATGATAGAGGTTGTTATTTAGCTAACTTCAAACCAAAACGTGGAGATTATTTAGAAATTAACGATGGTAAGAAAACAGGCTACATGTATACAGCTCCAATAAAAACATTCCGTGCGAATGGATATGGACTATATGATATGGCTGGAAATGTAGCAGAATGGACAAGTTCTCCATACAATAGATCTTCTTATACAATGTCATCTTCACTGAATCCATCAATTACAATGTCAGGAGAAGTAAATAGAAGTGTCCGTGGAGGATCATGGAAAGACGTAGGGTACTTATTAATGGTTTCATCGCGTGATTGGGAGCATAAAGATTCTGCAAGAAGTTTTATAGGATTCCGTACAGTACAATCTTTTCCAGAAGGATCAAAAGTAAATTTTAGAAAAACTAAATAACCTATTTCAATAAAAAAATAATAAATTAAAAGCACTCATATGGCAGTACAAGCTTCAAAACAAGAACGTCTTACAAATTTTTTGTATAATTTCTTTGCCGCAGTAGTAATTATCGGGGCGTTATGTAAAATTACACATACTAATTTAGGACCAATATCAGCGAATTTAATCTTAACTATCGGATTAGTAGCTGAAGCATTCGTTTTCTTTTATTCAGCTTTTTTTGACAAACCTCAAGGAAGTTATGATTGGGAGAAAGCTTATCCAGAATTATTAAGCGGAGAGCCAGTACAAAGAAAAACTGCTGCTGTTGCAAATGCAGGTAATAATTTAACAGCTGAATTAGATAAAGTTTTGGCTGATGCTAAATTAGATAAAGAAGTTTTTGAAAGATTACGTGGATCTTTAGATAAATTTGGTTCAGCTGTAAATGAATTAAATACAACTACTTCTGCTGTAGCTTCAACAGAACAATATAGTAATGAGATTGCAAAAGCATCAACTAATATTAGTCAGTTAAATGCTGTCTATGCAGAGCAAATTATTAATAGCCAAAAACAAGTAGAATTAAATAAACAATTTATTGAAGAAATGCAAAAATCTTCAGGTAGTTCAGAGCAGTTCTTAAAAGAAATGCAAGAACTTTCTGCTAATATTAATGCATTAAACAAAGTATACGGAGGTATGCTTTCAGCAATGAAGAATAACTAATCATTGTTTCAATAAATTAACTAATTATTCATTAATTCTATAAATTATTATGGCAGGAGGTGGTAGACTAACTGGACGTCAGAAGATGATCAACCTGATGTATCTCGTGTTCATTGCAATGATGGCTTTGAACGTGGATCGTGAGGTTTTGAGATCTTTCGAAACGATAAATACTTCTTTAGAGTCAACAACGACTTTAACGAAAACAAATAATGATACCTTCTATGGTCAGATTGATCTAAAGGCGAAGGATGACCCTACTTATGCAAAAACTCAAACAGAGGCTGCAGAAGTTAAAAAGCAAACAAATGATTTTGTTGCTTACATTGATGGATTGAAAAAAGAATTAGCAGGAGCTGATTTTGTTTCAGGAGGAGAAGATACAGATTACAATGCATTATCTAATACGGAACCTGTTGTATCTTTATTTTTTAAAGGAAAAGGAGGGGATAATGGAAATGAAAAAGCACAAGAGTTTACAAATAAAATTGATGCTTTTAGAAATTTCTTGATGACTTTCGCTAAGCAAAGTCCTGATGCTAAGAATGCAGAGGCTCGTATTAATGAGTTTTTTGGAACAACAGCTAAATCTAAAAAACAAAGCTGGATTCAAGAAAAATTTTATGATCAACCAATGGTTGCCTCATTAACGAATTTATCTAAAATGCAAATGGATGCTCGTACAGAAGAAGGAAACTTAGTGAGAGCATTATTATCTGGGAAATTGGAAGAAAAAATCGAGTTGGATGCATTCCAAGGTTTATTCTTATCACCAGGTGTTGTAAAAGTTGGAGACGAAGCTGTTCTTAATGTAGTTTTAGGAGCTTACGATAATTCAATCAAAGGTTCTGTTTCTACAAGTGTTGGTTCTGCTGCTGTTGTTGATGGTAAAGCATCTATTAAGTTAAATACATCTTCTGTAGGTATGCATCAATTAACAGGTAATATAACATATGTATCGAATGGAAAAACAAAAACTGTAGCTATTGCACCTTCAACTTACCAAGTTGTAGCACAAACATTAGATAAAAAAGCTGCTGAAATTATAGAAAAAGATCCAACAGGAGGTTCTATTGTTGCAGATAATTTACGTGTTGTTTACCGTGGAGTGACTAATCCAATTTCTGCTACAATTAATGGCGCAAATGGACCAGTAAGCCTAAGTGCTTCTTCAGGAAGTGCCTCTCCAGCTGGAGCAAATAAATGGAATTATACAGCAGGAGGAGGAAGTGAAGTTACATTTACAGCTACAACGAAAGCAAGCTCTGGTAAGACATTATCAGTTCGTGAAACATTCCGTATTAAACCAGTTCCACCAGCACGAGGGGTAATTCTAGGAAATACAAGTCCATCAATTCCTGATAATGGAATTGCAGCACAAACAATTCGTGTAGATTGGCCAGATTTCTTATTCCCAATTTCAGGAGAAGTAACATCATTTAATGTGAAAGTTCCAGGACAACCAACAGTACGTGTTTCTGGTAATAAAATGTCTGGAGCCGCAGGAGCTATTTCGAAAGCGAAAAAAGGAGATGTAATTGGTGTATTCGATATTAAGTACCGTACAAATTCGGGAGCTACAGGAGAAGCATCAACAGTAGCTATTCAAGTACAATAATAAAAAGAAAAAAGTAACAATATGAAATATCTTTTGTATGGTTTAATGAGTTTCTTCTCAACTCTTACAATGGCGCAAAATGTTCTTAATGCTGTTTCACCAGAACAGTTAAGAAGAGATCGCGAAAATAAAACAAGAGTTGATGAAGCAGGAGATACTGTAAGTACAGCACAAGATCCTATGAAATATGGATTTATCGAAGATAAAGATGTTTTATGGTCAAAAGTTGTATGGGAAGTTATTGATTTAAATGAGCGTCTAAATCAACCATATTATAAAGCGGGTGATGAATTAATTCAAAATTCGAAATCTTTATATGATGTATTGGTAGATGGCGTTCGTAATAAGAAGATCAAAGAAATATATGATGATGAATTCTTTTTAAACAAAATGACTTATGATCAAATCATGGCTCGTAATGAAAAAAAGGATACACAACAATATTACTATGATATGATTGCAGCTGGTGAAAAACCAGATGAAGCAGCAATTTTTAATTATAAGATTAAATCTGATGATATTAAAATGATCAAAACGAAAGGTCTTTGGTATATAGATCGTCGTTTAGGTGAATTAAAATATCGTTTGTTAGGTTTAGCAATTATGGGACCAGATGCACAATCTTTGGGAACTGAATTTGCTGACGGAGCTTACGTAGATTTATTCTGGATTTGGTATCCAGATGCACGTAACGTTTTGGTGAATGCAACGGTTTTTAATCCAAGTAACTCTAATTCAGCAATTACATATGATGAGATGCTAAATGCTCGCAGATTTAGTTCTGTCATTTACAAAGCTCAGACAATGTATGGAACAAAGATGATCGAAGATTATATTCCAAATGATTCAAAAGGTCAGTTAGAAGAACATCATAAAATTAGAAATTCTATTATTCAGTCAGAGGCTGATATGTGGAATTACTAATTATAATAGAAATAAAAAAATCCAGTCATTTGACTGGATTTTTTTATTTCTATGTAACTCTAATTAGCATTACCCTTTTCAATACCTTCTTCTATTTTTTCTTCAACTTCTATTTTTTCTTCTTGATCTAATTTCATTTCTCCCGAATCATCATCACTACGTAAAACAACTTGAATACTGATAGGAAAATGATCAGAACCAATATTTGGTTCTCTCATCATCTTGATTAATCGAAACTGAGAACTCAAAAAATAATGGTCTAAAGGCCAACGTAAAAACCAATGATGAGCATGAAAAGTATTGAACATTCCACGACCACGACGAGGATCTAACATTTGTGATGTTTTTAAAAATAAACGAGTTGTCCGGCTCCAAGCAACATCATTCAAATCTCCAAAAACAACACACGCTTTTCCATACTTTTTGGCTTGTTTACCAATTATTAAAATCTCAGCATCTCGTTCAGCACTTTCTTCATTTTCTTGTGGAACTGGCGGAGTTGGATGTAGACCATACAGACGGACAATTTGATTGTTGTACTCGATATCAGCAATTATAGAAGGAATTTCTGTACTGATCAAATAATTAATTTCTTGGTATTTTATAGGTAATTTAGAATAAAATAATAATCCATATGTGTTTTCTAACGGAACTTCTATTCTGTATTCAAAATCGTTTGTAGCATCTTTTATTTGTTCCATCCATTCGTTGTTCGTTTCCAATAAAAAAACAATATCAGGATTTCTTTTCTTAATTAATTCAACCAAATTTTGATACTTCGTATTGTCTTGCAAAACATTATAAACAAGAAAATCTAGTGGTTTTTCATCTGGTTTTAGGCTTACTTGTTCAATCATTTTTTTACCGAAAGGAGAATAAGGAATAATTACCCAAAGCAAATAAATCGCTGTAAAAATCAAACAAATAAATAAACTTATTGTAACTGAAGTTTTAGGTACAAAAATGAATAAAAAACAAGTTGCAATTACCAAAGCAAATTTTTGAAATCGCGGATAATCAAAAACTCTAATCGTCCAATGTGTATGTTTGATGAATGGAATAATGACTGAAAGGATAATGAGGCAAGAAATTATGGTATAAAATATTTGCATAAAACGGTTGATTTTAAGAATAAAGATAAGTAAAACCGAAACATTATTTACCTTTGTAAGTAAATTTTAGAAATTGAAAAAAGTAGAATATATAATCGTTGGTCAAGGTGTTGCAGGGAGTTGTATGGCGATGAAATTGTTGCAGGAAAAGAAATCTTTTGTGATGATTGATAATCATTTTCATAAAGCATCAGCGATTGCTGCTGGAATCTTTAATCCTGTTGTGCTAAAACGTTTTTCAATTGTTTGGAATGCTACAAAACAAATCGAGAGATTGAGAGAAGTTTTTGGTGATTTTGAACAATTATTAAACAAAAAATATATCTACAATTTTCCAGTTTATAGAATTTTTAATGATGAACAAGAGAAAAAAACGTGGTTAAAAAAAGCGACAACTCATCCAGATTTGATTGATTATTTAGCTACAAATACAGAACAATTGAATGATTTTTCTTCGATAAATTCTCAGATTGGTTCTGGCGAAGTTTTGCATACAGGTCGTGTAGATTTGACGAATCTTTTGGCTGATTTTAAGAATTATTTATTCGAAAATGATTTGTTTATTGATGAAACTTTTGATTTTAATGAGTTAAAATTAAAAGATAATCAAACGAGCTATAAAAATATAGAAACAACTAAAATAATTTTTGCGGAAGGTTACAACATTTTAAATAATCCTTATTTCAAAAATTTACCTATAATTGGTGTAAAAGGAGAAGTTTTAAAAATTAAAACTGAAGCTAATTTACCTGAAGCAGTTGTGAAAGGAAAAGAATTTTTGATGCCTTTAGAAAGTAATCAATATTTTGTTGGTGCAACTTATGATCGAGATTCTGTGAATTACGAAATTACCGATGAAGCGAAAGAATATTTGGTGAATGGAGTGAAGCAGTTTTTGAATGAAGAAGTAGAAGTGGTGGAGCAACATGCGTCAATTCGTCCAACGGTTATTGATCGTCGTCCGATTATTGGGGCGCATCCAACGTATCAACAATTGATTTGTTTGAATGGTATGGGAACACGCGGAACAATGTTGGCGCCAGTGATGGTAGACGAGTTGTATCAATTTTTAGAGAATAATCAACCAATCGATAAAGAAACGGACATTACACGTTTCTATGATCGATTTTAAACCAATTCTGAATGAAAAATTTTAACTTAAAAATATTCGCAATTCAACTTGTAGCAAGTGTTTTGTTATTTTTAGGGATTCAACAATTTTACGTTTTAGCAGAATTAGATTTAATTGAATTAATACATTCAATGGGAAAAGATAATTTTGCTTTTTTGGTCAGAAAAAGTGATGAATTTGGAATCAGTCAAAAACTGAAACATCTGGCTAAAATGAAAACAATTTTGAGTTTTGTAGGAATTGTTTTAGCATATGTTTTATGTTCAGTGATTAACCATAAACGAAATTACGATTGGAAAATAGCTGTAACGATAGTTGTATTGTGTTTTTTTGTTTTTCAATTCAGATTAATCAATCTTCCGATTAATTTTATAGCAACCAAAAATCTTGCATTGGCTTATTTTGTTCCAGCAACTTTTTCGATTCTGATCAGTTTTGTGTTGTATTTTTTGAGTTATCGTTTAAAACCTTAAAAAAATCAAAGCAACATTCTGCAATTAACATTAATATTCTTTACTTCTTTTACAAAAGTTGTAGCTAATTGTTCATTGTTAACATCAATTATTATTGAATGCCCATCTAACAATTTGTCAACATTGCTTTTAGCCTCTTTTAGTGATAGTTTTAGTAAATCAATTTGTAGATGTGTTAAAGCTATTTTTTGAAATCCTTCATTCCAACTTTCAATTATTATTTTCATGAGTGATTTTAAATATTGTTAAAAATAGAAATGAATACTTGTTTTAAGTTCTAATGCTGTACGAAAGATATTAATAATATTATTATATTCAGAATATGTTTTATTCAATTGATTATAAGTGTTTTTAATTAAAATTAAATTATTAATTTTTTCGTATTCATAATCATCAATCATTGAGTTACAGGTTTGATTAATTAAATCAAAAACACCTTTCTTCCATAAAATATTAAATTCTGATTCATTTAATCTAATTTCGATTAACTCGTTTGGAGAAGCTGTATCATAATCTAATTTTAATTCAGCTTCTTTATTAATAGGAACAATAATAATTTTACTCATAATCATTAATTAAAAGATGATTGTTATTTTTAAAACACTTTCACAATATACTACTTATAGTTTTGAGATAAGTTTTCATCTAACAAAAAACATTGTATTTTTGCAAAATGTTATTAGTACAAAATTTAGGAGTTTATTTTGCGGGTAGATATTTATTCGAAAACGTTTCGTTCCGCATCAACAAAGGAAACCGTGTTGGTTTGGTAGGGAAAAATGGAGCAGGAAAATCTACTTTGCTTAAAATTTTAGCCAAAAGTCAGCAATCTTCAGAAGGTGAAGTTGTTTACGAAGGCGAAGTTACAATCGGATATTTATCGCAAGATATTGATTTTGTACAAGGAAGAACAGTTTGGCAAGAAGCGGATTCTGCTTTTGAGCAGTTGGGTGAAATTCAAGAACGTATTGATTTTGTAAACAAAGAATTAGCTGAAAGAACAGATTACGAATCTGATGAATATGGTAAATTGATTGAAGATATTTCGCATTTAACAGAACGTTTTGGTCTTTTAGGCGGTTATACAAAAGATGCCGAAATCGAACAAATTTTAATTGGTTTAGGATTCAAAAATTTAGATTTTCATAGACCAACAGATGAATTTTCTGGAGGTTGGAGAATGCGAATTGAATTAGCAAAATTATTGTTACAAAAGCATGATGTAATGCTTTTAGATGAGCCTACCAACCATTTGGATATCGATTCGATAGTTTGGTTAGAAGATTTCTTGAAAGATTATCCTGGCGCTGTTGTGTTGGTTTCGCACGACCGTCAATTTTTGGATAATGTAACCAATCGTACCATCGAAATTGCGAATCGTCATATCTCAGATTTCAAAGCGAATTATACGCGTTATTTAGAATTGCGTGAAGATCGTCGCGAAAAATTAGAGCAAGCACAAAAAAATCAAGAACAAATGATTAAGCATACGGAAGATTTAATTTCTAAATTCCGTGCAAAAGCGAACAAAGCTTCTATGGCGCAATCATTAATCAAAAAATTAGATAAAATAGAACGTATCGAAATCGAAAATGATGATGTTACAAAAATGAATATCCGTTTTGTGGATGCAATTCAACCAGGTAAAATTATTTTCGAATTAGATGATGTTGGGGTTGCTTTTGGCAATCATCAAGTTTTTGATCATGTTTCGTTTTATGTAAATCGTGGTGAAAAAATAGCTTTTGTTGGTCAAAATGGTCAAGGAAAAACGACTTTATCACGTGCAATTATCAATGAACAAGAACATTCAGGAAAAATTAAACACGGACATAATGTAGAAATCGGATATTTTGCTCAAAATCAAGCACATGTTTTAAATGATAAATTGACTGTTTTAGAAGAAGCAGAAAATTCTGCAACAGAAGAAACACGTAAACATGTTCGCGATTATTTAGGAGCATTTATGTTTGGTGGCGAAGCGGTAGAGAAAAAAGTTTCGGTTCTTTCGGGAGGTGAGCGAAATCGTTTAGCATTGTGTAAATTGTTGTTGCGTCCATTCAATGTATTAATTATGGATGAGCCGACGAATCACTTGGATATTGTATCAAAAGAATTGTTGAAAAAAGCTTTACAAAAATATTCAGGAACATTAATTTTAGTTTCTCATGACCGTGAATTTTTAGAAGGTCTAGTGGATAAAGTTTTCGATTTCCGTAATGGTCAAGTAAAAGAATATCTTTCTGGAATTGATGATTATTTAGCGCAAATAAAAGCGGGAAGTTTCCGTGAAGTGGAGAAAGGGAATAGTTTGGCTGCACCAAAAGAAGAGAAGCCGATTGAGGTTAAAATAGAACAAGCGAAAAGAGTTTTATCTTTTGAGGAAGAAAAAGAGCAAAAACGTCTTAAAAATAGATTGTCAAGAATCGAAACGGAGATTTCTGATTTAGAAACGAAGATTTCTGATTTAGAAACGAAATTGCATTCAGGTTCGCAAACGCAACAAGAATTGGATAAATATTCGAATCTAAAAAATGATTTAGATAAAAAAATGTTAGAGTGGGAGGAGGTTTCTGAACTGATTTTTTAACTTTAAAAATATAAAATCAAAGAAAGTGTTACAATTTGTAGCACTTTTTTTATGCAAAAAAAGTTTATCTTTAAAATAAAATTACAATATTATAAATTATGAGTGAATATACAATTAGCCAATTTATAGAAAGAACAAAACAAAACGAAGCAGAACATGATTACTTTGAATTAGAAAAACCACAAATGCTTGAAATAAATTTGAATAATCAAGCAGTTTGGACAAAAGCAGGAAGTATGGTAGCTTATACAGGGAGTATTAAGTTTGAGCGAGAAGGAATGTTATCTGGAGGATTAGGAAAATTTTTAAAGAAAACATTAACAGGTGAAGGAACTAAGTTAATGAAAGCAGAAGGTTCTGGACGTTTATATGTAGCAGATTCAGGAAAAAAAGTTCAAGTATTACAAATTAATAATGAATCGATTTGTGTAAATGGAAATGATGTATTAGCTCATGACCAATCCTTAAAAAGTGATATTACTATGTTGAAAAGTATTGCAGGAATGATGGCAGGAGGATTGTTTCAAGTAAAATTATCTGGATCTGGAATGGTTGCAATTACTACTCATGGAGATCCTTTAACATTGCTCGTAACACCTGACAATCCTGTTTTTACAGATCCAAATGCAACAGTAGCTTGGTCAGGTAATTTATCACCTGAATTGAAATCTAATGTCTCGTTTAAAAGTTTATTAGGAAGAGGAAGTGGTGAAGAGTTCCAAATGAAATTTTCTGGTAGCGGTTGGGTGTTAATTCAGCCATATGAAGAAGTTTATTTTCAGGAAAGTAAATAATGTATAAAAAATCATTTGAATCAATTATATCTTTAGAGCCAAGAATTTTAATTCTTGGCTCTTTACCTGGTGATTTATCGTTAGAAATTAATCAATATTATGGACATCCTCGTAATCGATTTTGGAAAATGATGTTTGAAATTTTCGAGACAGAATTTTCAGAAGATTATGGAATGAGAAAACAACTTATTTTACAGAATAAGTTTGCGCTTTGGGATGTTGCACATTCTGCTGATAGAAAAGGAAGCATGGACGCGGAGATGAAAAATGTTTTGCCAAATCAGATAGATGAATTGCTGAATGAACATCCTACAATAAAAAAAATAATTTTCAATGGAAAGAAAGCGGAGCAATTATTTTGGAAATATTTTGATAAAAAATTGTCTATTGAGTATATTTCTTTACCAAGTACAAGTCCAGCAAATGCTCAATTTTCTTATGAACGATTGATGGAAATTTGGAAAAAAGCGATTATTTAGGTTAAATTATTCATGTTTAAAATTTTTAACACCAAAAAAAGTAAAAATATTTTTGATGTTAAAAATTTTACGATGAGAAACTTAGCTTTTTATGTGAAATAATTATGAAAAAAATGTTTCCTAAAAGTTTTGTAATTCAAAAAGCTGTTCTATATTTGCACTCACAATCGCGGGAATAGCTCAATTGGTAGAGCGTCAGCCTTCCAAGCTGAATGTTGCGAGTTCGAGTCTCGTTTCCCGCTCAACTTCTTTCCTAGAAGTGGATGCCTTGGTGGTGGAATTGGTAGACACGCAGGACTTAAAATCCTGTGTCCATTAGGACGTGCGGGTTCAAGTCCCGCCTGAGGTACAACAAAGCTCAAGAATTTATTTTCTTGGGCTTTTTTTTATGCTTCAAATAATTATATCTTTATCCTCATAATAAAGTACGTTTTTATCACATGATTAAAAAATCATTTCTAAGAAAGACACTCTTTACTCTTACCTTTTTACCTTTATTTTCGTATAGCCAAGAATCGAAAAGTTCGGATGATTTATTTCAAGAAGCGCGTCACAAAGCTTTCGAAGAAAAAGATTATACAACTGCCAAGAAACTTGCATTACAAGCTTTATATCAATCGCCAGAATATACAGATATTGCTGTCTTTTTGGGACGAATATATACGTGGAATGATGAAAACGAAGAAGCCAGAAAAGTTTTTCAGAATGTTGAAAAAAACATGGATACTTCTACCGATTTCTATTTAGCTTATACATCACTTGAATATTGGAATGATAATTATACAGAAGCCGTTTCTATTATTGATCGTGGATTAATTAAATATCCTAAAAATGAAGAATTATTGTTATTGAAAGCTAAAGTTCTTAATTCGAACAATGCTTATGAAGAAGCTTCAAAAACAATCAAAGAATTATTAGCGATCAATCCTAAAAATACGGAAGCGAGAGAATTAGCAAATCGAATAGAAATCAATAATACTAAAAACGCAATTGGTGTTAATTACAATTACTCACATTTTGACAAACAATTTACAGATGATTGGCATCAAGTTTCGGTTAGTTATAAAAGACAAACTTCGATTGGTTCATTGATCTTTAAAGTAAATTACGCAAACAAGTTTAAAGATAACGGTGCTCAATACGAAGTAGAAGCTTATCCAAGACTTTCTAATACATTTTACATGTACGTTGGCGGTGGATATTCGGATAGTGATGGAATTTTCCCTAAATATCGCACAGGAGCATCTCTTTACGCTAATTTACCTAAAAGTTTTGAAGCCGAGTTAGGTTATCGTCAACTTCATTTTTCGGATGATGTTTGGATGTTTACAGGATCAATTGGGAAATATTATAAAAATTATTGGTTCAATTTACGTGCATTTGTAACGCCAAGTAACAACAATATTTCGCATTCGTATACATTTACAATGCGTTATTATACGGGTGATGCAAACAATTATTTAAGCTTAGCTATTGGTACAGGTATTTCGCCTGAAGATTTTAACAACAATCTTTTAGAAGATACAACTTACAAACTGAAATCCTTCAAAATTGGAGCAGATTATAATTTTTCGATCAATGATTTAAACTTAATTTCAATTGGTACGAATTATTACAATCAAGAATATCGTCCAAATCAAAAAGGAAATCAATTTGATGTAAGCGTTTCGTACAGTCGAAAATTCTAATTGATATAACGATTAAATATAGAATCAGGAACCATTTTTTGAGTATTTTTCAAAGAATGGTTTTTTGTTTTAAAGCTTTTTAATCGATTTTTCAACTCTGTTTCCATTTTCGAATTTTGTTCAACATCTTCGGTTAAATTCTTTTCGATTCGATATAATTTCCCTCCAGACAAATGATAATTCTGGAAAACATAATCATCCAAAATGTTTTTATTTTGCATTAACGGAACGCCTTGTTTTCGGTAATTCGCTTTACCATTTTCTAAATTCTGTCCCATCCAAGTCACGTAATTCGGTAATTTCAGTTTATACGAATCTCTAAAATATGTCACAAAAGTTGGCGCAACATCAAAATGCGTCACAATATTTGACATCTTTTTTGGTGTTTTCAACAAAGGAGAATAGACAATAATCGGAACATGAAAACGATCAATCTTTGTTTCCATCGGAACTTCAGGCATTCGATGATCTCCAGTAATAACAAAAATAGTTTGATTAAAATCTGAACGTTTTTGATAAGCTTCGAAAAAGTTTTTTACAGCTTCATCAACACTCAAAAAAGTAACCAATTGTTGTTTGTATTTTTTTACTGTCGTCAAAGTCGACGCATCATAATTTCGTGATTTAATCAACGTTTCAAACTGCTTATTATATTTCTCAACATTGTTTATTAAGAAAGGACTATGCGTCGCTAACGTCATCAAAACATTAAAATACGGTTGATTATTTTCTTTTTGCGTTGCTAAATATTTTTTTAATACTGAATGATCGTCAAATCCCCAAGAAAATCCATTATTTGACGGAATTTTAGCATAATTATTTTCGTAATCATTTTCATCAATAATTGTTTCAACACCCGAATAATTCAAGTATTTCGACATAAAATCAAAATCAGCATCACCACCGTAAAAATAACCAGTTTTATAACCATTACTTTTTAACAAATTATACAAATTGAAATGTTGAGGTAAGTTTTTTTGTTCCATAAAACCATTTTCAGCAAATGGCAAAGAACCCGTCAATCCAGGTAAAACTCCATATGTTCTTCCTGTCGTGCTTAATCCATTTTCCCAATACAAACTCTTTTTCGAAAGCTGATCGATATATGGTGTAAAAGAACCTAAATATGCACCTTCGTTACTAAAAGCTCGTCCCAAACCTTCAATCACAATAAAAACAACATTCGGTTTTTCTGTTGTTAGATTAAATTGATCCGCGAAGAAATTTTTGTTCTGATCTTGATATAAAAATTGATAATTGGTTTTGTCAAAATAATGTCGATTATCTTCATTATTTGAATTCGAATTTGAATTAAAAAAGTCAATTTCCGAAAGTTTATCTTCTGCATATTGTTCAATCGAATTTGAGAAAAAGTAAGACGACTTACTCAAAATTAGATTAGATGAAAACTCATCATTTTGAGTACTTTTCAAATATAAATTAATTGGAATAATAAGCGATAAAAAACTCAAAATTATTAATGGTAATTGAATAATTTTTTGATTGATTTTTAATCGATAACTGTAAATAAATATCGTTATTAAAATAGCAATTGCAACGATTGACAATACAATATTTATCGCATTTACAACGCCTGATGCGCCAATAATTAACTTCAATTCTTCGAACGTATAAGAAAACAAATCTGAACCTAATAAATTGAGTGTTGTTTGAAAATATTTAATCAATAAAATATTTGAAATAATTAAAAAAGAATACACAAAAATGATCCATTTTTTTGCCCAACTTATTGAATAAAATTGCAGTAAAAAATATATAAAACTTACCACAAAAATACTATCTAAAACAAAATCGATATTATGCGCAAATAAATCAAAAAATAGTGTTTGATTAGAATGCAGCGTCAAATTTTCTTGATAAAGATAAAATTCAAGAATTGTTGACAATCCAAAAAGTAACAAATAAACCAACGAAATAAACGTAGTTTGTTGAACTAAATTAATGAATCCAAGTTTCAATTTTTGCCAAATAGATAGTTCTTTTGCTTGATTTCCTCCAAAACCTTGTCGCGTCATTTCTCCCCACGAATTATTTTTTAGAAAGAAATCCTTCACACCTTTTACACCTGACAACACAACTAGCGGATGAAATGTAAAAGGCTCTATAAACGCAGTTAAAAATAATTTCGGAATATCGCCCTTTTTGTGATAAACGTTATACGTCATCAAATCAATCAGAATTGCATAAATCGAATATAAAACTCCATAAAGCAATACAAAAGCCATTAAAGGAAAGAAAATATGCCAATTAATTAATCCTAAAAAGAATAAAACAACGAAAATGATCCAACCAATATATTCGATAATTGGTCCTAAAAATTCGAAGAAAAACCAATACGGATAACTTATCATTCCAAGTTTTCCATATTTCGGATTGAAAAATAAAATACGATGTTTCCACAATGTTTCTATCGTTCCACGCATCCAACGATTACGCTGTTTGGTTAAAATTTCTTTACTTTCTGGCACTTCTGTCCAACAAAGCGGATCGGGAATATTAACCACTTTATAGGCTAATTTTTGTTTGTGCATATAGCGTCTCATTCGCACAACAAGCTCCATATCTTCACCAACTGTATCGTGATCGTAACCGCCACACTTGAGTACAATTTCACGATCAAAAGCACCAAAAGCACCCGAAATCAGCATCAAACCATTGGCGCGCGACCACGCCATTCTTCCCAAAAGAAATGCTCGAATATATTCTAACGCTTGCGCTCTTCCTAAACGTGTTTTTGGCAAATTAACATCAACAACTTTTCCGTCAACAATGGTACAATTATTCGCCAAACGAATAACTCCTCCACATGCAATTACTTTTGCTTTTGCTTCATCCATAAACGGTTTTGCAAGCTTCAGAATCGCATCTTGTTCTAAAATACAATCGACATCAATACAAACAATATAATCGTTTGTTGCAATATTAATTCCGACATTTAACGCATCCGATTTTCCTCCATTTACTTTGTCAACAATAATTAATTTTTTGAAAACAGGATTTGTACTTTTATAAATCGCATTAATTGGTTTCGTTTCGATATTTCCTTCAACGAAATAATCAATTTTAATCAAATCATACGCTTCAATTAATCGTTGCAACGAATCATCTTTGGAACCATCATTTACAATAATAATTTCGAGTTGATTGTAATACAACGACAACAAAGAACGCACGTTCTCCACAATCGTTGCACCTTCGTTATAAGCGGGCGCAATAAGACTAAAAGTTGGCGCATTTGGCGATGTTGCAATAAGCGAATAATCCGTAAAACTGTTTTTTCGGATATAAGATTTTATTGCACCTTTTGCATAAAAACCTATCCATCCATAGACTAAAATTAATAGGATTGAATAAAAAAGGAAGCCGTAAATAAAAAAATCGAAAGCCGTTTCTAGCCAATTCATGATTAGTTTTCTTGGATAATTTGATTAATAATTTGTTTTAATTCAGGAGAGTTTGATTGATGTGCAAGTTTTTGTAAATCGGTTTTTGAATAACAATTATTTAACGCTTTTACACTTGCTTTTTTGACAGAAAATGAAGGATTTTCCTTTGCTTGAGTTTCTAAAAATGTGTTATTTTCTGGATTAGAAATTTTATCTAAGGCTTTTAAAATTTGAATTTGAAACTTTTCGTTACACGTTTGATATTGTTCAATCAATAGTTTTGAAGTTGAATCATCTTCGATTCTGACTAATGTTTTAATTGTTTCTTCCACAACTTTTTCATCAGGATCAAACAAATTATCTGCGACTAAATCGTGCATTTGCAACAATTGAAACTTGCGAATTAATTTCATTGCAAGAATTTTCACACTTTGATTAGGTGATTTTAACCAATTCGAAATTATGATATCAACCTCATCATTATTCGGTAAAATTGTAATTGCATCCAACAACTTCAACTGTTGCCAATCCGTCAATTGTTCCTGTAAATTATCCAAAAAAAATAAACCTTCGAAACCAGAAAATTTTGCTAAACCATATTGCGCTTCAGATCGTACTAAATCATTTTTATGTTGTAACATACTTTTGATTTTTGGTAAAGTTTCAACATAATTCATAGCCGTAACTTCCTGTATTGCTTCAGCAATTTCATGTTTTTTTTGACTATTTAATTTCTGTAAGGATACTTTTTTTAATTGATAATAGTCAAATAAATTTTGGATACTCTCTTTTGAATTTCCAGAAAAATTTTGTTCCGCTTTTAGTAATTTTTTGATAAAATAATGTTTGAATGAACTTGATTTCAAATAATCCTTAAAATCAGTATTCGAATTGGATTGATCATCCAAAATTGTCTCATAAATTTCTTGATCAATAATAGCATTCCACTTATTTTTCTTTGTAATAATTTTATATTCAATTATACTTGTCAATAACGTATAAATAATTGTCAAAAAAAGTAAAATAAGTAGAATATAAATTCCTACGATTAACTCGGTATAGGTTATAATTTGTAGGATAATCATGCTTTTATTTTAGTAATTTCTTCACACGAACAGACAATTCAATAGGACTAAATGGTTTCACCATAAAATCATTTGCACCCAAATTAAATGCTTCCACCACCACATCTTCTTGCCCTAAAGAAGACAAAATAATCATTGGTGTTTCAGGATTTTTACTTTTTCTAACAGCACTAATAATCTCCAAACCAGACGCAAAAGGCATCATAATATCGGTAATAATCAAATCAATATCTTCAGTCTCAATCTTACTGATTGCTTCTTTTCCATTTCGTGTTAAAACAACTTCGTAACCTTCTTTTTTGAGTTTGTGCTCAATTGTTTTTAAAATCAATTCATCGTCTTCGGCAATTAAAATTTGCATAATATTGGTTTCTAAATTTTTTTTAAATAATTAATAACTAATTCTATTTCGGTTTTTGCTTTAATAATCAGTTGGTTTTCTTGTAGGTAATTGATTGAAGTTGATTTTTCTATTTGTTCGGTCAAATCAGCCAAAATTGTAAGTCCAGCCGTTTTTGCTGTTCCTTTTACTTTATGACCTAATTGATTTAATTCTTCTAAATTTTGTTTGTTGGAATAAGTTTCAAATTCTAGTATAGATTTTTCTAACTCATTAATAATTATTTTAATAAACGTTTTTCTAAACGATTCGTCATCTTTCGTATAATTATTTATCATCGAAAGATCAAGGTGATTTCCAAAATCGTTGGTTTCAATTTTTTCATTTTGAGAAAAGTCTAGCCATTTTTCTAGGACACCAAAAATATCTTTTTCTCGAATTGGTTTTGCTAAGAAATCATTCAATCCAGCATCAAGACATTTTTCCTTTTCGCCTTTTACATTTCCCGCTGTCACTGCTATAATCGGAGTTTCTTGAAAATTGTTTAATAAACGAATAAGCTTAGTTGCTTCAATACCATTCATTTCCGGCATTTGAATATCCATCAAGATTAAATCGACCTTGTTTTCTTGACAAATCGACACTGCCTCCACACCATTTGCAGCTGTATATAAAATAGAATTTGGCGCAACATTTTTGATGATTTGTTGATTTAAAGCCATATTTACTAAATTATCATCTGCAATTAAAATGTGAAATTGTTTCGAAAAATCTTGCGAAATTTCTTCATTATTTTCAATTTCTACGATTTGAATTTCTTTCGAATCAATAATTGTTTTACGCAGCGTATCAAACAATTCTTCTGACTTAATTGGTTTCAACAAACGCGAAGTAATTCCCAATTCTATTGCTTTCTGAATCAAAAATTCATCCTCAGAAGAACTATGCAATAACACTAAAGGAGTTTTTGTGTCCTTGGTTACGAAATACTCTTTTATCTTCTGAATTGTTTCCAAACCATTCAAAACTGGCATATGATAATCCATCAAAATAACATCGTAAACATCGCCATTCAAAACTTTCTGAAGAGCCTCCATTCCATTGTTCGCAATATCAGATGTTATATTTTTGAACTGCAACATATGCTGCAAAATCATTTGATTGCTTTGATTATCATCCACAATTAACACATGATTTATTTCGTCCAAATGATCAAATTGTTTCTTAATATTGTATTCGTAATCAACTTCTAAATCAAAGAAAAATGTAGAACCTTTATCTATTTCGCTATGTAATTCTAGATGACTTCCGAAATAATTTAGCAACTTATTCGAAATTGTTAAACCTAAACCTGTTCCGCCGAAACGCTTACTAATAGTACTATCTTCTTGTGTAAATGCATCGAAAATTTTGGATTGTTTTTCTGCTTTTATTCCAATTCCAGTATCACGCACAGAGAATCTCAATTTTGCTTTTTCACCTTTTATAATTGGTTCAACTTGACAAATTTTAAGTTCTATTTCTCCACTATCTGTGAATTTCACGGCGTTTCCAAGTAAATTGATTAACACTTGTTTCAATCGCGCTTCATCAATCCAAATAAATTGTGGTAAATTATTATCTATATTCAATAACAATTCTATTTTTTTGTTTTCGGCTTGATAAAGAATCACATTGATTACTTGATTTCCTAATTCGAACAAATTATTTTTATCTATCGAAACATCCATTCGACCTGATTCAATTTTGGAAAAATCTAAAATATCATTGATAATCGACAATAATGAATTTGCAGAATCATTAATGTAATTCAAATATTGTTTTTGAGTTGGATTAAGTGGCGTTTTCAACAATAAATCAGAGAAACCAATCACACCATTTAACGGCGTACGAATCTCGTGACTCATATTGGCTAAAAACTCAGACTTTGCTTTACTAGCAATATCAGCATTCTTTTTGGCTTTTTTAAGTTCTTTATTTTTCTTGACAGATTCTGTTATATTTTGCGAAAACATAATTAGACCACCAATCTGTTTTTTATTGATATACCAAGGATGAATCGCCCACGAATAGTGTTGATCCGTATCATATTTTGGTGTGCGATAAATAGTATCTTCATTCGAATAATTTTCGCCTTGCAAACAAGCCTCATAAATCGCTTTCCTTTCTGCTGGAACATTGTACATTTCGTAATGAGATTTTCCAATAATATTTTTCTTTTTTATTGCAAATTCATCACACCATTGATTACTTAATGTTAGATAATTCATTTCATTATCAAACATTGCAACAGAAGCAGGTACGTGATTAATAAACGTTTCGAAAATGGCTTTTTGTCTTGTCAACTCTAAAGTATAACGTTTCCTCTCATTAATATCCTGAAAAATTCCAAAAACGCTAACACATTCTTCATTTAAGAATTCTGGAATTCCTTTACATCTTACCCAAATTGTTTTTCCTTTTTGGGTAACAATCTGCAATTCCATATCATATTCGATTCCTTTTTCTACCGCATCTTTAAAGGCTTTCTTTATTTTTGGATAACTATTTTTTGCTTCGTAAAAATTAAGTGCATTTTCTACATTTGGTTCATAATCTGGTTCAACTTCATGGATTTTTTTCGTTATATCAGCCCAAATTAATTTTTGCTTAACTAAATCATATTTCCAACCTCCTACATTCGCAACTTCGTACGTATGATCTAGCAACTGACGAACACGATTTAGATCTCTTTCCAACAAAGTTCTTTGTGTCATATCTACAGCAGTACTCATTACAACAGGATTTCCTTCGTTATCTTTGTCTAAAATATTGCTGTACAACCAATATGTTAATGAACCATCTTTTTTTATTAAACTCATTAAACCAGAATCTTGCTTCTTGTTAGAAATCGTTTCGATATATTTTTGATATTCTTTATGATTAGGTTTTGGAATCAACTTTTTTAGATTCAAATCTTTTGCTTCTTCTTTCGAATAGCCCATAGATTCTAATCCTGTCTTATTTATTGACAAAATATTTCCATCCAAATCATGAATAGTCATCAAACCAAGTGAAGAATTGAAGAAATTTCTAAACTTACGTTCGCTATTTTCTAATTCTATTTTCTTCGAATTTTCAAGTGTAATATCTCGCCCAAAGAGGAAGATTTCGTTGTCAATTTTTAAATTTGATTTTGTGTACCATTCCACTAACTTTTCTTCTTTTGATTCAATAGAAGACATTAAACATTTGAAATGTATAGAACCTGAATTATTTTTTAAGTCAGATAAAAATGTTTGCACTTTGTTCTTATCTTTTTCAGAGACAAAATCTACAAAACTTTTCTCCACAATGTGAGATTCTTTTTTTATCTCCAAAACTTCTTTGAAAGCAGGGTTTATAGATCTTAAAATACCATTAATATCAGCAACTCCAATCAAGTTATTCGATATTTTGTAAATATTTTGAAAGTAAGTGGCGTCTTTTTTTCGTTTTTTACTGACTAATAGTTTTGTGATATTTTTCCCAAGTTGAATCAATAAATTTCGTTGTTTTTCATCCAAGGTTCTTGGATAATGATCGTTTACACACAAAGTTCCCAATACATTTCCATTGTCATCAATCAAGGGAACACCAGCGTAAAACTGAATATTTGCAGCTTTTACTCCAACAATATTTTTTGCAGGTCCAAATTTCGTTACATCATCAATCACCAAAATTTCTTCTTCCATTAAAGAAAATTGACAAATCGTTTGTTGACGCGGAACAATATCTACCTCAATCCCGCAATTTGCCTTAATTACTTGATAATTTTCATCAAAAACAGAAACCAAGGCAATTGGTGCATTACAAATTAAACTCGCAGCATTTGCAAATACCTCTAACTCTTCGTCTTTGTCATGTGCTTGCAAATTATAATCGTAAACAGCTTGCAATCTTTGCTTTTCGTTCGCGGGGATGGGGAAATTTTCCATTTAAATAATAGCTATTTTAAAAGTAAAGTAGAGAGGTTAAAGATATTATATAATTACAAATATTTAAAATCAATTATTTTAAAAAAAATCAAACCAACCTTTTGTTTCACAAAATCATCTCTATGATATATCTAAACTTTAAAAAATATGAAAATCACAATTCCAATTTCTTGCAAAGAAAAATTAACAAACGAAAATTTCTGCGCGAAATGTCAGCATAAAATTACTGACTTTTCTAATTTGACAAATGATGAAATTTCGAATGAATTTCAGAAAAGTAACGTTCATTGTGGTGTTTTTCATCCAAGTCAATTAGGTCAAAATTTTTTCAAAAAAACGATTTCTAACGTCATCATTTTTTCAGCTTTAGGTTTAATGACTTCTTCAGTGCAAGGACAAGATAAAATTACTTGTACAGAACCTTTAGCGCCTAAAAATGATTCGATTCAGGTTGAGAGAATTTCGTTTAGATTGATTGTTGATAAAACTTCTAACTCAAAAATACAGCAATTTTCTACTTTCCGATTGTTGATAAATAATGAGGTTGTAAAACAAAGCTTGAAAGTAGGAGAAGAGTATACGATAAAATTTGATGTACACAAAGGTTTGCTAATTGATATCAGATTAGCCTCAAATGAAAATAACGTAGAAATTACTAAAAGTTATACAAAACAAAACTTACCAAAAAAAGTGAAAGTAAGTTCGAATGATTTTATAATGGAACCGATGATTATGGGAAAAATTTCAATTGCTCCTATGGTTAAAGAAAAAGTTGTGGTTACAGAATAGTTTTTTGCTTTTATGATTATTTCATTATCTTAGTTGCATAAAAGGGAATCGAGTGTAAATCTTGAGCTGTCGCGCAACTGTAAGTAGTAAAAACTATAAGCCAGACCACTTTTTAGATGATGCTTTCGCGATTGAAGCTCAATCAAAACTACATGTATTTTATTATTTGTTGAATTGATTGTACTTGATTTCGGAAGCATTTTTTATTAAAATATAGTTTAGTACAAAATGCAAAAAGAAGAAATTCAACACATTATTGATCTTAAAACAAAACCGCTAGGAGCTTTGGGTTTATTAGAAAAAATCGCGCTTAAAATTGGTTTGGTTCAACAAAAAAATCATTTAGAATTAATAAAACCTCATTTAATTGTTTTCGCAAGCGATCACGGAATTTCACAATCTGGTGTTAGCGCGTATCCTGCGGAAGTTACACCTCAAATGGTTTTCAATTTTTTGAATAATGGAGCTGCAATTAATGTTTTTTGTAATCAAAATGAAATTGATTTAACCATTGTAGACGCTGGTGTAAATTATGAATTCGAGGATTATTCGGTTTTGAAAAATTGTAAAGTAGCTAAATCAACCAAAAATTTCTTGTACGAACCTGCAATGACCTTAGATCAACTTGAACAATGTTTTGATTATTCGAAGACAATTGTGGACGAAATCGCTCAAAACGGAACAAATATTATTGGTTTTGGCGAAATGGGAATTGGGAACACTTCTTCTGCATCGATGCTTGTACATTATTTAACTGATTTACCACTTGAGCAATGTGTAGGCCGTGGAACTGGATTGAATGATGAGCAATTGCAGAATAAAATCAATATTTTAAATGAAACGAAGAATATGCATGGAAAAATTACTGATCCAAAACAAATTTTAGCCACTTTTGGTGGTTTCGAAGTTGCGCAAATGACGGCTGCAATGTTATCTGCTTACGAACATAATATGTTGTTGATGATTGATGGGTATATTGCTTCGGCTGCGATTTTGGTTGCGTCTAAATTAAAACCAGAAATTCTAAATAATGCTACTTTCTGTCATCAAAGTGATGAATCTGGACATCAATATTTATTGAATTATTTCAATGAAGAACCAATTCTAAACATCAATTTGCGCGTCGGCGAAGGAACGGGTTGTGCGTTAGCTTATCCAATTATCAAAAGTGCGGTAAATTTTTACAATGACATGGCAAGTTTCGAATCTGCAGGCGTAAGTAACAAAGAAACTGAAGTAGAATGCTAAAAAAAGAAATCACTTATTTTTTAACCGCATTGATGTTTTTTACACGAATTCCAATTCCGTTTAAAATTCCATATAGCAACGAAATCATGAATCAATCACAAAAATATTACGCAGCAATTGGATTATTAGTTGGCGCTTTCAATGCATTGATTTATACGATTTGCCAATTTATTTTACCTGTTGATATTGTCATTATTATCACAATGATTGCAAGCGTTTTATTGACTGGAGCCTTTCACGAAGATGGTTTTACCGATGTTTGCGATAGTTTTGGAGGCGGTTATGGCAAAGAAAAAATCTTGACAATTATGAAAGATAGCAGAATTGGAGCTTACGGTGTCATTGGCGTTATCTTATTGTTGTTATTGAAATTCTCATCTCTTCAACACATTGCAGAAAATAATTTTTGGTTGATGATTTTTACTTTAATTTCAGCACATTCGGTTAGTCGTTTTTTTTCTGGAATGATGATTCATACGCACGAATATGTGACAGATATCGACAAAAGTAAATCGAAACCGATGGCAAACAAAGCGCTTCCGATAAAAAACCTTGTCATTAGTTTTCTTTTCTGTCTTGTGCCTTTTATTGTTTTTGGTGAATGGAAATTCTTGTTGATTTTACCACTTTGTTACATAGGGAAAGTTTATTTGGGTTGGTATTTCAAAAAATATATTGGCGGATATACGGGGGATTGCTTGGGAACAGTGCAACAAGTTACCGAAGTTTTGTTTTATCTTGGCGTTTTAATTCTATGCAAGTTTCTGTAATTCGACATACAAAAGTTAATGTTCCTTCATCGGTTTGTTGCGGGCAAACTGATGTGGAATTAGCTGATGCTTTTCATCAAGAAGTCGTACAAATTCATACTAAAATTGAAAACGACTTTGAGATAATTTTTTCAAGTCCATTAAGTCGTTGTAAACGATTGGCAGAAACTTTCTCGAATGAAATTATTTTTGATGATCGATTAAAAGAATTCAATTTTGGGGATTGGGAAATGAAATCGTGGAACGAAATTCCTTCGGAAGAAATAGAACCTTGGTACGCCGATTTTGTCGAAACTAAAACGCCAAATGGCGAATCGATGCAAGAAATGTCAGAACGACTTTTTCATTTTATGGACGAATTACGAAATGTTCAACATGAAAAAGTATTAATCGTTACGCATGGAGGAATCATTCGTTTAATGTGGTGTTATGTACTACAAATCCCAATCAAAAATGCATTCAAAATACCTGTAAATTATGGTGAAATATTTCAGTTTAATTTAGGAAAAATGAATGAAGAAGATTTTATTTTAAGGAAAGAGTAGATTACAGACATTTTATCTTTTCTAACGACTTCCATTCATGCTCGATATTGGTCATCAGAATTGCGTTATCAAACTGAACAGAACCTTTTGGAAAGATTGTTTCATCTTCAAAAAAACTTGATTTTACATGTAAAACTTCCAAAGGTTTCACTTCCCAATTGTAGGTTTCAAGTTTTAAACCTTCAAAATTATTTCCATTTGGAGAATAACCGACAGAACCATTCTCAAAGAATTTTGAAACTTCATTCAACGTTTCGAAAATCGAATTAGAATTAAATTCAACAGATTTTTTCGCATCAATTTCAATTTGCGTATCATCAGAACTCGTGAAATCTAAATGATAATCATCGTTTTCTTCTATAACATTAAACTTCGCAAAATAATGTTTACCACGAAAAATTCGACCACCAACAAGTGCATTCAATTTTAGCGAAGTATCTCTTCTCGGAATATATACACCTTCTTTTGTCACGCCATTCTCTTCCCATTCAACTGCAATTCGATGCGCTGCATTTTCAGAATTCACTCCTATAAAATCAGGCAAGCCTTTTGGTTTTATATCTTTTAATCGAATCAAACAAATTCCAGCTATTGCTTTTCCTTTGTACAATTTTAGACGAAAAGGTTGAGGTAAAATCGTCTCAATATATTGCGGTTCTATACAAAAATTGATTAACATTCTGCGCTCTATAATTCCATGAATTGTGGGAATTTTCATAATTCGATTTTATTATTTTCAATAAATTCATTAATAATTGATTTTAAATTTCTTGTTATATCAAGCTCTAAAATATCTTTTATTGACATTAAGCTTTCTGCTTTCCAAGCGTTATTTATAAAATTATATGAATCTAATTTAGAAACTAAATTTTGATAAAAAATATCGTCACCAATTTCCATTTCAACTTTATTTATAAAATCATTTATTGTAATTGATTCTTCGAGCCAATCATTTTCTGCATCAAAAAGTTTAATTGCAATTGTAAAATCAACTTTTGACTTGAAATTATTTCGTTCAATTAATATCGATAATTCATCAAATGTCATTTAAATTATATTTTTATCTAATTTCTCAAAAAAAATCAACAAGTCAAATGTTTCAAAATTAAATTATTAGAAAAAGTTATGAAATTAATTTAAAAAATACTTGCAAAAGTAATCTTAATGATCTTATATTTGCACTCGCAATGCGGGAATAGCTCAATTGGTAGAGCGTCAGCCTTCCAAGCTGAATGTTGCGAGTTCGAGTCTCGTTTCCCGCTCTTTGAAATATAAGATTCAAAATCAAATTTTGCCTTGGTGGTGGAATTGGTAGACACGCAGGACTTAAAATCCTGTGTCCATTAGGACGTGCGGGTTCAAGTCCCGCCTGAGGTACTTTTTTAATTTGATTTTGCAATTTACACGCGGGAATAGCTCAATTGGTAGAGCGTCAGCCTTCCAAGCTGAATGTTGCGAGTTCGAGTCTCGTTTCCCGCTCAACTTCTTTCTTAGAAGTGGATGCCTTGGTGGTGGAATTGGTAGACACGCAGGACTTAAAATCCTGTGTCCATTAGGACGTGCGGGTTCAAGTCCCGCCTGAGGTACAACAAAGCTCAAGAATTTATTTTCTTGGGCTTTTTTATTGTTTATATTTTTCATAAAATGTAACAAAAAACCACCTAAAGTTATTTAGGTGGTTTTTGAAATTATAAGTTGTAATAAATTACTTATTCATAGAGATTAAAAACTCTTCGTTAGAGCGCGTATGTTTGATACGGTCGTGTAAGAATTCCATTGCTTCTACAGGATTCATATCCGATAAATGGTTGCGAAGAACCCACATCAATTGTTGTGTTTTATCGTCTAATAACAAATCATCTTTACGTGTAGAAGAACTTACCAAATCAATCGCAGGGAAAATACGTTTATTCGAAATCTTACGATCCAATTGTAATTCCATGTTACCTGTTCCTTTAAATTCCTCGAAAATAACTTCATCCATTTTAGAACCTGTATCAATCAATGCAGTTGCAATAATTGTTAAAGAACCTCCATTTTCGATGTTACGAGCCGCTCCAAAGAAACGTTTTGGTTTGTGTAACGCATTTGCATCAACACCACCCGACAACACTTTACCAGAAGCTGGAGAAACAGTGTTGTAAGCACGTGCCAAACGCGTAATCGAATCTAAAAGAATCACCACATCATGTCCACATTCTACCATACGTTTTGCTTTCTCTAAAACGATATTCGCAACTTTTACATGGCGATTTGCTTCCTCATCAAACGTAGACGCAATAACTTCTCCGTTTACTGAACGTTTCATATCTGTTACCTCTTCCGGACGCTCATCAATTAATAAAACAATCAAATAAACTTCTGGATGATTTTGTGCAATTCCATTCGCAATATCTTTCAATAATGTTGTTTTACCCGTTTTTGGTGGTGCCACAATCATCCCACGTTGACCTTTACCTATTGGTGTAAATAAGTCAATCACGCGATTTGATAAAGATTTAGAATTACTTAAATTGAATTTCTCGTTAGGGAAAAGTGGAGTTAAATGCTCAAAAGCGATACGATCACGTACATAATCTGGCGTACGACCGTTGATTTCTTTGATTTTGATTAAAGGAAAATATTTTTCACCTTCTTTCGGAGGGCGTACTTCTCCTGTGATTGTATCACCCGTTTTTAATCCAAATAATCTAATTTGAGATTGAGAAACATACACATCATCAGGTGATGATAAATAATTAAAATCTGATGAACGTAAAAAACCATAATTATTATCTGGTAAAATCTCTAATACACCTTCTGTTTGTATAATTCCATCAAATTCATAATTCGCAGCACGATATTTATTTTTTTGATTGTTGTGGTGATTATTTTGTTGAGATTGATCGTTTTGATTACGATTATCAGATTGATTATTTTTCTTCTGATTCTGATTATTTTGGTTATTCTTTTTCAGATCTTGGCTTTTGTTTGCACGTTCCTGAAATTTATTAACGCGAGGATTATTTTCTTCTTTTCTTTCTGTTTCGGTAGAAGTATTTTCAACTTTTTCAGTTTTTACTTCTTCTGCAACAGCCTCTTTTTGTTGAACTTCTCCTTCTGAATTTTGAACTCGTTTGCGTTTCGGTTTCTTTTCTTCTGTAGGTAGATTTTCAGCTTTATCTTTTTTGGCAGGTTTTGTATCTGCTTTAGCTTCAACTTTTTCCTCAACCTTTGGTTGACTGTTGATAAAACCTAAAACAGCGTCTAACAATTCGCCTTTTTTTAATTTCTTATACCCATCGATTTTCAGTTGCTCTGCAACTTGTTGTAAATCTGGTAATTTGAATGATTTTAATTCTTCGATATCAAACATAATCCTATAATGAAGGTATTAATGTGTTTATATTTTTTTATTCAATAAAGTAATTGGGAATCATAACAATAGAATTGTTATAAAGCGTATAAATTTGAGATTTATTAATGCAATAGTACGAATAATTATAAAAACTCAAAAAGTTTTTTTACATTTGTATTCGAAATTTAAGAAATGATTCAAAGAAAGCAAAGTATATATTTATTCTTAAGTGGAATAATTTCGAGTATATTCGCCATGAATTTTGATAAGCTGTTTGATATTCCATTAAATTGGTTACAAAATCCGGAGAAAGGAGATTACATTTTTTCGTTAGCCTTTTTCTCATCAGCTTTAATTTCATTTTTAACCATTATGTTTTTCAAAAAACGTAAGTTACAAATTAGCTTAGGATGGTTAAACATTATTTTGAATGTTTTATTAATTGGTTCTTTTGTATATTGTCTATTAACATTACCTGGAGAAGGAAATTCTGAGAAAGGTATTTGGGCATTAGTTCCTTTAGCTTCGATTGTGCTTCTGTCAATTGCCAATCGTTTGATTAAGAAGGATGATGATCTTGTAAAATCAGTAGACCGTTTCAGATAGACCAAAAACTTTTTATATTATGAGTGTCTAAAAGCAGTTTCAAGCAATTGAAACTGCTTTTTTCGTTTAAGGAAGTTTATTCGAATGTTAAATAAAAATTAATTTTATACTAATGTTTTAAAAATTCAGGCTAAAACAAAGGGGTATTGAATTTATTTGTAATTAAATTTTAATTCAACCCCTAAAAAATTAGGGGTGTTTTTATTTTGTGTTTAATTTTTATTTATTTTTGCATCATAAAACAACACAAAGTAATTTTCTTATGACATCATTTCGTTTTGAAGCATTAAAAGCCGCAAGCAATCGCAAACCGGTAGCTGTACCTGAATTAGGGAAAAAATCAGAAATTTTTGGAAGCAATGTTTTCAATGACAAAGCAATGCGTCAACATTTAACTTCAGAAGCATATAAAGCTGTTCGTTCTGCAATGGATTATGGTACTAAAATCGACCGTAAAATGGCAGATTTTGTTGCTTTAGGAATGAAAGAATGGGCGATGAGCAAAGGAGTAACACACTATACGCACTGGTTTCAGCCATTAACAGGGACAACAGCGGAAAAACATGATGCTTTTTTCGAAACTTCATTTGATGGAGCGGATCCTGTAGAAAAATTTAGTGGATCATTATTAGTTCAACAAGAACCAGATGCATCTTCTTTTCCAAATGGAGGAATCCGTAATACATTCGAAGCGCGTGGATATACAGCTTGGGATCCAACTTCTCCAGCATTTATTTTCGGAACAACATTATGTATTCCGACAGTATTTGTTTCGTACACAGGAGAAGCTTTAGATAATAAAACACCTTTATTGCGAGCGCTTTTATCAATTGATGAAGCAGCTACAGAAGTGGCGAAGTTCTTCGATAAAAATGTGAAGAAAGTAACCCCGACTTTAGGTTGGGAACAAGAATATTTCTTAATTGATGATGCTTTAGCGGCTTCTCGTCCAGATATTTTACAAACAGGTAGAACATTGTTAGGACATGTTTCAGCAAAAGGTCAACAATTAGAAGATCATTATTTTGGTTCGATTCCTACGCGTGTTTTAAATTATATGCGCGATTTGGAGAATGAATGTATGTTGTTGGGAATTCCAGTAAAAACTCGTCACAACGAAGTTGCTCCAAATCAATTTGAGTTAGCGCCAATTTTCGAAGAAACGAATTTAGCAGTTGACCACAATTCATTGTTAATGGATGTGATGCAAAAAGTGGGTGAGCGTCATCATTTTAAAGTATTATTCCACGAAAAACCTTTCAAAGGAGTTAATGGATCTGGAAAGCACAATAACTGGTCGTTAGCAACAGATACTGGAGTAAATTTATTAGCACCAGGAAAAACGCCAAACAGCAATTTACAGTTTTTAACGTTCTTTATTAATACCATCAAAGCAGTTTCAATTTACGAGGAATTGTTACGTGCTTCTATCGCTTCTGCTTCTAATGACCATCGTTTAGGTGCAAATGAAGCTCCTCCGGCAATTATTTCGATTTTTATTGGTCAACAATTGACAAAAGTATTGGAAGAGTTAGAAGGTGTTTCGACAGGGAAATTATCTCCAGAAGAAAAAACTGATTTAAAATTAAACGTTGTTGGAAAAATTCCAGATGTTTTATTAGACAATACAGACAGAAACAGAACTTCTCCTTTTGCTTTTACAGGAAATAAATTCGAGTTCCGCGCTGTAGGATCGACTGCAAACTGTGCAAATGCAATGACAACCTTGAACGCAATTGTAGCAAAACAATTGATTGATTTCAAAAAAGAAGTTGATGCTTTGGTTGAAACAGGTTTGAAAAAAGACGAAGCAATTTTCAATGTTTTACGTGAATATATAAAAGAAACGAAGAATATATTATTCGAAGGTGACGGATACAGCAAAGAATGGGAAGAAGAAGCGGCTCGTAGAGGATTGTCAAATCACAAGACAACACCATCTGCTTTAAAAGCAAAAGTTTCTCAAAAATCGTTGGATTTATTTTCTGAGCTTAATGTGATGAACAACACAGAAGTTGAAGCGCGTTACGAAATCGAATTAGAAGATTATATCAAGAAAATTCAGATTGAAGGTCGTGTTTTAGGTGATATTGTGAGAAATCATATTATTCCGACAGCTTTTAAATATCAAAACATATTGATCAAAAACATTAAAGGATTCAAAGATATTTTTGGAGATGGTTATGAAGAATATGCAGGTGAACAATTAATCATTTTGAAGAAAATTTCGATGCATGTAAATGAATTAAATGCAAAATTGCACTTGATGATGGATGCACGTAAAGAAGCAAATGTGGTTGAATCTTTAGAAGAAAAAGCACATGCTTATTGTGATAAAGTAAAACCATATTATGATGAAATTCGTTATCACGCAGATAAGTTAGAATTAATGGTCGATAACGAATACTGGGTTTTAACAAAATACAGAGAATTGTTATTTACGAGATAATATTTCAAATGATTAAAAAAACCGATGATAATATCATCGGTTTTTTTGTTTAAGAAGATAATAATTAGATTCCTAATTTTTTCAACGTTTGTTTTTGAACACCGTTTTTGTGAACTAAAATATTTGTTGTTTTGTACTGAACAAAAGCTTTTGTTACATAAAGATATCCTTCGTAATCGTTAGTTAAACCCCAAGAGTTTTTCACGATGTAGTAATCTTTTCCGTTTTGATCTTTCGCAATACCAACAATGTGCATTCCGTGATCATCAGTTGTTTGGTAATCATCAAAAGCAGCTTGACGCATATCCTCTGTAATTACTTTTTCTGGTTTTGGACCTTTGAACATATCAGCTTTTTGTTGAGCATTCATATCTGCAAAATCAACTTCTGGTACATACGCTACACCATTTTTCCAGCTAAATCCTTTTTCAGAAACGTCCGTTGCCCAAGCAACTGTAAATCCGTTTTTCAAAGCATAGTCAATGTTATCTGTCATTTCTGTCATTGGGACATTATAAAAAGATTCGTACGCCCAATTATCAGGAATTGCTAATACAAATGGTTTGTAATAGTTATGATCTTTGAAAGATGTAATCGCAACATAATCGTTTGGATTAATTCCTACCACTTGATCAGCAAATGTACGTGGTGTATATTTTTTTCCGTTGTACGTGAACTCTTTTGGATATTCTCCTAAATAGCTATCTAAAACAGCTGTATAAGCTTTCTCCCAGTTAGGTGTTAATTTTCCATTTGGATTAGAAACAACAGCTTTCAAAACTCCTTCTTGAATTGCAGCCATTTCACCAAATTGGTTAATTTTAGTTCCATAATTTAGACCTGTATAAGCTTCAACAGGAACAGCCCCGTATTTTTTGATTGTATTTAAAACATCAAAAAAACCACCTCCGTCACCTAAAGTTGTTGCTCCATGCATACGAACATATTGTTTACCTTTTTCAACATATGTGTTTCTTGCATTGAAAATTGGAGACAATTGAATAGGTTGTTTTCCCATTCTTAACATTTCTGATTCGAAGAAAGAATTTCCAGAATATGACCAACAAGTTCCTGAAGAACCTTGGTTTTCTACTGGAGTTTTAGCCAAATTTATAACATCTGTAAATTTGAATGCTTCTTTACTATTTTCACTAACGTTTTTGTTTAATGAATTAACTAAATTGTCTTGTGCAGATACCAATTGAGCTGAAGCTAAAAATAAAGCTGAAGCTAAAATTGGATAAAAAATTTTACGCATTTTTAAATTCTTTTGTGTGAGTATTTTTTATTAGTAGCTAATTTCATAAAAAAGTTAACAATAAACCTATAAAAATTTAAAGTTTTTTTAATAGAACTTCTTAGTATTCATTCACACAATACATTTGGTAAGCTAAAACATACTTGTTTGTGATCAACCGAGTCTTCGGGTAAGGTAAAACATACCTGTTTGTAATTAAATTTTCTTGACGAACATTACAAACATACTTGTTTATAATAAACTTAGTCCTCGGGTAACGTAAAAGAACCTTGTTTGTAATCAAATCTTTTTGACGAACATTAGAAACAGATGTGATTGAGATAAACGTAACTTAACATTTATTACAAACGGACATGTTTTGGATTAATGTAGCCTTACAGATAAATAATTATATTAGTGGGAAATTAGCTCTAAAATGAAACAAATAATTTTTCTTTTTTTTATAATTCTATTAATGTCTTGTGAGAACAATAAAACAATACAAAAATTTAAGAATGGTATTCATAAAAATGATACTGATTGTTTAAATAGTATAAAAGAAGTAGAAAACGATATAAAAAAAGGAACAGGTATTTATTGTAAAAGTTATGGTATGCTAACCAATTTTACAGAAGAAAGGCACGTTAAAGAATTTGATAGTATACTAAAATCTCAAAAAATTGAAATCAAAGAAGCTCATTATTCCGATATCGTTTATAAAAATAAACGTCAAAATTGTAATTGTGAACTTATGAATTTGGTTTTTGAAGAAAGATTCGGAAGTAAATTTATAGATTCTATACATTTCATTTCAGATAGCATCTGGATACGAAAAAATCCAGATTTAATATTTTCTAAAGGCAGTATAAATGGTATATGGAACAAACCTGCTTTATTTCCTGGAGATAAATATTATGATGAAGAGCATCATACCGGATTACAAGAGAAATTTGATGAATTGTATAATCAATATGACAAAAAATATATTATTACAAATAAAGAGAATGGAACTGCTGAAATTAGAATTGACATTTATGTAGATAAATATGGAAAAGCAAGCATAAAAGACTATTATATTACTTACTTTGATATAAAAACGAATAAAGAGAATTATAACGAATCAATTAAGAATTTAGCATTTAATTTAATAAAGCAAAATGAATGGAAACCAGCTACAGTTGGTAATATAAATGTTAATTCAGAATTTTCTGTAATTATTAATCTAAAATAAAATTAGGTACTATATATTTTTGTAAAATGTATATTTAGAGCTAAATAAAACTAACCTTGACAAGGTTAATTTTTTAAAACTGACTTAATATCCCAAAGTGAATTTTAGATTCTTTAAAATCAAAGGAAGAATTGTCTGTTTTTCCTACAGCATAACTCAAATTGAAAATTCCCATTTTGGTTAAAAAAGAAATTCCTGTTCCAAAACTTAATAATGACGTATTCATATTAGTTCGTTTGTTATCAATAAAACCATAATCAGTAAATAAACCAATATAAAATGCTTCACTTGGTACAAAACGATAATCTACATTTACGAAACCATACATATTCGCAGTGATACTTTCTTCGTTGAAACCTCTAAAACTTCCAAATCCTCCAATTCGGTATAGTTCATTTTCGGAAAAATCATCATCTTTTGTGAGTAAACCTCTAAACTCTGCACTAGCTTTTAGGTAGTGTTTTTTTGTTAATTCGAATAAACGAAACGTTTTTAGACCAACTTCAACTTGATTGACGGTTTTATTTTCCAAATCTTCTGTCCAAGAAAAATTCTTTTCTTTTTTACGAATAGAATTTACCATAACATTCAACATCGATTTTCCTTCCATCAAACGAAAAGGATGTTTTAGGAAATAATGATAACTCAAACCAAAACCAATTTTCGAATAATCGTCATAACTCGATTTTAGATAGGAATCATCTTCCAATAAAAAGTTTGAAGATTGTATAATTCCGCTTACTCCTATATTCGAATTAAGATTGAGTTGATAAAATAATCGTTCAGAAAAATCTAAATTAACAAAAATAGAATCTTGCTTGAAAAGCTTGAAATTCGTTTCCGAACCAATTGCAGATTTGAACAAATAAGGCACTTTAACACCAATATTCAACGATGTGTTTTTGTTTGCAGTTCCAATCCAATTTAATCGTATTTCTTCTAAACTATTAAAAATATTATTTAATGAAAGTTGTACATTTCCATTCAATTTAAAATCTCCGTTATCATCAGTTCCAAATCCTAAAACTCCATCAAAATAATTTGAACCAACTTTTTTTGGATATATATATAAAATAGTAGAATCTGGTTTAAACAATGTTTTAGGTTGCTGCACTTCTGCTATATAATTGGTTTGCCGTATTAAATCGGAAATTGTTGCAAGTTTCTGTTCATTGTAAACTTCTCCTTTTTTGATATTCAAACCATGTCTCAAATACCCTTTAGAGAGTTTTTCATAACCTATTAATTTTACTCCATCTACCGTTCGTTGATTTCCTCTTTCTAAAACTAATTCTATTTTTTGCTCATCTTTTTCAAAACCATTTGTAATTAGTTTTATCTGAGCAAAAGGATAACCTTTATTAATATTTTCGGTTGAGAGTTTAGTTAGAATAGAATCTAGATTATTAGTAGGGAAATAATTCTTTTTATTCTCGAAAAGCTCATTATTCTTTATCCAAATAGTTTGATATAGTTTTCCTTTGTTCAAATAAACATTCTCATTTTTTATAGAATCAACAGTTAACGTATAATAACCTATTTTCTGTAAAGAATCTAAAGAAGAATCTAAATTTTTATTTTCAAAATCTTTTGTATACGATTTTGTATCATTATTATAACGAAAAAAATGATAAGATTTTTCTTGTCCAAAAAGTAAAATAGTTTGGATAAAAAATATAAATATGTAACCTAGAAATCGCATGGTTGTTTGTAATAACGTATAAAATAGATGTTAAGTATTTGTTTTACTGATATCTATTAGCATTCATATGAAAATTAAAAATTATTTTTGGCTTCAAATTTAAGCGGAATGTTGAAATTTTTTAAAGTTATTGGTTATTTAGAAGCGCTTTCGGCGATTATTTTATTTTTCATAGCTATGCCTATGAAATATATATGGGACGATCCAACTTGGGTAACTCATTCAGGCCGAGTTCACGGAGGGTTATTTATCTTGTATGTTATTCTTTTATATCTTTTAAAAGAAAAATACAATTGGAGTATGGCAATTTTTTGGATATTTTTTGTAGCAGCGATTATTCCTGGAGGAACAATTTGGGCTGAGAAGAAATTTATTGAAGGAAAAAAGTACAAAGCAATGTTGGCTGAGGAGGAAATAAAATAACTCTGGATAATTATATAAAAAATAAAAACTTAAACAAACTCTTGTTTAAGTTTTTTTTATTGATAGAATGATTTTTTTTTAATTATTGTTAATAAATGTGTTTTTTTGATGTTTTTTCGTAAAAAAATAACTTTATTTTTTATTAAACAATAAATATGTTTAATAAATGATATTTTTTTGCACTAAAATAGTGTTGTTTATTTTTAATTAAATTAATTTCAACAAACACTAATTATTTATTAACACTAAATTATATATTATGAAAAAAATTTTATTTTCTTTATTAACGTTGTCTTCAATTTCGACATTATCAGCACAAATTTTTCAAGAAGATTTTGATGGAAATGGACCAGGTATAAGTGCTTGGACTGTTATAGATAATGATAAGAATACACCAGCTTCAGCAATGAGTTTTATAAAGAATGGCTGGAATTCTATTGATAGACTTGGGGCAAATGGAAACTATGGAGGTCCAGCAGGTAATTATTCAGCAATGAGTACTTCATGGTATAATCCGGCAGGAACATCAGACGATTGGTTAATTTCTCCAGTAATAGATCTTAAAGATACTAAAGCACCAGTTATTGAATGGAATGCCAAAGCTCAAGATCCAGAGTTTTCAGATGGCTATAAAGTAATGATTTCTACAGGAGGAAATACTATAGAAGATTTTAAAACAGAATTATTAAGTATCTCATCGGAGAATGGTGATTGGACAAAAAGAACAATTGATTTAAAAGAATACATAGGTAAACAAATAAGAATTGCTTTTGTTAATAATTCTACGGATATGTTTATGTTATTAATAGACGATATCAAAGTAAATGATTCTACTGATCCACAACCAACAGGAGACGTTATTTGGTCAGATAATTTTGATGACAAAGATATCAGTGATTGGAAATTATATGATAAAGATGGAGATGGTTATAAATGGTCTGCCGTACAATCAACTGATGAAAATGGTATTCCAGTAGGAAGCCCTTTGATTACTTCTGCATCATTTATTAATAATGTAGGTCCATTAACACCTGATAACTGGATTACTTCTCCTCAAATAGATTTAACAAATGTAGATGGTCAGGCAACTCTGAAATATGGTGTATTTGCTTCTGATCCGAAATATAATAAAGAAAACTATGCAGTTTATATTTCTACAACTAATGATACATCAAATGAAGCAGCTTTTAAACAAGTATTTACTGAAAAAGATTTACCAGGAAAAGAAGCTCAACGATCAGTTGATTTAACAGAATTTGTAGGACAAAAAATTTACATCACATTCAGACATTTTAATGTAACAGATATGTATCGTATTAATATTGATAATGTCTCTGTTGAAGGAAAATTGAAAACATTAGCTACTTCTGACATTAATACAAAACAAGTTACTAACGTTTATCCTAATCCAGTTGAAGATTCTTTTAAAATTGATTTAGGTACAACTCTAAATAAAGCGAACGTTACAATTGAATTATATGATATGGTTGGTAAAAAAGTACAATCATTTGATTATGCAGATTCTTACAACATTTCTTCTTTACCAAAAGGAGTATATGTTTTAAAAATTAACGATGGAGCAACTAAAGTTGTGAAAAAGATTATTAAAAAATAATTATATAACAACTAATAAATCACAAAACCGATGATTTCTCATCGGTTTTTTTTATTCAAATTTTCTGAATCCCTTGAGTTATTGTATCTTTGCAATCCAATAAAAGTATATGGCAGATTTAGGTCTATTAGATAAATTAAGAGCAATCAAACAACGTTTCGATGAGGTGGCAGATTTAATCATCCAACCAGATATCGTAACAGATCAAACTCGTTATGCGAAATTAAACAAAGAATATTCTGATTTGAAAGACTTTGTTGAAATGCAAAAACAATACGAAAACTTAATCAATGTAATTGAGGAAGCAGACGAAATTATTCAAGATGGTTCTGATGCAGAAATGGTTGAGTTAGCTAAAATAGAAAAAGACGAAGCAATCAATGCGATTCCACCTTTAGAGGAAGAAATCAAAATGATGTTGATTCCAAAAGATCCAGAAGATGAGAAAAACATCATTGTCGAGTTACGTTCTGGAACAGGAGGAGATGAAGCAGCGATTTTCGTAGAAGATATTTACCGCATGTATTCAATGTATTTCAAAGAAAAAGGATGGAAACACGAAGTATTAAATACTTCTGAAGCATCTGGAAAAGGATACAAAGAGTTGGTGATGCAAGTAGAAGGAAATGCAGTGTACGGAACAATGAAATACGAATCGGGTGTTCACCGTGTACAACGTGTTCCTGAAACAGAATCGCAAGGACGTGTGCATACATCGGCGATTACGGTTGCGGTTTTACCAGAAGCAGAGGAGGTTGATGTAGTGATTAATCCAGCAGATTTGGAGTATCAAACAGCTCGTTCGTCTGGTGCGGGAGGACAAAATGTAAATAAAGTTGAAACGAAAGTTCAATTAACGCACAAACCTTCTGGAATTGTAATTGTTTGTCAAGAAGCGCGTTCTCAACACAAGAACCGTGAAAAAGCGTTACAATTATTACGTACGAAATTGTATGAAATCGAGTTCGAGAAAAAACATTCAGAACGTTCTGCTCAACGTAAATCATTAGTTTCGACTGGTGACCGTTCGGCTAAAATTCGTACATACAACTATCCACAAGGTCGTGTAACAGATCACCGTATCAATAAATCAATTTATAATTTGGATAACTTTATGAATGGAGATATTCAAGAAATGATTGATGCATTGAAAATGGCAGAAAATGCAGAAAAATTAAAAGGAGCAGAAGACGATTTCTAAAATCAATTCTAAATCTTAGATCATACAAAACACTTCAAGAAATTGAGGTGTTTTTTTATATTTAACTCGTTGTTCATTTTGATAATTTTATCAAAAAAAACGTCTGTTCGAGTGGAATTCTGTAAGAATTTTGTATCGAGAATAGTTTTTTAATGATAAAATTCTATTCTCGATACAATTTTTATTCACTCTGTTTCTAAAAATCACTCGAATTGACGAATTTTTAATTAAAATGAATAATAGGTATATTTAAAAGTAAAATCAATAATATGATGAAAACAAGAGTTAAAATTTGTTGTATTAGTAGCAAAGAAGAAGCACAACAAGCAATAAAATATGGAGCGAATGGATTAGGTTTAGTAGGTAATATGCCAAGCGGACCTGGTGTTATTGGTGATGATTTAATCAAAGATATTACTAAAACTATTCCACCAACATTGGCTTCGTTTTTATTAACAAGTGAAACAACTGCCGAAGCGATTATTCAACATTATAAAAAAGTTTATACGAATACAATTCAGTTGGTTGATGAACTGAAAAACGAAGAATATCAAATTTTGAGAAAAGAATTACCTTGGGTAAAATTGGTACAAGTAATTCATGTGATTGATGAAAATTCGGTAACAGAAGCGGTAGAGAAATCTCAGTTTGTAGATGCTATTTTGTTGGATAGCGGCAATCCTAATTTGCAAGTAAAAGAATTGGGCGGAACGGGACGTACGCATAATTGGGCGATTAGCAAAAAAATTAGAGAAGAAATTAACATTCCACTGTTTTTGGCTGGAGGTCTTAATTCTGATAATGTTCGTGAAGCGATTGACGCTGTTCAACCTTTTGGTGTGGATATTTGTAGCGGTGTACGAACTGATGGAAAATTAGACGAAAAGAAGTTAGAAGCTTTTTTTAGAGCAGTTAATGGATAAAAAACAATAATCCTTGTCAAGGTTCTAAACCTTGACAAGGTGTTTTTATTTAGTTGAGTTTATATATGTTGGTAATGAGATATTAGCTATAGTTGAATTTTTTTAATTTTCTTTGTCGCTTGAGTCTAAAAGGAATTTGTAAACCGTTTTATCTCCATTACTAGTTATTCTTATAATATTGATAGTATCTTTTCTTTTTTTATTATGGAATTTAATATCTCCAATTCTCAAATTGTAAAATCTCATTGAATCGGATAAATCATCATGATTTAATAATTTTCTTTCATTTAATTTTTTTAAGCTCGATGATTGAATATAAATTGAATCATTTGGATTCACATTTCCTATTTTAATCTGTTTGATTAAGTATGTACAAAATACATTTAATTTTAAATCATTTTTGTTAGAAATTTCTTTATATATGTGAGAATGTGGAGCTCCTGTAATTGCTAAAAAGCAAGAGTTTAAAGTTAAAATAATTAAAATAAAGAAAAGAAAATTGAATATTTTCATATTAGAATACTGTTTAGTCTTATTTTTTTATTATAATACATCGTATTTATTAGATATATTAAAATCACCAATTATTGGAAATGCTTTGGTAATTTGATTGAGTTGGTTAATTATATCTTTAAGAAAAGTTTGATCAAAATCAATATCAAAAGTTAGATTTGCAGAATATATACCCGATTTATCATTACACTCAATACTTGCTCTTAATTTACCAGAACCATCTCCTGAAATATCAATTTTACAATATTCTTCTAAATCAGAAAATATTACTTTTCCATCTAATTTATTATATAAAATTGCGAGCTTTTGTTTAAAATCTTCAAAAGTTATTGTTAGAATTTCAGCTGAATATTTACCTTGAAATGCTCCTCCTTTAACCTCAATATAACAATTAATCCAATTATTATCATAATCAATTTCTGAGTTATAGTTTATTGTATTTTTTGTCGAAATTCTTATAAAATTTCATTGACTTTTTATTTCAAAAAATAGATTTTCTGTTGAGTTCATTCAGTGTTATGTTTGGAAAGCTTGTATATTACTAATTTCTTGTAAATATAATTATTAATAAACGAATTGTTTTAATAAAAAAATATTTCAGCTTAGTAGGATTTTCATTTTATTAAAAACAAGTCTGTTTTTAATGTTTGCCAAGAAGATTTAATTACAAACAGATGTGTTTGTAATGATTGCCAAGAAGATTTAATTACAAATAGGTGTGTTTGTAATGATTGCCAAGAAGATTTAATTACAAATAGGTGTGTTTGTAATGATTGCCAAGAAGATTTAATTATAAATAGGTGTGTTTGTAATGTTTGCTAAGAAGATTTTATTACAAATAAATCTGTTTGTAATGTTTTCTCATTAATAATTATAAGATTTATTGATTATATTTATAAATCATTAAAATTAAGCGAATTATAAATACTTAATCTACCTATTATGAAAGTGAATTTATCAAAATTATCTACAAAAAATCTGGCGACATTGGCGCAACGATTAATCAATTCTTCTAAAACAGGGAATTATAAAATTATAGAAAATCATCCTTTACTTTTGGCTTTGGAAACTTCTTATAACAGATACGATACTGTTTATACAAAGCAGACCTATAGCGGGAAAGGGAAACATGTTGCCGAGGCAGATAAAGAGCGAGATGTTGCATTTAGTAACATGAAGGCTTTCCTGAATGGTTACCGCAAATTAACTTCTATTGCAAATTATCAGGATGCGGAAGTTTTGTACGGTGTGTTCAGAACTTTTGGGTTAAGTCTTGATTTGATGAGCTATTCTGCTGAAACAGCTCAATTGAAGAAGCTTATCGAAGAATTAGAAAAGCCTGAGAATACACAACGTCTTACAAATTTAGCGCTTGCAACAGCTTTTGACGATTTGAAAACAAAGCATCAAGCATTTGAAGTTATTTTTGCAGAACAAGCCGAAGCTAATGCAGATCTTCGTCAATTATCGAGTGCAACATCTACTCGAAAAGAATTAGAAAAAGTGTTGAGGTCATATCTCAATTTTATAACGGCAATGAAAGATTTACCTGATTGGTCTAATTTGTACCATGATTTGAACGAGATTGTAAAAGCTTCAAGAAACAGTACGTTGCTTACAAATAAAGGAGAGAATCCAAATTAAGATATTTATATCCTTGTCAAGGCTTCAAATCTTGACAAGGATTTTACTTATTCAAACCTAATTAGAAGTTTCAAATTCTATCAGATAGTTTTTTAGAGGGTAATTAGTTGTATTTCTAAAGTTACTTGTAATTATAAGCTGATATTTTCTATTCGGTTTTAATTCCACTTCAATTGTCCAACTTTTATTATCGGCAGACCATTGACTTTTTTTAATCGTATTTTTAGGAAATGCCGCTTCTCCCAATTCACCATAATCAGTACCAGTATTAAAACCATTTAAAGGTTCAGAAAAAAGGATGGTAATTTCTTTTGTTTTGGGATCAACATTTTTACTGTAATTATTAAACTGTTTTATTCCAATTACTGTAGGTCGCGAATTTTCATAATCTTTTTGAAGTTCTTCTAATGATTTAGAAAAATAATTTGATTTAGTTACATAATCTTCAATAATCGCTTCGTTTACATAATCCAATTCGATTAATTCTTTGATTGCATTTTGTTTATTTTCAGCCTGATTGTAATAATTTTCAGCCATCTGATAACCGATATAATAGCCTAAATCTCTTACGCCAAATTCATTTGGGGAATCTCCCCAAAGCCATTTATATAAGTTATTAAGAGTAAACATTTCTTGTTCAAATCGCGCTCTTATCTTTTCGTTATTTTGTTTGCCATATTCAATAGCAGGAGCTACCGATGGTACATTCATGGCTTTTACAGAAACAAACTCTGCAATCCCTTCGTAAATAACATTCGAAAGAAGATTGTTTAAAGGTAATTTTTGTTGTGTATGCACAAATTCGTGTACATTCATTAACACCAAATGCTTAATCGGTTCGCTATCAAAAAATAAACGTCTTGCACTGCGTACATCTTCAGCAAACTCGTCTGTAACAGTATTTTTATCCGCCATAGCGAATTCACTTCCTATCAAAACATTTCCATTTTTTATGGTTCCATTTGTACGTAAAGCACCAATCGTAAAGTAAATATTAGCAGGTTTTAATTCAGGATAAATCAATTGAAGTTTTTCAATTCCACTGTTTAATTTTTTTGAAAGCTTTTTAGATTTTAGGGTATTTTTTCGAACTGAATTCCAGAACTTGGGATAAGAATTAATTGCATTGATGTAATCTTTATCAGTGTAATTTCTTGCTTCTCGTATTAATTTTAAACCTTCTGTTCCTTTTGATAAATAGTCGTCATTCAAATATTTATACTGCAATACAGTGTCATTTGTTTGTACAATTTTATCATATGCTTTCCAAAAGTTATTGACATCAGAAGTAAAAACTTTTTGAGCATTGGCCGAAAAAGAAAAGAGGAAATAGGCTGTAATAGATGTTAATATAGAGTTTTTCATAAATAGTATTAAGTTTCTAAAGTAATCTAATTCTGATAAATTGAAGTAAATAATTCAACAAAAAAATCCATCTCAAGAACTGAGATGGATTTTACATTTATAAAAAACCTGAAATACTAAAAATAATTATTCTGATTAATGTCCTGCACTGATTACTTTACCTGCTCCTTTTTTGATAAAGAACAAAATAAACGGAATACAGATTAGGAAAACTACACCCAAATACAAGAAAACGTCCATGTACGTTAATACAGTTGCTTGTTTGGTAACTTGTAAATCGAGTAGGTTGTAGGCTTTATTTAATGCTTCATTTGGGGCAAAACCTTTGCTCACGAAGCTCATTTGTAAATTCTGAATATGTTTTTGTACATCAAAATCGGATGTATCAAGATGCGAAACTAAATTTGTTCGGTGTCCAACTGTCCAACGAGAAATAAATGTTGTAATAATTGCAATACCAAAAGATCCTCCTAACTGACGCATCATACCTGTAAAGGCAGCTCCTTCACCAATTTGTTGCCCTTTCAAGCTCGAAAGTGAAAGTGTGGTAACGGGTACAAATAATAATCCTAATCCAACTCCACGTACAATTAATGGCCAGAAGAAATGCTCTGAACCTGTGTCTGGTGTTAAGATTTTGTATGACCAAAAACTGTAACAGAAAAAGATAAAGAATCCTCCTGCAACCATATATTTTGGTGGTACACCTTTTTGTAACATTGTTGCAATGATTGGCATCATGAAAGCAGTCATCAACGATGAAGGAATTAATAATAAACCTGCATCAGTTGCTGTCCATCCTAAGATTGATTGTGTATAAATTGGAATAACGAATGTCGATCCATATAATCCAAATCCTAAGATGAAGGATAAAATAGTACCAACTGCCAAGTTGCTATCTTTTAGTACACGTAAATTTACAATTGGATGTTTGAAAACTAATTCTCTCCAAACAAATAAAATGAATCCAAAGAAACTTGCTAAACTTAAAGTTACAATCGTTGTGTTTTCAAACCAATCGTCTTGTTGTCCGTGTTCTAATACATATTGTAACGATCCAACCGCAATAGCTAACAAAATAATTCCTAAGAAATCGACTTGACTTAGTTTTGATTTTTCAGCATATTTTGGGCTACGAACAAATGACATCGTTAATAATACTGCAATAATCCCGATAGGAATATTGATGTAAAATATATATGGCCAAGACCAATTATCAATAATATAACCTCCCAAAGGTGGACCAAGAGTAGGACCAACGATAACACCCATTCCGTAGATTGCTTGTGCTAAACCACGTTTGTTTGGTGGATAACTTTCGGTAATAATAGTTTGCGAAGTTACCAATAGTGCTCCACCACCAAGTCCTTGAATAAATCGGAACAAGATAATTTCCCACAATGTTGTTGCATTTCCACAAAGAAACGAAGCAACTGTAAAAATGATAATCGAAGCCGCAAAATAATTGCGTCGTCCAAATTGTTGTGACAACCAGCTGGTCATCGGTACTACAATTACGTTGGCAATTGCGTAAGCGGTAACCACCCACGCAATATCAGTTAAAGAGACACCTAAACTACCTTTCATGTCGTTCATTGCAACGTTAACAATTGTTGTATCAACAATCTCTAACAATGCACACATGATGGCGGTAATGGTGATGATTACACGTCTTGCACCATATTCAACTAAATTATTTTCTTCCATAATTTTTCTGAATATCGATGATTATTTTGCAGAAGTATTCGATTTTAAAAGAATATCAGCTTCCACGTTCATACCTGGACGAATCAATTTCAACATTTCGTCATTTTTATCGATAAATTCGATTTTAATAGGAACACGTTGAACTGTTTTTACGAAGTTACCAGACGCATTATCTGGAGGTAATAACGCAAACTTAGCACCTGTTGCAGGAGATAAAGACGTTACTTTTGCTTTGAATTCGTGGTTTGGATATGCATCAACTTTGATGATTGCTTCTTGTCCTTCTCTAATTTTTTCTAATTGTGTTTCTTTGTAATTTGCTACAACCCAAAGATTATTTGCTTTTACAATATTGAATAACGATTGACCAGCTTGTACCAATTGTCCTGGTTGTAAGTTAATTTTAGAGACTTGACCATCTTCAGCCGCAATTACATACGTATAAGATAAATATAATTTTGCATTTTCGATGTTTGTTCTGCTTTGACCAATTGCTGCTTCAGCTACTTTAATTTGTGCTTTAGAAGCATCAGCTTGTGCTTTAGAAGTGTTTACTTGTTTTGCTGTAGCTTGTGCTTGTTTTGCTGTAGAAGCTAATTGAGCACGAGAAACACCTAATTGTTCTTGTACAATTCGCAATTGTTTTTCTGCCGTCTCTTTTGCTGCTAAAGCTTGCTCGTATTGTTGTTTTGTGATTGATTGATTTTGGTATAATTTATTGTAACGATCAAAATCATTTTTCGTTCTCCAAACTTGTACTTTTGCTGCTTCTACATTTGCTTGAGCTGTATTAACACTTGCTTGAGCTGTTTCGATTGTAGTATTTGCTGCAACTGCACCAGCTTCTGTTACTCCGATTGCTGCACCAGCTTGAGAAACGCCTGCGTGAGCAACACCTAATTGACCTTCTGCTTGTAATAAAGCATCATTAGATTGTTGTAATTTCAAGGCAAATTCAGATCCGTCTAAAACAACTAATGTATCACCTTTGTGAACCATTTGGTTATCTTCTACTAAAATCTTCTGAATATATCCTGAGACTTTAGGAATAACAGGTGTTATTTTAGCTTCAACTTGTGCATCATCAGTGATTTCGTGCGCTTGTCCGTGCATATATTTATAAATTCCATATCCACCTCCAAGGATGATTAATGCTCCTAAAACGATGATAAATTTTGAATTTATTTTTTTCTTTTCTTGATTATTTTCTTCCATATCGAGAGGTGTTATTGTACGTTTTCTAATAAAATTCCTGTAGTATAGTAATATTCGTAGATTGCCAATTGTTCGTCTGCATCTCCAACAACTTGATTAATTTTTGCTTGTAATTGTTGTACATCCGCTTCTAATAAATCATTTGTATCAGCCAATCCGTTGTCGTTTTTATCTTTTACAATTCTGTAGTTTTCGTTCGCTTGTTCTACAGCTTCTTTGTAAACATTATTTTTCTTTTTTGCTAAATCATACTTTTGAAAAGCTTCGTTCATTTCAACTTTAGCTTTATCAATTGTCGTTTCTTTTTGCATCTCATTTTCTAATTTCTGAGCTTTTGCAATTTCAACTTCTGCTTTATTTTTATACAAAGAAGACAAATCATATTTCAATCCAACACCAACATTTGTCGCATTTGTAACGGAGGCAACTTTGTCAATATCCATTGCAACATAGCCAGCAGAAACTGCTAATTGAGGGTAATAAGCTGCTTTTGCGATTTTGATTTGACTATCAGCAATCTGATTTTTTACATCATATGATTTTACATCAGTACGATTGACGTAATCTTGAGAATTTTGATTGATGGTTTTCAAAGTTTCTACATTATCAACATGAACGATTTTACTTTCGTCTTGCCCAGTCAATAAATTCAATCGGTAATTGATGTTTTTGTATTGCGTTTCGGCTTCATCAATTGCAACTTGTACATTCGAAGCTTGTAATTTTGCTCTTAACAAATCATTTCTTGCGATGATTCCGTTATCCAAAAAGTTCTGAAAATCTTTCACACGTTGATTTGCTCTGACTAAGTTTTCGTTTAACACATCGATAGAACGTTGCGTTTTGTACAATCCAAAATATAGATTGATAGTTTGCCAAACCACATTTTCTTTTGTTGCTTCGATTTGTAAGTTCGATAAATCAACCATTAATTCACTGCTTTTGATTGCATTTTTAATTTTAAATCCAGCAAAAATAGGAACAGAAGCACTTGCTTGTCCTAATAATAATTGATTTGGTTCAACTCCCATTCCTCCTCCAGAAGATTGCATCGGAAGTTTGATGTCTACATTTGTTGTAGTAAACAAATGCATGTATTGTCCACTTAACGAAATGTCTGGTAAACGATTGTTTTTAGCGCTTTGTACTTTATACTCACTTGTATTTTTAGCAGCTTCGGCAACTTTCACAGATTTGTTGTTCTGCAAACTTTGTTGAATAACTTCCTGCAAAGAAACGTTGGTTTCCTGCGCATGAGCGAAAGTAGCAACAACTAAACAAATCGGTAAGAAAATTTTATTTTTCATCGTATAGTAAAATTGCTTTTAAAGAATCTATTAAATAAGGGTAATATTCTTCGTGAATATGTTCTGTAAACTCTTCATGAGAAGATAATCCCCATTGTTTCATATATGTTTTTTCGTTCAATATCAAATAAGAAGTTCCTCCAATAACTACCATTACAACAGCTTCGGCAGGAGCTTTTCTTTTAAAAAAGCCTTCAGAATATCCTTCGCTAATAATGTTAGTGATGTATTCTAAGTTTTTAATTTTCAATTCATTTATTTTATTGTCTACTTCAAGAATAGAATCACGTTTAGAATATTCTCTTGCCATAATTCTATGAAATTCAGGTTTTTCTAAAATTCTATTCAAATAAGCTTTCAAAATACCTTGAAGTTTTTCAAAAGGGGATAGAGTTGTATTTTGTGAAATTAATTCTAGAGAAGTGTTGAAAGTAGAAATTCTCCAACTGAACAAATTTTCAACTAATTTATCTTTTGACCCAAAATAGTAGCTGATCATTGCGACATTAATATTTGCTTCTTTTGCAATGTCACGAACACTTGCAGCATCTATTCCACGTCTTCCAAAAATTTTTTCAGCAGCTACTAAAATTTCTATTTGTTTTTCACTTAATTCCATCTTATAAAAATTGAACGCGCAAAGTTAAACAAACGTTTAATTAATTTTTTATTTTTTAAGTATTTATTTTTAAAATATATTCTAATAAACTGATTATCTTTTGACTATGAAAGAGGTTTTTCTACATTATATTTGGAAATTGAATCAATTTTCTCATAAAAATTTGCAAACTTTTCATGGTGATTTCATTGAAATTGTTAAAGTTGGAAAGTTAAATCATCATGCTGGACCAGATTTTTTGGAAGCTGAAATTATAATTGGTGATAAATTATGGATTGGTAGTGTGGAGATGCATGTAAATTCTTCAGATTGGAATATTCATCAACATTCTGATGACATTGCTTATCAAAATGTGATTTTGCATGTTGTATGGAATCATGATCGCGAAGTTGATATTTTGCGTCAACGTAATGTTCAAACTTTGATATTACAAGATTTTGTAAAGCCGGAAATTATTTTTAATTATCAAAATATTATTAATTCTAAGTTGGATAAAATTTACTGTGAAGAATTTTTAGATTTAATTGATTTGAAACAATTTTCTTTTTGGTTTGAACGAATATTAATTGAACGTTTTGAGGAGAAAACACAGATTGTTTTAGAAATTTTGAATCAAAATAATTCGAATTGGGAAGAAACGTTGTTTAAAAGTTTGGCAAAAAATTTTGGCTTGAAAGTTAATGTGGAGACATTTGAAATTTGGGCAAACTCTTTTCCATTTAAAGTTTTACAAAAAATTCAATTTGATCGATTAAAAGTTGAAGCTTTATTTTTTGGACAAGCTGGATTTCTAGTAGAAAATCATGAAAATGATTATTTTAAACAATTAAAAAATGAATATCAATTCCTGGAAAATAAATATCAGTTACAACCAATTGAAAATAGTTTGTTTCGATTTTCGAAAATGCGACCAATTGGTTTTCCGACAATTCGTTTGGCGCAATTAGCATCGATTTATGTGAATTATCAAAGTTTGTTTTCAGAAATTATTCAGCCAAAAAACTTGAAAGAATTTTATGAAATTTTCGGAAAATTGGAATTAAATTCTTTTTGGGAAACTCATTATACATTTAAAAATGAATCGAAACTTCAACTCAAAAATCTTTCAAAAGATAAAATAAATAATTTGCTCATCAATTCTTTTATTCCGATTCGTTATGCATTCGAGAGACAAAAAGATGAGGTAGAAATTGATTTTTATTTGGATTTATTGACTGAAATGGAAGCAGAAAACAACTCGATTTTAGATGAGTTTGAACGAATTGGTTTTGAAAATAAAAATGCAAAAGATTCGCAACAATTAATTCAACTCAAAAAAAGATATTGCTCCGAAAAAAAATGTTTAAATTGCGCTATCGGACAACAAATTTTACGTTAAATGAAAGATCAAATTAGGAATTTTACAGAAACAGAATGGTTTAATGTTATCTCTCGTTTTGCAGATAAATTAGGAATTCGCGTTGCAAAATTACGTTTGATTTTCATCTATTTAACCTTCGCTACTTTTGGTTTAACGTTTGTTGGTTATTTTATTATGTTATTCTTTTTTTGGGTAAAAGATTGTTTTGTTATTAAACGAAAATCAGTTTTTGATTTGTAAAAAAAAATATTTACAAATACTTAAAACCTATTATTAATTTTTCTATTCTTAACTTATTTCAAAATTTGATGGTTATATCGTTTTTCGATAATATAAGTGTGTGATAAGGTATTTATTTTCACTTCTTTTTTAACCAAGATGAAATATTTAAAAAAATCTACTTTTTATCTGAATAAATTGCAACGATTTGGCTTGTATTTGTTATTTGTTTTGATTTTGTTATTTGAAACTTTTCAACATATTTCAGTTGAAAAAGAAACATATCAATTAACAGAAGCAGATAAAGCTTTGTTAGCGAATTATCAAATAACATCAAAGAGTTATACATTTAATTCTACTTCGAATAAACAATTAAAAGATTCAATAAAACCATTTAATCCAAATGACTTGTCTTTAGAAGATTGGATGAATTTAGGATTTTCAGAACGTCAATCCGAAATTATTTTAAAATATAAAGGAATTGTTGGAGGAGAATTTACATCAAAAGAACAAATTAAGAAATGTTATGTTATCGATGAAGTAAAATATAATGAATTAGCTCCTTTTGTTCTTTTACCAGAACAATCTAAATTGAGTTTTATAGATTATTCATCACCAAAGACGAAAATCGTTTACAAAAATTTCAATCCAAATGATTTGCCACAACAAGGTTGGGAAAAGCTCGGTTTTTCTCCAAAACAGGCAGAAATTATTATGAAATATAAACAGATTTTAGGAGGGAAGTTTACTTCTAAGGATCAGTTGAGGAAATGTTTCGTGATAGATGATAGGAAATACGCAGAGATGAAAGCATATATTTTATTGCCAGAAAAATCGAAAGAAGATGAAAAAAATGAAAAAAAACAAATTAGGAAAAATATTCAGTATGTAAAATTTAATCCAAATAATTATTCTGAAAATGATTGGCAAAGAGTAGGTTTTTCGTCTAAACAAGCTGCTTCAATTCTGAAATATAAAAATATTTTAGGAGGACAATTCAGATCAAAAGAACAATTGAAAAAGTGTTATATAATTTCGGATGAAAAATATCTTGAAATGGAACCTTACGTTGATTTACCTGAAAATGTTAATTTTAAGTCTGAGCAGACAAAAGTTGATCTACCAAAAAATGAAGATAAAGTAGCAGAAAAAATAGAAATAAAAGGCAAGTTTAATCCAAATAATTTGAATCATGAAGATTGGATAAAACTTGGTTTTACAGAGAAACAAGCAAATACGATTCTTAATTTTAAACGTTCGCTAGGAGGTAATTTTAAAGATGCGAAGACATTAAAAAAGTGTTATGCGATAAGTGAAGAAAAGTTTAAGGAGATTGAGCCATATTTAGTTTTTGAATGATTATTCATTCGTAGGTTATTTTAAAAATAAACGCGTTATAGGATTTTCCTAAACGCGTTTATTGATTTATGTGATTTTAGTCGATTAATAATTGAATAAATCTTCTAAAGTCAATTCTTTTATTTGTCCTAATTTCTCTACAGAAGGCCAATCTAAGTTCGTTTTATTTCCTATTAAACCAACATTATACTTTTGACCTTTGATATATTTATTAAAGAATTCATTCAATTGATCTAAAGTTAAAGTAGATGTTTGCATGTAAATATCTTTGTTGATATCATACGTCAATCCGCGATCTTGTAATGCTAACCAATAGAAGAATATATTAGTTTTTGTGTAACGTTTTGTAGCGATCTGTTTCAATGCAGCTTGCTTAGAATTTTCAAATTGATTTGGAGCTTTAGGCATATTATTCATCAATTCATTCATTGCTTCCACAGCTTGTGGTAATTTGTTAGCTTGTGTACCAATGTTTGCTCTTACATAGTTATACAAATCTTTTTTAGTTGCATTTGCATAATTTGCTCTAGCTGAATAAGCCAATGATTTTGATTCGCGTATTTCTTGAAAAACAATTGAAGATAAACCTCCTCCAAAATATTCGTTGAAAATTCCAGAAGAAGTTAATAAATTTTTGTCAAATTTGCTATCTCTCGCTACAAAATTAATTTCAGCTTGTACCATATCGTAAGGAGCAAAATAAACTTTACCGTCTGTGACAGGTTGAGGAAACTCTTTTTTCGCTGGATAATCTAATCCTTTTCCAAAATTATGATACTTTTCTAAAGCTTTTTTAGTTGCTTTTTCATCATTTCCATAATAGAAAATTTGATGTTTATAATTCAACACGTTTTTAATCAATTGAGTTAATTCCGTTGGATTAATTGTATTCAATTCTTTTTCAGAAATAATATCTCTAAAGCGATTATTTTCTCCGTATTGCGCATAGTTATTAAGTGCAACAGCAATCGCGTTTTTATTTTTCTTTGAATTTTCTCTTGATTTCAAGATCGTTTTTACATATTCTTGATATGATTGTTTGTCTGAAACTGCATCATTTAATAAATGTTCAAATAACTTGATTCCTTCTGGTAAATTCTTTTGTAAACCAGTTAAATAAACAAAACTTCTATCTGTACCTGAATTTACATTATACTCTATACCTAATTTATAAAATTCTTTTTTTAAATCTTCTGGTGAATATTTAGAAGTTCCTAAATAATTAAGATAGTTAATTGCTAATCCTAGTTTTTTATTATGATCAGATCCCATATCTAAAATATAGTAGACTGAGCTTAAGTCATTAGAATTATTTTTAACAGAAGTAAATGTTGTATTTTTAACTTTACTTTCATTTAGTTCTTTTTTGAAATCAACAAAAACAGGTTGAATATCTTTTGTTTCAATTTTTTGGAAATCTTTATAGAACTGTGATTCAGCATCACGATTTAATTGGATAGGAGTAATTCCTGGGTTTGAAACACGAACTAGATCTTTGTTTTCTCCTTGGCGTTTATAAACAATCACATAATTATCATTGTAATTATTTTTCGCAAAATCCATTAATTGTTGCTTTGTAATCTTAGATAAATCATCGTATTGATAAACAATATTTTCCCATGGAGTTTCATTGATGAAAGATTTATATAAACTAGCTGCTAATGAACGAGAGTTTTCCCAGTTTTGTAAACGAGATCTTTTTAAGTCATTTACAACAGCGTCAATCATCCAATCTTCAAATTTTCCTTGTTTGATGTTTTCAATTTGACCTAAAATTAAATCACGAACTTCTTCTAGACTTTGACCTTGTTTTGGTGTTCCTGAAAAAGAATGCATCCCTAAATCACGGAAAAAAGAAGCTCCACTTCCTGCTCCTAAAGCTTTTTGTTGTTGATTGATATTCAAATCAATTAATCCTGCCGTAGAATTGCTTAAGATATAATCAATCAAAGTAACATATTTTGCATCATCACTATTTGTCCCATTAAAACGATAAGCAAATTGTACACGCTCTGAAGAGGGACTAAAAACTTCACTTGTAACAATTGATTTAATAGGATCTTCTTTTGCTACATATTGTTGTGGAGCAGGTTTTGTAGCGTAGTTTCCAAAATATTTGTCAATCATAGGAACAGCCGTATCAAAATCAAAATCACCAATCAACATAACAGCCATATTACTGGCAACATAATATTTATCGAAATAATTATGAATAGCAACCATTGATGGATTTTTCAAATGTTCTGAAGTTCCAATTGTTGTTTGCGTTCCATAATGGGATTTAGGAAATAAAGTCTCCATCATTTTATAGAAAACTAAGCGTCCATCATTATCCTGAGATCGATTAAACTCTTCATATACAGCTTCTAATTCTGTATGAAAAAGTCTTAAAACTAATTCACTAAATCGTTCAGATTCTACTTTTAACCATTTTTCTAATTCGTTATTTGGAATATTATTATGGTAAATTGTTTCTTCTAAAGATGTATGTGCATTAGTTCCTGAGGCTCCCAAAGAAGAAATTAATTTGTCATATTCATTGGCAACAGCATATTTAGATGCTTCTTGAGAAACTTGATCGATTTTCTTATAAATTTCGATTTTTTTAGCAGGATCTTTTTCTGCTTTGTGTTGTTCGTATAAATCAGAAATCTGTTTTATTAAAGGTTTTTCAACTGCCCAGTTTTGTGTTCCAATTTTAGAAGTTCCTTTAAAAACCATGTGCTCTAAATAGTGAGCTAAACCAGTATTGTCTTCTGGATCGTTGTTAGAGCCTGTTTTTACAGCAATATGAGTCTGAATTCTTGGTTCATCTTTTAATTGAGCCAAATAAATCTTTAAACCATTTTTTAATGTGTAAATTCTAGTATTAGAAGGATCGTTTTCTACCATTTCATAGGTATATCCTTTGTTGTCAGTTTTTTTCACTGTTTTTAATTGTGCGTGAGTAAATACAGAACCAAAAATGATTCCGCAGATTAATAACGATTTCCTCATGAGATAAATTTTATTTTCCTAAAATAAGAATTTTTTATTATCTATTGTTGAGGAAAGATAGAATATTGAAAATGATTTATTTTATTAATTTAAAACCGATTACTGTAAAAGTTATCCCAATAAATACACTCAATAAAATATAAATAATTGGAGTGATGTAATTTTGTTGTTGAATTAAATTGAAGTTTTCATACGAAAAGCTAGAAAAAGTAGTGAAACCTCCACAAGCTCCTGTTATCAGTAAAAAATTGAAATAGGAATTTCCTAAATCATTTTTGATTGAATATCCATATAAAGAGCCAATCAAAAAACAACCGATAATATTTGTCAAAAACGTAGCAAATGGAAAAGGTTGCGAATAATATTTTCCGATTCCGTATGAAATTAAAAATCTTGCAACACTACCAAAAGCGCCACCTAAACCAACAAATAGTATAGATTTTAAAAGATTCATTATGCCATCCAACTATATAAAATTCTTATTTTTTTCCATTTATTATTTTCAAGTTTTAATAAAATTAAATCTCCACCACCGCTTAATCCATTTGGATTATCAAGTTCGTAAATGATAGCATAATTTTTGTTTTTTGAAATAAGTGGATTTGAATATCTGTATTTATTATTTTTTTTAGATTTAAAAGAAAATTTATGATTGATATTTTTTCTTAGATTAATATTATTGAAATCAAATTCATTTTTTACAATTTGATAATTTATCAATTCATTATCGATTAAATCTTCTTCAAATATTAGTTTATAGTATTCATCAATTAAAACTCTTAAAAAATCTTCATTTGAAATAATCTTATTTGAAACTTCAGATGAATTATTTTCAACAGAAATATAATCTTCTAAAACTTTTACTTGAGCAAAACTTATAGAAGAAATAAAAATTAATACTATATATTTTAAGAGATTCATCATTTTTAAAGATGCGAAGCTGAAGTAAGTTCAGCTTGACATCTGTATTTTATTTTGAGTATTAAATATAAAACTATTTTTCGATAAAATTCTTCACAGCAATCGCAACTTTTGCTCCGTCCATTGCGGCAGAAATAATTCCACCAGCGTAACCAGCCCCTTCAGCGCAAGGAAATAAACCAGTAACTTGCGTATGTTCTAAAGTTTCTTCATTTCTCGGGATACGAACAGGTGAAGAAGTTCGAGATTCTGTTGCGACAATATTTGCGTTTTCGGTATAGTAACCATTCATTTTTTTACCAAATGTTTGAAAACCTAATTTCAAAGATTGATGAACTTCTTTTGGTAAAACTTCGTTCAATAAACCTGATGTTAAACCTGGTAAATAAGAGCAATCATTTAATGAATTAGATAACTTCCCTGAAACAAAATCGGTCATTCGTTGTGCAGGTGCTTTTAATTTACCTCCACCAACTTGCCACGCTTTTTGCTCGACCATTTGTTGAAATTTCATTCCAGCCAAAGGTCCAGTAAAACCATATTTAGCAAAATCTTTTTCATCAACTGTCACAACCATTCCCGAGTTTGCAAAAAATCCGTCACGTTTGGAAGGAGACCAACCATTTACTACCAATTCTCCTTCGTCTGTAGATGCAGGTGCAATAATTCCACCAGGACACATACAAAAAGAGAAAACGCCGCGACCAGCTTCTTGAGAAACTAACGAATAAGATGCGGGAGGAAGAAACTCGTTCCGTTCCGTTCCGATTGGACAATGGTATTGAACAGAATCAATCAAACTTTGGTGATGTTCTACACGAACGCCTAATGCAAAAGGTTTTGCTTCGATTAAAACGTTTTTTTTATCTAACATTCTGAAAATATCACGAGCCGAATGTCCCGTTGCTAAGATTAAAGAAGAAGTTTTAATTTTTTTATCATGATTGATTTCAATTCCTTTGATTTGATTATTCTCGATAATAATATCCGTTAATTTTGTATCAAACCAAACTTCACCACCGCATTCGATAATTGCTTCGCGCATGTTGGCGATAATTCCAGGTAATTTATTCGTTCCGATATGTGGATGCGCTTCTTGCAAAATACGTTCTGTCGCACCGAAATGTACAAACCATTGCAATGATTTCAGGATATTTCCACGTTTTGTAGAACGTGTATATAATTTTCCGTCCGAATAAGTCCCAGCACCACCTTCACCATAACAATAGTTAGATTCAGGATTTACTTTTCCTTCTTTATTCATTGCTGCTAAATCACGACGACGATCACGAACATTTTTACCACGCTCGATGATAATTGGTTTCAGACCTTGTTCAATTAATTCTAACGCAGCAAATAATCCAGCAGGACCAGCACCAGCAATGTAAACTTCATGTTTGTTTTCTACATTTTGAAGATTTGGATGAAATTCGAAAGCATCCGAAAATTCTTCATTTATAAAAACATTGACTTGTAATTGGGAAATAATATTTCGGCTTCGCGCATCTAAAGATCGACGAATAATTTGGTAAGCATTGATATTCTCTGGTTTTGTTTTAACAGCAGATGCTAAACGTTGTTTCAAAATTTTCTCGTTTGCAGCTTCTGTAGGAGAAATTCGTATCGTTACATTTTGAGGCATAATTATTGACTAAAAAAATAAAGTACAAAATTAGTTGAAAAAGCACTTAGTTGAATAGCTTTATAACTGTTTTTATAAAAAAATAACCAAAATAAAATAAGTATGATTAAAAAGACTTTACTAATTATGGGAAGTGTAGCTTTGTTGACAGCATGTGCAACAAATTCGAGCAAAGAACAAACAATCAGTTTGGATACAGTCGAAAACGTAAAAACAATTAAATTGAATGAAGGTGATCAAGTGAAATTAGAAGTAACAGCCAATCCTTCTACAGGTTTCGATTGGTTTACTGCAGAGCCAGAAGGTTGTAACGTGAAAATTGTAAATAAAGTGAATGTTAAAAAACAACAAGAAGGAATGGTAGGTGTACCAAGTAAAAATGTATATACTGTGAAAGCAGGTAGCAAAGGAGAGTGTACAATTCAATTTGATTACAAAAGAGGTTGGGAAGAAGTTGCTCCATCTAATACAAAGCAAATAACGTTTGTAGTAAAATAAAACAAAAAAGTTCTCAAAACTGAGAACTTTTTTGTTTTATAATTTGACTATAAAATTATAAAAAAAGCCAAAGAGAAATTTCTCTTTGGCTTTTTAGAGCGGGAAACGGGACTCGAACCCGCAACATTCAGCTTGGAAGGCTGACGCTCTACCAATTGAGCTATTCCCGCGTGTAAATTTCAAAATCAAATTAAAAAAGTACCTCAGGCGGGACTTGAACCCGCACGTCCTAATGGACACAGGATTTTAAGTCCTGCGTGTCTACCAATTCCACCACCAAGGCAAAATTTGATTTTTGAATTTATATTTCAAAGAGCGGGAAACGGGGCTCGAACCCGCGACCTCAACCTTGGCAAGGTTGCGCTCTACCAACTGAGCTATTCTCGCGATTGGAGTGCAAATATATAAAATCAATCCTTAATAATCCAAATCAAATTTGAATAAAACTTTAAAAATATATTTGCACTTATTTTAATTAGTTGATAGGCATTAACATATCAGCTACTTCTTTTATTTTATCTTTCATCTTTTTACGGTGAACGATCATATCAACGAAACCTTTTTCTAATAAAAATTCAGAAGTTTGAAATCCTTCTGGTAAATCTCTACCAATTGTTTCTTTGATAACACGTGGTCCAGCGAAACCAATTAAAGCTCCTGGTTCTGCCATAATAACGTCTCCAATTGATCCGAAAGAAGCTGTAATTCCTCCAAAAGATGGATTTGTTAAAATAGTGATATAAGGAATATTGTTATCTGCTAATTGGATTAATTTAGCTTCTACTTTTGCTAATTGCATTAAGGATATAGCAGCTTCCATCATACGTGCACCACCAGATTGTGTAATGATAATATAAGGGGTTTTATGTTTAATAGAATAATCTATTGCACGAGCAATTTTTTCTCCCATTACAGATCCTAAAGAACCACCAATGAATTTGAAATCCATACAAGAAATTGTAATATCACGTCCATGAATTTTTCCTGTCGCATTGCGAATAGAATCTGTCATTCCCGTTTTCTTTTTAATTTCTTTTAAACGATCCTTATAAGGTTTTGTATCTGTCCAATTTAAAGGGTCTTTACTTTCAACTTTTGTATCTAATTCTGTAAATTTCCCTTCGTCAAATAAGATATCAAAATATTCTTGAGAACCAATTTGTACGTGGTGATCGTCTTCTGGACTTACGTACGCATTTGCTTTCAATTCTTCAGTTTCAATAATTTTTCCCGAAGGTGTTTTATACCATAAGCCTTTTTTAACGTCTTTTTTAGACTCTGTAGGCGTTGTAATATTTTTCTTGCTTCTAATAAACCAAGGCATATTCTCTGTTTTTATTTGAATAGAAAATCTTTATAAAAAGATTATCCTAAAGTATTAATATTATTTAAATCGTGGAAAGATTGAATTAATCTATCTTTGAAAGATATTTCACCAGATCTTAACCACACTCGAGGATCATAGTATTTTTTGTTAGGTGCTTCTGGTCCTTCTGGATTACCAATTTGTCCTTGTAAATAAGCTGCATTTTCGTCAAAATATTTACGAACACCTTCCATAAATGCATATTGTAAATCAGTATCAATATTCATTTTGATAACTCCGTAACTTATTGCTTCTCTGATTTCTTCTAAAGTAGAACCTGAACCTCCATGGAAAACAAAGTTTACAGCGTTATCTACACTATATTTCTCGTTTATGTATTTTTGTGAATTGTCTAAAATTTTTGGAGTTAGTACAACATTTCCTGGTTTGTAAACACCATGTACATTTCCAAATGCAGCAGCAATCCAGAAATTATCAGATACTGATTTTAAGTTTTCATAAACGTAAGCAACTTCTTCTGGTTGTGTGTATAGTAAAGAGTTATCAACATTAGAGTTGTCAACTCCATCTTCTTCACCACCTGTGATACCTAATTCCATTTCTAGAGTCATTCCAACTTTAGACATTCTTTCTAAATATCTTTTACACGTCTCTACATTCTCTTCTAAAGGTTCTTCAGATAAATCTAACATGTGAGAACTAAATAAAGTTTTTCCGAATTTATTGAAATGTTCTTCATTAGCATCCATAATTCCATCAATCCAAGGCAATAATTTTTTTGCACAATGGTCTGTATGTAAAATTACAGTAGCTCCATAAGATTCAGCTAAAGTATGAATATGTTTTGCTCCAGCGATAGCGCCTTTAATAGCAGAAAGTTGATTTTCACCTTTTAAGCCTTTTCCAGCATTAAAAGAAGCACCTCCGTTTGAAAATTGAATAATAATAGGAGAATTTACCTCGACAGCAGCTTCCATTGCTGCATTAACTGTGTCTGAACCGATGACATTACACGCTGGTAAAGCGTACTGATTTGCTTTTGCATCATTGATAATGTCTTGAACTAATGAACCGGTAGCAACACCGGCAGGAAATTTTCTGCTCATTATGTTAGTATTTTGTGAAACAAATATAGATGTTTTTTTAGAAAGGATAGTTAATTCCGAAATGTAATCTTGGTTTTAGAATATTAAAATTATCAAATTGCCAACGATTACCCAACTCATAAGAAGGATCATAAATTTTATAACCTAAATCAAATCTTACAATTGCAAAGGTACCAATGTGGTAACGGAAACCAACTCCAGATCCGATACCGAATTCTTTATAAAAGTCTTTGAATTTGAATAAAGTTTCTTGACGACTTTTGTTAACGCCCCAAATATTACCTGCATCAATAAAATATGCGCCTTCTAAACTTCCAAAAAGATTGAAACGATATTCTGCATTGAATAACAATTTCATACTTTCAAATTCTAAACTTTGATTTTTAGAATTGATACGAGGTTTACTACCTGGTCCTAGTGTTAATGGAGCCCAACCACGAACATCATTCGCTCCACCAGCAGAATAACTTCTTACGAATGGTGCCGAGTCTGAATTTCCATAAGGTTGTATAATCCCAAATAAAAAACGTCCAGCTACGCTTGAATTATAATTTAATTTAAATTTTCTTCTAATATCAATGTCTAACTTTATAAATTGCGAATATGGAATTCCAAATATCAAACCTGTTTGATTTCCATCTCGATCAGGTTCAGCTTTATTAAAACCAAAAGCCTTGTCTAAACCTCTTAATACATTTCCAGCTAATTCAACTCTTGCTTGTATAAACCAAGGATTACTTTTTGGTCGGAATGCATTTTCCTGATTATATGTAAACTGATAAATAAAGGAATTGATTAATACATTTTGAGAAATATTTGCTTTTCTATACAACATGTTCTCAAAGTCAACATAAAGTTTTGCATCATCTCCTGTTAGTGAATTTTGAAAAGCTTTGTCTGCTTCAATCGCATTAGTCAATTCGTCATCAGTTAAATAAATTGGCGCATTTGGATCATATTGATAATATAAATCTTTTACTTTTTCTTTCGTTCTATTATCTGTTGTAAAAACATCATAATATCGATCTTTTTTTCGATTGCTAATAAACTCTGTATTAAATAAAGATACTTTATGTTGAAACTCTGAACTAGAGATATCCATATCAAAACCAAAACCATAAGTAGTTTTATCTAAACCTACATTTTTTTGTGTACTTGCATTCATTCGAATTGCAGATTCTGCAGAAAAACGCTTTGGTAAAATATTGTCTAAATTAATTGGGGTTAATAAATATGGAAACTTCAGTTTTGTTTCAATAGCAATTTCATAAGCATTTAAGAAAGCTTTGTTCAAAGAAAAATCTTTATCAACAGAACCTAAAGTTCCTTTTAAGGTTGTTTCTAAGTTTTCTCCTCCTCCAAATAAATTTCTTGAAGTTAATGTCATACCGGGAGAAATAGCAAAATTCATATAACGAGAAGCATAACTTTCAACAAAGAGATTTAAATCATACTTCTTTTTAGGCGTAAAGAAAACATCAACATTAAGAATGGAATCTTGTTTAGATACTCTAAATCCATGAAGATTAATATTTTCTTTTTTGAAAATATTTCGTTTAGTCTGTATCTCTTGTCGTTGACGATATAACTGACCAGGACGGATAACAAATGCATCTGTAAAATATCTTGGTTTATATTCTGCTTCTTTTGAATAGAAGACATTATAATCTTTGTACTCTTCCTTTATTAATTTACTTTCATCATCAACTTGACTACGCACGTCAGCATAGATATTAATTTTTCCAAAGCGATATTGTGTGAAAGGTGTTATACTATCTATTTTTATAGAGTCTTGATTATATTTATCAATAAACATGGTAATATCAAGGCGTTTATTACTTTTTAAAGTATCAGCCTCAAAATATAAATCTTCTCCGGAATCATTAAAGTCATAGTAACCTCTATTCTTTAATAGATCAACAACTCTGTCTCTCTCTTCTTCAAATTTGTCAAACTTATATTGATCTCCAGCATGTAAAGAGCTCTGTTGACCTAATGTAGAATTTAAATACTCTTCAATTTTAATGTCAGAAATTTTTTGACTATAAGTTTCTATGTAAGAAGGTTCTCCTAATTTTATATCATAAACAGTCTCTGCTTTTTTTGATACAGAATCCTTATCATAAGAAACAACTACTTTCGAGTCAAAATATCCCTTATCATGAAACAATCGATTTAAGTTTTTTGCTGAAAATTCTGATTGCTCTTCATCTAATAAAATAGGCGCTTCCCCTTGACTATAATAAAGACGCTCTTTCCACAAACTCTGTCCAACATATTCACTCAAATTATTCTTTGTTAATAAACTGTCTAATAATTTTTGGTTACGAACAGAGGCGTCTTGACGATAATATTCATGAAAAGTTTCATCAAATTTTGCAGGTGACCAATTGTAAACCCATTGCCAAAGAGGAAAAAATCCAAGAAACTTTCCAGCTGGTTTTTGTTTTACGTAATCACTTAAATCTTTGTTGATTATAGATTTTTTCTTCTTAATATCAGGATCGTCTTTGTCATAGACAAATTTGTTCTTTACAAACAAATATTCTCCTTCAGGAACTTTTTTAGTTGTACTACAGCTATAAAAAAGTAATCCTAAACAAGAGATAAGTGCTATATTTGTTGTAATTTTTTTTTGCATAAATATGTTATCAAATAACGTTATTAAGATAATAACTTCTCTGGGTTCTAAAAAATATAGACAAAAATATAATTTGTTTGTCGTAGAAGGTGTTAAAAATATTGGGGAAGTTATAAAAAGTTCTATAAATATTAAAGAATTATTTATAATTGAAGACTTTTGGCCAGAAGTTACTCATATTAAAAAGACTTTTATTGAAGAAAAAGATTTGAAAAAAATCAGTTTCTTGACTACTCCAAATGTAGGTTTAGCACTTTGTGAACTGCCAAATTATGATGAAGATATCCAATTGAACGGTTTATCCATTGCCTTAGATGATATTCGGGATCCAGGTAATTTAGGAACAATTATCCGCTTGGCTGATTGGTTTGGTGTAGAGGATATTTTGTGTACCAAAGAATCTGTGGATATGTATAACCCAAAAGTTGTGATGTCGACAATGGGATCTTTTACACGCGTAAAAGTACATTATATAGATTTGGAGAAATATTTATCTGAATATAAAGGAAACATTTTCGGGACTTTTATGGAAGGAGAATCTATTTACGAACAAACACTTCCGCAAGAAGGTATCTTGGTTATGGGGAACGAAGCGAATGGAATTTCACCAGAAATCGAGAAGTTAACGACAAATAAACTAAGCATTCCGTTCTTTGGGAAAAATGGTTCTACCGAAAGTCTTAACGTAGCTGTTGCAACAAGTGTCATATTGGGCGAGTTTAAGTCTCAACTTTCTCATAAATCATAAAAAAAACTTAATGTTTATAAACGGGTAACTATTCCACAAATAAATATATACTTTAGTAGAAACAAACAATAAGATTAAGAAAAAACACATGAAATATGTAGCGGTTGTTCTTGCGTCTGCAATGCTGTTTATGGGAAGCTGTAGCAAGAAAAACGAACAAAAAGAAGAAGTTAGAAAGAAGGATCCTCATGCCTTACGCTATGATTCGTTGGATTGGAAAGCAGATTTCAAACCAATGAAGTACACACAAGCAGAACTTAATGATTACAGAAATAAACTTAATACCTTTTATAAAGACTTTTGGGTTGATGGAAAAGTAAGTGGAGGATTGCTTGTAGTGAAGAATGGACAAGTACTTTTAGAGGAATATCAAGGAATGGCAGACGAAAGACATAAACGTCCAATTACTGCCGAAACACCAATTCACATCGCATCTATCTCGAAAGTTTTTACATCTATGGCGATTCTTAAGCTTGTAGAAAAAGGTAAAATCAAATTAGATCAAAAAGTAAATACAATATTAGAAGGTTTCCCTTACAATGATATCACGGTTCGTAATTTGTTAAATCACCGCAGTGGTTTGCCAAATTATGCTAACGTTTTATGGAATAACAAGAAGGTAATGATGGATCGCGAGAAACCAATTTCTAATCAAGATGTGTTAGATATCTTTAGAGAATTTGACGTTAAACAAATTCGTCCCGCAGATAAAGGGTTTTATTACTCGAATACCAATTTTGCTTTTCTTGCACTTGTCATTGAAAAGATTATGAAAATGGATTATCCAAAAGCAATGAAATACATGGTTTTTGATCCTCTTGAAATGAATCATACCTTTGTTTTTGACTATGATCGCGATAAAGATACAGTAGCTCGTTCTTATAAATATAATGGATATGAGTGGGCTTGGGATGATTTTGACCGTACATATGGAGATAAAAATATATACTCTACACCAAGAGATTTATATAAGTTAGATGTTGCCATGTATTCGGATGATTTCTTACCAAAGAAGATAAAGAAAGAAGCTTTTAAGGGATATAGTTATGAGCAAAAAGGTTTCAAGAATTATGGGCTTGGAATGCGTTTATTAGAATATGATAATGGTAAAAAATTATTGTATCATAATGGTTGGTGGCACGGAAATAATACTGTTTTTGTACACGATGTTAACAATCAGTTTACTATAATTGCATTAGGAAATAAACAGAATAAAAATATATATAGTGCGTTTAAATTGGCTGGACTTACAGGAACTTATCCGCTGAAAGCACCAAATAAAGATTCGATGAGGTTGCATCAAAAACCAATCGTACCAAAAACAACAGCTAAACTTTCGACCAAAGTTTCAAGATAATAGCAAGGCTTTCTTATATAAGAAAGCCTTTTTTATTTTTATGATATAATGTATTTTACTGATAATCAGTAGTTCTATTTTGTTTATTAAATATAAATCACTAGATTAGAAGACATTATGAATTAACAATTAAATCTTATTACCTATGTCAGTAAAGTACAATGTTATCGAAAAAGGATATCCTGGAGATCCTACAGCGCCTAAAAAATTTTATGCAAGTTCTGTTGCAGATGGAGAAGTTACATTACGTAATCTTAGTAAAGAAATAGCTCAAACATCTTCTATAAGTGAGAGTGATGTTTATGCAACATTAATTGATTTGGCTAAAATGTTATCAAAACATTTATCTGATGGAAAGATTGTTCGATTAGGAGATTTTGGTTCTTTTCAGATTAGTATCAGTAGTGAAGGAGTAGATACAGCTAATAAAGTAAATGCATCTTTAATAAAAAGTGCTAAAATACTTTTTAGACCTGGTCTTGATTTACGAGATACTTTAGCTACTTTAAAGTATGAAAAAAAGAAATAATTCAATAGTTTTTCTAATTTCTAATTGAAGTAATTAAAAATGTCAAGTGATTTTGAATGAAATTACTTGACATTTTGTTTAAAATCTCCTTACATTTTATATAAAAGATAGAGAGGTTTTATAAAATAGATTAATTGATTTTTTCTAATTCACATATATAATTATTATAATCAATCATTTCTATATAAATAACTTCTCCTTTTGTATTATATTTTAAATTATAAGATACTGAATTAATTAAATTGTAAACATGACCAAGATTTAAAAATGATTCGACTAAAAATACTGGGTAATCTTTATCAGAATAAACAATATATACATCAAAATTACCTGGTTGCATGTCATAGGAATACTTTATTAATTGATTTTTTTCATTGAAATATTCAACAATATATCCTTCTTTAGTTTTTGATAAACGAGGTTTTGTTTGTTTAGTCTTTGTTACTAATTGATCAGGAAAAAAAGTTGGAGTATATAAATCAAAGTGTTTATTATAGAATAATAAATCTAATTTTTCTTTGGATTGTATGGTATCAAAAGATTGAGTATGTACTTCTCCTCCTATATAACATGTGTTTTTAAATATATGTTCTTGAGAAAAAAGAGTTATACATATATGTGGAAACAATAAGAAAATGAAATATTTTTTTAACATAACTAATGATTAATCAGTTTTAATATAACAAGTTAATCTTGGTTAATATTGTTTGACTGAATAAAAAAGCTGCTAAATAATTATATTTAACAGCTTTGTAAGTTATTGAAATCTATATTTCTTATTGCTTAATATCCATTATATCTCGTAGAACATTCCCAAAGATATTAAACCCAAGAACCAATAACATAATAGCTAATCCCGGTAGAATTGCCAAATGTTGTTTCCCTAAAATAATATGATTATAATGTTCTTTAATAATATTTCCCCAAGACGGAGTAGGAGGTTGTGCTCCAATTCCAAGGAAACTAAGACCGCTTTCTACTAAAATTGCCGAAGCAAAATTGGCAGCAGATATAACGATGATAGGTGCAACAACGTTAGGTAATATTTGGTTGAAGATAATTCTAGTGTCCGAAAATCCTAATGCTTTTGCTGCTTCTACAAATTCTTTTTCTCTGTATGATAGGAATTGTCCACGAACTACACGTGCAACTTCTACCCACATCGTTAGTCCAACAGCGATAAATATCTGCCAAAATCCTTTTCCGATAGCTAAGGTAATAGCAATAACCAATAGTAGTGTTGGGATAGACCACACAACGTTTATCAACCACATTATTATGTTATCTGTTCGTCCCTTGTAATAACCTGCAAGCGCGCCCAAGGAGATTCCGACAACTAATGAAATGAAAACAGCGATAAACCCGATAAGAAAAGAAATTCTTGTCCCTATAATTAATCTCGAATAAAAGTCTCTTCCGTAAGAATCTGTACCAAGTAAATAAGTTTTTGTGTAGATAAAATCTTTCTCTATATCTTGTATTTTGATGTTATGATTAGTCCAAGTTGATAAATCTATCTTTATTGCTTCACCACTTAGTCCGTTTCCTATATATGGAACATAAGTGATGCTTTTTTCATCTTTCTTGTAAGATGTGATACTTATTTGTTCGGTATCGATCTCTTTCCCGAATATAAAATCAGAAAAGCTTGTTTTTCCTGAATAATTTGGTAAAGGGATTTCGATTGTTTTTTGCTGATAACCTATAGGAGCATATGCAATAGTTAGGTCTTGTCTGTTTGCATTTTCTGTTTTATCAGACGCAAAGACATAGGCAAAAATAGAAATGATTGCAGCTAATACTATTACACTAAAAGAAAGAACACCAAGGGTGTTCTTTCTTAATTTATTGAATACGATATGAGAAAATGAACCGTTTTCTTGTTCCATTATTTAATGTCTCTTAAAACGTTAACAGCTTCGTTTAAATAAAAGTCTTTTTGCATTCCTTTGAACCAATTGTCTCGTTTAGCTTTTAAAACAGTATCTGTTTTAGTTGTAGTTAAATCATTTTGATTCATTGTAAATTTGAAATTGTTTTTATATTTATCTAAAGCTTCGAATTTCTTTATTTTATCTTCACGAGTTTTACGAAAAGCTTTGTAATCTGTTAAGTTTAAAGGAACCTCTTTCACATCTTCCATTGATTTAATGAACTTGAAACTTTCGTTCATTAATTTCAAGTGAGCATTATTTTCTAAACGACTTTTACTATTTGCTTTAATCTTAGTTAAGTCGAAAGTTGTAGGCCATTTTGCAATAACCAATGGTTTGATTTGATCCCAATTCAAGGCTTCTGGACGAGATGCTTCACTGATATCTTCGTAAGTGAATTGATCAACTAGAGAAATATCTGATTGAACTCCTTTTAATTGTGTTGATCCTCCGTTTACACGGTAGAATTTTTGAATTGTTAATTTAATAGCTCCGTACTCATCACTTCCTGATTGACGATCTAAAGGTAAGATAGTTTGTACTGTACCTTTACCAAACGTTTGAGGAGAACCTACAATAACAGCGCGACCATAGTCTTGCATTGCTGCTGCAAAAATCTCTGACGCAGATGCGGAAAGCTCGTTAACCATTACTACTAAAGGCCCGTCGTATGCGATAGAATTATCTTTGTCTTCGTGAATTTTAAGCATTCCGTCTGAACGTCTTACCTGTACAATTGGTCCTTTGTTAATGAATAATCCAGATATTTTTACAACTTCATCAAGAGAACCTCCTCCATTATTACGAACATCGAAAATAAGACCTTTGATGTTTTCTTTCTTCAATATTTCAATTTCTTTCTTGATATCATCTGAAGGGTAACGTCCACCTTCTTTTCCCATTGGAGTGTAGAACTCAGGTAAGTAAATCATTCCATATTTATCTCCTTTTTCATCTGTTATAACAGATGAGCGAGCAAATACTTCATCGTATTCGATTACATCACGAATCAAAGAAATAGTTTGTTGAGAACCGTCTTTTTTCTTAACAGTAAGAACAACTTCAGTTCCTTTTTTACCTCTAATTAAACGTATTGCATCGTTAAGTAACATTCCTACAATATTCTTAGCCTCTCCATTTTTCCCTTGCGCAACTTTGATAATTTGATCTCCTACTTCTAGTTTACCATTTTTCCAAGCAGGACCTCCAATTACTAATTCTGCAATTGTCGCATATCCTTTTTTGTCTTGTAATTTAGCTCCAATTCCTTCCATTTGTCCAGACATTTCGAAATCGAAATCCTCTTTACTTGTTGGAGAGAAGTATGTCGTATGTGGATCATATTGCTCTGTAAAAGAATTTAGGTAAATAGAGAAATAATTCTCGCGTTTCGTTTGTTTGATACGACGGAAATAGTCAGAAATTAAATCTTTAACTTCTTCACGAGCCATTTTTTCTACTTCAGCAAAAGGCGTTTCTTTTGTGATTTTCTTTTTGTCTTTATCGGCTAAAGGATCCTTGATTGCTTTTAAAGACTTTCCGTTATCAATTGTATCTTTTTTCTCTCCTTTCAATTCTTCTTGCATTGAAACGATTTCTAACATCACGTTATATTTTAGATATTTACGCCATAAATCTTTTGCTTCGTTTTTATCTTTTGCATATTTAGACGTTTTGTAATCGATATTGAAATTCTCTTTTTGATTAAAGTCGAAAGGTTTTGATAAAGCATTCATTGAATACTTTTCCGCTTCAGCAATTCTTTTATAGATTGTGTCTGCAGTAGAATTATAGAAACTTAGATTTTCAGATTTATAATAATCATCTAAATTGTGATAATCTTTTTTGAATAAGTCATAATCAGATTGTAATAAGAAGCGTTTACTTGGATCGATATACTCTAAGTATTTATTAAATACGTTTTCTGAAAATTTATCGTCAATTGTAGCGGGTTTGTAATGTAGATAAGTTAAAGTATTTCTCGCGTTTTTTACGATTAGCTTTTCTTTTTCTTCGTTAGTGTCAAGCATGGGTTTACAAAAACAAAAAGCAAGTAAACTCATTGATAAAAACGATAGTAAAACATACGTTTTTTTAATTAACATATTGCGTTGGTGTTATATAAATTAATAATTTAAGAGTCCTTCAAATATAAAACAAAAAAGAAATTAGAAGGAAGTTTTTTACATTTGCAAAAATGATGAATAAAAGTAAGAATAAAATATGGAAAGACCGCTAATTTTAGTGACAAATGATGATGGAGTTACTGCTCCGGGAATAAGAGCTTTAATAGAAATCGCAAAAGAATTTGGGAATGTTTATGTTGTTGCGCCAGATAGTCCGCAAAGTGGAATGGGACATGCAGTAACTATAAACTCAACATTATTTTGTGATGAGATAGAAGTAGATGGAGATATAAAAGAATATGCATGTTCTGGAACACCAGTAGATTGTGTTAAATTGGCTGTTTCTCAGATATTACCACGTAAGCCAGATTTGTGTATTTCAGGAATTAATCATGGATCAAACTCTTCTGTAAATGTAATTTATTCAGGAACTATGTCTGCTGCTGTGGAAGCAGGTATTGAAGGGATTCCTGCGATAGGATTTTCGTTGTGTGATTTTTCTTATAATGCAGATTTTAAATCTTCAGAGAAATTTATCAGAATTATTATTTCACAAGTTCTTGAGCATAAATTACCAAAAGGAGTTGTGTTAAACGTTAACATTCCTAAACTGAAAGAAACAGAAATAAAAGGGATAAAAGTTTGTCGCCAAGCTGATGCTAAATGGGAAGAAAAATTTGATAAGCGAGAAGATCCGCGAGGAAGAACGTATTATTGGATGAGTGGCGAATTTAAGAATCTTGATAAAGGAGAAGATACAGATGAAAGAGCTTTAGAAGAAGGTTATATTTCAGTTGTACCTGTACGTTATGATTTGACAGCTCATCATTTCTTGACAGATTTAAGAAATTGGGATTTGTAAATCTTCATTTGAATAAATAAAAAAGGACTTCAATTGAAGTCCTTTTTTATTTTATGTGAAAATTATTATTTCACTAATTTTTTCTCAGCATCACGATAGAAAGTTTCTTTTTGTTCGTTTCCTAACGTCTTATAAGCTTGAATTAAGTTTCGAATAACTTGACGATTTTCTGGTTGAATTTCGTACATTTTTTCAAGATAAGGAACTGCTTCCGTAAACAAAGCTTTACGTTTTACTTCGTTTGTATTGTAAATTTCTTTCTCTTTTTTAGATGTTCCTAAATTGTTGTTCATTGTTTCAACAATTTCTTTGTCTGGTTGCAAAATAGCTAAAACTAAATTGTTGTAAGACTCGAAATGTTTAGGATTTAATTCAATCGCTTTTTTGAACATTTTTTTTGATTCTTCAGCTTTTGAAGTATCATCTAAATATAAAACTCCTAAATTATAATAATTTTGTGCATCATTAGGACTGATCTTAATAGCTTCTTCGATGCGTTTTAACATTTTATCAGAGTTTCCAGAAACTTGGTAAATGCCTGTTGCAATGTTATTGATATCTGCATCTCCAGGATATTTAGCAATAGCCTCCTCTACAATAGCATCGTATTTCTTAGCGTTATACAAGCCATTAAGTGCTAAAACGTACATATCACGATTGTAATCTTTTGTTTGATTAGTAGATTTACCTGTAAATCCTTTTGCCGCCAATTCTTTCAAAATTGTTAATGATTTATCGTAATCATTTGCATTGTAAAAACAAATTGCCGCTTGATACTTATAGATGTCTTCTTTTGTTCCTAATGCTTCTACTAAGTTGTAAACATTTAAAAACTTTGTTCCAGCTTCAGTAAACTGTTTTGTATCCATAGCTTTATTAGCAGCTTCTAATTCTTTGTTTGCCAAATTAGAAACTTCAGATTGTAACAAGAAACCGTATTTTGGTTGTAATGTAACTTCTTTCGCTTTAGCATAGTTACCAGTAGATGTAGCTTTATCTAAATCAGCTTGAGAATAGTAAAACTCATCTTTTTTAGTGTCTTTGTTTTTGACTTGCCAAACTTTCCCGTTTTCATACTTAGATAATTTTGCTAAATCTTGGCTTGCTTTCGTAACATCTCCTTTTGATAAGTTTTCTTTTGCTGATTTATTGTATTTTTCAGCTAAAACTGTAGGTTCTGTTGTTAATTCTTCTGTGTTTGTTTGAGCAAACGATGTTGACATTGCTAAAACTAAACCTAAACTAAATAATAATTTTTTCATTGATTATTCATTATTTGGATCCTCAGCAGTTGTTTTTTCTGCTTGAGTTTCGTTGTTTTCGTTTGTGTTTTCTACAACAATTGGATTTCCTTCTTCATCAAGTTCTACTTCATCTTCCAATTCTTCTTCAACTTGTACTTTTGCAATTGCTGCAATCTCATCGTTCTTTTTCAAGTTAATCAATCGAACACCTTGTGTTGCACGACCCATTACACGAATTTCATCTAAACCAGTTCTAATTGCAACTCCAGATTTATTGATAATCATTAAATCATCTTCGTCTGTAACAGCTTCAATTGCGATTAATTTTCCTGTTTTATCAGTAATGTTAAGTGTTGTTACACCTTTACCACCACGATTTGTTTCACGATAATCTTCGATAGAAGAACGTTTTCCATAACCTTGTTCAGAAACAACTAATACAGTTTCTTTTTCTACATCAGTTACAACAATCATCCCGATAACCTCATTATCTGGTTGATCTCCTAAATTGATACCACGAACACCAGAAGCAGTACGTCCCATTGGACGAACTTTTTCGTCTTCGAAACGGATAGCTTTACCATATTTAGAAGCGATCATAATTTGAGATTTACCATCTGTTAGTAAAGCTTCTAATAATGTGTCTCCTTCGCGAACTGTAATTGCGTTGATACCATTAACACGTGGACGAGAATAAGCTTCTAAAGATGTTTTCTTGATGATACCATTTTTAGTTACCATGATTACGTAATTATTATTTACGTATTCTTCGTTCATTAAATCGTGTGTAAGGATATATGCTTTTACTTTATCATCTGGCTCGATGTTGATCAAGTTTTGAATTGCACGACCTTTAGATGTTTTAGAACCTTCTGGAATTTCGTATACACGCATCCAATAACATTTTCCTTTTTCTGTAAAGAATAACATGTATTGGTGGTTAGATGCTGAAACCATATACTCTAAGAAATCTTCGTCACGTGTTGTAGCGGCTCTATTACCAACTCCTCCACGAGATTGTTTACGATATTCAGAAAGAGGCGTACGTTTGATGTATCCCATATGAGAAATTGTTAAAACAACTTGCTCATCAGGAATTAAATCTTCGATATTTAAGTCTCCACCTGCATAATCGATATCAGTACGACGTTCGTCTCCATATTTTTTACGAACTTCTAATAACTCATCTTTGATAATTTGCATACGTAAATCTTCGTTTGCTAAAATATCTTTCAAATGATTAATCATTTTCATGATTTCTTCGTATTCTTCACGAATCTTATCAATTTCAAGACCTGTTAATGTACGTAAACGTAAATCTAAGATTGCACGTGCTTGAATTTCTGATAACTCGAAAGCTACCATTAATCCAGTGCGAGCTTCTTCTGGTGTTGCAGATTCACGAATGATTTTAATTGCGCGATCAAGATCATCTTGTGTTCCGATTACTTTCATGTAACCTTCCAAGATATGTGCTCTTTCCTGTGCCTTTCTCAATTCGTATTCAGTACGACGAACAATCACTTCGTGACGGTGTTCTACGAAATGATAAATCATATCTTTCAAATTCAATTGCTCTGGTTTACCATTAACTAAGGCAATATTATTTACGCTGAAAGATGATTGTAATTGAGTAAATTTATATAGTTTGTTTAAAACAACGTTAGGAACCGCATCCATTTTAAGAACATAAACAATGCGCATACCTTTACGGTCAGATTCGTCACGAATCTCAGAAATACCATCTAATTTACCATCTTTAACCAACTCTGCAGTTTTTGCAATCATGTCTGCTTTATTAACTTGGTAAGGGATTTCTGTTGCTATAATACAATCGCGACCATGCACTTCTTCAAAATTAGTTTTTGCACGTAGAACAACACGTCCGCGTCCAGTTTCGAAAGCTTGTTTTACACCATCGTAACCGTAAATAGTACCTCCTGTTGGGAAGTCAGGTGCTTTGATATGCTGTGTTAATTCATCAATTGTAATCTCACGATTGTCAATGTAAGCAATTGTTCCATCGATAACTTCTGTTAAGTTATGTGGTGCCATATTTGTGGCCATACCAACCGCAATACCAGATGCACCATTTACTAATAAGTTTGGAACACGAGTAGGTAGTACAGTAGGTTCTTGGATAGTATCGTCAAAGTTTAGTTGAAAGTCAACTGTCTCTTTATCTAAATCAGCTAGTAATTCGTCTGAAATTTTTTGAAGTCTTGCTTCAGTATAACGCATTGCAGCAGGTGGATCACCATCTACAGAACCGTAGTTACCTTGTCCGTCAACTAGTAAGTAACGCAAAGACCAAGGTTGCGCCATACGTACCATTGTGTCGTAAACAGAACTGTCGCCGTGTGGGTGAAATTTACCTAAAACTTCCCCTACAATACGTGCCGACTTTTTGTAAGAACGATTAGAAAAAACACCTAATTCATACATTCCGAATAATACTCTACGGTGTACAGGTTTTAAACCATCACGCACATCCGGAAGCGCACGAGATACGATTACCGACATCGAATAATCGATGTAAGCGGATTTCATTTCATCCTCAATGTTAATTGGGATTAGTCTTTCTCCTTCAGTCATATTGTTTTGTTATATAAGGTGGCTAATATACGAATTTTAAGCTAAAAAAAGACTGATAAAAACAAGATATTTGATGTTTTATGAAAGTTTTAAGGAAACTTTTCTGTTCCTTCCGAAAATAGGTTTGTTAGATCTTCAAAAATAAAATTGTTGATAAGTTTTAAATGTTATTGTTTTAATTTTCTCTTGCTTAACAAAAAAAAGTTTCTATATTTGCACTTCGAAAATTACAAAGTGTAGAACGGAACACGGTTTACTATTAATTCAGCTTTTTTGTAATTTTCTATCAATTTGATTTTTGAATTAATAATAATAACTGTATATTTGCAACCCATTCGAGTAATGGATTAGAAACTTAGTAAAGATGAGTAAGAGAACATTTCAACCAAGTAACAGAAAAAAAAGAAACAAACACGGATTCCGTGAGCGTATGGCTTCTAAAAACGGGCGCAAAGTATTAGCTGCTCGTAGAAAGAAAGGAAGAAAAGCATTAACTGTTAGTGAAGTAAGAGCTAAAAGATAATCGCTACAATTCATAAAAAATAAGCTTGAAGGTCGTTCTTTCAAGCTTTTTTTTTACATTTGTTTTAAAGACTGTAGAAAGTATGGAAGCTAAAAATGTAATTGAGTTAAGTCAATCATCTATATATCAAAGAAATCATTTAGTATTATCTGACGTTAATTTTACACTTAACGAAGGAGAATTTGTTTATCTAATCGGTAAAACAGGAAGTGGAAAAAGTAGTTTATTAAAAGTACTTTATGGTGATTTACCGCTTCAATCTGGACAAGGTTCTGTGGTTGGAATGGATTTGAAATCACTGAAAACAAGTAAAATTCCAGATCTTAGAAGACATTTAGGAATTGTTTTCCAAGATTTTCAATTGTTAACAGATCGTACGGTAGAACAAAATTTAACGTTCGTCTTGAAAGCAACAGGTTGGAAAGATAAAGCGACAATCGATAAACGTATTGATGAGGTTTTAGATTCGGTAGGAATGTTGTCTAAAAAGAAAATGATGCCGTTTCGTCTTTCTGGAGGTGAACAACAGCGTGTTTCTATAGCTCGTGCATTGTTAAATCATCCTGAATTAATTTTAGCCGACGAGCCAACAGGAAATTTAGATCCAGAAACGTCGAATGACATTATGGATTTGTTGTTGTCAGTTTCGAAGCAAAATAATTGTGCAGTTTTGATGGCTACACACGATTACGAAATTATTCGTCGTTATCCTGCGCGTAAAGTACGTTGCGAAGACGGAAAATTATTTGAAGTTGCAGAAGCAATTACAGAATAAGAAAAAATCACACAATATAATTTTAAAGAAAGAGTTTACTTAGTTGTAGACTCTTTTTTTATGCGAATAAATTCGCCAAGTTTATATAAATTAAAATAAGTCAGATTCGGATTTTGACTAAGTAAATTAGAATAAATATATTGTTTGAAAACAGAATAAAACTTTGAATAAATACTTGTTAATCGATATTTTTCTAATTGAAGATAAAAGTTTAAAAGTTTGATGTACTGAAAATCCTCAACTTTAATTTTATTCGAGTTAATTAATAAATTTAAGTTTTTTAAACTTGAAATATTTTTCTCTAAATACGTTTTGTTGTTTTCTAAATGTGCGTTAAAAACAGAGTTGTCTATAATGGTGATTTGAATATTATTTTTCGCTAGTTCAATTCCGAAAAGAGTATCTTCATGTCCGTAATTTCGAATAGTCTCATCAAATAGGATTGATTCAAAAACTGTACGTTTAATTAGAAAATTATTTGACATAAAACTTCTAATAATAGCCGGACTTTCTACTTTTTTGCCGTATTTCCAATTCAGAGAAACGTTTTTATTAGGACATTTTTCAGGATAAATTCTTCCTCCACAAACAACATCTAAATTTTGTTTTACTGTTTTTAAATAATTTGAAATAAAATGAGGATTATGATGAACTAAACCATCGCAATCTAAAAAAAGTAAATAAGGTTGAGTCGCATAGTTTAGAAATAAATTTCTGATTTTCGAGCGACCAATATTTTCTTTTAATTGTATAAATTTGAAGGGATCTTTTAGTTCAGAATTAATTTCTTGAAAATATAAATCCGAAGCATCGTCAATCACAATGATTTCGATATTATTTTGCATAGAAATTTGTTTCGAAAGTTCGTAAACTAACGGTTTTACATCAAAATTATATATCGGAATACAAATACTTATCATCTATTTTGCACGATCAAATATCTCCTTCAATTTTAATTCTTCATTTTCCCAACAAAGTTCGTTTGCAGCATTTGCAAGGTTTTCTTGGTAACTTCTTTTTCCTTCGTTTAAGATTTCTTGTAGTTTTTCAGCCAAATGTTTTGGTTCGTGGTTGTCAATCACTTTTCCAACTTTATATTCTTCGACCATTTTTTTGATTTCTGGTAAATTTGTTGCTAAAATTGGTACTCTAGCTTGAATAAAGTCAAATAATTTATTCGGTAGAGCGTAGCGATAGCTTAATCCTAAATCTTCTTCCATACTCATTCCTACATCAGCTAAAGGTGTTATAGTTTTTAAAGTTTTTGGGGGAATATTTCCTAAAAAATGAATGCGATTAGTTAAATCTAAATCTTTTACCAATTGTTCGTATTCAGTTTTTTTGGGCCCTTCGCCAGCAATCCAAAATTGACAATTATCAATGTATTTGAAGGCTTCAATCATTCTGTCAATTCCTCGACTCATGTTAATTACGCCTTGATACAATAATATTTTATCGTTTGTTGGATTTTCGGGTAAGCGAAAGAAAATTAAATCTTGTTTATCGTTAAGTTTTGTTCGGTTGGGAACATTTCTAATCACAGCCGGATTAGCACCATATTCCTTGCGAAACCAATTGGCATATCCATTACTTACCGTATAAAAATATTTAATTCTTGGAACAAGAGAACGTTCTAAAGTTTTCCAAATTTTTTTTGTTTTAGGACGATTGTGTAATGATGGTAATTCTGAATAAATTTCATGACTATCAAAAACTAAAGGAATTTTTTTGATTTTACTAACCAAATAAAAAGGAAGTAAACTATCCAAATCATTGGCTAATAAAATAGTTTGTTTATCAGCTTTTTTAAGTAAGGTGAAAAACAATTTGTAATTAAATTCTGCATACTTTTTCATTGTTGATTGATTTTTTTGTTCCATCAAAAATGTCTTGTACGGTTTATTCAATTCTGGTCTTCCGTTTATAGTTGCGCCAATCAATTCTACATCGTACCCAAATTTTAACAAAGAATGGCAAACTTTATCTAATCTTTGATCGGTTTCAATATTATTTAGTACAGCAGATAGGATTTTCAATTTTATGGTTTTTTAAGATTATTTTCCAGGTTTGAAAGCAATATAATATGCCTGAACTAAAAATAAAATTGCATTTGGAATAAGGACTGGCCAAGCCTCAATCATAGCAGCATAAATTACAAAACATACACAACCAATTGCATTGATAATGCGAATAATTGTAATCTTTGAAAAAAAGAATGCTAGTACAATAAAGACTGAAGCAAGATAGCCAAAAATATCGGCTATACTAATGTTAGATAAAAAATCCATAAAACGATAAATAAGAATGATAAAGTATAGGCAAAATTATGAAAAATAAGTCGATAACTTTGTGTAAATTTGCACAATGATAGAAACTTTATCAAAGATAAAACACAAAGATTCGCCAAACTTCTTTTTACTTGCTGGTCCATGTGCCATCGAAAGTGAAGATATGGCTTTGAGAATTGCTGAAAAAGTAGTAACAATTACTGATAAATTAGAGATTCCTTATGTTTTTAAAGGATCTTTCAAAAAAGCAAATCGTTCTCGTATTGATAGTTTTACAGGAATTGGAGATGAAAAAGCATTGAAAATTATCCAAAAAGTAGGAGAAACATTTGATGTGCCAACAACTACAGATATCCATGAACCTTTTCATGCAGAAATGGCGGCGGCTTATGTAGATGTGTTACAAATTCCTGCTTTCTTGGTTCGTCAAACCGATTTAGTGGTTGCAGCTGCACAAACAGGGAAACATGTTACATTGAAGAAAGGTCAATTTCTTTCGCCAGAAGCAATGAAATTTCCTGTAGAGAAAGTAACAGATTCTGGTAATAATAATGTTGCAATTATCGAGCGTGGAACTATGTTAGGTTACGGAGATTTAGTGGTAGATTATCGTGGAATTCCTGTGATGCAGAATTATGCGCCAGTTATTTTAGATATCACACATTCTTTGCAACAACCTAATCAAGCTTCGGGTGTAACAGGAGGAAAGCCAGAATTAATCGAAACAATTGCAAAAGCTGGAATTGCTGTTGGTGCTGACGGTATTTTTATCGAGACGCATCCAGATCCTAAAAACGCAAAAAGTGACGGAGCAAACATGTTACAATTAGATTTGTTAGAAGAATTATTAACGAAATTAGTTAGAGTTCGTCAGGCAATTCTATAAAAATAATTTTTAAAGAAAATTTATTAAATAATACTTAGTCAAGTTGATTAAGTATTTTTAATTTTTTAGATAATGAATAATTTAATTCAGAAATATAATATTCCAGGACCTCGTTACACAAGTTATCCAACTGTTCCGTTTTGGGACAATGATGATTTTACTAAACAAGGTTGGATTGAAAGTTTTCAACGATCTTTCGATGAAAGCAATGCTGAAGAAGGGATATCAATTTATATTCATTTACCTTATTGCGAATCGTTGTGTACGTTTTGTGCATGTAACAAACGTATTACGAAACAGCATTCGGTAGAAGTTCCGTATATTGATACAGTTTTGAAAGAATGGAAATTATATGTGGATTTATTTTCATCTCGACCAAAAATTAAAGAAATTCATTTAGGAGGAGGAACACCAACATTTTTCTCTCCAGAAAATTTGAAGAAATTAATTGATGGTATTTTTGAATATGCGGATGTTGCCGAAGGACATGAATTTAGTTTAGAAGGGCATCCAAATAACACAACAAGAGAACATTTACAGGCTTTATACGATTTAGGTTTTAGACGTATTTCGTATGGTGTACAAGATTATGATCTGAAAGTTCAGGAAGCGATTAATCGTGTTCAACCTTTCGAGAATGTGAAAAGAGCAACAGAAGAAGCGCGCGAAATTGGTTTTACATCGATTTCTCACGATTTGATTTTTGGTCTTCCACATCAAACAATGGAAGGTATGATGGAAACAATTAATTTAACAAAAGAATTAAATCCAGATCGTATTTCATTTTACAGTTATGCGCACGTGCCGTGGATAAAAGGTGTTGGACAACGTGGTTTTCATGATGATGATTTGCCTTCGCCAGAATTGAAACGTGCATTATATGAAAAAGGAAAGAAAATGTTCGAGGAAATGAACTATTTCGAAGTTGGAATGGATCATTTTGCCTTAGAACAAGATTCGATGTATCAATCGATGAAAAACCATACATTACATCGTAATTTTATGGGATATTCTTCTTCGAAAACACAATTAATGTTTGGTTTGGGAGTTTCTTCTATCAGCGATTCTTGGTACAGTTTTGGACAAAACGAGAAGACGGTAGAAGAGTATGAAAAATCAATAAATAACGGAGAATTATCCGTTTTCAAAGGTCATATTTTATCAGAAGAAGATTTGATTATGCGTCGTCATATTCTAAATTTAATGTGTAATTTAGAAACTTCTTGGGCTGATGATAATATGAAATTTGATGATGTAGATCGTATTAAAACTATGTTGCAAGATATGGTTGACGATAATTTGATTGAATTTGTAGAAAATGGTTTGATCGTAAAAGAAGAAGGACGTCCATATGTTAGAAATGTGTGTATGACATTCGATAAGAGAATGATAGATAACGAGCCAGAAACACGTATTTTCTCAATGACAATCTAATAAAATAGATAAATGTTTTAAACTTTATCAAAAAAAGTATATATTTGAATATCTCAAACAATGAAAGAAATAGAAATTCACGGTAAAAAATTTATTCCGTACATCGCTTTTGAAGAAATAGAACACGCCATCAAAAATATGGCAAACGAAGTTTACGAAGAATACAAAGACGAAAGACCGATTTTTGTTGGTGTATTGAACGGAGTTGTAATGTTCTTCAGCGATTTCTTAAAACAATATCAAGGAGAATGTGAGATTTCATTCTTGAAATTAAAATCTTACGAAGGAACAGAATCAACAGGGAAAATTACTATTGAGATGGATATTCCGATGAATGTTGAAGGACGTCACGTAATTATTTTAGAAGATATTGTAGATACAGGTAATACGTTAGTAGAGTTGCACCGAATCTTGAAAGAGAAAAAGGTAAAATCATTAAAAGTAGCAACTTTATTATTTAAGCCAGATGCTTACAAAAAAGATTTAAAGGTAGATTTAGTAGGAATCTCTATTCCTGATAAATTTGTAGTAGGTTATGGATTAGATTTTGACGGATTAGGAAGAAATTTACCAGATATTTATCAAATAAAACATTAAAACAAAATGCTAAACATTGTATTGTTCGGACCTCCTGGCAGTGGTAAAGGAACACAAGCTAAATTTTTAGAAGAAAAGTACCAAACTCCTCAAATTTCTACAGGAGACTTATTTCGTTTCAACCTTAAAAATGAAACAGAATTAGGCGCTCTTGTGAAATCTTATATGGACAAGGGACAATTAGTTCCAGATGAGGTAACAACAAATATGTTGGTTGATCATTTAGATAATAATCCAAATTCTTATGGATATATTTTTGATGGATATCCACGTACAACATCTCAAGCAGAAGCTTTAGATAAAATCTTAGCAGATAAATACGAAAGCGAAGTTTCGATTACATTAGCATTAGTTGTGGATGACGAAATTTTGGTTCAACGTTTATTAGAGCGCGGAAAAACTTCTGGTCGTGCTGATGATGTGGACGAAAAAATTATTCGTGATCGTATTACAGAATATTACGAAAAAACTGCAATTGTAGCAGAACACTACAAAGCGCAAGGGAAATGGATTGAGATTGATGGAGTAGGTTCTATTGAAGATATTACCGAAAAATTGAACGCAGCAATTAAAGAAGTTTTATAAGAACAACTTTTACATTATATAAAAAAAGGATTCTCATTGAGAATCCTTTTTTTAATATATAAAGTCTCTTAAATTTCTAGTATCTATCTTGGTTTTACCATAAGTTAAAATACCTAATTCGTCAATTCTATATTTTATTACAGTTTTACTAATTCCAAATTTTTTTGAAAGAAAATTAATAGTATCATTATAATCACGGATGTTAATTGTTTGCTCATCTAAATATATTAAATGAGGTTTGCTAATTCCTTTATTTTTTCGAAATAATATTAAATGACCGTAAAATAAATCTTTTGGAACAAATAATGAAATAGAAAATTTATTTGCTTGCCATTCAATCCAATTTCGATCATTTTGTAAAATATGTTTATCTAGAAAATAATTATATTCAGAATCAGCAAAATCATTATAAAGTTCTTGATCGATTTTTAAATTTTTATGTAGAAAGAAATGCCCTATTTCATGTCCTAAAATAAATGGAAATTGTTCTTTATTAACCAAAGATTTGTCAATAAAAATTGTATTTATAGAATTATCGAAATACCCCATTAATTCGTTTCCATCTATAGTTTCTAGAGATTTACTGAAATCGAAATTTAAGTTATAGCTTCTTTTTAAGTAATTAATTAAAGAATGAATATTTATAGGACGATAATTATTAAAATCAGTTAGTAAATTTTTGGTTATTTCTTCAATTTGTTCTGATTTCAACTTTTTTAATCCACTAATTTTATTTTTTGATAAAGTTTTCTTTAGAAAAATGCTAATGGTTTTATCAATATTTTCAGATTCTGTTATTGTTCTTGAATTAGTTCTGTATAATTTGACTTTGTGATTATTTTCGTTATCAACTTCAATTAACATTATATTTTTATTCTTAGCAAACGTTAGACCACCAGATTGAAATGAAGAATTAGTAATCATTACTGGTTTGACACCGCTTCCTGTAACTTGAGAAGCTTTTGTGAAAAATTCCTCAACGTCATCAACAGGAACTTTATTTCCTTTAGTTGAACTTTTACATTCAATTAAATAAAGAATACTATATTTATCAGCATTATTTGGCCAAATTTCTATAGATATATCAAAAATTATATTTTTTTCTCTATCTTTTGAATAATATCCTTTTTTCTGAAAAACTTTTGCAGAACTTTCTAAAATTCCTAGTTCTCCATTCTGAATGGAGTTTTTGATTAATTTATATGAAATATTTTCAAATTCATCACCTATTTTAACTGTATTCATCAGTGCTAATTAAGTATAACTAAATACCAAATTAATATAAAAATTTTAGATTTTAAACCAAGCCTTTGCAAATGTTTTTTACAACAGCAGGACCTTCATAAATAAAACCTGTATAAACTTGTAACAAACTTGCACCAGCCTCCAGTTTTTCTTTCGCATCCTCGGCTGTATGAATTCCACCAACTCCGATAATTGGAAATGCTTTGTTTGATTTTTCAGAAAGATAACGAATTACTTCTGTTGAGCGATTTTTAAGTGGTTTTCCCGAAACTCCACCAGTTTCTTTTACAATTTCAGGACTAGATTTTAATCCTTCTCTTGAAATGGTTGTATTTGTAGCAATCACTCCAGCAATTTTAGATTCTAATACAATATCTATAATATCGTCTAATTGCGAATCTGTTAAATCTGGTGCGATTTTAAGTAAAATTGGTTTCGATTTTTCGTTCTGATTATTGTATTGTTGCAAATAATTTAGAATGTACAATAAAGGTTCTTTTTCTTGCAAATCACGTAATCCAGGCGTGTTTGGCGAACTCACGTTAACTACAAAATAATCTACATAGTCAAACAAAGCATTGAAACATTTGATGTAATCATCAACAGCATCTTCGTTTGGCGTTAATTTATTTTTACCAATATTTCCACCAATAATATAGTTTTCACGATTTTTTAATTCTCTAATTTTCGAAACAGCAAAATCAACACCTTTGTTATTAAATCCCATTCGGTTGATAATCGCTTCATCTTCTACCAAACGAAACATACGTGGCGCGTCATTTCCCGGTTGAGGTTTTGGTGTAACGGTTCCAATTTCGATAAAGCCAAATCCGAAGTGGTTCAATTCTTCAATATATTCAGCATTTTTATCAAAACCAGCAGCTAAACCAATTGGATTTTTGAATTTAATTCCAAAAACTTCTCGTTCTAAACTTGGATGATTGTATTGATAAAATTTATCTAATAATTTTCCAACTCCAGGAAATGCAGCATAATTTTTTAGATTTCGCGTAACGAAATGATGCGCATCTTCGGGCTGTAATTGAAATAAAATGTTTTTGAATTGTTTGTACATGCTGCAAAATTAATCAATCTTATTCATTATAAAAATATGTTTTGATTACTTATTTTTTGCGATTGATTGTATTGTGCCAATTGGCGAAATTTCAACAGTTTTTTGACCTTTTACAACATAAAAATAGTAGAGACTATTGGTATTGATAAGATAAATTTCTTTTTTCTCACCAGAATTGAAAGTTAAGGTTTGTCCATATTTTTCGAATTTTAAATCTCCATTTTTTATTCGTTTTGATAGAAAATTACCACCACCAATTCCAAATCCTAAAAAGAAACAAATCAACATAACAAAAAAGAATCCAATTAAGTTTTGATTAATTTTCTTTGTAAATTCTTCATTAGTGATGTTTTCTGTCTCTTTTATTTTGTAATATTTTTTAATAAATTTTTTCTCAGGATATTTTAATGAATATTGTTTGAAACCATAAAGTGAAAAAACAAGAAGAATAAAAAATATAAGTAAGAAAGGATGTGCAGTGATTTCGGCAATTGGACTAATTAAAATATCCATAATGCTCGAAAATTTCAGAATATTAATATCCAATTGATAGTAAAAAATAGATTCTTTAATAATTCCCATGATAACTAAATAAATGTAACCAAAAGGAAGTAAGCGTTGTATATGCTCGTTATTCATAAATCTTCAATCTATTTTTTGCGTAGTTTAATCTCCTTATTAATCATAGAAAGTTTAGCGATTAGAGGCATTAATGAAACAGAAGTTCCACATCCAATAGCTATGAAGGCATAATTACTTGTTTTTATTGCAGTGTAGATAAAGAATATAAACGCAAGAAACATAAAAGATCCCAATGCAATTACAATAGTTTTTGTTTGTTTTTGAGTTATTAGAAGTTCTTCATCAGTATAATCGGACAGATTTTTTTTAGTATTCATATTAGTGTGTTAATTAATTGAATAAATATAAATAAAAATCTGAGTCATTATAAATTATTCATTCAAAATAGATAATACAAGATTTTAATAAACAAATTAGAAATTGTACTTTTGCAGACTAATTAAAAGAGAAAAATTATGCAATCAAATTTTGTTGACTACGTAAAAATAAATTGTAGAGCCGGACATGGAGGTGCGGGTTCAGCAAGTTTGCATCGCGAAAAATATATTGACAAAGGTGGACCAGACGGTGGAGATGGTGGACGTGGAGGAAACATCACGCTTCTAGGAAACTCAAATCTTTGGACTTTGTTAGAATTTCGATTCAAAAGACATTTCCGTGCGCAAAACGGTGGACGTGGAGGTAAATCTCGTTCTACTGGTGCTGACGGTGAAGATATTATTTTGGAAGTTCCGATCGGAACAATTGCCAAAGATGAGGAAGGAAATATTATTGGCGAAGTAACAGAAAATGGGCAAGAATTAATTATTGCGCAAGGAGGAAAAGGCGGTTTAGGAAACTGGCATTTCCGTTCTGCAACGCGTCAAACGCCTCGTTATGCACAGCCAGGTTTGGATGGTGATGAACGTCAAGTTACATTGGAGTTGAAAATTTTGGCAGATGTTGGTTTAGTTGGTTTTCCAAATGCAGGAAAATCTACTTTGTTATCAGCTGTTTCGGCTGCTAAACCAAAAATTGCAGATTACGCATTTACAACGTTAACACCTAACTTGGGAATTGTAGAATACCGTAATCATCAGTCATTTATTATGGCAGACATTCCTGGAATTATCGAAGGTGCGGCAGAAGGAAAAGGTCTTGGACATCGTTTCTTGCGTCATATTGAGCGTAACTCTAATTTATTATTTTTAATTCCTGCCGATACAGAAGATTATAAAAAAGAATATGAAATTCTGTTGAATGAATTGAAAAAATTCAATCCTGAATTGTTAGATAAAGAACGAATTTTAGCAATTTCTAAGTCAGATATGTTAGATGATGAATTGGAAGCTGAGATTAAAGCGCAATTACCAACTGATATTGATACAATATTTATTTCGTCTGTTTCTGGAAAAGGAATCACAGAATTGAAAGATTTATTGTGGAAAAAACTACATGAATAACTAATTATTAAAGATAAAAACAAATGTTTGGAAATTTTGGAGACATCATGGGAATGATGGGAAAAATCAATTCATTTAAAGATAAATTTTCTGATTTGAAAAATGAATTAGATGGAGAAATTTTTACAACGACTTCTAACGATGGAAAAGTAAAAATTACAATGTCTAAATTGGCAACAGTAAAAGATATTGAACTTGCCGAAGGAATGGAAAAAGAAGAAATTGAAGATTTGTTAGTAATGACGTTAAACAAAGCGTTGGAACAAGTAAAAACAGAAGCAATTGACAGAGCGAAAAAAACGGCTCAAGAAAACTTACCAAACATTCCTGGAATGCCTTTCTAAGAAGAATTTAAAAAAAATAAAAACCCCTGAAATTAATTTCAGGGGTTTTTATTTATAGATAATACCGAGTTATTTTATAATTAATTTCGAAGTGTTTTCTCCTTCATTTGATGAAACTCGAACGAAGTAAATCCCGCTAGGTAGTTTTGTATTAATTTGTTTTTTGAAATTACCAATAGCATCTTCTGTAGTAGCATATACTATTCGTCCATTCAAATCTAAAATATCTATTTTAACTTTCCCTGTTATTTTTTGCTCTATTGTAAAAGTTCCATTTGATGGATTAGGATAAAGTTTAGATTCTTTTGTTGTTAAATCTTTTGTCGCTAATACTTCAGTTTCAAATTTCTTAACAGCTAAGAAAATATTATCTACTGCTTCTATCATAACATAACCTTTTGTAACTGAAATAGCATCTTGAGGCATTGCAAAAGTAGCAGAACCATTATTATCGACGATTCCTAATTCTTTGAAAGAAGTCCCTTCATCCCATGAAATAGAAATTTTAACTTTTGTCGTGTTAACTGGAGCTGTATTTGTATTTGCAACATCCCAAGTCACTGTAAATTCATCCGTATTGATGGCTAGTTTTTCAGGAGACGTAATGATAAATGGACCTACATTTGCTGTTGCGATTACTTTAACAGCTTCTGTATTCGTTTGAGGTCCTGTAATATTATAATCCCTTGCTGTCACAGTGAAATCATATGTTCTAGGAACAGATGTTAACGATTCCCACACAGCATTACCTGTTCCTGTATGAATCAATCTATTGTTCAAAATACTAGTGAAATTAGGAAAATATCTATATGATTCTTTTGTAGGTTTAAAAGACCTAAAGTTAGGACCTATAGTTTTAGTACCTTTAACTCTACTATTTTCATTTGCTGTAGAAGAATTTCCAGAGTTATTTTGTTCCCATGTAGTTAAAAATGCATCATTTTCGGCATCAGAGATTGTTGCATCTAATTTAAAAGCTGTACCAACAGGAATATTATAAAGAGATTTGGCTAGTTCTATTTTTGGAGGTGTATTAAAAATAGGTTTTTCTATACCACACGTTTTATTTTTCAAATTATTCTGAACCTGTTGAATACTTCTATAGGTAAAATAATCATCTGAATGAGATTGAACATTAAAATAAGTAATACCAGCATATCCCATGATAGTAGATCCTGAACCAGGTTCAACATTAACACCAGTACCTTCATTTCGATGTGAATACGTATGATTCGCTCCAATTTGATGTCCTATTTCATGTGTCACATAATCGATATCAAAACTATCTCCTTTTGGCAAACCGCTACCAGGCGATGTAAAACCACTTCCTTTTCCTTGAGGAAAAGCAGTTTCACATATACAACCTATACAGCCGGCATTTCCACCACCTCCATCGTGTCCAAATAAATGCCCGATATCGTAGTTTTGTTCTCCAAAATTATCACGTAAATTACGCTGTAACTCTACATTCCAGACAGATGCATATTCAGGGTAACCTCCATATACGGGGTCATCGTCAAGACCTACATCAGAAGTAGAATAAGGGTCTGTCTCAGGATCTAAGTAAATAAGCTTTTGAATGTCATCAGCAAAAACGAAATTGATTGCCATATCTTTTTCGAAAATACCATTTACACGAGTCATCGTATTATTCATGGCTTCAAGAGATTTTTCTAATGTTCCGCCAAAAGTCTGACTATATTCTCCTGTGACTGATAAAGCTAAACGATATGTTCTGAATTTTTGATCGTTACTTTTTGCATCAATCATTTCAGCCGTTTTATGCGTTGCATGTTCTTCTGGAGTAGAACAATTAAAATTATTTTTTCCATTTTTAGAATGTACTTCGAAGAACTTGCCATCATTTGAATAAGTTTCTAAAAATTCAGATTTGTCATGAGTTCTGAAGATTGTAGAACTAATTCCCGAAGGGCCTGTACTAAAACGTAAGTAAGCTGAAGGATCTTCTAAACTTTTTCCAACATAAGAGCGTAAGTTAGTGTATTTTGCTTGGTCTTTTGCTGAAAAATTAGAAGCTTCCCATACTTCAAAACGTTCAATAGTACCATTGGCATTAGGCATACTAATTACTGTACCTCCTTGATTTGTATTACGAGAAGAAACGTTTACTAATTTTTGATCTAATGTTCTTCGATCTAATTTGAAAATTTTCTGGTTCCTTTTATCCTGATATTCTTTTCTGGCAGTTGGATAAGCTTCAGATTCACTTACTAACGTCCAGTTTTGTCCAAAAGAATAATTTGAGGAAAGTAAAAGAAATAAATAAAATATATTTTTTTTCATAAGTATTTTAAATTTAGACAAAACTATCTTAAAAAAATTAACAAACAAAGTAAAAATAATAAATATTTATATTTAATCTAAATAAAAATAATGAATTTTGTATTTTAGTTTAGTGAATATCAGTAGAATGAAAAGATCTATTTTATTTAGTTGACAAACTGTTTTTTACAATAAATGACAAACAGTAAAAACTTTATGGAATTTTTTAGTATACTGAATATGAGAGGAACATATTTGGAGAAAGGTATTGAGTGTAATAGATGGAAAAAAAAATGGTCTATTAGGAGTAATTTTTCATTAAATTAGAAAATAAAATACAAAACATGTTAAAAATAAATACAATAATAGTTATGTTATTCATAATAACGAGCTGTTCTACAAATAATAAGTTGATCGAAAATGATTCGAAAACTATTGAAGTTACAAGAATCCAATCAACAAGAGGAAATAGTGAAAGTCAAATTATTAATTTCGAGAAAACATATATTATACATAATTTCGATACAATTATTCGACAAACAAAAAAGGAAGATTGGAAGAAAGTAAAGGATTTATCACGAAAGGTTAATCTACCGAAATTAGAATATATTGTTGTTGAAAAAAGCGCTCAAAGGCATCAATTTGATGGAGCGCCAATTGTTAATTTATCTGTAAAAGAAAACGAAATTAATTATTATTCTCCTAGTTACGATGCAGGAAGAGCACCAGAAGAAATTTATGAATTAGACATGTTTTTAAAATCATTGTCAGAATAATCTTCTTCTTTTTCTACTGATTGTAAATATTCAGTTTTTAATCGTTCTTGCTCTTGGTAGACTTCCCATAAATGCTCGGCTTGTGGATCATAATAATTTTCTTGATCCCATTTAGGTGTTTCTTTTTGCGGACCAATTTTTCTAAATAGAAAAGCGAAAAAAGCGCCTGATATGAAACCACTCAAATGTCCTTCCCAAGAAATAGAATTATTTCCAACTTCTGATTTTAGTTGAGGTAATATTTCTTGAGGAACCATTCCCCAGATCATTCCGCCGTATAATAAAATAATGATTAATGAAATCGCCATTAAACCACGTTCTTTTCTAATGATACCACTGAAAAATATGAATGAAGCCAATAAATAAACGATAGAACTTGCTCCAATATGGCAGCTTACATTATCATCTAAGAAGAGCGGATTTCCAATAATCCAAAGAATAATTCCTGATAAAATCCAACCAAAAAAAATAACATAATAAGCTAATCTATCATACATCAATAGTGCTATAAAGCTAAGAAAAGCTAACGGAAAAGTATTGCTGATAATATGTTTCCAACCAGAATGAAAAAGTGGTGAAAAAAGTATTCCTTTCAATCCTACGAAAGTTCTCGGAATAACGCCGTAACAACTGTCTAAATTGTATCCGTTTTGTTGAAACAAAAAGATAATCCACATTGGAATAAGTAATAAGAAAGGAATTATAATAGTTTTCTTTGGAAAAGGATAACTCATAAAATTGGTTTCGAAAACATCTTTCAATCTTTATTCCTTTCCATAAAATCTGCCAATTTTGGTTAAATTAAGTTTGATAGCGTTTTATTAACTCTCTCGCAAGCAATTTCCAATCTGTCCATTTTACACCAAGTTGATGATTTTGAATAGCAATTTTATGTTGATAATTTAAATGCTTAATCACTTCTTTATAAGCTTTTATCAGATTAAATGAAGGGTCGTAAATGTGAGTTGCTTCAGAATTTGCTCCATTAATTTCGAGTATGACAAAATTTCCGTTCTGAAAATCTTCTAAGCTTTTTGCTTTCAAATCGATTCGTCCGTAATAAAAACCGTCAATTTTTTTTGCAATTTGATCTATATTTTCTTCTAATTTAGATGTTTTTAGAGAAGATCCGTTCAAAAAAGTTGTTCCTCGACTATGATTTCCAATTGGTTCAACCAATAATTTTTCATTTTTTTTGAGAACTGAATTTAGCTCGTTTTGAAAACGTTTAAACAAATAATCTTTTCGATAAAAAGCTCTTAAATTTTGCTCTATTAATTCTTTCAAAGTTGATTTTCCATTACCTGTAAACGTCAAAAAATCTTTTGCTGTTATTGAAAGTATTTTACCATTTTTTTCCTTTGGTAATCGAACATAGAAAACACCAAACTCAAAATTAGATTGAATATATTCTTGTAAAATTAAATCGCGATTATTTTGCTCTAAATATTTTTTCCAATCAATTTTATTTCTGATTAATTCAACACCAATTCCACGTTCACCAAGATTTGGTTTCGCAATAAAAGGAAAATCAAACGGAATTTCTTGTGTTGTAAATTCTTCAAAAAAAATGGTTTTTGGCTTATAATTTTTATCAATTTGATTGAGTAAATCTATTTTAGAATAATCAATAAATCCGCCCCATTTCATTTTCGGATTTGCCGAACAAAAGTAAGCTGGAGCGCCAGCTTGAAAAATTTTATAAATATACCAAGGCGTCAATGGCGCATAAAATAACCAGAATGGCCAAAATTCGTATCGTGTCCATTTTGTTATTTTCGGATTCATTTCTCTTGATTTTGAAAAGCAATTGTAGAAGATGCAATTCCAAAATTTTGTGGAATTTTAATTGACGAAAAATGAGTTTCAATCGCAATTTTAATCAACGCAAAATGATGAATACTATGATCAAAACAATACATTAATTCGCGATAATTTGTGGTATTAATTGTGAATTTTTCTCCATAATAATTCTGTTTTAGCTGAATTGTTTTTTCTAAATCTAAATGTTCTATTTCTGATTTTAGCAGATTTAACGTATTCAAACTTTCGACAACCGAATTTTCTAAAGCTCGATTTCGTTCTCTCTCATCATAACAAATGCAATTGTTTTTTTGTGCGTGTAAAAAGCACGAATAAAATTCGATAATATGGCGAAAATGTTGACCAACAGAAGCATCAGAAATGATTTCTAATTCCTTTTGAAAAGACATATCGTCAAATTGCAAAAGAATCGATTTCATTTCATCAAAAGAATGCGCTATAGTTTTCTGAATACTCATAATTCTTTGCAAAGATAAATTTTTACATTTGAACTAAATTGAAAAATGAGATGTGTATAATCAGTTTTTACAGAAATGAAGATGAATTTGTGTTGACGCACAACCGAGATGAGGAAATTAATCGTTCTTCTTCTAAAGAGATTGTGGAGCAAAAGCGTTTTGATAAAACCTATTTTTCGCCTGTAGATGAGCGTGCGAATGGAACTTGGATTTTTTATTCGGAGCAATATGTTGCGTGTATTTTGAATGGAGGAATAGAAAAACCAACGCATTTCAAAGAAAAATACAGAGAAAGTAGAGGAATTATCTTGTTAGATTTATTGAAATATAATTCTGTAAATGAGTTTATTAATTCGGAAAATTTGTCAGAAATCGCACCTTTTACAATTTTTGTTTTTGAAAGAACAACTAAAAATGCTTACCTTTTGTTTTGGAATGAAAATAAACTGAGTGTAAAAGATGTTTCGCAAGAAAAAATTGTGACATGGTGTTCGTCGACATTGTACAGTCCTGAAAGAAGAAATGAAATTGATGAAATTTTTAGTCAAAATAGTGAGTTGAATTCCGAAGAAATTTTAGAACTTCACGATGATATGAAAATGAAAAAAGGCGATTTGTACGATTTTTTAGCAACGACATCTATCTCTCAAATTGTTATGAATTCTTTAAGAATTGAGATGAAATATTGTCAGCTATTTTGAAATTAATAGACAATAATTCGTTATTTTAAGGAATCATCAAATCATTTCGGACATAGGCATAATTTATGCTATAGTCTATCAGAATAATTATATTTGTTAAAGACAGCTTAAATAATAAAATGAACGATAATTTCTCACAACAAGTAAAAGACGTTATTTCTTATAGTAAGGAAGAAGCGTTGAGATTAGGCCACGACCAAATAGGAACGGAACACCTTCTGTTGGGGATTATTCGCGACGGTGAAGGGAAAGCCATTTCTGTCTTAGAAGCATTGAATGTCGATTTAGACGAAATGCGTCAAAAAATAGAAAACCTTAACCCAGCAAAAGAAACTCCAGGTAATAATATAAAAAATTTGAGTTTGACAAAACAAGCTGAAAGAGCGTTGAAAACAACATTCTTAGAGGCTAAATTGTTTAAAAGTCCGACTGTAAATACAATTCACTTATTATTGTGTATTCTTCGTAATGAAAACGATCCGATTACAAAATTGATGAATAAGTTGGATATTGATTACAATACTGTAAAGGAAGAATTCAAATTTCAATTTCAAGATGAGGAAATTCAATCTCCTCGTGCAGAAAATCCATCTTTTGATGGAGGTGATTCTGATAACGATTTTGAGCGTGCGTCAACAAGTAAATCTACTTCGAAAAGTAAAACTCCAGTTTTAGATAATTTTGGACGAGATTTAACAGCGATTGCGCAAGAAGGAAAATTAGATCCTGTAGTTGGACGTGAAAAAGAAATAGAACGAGTTTCTCAAATTCTTTCTCGTCGTAAAAAGAATAATCCATTGTTAATTGGAGAACCAGGTGTTGGTAAATCTGCAATTGCAGAAGGTTTAGCTTTAAGAATTGTACAACGTAAGGTTTCACGTGTGTTGTTTAACAAACGTGTGGTAACATTAGATTTAGCGTCATTAGTTGCTGGCACTAAATATCGTGGACAATTTGAAGAACGTATGAAAGCAATCATGAATGAATTAGAGAAAAATGATGACATTATTCTTTTCATTGATGAGTTACATACAATTGTTGGAGCAGGAGGAGCAACAGGTTCTTTAGATGCTTCTAACATGTTCAAACCTGCATTAGCAAGAGGTGAATTACAATGTATTGGTGCCACAACGTTAGATGAATATCGTCAATATATTGAAAAAGATGGCGCATTAGTTCGTCGTTTTCAAAATGTGATGGTTGAGCCAACAACTCCAGAAGAAACATTACAGATTTTACATAACATCAAAGATAAGTATGAAGCGCATCACAATGTAAATTATACAGACGAAGCGTTACAAGCTTGTGTTAATTTGACAACACGTTATATTACAGATCGTTTCTTGCCAGATAAAGCGATTGACGCTTTAGATGAAGCGGGTTCTCGTGTACATATCAAGAATATAAAAGTTCCACAAGAAATTTTAGATCTTGAAGCAAAATTAGAAGAAGTTCGCGAAGAGAAAACGAAAGTTGTAAAATCTCAAAAATACGAAGAAGCTGCTCGTTTACGTGATTCAGAGAAACAGATAGAAAGTGATTTGAAACGTGAGCAAGCAAAATGGGTACAAGAATCGAAAGAGAATCGTGAAACAGTTACAGAAGAAAATGTAGCGGAAGTTGTTTCGTTGATGTCTGGAGTTCCTGTACATCGTGTAGCTGAGAAAGAATTGAAAAAATTAGCTCAGATGAATGAGTTAATGAAAGGAAAAGTAATTGGTCAAGATGAAGCGGTAACGAAAGTTGTGAAAGCAATTCAGCGTAATCGTGCAGGATTGAAAGATCCAAACAAACCAATTGGTTCATTCATTTTCTTAGGAACTACGGGGGTTGGTAAAACACAATTAGCGAAAGTTTTGGCAAAAGAAATCTTTGATTCTAACGATTCATTAATTCGTATCGATATGTCAGAATACATGGAGAAATTTGCCGTTTCTCGCTTAGTTGGGGCACCTCCGGGTTACGTTGGTTACGAAGAAGGTGGACAATTGACAGAAGCAGTTCGTCGTAAACCATATGCGGTAATTTTGTTAGATGAGATTGAGAAAGCGCATCCAGATGTATTCAATATTTTATTACAAATTTTAGATGATGGTCATGTAACTGATAGTTTAGGTCGTAAAGTTGATTTCCGTAATACGATTATCATTTTAACGTCTAACATTGGTACAAGACAATTGAAAGAGTTTGGAGATGGTGTTGGATTTGGAACTTCATCTAAAAAAGATTCTGCTGATGAACGCGCAAAATCAACAATTGAAACAGCTTTAAAACGTGCTTTTGCTCCAGAATTTTTAAATCGTATTGATGATATTATCTTCTTTAATTCGTTAACAAAAGAAGATATCATGAAAATCATCGATATTGAATTGGCAAGTTTAATAGAGCGTTTAACAGCTTTAAATTATCATATCGAATTAACTGAGGAAGCGAAGAATTTTATAGCTGACAAAGGATTTGATAAAGATTATGGTGCTCGTCCGTTGAAACGTGCTATTCAGAAATATATCGAAGATCCGATGGCAGAAGAAATCATCAATGCTGTAATTAGTGAAGGAGATGAATTAATCCTTGATTTAAATGAAGCAAAAGATGGCGTTAAAATTTCTGTAAAAGGAAAAACAAAAGAAGAAAAATCAGAATAACATCTAAGTTTCTATAATAGAAAGGCTTGAATATTTTTGTTCGAGCCTTTTTTTATTTCGGTAACTTTTACCGTACATTTGCGCTCAGCAAGCCACTTTGTCGCTTCATGTATGTGAAGAGGAAAGTCCGGGCTCCAAAGAGTAAGCATAGCGGGTAACGCCCGTCCGTCGAGAGGCGAGGACAAGTGCAACAGAAAGTATGTACAGTTCGGCTGTAGTGAAACCAGGTAAACTCTATGCGGAGCAATGCCATGTATACCAGCAGTTAAGGGCTACTCGTTCGTTGCTGGGGGGTAGGCAGATTGATGTTTTAGGTAACTAAAATACTAGATAAATGACAAAGCATTTTAATTCATTAAGATGACAGAACCCGGCTTATCGGCTTGCTTTTTTATTTTTTAAAATAAAGACTAAATAATTCTGAAGTATTAGAACAGTTGTTCTTTTTCAAAATATTTCTACGATGCGTATCAACAGTATGTTTGCTTAAACCTATAGCGTTTGCTATATCCTGGCTCGTATAACCTTTTATTAGATATTCTATAATTTCATTTTCTTTTTTTGTTAAATGAAGAGTAGAGTTTACTTTAGGATTTAGAAGGTTATTCAATCCATTCTTAATATCATAAACAAGCATTTTTGGAATTCCTCCAACCTTTAATTGTGTAATATCAGTTGCTAAACAAATTACTCGGTTTGGTAATAGGTTTTTACCCAATTCATAAAAAAAATGTTGAAGATGAATTTGATGAATATTATCATTATTATCAAGAACACGAAAATCGTAAGTAAACTTATAATTAACTCTCTCTTCTGGAATTATTTCCATGCTAAAATTTGCTATCTTCTGTTGAATATCTATAACATATTCTAAATCTTTTGGATGAACCATCTGAACACATAGCTCTGCACTATATTCGTTAGCAGGATAACCTAAAATAACTTCTGCTTGAGGAGAAACATATTCAAAAGTTCCTTTATTTGGATTAATTATGTATATGAAATATTCACCAATAGAAAGACAACCATAAATACGCTGAAAATCATCAATTGTTTTAAAATTATTATTCTCTTCTGAATTAATCCTTTTTTCAGTGTTCTTACTCCAAAATTTTTTTACAGTATTAACATGTTCTTCGAAAGATTTTTGGCTTAATTTTTTCATGAATTAAAATCAAAAATTTATACTAATTAATGAGTATTTTTTATTCGGATAAGTTGGTCTATATTTGCAAAATACCTATGGATAGAAAAGCATTTTGCTTATCAACCAACCTAAATGATTTGAAATATCATTTTTCTAATTTACTAAAAAAGGAGCTTATTATAAGCTCCTTTTTATTATTTTATAAAATGGATTAAAGTAAAGATTTCACTTTTTCAATTACAGCAGTAGAATCAATACCATATTTTTTCATTAAATCTGAAGGAGTTCCAGATTCACCAAATTGATCGTTTACAGCAACGAAAGCTTGTTTTGTGGGTAATTTTTGTGCTAAAACTCTTGCAACAGATTCACCTAAACCTCCTAAGATATTATGTTCTTCAGCTGTTACAATTTTTCCTGTTTTCTTTACAGAGTTTAAAATAATTTCTTCATCCAATGGTTTAATTGTATGAATATTGATTACCTCACAAGAAATTCCTTCTTTTTCTAACTCAGCAGCAGCAACTAAAGATTCCCAAACTAAGTGACCTGTAGCAACAATTGTTACATCAGAACCCTCATTCATTAATATACCTTTACCAATTTCAAATTTTTGGTCAGCTGGTGTGAAAACTGGAACAGCAGGACGTCCGAAACGTAAGTAAACAGGACCTTCATACTCAGCGGCAGCAAGAGTGGCAGCTTTTGTTTGATTATAATCACAAGGATTGATAACTACCATTCCTGGTAACATTTTCATCAAACCAATATCTTCTAATGTTTGGTGAGTTGCACCATCTTCTCCTAGTGTTAAACCAGCGTGAGAAGCAGCGATTTTTACATTTTTGTTAGAGTAAGCGATAGATTGACGAATTTGATCGTAAACACGAGCTGTAGAAAATTCAGCGAAAGTTCCCGTAAAAGGAATTTTACCTCCAATAGTTAAACCTGCAGCAATTCCCATCATATTTGCTTCTGCAATACCAATTTGGAAAAAACGCTCTGGGTTTTCTTTAATGAACTGATCCATTTTTAATGAACCAATCAAGTCAGCACATAATGCAACAACATTAGGGTTTGTTCTTCCCAATTCTGTTAATCCGTCTCCGAATCCACTACGTGTATCTTTTTTTTCTGTGTATGTTAAGTCTATCATTGTTTTTGTTTTTTGTATTCGTTTCTGTATTCTTCTAATTCTGTTTTTTCATCAAATTGATAAATGAAATCATTTGGTGAAATATTAACTTCTTCCTCTCCAGCGCTCTTTTTTATCCAATTTTGTAGTGTTTCAACATTTTCTAACACAATATTATGTCCAACTCGATAAATCAAGCCTTTCAAATTTAGTTCAGAATTGATAAACGGAACGGTGTTGATATTAGAATTTGTGTCGATACAAATTTCTGTTCCATCATCGTTGTTGTTATCTTTTCTAAAAATGTTGAATACTTCGCACTTTTGATTTAGAATCGTTTCTTTTTGACCTGTTCTGTTTGCAACATACTTATTTCCTATAATTGAATTCGTTAAACTAGGATTATCAGTTACTAAAAATGTATTTCCTAATAAATCTTTTGTTCCTTCAAAGTCAATTTTAAAAACCTTAGGATTTTTTTCTTCACTGTAAACAGAATACATATTGTCGTTTACTTTTAATGAAGCAAAATTTCCCATAGGAGTTCTTGTTATCATCAAATGTGTTTTGTAATCTTTTGTCGATAAAATATCCAGAAAATCTGAATAGAAATCACTTTTGATACGATATTGTATAACGTTTTCAAATTTATACGATTGCATTTGAGCAAAAGTAAAACTTGTCAAAATTATTAAAATGAAGCTGATAGACTTTTTCATTATCGAGACATTTGATAATTATTAATCCAAAGAATTCAAGAAAGTTGTTAATTTATCTTTGTCTTCTTTTTTCAGTTTATCGTATTTATTGTTAATTTCTAAAACACTTTTTCTCATTGCATCAATTGTTTCAGATAAACCAACACTTCCGCTTTGATAGATGTACAAATCGCACACTTGTCCTGCATAATTGTAAACTAAGTTTCCTAATTCTTTATCAAGAAAAGTAGGAATTTTAGTTTTTAAATCTTTACAATGTTCAGGAGCAACTTTCATAAAGTCTTGAACATTAGGATTGTCTATTGCTAAATCTATTTTGCTAATATCTGTTGTTTTGTAAACAGAAGAATATGGATCATAGTAGTCTGCCATAGAATAATCAGCCACAGCTGAATCTACTGCAACGGCTGCTGCTTCATAATCTGTTGTTACTTCTGCTAACTTAAACTTTTTAGCATCATCAAAATATGTTTTGAAAAGATTATTTAATTCTTTTACTTCACCTTTGTTTGCTAATTTATTCTTTTTGAATTGTTTTACTAACTGACTTGTAGAAGCTTCAGCTGTTGATAAAGCTCTAGGACGATCAATGTCAGGATTTCCATCATAATCATTATCTGTATAGACTAAGCTATAGTTGAGAGAAGCAATAGTTCCAAAAAGATTGTTGACATTACTATTATCAGATGTTTGATATGTATAATAATTAATAATCGGATCTTCGTAACGATTGTCTGGTGTGTAAGCTTCAGTAGCATAAGTGGTATCTACACTTGCCATTAGGTTGTCATATTCTTGCTTCTTTTTTGCTATTACATTTGTAAAGTTTTCGATTTCTTTCTTTTCATCAAACTTCACTTTTACGTTAGCATTGGATACTTTATCGATTGTAAAACCAACAAAATCTCCTGCATCAATACGAACTAAAAGACCTTTCAATTTACTTTTTGGAAACAAATGACTCATGTTATCCAATTGATTTTTTTCATCAATACAAATTGTAGACTTTTTTACTTCTTCAAAAGCTTTCGATTCTATTTCATAATCATTACACTTATATCCATTAATAGTTTGTGTAGAGTTCATGCTTTTTATTGAAAGAACTTCAGGAAAAAATTCATCATCATAAGGTAACAAGTTCTTTTCGTCAATACCTTCATAATAATATGGTATTTTAATCTTTAAATCATTTTCTAAAGAGTTTGCAAAGACATTGTAAAGTCTATTATTCAATGTTAAAAAAGATTCGTGATTGAAACTATTTGTTACATCAGTTTGATAGATATAATTATTTCCTTCAAAGGTTCCTAATATTGCTTCTTTTGAGAGATAATTAATAAAAAACATTTCTTCTTCTCCTGTTAAATAACCTTGAATTTCATCAGGCATACTAATCTTATAAGAGATTTTTTTGTCAAAAGAAAATGTTTTTTCTTGCCCAAAGGCTGTCAAAGAACAAAGCGTAAGTATAGAATAAAATAACGTTTTCATAGTATTTTTGGGGTTAATGTTAATTTTAGTAATCTGTTAATTCAGTTTCAGGGTTTTGCTCTAATGCAGATGTTAATTGCTCATCGTTAGGAGCTTTACCATGCCAAGAATGACTTCCCATCATAAAGTCAACGCCATTACCCATTTCTGTATGTAATAAGATAGAAACTGGTTTTCCGTTTCCTGTTAATGTTTTAGCTTGTTCTAAAACAGCAATTACTTTTTCTAAATCATTACCATTTTCTTCCTCTAAAACAATCCATCCAAAAGCTTCTAACTTAGCTTTTAAATCTCCTAAAGGCATTACTACATCTGTATCACCGTCAATTTGACGACCATTGTAATCAATTGTAGCAATTACGTTATCTACTTTTTTACCAGCAGCATACATAAAAGCTTCCCAAACTTGACCTTCTTGTAATTCACCATCACCATGTAATGTGTAGACCAATTTGTCGTCATTGTTTAATTTTTTTGCTTGTGCAGCTCCTAAAGCAACAGATAATCCTTGTCCTAAAGAACCAGAAGCAATACGAATACCTGGTAAACCTTCGTGTGTTGTAGGGTGACCTTGTAAACGAGAATCTAGTTTTCTGAATGTAGCTAATTCGCTTACAGGGAAAAATCCTGAACGAGCTAATGTACTATAGAAAACTGGTGAAATATGACCATTTGATAAGAAGAACAAATCTTCTCCTTTTCCGTCCATAGAGAAATCTTTAGAATACGTCATTACTTTACCATATAATGCGGCAAAGAATTCTGCACATCCTAATGATCCACCTGGGTGTCCACTATTTACGGCATGTACCATTCTCAAAATATCTCTCCTTGTTTGTTGTACTTGTGTTTGAAGTTCTTGAAGTGTCATTGTTTGTTTATAAAAATTTGAACAAAAATAATTCTTTTTTAATGGGCAAAAAAATGATAGTAGATAAATCACTACAATTGGGGAGGATAATTTTTGATAAAGAAAAACCTGCGCAGCTTTTAAGGCAAACCTCGTTAGGTTTTGATCAAAAGCTGCGCAGGTTTCACTAAACTCTTAACTAGGTTTTGCTTGATTCCTCACTAGGTTTTTGTAAGCCTCTACTGATAAGGGGTACATAAGGCTTGTTTATAAACAAAACGGATGTAGTTATTACTACATCCGTTAGTGATTATTCGTCTACGTGCCACTCACCACGATGAGGTATTAAAGCATCGCGAACTTGTATCATTTCAGATTCTACGACAACCAGATAAGCAACTGCATATTCGGGTTCAACTTCTACAAATTCGGAAAATGTACTTTGTAATTTTTCTTTCTCTGCATATTGCTTCAAGTGAATTGCGTGGTGCTTAGCAGTTGGTATAGCATCGGGACCATAGAAATCCCAGATTAATTTTAATTTCTTTTCCATTCTAAATTTTTTCAAATGAGGTTTTAATTCCTTTTATTAGAGCAGAACTAAATCCTTGGTGTTCCATTTCATTTAATCCTGCAATTGTACAACCTTTTGGTGTTGTCACTTTATCAATTTCTTGTTCAGGATGTAAGCCATTTTCAATTAAAAGTTCAGCGGCTCCTTTTACTGTCTGTGTTACAATTTTAGATGCAGTTTGTGTATCAAACCCAATTTCTATTCCGCCTTGTATCATTGCTCTTATAAAACGTAAAACATAAGCAATTCCACATGCACCAATAACAGTTGCTGCGTTCATCAATTCTTCGTTAATAACAACAGTTTCACCTATTGGATTGAAAATCGCTTTTATTTCGTTGACTAATGTACTATCTGTTTTATTTCCGCAAATACAAGTTATCGATTCTTCCACAGAAGCAGCTGTATTAGGCATTGCACGAAAAATTGACATTCCTTGCGGTAAAATGTTTTGATACGTTTGCAATGAAATACCAGTCGCAACTGATATTAATATTTTGTTGGTGGTAAAATCGTCTTTTAATTGCGTCAAAACTTCTTCTACTTTGTATGGTTTTACACAAAGCAAGACGTAATCAGCTTCTTTTACTGCATAATGATTGTCATTAGTAACTGTGACACCTTGTTTGTTAAGATGCTCAATTTTAGTTAAATTATTTCGCGTTGCAATGATTTGTTTACCATCAAAAGCTTTATTCTTTATAAGACCTTCTATAATAGAGATGCCTAAATTTCCTGCTCCAATAATTGCAATCTTTTTCATAAGTAGTATAGTGTTAGAATTAGTGATGTATAGTTTAATGTGAAACTTCTTTTTGTTGGTTAGAACTTACAAGCCATAAACCGATAAATGTTAATAAACCATTTAAAATAATTAACTCAACACCAATTCTATAGTCGCTAAAATTAATAACCATTTCATTGATGATATAAGTTAAAACAGGAGCTAATAAAGCGACTGTAATGATTGAATATTTTTTGTAAATGTTGCGCTTTGTCAAAATACCAAAAGCAAATAAACCTAATAAAGGTCCGTATGTATAACCTGCAACTTCCATTACCAAATATACAATTGATTTGTTATTAATCATTTTGAAAACCATAATCAAAATAAAGAAAACGACAGTGAATACTAAATGAACACGAATACGAATCTTCTTCTTTTCCTTTTCTGATTTTACTTTATCCTCGTTAATATTTAATAAATCGACGCAATAAGAACTTGTAACAGCTGTTAATGCTCCGTCGGCAGAAGGGAATAATGCAGAGATTAATCCGATAATAAAGATAATCGAAATAATCATTGGGAAATGATGTCCTAAAAGAGAAAGAGCTGGAAACATGTCATCACCCATAATATTTTGACCTCCTTGTTCCATAAAGAAACCGTCGGCAGTATAAAAACCACCTTCGCTCATCGCATATAAATAAAGTAATCCGCCCAAAAATAAGAAGGCTAAATTGACAATTAGTAACGTTCCAGCGAATGTTAACATATTCTTTTTTGAGTTTTGTAGGTTGTCAACCGAAATATTTTTTTGCATCATTTCTTGGTCAAGACCAGTCATTGCAATTGTGATAAACATTCCACCCAAAATAGTTTTCAAGAAATATGTTTTCGAGTTTGGGTCAAGGTTAATGAAATGTGTGTAGTTTTTCGCTTGCATCATATCGTAAGCTTCACCCACAGATAAGTTAAGATGCGAAAGAATAAACCATATACAAGCAATCAAACTAATAATCATAAAGGAAGTTTGTAATGTATCTGTAACTACAATTGTTTTTACACCACCTTCAAACGTGTATAATAATATCATCAATAATAACACGAATGTTGTTACCCAAAATGGTACGCCTAAATTGTCTAACAAAAAGATTTGTAACACATTTACTACTAAATATAAACGAGCAGTAGCACCAATTCCACGTGAAATAATAAAGAAAACCGAACCTATTTTGTGTGCTTCAACATTAAAACGTTTTCCTAAATAGGTGTAAATCGAGGTCAGATTCATACGGTAATAAAGTGGAAGCAATACGCCAGCTACGATAAAATAACCAAGGAAAAACCCGATTACCATCATATAGTATTCGAATCCACCATAAATATATTCGGAACCAGTTAACTTTCCTACTGTACCTGGAACTGAAATAAAGGTAACTCCACTAAGGCTTGTACCAATCATTCCGAATGCAACTAACCACCATTTACTTTTTTTGTTTCCATTAAAAAAAGATTGATTGTCCGAATTTCGACTGGTGAAGTAAGAGATAACTAAAAGTCCTACAAAGTATACGATAACACAAAGTAGTAAAATTGTTGAGTTCATAATTTATTTAGTAAATAAGCCCAAATTTAATATTTTTGGTTTAATGATGGTAGATTAATTTAAAGAAGATAAAATTGTAAATTTGTCGTCTATAATTTTTTAAAACGAATGAATTACCCAAGCAAGGTTTTAGAGCGAGCAGTAGAAGAGATGTCAAATTTGCCGGGAATAGGAAAGAGAACAGCTTTACGACTTGTTTTACATATGTTGAATCGTCCAAAGTCCCAAACAACAGCTTTGTCTGAAGCGCTTTCTCATTTAGTGAATGATGTTAAATATTGTCAACACTGTCATACTATTTCAGATGATGATGTTTGCGATATATGCAATAATCCTTTGAGAGATGAAACTATAATATGTGTAGTAGAAGATGTGCGGGATGTAATGGCAATAGAAAATACAGGACAATTTAAAGGGCAATATCACGTTTTAGGAGGTAAGATTTCCCCTATGGAAGGAGTTGGACCAGGGCAATTGAATATACAAACGTTGGTTGATCGTGTTCAGAATGAAAATGTAAAAGAAATAATTTTTGCTTTAAGTTCTACAATGGAAGGAGATACAACAGTTTTTTACTTGTATCGACAATTAAAGAATGTTGCAATTGTTTTTTCTACGATTGCGAGAGGTCTTGGAGTAGGAGATGAGCTAGAATATGCAGACGAAGCAACGCTTGTTCGTTCTATACAACATCGAATTCCGTATTCTGAAAATAAATTTTAAATATGAAAGTAATCAACTTTGATCAAAATCTTTTTGAGACTTTTTTAAAGGAAAAGCTAAATTTATTTTTGGTTGAAGATGCTTCATGTTTGGTCATAGGAATCAAAGAAGGAGGTGTTCCGTTGGCAGAGTTTGTTGTAAAATATTTAAAAACAACAACTTTTGATAAAGTTGATTTGGAAGTTATAAAATGTCAACGTCCATCTACAGAACGAAAAAAAAATAATCAATTCATAAAAAAAATATTGAAGAAAGTGTTTAAAATAACACCTCGGCTTATTTTAAATGGAATTAGGATTATTGAACATAACTTATTGATGAGACAGAAAAATAATTTGGATAGAAATATTGTTTTTACTTCTAAATTAAATCTAAGAGAATATGATAAAATAATAGTAGTAGACGATGCAGTGGATTCAGGCTATACATTAAAAAATGTGATTGCGAGATTAGAAGAGTCTTATTCTAATAAAAAGATTTATTCATTATCTGTAGTTGTTACGAATACAAAAGCAGTCATGCTTCCAGATTATTATTTATATTCAGATGTATTAATTAGATTTCCTTGGTCTTTAGATGGATAAAAAAGTTGTTTTTGATTTTGATCAAACTTTGATTTATGTAAACTCTTTTACAAAATGGGTTGCTTTTTTGTTGTCTAAATCTTTTAAAAATGGAGATTATAAATTGTTTTATAAAGTATCCATTTTAATTTTTAAGAGAAAAATAATCAAAACTATTTCACATCAAAATTTCAAAAAAGCTTTGGTAGAACTTGATATAAGAAAAGATTATAATGAGTTGTTTCTTGTAAAGTTAGCTGAATTTATAAATAAAGATGTTTTGTATGAGCTAATTGAATTAGCTAAAAATGATTATAAGATTGCAATTTCTTCTGCTGCACCTGAAAATTATTTGAAAGAATTTGTAGAAAAATATATTCCAATCAAACAAATTTTAGTGGAAGGAACAACAATTGAAAAAAATGTTTTAAATGATAATTTTGGATTAAGAAAAGTAGAAAACTTAATAAAGCAAGGTTTTTTAAATCCAAAAGAAGAATTCGATATTTTGTTTACAGATTCTTATGACGATTTTCCTTTAGCTGAATTAGCAAAAGTAATTCATTTAATTTCTCCTGATGAGGTTTCAAAAAATAAATACGAACAAACTTTTCTAGAAAAGTTAATTCCTATAAAACAAAAAAAAGCTGAATCTTAATGACCAGCTTTTACAGTATCTTTTTTCTCAACTTTCGGAGTTTCTGCCGTTTTTGTAGAATCTTTCACTTCTTCGTGTTTTTCTTCAACAGCTTCCTCATGTTTTCCGTGTCCTTCGTGAGCAGCTTCAGCTTTGTGGTGCATTTCTTCTGCAGTTGCAGGTTCATGAACTACAGGAATAACTCCGTGATTTACTCCTGGCTTAGAGTTACAAGAAGTAGCAAATGCCGCAACAGCTACTAAAAGAATTAATTTTTTCATGTCTTACAAATTTATTGTATGGGTATATTATTATAATTGTTTTGACAAAATTAGTTAAAAACATTGAGTTCAACTAACTGATTTATTTCAATTGTGCAATTTTCTGAATTCCACCTTTTGTTTTATCACCAACTTTTACATTTATCTCAGTATCAAGTGGTAAGAATATATCTACACGAGATCCAAATTTGATAAAACCATATTCTTTACCTGCTACAGCGTCGTCATTTTCTTTACTGTAACAAACAATTCTTCGTGCAACAGCTCCTGCTATTTGTCTAAAAAGAATTTTTGTGTGATCTGCATTTTCTACAACAACAGTTGTTCTCTCATTCAATTCTGATGATTTTGGATGAAATGCAACCAAAAATTTTCCTGGATGATATTTAGAATAAATAACTTTTCCGTTTACAGGATAACGCGTTACATGTACATTAAGTGGTGTCATGAAAATTGATAATTGAATACATTTCTGATTCAAAAATTCGCTTTCAAATACTTCTTCTAATACAACAACTTTTCCATCTACAGGTGCAATAACGCAGTTTTCAGATGAATGTGATTCTCGAATTGGGTTTCTGAAAAACCAAACGATAAATCCATAAAGTATCCATAATGGTAAGGCAAAATAAAAGCCATATACAGGAAAAAAGTAATGTAATATTCCTGTTGCGATTGCAAATAAAATTAAGCAACCTATCAAAATTGCTGTTCCTTCTCTGTGAAGTTTCATAAAGTATATACTAATAAATAATATAAATAAACAAATGGTACGACAAATATAAAACTATCTAATCGATCTAAAAAACCACCATGACCGGGAATAAGGTTAGAGCTGTCTTTTACATCAAAAAATCGTTTTAATTTAGATTCTGTTAAATCTCCTAAAGGTCCTAATGCAGCGACAATTAAACCAATAATCATCCAGTTTCCATGTAAGTTTTCTCCAAAATATTTTTGAATAAAAAAACCAGCTAATAAAGTAAAAATAATTCCACCAAAAAAGCCTTCCCATGTTTTTGCTCCCGAAATTTTTGGAGCTAATTTATGTTTGCCAATTAAATTCCCTGTCAAATAAGCAAATGTATCACTACACCAAAGTAATAAGAAAACGAAGAAAACTTCGTAATGCATTACTTTTTCGCCAAGATTATAATCAAAACTTGGTAATGTTAAAGCAATAGCAAAAGGTGCAATAACATAGGTTAAGCCTAAAGTAGCTTTTCCAAAATCATTTAACAATTCGTTTGTTGATTTAAAAATAACATAAATGCTAAAAATAAATAATACAGGAATAATAAAATATAAACTTCTTAGATAGAAATAATAATGGTTTGAAGTTTCAAAAGCTTCTAGAAATTCCTTTCCATAATATCCAAAAACAACCAAAGCAGCTAAAAGAGCTCCTAATTGATAAAGTTTATTTTTAAGATTGGTAATTTTGAAGAATTCGTACAAACAAAAAAGTCCAAAGATCATCATCAAAACGATTAAACCTTTTGGATGTATCGTTGTGCCAAAAAATATTATAAGTGCATAAATAAGTCCCGAGAAAGCTCTAATTGCTAAGTTTTTCATTACTATTCTTCAACCAATAACAAATAAATATTCTTCGCATTCTGTATGTTTGGAAATTTGTGCATATTTTTCCCACGAATCGAAGTTATTTTAGATGGAAGGTTATCTTTTTTTAATGTTCGTAATTTTTGTAATGCCGCACCAACATTTTCTACTAATTGTGACGGACGTGCATAGATAATAAAATTTGACGGAAAATCATCTATATTTCTACCACAAGTTTGATGTGCAGATAACATAATACTACCATCGAAGGCAATTAGGAATTCACAACAAAGAAAGCTAAGAGTGTAACGTGAATCACATGGGTTCTCTACATAAGGAATATCAATACTTGTTAATATTTTTTGAAGTGTAGGGTCAAGACAGATTAATTCCGTTACATTCTCATAGTTAGTAATTTCTTTTAAATTTTGAAAAGCTTCTTGATCGTTACCACAGAATAGAAAATGCCCACCACCAGCATTGAAGTTTGTAGCAAAAACTTCGTCCATAGAAATATTGTCCTCAAAATAATTAGGGTGAAATAAATCAATTTGATTATCATCCTCTTTATTCTTAGGTTTTTCTATTGCTTTCTTAAGTAGATTTTTAATTGCTTTCCACATGGAAATTTATGATTTTTGTATTGGATTATACAATTTCAGTCTAAAGGTAATAATTTTTAACAATATAATGTGATGTAAAAAAAAAATCGTCTTACTAAGACGATTTTTTAAAAAAATTTATATTGAATATATTTTATATGTCATTGCCTGACTCAGGTTGAATAACTTGTTCTGGGCTAGCATCAATAGCTTCTTCTTGTTTTTCTTCTATTAGATCTAATTCATTTTCAAATTTCCTTGGACCGAAAATTTCTTCTAAATCTTCTCTAAAAATTACTTCTTTCTCTATTAATTTTTGAGCTAAAATGTCCAATTGATTACGATGGTCATGTAAAATATCTTTTGCTCTTTCATATTGAGCTTCAATCATTTTTTTGACTTCTTTATCAATTACTTGAGCAGTTTGTTCTGAATAAGGTTTACTAAATCCATATTCATTTTGTCCAGAAGAGTCATAATATGAAACATTCCCAACTTCTTTATTAAGACCGTAAATACTAACCATAGCAGAAGCTTGTTTTGTAACCTTTTCTAAGTCGCTTAGAGCGCCTGTTGAAATGTTGTTAAAAACTACTTCTTCAGCAGCTCGACCTCCCATTGTCATACACATTTCGTCTAACAATTGTTCTGTCGTTGTAATTTGTCTTTCTTCAGGTAAATACCATGCGGCTCCTAATGATCTTCCGCGAGGGACGATTGTTACTTTTACTAATGGTGCAGCATGTTCTGTTAACCATCCGATTGTTGCGTGTCCTGCTTCGTGATAAGCAATACGTTTTTTCTCAGAAGGTTTAATAACTTTACTTTTCTTTTCTAATCCACCGATAATACGATCAACAGCATCTAAAAAGTCTTGTTTTTCTACAACTTCTTTATTTTTACGAGCAGCAACTAAAGCTGCTTCATTACAAACATTAAATATGTCTGCTCCAGAAAATCCAGGAGTTTGTTTTGCTAAAAACTCGATTTCTACATCTTCACCTAATTTTAATGGACGTAAATGAACCGCGAAGATTTCTTTACGTTCGTTTAATTCAGGTAAATCAACATGAATAATACGATCGAATCGACCTGGACGCATTAAAGCTTTATCTAATACATCAGCACGGTTTGTAGCAGCAAGAACGATAACGTTAGATTCTGTTCCAAAACCATCCATTTCTGTTAATAATTGGTTCAATGTATTCTCTCGTTCGTCATTAGAACCAGTAAAGTTTGATTTTCCACGAGCTCGTCCAATAGCATCAACCTCATCAATAAATATAATTGAAGGAGATTTTTCTTTTGCATTTTTAAATAGATCACGTACTCGAGAAGCACCAACACCTACAAACATTTCAACAAAATCAGAACCAGATAAAGAGAAGAAAGGAACTTTTGCTTCTCCAGCAACAGCTTTTGCTAACAATGTTTTACCTGTACCTGGAGGTCCTACTAATAATGCCCCTTTTGGAATACGTCCACCTAATTTTGTGAATTTTTCAGGGTGTTTTAAGAATTCAACGATTTCCTCAATTTCTTCTTTTGCACCTTCTAAACCAGCAACATCTTTAAAAGTAGTTTTTATATGATCATCACCTTCAAATAGTTTTGCTTTAGATTTTCCTACAGAAAAAATTCCGCCACCACCTCCAGCAGAACCTCCAGCTCCCATTCTTCTGAATAATAAGAAATAAATTAATCCGAAGAAAATAAGTGAAATGAAAAGATTCATGAATAATCCACCAAAACCACTTGATACTTGTGTGTTAAGAACAGCAGTTTTATTAGGACTCTTTTCTACGTTAGCATAAAAATCTTTTTCAAAGTTACCAGCATCAGCTACATTTAAAGTCAAATTTGGAGTGTCGGCAGTAAAAGGATTTTTAAAATTATCATTTGATCGTTTATACTTTTTAAATTCTTCTGAATTTAATGCTGCATCTGTTAGATATGCACTAACTCGTCCTGTTTCTTTTTCTAAATTAGCTTGTTTTATATAACCTTTTTCAACATAAGAAAGAAAAGTTGTACGGTCAATATCTTTTGATGTTCCTCCTATAGCTCCAAAACTATCAGAAAAAAGTAGCATTGCAATAAGCAATAATCCTATTATAGCATATATCCATGTAGGATTAAACCCCGAAGGTTTTAAATTATTTTTTTTCAATTTTTTTTGGTTTCAGTTATGATTAATATTCCATTTCGATACGTGTCTCTACAGCATCACCCCAAAGACTTTCGATATCGTAATATTCTCTGTATTCTTTTTGGAAAATATGGACAATAACATTTGTGTAGTCCAACAAAACCCATTGATTATTTTGTGTTCCTTCTACATGAAAAGGTCTTTCAGACATTTCTGTTTTTACTGTTCTTTCAATCGAACCTGCTAAAGCACTAACTTGTGTATTCGAATTTCCGGTACAAATAACGAAATATTGACAAAATGCATTTTCAATTTCACGTAAGTCTAAAATTGTAATTTCTTCTCCTTTAACATTTGTAATTCCGTCAACAATGCTATCTAGCAAGTCTTTTGTATATTGAGTATCTATCATCTTTTATTTTGTAATTCGCAAATTTAATGAATCCTTGTTAAAGTTTAAACTTTTTAAAATAACTTTAACCACTCTATAAAAATAGTAAAATAAAATGTACTTAATTAGTTTTGATTCTTTGCCTAATACGAATGAGTTCTTAATGGATTTGTCCAAAAAAGATGCCAATAGTTGGACTGTCATACATGCTAAAAATCAAACAAAAGGAAAAGGTTATGCAGGAAATGAATGGAAAGTTGTTGCAGGAGAAAATTTAACCTTTAGTTTTTTACTGAAAACGGATTATAGTTTTCAAGAATTAATTTATTTTAATGAATGGATTTCTAATGTTATTTGCCTATTTTTAAAACAATTTCATCCAAAAACTAACGTAAAATGGCCAAATGATATCATTTTAAATGATAAAAAGGTTTGCGGAATTTTAATCGAAAATCATCGTTCCAATGGAATAATGAATTCTGTGATTGGAATAGGAATTAATGTCAATGAAGCTGATTTTAATCACTTACCAAAAGCAACATCTATTCGAAAAGTAACTGACAAAGAATATGACATCGAGGAAATTTTGGCAGATTTAATGCATTATTTCGAAAAAGAATATTCAATTTTAGAACAGAAAAATTTCGAACAAATTCATCAAACATATTTAGATAATCTATTTAGAAAAGATGAAATCTCACATTTTAGATTGGATGGAGTAGGAGTAGACGGAATTATTAGAGATGTAAATGAAGCGGGAAATTTACTGATCGAAATCAATCAAGAATTGCAAGAATTTAAGCACAAAGAAATCGAACTTCTTTTTTAATCATATAGAAAAGGTTATTTTTGTTTTATGGAAGAATTTGTAGTTTTAGTTGATCAGGACGATCAAAAATTAGGATTGATGGAGAAGCAACAGGCTCATGTAGCTGGTTTGTTGCATCGTGCATTTTCTGTTTTTGTATTTAATTCCAAAGGAGAATTGATGATTCAGCAACGAGCTGCGAGCAAATACCATTCGCCAACGTTGTGGACGAATACATGTTGTAGTCACCCGCGCGATAACGAAACATACGAACAAGCGGCGCACAGACGTTTGGAAGAAGAAATGGGATTTGATTGCGAATTAGAATATAAATTTAATTTCATCTACAAAGCACATTTAGAAAATGATTTGATTGAGCATGAATTAGACCATGTTTTTATCGGAACATTTGATGACGAACCAAAGCTAAATCCTGATGAAGTGATGGCTTATCGTTGGGTAGAATTAGATGATTTGAAAAAAGATATGGAAAAAAATCCTCAGAATTATACAGCTTGGTTCAAAATAATTTTTGAACATTACGTTTCGTATATCGAAGAATAAAAATTTATACAGATGAAGGTTACTGTCAACAGAAAAGCACATTTTAACGCTGCGCACCGATTGTTTAACAAGAATTGGAGCGATGAACAGAATTTTGAAGTTTTCGGAAAATGTTCTTACCCAAATTATCACGGACACAATTATGAAATTATTGTGGCGGTGAAAGGTGAAGTTGATCCAGAAACAGGTTTTGTGATGAATTTGGACGAATTACGAAAAATTATCGCGGTTGAAGTTGAAGATTATTTGGATCATAAAAATTTGAATGTTGATATTGAAGAATTTAAAACTATCAATCCAACTGCCGAAAATATTGTGATTTTGATTTGGAATAAAATTAGAGCAAAATTAGCGACTGATTTAGAATTGAAAGTAACCTTATACGAAACTCCACGTAATTTTGTAGAATACGCAGGCGAATGAAATTAGGCGATCATATTCCAACTTTTTCGTTGGAGGATAACAAAGGAAATTGGTTTAATTCGGACGAATTTTTGTACAAAAAATATTTTGTTTTATTCTTTTATCCGATGGATTTTACGCCAATGTGTACAAAAGAAGTATGCCAGTTTCGTGATGTAAATGCAGATTTTAATGGTTTAGATGCTGTGATTGTTGGAATAAATGGACAATCAACATCTTCTCACGAAAAGTTTTATACAAAACATCAACTAAACTTTCCGTTGCTTTCTGATAAAGGAGCAAAGTTGTCGAAATTGTTGGGAATTAAAAAGAAATTTGGTTTAATCACCCCGCGAGAAACTTTTGTATTCAATAAACAAGGACAATTAATCAAACACATTGTTTCAAATGTAGCAGAAACACACATCGAGGAAGCAATGAAAGCAATAAAAAAAGATCAAGGAAATTAGTTTTCTTGGTCTTTTTGTTTGTATAACATTTTTCTTACAACAACGCGATAAATAAAAAAGATAACTGTTCCAATTGCCGAATAAACCAACATTGTTTGTACATCGCTTTTATCGAACAAATATTTTAGTCCAAATAACACGAAAAAGAAAATGATACTATAAATTATATTTTGTTTCATATTGTAAAAGTAGGGATTAATCCCATTTCATATTAGTTTTTTTCATATCGTCTGTTGGTTCATCAATTTCTATTATATTTACTGTTATCCAAATAGAATAATCACAATTTCTAAATATTTCATTTTCTTTCTGTTTTTCTTGGGTTATTACTTTCGCATTATCTAAATCTTCTTCATCTAAAGTTAAATGTATTGTTGATGAATTATCAGTAAAATAATATGATTCATTTTTGTCTTTTAAAACTTTACCATAATATATTTTTATGTCATCTTCTTTATTTGAATTTTCTAGGATTAGGCAGATAGATTTGTTTAGTAGTTTTTTACAATTTCTCATTTAATAATTTATGATGTTTAGGGTTGTCTTAAAACTTCAACTCTCTAATTAGAACTTCGAAACTTGTTTCTTTTGCGGTTAATGAAAAGTAAAGGTTAGAAACTAGATATTTGTTATTGCGTCATATTACTTTCTAATATAATACCCTTTTTCATTGGTTTGATTATTTTTTATAATTAAAATATATCCAAAACAATACTGAGTTTCATTGTTAGAAACATCTTTAGATTTATCTAAAATGTCTCCAATATAATACCCATTTCTATATTTCCAATTCTGATTATTTATATAATAATTAGAATTAAAATAGAGAGATGTGCAGCATATAATTAGAAATATAACTCCTATTATTTTTTTCTTTTTCATAAAATCACCTCCCCAACCTTAATTAATTTCTTAGAAGTTGCCAATTGATTTGGATTTGTTCCAGGTTCATCTTGCGGAACTTTTTTTCCTTTTTTACGATAAAAATCTATCCAAAAATCATCAATAATTCCGGTTTCTTTGTTTTTGAAATTCATCGGAATTAGTTCAAAAACTTTATCATCACGAAAGGCTCTTTCTATAAAATCGGAGCAATATAATTCGTCATCATTCAAAATATATAACCAATTATAAGGTTTTCCGAGCATTGTTTTAGCTTTTTTAATTGCATGAGGAATCGTTGATTGATATTCATTTTTGAGACGATAAATGACAATTTTATTGTTTTTTTCGGTTTGAGAAGTATAAAAATGATGAATTTCTTCTCGTTGTGATCCGCCCATTGGAGCGGCGTGTAAAACAAAAATAGAATCATCAGTTTTTTCAATCAATCCAACATGATCAAAATTTGTTTCATCATTTATTTTTGTCACCCTATTTATCGCGCCTGAAAGTTCTTCTGTTTGCGCACCAACAAAAATCAAATCTCCATTTTGGATATTTTGTAATGAAATTGTATGTTTTTCTTTTAATATTTTTGCTTTTGTACAGCTATTCATTGTCAATGTAAATAGGAGTAAAAAGATAGGAAATAAAACGAATATTTTTTTCATTCGGAATGAATTATTACTTTTAAACTACGAATTAACCAAAAAGATGGATTTTAAAAAAATTTTGACCATATCAATTGTCGTTTTATTGATTTTAGTTGGTGTTGCAATTATTATTGGAAGCAACAAAGATCGACGCGTTTTCTTTATTGAGAGCTTTGATAAACCAATTGAAAATGTTATTAATTCTCGTTTGGATACAGATTATTCGTATGAAATTGTAAAAGTAAAAGGCAAAACAAACGATACTATTTTAATTATTCCTTGCGAAGGTTGTCAACCATTGAAATTAGCTGGAAAAATAAACGAAAAGTTTATGAACAAATTTGGTAAAGGGAAATCAGTCATGCGCTTTGAACCGTATAAAGCCACGGAAGGAAATTTAAAAATTATTCACAAAATTAGATAATCTTCTATTTAAGAAATTTTCCTAACGATTAATTCCTTATTTTTGGGTGAATTATAAACTTATCAAAGCAAACAAACAATGAAAGTAACTGCATTAAACCAAAAGCACAAAGATTTAGGTGCGAAAATGGTTCCTTTTGCTGGATATGAAATGCCAGTGCAATACGCAGGTGTTAACCAAGAACACTTTGCTGTTCGCGAAAAAGTTGGTGTTTTTGACGTTTCTCACATGGGACAATTTTTTGTAAAAGGAGAGAAAGCAACAGATTTATTACAACACTTATTGACGAATGATGTAACGAAAGTTGCCATTGGTCAAGCTCAATATAATGCAATGCCAAACGAAAAAGGAGGAATTGTAGATGATTTAATCATTTATAAAATCTCTGATGATGAGTGGATGGCGGTTGTAAATGCATCTAATATTGATAAAGATTGGGAATGGATGAACAAACACAATAAGTTTGGTGCAGAATTAACAAACAAATCTGATGAGATGTCTTTGTTAGCAATTCAAGGTCCAAAAGCAATCGAAGCGATGCAATCGTTGACAGATGTTAATTTAGCTGAAATTCCGTTCTATCATTTCGCAATTGGTACGTTTGCAGGTATGGAAAATGTAATTATTTCTGCAACTGGTTACACTGGTTCTGGAGGTTTCGAGATTTATTTTGCGAATGAGCAAGCAAACGAAATGTGGGACAAAGTAATGGAAGCTGGAAAGTCTTTTGATATCGAGCCTTGTGGTTTAGCTTCTCGTGACACATTGCGTTTAGAGAAAGGTTACTGTTTATATGGAAATGATATCAACGATGATACAACTCCATTAGAAGCTGGTCTTGCTTGGGTAACGAAATTGGATACAAATTTTATTTCTTCTGATATTTTGAAAGCTCAAAAAGAGGCTGGAGTTGAGAAGAAATTGATTGGTTTCAAAATGATCGAAAGAGGAATTCCTCGCCACGATTATAAAGTTGTAGACGATAACGAAAATACAATAGGTATTGTGACTTCAGGAACGCAATCTCCAATCTTGAAACAAGGAATTGGTTTAGCATATGTTCATACAGATTTTGCAAAAGTTGGAACAACAATTAGAATTCAAATTCGTGATAAAAATGTATTAGCAGAAGTTGTAAAAACTCCTTTTGTTTAAAACAATATAAAGTCAAAATATAAAAAAGCTTTCGAGGATTTCGAAAGCTTTTTTTATGAATTCATATTATTTGATATTTTTTTTGATGTCTTATTTAGATAAAATAAAAAATACTGATTTAAAAGTGAGAATCTAATAAAAATGTTAATAATTATTAAAAATAAACTTAATTTGGTTTGTTTAAAGATGATAAATATTATATTTTTGAGAAAATAATATTACTATCAGTGATATGAATTAACACTAATTATGATTTTAAGACCTCTATTAGAGGTCTTTTTTATTTTTAAAATTTTTGAGAATCAGCACTAGGCCCATAGCTCGATGGAAGGGAAATTTCTAAAAGACGATAATAAACTCCCAATTGAGCACGATGATGTGTAATTTGATTTAAGGCATGACGAATTGCTTCATATTTTGAATAATCTGCATAGACTGTATCTCCAGCTACTATTTTCCAGTTATTATTCAGTTCTTCATCTGTTGCGTTTTTTAATGCTTTTTCACCAGATTGGTAATCTTCGTCTAATTTTTTTTGTAAATCTTGCACAGAAGTAAAACTTGTAGGTTTGTAATCTCCCGCAGTAAAATCTAATTTATCAGTTGTCAAGATCAAAGCTGGCCACGAAAATATTTCGACAATGTGATTCGTCAAGGTTGTAATATCCATACTTTTTTCGTGTGGTTTATAATCCGTTTTCTTTTCAGGAAATTTAGCAATGAATTCTTTTGTAATTTGATATTCATTTTGCAGTTCTTTTGCTAATAATTCTACTATTTTCATAATTTTTGATTTGTAGTTAAAAGGTACAAATTTTTGAAATAATTCATAAAAAAACTGCTTTACTAAATTGTAAAGCAGTTTATAGTTTTAAATATCATCTGTGTATAAATCAATAATTGGTCTAGGTGATTTTCGTTTAATTTGCGAAAGCCAATAAACAAAAATTCCGATTCCGTTCCCAAAAATAATAACTGTAATCCAAACTAAACGATCGTCACTTTTTATCAAATTTGGATTCTTTAAAGCATGCACAATAAAGTACACAAAAGAGATTACGCCAGTGAAAAAACTCATTAATACCAAAAAGATAAAAATGATAAGATTTCCTAATAACGCACTCAATAACGATTTAGAACTTCCTAAATGTCCTAGCTGCGCATCGAGCGTGCTAAACATAGAATAAAAAATTCCAAAATAACTTAACAAGCCAAGTACAAATAAAGTGATAGGAACAATTGCCAAAGTGGCTTGTAGCTTTGGATTGTTCAAAAGAGACGTTAAATCTCTGTCAATTAGTAGATTTTTCATCATTCGAAAAATAATCTTTTATTTTTTTTGCTTTAGATTTTCCTATACAATCGGTTAATTCTAACAAAGATGCATTTTTTATTCGTTCGACCGATTTAAATTTTGTTAATAATTCTTTAATTGTTTGCGGACCGATACCTTCTATATCTTCCAAAACCGAATTATAAGCGTTTTTACTACGTCGATTTCGGTGACGTGTAATTCCAAATCGATGCGATTCATCTCGCACATGTTGAAGCACTTTCAAGGTTTCAGAATTTTTGTCCAAATATAACGGATAAGGATCATCTGGATAATAAATTTCTTCTAAACGTTTCGCAATTCCAATCACCGAAACTTTTCCGCGTAATCCTAAACGATCAATCGATTTTAGAGCCGAACTTAATTGCCCTTTTCCACCATCAATCAAAATTAATTGAGGCAAAGATTCGCCTTCTGCCAAAACTCTCGAATATCGTCTTTCAATCACCTCTTCCATCGTAGCAAAATCGTTCGGTCCTTCTACGGTTTTAACATTGAAAATGCGATAATCTTTCTTACTTGGTTTTCCATTTTTGAACACCACACAAGCCGAAACAGGATTCGTTCCTTGAATATTAGAGTTATCAAAACCTTCGATATGTCGAGGTTCTGCAGGCAAACGTAAATCAACTTTCATCTGATTCATGATACGATTTGTATGACGATCAGGATCGACGATTTTGGTTTGTTTAAGCTGTTCTAAACGATAAATTCGGGTATTTTTTAACGATAAATCGACAATATGTTTTTTATCTCCAATTTTTGGAACTGTAATTTTTCTGAACGGAATTTCTAAACTCAATTCAAATGGAATATAAATTTCTTTAGAAGTTAAATTAAATCGTTCCGAAAAATCAATAATTGCACGCTCCAATAAATCTTCATCCGTTTCGTCCAATTTCTTTTTCCATTCCTCCGTATGCGACTGTATAATTGCGCCATGATAAATTTTCATAAAATTGACATAGGCATATTCTTCGTCCGACGTAATCGAAAAAACATCAACATTGGTAATGGTAGGCGAAACAATTGTAGAACGAGATTGATAATTCTGCAACGCTTCGATTTTTTCTTTAATCATTTGCGCTTTTTCAAACTTCAATTCAGCAGCATATTTCGTCATTTGGTTAACCAAATATTGCTTTGCTTCGTTAAATTCTCCTTTGATAATATTACGAATTGCCGAAATTTGTTCGTTATATTCTTCTTCTATTTGATAAGCTTCACAAGGTCCAAGACAATTGCCAATATGATATTCCAAGCAAACTTTGAACTTATGATTTTCGATATTTTTCTCGCTCAAATCATACGAACACGTTCTTAGTTGATACAATTCTTTGATCAAACCTAACAAAACTTTCATCGCTTTTCCGTTAGAATATGGTCCAAAATATTCCGAACCATCTTTGATAACATTTCGAGTCGAAAAAATACGTGGAAATCGTTCATTTTTAATGCAAATCCAAGGATAGGTTTTATCATCTCTTAATAAAATATTGTATCGCGGCTGATGTTCTTTAATCAAATTATTTTCCAACAACAATGCGTCATATTCAGAATTTACGTTGATGGTTTCGATGTTATCAATATTACTCACCAAAACACGCAAACGTTTCGAATCGTGTTGTTTATTGAAATACGAATTCACGCGACGCTTCAAGTTTTTCGCTTTGCCAATGTATAACAAATCCCCTTTTTTGTTATAATACTGATAAACACCGGGCGTTTCGGGTAAACTCGCTAATTTTAATTTTACATTTTCATTCATCAAAATACCTCTACAACATTTATTTTTTGCTGTTCATCATCAATATAAATCAAGATTTTGGTCTGAATATTATAACCTAAATTTCTAAAAAAATCAGCATATCTATTCACTTGAAAATGATGATCTAAATCGGGTTGACCAGTTTTATAATCGATAATCGAACAATTATTTTCTACATCAATTACCACACGATCGGCTCTGAAAATCTGTCCATTTTCATCAATAAAATCGCGTTCATTCAAAACCGTTAAACTTTCAGCAAAATATGGAACTAATTTAGCGTCTTGTAATAAATTTTGCAAGGTTTTTTGTAGATGTTCAACATTTTCGGCAGAAATTGTACCACGTTGTTTTTCACTTTCAATGATTTTTGGCAAATCATTTTGTATAACAATTTGTGATAAAATGTTATGAATTGTATTTCCAAATTCGGTGAATTTCAACTTTTCTTGCGCTTTTTCCGAATTGGTATTAATTACTAAACGCGTATTCCAATCCGAAGAATAAATTTTTAACTCAGCCGAAGAGTTTTCTATAATTTTTGGAGTTGAAATTCGTTCAGGAGAACCTTTCAAAATAACTTCATCCTCAGAAAAACCTTTACTGAAAACAAACTCGTGTAAATAATTTGCAATGTTTTTTGATTTTGAAGACTCTTTTGGTTTTAGCGCAATCATATACAATTGCTCTTTTGCACGCGTTGTTGCAACATAAAGCGTATTAATTTCATCCAATTGAACCAAATTTTCTTCTTCATCAATCTTCGATTTTATCGCCTTATTTTTGATTGATTTCAATTCATTATTAATTCCAACATAAAATGTTTCGAAGGGATTTTCTTCATCTTTTTGTAATGGAATCCAAATTTTAGAATTCTTACTTTGCCAATCCAAAAATGGTAAAATTACAATTGGAAATTCCAAACCTTTTGATTTATGAATCGTCATAATCTGGATTGCATCGACACCTTTTGGTGTTTTGATACTCGCTTTATCTTTGATAGTTGACCAAAACTCAAGAAATGAATTCAGATCAGATTCATTCTTCGATGAATATTCTAAAATAATATCCAAAAAACTTAAAATATAAGCGGGTGAACGTTCTTGTAAATGTAACGTTCGAATAGCTTTTTCTGTAAAATCATATAACGAAAGGTTTTGATCTTGAATAAAATCTAAATCAATTCCAAGTAATTTGGTTAATTTTAAAAACTTTGACAAATCACCTTTTAATGCTTTTTCAACTGTGATTGTTAAATCCTCTGTTTTGAATAATTCTAATTCGTAAGCAACCATCAAAAAACGAATTTTTGATTGTTCGTCTTGTGGATTTGATGTGATTTTGAACAAATATTCAATTAATTGAATCTCGAAAGAATTTTTTAACAACAAGGCTTCATTAGAAATGACAATTAAATTATTTTCGGTCAAATATTTCGCTAATAAAATTCCTTGCGCATTGCTACGAACCAAAATCGCAATATCATTTAATGAGAAACCATTTGCTCGACAATCTTCAATTGTTTTTAGAACCAATTCTAAATTTTGTTCTTTAAATAAATCTTTCGAGCGACCTTCTTGCTCAATGAAATTTATTTTGACAAAACCATTTTTTTGATGATTAGTTAATTGTTTATTTCCGATTTCGTACAAATATTGAAAACTCGGTAAATTGAGTTGTGGCGCGATAAAAGAATACAATTCATTGTTAAATTGAATAATATTTTCGTGACTTCGCCAATTTTTTTCTAATTCTTCAACTTTTATATTTTCTTCCTCTTTTCTGTCAATTAAATCAATCATTTGCGCTGGATTCCCACCACGCCAACGATAAATAGACTGTTTTGCATCACCTACTAGCATAATCGTGTCAGATTGGGCGCGTGCATTTTCGACCAACGGATTCAGATTATTCCATTGTAACGTCGATGTATCCTGAAATTCATCAATAAAATAATGATTATAGCGCGAACCGATTCTCTCATAAATAAAATTGGCAGGTTGTTGTTGCAGATTTTTACTGATAATGGTGTTAAATTCATTAATCAACAAAACATTCGAATCTTTTTTGATCGAATCCAATGATTTTTCAACCTCATTAATCAACGAAATTGATGAAATATTTTTCTGAATTGAAGTTAATAAAAGTAAGTGATCGTTGATGTTCGCAGCTTTTTCGAACAAATCTTTCACTTGAGGAAAAATAGATTCAGCAATTGCATCTTTCACTTTCGAAAGATATCCTTCTTCCAAAATATCTTTTGTATTCGCATCGGTTGGTAAAATCAAACCAAAACCATCAAAGTTTTTTAATTTCTGGAAAAAAGCAGCAATTCCTCGACTTTTTCCTGGTAATTCATTTACCGAAATTCCATTGTTTGCAAGCAACTCGAAAAACTCATTTCCAATTGTAATCAAACCATCTTTCAAAGTTTTTATATCATCAAAAATAACTTTTCGGTAACGAATAAATTCGTCTAACGAAATGTTTTTTAATTTTTCTAAATCTTGTAAATGTCGATCATTAGAAATGTCCGAAGTGTCTGAAGAAAGCGTTTTTCGAATATCCCACGATTTATTTTCGTCCATATTATCCAACGCAATTTTGATCATTGTTTGCGTTAATTTTTCGTCTTCTCCAATTTTTGAATACAACAAATCAACCGATTCGTTAATGATCTCATTCGTATTCATTTCGACATCAAAATTCATTGATAAACCTAAATCTTGTGCGAAAGATTTCATCAATCGTAGATTAAATTTATCAATCGTAGAAATAGAAAATTTAGAATAATTATGAAGAATTGCAATCAGAATATTGTACGCTTTTGTCTTGATAATTTCAGGCTTCAAATTCAGTTCAGAAGCTAATTCGAGAATATATTGATCTTCTTTTGGGTTAGGATTTTTAGCAATTTCTTCTAAGGTTTCGATGATACGTTCCTTCATTTCGCCAGCCGCTTTGTTGGTAAACGTAATGGCTAAAATATGCTCGAAATGATAATCGCTTTCATTGGTTAATAACAACGAAAGAAATTCCTTTACCAAGGTGTAAGTTTTACCTGCTCCAGCGGAAGCATTGTAAATTTTGAAATCGCCTGCTTGTAACAAATTCTGAATTTTTAGGAAAGTTAAACAATCTTCTCAAAAATAAGAAATCAGAAAGACAAAACATGACGTAATAAAAAAGGAAGCTCAATTGAGCTTCCATAGAAATGTTATAATGAAAAAAGTTTATATTCTAAATTATTTAGAATATATATTTTACTCCAATTTTTACACCACTTAATAAACCTGAATTTAATCCGAAGTTAAAGTCATTTGAAGCATCTCCATCTTTAGGTTTTACAGAGCTCCAAGAAGCAAGACCAAAAGTTGTTTCAATAGACCAATGAGAAGATAAGAAATAATCTAAACCTGGTGCAATCTCAATTCCATATGCAGTGTATTTAGACTCGTCTTTTCCTCCAGTTAGAGGTTCATAAGTGTCTTTTCCAAAAACAAGAGGAACAGCAGCTTGTCCGAAAATAAATAATTTATCATTTATTCCCCAGTATTTTCTTACTAAAGGTTGAACAATAAACTGATTTGTTTTAATTGTAGACACACCTGTTTCATTTTTGCCTCCTACATATCCAACAGCTCCTCCAACAGCGACAGTTGGTGAAATAAAATTACCAACAGCTGGTAAAATACTATAATTTTGAGTATCACCATCATTAGAAGTTCCATAACCAGCTTGTCCCATTAAGAACCATTTCCCTTTAAAACCTTCGTTTTCTTGGGCATTAGCATTAGAAAAAGCAAAAACAGTTGCAACTAGTAAAAATATTTTTTTCATATTTATATGATTTAAATTGTTCAACAAATGTATAGCGAATGAATCGTTTGTAAAATGATTAAAATCAGATAGTTATATATATTCGTTTATAAAACAGATAAGTTTCAAATTATCAATATTATATTAACATTAATATTTTTAAAAAATGTGAAAAAAGTGATTTTTTTAAAAATATCGTAATTTAAAGTCAATTAAAATTTTATATTTTCAATTTGTTTATGATTTTAATTAGATATAATTATTTTATTAATACATTTTTTTATTGTATTTAAAAAAAGGAAACTTCATGTAAGTTTCCTTTTTTATATATTTTTATGATATTAATTAGAAAGAATATCCTAAACCAATTGAAAATACTGAGTTTTTAATTTTACCTCCATTTTCATCTGAGATATTTGAAAGCCCAAAATTGTAACGAGCTCCTGCATTAAGACCATTTGAAAACTCATATCCTAATCCAATGTTTAATCCGAAATCTATAGATTTTAAGTAATCTTTCATATCTACATCTTGATCAATTTTTTGTCCTAGAGCAGTAGTTTTTACATTTAATTTAGAACTTACTAAAAAGCCTACTTGTGGACCAGCTTCAATATTGAAACCTTGTGTAGGATAAAATTTAAACATTAAAGGAACGTTAATATAATCTAGTTTATACTTTACATCAGCATTTACATCACCAATTTGTTCATTAACATAAATTTCCCCAGATTCTTTAGCTCCTTGTGTAGAATATAATAATTCTGGTTGAAAAGCAAACTTATCTGCAAATTTGATATTAGCATAACCTCCAACGTGAAAACCAACCTTTGCATCAGCATTTTGACTGTTTCCAGATAAATTTGAAATATTAAGACCTGCTTTAGCTCCAAATTTAGTTTGAGCGTTTGAATTAATAGCTAATGCTAATAATGGAATAAAACATAAATATTTTTTCATATAAGTAAAATTTTAAAGTTCTGTAAAAATATAACAATAACATAAAAAAGATACTAATTCTATTTATTATTTTTACGTTCTTCTTTTTGTAATCTCTCGATTTCCTTTATTTGTTTTTTTGTATTTTCTTCTTGTAATTTTAATTCTTTCATTCGTAGATCTAATTGTTTTGATAAAGGCTGATTAGATTTTGTAAAGGTATAATTATAAGAATATCCATTTTTAGGAAGAACAGTGATATTTACGTCATCATCGTTATCATTTTTCTTATTTATCTTTAGACTCGTAATTGTTTTTGGAAATTTAGACATATCGAACTCTTTACTTTCGGTTATTCCATTTTTATTTTTTGTGATATAAATTTTATCAATTTCAGAATTTTGGATTTTATGCTCAACTTCATTTTTATCTGTATAAATAGACAAACCATCTTTAAATGTTATGTTATTCGTTATCATTAGCATTTTTGTAGGAGTTGTTTTTCCTATATTTTTTTTATCAATATTAGGAATATTCTTTTCTAAATTAAAAATTTTAATGACACTTGAATCTTTTTTGATAATTTCAATTAAACCTTCATTCTTTTTAACAAACATTTTGTCAATCTCTTTTGGATCAATTTTTTGCAAAACTTTTCTATCTGTTCCATATAGAATTGTAGGAACTAAGTCTTTTCTCAAGACAATATCTTTTATTTTGATTGAATCATTTAGGATAATGTCTCCAGCATCATTTAAGATAATTTTGTTTTGCGGATTACTTTTTAGAATATTTTTTAATTCATCTTTTGTCAAAATTTTTTCTAATTGATCAGCTTTTTTTACATCTTCAATTTTTGCTGTTTTAAGAAGAGAATCACTTAATTTATTAGCATGGTTTAGAAGAGTTTCAGCTTGAGATTGAACAGGTTTTTCCAAGGCTTGTTCTACTTTTTGAGCTTTTTTCTCTACTTCTTGCGCAAACGATTTTTGACTAAAAAGAACAAAAGCACTCAATATAAAAGGCAATGAAGCAAAAGAAAGAATTTTTACTTTTCGTTTTGATGTATTTTTCGTCATCATAAGTAGGCGTTTTTTAGTTAGAATAAAATTGAAATTACTTGCCATCATTGATGGATTTTGCGTTGCAATACAATCTAAAATTTGATATTGGTAAGTTTTTAAATCTGAGTTCTTTTTCAATACATACTCATCAGCCAAAAACTCATGATTTAGTTTGATTGATTTTTTATAGAAATAAACAAACGGATTGAACCAAAAAAGAATTTGAAAAATTTCAATTAACAAAATATCCAAACTATGTTTCTGAATACAATGTGCTTTTTCGTGGTCAATTAAATTTTGATGTAAATTTTTAAGTTGTTTTTCAGGAATAAAAATATATTTCCAAAAACTATACGGTTGATTCGAATCTAAATCAAGAATATAAGTAATATTTTGATCTTTTATTTTTTCTTCTGTCTTTATTTTGAACATCAATTCGTACAAATTGTAGATAAATCTTACAAGAAAAATTACACCAACCAAAATGTAAATAACATTCAAAATATCACCAAAATTAACTCCTTTTTCTTGTTGCAATAATTCAGGATTTTGCATTAAAAAAGCTAAGAGTTCAGGTGAAATATTCGCTTCAGTCGCTGTTATAGGCAAATCGATTTTGTACAAAGGTGCCATCAACGAAAATATCAACGAAAACAACAGATAAAAACGATTGATTTTATACATGCTTTCGCGTTCCAAAAAAAGTTTATAAAACGAATATAAAAATCCGGAACAAAGAATAAATTTTATAAAAAAAGCAACCATAGGCTATTTCTTTTTGCGATCTATTTCGTTGTCAATTATATCACGTAATTTTTCTAATTCTTCGACTGACATATTGTTCGATTTTGCAAAAAATGAAGCAAATTGTGTTGCCGAATTATTAAAGAAGTTTGAAATAATTCCTTTTACTTCTTTCGAAAAATAATCATCCTTTTTTACTAAAGCATAGTATCGACGCGAGTTTCCCATTTGCTCGTAATCAATATATCCTTTGTCATGCATCCTTTTTAATAAGGTGGAAATTGTAGTATTTGCAGGTTTCGGATCGTCATAAGAATCAATAATATCTTTCGCAAAAACTTGTTTTCCGCTCCAAATAACTTCCATAACCTCTTCTTCTCTTCTTGATAATTTAACTTTCATATCTACAATTGTAATTTAATTACTACAAATATAGAATTTAATTTGACAAGACAAAATTGTTTTACAATTAACCACAAAAAAAAGGAGCTTTTAGCTCCTTTGTATATTTTTATTTGAAATAAATTACATTTCTGTTAATTTATATGCGACACCAACACTAAAATATGTGTTAGTAATTTTGTAATTATCATTTATTGCTTGCGGATAATAATCATTAATATTTGATAATCCTTTTGTAAAACGAGCATTAATTTCTAATTCATCAGTGATTTTATATGCTGCACCAAAATTTAAGCCGAAGTCAAATGTTTTGAAATTGTCAGTAGCTTTTATCTTCGTATTTTCTTTACCTAATTCATATTTTTCTTTAGCAGAAACTAAGAAACCTAATTGTGGACCAAATTCAACATTTAAACCGTCCATAATTTCGTAACGTCCCATTAAAGGAATATTAATATTATGCGTAATTAATTTAGCTTTTGAATTATCATTTGTTTTTAATCCAGCACCTTGTTTAGAATACAAAAGTTCTGGTTGAAAACTAATTTGATCCGTTATTTTGTAGTTTGCATAACCACCAACATAGAAATCTGTTCTAAATTTTGTTTGATTCTCATACAATTGTCTTGAGTCTCCTGATAAAGTAGGGAAGTTAAGACCTCCTTTTATTCCTAAATCAATTTGCGCGTTTGCTGCACTTAATCCACCGAAAAGTGCTATCCCTAAGATTAGTTTTTTCATTTTTTTTATTACTTAAGTTTGAGTTATTTATATAAAATTCAAAAGTAAAGTTTTATTCATATATTATAATTGATTCATTATCAAAAAAATCAATAATGCTTTTTTGACTCACAATATCTATGCCTTTTTTGTTGAAAAGTGATAAAATTTAAAGATTTACAACATATTCTCTAAATATTGTAAAATAATTTTAGTTGCATTTGGCGAATTTTGAACGAAATCTCCTGCTTTTTTTCCACTTTCTTTTCGATAATTTTCATCATTCATCAAACGATTCATAATTGTATCAAATTCATTTTGATTAGTGATAGAAAATCCTCCGCCAATTTCAATTAAATCAACTGCTTCCTGAAATTTCTTGTATTTAGGACCAAAAATAACAGGGGTTCCAAATGTTACGGCTTCTAACGTATTATGAATTCCAGCACCAAAACCTCCTCCAATATACGTAATATCTGCATAAGAATAGACTTTTGATAAAATACCAATTGTATTCAGAATAAAAATTTTCGAATCAATTAAATCTTGTTGTGATGTTTTTTCTAAATCAGAAAATTTAACTGCTTTTTGATTGATTTTACTCAGAAAAGAACTGATTTCAGCATCATTCAAATTATGTGGTGCAAAAACAATTTTCCAATCATCAGTTAATTTTTGGTTGATTAAATTAATAAATAATTCTTCATCTTTTGGCCAAGAACTTCCAACCACAATTAATTTTGAATTTTGTTTAAAACTATTCATAAAATCCAACTGATTATCTTGATGAACAATTTGTTTTACACGGTCAAAACGCGTGTCACCAGCAATTGTATTTTGAGTAATTTGAATCGAATCTAATAAATTTTTAGATTTTTGGTTTTGAATAAAAAAGTGATTAATTAAACTCAATTTTTTTGCAAACCAATTATTTCCATTTTTCTTAAAAAAGTTTTGACTTTCTCTAAAAATAGATGAAACTACAATTATTGGAATCTTTTGTTGATGTAATTCTGTAATCAAATTGAACCAATATTCGTATTTTACCAAAACCAAAATCTCTGGATGAAGCACTTTTATCAACTTTTCTGCATTCGATTTTGTATCCAAAGGCAAATAAAAAATAACATCTGCACCTTGATAATTCTTTCTGATTTCATAACCAGAAGGTGAAAAAAACGAAACAGCAATTTTATGTGTTGGATATTTTTCTTTTAACGCTTCAATGACAGGTCGACCTTGCTCGAATTCGCCTAAAGATGAACAATGTATCCACAAAACTTTATCTGTTTCAGAAATTTTAGAAGCTATTTTTTCTTCCCAATTTTTCCTGCCATCTACCCAAAGTTTTGCTTTTTCGTTGAAATTCGAAGCCAATTTTAACGCCATTCCGTACGCCTTAATTGATGTGTTATAAAATCCTTGCACAATGTTGCAAAGTTAAAAATTTAGAATGAGCTTTTTTTGTACATTTGTTGTAATAATAACGACTTTTTAAAGTTGTAGATTTTGAAAGATTCATTAAGTTATGAAAAAAATACAAATGGTTGACTTACAAAGTCAATATCAAAAAATAAAAGGAGACGTTGATGCAGCAATTATGAATGTTTTAGATTCGGCTGCTTTTATTAATGGACCAGAAGTAAAACAGTTCGAAACTGAATTGCAATATTATTTAAATGTAAAACACGTAATTCCTTGCGGAAACGGAACTGATGCGTTGCAAATTGCTTTGATGGCATTAGGTTTAGAGCCAGGTGACGAGGTTATTACGGCTGATTTTACATTTGCTGCAACAGTAGAAGTTATTGATTTATTGAAATTAAATTCAATTTTAGTTGATGTTGATTATGATACTTTTACAATTGATACAGAGAAATTGAAAGCGGCAATTACACCAAAAACTAAAGCGATTATTCCAGTTCATTTATTTGGTCAATGTGCAAATATGGACGAGATTATGTCAATTGCAAAAGAACACAATTTGTATGTTGTAGAAGATACTGCACAAGCAATTGGAGCCGATTACAAAGGGCAAAAAGCTGGAACAATTGGTCATATTGGTTGTACATCTTTCTTTCCATCTAAAAATTTAGGTTGTTATGGTGATGGTGGAGCAATCTTTACTAATGATGATGATTTGGCGCATCGTTTACGTGGAATTGTAAATCATGGAATGTACAAACGTTATTACCATGATGAAGTAGGTGTGAACTCTCGTTTAGATTCTGTTCAAGCAGCAGTTTTACGTCGTAAATTACCTTTATTGAATGATTATAATGCGGCTCGTAATAAAGCAGCGACTTATTATACAGAAGCTTTTAAAGATATTGACGCATTATTAACGCCAGTAAAAGAGGAAGATACAACTCACGTATTCCATCAATATACATTACGTGTAACAAATGGAAAACGTAATGAATTACAAGCTTTCTTGACTGAAAAAGAAATTCCAGCTATGATTTATTATCCAGTTCCATTGCGTAAGCAAAAGGCATATGATAATGGACATTATAATGATGCAGATTTTCCAAATACAAATAAATTGGTAGAAGAAGTAATTTCTTTACCAATGCACACAGAGTTGGATGAAGAGCAATTAGCTTATATCACATCTGCTGTTCGAGAATTTTTTGCAAAATAATTTATTAAGATAAAATTAAAAGCTTCTGATTTGTTTCAGAAGCTTTTTTTATTTTCCTAAATTTGAATAACTAAAGAAACTTTAAAATACGAAATGAGTAAAATATTAGTAACTGGAGGCTTAGGTTATATAGGATCTCATACTGTTGTTGCTTTACAATATGCAGGTTATGAAGTAGTAATAATTGACGATTTATCAAATACAGATATTGATTTTTTGGATAGAATTACATCAATTACAAATGTAAGACCAGCCTTTTTTGAAATAGATTTAAAGAATCAAGAAAAAGTAAACGAATTTTTCAAAACAAATAAAATAGATGGAATTATTAACTTCGCAGCGCATAAAGCGGTTGGAGAATCTGTTGAAAAACCGTTGATGTATTATCGTAACAATCTTTTAGGATTAATTAATCTTTTAGACGCAATGAAAGATTTTGACGCTGATAATATTATTTTTAGTTCATCTTGTACGGTTTATGGGCAAGCAGATAAGATGCCTATAGATGAACAAACTCCTTTAAAGAAACCTGAATCTCCTTATGGAAAAACGAAACAAATGGGAGAGGAAATTTTAGAAGATTTCTCTACTGCATTTGACAAAAATGTGATTTGTTTACGTTATTTCAATCCAGTAGGTGCGCATCCAACAGCTAAAATTGGAGAATTACCAAAAGGAATTCCAAATAATTTGATTCCTTATGTAACACAAACTGCAGCTGGAATTAGAGAAGAGTTATCGGTTTGGGGAGACGATTATCCAACACGTGATGGTACGGCGATTCGTGATTATATAGATGTAAATGATTTGGCTGATGCGCATGTAAAAGCTGTAACTCGTTTGATCGAAAATAAAAATAAAGCGAAGCTAGAATTCTTTAACCTTGGAACAGGAACTGGATCGACTGTTTTAGAAGTTGTTCATGCGTTTGAAGAAGCAAATGATTTGAAACTAAATTATCAAATAAAAGAACGTCGTGCAGGAGATATTATCGAAGCTTATGCGGATAACTCACTTGTAGAAAAAGAATTAGGATGGAAGCCAGAAACTAAACTTGCAGAAAGTATGCGTACAGCTTGGGAATGGCAGAAAAGTTTAAAAAAATAAAAATGATTCAATTACCAACAGCAGGATTATTAGTAATTAAAAACAATAAACTGCTTTTGACATTTAGCAAAAATAAAAAGGCGTGGTATTTACCTGGAGGGAAAATTGATGAAGGTGAAAATTCTAAATCAGCTTTGATAAGAGAGATAAAAGAAGAATTGAGTTTAGATTTGGTAAAAGAAGATCTCAATTTTTATTGTCATATTACAGCTGAAGCATATGGAGAACTGAATCTTTTGATGGAACAAGATTGTTTTTTGTACGATTTGAATGAAGAAATAATACCAACAAACGAAATTGAAGCTTACAACTATTTTACTTTTGAAGAATATTTACAAGAAGAAATTCAAGTAATAGGTGTAATCAAAGTTTTTGACAAATTGACAAAAGATCATTTATTGAACTAAATATAATTTCAAAAATAAAAGGCAATCCGTAATCGAAATTGCCTTTTGCTTTTTATTATTTAGTCTTTTTCAAGATATATTTATCTTTCAAATTTCCTGTAATTTCTTTTCCTTGTTGATCCAAAACTTTCAATCTATTTTCTTCAACTTTCAATACTAACGGACTTACATTCGAATTTAAATGTAAAACATTTCCAGAAGCATCCCATTTATAAAATCCTTCGTCTTGATAAACTGTTTCTTTTCCTAGATATTCTTGCTCAATAAAAAAGTTACCATCTTTTTTCAATTCAACAATATATTTTATTCCTTCGCAATCGGCACAAGGTAAAGTTCCTTCATATTTTCCAGCCCAATCCAACGAATTCATAGAATTGTGTTCTTTTTTTACAGCTTCTGTAATTTCTGTAGAGGAATCTGTATTTTTTTGTTCTTGTTGAACACCTTTTGATTGACAAGAGAATATAATGAATGATGCGAAAACACTCGCAAAAATAGATTTTTTCATAAATTAATTTTATGATATTTTTAACAACAAATTTGATACCAAATTACGACTATATTTTTCTAACTTTCAACTAAAATTTTATAAAATGTTTCGCTCAAAAAAAATACAAACACCTCTTGGAGAAATGCTTGCAATAAAGTCGGAAAAAGGACTTTGTATGTTAGAGTTTTTTGATGGAAAATCGACCGAAAAACAACTCAAAGAAATAGAAAACTTGGGTGAAATTTTGGAAAAGGATGATGAAGTTTTGAATCGTTTAGAAAATGAATTGAATGATTATTTTGAAGGAAATCTAAAAGAATTTACAATTCCACTTGATTTGATTGGAACTGATTTCCAGAAAAAAGTTTGGAACGAATTAATTAAAATTCCGTTTGGAGAAACAAGATCGTACAAAGATCAATCGATAGCTGTTGGAGATTTATTAGCGATAAGAGCTGTAGCAAATGCTAATGGGAAAAATAAAATTGCAATAGTAGTGCCTTGTCACAGAGTTATTGGTTCTGATGGATCTTTAACAGGTTATGCTGGAGGAAAAAAACGTAAACAATATCTATTAGAACTAGAATCTAAACAATTAAAATTATTTTAAAATAAAATCCCGAAAAGTATCGGGATTTCTTTATCAAATTATTGTTTTATTAAAACATATTTATCAGCAAGAGAACCTGTAATCTCTTTTCCTTCTTGATCTAATGAAAATAATTTATTTTCACCGACTTTATAATTAAAATTACCATTCTCTTTAGTTGTAATTTTGATAGATCCACCATCTTTAGACCATTCTAATTTACCTTTGTCTTCTAATTTGAAATTTTTGTTTAAATACTCTTGAGATAAAGTAAAAGTTTCATCCTTATTAATAGTTAAAGTTGTTTTTATTCCTTCACAATCAGCACAAGGTAAAACTCCTTCATAAGTACCAACCCAATCAATAGATGTTTTAGAATTATGTTCATCAACATGACCTGTAGTTAAACTATCTTTAGGAAGGTTAGTGGTAGATGAATCCAATGTTACATCTTCTGTCTTGTTTATGTTTTCATGTTTTTTAGTTTCACAGCTAAAGATTATTAAACTAGTGAAAGAAATAGCCATTATTAATTTTTTCATTGAGTTTTGATATTTAATTTACACAATATTTTATATGAAATTAATCCCAAATAATATTCCAAATAATGTTAAAAATTGTATTTTTTTTGTTTTTATTCAAAATTTAATCCAATGTTTAGAATGTAAAATCTTCCAAAAAATCTTTGTAAATTAGCCAATCAGAAAAGTAATGTATGAGTGTTGAGCTATTACCAGATGGAAGAGTAAAAAAACCTGAATGGTTACGTGTTAAATTACCAACAGGAAAAAAACATCGAGAATTAAGAGGTTTAGTTGATAAATATAAATTGAATACCATTTGTCAAAGTGGTAGTTGCCCAAATATGGGTGAATGTTGGGGAGAAGGTACTGCAACATTTATGATTTTGGGAAATGTATGTACACGTTCGTGTGGTTTTTGTGGTGTAAAAACTGGTCGTCCAGAACAGGTGGATTGGGCAGAGCCAGAAAAAGTAGCTCGTTCTATCAAATTAATGCAAATAAAGCATGCAGTTTTAACGTCTGTAGATCGTGATGATTTGAAAGATATGGGATCTATTATTTGGGCAGAAACTATACATGCTGTTCGTAGAATTAGTCCAGGAACAACAATGGAAACTTTGATTCCAGATTTTCAAGGAATTGAAAAACACATTGATCGTTTAGTTGAGGCTTCACCAGAAGTATTATCTCATAACATGGAAACTGTTCGTCGTTTAACAAGAGAAGTTCGTATACAAGCAAAATATGATCGATCGTTAGAAGTTTTACGTTACGCAAAAGAAGCAGGTCAACGTCGTACAAAGACTGGAATTATGCTTGGTTTGGGTGAGTTTGAAGATGAGGTTTTTGAAACAATTCAGGAAGTTGCTAATGCAAAAGTAGATGTTATTACAATTGGTCAATATTTGCAACCAACAAAAAAACATTTGCCTTTGAAAGAATTTATCACGCCAGAACAATTCAAGAAATACGAAGATTTTGCACGCGGATTAGGATTCCGTCATGTAGAATCTGGGCCATTGGTTCGTTCTTCTTATCATGCTGAGAAACATATTTTATAATTAAATTTTTTTATTATATTTTAAAGATACACAATTAGTTGTGTCTCTTTTTTGTTATATTTAGATATTAATAATATCTAATATGAAAAAACTAATCGTACTAATAGTTTTAGTTTCTAGCTATGTGAATGCACAATTTTATGAGGTAGAATATGAAACACAGATTAAAGTAAAATATAATCAAAAAGGTTTAGACTTTTATAAAGATATTACTGATTTTGAGTTAAGAAAACAAAATATTGATCAAAATGAAAATCCAGCTGCTTTAGAGTTTAAATTTATTCTGCATAAAGACGAAGCAAACACAATTGAATTACCAAAAGTTGAGAATGTACAAGGACAAATTGTTTTTATTAAGAAAAGTGCACCATATATGTATTTTGGAACAACTTATTTCAATACTGAAAAACAAGAAGTGTTGATGCAACAAGATGTTTATGGAAAAAAATATATTGTTTATGATAAAATAAATAATCTTGATTGGAAATTATCAAATGAAACAAAAGAAATTCTCGGATATAAAGCACAAAAAGCAACTGCAAATTTTAATGACAGAATCTTTGTTGCTTGGTTTGTTCCAGAAATTAAAACAGATTTAATGCTAATTAATTTCATGAGTCCTGGAGGTTTGGTTCTTGATCTTGAGATTAGTTATGAAGATGAAATGGGAGAATATTTTGGTTTTTATAAAGCAAATTCAGTAAAAGAAAAATCAAAATATAAGATTGTTATTCCTACAAAAGGAAACAAAATTTCGAATGATGAATTAGAGAAAATATGGGACGATCTTGATAAAAGAAGAAATGAAGTTAACAATGAAGGTATTGATAAAAAATAGATAATGACATTAAACTTGCTTAACTTTAAGCAAGTTTTTTTGTGTATGAAAATTAAAGCGACATTACTTACAATTGGTGATGAAATTCTTATCGGACAAATTGTGGATACAAATTCTGCATTTATTGCCAAACAATTGAATACGATTGGGATTGAGGTGGAAGAAATTATTTCTGTTCAAGACGAAATGAATCATATTGTCGAAGCTTTTCAACGAGGAATTTCTAAATCAAATATTGTAATTGTAACAGGTGGTTTAGGACCAACAAAAGATGATAAAACCAAAGCAGCTTTGTGTCAATTTTTGAATTGTGAATTAGTTCAAGAACCTAAGGTTTTAGAGAATATTATTCAATTATTTCAAACAAGAGGTTACGCAAAAGAGTTAAATAGTTTGAATCAAGATCAAGGATTAATTCCAGAGAAATCTACTTTTATTCAAAATAAATATGGAACTGCGCCTTGTCTTTGGACTACTGTTAATGATAAAATTATCATCAATTTGCCAGGTGTTCCTTTTGAAATGAAAGGTTTGATACGCGATGAAATTATTCCAAGATTACAAAACCAATTTCAATCAGAAACTATTGTTCATCGTGATATTTTGGTGAGTGGAATTCCTGAAAGTGATTTGGCTCTTTTAGTTGAAGAGTGGGAAAATAATTTGCCCGAATTTATTCACTTGGCTTATTTACCCAACAGAACTTCTATTGATTTACGATTTTCAGCTTTTGGAACGAATAAAGAATTTTTACAAAATGAAATTCAATATCAGATTAATAAATTCAAATTAATTGCTGGAGAATTTCTAATTTCCGAAAATTCTGGAAGTGCGCAACAAGTTTTGGGTGATATTTTACGAGAAAAAAGATTGACAATTTCGACTGCCGAAAGTTGTACAGGAGGAAATATAGCAAGTTTGATCACGTCTGTTTCGGGAAGTTCTGCTTATTATTTCGGAACAATTGTTTCGTACGACACTTCGGTAAAAGTAAATTTGCTAAACGTGAGTCAATCTGACATTGATGAATTTACAGTTGTTTCGGAACAAGTTGCTAAACAAATGGCAAAAGGTGTTCGAAATCAATTAAAAACTGATATTAGTATTTCTACAACTGGTGTTGCTGGTCCAAATAAAGGTGAAGACGGAAAAGAGGTTGGAACGGTTTGGATTTCGATCACAAATGGTAATATAACATTGAATAAAAAATATTTTTATCCCTATTTGGACCGAGAAGATTTCACCAAAATTGTTTCCAATAATGCACTTAATTTGGCAATTCAGTTTGTGAGAGAGGAGTGTTAAAATAATAACTCTTGGACACTCAAAGTGATATGAAAAGATTATAAATAATACAGCGGTCATTCTGAGCTTGTCGAAGAATAAAGCTTTGTTATGAGAAAAATATATTATGTCTATATTATAAAATGTTCAGACAATTCGTATTATGTAGGAGTGACAAATAATCTCCAAAAAAGAATTAATGAGCATAACGACGGAATAAATCCTATGAGTCATACTTTTTCGAGAAGACCAATTAAATTAGTTTTTAATGAAGAATTTTTAGACGTAAACGATGCAATAATTTTTGAGAAGAAACTGAAAGGTTGGAGTAGAGCTAAAAAAGAAGCTTTAATTAATAATAGATTTGAAGATTTACCTTTATTATCAAAAAATAGAAAAGATTCTTCGACAGGCTCAGAGTGACAGTGTACTTTTTATTTTGTACTTTTTTAATGTCATATAATTTAGTAAAAAGATTTAAATATTTCCTAAAACATATTTAGTCTATTAAATTAATAGAGTTTATATTTGTCGCAAATTTTGTGTCAAATGTTAAAAAAGATTGCGAGCAATACATTATTTCGATTGCTTTTGGGTGTGATTGCCGGTTTGGTTTTAGGAAATTATCTGAACGAAAATACAATTCAAGTTGTATTATCCTTAAAATATTTTACAGGACAATTAATCTTCTTTTTGGTTCCGTTAATTGTAATCGGTTTTATTGTTTCTTCAATTACGAAATTAAGCGAAGGCTCAGCTAAAATAGTAGGTTTTTCATTATTAATTGCCTATTTATCTTCTATAGGAGCGGGGTTATTTTCGATGATTGCAGGTTATCAAATTATTCCAAATTTATCAATTCCAACTTCAGTCGATTCGTTGCGTGAAGTTCCAAAAATTTTATTTCAATTAGATGTTCCGCCAATTTTTTCGGTGATGACAGCTTTGGTTATTTCATTGATGTTGGGAATGGGAATTTTGATTACAAAAGCAAAGGAATTAGAAAAGATTTTTGATCAATTTAAAGATATAGTGATTCTTTTGGTGAATAAAGTTTTGATTCCAATTTTACCTTTTTTCATTGCAGCAAATTTTGCTGTTTTAAGTTACGAAGGGTCTATTGAAAAGCAATTACCTGTTTTCTTAAAAGTAATTTTGATAGTCATTGTTGGTCATTTTATTTGGATGACATTAATGTATACAATTGCTGGGTTTTATCATAAAACTAATCCATTCAAACTCTTAAAATATTATCCACCTGTTTACTTAACGGCAGTTGGAACAATGTCTTCGGCGGCTTCTTTGGGAGTTGCGGTAAAAGCGGTGAATGATAGTAAAGTAATCAAACCTACGATTTCTAATTTTACGATTCCATTTTTCTCGAATACACATTTATGTGGCTCAGTATTGACTGAAGTTTTCTTTGTGATGACGGTTTCTCAAGTCTTGTATGGTCATATTCCTGATCTAGGAACAATGGTAACTTTTGTTTTACTTTTAGGAATTTTTGCAGTTGGAGCACCAGGAGTTCCGGGTGGAACAGTTGTCGCTTCGTTAGGATTAATATCAAATGTTTTAGGATTTGATGAAGCTGGAGTCGCTTTAATCTTGACTATTTTCGCATTGCAGGATAGTTTTGGAACAGCATGTAACATTACAACTGATGGTGCATTGAGTATGATTGTGGATAAATATACAGAAAATCCAAAAGCATAATATTTTTTTAAAATAAACGTTAATAGATATATTAATGAATTATTTGACAAAATTTATGAATAAACTATTTTTAATTGGAGCTATTTTGTTTTCTGTTCCGAGTTTAGCACAGCAATCTTATGGGATAAAAGTTGGTGGACAAACAACAGGGATTACAAAAGCAGAAATGGGAGATAATCAAAATCAATATGGTTTTTACGTTGGAGGATTTTATACAATTCAGTTGAAAGATAATTTTAGTTTTCAACCAGAATTGATGTATTCTTATCAATCTTTTAATAATGTAAATGTTTCTTACACTGAATATTTTCAAATTGGACAAAATGATAATACAACCGAACCACGTTTTGATTTTAAATATAAAACACATCTTATTAAATTACCTTTGTTACTAAAGTATCAACCAAATAAAATTTATGTTGAAGCGGGTCCAGAGTTAGCCTATTTACTATCAGTACATGGGAAATATACTGATAAGTTAAATGAAATTCCTTCTGAGGACGGTAAATTGGAAAATATAAAACATTTTCAAGCTGCTATAGCTGTTGGTGGAGGGTATAAGATAAATGATAGATTAGAAGCTGGCTTGCGCTTATCTTGGGGATTGACAAAGTTTAGTGAATATTCTTATATTAAAAATTTTAATGTAGGGATTGGAATTTATTTTCTTTTTCCTCGATGAGGATTCTTTGGTTTTGTATCTTTTTTGGGTTTAAAACCTGTATTATTTTTCTTGAAATTATTATTGTTGCTATTCGCGTCAGGTAATTTATAAAACTCTTTTGGCGTTTTAATAACTGTCACATAATTACCAATTAATTTCTCAATATTTGCCAAATCACCTCTTTCGTCAGCAGCACATAAAGAAATTGCTTTTCCTTCGCGTCCCGCACGACCAGTACGTCCAATTCGGTGTACATACGTTTCAGGAACATTCGGTAATTCATAATTGATCACATAAGGTAATTGATCAATATCAATTCCACGAGCAGCAATATCAGTCGCAATTAAAACTTTCAACTTTTCTTCTTTGAAATCATTTAAAGCACGCTGTCTTGCATTTTGAGATTTATCACCATGAATCGCAGCAGCTGGAATTCCAGCCTTTTCCAAGTGTCTTACCAAACGATTTGCGCCATGTTTTGTACGTGTAAAAATCAAAGTACGATCTTCTGGATGTTCATTTAAAATGCTGACTAAAAGTTTCACTTTCATATCCTTGTCTACATGATAAACAAATTGCTCAACCGTTTCGGCAGTTGAAGAAACAGGTGTTACGCTAACTTCTTTTGGACGACGAAGAACTGAATGAGAGAATTTTCGAATGTTTTTTGGCATTGTTGCAGAAAAGAAAAGTGATTGTCTTTCTTTTGGAATGATTTCTAAAATCTTTTTGATTTCATGAACAAATCCCATATCCAACATACGATCGGCTTCATCTAAAACAAAAATCTCGATTTGATTAATTTTTAAATGTCCTTGTCCAATCAAATCTAACAAACGACCAGGTGTTGCAATTAAAATATCAACACCATTTTTGATAGCACCGATTTGTGGATTTTGATTAACACCTCCAAAAATAGCTAAATGTTTTAACGGTAAGTTTTTACCATATAATTTAAAACTTTCGTTGATTTGAATGGCTAATTCACGCGTTGGCGTTAAAATTAATGTTCTAACTTTTCTTCCTTTGCTCGGAGAATTTGTTAAATTTTGTAGAATAGGAATTGCAAAAGATGCCGTTTTCCCTGTTCCTGTTTGTGCGCAACCAATAATGTCATTTCCTTCTAAAACTAAAGGAATAGATTGCTCTTGAATTTCGGTTGGTTCTGTATATCCAGCCTCTTCAATTGCTTTTAAAATTGGTTCAATTATATTTAATTCTGAAAAATTCATTGATTAAAATCGTGTAAGTTTATATAGAAATAGATAAGCACTTCCGTAGAAGTGCTTTATAATTAAAAATAAATCTATTCCATTTCTTTTGCGTTGCGATCAATTTTTTCATCAGGTTCTGTTGCATGAACAGAGTTTGCTGAATAATTTCTCCAACGTTCTAAAATATCTATCATATCTGCAGGCATCGGAGATTCGAAATACATACGTTCTCCTGTTGTAGGATGATCAAACCCTAATGTGCGTGCATGTAAAGCTTGGCGAGGACAAGCTGCGAAACAATTGTCAACAAACTGTTTGTATTTGTTGAATGTTGTTCCTTTCAAAATGCGATCTCCGCCATAACGAGCATCATTGAATAATGGATGTCCCAAATGTTTGAAATGCGCACGAATTTGATGTGTACGACCTGTCTCTAATTTACATTCGACCAATGTAACGTAAGAAAAATTCTCCATTACTTTATAATGTGTCACAGCATGTTTACCTTGATCTCCGTCAGGAAAAACTGCCATTTGCATACGATCTTTTAAGTGTCGACCAATATGTCCTGTGATTGTTCCTTCTTGTTCTGCCAAAACTCCCCAAACCAATGCATTGTACAAACGGTCTGTTGTGTGAGCCGCAAATTGCTCTGCTAAACTTGTCATCGCAACTTCCGTTTTTGCAATAACTAAAAGTCCACTTGTGTCTTTGTCGATACGATGTACCAAACCAGGACGCTCCATTTGATCTGACATTGATGGTAAATTATCAAAATGAAACTTTAAGGCATTTACCAAAGTTCCTGTGTAATTTCCATGTCCAGGATGTACAACCATTCCAGGTTCTTTATCAATTACGACAACTTGATCGTCTTCGTAAATAATTTTGATTGGAATATCTTCTGCTATAACTTCATTCTCGCGAGGAGGAGTTTCTAACATAATCTGAATAAAATCTCCAGGCTTTACTTTATAATTCGATTTTACAGATTCATTGTTAACTAAAATGTTTCCGTTATCAGCTGCTTGTTGAATTTTATTTCTTGTTGCGTTCTCAATTCTAACCATTAAGAACTTATCTATACGCAATAACGATTGACCTTTGTCAACCGTTATTGAAAAATGCTCGTATAATTTATTGTCGTTTTCCTCTTGTAAGAAATCTTCTAAATCTTCTGTCATTTATTCTCTTTCTATTCTATAATAATCTCTTCTGGAGCTTTAGGCGTTTCTGTAGGCTTTGGTAGCTCTGTTGTTGGATTATTTTGTTGTTGCTGTTGCATATCTTTGATTTGCTGTTCAGCTTTTTGTGTTATAATATCTCTGTATTGAGTACCGCTAATAGTATCTTCGCCAAAATTTTTGTACTGAATATCTAGTTCTCTTAGCTGTGTTCTAATTTTTTCTCGAGGTTCTGTAGATAACCAAATATCAATTGGCTGACCTTGATCATATGTATCTGTTGCAAAAGGAAATTGATAAACAACTCTTGCATTGATTGTATCATGAGAAGTTCCAATAAATTTGATTTGACCAATCTCGAAGAAATTGTCTTTAATTGATTTTTTAGCATCTGTAAGTGTTAAATTAACCAAATTAGGCATTCTAACTCCAGATAACATTCCGCGTCCTAACACCAAATCAACTGTTGCAAAACGAGGTAATTGTTCACCTGCTTTTACAATTTTTCCGTTGTATAATATTTTAAGAACGGCATCTTTTGCTAAATCTGGTTCATAAATAATTTTTCCGATTTTAAGTCCAGAAATTTCTAATTGTGTAAAAGCTAAACGTTTTGATTTTCCAATTAAATCTGGTAATTCAACTGGACGATATGTTTTCGGATTTGATTTAATAAAGATACGACGACCTTCTTTTACACGTGATTCTGCTGCTGGATAAAAATCCATAATTGCAAAAGGTTTCGTATTTGGATCAAAACGAGAACTATCTACTTCGTATGTCAACCCAAGTTCTTCTAACTTGGCTGTAGCATCAGTAATATTCATTTTAGATAAATCCGGAACTTCAACAAATTCATTGTGATTTGTATACGAATCTAACCAAACGTTAAAAATAAAATGGTAAAGCCCAAATGATAGTGCTATTACAATAGCTACATTCAGCAAAACTTGAATGATTGATTTTACTCCTTTCATTGAAATGATAAATTGTCGCACAAATATAGTTTAAAAATAATATTTATGATTGATGTCAAAGTTCTATATTTGAATAAATTTTAAATTAAACATGTTAAGAGTAGCAGTTGTAGCAGGTGGATATACGGATGAAAGTGTGATTTCGTTAAAAAGTTGCGAGTTAATTTACTCAAGTCTAAATCCAGAAAAGTACGACAGAACAAGGGTTCGAATCTTAAAAGAAGGTTGGTTTGCCGAAATTGAAGGCGAAAAATATCCAATTAATAAAGGTGATTTCTCATTTGAAAAAAATGGAGAAAAAATTACGTTTGATGTCGTTTTTAATACAATTCATGGTACGCCAGGAGAAGATGGTTATTTGCAAGCGTATTTTGAAATGATTGATTTACCATACAATGGATGTCCTTTTTATCAATCTGCCTTAACATTTAATAAAAAAGATTGTATTGCAGTATTGAGCAAATATGGAATACCACATGCAAAATCAATATATATTAATAAAGGAGACAATTATACTTCAAAAGAAATTATTGATGAAGTTGGTTTACCTTGTTTCGTAAAACCAAATCGTTCAGGATCAAGTTTAGGAATTTCTAAAGTTCATAAAGAAGATGAATTTGAAGCTGCAATGCAAAAAGCTTTTCTTGAAGATAAAGAAGTTTTGATCGAATCTTTCTTAGATGGAACTGAGGTTTCGGTCGGAGTTTTAAATTACAAAGGAGAGACAATGGTTTTGGGGATTACAGAAATCGTTTCGCACACTGAATTTTTCGATTATGATGCAAAATATAATGGATTGTCTGATGAAATTACTCCAGCTCGTTTAACGCCAGAAGTTGAACAACGTGTGCGTGATGTTGCTGCAAAAGCATATAAATGTATTAATATGTCTGGATTTTCTCGTTCTGAATATATTATTGTAAATGGAGAACCGCATTTTATTGAAATGAATACGTTACCAGGTTTTTCTCCTGCAAGTATTTTTCCTCAGCAAGCTGCTTACGCAGGAATTGCTTTGGAAGATTTGATGGATAGTGAAATAGAATTTGCCTTAAATAGATCTTCACCATGGATAGAAGAATAGCAGTTTTCCCTGGGTCTTTTGATCCAATTACTTTGGGACATTTAGATATAATAGAACGTGCAGTTCCGTTATTTGATAAGATAATTGTTGCAATTGGAACAAACTCATCGAAAAATTATATGTTTTCCTTGGAACAACGAATCAAGTTTATTGAAGATTCTGTTGCGAGATTCGAAAATGTAGAAGTAATGGCTTATGAAGGTTTGACAGTTGACTTTTGTGATGAAGTAAATGCACAATTTATTTTACGTGGACTTCGTAATCCAGCCGATTTTGAGTTTGAGAAGGCAATTGCTCATACAAACCGAGCAATCACGAATCATAATATAGAAACAATCTTTTTATTGACGTCTTCTGGAAAAGCATACATTAGTTCTAGTATTGTTCGAGATGTAATGCGAAATGGAGGTAAATATGAAATTCTTGTTCCCGATGTTGTGAGGATTTAGGAAGAAATTTTTCTATAAAATATTTTAAGAGTAGATAATTTATCTGCTCTTTTTTTGTGTTATAAAAATTGAAAAGCAATATATTTACAACAATTAACACAAAATGAATGATATGAAGAAATTAATTTTACTATTAATTGCATTCGTATTTAGCACGCTAACATTTGGTCAAGAAAGACCAATTGCTAAAAAAGTGGAACAAGCTAAATTAACGAGTCGCAGTTTTAAATCTTACAATGTATTTGGTAATGCTATTCAACAAAAAGGAAATCAATTTGCTGATTTTGCAAAAGGTGTTTCTGTTTTTAAGCTAGAAAAAGTTGAGTTATCTAAATTGTATCAATCAAAACCAGTTTCGTTAACATTAGAAGTTCCATTCGAAAATCGCGAAATTAGTTTAGAATTGATTAAAAATGAAGCTTTATTTACAGATAATTTTAGAGCGGTTGATCAGAATAATCAATTAATTAACTATAAACCTGGTTTGTATTATCAAGGAATTATTAAAGGAGATAGAACTTCTGTCGTAGCGATTTCTATTTTTGAAGATCAAGTAATTGGTGTAGCTTCTTCTACAGCTTTAGGAGATGTTGTGATAGGTAAACTACAAAATTCAGAGGAGTATGTTACGTATTCTTCTTATAATGTAGAAGCTAAAAATAATGTAAAGTGTGCTGTAGATCAATTAGAAGAAAATAAAAACTACAAACCTAATTATGATCCAAAAATCTTAAAGAAGACTACGAATGAAATGACAGAAAAATGTGTTCGTGTTTATTATGAGATTGCTTATGCCCCTTATAAGCAGAATGGTTTAGATGAAACAAAAACCTTGAATTGGTTAACTGCTATTCATAATAATATAGCTACACTTTATACAAATGATTACATTAGAACATCTTTATCTAAGGTGATGATTTGGAAAGAACAAGATCCTTATACAGGAAATTACAGTGCTCAATTGAACAAATTCAGAACAACGAGAACGGATTTTGATGGAGATTTTGCACATTTAGTAAATTATCCATCTACTACTTCTGTTGCTTACCTAAATTCGATGTGTAATAATGAATATCATTATGCTTATTCTGGGATTAATATGACATATGGAGATGTACCAGTTTATTCTTGGACAATTATGGCGATGACGCATGAAATGGGGCATGCACTTGGATCTCCTCATACACATGCATGTTCTTGGAATGGAGATAATACTGCGATAGATGGTTGTGCTCCAACTTATGATCCTAGTTTAGCAGAAGGAACTTGTCCTACAGGACCAATACCTTATGCTGATAAAGGTACAATTATGAGTTATTGTCATTTAGTTGGTGGAGTAGGTATTAACTTTTCTAATGGTTTTGGAGAACAACCAGGGAATTTAATTCGTGCTACTGTTGATGGTAAAATTTGTTTAAGTACAGATTGTAGTATGACTTGTCAACAAACAATAAAATCAGTTTCAGGTACTCTTAATGGGCAGAGTATTTCTTATACGTTGAATGATGATATAGGAACAGTTTGGATTTATAAATTTCAAAAAATAGGAGATGTAGAAGCTCAATGGAAAGAAACAAAAACAAAAACATTAAAGTTTGATAATTTAGATAAAAATGCTTATTATAGAATTGAAGTAGCAAATAAATGTTCTGAAACATCTAATTCATCTTCAGTAACGGCAATTATCGAAATTCCAGGAGATTATTGTAATGGAGATTTGTATTATGATTCTGGAGGAGCAAATGGGAATTATTCTCCTAACGAAAATTTTATAAAAGTATTTAAACCTCTTGTTGCGGGCGAAAAAGTGTCAATCACTTTTACAGAATTTGATGTAGAACCTGCTGATGAAAATGGAGTTTATGATTATATGAATGTTTATAATGGAACATCTAGTAATGCTTCAAAATTATTTGAAAATGGAAAAGAATTAAATGGAAATAAGATTCCAGGACCATTTATTTCTACTGACGATTCAGGAGCTATTACAATTAGATTTAGATCTGATGGAGGATTAGAATTAAAAGGATGGGAAGCTCAAATTAATTGTAATTCTTTAGGGTTAGAAGATATCAATAAACTAGAATTTTCAATTTATCCAAATCCTACTACGGATTTTGTAACACTAACAAGTAAAGAAAGTATTGTTAGCTATCAGGTTTATGATATGGGAGGTAAATTATTATCTAAATTAAATAAATTAGATAAAAAAGAAGCTAAAATTGATTTTTCAAATTATCCAAAAGGTATCTATGTATTAAGTATAAAAACAGATAAAAGAACTTATACACAGAAAGTAACTAAAAAATAATTAGATTTATAAAATAAAAAAGGATACATTTTGTATCCTTTTTTATTTTATAAATCTAAACTTAATTGATCAGGTAAAAGTTTAAAACTCATTCGATGATAAGGAGAAGCTCCATATTCTTTTATAGCTAAACGATGAGCTTTTGTTGGATATCCTTTATTTTTTTTCCAATCATACATAGGAAATTCATTATGAATTTTTTCCATGTACTCATCACGATAAGTTTTTGCTAAGATAGAAGCTGCAGCTATATTCATATATTTAGAATCTCCTTTAATAATACATTTATGCGGAACATCATTGTATTTATTAAAACGATTACCATCAACAATAATCATATCTTTAGGACAATTTAATTGATCTATTGCTCTATGCATTGCTAGAAAACTAGCATTAAGAATATTTATTTCGTCTATTTCTTCTGGAGAAACAATTCCAACAGCCCAAAAAAGAGCATTTTCTTCAATGAAAATTCTTAAAGAATTTCTTTTATTTTCTGATAATTGTTTTGAATCATTAATGATATCATTTTCAAACTCCTTTCCAAGAATAACGGCAGCAGCAACAACAGGACCACTTAAACAACCTCTTCCAGCTTCATCACAACCAATTTCATATTCGAAGTTTGTTAATACTTTTTCCAAAATATAATTTTATTACAAAAGTATAAACATTAATAATAAGGATTATGATTATGAAAAAAATTAATATTTTTTAAATAAGAAACCAATGATTTTTATTCTCTGACTAAAATCATATTAAAATAAAGCTTAATATATTTCTTAATTTGATAAAAGATTATATTTTTTTTTGAAATTCTGATAAAAATATTAAACTTTAATAAAAAAAAGTTTTGTAAATGTTAGAGAAATCTTAAGTTTATAACAGTTTTAAAAATATTTTAACAAATGAGGAGAAATTTAAAAAACTTGTTTGTATTAGGAGGAATTCTTTTGGGAACTTCTTTATACGCACAAGAAAAGACAGTTACAGGTACTGTGACTGATCCAGAAGGTTTTCCAGTTGCTGATGCTGTTGTAAAAACAACGTCAGGAAAAGAAGTTTATACTGATGAAAATGGAGTGTTTAGTATAGAAGCTAAGCAAGGAGATTTAGTGACAGTAGAAGCTGTGGGATTACCAACACAAACATTTGCAGTTGGAGCAGGAACAGATTATAAAGTGACTCTTAAACCTTCTGAGATTGTAGAGTTAGAAGGGGCTGTTGTAACAGCATTAGGAATTACACGTGATAAGAAATCTCTTGGATATGCTTCACAAGAAGTAAAAGGAGATTTATTAACAAATTCTAGATCTTCAAATCCTTTAGCAGCGTTGTCTGGTAATGTTGCTGGAGCACAGATATCTACTCCTAGTGGTAATATCGGTGGATCTGCTCGTATTACTTTACGTGGTATTAGTTCTATTACTGGTGAAAATAGACCTTTAATAGTTATTGATGGGGTTCCATTAGATAACTCAAATTATAATTCAACAAACACTCAGAGAGGAGCTGGAGGGCGTGATTATGGAGATGCTTCTTTTGATATCAATCCAGATGATATTGAATCGATGAGTGTTTTAAAAGGAGGTCCCGCAACAGCACTTTATGGGTCTCGTGCTGGTAATGGAGTTATTTTAATTACAACTAAACGTGGTAAGAAAGGACGAGATTTTAAAAATTCATTAATAGATGCTACAACAAATGGAGGATTAATTATTAAAAATCTATACAATCTTTCTAATGGATACGAGCCAGCTACAGTAACAAATGGAGAGTATCATAAGAGAATTAATTCTGTATTTGGTGGAGCTTCTTTAGGTTTTGCTGATATGTTATATTTAGATTTAGGAGTTAGAAATGACTGGTCATCTACATTACCTTCATCGAATAATTCTTTTTTCTATCCTTCAGCTACATTAAGTTTTGTATTCTCTGAAGTAATTAAACAGAATTGGTTAACATTTGGTAAAATTCGTGGAGGATGGTCTAAGTCTGGAAATGATACAGATCCTTATAAATTGAATGATATATATTTGAATAGTATATATAATTCAGTTTCATTTGGAGGTGATCCTTATTTCATGATGAGTTTAGATAAAAATAACCCTAATTTAAGACCTGAAACAAAAAAATCTTGGGAGATTGGTTTAGAAATGGCAATGTTCAAAAGTAGATTATCTTTTGATGTAACATACTATAACCAAAAAACATCTGACCTAATTTTTCCAGTTCAAGTTGGACCTGATACAGGATACAATAGACAGTATTTAAATGCTGGAGAAATGGAAAATAAAGGGATTGAAGCAATGGTAAATATTGTTCCGATTCGAACAGAAGAATTTGAATGGGGAATGTCATTTAACTTCGCGAAAAATGAAAATAAATTATTGTCTTTAACAGAAGATATTGAAAATTTAGTTCTGACAAATGCTCCTTTTAATGCGCAATTAGTTGCTGCTGTAGGCGAGAAGTATGGACAAATTAGAGGTACTGATTTTGTTTATGATGATAAAGGTAATAAAGTTGTAGGTGCTGATGGATTATATCTATCAAGTGATATTAAAAATTTAGGGTCAATTTTACCAGATTATAACTTAGGTATTAGAAATTCATTTTCTTATAAAGGATTTAGTTTAAGTGCTTTATTAGATATTCAAAAAGGAGGAAAATATTTCTCTACATCTAATATTTTTGGAATGAACTCAGGTATGTTAGAAGAGACAGCTGCTAATGGGGTGCGTGAGAATGGTATTGTATCTAAAGGAGTTGTTTGGGATGCAACAGCAAATGGTAATCAGGGGGCATATGTTGAAAATACAAAAGTAGTTGAGGCGATGGAATATTTCCCTCATTATTATTCTGGCCCTGCTGCTCAAAATGTATTTGATGCTAGCTATGTGAAGTTACGTGAGGTTACACTTTCATATACATTTCCAGAAAGATTTAGAGGTCCTTTTGCTAATGTCGTTGTAACTGCTTTTGGTAGAAACTTAGCTACGTGGGGATTAGATAATAAAAATTTTGATCCAGAGATGACTACAGCAGGTAGTGGTAACATTCAAGGTTTTGAAGGAGGTTCTTTACCTTCGACAAGATCATTTGGTATGAATTTAAAATTGCAATTCTAAACTAAAAGAAAAATGAAAAAAGTTAAAATATTATTAGTTGCATTATCGTTAGGGTTTACTTCTCTAGGATTAACGAGTTGTGATACTAATTTTGAAGAAATTAATGGAAATCCTAATAACCCAGAAGAAGTGCCTATGAGCACATTGTTTAATGGTACTAATAGGTATTTGATAGAACAAACAAGAAATGGATGGTGGTCTGCACGTATTTCATTACCTTGGATGCAATATTCAGCTCAAAATATATATCTAGATGAGGATCGTTATGCTTATCGTGATGCTGGTCAAGCTCAAGCTGGATGGTTAGAATCTTTTAGAGCTGCTTCAAATTATAAACAAATTATTAAGTATGCTCAGGATCCTGATTATTTAAAAAGGTATAATTATGCTGATGGTGAAAATACAATCGCTTCAGCACGTATTATGTTGGCTTATACATTTGATAATTTGATTACTCACTTTGGTGATGTTCCATATTGGTCTTATGGAAATCAAGATCCAGATTTTCAAGCTTTAGATATTGACAAATTTAAAACTCCTGTTTATGCAAGTCAAGAAAAAATCTACAAAGATTTATTGAAAGAACTTAAAGAAGCAGAAGCTCAATTATCAGCATCTAAAGAAGGAATTCAAGGAGATTTAATTTATGATGGAGATATTGCTGCTTGGAAAAAGTTTGCTAATTCTTTACGTTTGAGAATTGCAAATCGTGTGAAAGCTAAATTACCAGAAGCGAATGATCATATTAAAGATGCGATAGCAAAAGGAGTAATTACTCAAAATGCAGAAAATGCTCAGATGGCATTTGAAAATTCTTCTGCTAATGGTAATCCATTCTGGAAAATGTATTATACAGGTACAGCTCGTATAGATTTCTTTCCAAATAGAACTTTTGTTACTTTGTTAAAAGGAGAAAAAGGTACATTTAAGAAAGTAGATCCTCGTTTATTTAAGTTTGCTGCTCCAAAAGGAATGAACTGGGCAGAGTATAATAAAGGTGAAAATTTTTGGTATTCACCTGATATTGATAATGATAGAAAGAGAGGGTTAGGGATGACTAAAAATAATTTATCAGACTATGTAGGTTTACCATATGGTATTCCGAATTCATTAAAAGCACAAGTAGAAGATTATTTTAAATTCAATTTATTTTCTCCTGACGTTTTGAATGCAACAAGACCTGAGATATTTATTGAAGCATCAGAAGTTAACTTTATTTTATCAGAAGTTAATGGTTGGAGTCAAGCAGAATATGTGAAAGGAATTGAGTTGTCAATGGATAAATGGGGTGTAGCTAAATCTGATATTACAACTTATTTAGCTGGTTTACCTACTGCTAATCAAGAAAATGTATTGGTACAAAAATATATTGCTTTATTTATGCAAGCTGATGAGGCTTGGAATGAATACCGTAGAACTGGTTATCCAAATAGTAGTATTTTATTAATGCCAGGAGCTCAAGGGACGTTAATGGATGGGGTTACAACTTATACATTTACTCCTCAAAGATCTGGAAATGTTGTTGCAAAAGACATTCCAGCTCGTTTAAGATATCCAGCTCTTCAACAAACATTAAATGGAAAGAACTGGGAGGTAGCTAAAGAGAAGCTTTCAAACAAAGACGAAATTGATTCTAAATTATTTTTTGCTAAATAATATAGTAATCATGTAGTTATATATAAAAAAACCACCTCGCACGAGGTGGTTTTTTTTGTGTCTAAATTAGAACAGACTAAATAAATTAGTCTGCCTTCTTTTTTATAATACTCTTTTCTTAATTCGAATAATTAGGAGCTTCTTTTGTGATCACAACATCATGTGGGTGAGATTCGTGTAGACCAGCACCTGTGATACGTACAAATTTTCCGTTTTCAATTAAATCTTGAATAGTTGGAGTTCCGCAGTATCCCATTCCAGCACGTAATCCACCGCATAATTGGTAAACAACTTCTGCAATAGAACCTTTGTGGGGAACACGACCTTCAATTCCTTCTGGAACTAATTTCTTCGCATCAGCTTGGAAATAACGATCTTTAGAACCACGTTTCATTGCAGCTAAAGAACCCATTCCTTGATATGCTTTGAATTTACGACCTTGGAAAATAATTTCTTCTCCTGGCGCTTCATCCGTTCCAGCGAATAAACTTCCTAACATCACCAAGTTTGCACCAGCAGCAACTGCTTTTACAATATCACCTGATAATTTGATCCCACCATCTCCAATAATTGAAACGTTTCTTGTTTTTGCATAAGAATGAACATCATGAATAGCAGAAAGCTGAGGTACACCAACACCAGCTACAACACGAGTTGTACAGATAGATCCTGGTCCAACACCAACTTTTAAAGCATTTGCTCCAGCATCAATCAAAGCTTTTGCAGCTTCTGCAGTTACAATATTTCCACCAACGATATCTAATTCAGGGAAAGCATTTCTAACTTCGGCTACTTTACTGATAACTCCCGCTGAATGTCCGTGAGCTGAATCTAACGCAACGATGTCAACACCTTTATTTACTAAAGCTTGAACACGCTCTAATGTATCTGCACCAACTCCTACACCTGCACCAACACGTAAACGACCTTTTGTATCTTTACATGCGTTAGGGAATTCAGTTAAATTATCGATATCCTTAATTGTGATTAATCCAATTAATTTATTGTTTTCATCAACGATTGGTAATTTTTCAATACGGTAACGAGAAAGAATTTCTTTTGCTTTCTTAAGGTCAGTATCAATATCAGAAGTTACGATATTTTCTTTTGTCATCACATCTTCTACTAATTGATCAAAGTTCTCTTGGTAGCGAATATCACGATTTGTAATAATTCCAACCAATGTTCTATCTTCCTCAACAACTGGTAAACCAGAGATTTTGTATTTCTCCATTAGGTTTACAGCGTCTTGTAACTTGTGATGACGAGATAAAGTAATTGGATCAGAAATCATTCCGTTTTCCGAACGTTTTACCATATCAATTTCATTCGCTTGTTCTTCAATTGACATATTTTTGTGAACAAAAGATAAACCTCCTTCACGAGCTAATGCAATCGCTAATCTTGCCTCGGATACAGTATCCATTGCAGCAGAAACTATCGGAATGTTAAGGGTGATATTGTCTGTGAATCTTGTTTGTAGAGATACTTGGTTCGGTAATATCTCTGAGTAGGCAGGCACTAATAACATATCGTCAAAAGTGAAGCCCGTTTGTAGAATTTTGTCTGTTAAAGGCATTGCTTTTTGCATTGCAAATTTAGATGAAAAAAGTTTAGAATCAAAACTATTTGAGAAAATATAATCAAGTTTTGAAGTATTTGATGTTTTGTTAATATGATTATTAAGTGATTACAAATAAGAAAAATAAGTTTTAAATAATCGTAAAATCATTATTGTATTAAAGAGATTCTAATCATAATTTAATCTTTTTAATCCTGAGGTATATCAAATTTTTATCTTATTTTCGCAAGATAGTTTATTGAATAAGATGGAGATAAATTTCAAAAAATGGAATAACACCTTAGGTTTAGCTATGTTCCTGATAGCCTCGGTTTTATACTTAGCAACAATGGAACGCTACCTAAGTTTATGGGATTGTGGTGAATATATTGTATCATCAGCAAAATTAGGGATTACACATGCGCCAGGTGCAGCTTTATTTCAAATTGTAGGAGCAGTTTGGTCAGGTCTAGCATTTGGAGATGGTAGCAAATATGCAATTTTAATTAATAGTACATCTGCTTTATACAGTGCAGGAACGATTATGCTATTGTTTTGGACAATTACGTATTTTGTTCGAAAAATGTTTGCAAAAACTCAAGATCCAATTAATGTAGATGCAATTGAGATGAATACTTCTCAAAAAATAATAGCATTAGGAAGTGGATTAGTTGGAGCAGCAGTTTTTATGTTTAGTGATACTTTTTGGTTTTCAGCAGTTGAAGGAGAAGTATATGCAATGGCATCTTTCTTTACAGCATTATTGTTTTGGTTGATAACAAGATGGGATCAAGTTGCTGATACACCGCGAGGAAACAAATGGTTAGTTATTATTTCTTTGGTGATTGGTTTATCAATTGGTGTCCACTTAATGGCAATGCTGGCAATACCTGCTGTTTGTTTTGTTTACTATGCTCGTAAATATAGATTTACAATCAAAAGTTTCTTAATTGCGAATGTAATTACATTAGTTATTTTAGCTTTTGTATTCAAAATAATTTTCCCAGTTGTAATGACATTCTTTGGTAGAACAGAGATTTATGTTGTCAATAATTTGGGAATGCCTTTCAATTCAGGAACAATTATCGCTACTATTATTTTAATTGCAATTTTCTATTTTGCAATTAAATTAACGCAGAAATATGGTTCAGCATTATTGAATACAATTTCGTGGTGTGTGATTTTTATGTTGATAGGTTTTTCTTGTTGGTTAGTAATTCCGATTCGTGCCAATGCGAATCCTCACATGAATTTAAATGATCCAGATACAGCTTTAGGAGTTTTAGATTATTTTAATCGTGAACAATATGGATCATGGCCAGTTATGTACGGACCTGTTTTTACAGCACATATTGCAAATGACGGGATTAAGCGTGATGCAAACGGAGCGCCAGAAAGTACAGTTCGTAGCTCTGAATATATTAAAGATAAACGCACAGGAAAATACTTGAAAGTTTCGGATCGTTTAGATTATACATATGATGATAAATATGTCAAGTTTTTTCCAAAAATGTTCAGTCCAGATCCTAGTATTATGGAAAATTATGCTGCAGTTTATGCTTTTCCAAAATTTTCTTTAAATGCACAATATGCTGGAGATCAAGAAGCGCAGAAAATGTATGCTGAATTGGTTGAAAAACGTCAAAATAGACAATTAAAAGTTGCTGAACTTAAGAAATATGGTGAGATTTTAGATATCGAACCACCAACGTTTGGAGAACAATTTAATTATTTTATCGATTATCAGATAAACTATATGTTTATCCGTTACTTTATGTGGAATTTCTCTGGTCGACAAAATGATTTAGAAGGTAATTTCGAAATAACAAAAGGTAATTGGATTTCTGGAATTCCATTTATTGATAATCCTCGTTTAGGAGATCAATCAAAATTACCAGATGAGTATAAAAATGATGGAACAAATGTATACTTTATGTTACCATTAATTTTAGGTTTAATTGGTTTATTTACACAATTAAATAGAAACTTTGTAAATTGGTGGGCATTATTATCATTATTTATTTTAACTAGTGTCGGAATTATTTTCTATACATCTGTAAAACCTTTCGAGCCTCGCGAACGTGATTATGCTTTGGTAAGCTGTTTTTATGCTTTTTCTATTTGGGTTGGATTAGGTGTGCAAGGAGTATATTTGTTGATTCAGAAATTAATGAAGAAAGAATTAAAACCTTCTTTAGCAATAGGAACAACTATAATTTTAGCTGGAATTCCAATTTTAATGGGAGCTCAAAACTGGGATGATCACGATCGTTCAGAGCGTTCAGTAGCCTATTCGTTAGCTTATAATTATTTAAATCCATTAGATAAAAACGCTATTCTTTTTGTATATGGTGATAATGATACGTATCCGCTTTGGGGATTGCAAGAAACGGAGAATTTCCGTGATGATATAAAAATAGCGAATTTAACATTAGCTGCTTCTCCATGGAATTTAGAACAATTGTTACGTAAAACGTATAATGCAGCGCCACTTCCAAGTGATTTGAAACCGAAAGATTATCAATCTGGAACAAACGATCAAATTTTTGTGGTAGGAGGTTCTATCAAAAATATTTTTGATCAATTGAATAGTTTCATCAAACCAGAATCTAATCAAACTTTGGAAACATTAAGTCAAATGCCAATTGAACAAGTTGCTCAATATTTAGCTGATCCAGAAATTGATCCTAATCAAGTGATGACAGTTTATAAAAACTTGAAACCATTACAAAAATATATAACAACAGATAGTATGACCGCTAAAGAAGCGATGGATTTTATTTTAAATAATAAATCTCCAGAGAAGCAAGCTTTAGCAGATTACTTTGGTTATTCAATTGGACAAGCAAACTATTTACCTGTTTCTAAAATTATAGTTCCAGTAAATAAAGCAAATGCTTTGAAGTATGGAATTGTAAGTGCAAAAGATGCGGATAAAATGGTAGATTCTATTACAATTAATATTAAAGCATCAAGTTTGTTTAAAAACAATTTATTATTGTTATCAATGATGGCGAAATATAATTGGGATCGCCCAATTTATTTTAGTGGAGGAGGAATTTCTGATCCAGAAAATACGTTCTATATGAATGATTATTTATTAAATGCTGGAATGAGTTATAAGTTAGTTCCAATTTATACACCTTTTGGTAAAGGAGGAATTATTGGAGCTTCTGATAATGATATGTTACTAAGAACATTTAATTCATATAAGTGGTCTGGGTATAATAATCCTGATGCATCTTTTAGTTTAACTGAACGTAATTATGCATCTACTTATAGAAATACTGCAGTTCGTTTAGCAGACGATTTGTTGAAAGCAGGACGTAAAAAAGAGGCAATTCAGGTTCTAGATAAAGTGATGTTAGAAATTCCAGCTTTGGCAAAATATGATATTGGTTATGGCGTAAGTAGAATTGCTGGAATTTATTTGAAAGCTGGAGAAGATAAAAAAGCACAAGAGTTGTTTGCGCATGTTCGTAAAGAAGCTAATGCAAAAATTGCTTTTTTCGAGTCGTTACCTTCAGGAAAAGGATATTCAATTGGTTCAGATTTAGCAGCAGCTAAAAATGATTTGATGATGTCAATTTACAACGAAGCTTCTGCATTAGGAGAAAGAGGTGATAAAGACAAAGCATTAAAAGTTTTTGAATCAGCTTATAATCCAGTTTTAAAAAAATTTGAAACTTTATATAAAGAAGTAATTGCAGATGGAAAAGTTGATGCAGCAGATCAAGCAAAAATCATGAATCAGTTTAATTATTTAGACGAAATGATTGGTGTAGCAGCAGAAATTGATACCAATTATGCGAAACAACAACAGAATATTTTATACAAAATGGTCGGACAATAAGTCAAATCAATAAAAACAGAAAAGCTCCTAAATAATTTTGGAGCTTTTTTTGTGAAATAAAGTTTTGAATATTAAGTAATTGTAAATTTTCACGAAATTTATCAGTTCTGAAATTTTAAGTTTGGCATACAAATTGAAATTATACAAATAAGTTTAACAAAATTGTAAATATTTTAAAACATTATAAAAATGAAAAAAGTATTATTAACAGCTGCTTTCGCAGTAGCAGGTATGGTAGGAGTGTCAGCTCAAACAACAGGTATAGAAGGAGGTGTTCATATTGGTATTCCAGTCGGAAGTGCATCAGATATTTCGTCTTTCAACTTAGGAGCTGATGTTGCATATTTACACCCAATTGCAAGTAATTTCAAATTAGGAGCAAAAGTTGGATATGATCATTTTATTGGTAAAGACTTAAAAATTAATAATCAAACAGTTTATACAGTAGAAGATTTCGGATTTGTTCCATTAGCAGCTACTGCAAAATATGAATTTAGTAATAACATATTTATCGGTGCTGATTTAGGTTATGCTTTTGCTACAAAAAGTGAAATGGACGGAGGTTTATTTTGGCAGCCTAAATTAGGATATTCTGCTGCTAACTTTGATGTTTATGCAGGATATAAAGGAATAGCTACAGATAGTAAATATTTGGATGGCAAAAAATTCAATGCTGATGCAATATCTGTAGGGTTTGCTTACAAATTCTAATTAAAGAACAACTTATAATTGATACAAGCTACATCTCTCGATGTAGCTTTTTCATTTAAATTCAATTCTTTAAATGTTAAATGTTTGAATTTAAACTATTGTTAGTCATTGTTTTAAGGTTTTTAAAGTATGGTTTTAACATTATTTGGCACAGCACTTGAAATTATGTATGCATCATAATTAGAACTATAAAATTTTAAAAAGATGAAAAAATTATTTTTTATTGCTGCTGCAATGTTAGGTGTTGTAAGTTTGAGCGCACAAGAAAAAACGACATCATCACAATTTGGTATCAAATCAAGTGTTAATATGTCTTCTTTTAACGGAAAAGATGTGAAAGATAATGATTATAAAGTAGGTTTTAGTGCAGGTGTTTATGGACATTTTCCTCTTACAGATCGCTTTGCAGTTCAACCAGAGGTTAATTTTACCAGAATGGGAGGAAAACACAAAGATGAAGTAACGGAAATAGGAAATACAACAGTAAAAAGTAAAAACAAAACAACTTTAGACTATATTCAAGTTCCTGTAATGTTTCAGTATTATCCAGCAGGTTCTCGTTTTAATGTAGAAGCAGGTCCACAATTTGGATTTAATATGTACGCAAGTAATAAAAAACAAATAAGTACATATGCTAATAATACAGTTTACACAACAGAAGAAAAATTTGATGAGAAAGATAACGTAAAGAATTTTGATTTTGGTGTTAACTTTGGTTTAGGATATAATGTAACTGATAATATCAATGTTGGAGCAAGATATTATATGGGATTGACTAAGATTTCTGAAAACACAAATAACGGAACTCAATTAGGACCAGATGTGAAAAATCATTCGTTTTCTTTCGGAGTAGGGTATTCGTTCTAGTCGAGAATATTTGAGTATAAATAAAAAGGATTCTGAAAAACTCAGAATCCTTTTTTATGCTTTTATAAAATTTAGTATTAATCTTTCAACGCAATTTTTTTGATCGATTGTGTCAAAATTATTTTATTAATGATGAATAAAATGATCACGATGATTAATCCAAAACCGATCACTTCCCAAACGTGAGAACTTTCTGTTGCCATAAATTTTCCGACTTTTTCTTTGATGATATCTAAAACAAAATAAACTAACGGAATCGAAATAATATAACTGATTAACATAAATATAATCGAAAATTTAAGATACGGACGAGCTAATTGATTGATGTTATATCCAATCAAAAATAAATCTTTCGTTTTATGCTTGTTCTTTTCAATCATCAATTGAAAATTAATAATCATCAACCAAATCGCTGCAAAAACAATGATTAAACCAATAAATAAAACCAACGAAAAAGCTAATTTTAGATAATACGTCAATTCATTATTTTTCAATTCATCTTTGTTGATATCATAATTTTGTTGCTCAAAATAAGTCGAAGCATTTTCATCACCTTGAGATTTTGTTTCAACAACAATTCGCGAAGGTTCTGTATTTTTTTGAGGGGCATACGTTTGATTTGCCCATTCCAAAAAGTTTTCAGGAACTAAAATCGTATTAATTTTTGTGGTAAAATCGACAATTTTCGCTTGATATACTTTCTGATTTTCTCCTTTTCCTAAAATCAATTGAAAAGGAATTTTAGTAAATAATCCTTCCGAAACTTGTGGTAAACCTTGACTTGTTGCAAAACCAAAATTGTACAAATTCAAATAACTTTTCGGGATAATAATCGGGATAAAATCTTGTTCTTCTTGCCATTTCCAATTTGATTCTTTTACATCAATGAAATCTTCAGGAACAGATTCAAAAAATAAATCAGTCGAAAAACCACGAATTCCAGCAACACCACCAACTTGCAATTTTACAGGAAATTGACTGCTTTTGAATGTTCCAACTTTTGCAACAAAATTCTGTGATTTCAAATCATTAATTTCATCTTCACTAAAACTTGGTTTTTCACCAGTCAACGTTTGTAAAGACGATATTTTTTTGTTTAAGACCACATAATTTGCTTTCCAAACTGAACTATCTTCTCCAAAATTTTTGGCATAATCCAAATAAATTGTTCCAGCCAAAATCAAGATGAAAAATCCAATGATTGAGAAAAGACAAAAGGTTGTAATTCGCAAGAAACTTAGGTTTTTACGAACTAATTTTTCGATTAAAGTTTTAGAGTTGAATGACATTTGCAAGGCGTTTATCGTGAATTTCGTGTAAGCTTGTAAAGATGATTCCAGCGTTATTTTTTGTAGCTTCTTCGGTAACCAAATCAATCAGAAGTTCTTGATTTACTTCATCTAAATGACTAAAAGGTTCGTCCAAAAGTAAAAAATCAAATGGTTGACAAAGTGCACGAATCACAGCAATTCGTTGACGTTGACCATAAGAAAGATGAATCGCTTTTTGATGTAAATGACTTTTTAAACCAACTTTTTCAATCCATTCAATAATTTGATTTTCGGATTGATGTTGCGTTAATACATTTTTTAATTGAATATTTTCCATCAAAGTCAATTCTTCAAACAAATGTAAACCTTGAAAAACATAGGCTATTTTTTCGCGTCTCATTTTTGTCCAATCATTCAAAGAATAATTCTTAATATTTTGTCCATCAAATAAAACTTCTCCGTCATAATCTTTTCTATCACCGTACAAAATATTAATCAAAGTCGATTTTCCAACACCAGAATGTGCAACGATTTGATAAATATTTCCGCTCGAAAAAGTGTATGTATTTTTCCAAATTTCAGATTGTTCGAACCCAAATTCTTTCAAAGGATGCGGAACAAGTTGACTGATTTTAATTTCCATTTTGTTGTGCAGCTTGATTGAAAAATAGTGAATAAGCTTGGTCTAAAAGTAAGAAAATAACTTCCAAACTATTTTTATCCGTCTTTTTCATATGTATTTTTCCTGTTTTTGTGTATTCATTCGAAACGCGGTAATCGATGTGATCAAAATAAGATAAAACCGTTTGCATTTCTTTTGTATTTCCGAACGGAATTTGTTGATAAATATAATTTTGAACTTCTTTTGGATATTGATCAAAATTTAAATTCACGTAACCAAACATCGGATTTGAAGCATTTGTAGCATATTCTGATGTAACAAAATTTGAAGAACTTACCATGTTGTTTAAATATTGATTCATGATCGATTGATTATTTGTGATGTACATCAAATTGTTTTTGTACGTCATATAAATCTTCATACTTGTAGAAATTGGTAACATATAATAAGGTCCAATTTTCTGAATATTTTCTTGATGAGATTTAATAAATTCGTTGAAGAAAAGATCATTTTTCATTTTTCCACCCAAAACAAATTGCGGATAAACTACCTGCTTAATAAAAGCTTCTTTCTTACCAAAAAAATCATTTGGATTGAATGCTTTTCCGATCTCAAAATCATAAACGCTAAACAATGCTTCGCCTTCAAAACTTTGTTCTAATTTGTTCAAATCGATTTCGTATTGCTCTAAAAAAGTAGTCAAGAAATTTTGATTTTCGAACACATATCGCGTGTTGGCAGGATAAATACCAAGTCCAATATTCATGTAACTTTGTGCAGGAAAATATTTAAAAAAATCAGTATTGATTTTTGATTTCCACATCGGATGTTTTTGCAATTCAACTTTTGTAATCGCATCTGGATGAAATTTCTGCGTAAAACTAATTCCGTCCGAAGTAAAGGAAATAAAATTAACCCAAGAACTTTTTGTAAAATCAAGGTTTTTCTTTTCAGAATTTTCATGTTTCGAGAAGTTTTTCAAAAAATTTCCAGTGTACCAAATGTTGATATCCTGCGAATTTTTGACAAAATCTCCAAAACTATTATTTTCCTTCGCAAGTGAATGTTTATCGTTGATAATTTTTGTAAAATAATCTTGAATCGCTTTTTCTCCAACACCAAATTCAGAAACAATCAATAAAAATTGAGATTTGTTCCAAGCCATAAACGGTTTATTGAATCCAGAGATCGTTGTAAAACCTTCTTTCTTTTCAAACGAAATATCTTTTTTGTATAAACCTTTGTAAATGGTTGGTAAATGTTTTTCAAATTGATCTTTGTCGCGCATATTTGTTATTAACGCAACCATGTTTTTTCCATTAATTTTTTGCCCAAAAAGGTAAATAGGACTGATAATATCTACGCCGGCAGAAGTTGGATTGTTTTTGATATCATTTAATAATTGATCAAAAGTTGGATCTTGATTTCTAAGTTCGCCTTCGGCTAATTGATAAATTTTGTATTGTTCTAATTTCTGAAAATTACCTTTTTCTGCAATTGATTTTGGATTTATCAACGCAACAAAATCTGCATCTGTTGGAATCAAAACCGTATAATCTTCGTTTTTGGAACAACTTGCAAAAAGCAAAATTAGAAATAGAATTGAGTAATATTTGAAGCCTTTTTTCATCGAAAAAATATCTTGAGAATTGTTGTTAATTATTTGGTTAATGCTGAATTAAATCTGAAATCATCTGATTTTTATTCAAGAATTGTTAAATCTGTAATATTGGGATAAATTTAAGCAATTATTAATATGATTTTCGTTTCTATAGCAATAAAAATATGTAAAAATTTCTTATATTCGCACTCCTTGATTTAGAAGAAATAAGAAAGAATTCGATGGCAAAAAAGTTTAGAGAATATAAGCACTTAGACTTGGTACAAGTCTCAAAAGAAACGTTAGAAGATTGGAAACAAAATAATGTTTTCGAGAAAAGTATTTCTACGCGCGATGGAAATCCATCTTTTGTGTTCTATGAAGGTCCTCCTTCTGCAAACGGAAAGCCAGGGATTCACCACGTTTTAGCACGTTCTATCAAAGATATATTTTGTCGTTACCAAACCTTGAAAGGAAAACAAGTTTTTCGTAAAGCGGGTTGGGATACGCATGGTTTACCAGTAGAATTGGGAACTGAGAAAGAATTAGGAATAACCAAAGAAGATATTGGAACTAAAATTTCAATTGAAGAATATAACGAAGCGTGTAAACGTACAGTAATGCGTTACACTGATTTGTGGAATGATTTGACTGAAAAAATGGGTTATTGGGTGGATATGGAAGATCCATATATCACGTATAAACCAAAATATATGGAGTCTGTTTGGTGGTTATTGAAACAAATCTATAACAAAGATTTGTTGTACAAAGGTTATACAATTCAACCATATTCTCCAAAAGCTGGTACAGGTTTATCTTCACACGAGTTAAATCAACCAGGAACTTATCAAGATGTTACGGATACAACGATTGTTGCTCAATTCAAAGTAAAGAAAGATTCTACAACTTTATTCAATAATTTTGATGGAGATGTGTATTTCTTAGCTTGGACAACAACACCTTGGACGTTGCCATCAAATACAGCACTGACAGTTGGTCCAAATATCGATTATGTTGTAGTTGAAACATTCAATCAATATACATTTGAGCCAATTCGCGTAATTTTAGGAAAACCATTGGTTGCTAAACAATTCGGTAAACCATATTTCTTAGCAGAAACAGAAGAAGATTTCAAAGTTTATGCGGCAGGAAATAAGACAATTCCTTATAGAATTGTAGGAGAATACAAAGGTGCTGATTTTGTTGGAACTCGTTATGAGCAACTATTACCTTGGGCGTTGCCTTACGAAAATGCAGAGAATGCTTTCCAAGTAATTCCTGGAGATTTCGTAACAACAGAAGATGGTACAGGTATCGTACATACTGCGCCTACTTTTGGTGCGGATGATGCGCGTGTTGCAAAAGAAGCTGGTGTTCCACCAATGTTGGTATTAGATACGCATGGAAATGCTGTTCCTTTAGTAGATTTACAAGGTCGTTTTGTGGCTGATTTACCAGAAGGTTACGGAGGTAAATATGTAAAAAATGAATATTACGATGATGGAACTGCTCCAGAAAAATCGGTTGATGTAGAGATCGCGATTTTATTGAAAGAGCAAAACAAAGCTTTCAAAGTAGAGAAATATAAACACAGTTACCCACATTGTTGGAGAACGGATAAACCGATTTTATACTATCCATTAGATTCTTGGTTCATCAAAGTAACGGATGTGAAAGATCGTATGGTTGAATTGAACAAAGAAATCAATTGGAAACCTAAAGCGACTGGAGAAGGACGTTTCGGAAACTGGTTAGAAAACGCGAATGATTGGAACTTATCTCGTTCACGTTATTGGGGAATTCCATTGCCAATTTGGAGAACAGAAGAAGGTGACGAAGTAACTGTAATTGGCTCTGTAGAAGAATTAGTTGCAGAAATTGAAAAATCAATTGCGGCAGGAGTAATGACTTCTAATCCTTTCCAAAATTTCGAAGTTGGAAATATGACAGAAGAAAACTATGATTTAATCGACTTACACAAAAATGTAGTAGATGAAATTACATTAGTTTCTGCATCTGGAAAACCAATGAAACGTGAAGCAGATTTGATTGACGTTTGGTTTGATTCTGGTGCAATGCCTTATGCGCAAATTCACTATCCATTCGAAAATAAAGAATTGATAGATAATGGAACAATGTATCCAGCTGATTTTATTGCAGAAGGTGTCGATCAAACACGTGGTTGGTTTTATACTTTACATGCAATTGGAACATTAGTTTTTGATTCGAAAGCATATAAGAATGTAATGTCAAACGGATTGGTATTAGACAAAAATGGTCAGAAAATGTCAAAACGCTGGGGAAATGCTGTGGATCCATTTGAAACATTGGCAACTTATGGTCCTGATGTAACACGTTGGTATATGATTGCAAACGCTCAACCTTGGGAAAACTTGAAATTTGATATTGCTGGAGTTGACGAAGTTCGTCGTAAATTCTTCGGAACATTATACAATACGTATTCATTCTTCACTTTATATGCGAATGTGGATGGATTTACATTTACTGAAGAGGAAATTCCTGTAAATGAAAGAGCAGAATTAGACCAATGGATTATTTCTGAATTGAATACATTAACGAAAAAAGTTGATGCGTTCTTATCAGATTATGAACCAACAAAAGCGGCTCGTGCAATTCAAGAATTTGTGATTGATAATTTATCAAACTGGCACGTTCGTTTATCAAGAAGACGTTTCTGGAGAGGTGATTATTCGAAAGATAAAATTGCAGCTTACCAAACATTGTACAAAGTTTTAGAAACAGTTTCAATTTTAGGTTCGCCAATTGCGCCATTCTTCATGGATCGTTTGTACAAAGATTTAAACGCTGCTACAGGTAAAAATGTAGCAGAATCAGTTCATTTAGCAGATTTTCCAGTTGTAGACGAATCATTAATTAAAGCAGAATTAGAAGAACAAACACATTTAGCACAAACGGCTACAAGTATGATTTTATCACTTCGTAAATTGAGTGATAATAAAGTACGTCAACCATTACAGAAAGTAATGATTCCTGTGTTGAATGATACGATGAAAGCTAATTTGGAAGCTGTATCAGAATTATTGAAACAAGAAGTTAACGTTAAAGAAATTCAGTTATTAACAAATGAAGAAGCGTCAAATCTTTTAGTTAAATCTATTAAACCTAATTTCAAGACTTTAGGTCCGAAATATGGTAAAGAAATGAAAGCTATTTCGGCTGCTACAGCAGAATTGACGAATGAAGAAATTGTTAAATTAGAGCAATCAGGTAAAATAGATTTGTTAATTGACAACAAAACATTAACTTTAGATTTGGAAGATTTTGAAATCGCTACGAAAGACATTCCAGGATGGACTGTAGCTTCTAATTCTATATTGACAGTAGCACTTGATTTACAATTAACTGAAGAGTTAATTAATGAAGGTGTTGCACGTGAATTGATAAATAGAATTCAAAATTTACGAAAAGAAACCGGTCTAGAAGTAACCGACAAAATTATACTTAACTTAAAAAATGATGAATCAATCGTAAATGCAGTCGAGCAAAACAAAGATTACATTTGTTCTGAGACATTAGCTGAAGATCTTGTTTTACAAGATGAAGTTACAAATGGGGCAGAGGTTGAAATTAATGGATTGATGACGCAAATTGCGATTACTAAATTGTAAGCGTATGGCAACAACAGATGAAAAAGTAAGGTACTCTGACGCAGAATTGGAAGAGTTTAGAGCAATAATTCAAGAGAAATTAGATCAGGCAATAAAAGATTACGAATTATTGAAAGAAGCTTACACAAACGACAGTAATAATGGTACTGACGATACGTCTCCAACGTTCAAAGCGTTTGAGGAAGGTTCTGAAACAATGTCGAAAGAACAAAATGCACAATTAGCAGCACGTCAAGATAAATTTATTCGTGATCTAAAAAATGCATTAATTCGTATCGAAAATAAAACATACGGTATTTGCCGTGTAACAGGAAAATTAATTAACAAAGATCGATTAAAATTGGTTCCGCATGCTACATTAAGTATCGAAGCTAAAAATATGCAACGTTAATAAAGTATTTTGAAAAAAGTAGCACTCATTACCATTTTGGTTTTAATCATTGATCAAATCTCAAAATTTTACGTTAAAACACACTTTTTTTTAGGTGAAGACGTAGACGTTTTGGGTTGGTTTAAAATAGCATTTGTAGAAAATCCGGGAATGGCATATGGTATGCATTTCGGAGGGGAAACAGGTAAAATTGTTTTATCACTTCTACGAATTGTTTTAATCGGAATGATTATCTACTATATTAATGCATGGTCGAAAAAACTTAAAAATAATTTCTTCATCATTCCAATTGCACTTGTTTTAGCAGGTGCAATAGGCAATGTAATTGATGGAATTTTTTATGGAGTTATTTTCGATAAAGGAACTACTTATAATGAAATGTTTCAGGATTGGGTGGGATATCAAGGTATCGCAGAAGCAAACTTTGCTGGTTATTCGAGCTGGTTTACGGGATGTGTTGTAGATATGCTTTATTTCCCGATTGTAGAGTTTAATTGGCCTACTTGGATTCCAATTATAGGAGGACAACATTATAAGTTCTTTCAGCCTGTATTTAATATCGCAGATTCGGCTATTTTTATAGGAGGACTTACATTGTTCCTTTTTCGTAAAAAAGCTTTTACAACCGAAAATGGTGTAAGATTAAGATTTTAAAAAGATAATCCCTCAGTTCAAGTGCTGAGGGATTTTTTATTATATTTATTTGAACAAGAGTTGATTTTTTATGAATAGTTGGTTTAATCTTTTTACTGAAAGTTGTGATATGAATGATTTATCTAAATATGTTGAAATCTATCATGTTAAAAGCTGTTCTTATGATGAGAGTTTTATAGATAAAAGTATTTCTTTAGACGATATAATTTCAATCATTAATAAAGATTCTATTGATATTCAAAATGATATTTTAGAAATATTCGTAGTAATAAAACAAAATAATAAGAGTGATTTAATCGTAATATATAATCCTTTTGAACTATTAGAGAATTCCTATGTCTACAAAACAATCTTTAATATTAATGAAGAAATGAAAAATCAACTATTAATCAATTCAGAACAAGTCAAATGAAGGAATTTTGTTATCGGATTTTTTTATAGTTACAAAGAAGGCGGAGCGTAATATTCGTATTTGTCGTCTTTTGTAAAGATTAATTTAGAGTTAAGACCTTGTAACTGTATAATTTTTCCACTCTTTTTTATAATTTTAAATTTTGTAACTTCATTCGTTTTCCGATTTTTCAGTTCGAGAATATTATTTTTTATTTCAACGTCATAATTATTAGCCTGCATTAATATTGTTCTAGCGATAATATCACCATTTTTATCAGATACTTTTGATTTATATTCAGTTTCTTCTGGGTAACTATTTATTCTCATAAAAGCTGAGTAATCATTGACTTGTAAAACTATTTCATAAGGAGATTCTGCAGTTAATAAACTGTCTTTTTCTAGTTTCCAAATAAAGTATTCGTTGTTAAAAGTTGGCTCGTATAATTTAGCCTTTGGAGGAGCTGGTAAAGGTGGAACTTTCTTTATTTTAGGTGGTGGTAAAGTTGTTTTCTTTTTTTGTTGGGAGAAAGTGAAACATGAAAGTAAAAGAAATAATGGTAATACTAGTTTTGTAATTTTCATAAGAATTGATTTATATAAAATTACAAAAAAATAATAAATAAAAAACTCCTTATCAATTCTGATAAGGAGTTTTTTGTTGTGGTCCCTACTGGATTCGAACCAGTGACCCCCTGCTTGTAAGGCAGGTGCTCTGAACCAACTGAGCTAAGAGACCTTATTTAGAATTTTATTTAAAAGACTTTCTATTGTCTTTATGTGGTCCCTACTGGATTCGAACCAGTGACCCCCTGCTTGTAAGGCAGGTGCTCTGAACCAACTGAGCTAAGAGACCTTATTTAGAATTTTATTTAAAAGACTTTCTATTGTCTTTATGTGGTCCCTACTGGATTCGAACCAGTGACCCCCTGCTTGTAAGGCAGGTGCTCTGAACCAACTGAGCTAAGAGACCTTCGTAATTGGATTGCAAATATAGGGCTGTTTTTGAATAATCCAAATAGTTAAAATGAAAAAAAATAAATAAAATTTAATGTTAGGACTTAACTCTTTTCATTTCAAAGAAATAATTTTTCAGATTTTAAAAAGAAATATTCGTCTTTTTCTTTTTCTCTTCAATTTTAACCCCTTTAAACAGGTAAATAATCCCAATAAATGAGATCGAAATGGTGATGATAGAGAAAATAAATGCCGCACTTGTTGCTAAGGTTTCATCAAAATTGAACCGATGTGCAGCATACATAAATACAGCTTCTCTAATACCAAATCCGCTAAAAGAGATAATCGATAAAATTCCTGAAACTAAAAAGATCAATAAATATATACTGAAATTATCTGGATGTATATTTAATCCTTCTAAAACGAAATACAACATACCAACTTGTATCAATTGTAAAACGATAGAATAAATCATCGAGTTGTAAAAAGTTTTTTTATGAATAGGGAAAATCATTCCTAAAATAAATGGAACAGCTATAAAACCAACCAAAGAAAGGATTAATGAACCATATTGTACCCAAGGATAATCAGTCAGATCTGAGAAAAATATTAGGAAGATAATGATGAGTAACATTGCACAAAGACCAATAATTTTGTCAAGAAAAACCGCCTGCGAAATTTCTTTTAGACTGATTTTATAGTTTTTATTCAACACATAAACTTTGTATGCATCTCCACCAATTCCACCTGGAACAAACGTATTATAAAACATTCCTAAAAAATACAAACGTGCATTTGATTTGTACGATAAATCAAGATTGATATCCCGAAAATAATAATCTAATCGAAAAACAGACAATGCTTGCGAAAGAACATAAAGAATAACAGCAATAAAAATATACGCCCAATTCGCGTTTTTGTAATGACTGAAAATATCAAAAATATGTAGTTTAACAAAGAAGATATAATAGATTAACGCAATACTAATCGTTAATTTAATTCCTGTTATAATATATTTTTTAGTTTTTGGATTCAATTGAAATCTTTTGATAATTAACGCACAAATTTATAGAATCTTCTGATAACCATTCAAAAAATTATTTATCTACCAATATTTAACTGATATTATGTAGTTTTGCGTTTAAATTAATCGAATCATGCAATCAAAAGTTATTGTAATTACAGGCTCTTCTTCGGGTGTAGGATTGACTTTGGCAAATTATTTTCACGATAAAGGACATCTAGTTTATGGTTTATCAAGAACAGCTAAAGGTCAAGAAAAATTTAAACATATTGCGACAGATGTTTCGGATAAAGAAAATGTAAAACGTAGTTTTCAGCAGATTTTTTCAGAAACGAACAATCAAATTGATGTGTTGATCAACAATGCCGGAATTGGAATGTTAGGCGCTGTGGAAGATGCTTCGAAAGCTGATATCGAGAAATTATTGGACGTTAATGTCTATGGTCCAATTTATACAATACAAGAGGTTTTGCCTACAATGCGTTCTCAAAAAAGCGGTTATATCCTGAATGTTTCGTCGATTGCGAGTAACAATGGTTTGCCGTTTAGAGGTTATTATTCGGCTTCGAAAGCGATGATTGATCGTTTGATTGAATCGGCTCGTTTGGAAAATCGTCATACAGGAGTAGAAATTGCTACGTTGAATTTTGGTGATATCAAAACCAATATTGCAGAAGGTCGCGTGAAAACTTTTGTTTCAAAATTTTATCAAAAAAGATACGATGCAATGGTTGCTGATATCGATCACGAAGTGCAAGATGGTACACCAACAGAAGATTTGATTCCGATTATCGAAAATATTTTGGCTCAGAAGAATTTGAAACCACATTATTATATTGGAAAATCGATGCAGAAATTTTCTGTAACCTTGAAAAATATTTTACCTCAAAAAATGTTCGAAAATATTATTGCAAAATACTCAAAATTAGATTAATCCATGGAAGAAATAATTTGGCATTACAAATCTTTTAATGATTTAACATCGAAAGAGCTATATAAAATAGTACAATTGCGCAACGAAGTTTTTGTGATAGAGCAAGATTGTATTTATCAAGATTGTGATAATAAGGATTTTGCTTGTGGACATCTTTGGGCAACGATTGGCGATGAGGTTGCGGCATATTCTCGAATTGTTCCAAAAGGAATTTCGTATGAAAATGAACCTTCAATTGGTCGTGTAATTTCGAATCAAAAGTTTCGTCGTTATGGATTAGGAAAGCAATTGATGAAAAATTCGGTTCAAGTCATCGAAAATCAATTTAAAACATCTGAAATCAGAATTTCTGCTCAATCTTATTTGAAAGAGTTTTATTCTTCATTTGGTTTTGAGCAAGTTTCGGAAGAATATTTAGAAGACGATATCCCGCATATCGAAATGTTGAGAAAATGAAATTCTTAAAATACTTTTTCATTACGCTATTTTCGGCTTTCATTGCATTGGTTTTGGTTGATGTCTATTATTCGAATCAACTTAAAAAAATGGCGTTATTTAGCGGAGAAGTGCAAGAGTGGAATCAAATAAAAAAAGGAAAAACGAACGTTGAATTGGCTGTCTTTGGTTCTTCTCGAGCGTTTATTCAAATTAATCCGAATATTTTAGAACAAGATTTAAAACTGACTACACATAATTTTGGATTGAACGGAAGTAAATTCAAAATGCAATTATATCGTTTCAATTTGTATTTAAAACATAATCCAAAACCGAAAATAGTTGTTTGGAATTTAGATACTTTTTCGTTTTCACACATTGACGAAGTTTTTCAGCCAAATCAATATGCGCCATTTATGTTGTGGAATTTTAAACTTTATGATGCCTTAAAAGAGTATAAAGACACTAAGTTGGTTAATTTTATTGTACCGCTTTATCGTTACAGAGATCAAACGTATTGGAAAGATCAAATTGCAAGGGCGAAGAAGGAAAAATTGTATAAAGACGGACTTTTTCGTGATGATGGTTTCAAATCGTATAACCGAAAATGGGATGTTGATTGGGAAAAAATGAAAAAGAAAAACTCTGATTTTGACTTTTCAGATTATACTTTGTTAGAAGAATTAATTGCAAAATGTGAACAAGAAAATATTCAGCTTATTTTTACAATTGCACCTGAATTTTATAAAGGTCAAGATTATATGTTGAATCGAGAAGAAGTGATTAATCGTTATCAAACAACATTACAAAAGCATCATCTTCCGTTATTAGATTATTCGAGCGATTCGATTAGTTTTGATCAAAAATACTTTTATAACACAACACATATGAATTATAAAGGTGCGGATGCTTTTACAAAAGAATTAGCAAAAGATTTGAAAAAATATATAAAATCTAAATCATAAAAGGATTTTAAATATTTTTTTATTAAAATAGTTAAATTCAAGAAACTAAAATAACCTTTTAATAGCTTAATAATGAAAAAAATACTATCCTTTTGTTTTCTTTTATTGTCATTCGTAACGATGAATGCGCAATCTTTTCAACAAAATATAAAACGTGATTATATAGCCTATACTCAATTTGTTATAGAAAAAAAGTTTGATCAAGCTCTGGAATATACAGATCCAAGAATTTTTGAATTTTATTCAAGAGAACAGTTTAAATCTTCAATGGAAGCTATTTTTGCAGCAGAAGGTTTAGAGTTGAAGCTGACTTTACCAAGTTCGTTTAAAATTGGTGAGATTAAAAATATAGATAAGATTGATTATATAAAAATGAATGTAGTTTCTTTTTATGAAATGAAGATAGCTGAAATAGATTTTGATAATGCAGATGAAGAAACTGTTAGATATGTTTTAACTGCGTTAGAAGAAGAATATGGTGATGGAAATGTAGTTTTTGATAAAGAAACTCAATTTTTTAAAATAATAGATAATTCAGAAGTTATTGGAAGCTCTATAGATAATAAAATGACATGGAAATTTCTTGTGATTGATCCTAATTTGAAATCAATTTTAGGGAAAATAATTCCAAAAGAAGTCTTAAATTAATAAAAATGCCTTACAAAGCTAGCTTTGCAAGGCATTTTTATTGTGAAATATATTATCTAAATTACTTCAACTTCTTTTTCTTTTTTCTGTGTTAAATAAACGCCTGATAAAATCATTCCGAATCCAAATAAATGGATCCACGAGATTTTTTCACCGACTAAAAATCCCCAAAAAACAGAAATTACGGGCATTAAATAAGTCACCATTGAGGCAAACATCGAACCTGTAGATTGTATTAATCTGTAGAATAATATCATCGCTAAGGCTGTTCCTAAAAGTCCTAAAATAGCGACAAAACCTAAACTTTTTAACTGTTGTTCTGTTCCTTCAAATACATCAAAAAATCCTGAAATAATTAAAATTAGAACTGAAGGTAATAACCAAATTGTAAACAAAGCTGATGATAATTGAAATGAAGGAACGTCGTTTAAATAGCGTGTTAAGATTAAACTATTTAATCCATAAAGAGCAGTTGCTAATACAATTAATAAACAATGTAAAAGACTATTTTCCCCAGAAAAACCATCGCCGCCAATTAATAAAACAGCTCCAATAAATCCGATTATAGCTCCTAAAACTTGATTTTTAGTTCCTTTAATATTGAAAAATAAAGCACCAAAAAGTAAAATAAATAATGGGACTAAAGAATCTAAAATCCCAGCCATTGAACTCGAAACGTGTGTTTGTGCCATTGGGAATAAAAACATTGGAATGAAATTTCCGCAGAAACCAGCCAATGCGACATATTTTAATTTATTTTTCGGAATTTTAAATAGACTTGGTATTCCCCAAATTGCCAAAATCCCTCCAGCAATTGTTAGTCGTAATGCTCCAACTTGATATGGTGTGTATGCAACCAATCCTTGTTTGATGAGAATAAACGAGCTTCCCCAAGTTAGCGCTAAAACGCCAAGGATGATCCAATGTTTTAGTTCGATTTTCATTTTTCTAAGTTTGCGCAAAGATGCACATTTCAGATGATTTTATTGAGCTGTTATTTACAAAAACAATCTATTGTATGGTCATTTACCATTCCGGTCGCCTGCATATGCGCATAAATAGTGGTTGAGCCAAAGAATTTGAAGCCACGTTTTTTCAAATCTTTTGCAATTTGATCCGAAATTTCGGTTGTTGCAGGAACTTCTTTTATCGAATTCCAATTGTTGATAATTGGTTCATGATCAACGTATTTCCAGATGAAATCGGAAAAAGAACCAAATTCTTTTTGAATTTCAATAAACAATTTTGCATTATTAATAGCTGCCGAAATTTTTCCTCGATGACGAATAATTCCTTCATTTTGGACCAATTCGTCAATTTTAGCTTCATCAAATTTGGCTACTTTTTCTACATCAAAATCAGCAAAAGCTTTTCTAAAATTTTCTCGCTTTTTAAGAATTGTAAACCAACTTAATCCAGCTTGAAAAGATTCGAGAATCAAAAATTCAAACAAAATTTTATCATCTTTTACAGGTTTTCCCCATTCGTTATCGTGATAATCGATATAATCTTGGTCTTTGTTTACCCAAGCGCAACGTGTTTTTTCCATGGTTTTTTATAATTTTTGTAAATCATTAATACATTCTTCAAGCCCTTTTACCCAATCAGGGTTTATGGTTTCGATATTTTTTGATTCATTGAGTTCTTTTTGTAAAATAGGAATGAAATCTTTGTTTTCAGTTTCTAAAATAGCTTCAAATAACATAGAACCAAAATCATCTTTTGTTAATTCTTGATTAATAATTTCAAGAACTCGATTATCTTTTCTTTTTGCTAATCCAATGATAGCTTCCATTCTTGTTTCTTGGTGTTTGTCATTTACACGATTCCATAATGCTTCTCTAATATATTCGTTATCAAAATCAACTTGACCAATATAAAAAGTTGCCCAACTTCTTATGTGGTTTGCTTTATCTTTAGAAAATTTAATTAATACATCAATAGCTTTTTCATTTTCAATAAATCCAAGAGCGTTTACAATTCCTTGTTTGATTAAATCACTATTTGAATTTTGAAAAGAACAGATTTTATTAATTTGTTTTTTGTTTAATTCTTTCTCATTAAAACTGATTCCTGAAAGTATAGAAAATAGAACATTTTCATTTGTCTCAGAATTTAATAATTCAAAATAAATTTTTAGAGTTTCCTTTCTGAATGGTTTTTTATCCTTTCCTAATTGGGCTAAAATGTCTATTCCAATAATTTTCTTTTTTTTGTCGTTGGAATTAATAAGTTCTACACATTTTTCAAATAAATCTTGACTTGGTCGACTTCTTAAAATTCGAATTGTTTGCCAGCGAGATTTATCAGTTTTATAATTTATTAAACGAGAAATAAGTTTTTCGTCGCTCCAATTTAGTTTACTCATAATTATAAATTTTTATAAGCCTCTTCAACCGAATAAACAGGTAATTGACACGTATAATTTTCGCAAATATGAATTGAAGTTTTATTTTCGATGAATCGATTTTGAGTGATTTCTAAATTTTCAGTTTTTGAAGCAACAAAAATTGCATTCGGAACATAACATTGTTGAATTTGCTTTGAGAATTCTAAGGCATTTTCGCCAACAATTACAATTTCTTTGAATGGATAAGCGAAATTTAGATATAATTGAATCCAATTTGCAAAACCAGTTGGATAATCGTGAATTTTTTCTTCGATATTGGTTAACATTTGTTTTGCTTGCTCAATGTATTTTTCTTGATTGAGAATCTTCCCTAATTTGAATAAATTATTTGCCATTACCGAATTTGAAGAGGAAATAACATTGTCATAAATCTCAAATGTTTCATTAACCAAAGGCGTGTCGTAATGCGATTTGTACGCAAACATTTTATTCTTATGATTATAAAATTGATTGAAAACTTCTTCTGTTAAAGTTTGAGCAGTTTCTAAATAATGCATTTCCGAAGTGACTTCATAAATCTTGATTAACGCTTCAATCAGCAAGGCATAATCATCCAAAAATCCTGGAATTGTTGTTTGATTATCTTTGTAATTCCTGAATAAAATTTCTCCATTCCATTGATTTTCTAAAATAAAATTGGTTGCATTTTTTGCTAAATCAAGATATTCATCATTTTCAAAAGTGATAAATGCATCGCACAAACCTTTTATGGTTAAAGCATTCCAAGAAGTTAAAACTTTTTCGTCGCGATGAGGTTTTATGCGTTGTGCACGAATTGGATTAAGGATTTTTTTCCATTCAGAAACTTTAGCTTGAAGTGCTTCGTACGAAATGTTTTGTTGATTTGCGAAATCTTCGTCATCTGTCAATCGCATCAAAATATTATTACCATGTTCCCATTCTCCAAATTCATCAACATTATAATATTTTTGAAATAAATCAAAATCATCTTTCAAAACTGCTTTCAATTCATCCGATTTCCAAACATAATATTTTCCTTCTTCACCTTCAGAATCGGCATCAATAGCAGAATAAAAAACATTTTCAGGAGAAAGCATTTCATCTTTCAACCAATTGATTGTTTCTTCGACCACTTTTTTATATTCATTTTCTTCATAAACTTTATACGCATTCGAATAAAGTGAAAGTAATTGTCCGTTATCGTAAAGCATTTTTTCGAAATGTGGAACTTTCCAATACGGATCGACAGAGTAGCGAGAAAAACCACCTTTTAGTTGATCGTAAATTCCACCAAAGGCCATTCTGTCCAACGTGATTTTAGTTTGAATCAAACAATTTTCATTCTTTGTTTGTGTGCCATAACGTAAAATAGTTTCCCAAGCATTTGACAACATAAATTTTGGTGCACGATTAAATCCACCCCATTCATCATCAAATTGTTGTAGCCAAAATTCAAATGTTTCATCAATTTTAGAAGTCGAAAATGTTTTGTCAGATTTTAATTCGATCGTTTCCATTTTATTCAAACCATCCGCAATAGAGTTGACATATTCCATTGTTTTTGGTTGATTTTGATGGTATAAATGATTGATGTTTTCTAACAATTCGATCCATTGAACTTTCGGGAAATATGTTCCGCCATAAAAAGGACGACCATCAGGCAAGGCAAAAACATTCAGTGGCCAACCACCAGATTGATGAATTAATTGTGAGACATTCATATACAAAGCGTCTAAATCAGGACGTTCTTCACGATCAATTTTAATGCAAACAAAATTTTCATTCATCACTTTTGCAACTTCTTTATCTTCAAAAGATTGATGTTCCATGACATGGCACCAGTGACAGGCAGAATATCCAATCGAAATAAGCAAAGGTTTGTTGACTTCTTTTGCGTGATTTAATACCTCATCACTCCAACTTTGCCACCAAACAGGATTATTTTCATGTTGTTTTAGATATGGACTTGTTGCAGATTTTAGATTATTTTGTTGAAAATTCATGATTCTTCTTTAATAATTTAAAGTTCGTACAAATTTTGTGGATGAAAAATTATATTTTCGAGAAAAATTAAATAAAATGAACGTTTACGAATATATTTCTATTGGTGCTTATATGGCTTTGATGATTGGAATTGGAATTTATTCTTACAGAAAATCAGCAAGTAATTCTGAAGATTTCTTAATTGGAGGAAGAAAAATGGGGGCAGCCGTAACAGCTCTTTCAGCAGGAGCTGCGGATATGAGTGGTTGGTTATTAATGGGAGTTCCTGGTGCAATGTATTTCACAGGTTTATCTAGTGCATGGATTGCAATAGGATTAACGACGGGATGTTTCTTAAACTATATTTTTGTAGCACCAAGATTACGAATTTATACAGAAATTGCTCAAAATTCGATTACATTACCTGTCTTTTTCGAAAACCGTTTTAAAGATAAATCTCGTTTATTAAGAATTGTTTCATCAATATTAATCTTGGTGTTTTTTACATTATACACTTCTGCTGGAATGGTTTCGGGAGGTAAATTATTTGAATCTGCTTTTGGATTAGATTATATGACTGGACTTTGGATGACAAGTTTAGTAGTTGTTTTATATACTTTCTTAGGAGGTTTCTTAGCGGTAAGTTTAACAGATTTTGTACAAGGAACAATTATGGTTTTGGCATTGGTAATTGTTCCGATTGTAGCTATTTCTGAAATTGGGGGAATAGGAGAAACATTTTCTTTAATTAATGATAAAGGGGATAAATATTTAGATTTATTTAAAGGTACAACAACAATCAGTATTTTATCTTTGATGGCATGGGGATTAGGGTATTGTGGACAACCACATATTTTAGTTCGATTTATGGCAATTGGTAATCCGAAAGATTTAGCAAAAGCAAGAAACATTGGGATTACTTGGATGATCTTTACAGTTGGAGGAGCGTTATTAGTAGGATTAGTAGGAATTGCATATATGATGAAATTTGATCAAACAACAATGCTTACATTTGACAATTCTAAAACAGAAGCAGAAACAATATTTATTTATTTTTCTCGTGTATTGTTTCATCCATTAGTAGGAGGTTTCTTATTATCAGCAATTTTAGCAGCTGTAATGAGTACAATTTCTTCACAATTATTAGTAACATCAAGTTCATTAACAGAAGATATTTATAAAGCATTTTTAAATAAAAAAGCGACACCAAAGCAGTTATTAACAGCAAGCCGTTTATCAGTTTTAATTGTTGCAGTTATAGCAGTGTTATTATCCCTAACTCCAAAGGATTCTATTTTAAATTTAGTAGGAAATGCTTGGGCTGGTTTCGGATCTGCTTTTGGACCAGTAATCGTTTTCTCACTTTTCTGGAAAAAAACTTCTTGGCAAGGAGCTTTAGCAGGAATGTTAACAGGAGGAATTGTTGTTTTAACCTGGGTTTATGCAGATCATGGTTTTAAAGATTGGTATGAAATGATTCCTGGGTTTATTTCTTCGGTTGTTGCAATTTATGTAGTTTCATTATTGACACAAAAACCTAATCAAGAGATTGATAAAGAGTTTGATGAAATGAAATCAGTTTTGAAAGATATTTAACATGCATCCAAAAGAAATAGAAAATATATTAAAGTTAACTCCTTTTGAACGTTATCAATATTTTATTCGAAAAATTGCTGACAGGGAAATTGCTTATACGTTTATTTTTTCTAACGGAGATTATGCTATTTCTACAATTGATGATAAAAAATTACTTCCAATTTGGTCTGCAAAAGAATTTGCTGAATTATCTAAAACAGATGGCTGGGAAAATTGCATTATTATTGAATTGACCTTTGATGATTTCGAAGAAACTCTTTTTGATTATATTGATGAAAATAATTTGTTACTAAATGTTTTCCCTACAGATAAAACTGGTTTTGTCGTCAGTTTAGAGGAATTTGCTAGAGATTTGAAAGATGAATTAGAACAATATCAATAAATTATTAAAAATTAGGTAGACATTTGTCTGCCTTTTTTTATGATTGTAACTAATCTTTAAAACCGCTGCTTATCAGTGTTCTAATACATACGCTTCGGAGAGTTAACGGATGCCTATCGGAGAGTTGAGGGATGCCTATCGGAGAGTTAACGGATGCCCATCGGTGAGTTGAGGGATGCCTATCGGTGAGTTAACGGAAGCGCATGTTTGTTAAAGAGTTTATTTATTGAGATAAATTTATAATTATTTTGAAATAATCAAATTTTATTGCGCACTTACTATAACAATGTAATAAATGAAACTTATCAACAATCCAATAGAATGTTGATAATATATAGGTTTTGCAATATCTCTGTTAGAGAGATTTGTTTGTATATTTGTAAAGTTTGATTAAAAAAATAGTCAAAATTAAATCAATTTATACGAAAAGATGAACGATATTATCCAATTACTGCCAGATCATGTAGCAAATCAAATTGCTGCAGGAGAAGTTGTACAAAGACCAGCTTCAGTGATAAAAGAGTTAATTGAAAATGCGGTGGATTCTGGTGCAACTTCTATTCAAGTTATTGTAAAAGATGCTGGAAGAAGTTTGATTCAAGTGATTGATAATGGTTCGGGAATGAGTGTGACAGATGTTCGAATGGCTTTTGAACGCCATGCGACGTCTAAAATTAGAAAGACAGAGGATATTTACAATATTCACACAAAAGGTTTTCGTGGAGAAGCCTTAGCTTCTATAGCTGCAGTAGCACAAGTAGAAACAAAAACGCGTAGAGAAGATGATGAGGTAGGTTCGCAATTGGTGATAGAAGGAGGAGAAGTTCGTAATCAAGATCCTATTGTTTGTCCAGTGGGAACGTCTATTTCGGTTAAAAATTTGTTTTATAATGTGCCTGCTCGTCGTAATTTTTTAAAATCAAATCAAGTTGAATTTCGTCATATTCAAGATGAATTTCAACGTGTTTCGATGGCACACGAAAATATTAGTTTCTTTTTACACCACAATGATGCGGAGGTATATCATCTGAAAGCGGGAAATTTGAAGCAACGTATTGCGCAAATTTTTGGGAAGAAATTAAGTTCACAAATTATTTCCGTTGAAGAAGATACAGAAATTGTAAAAGTGAAAGGGTTTGTAGGTAAACCAGATGCAGCAAAGAAATCTCGTGGAGAACAATTTTTCTTTGTGAATAATAGATTTATTAGAAGTGGATATTTACATAATGCAATTGTTGATGCTTTTGAAAGTTTGTTACCAGCTGGTTATAATCCGTCTTATTTTCTGTATTTAGAGATAGAGCCATCTAAAATAGATATTAATATTCATCCAACTAAAACTGAAATAAAGTTTGAAGATGAAGCATTGATTTTTACGATCCTTAGAGCTGCTATAAAACACGCTTTAGGACAATTTAATGTGATACCTTCGTTAGATTTTGAACAAGATCCGAACTGGGCTTTTATTCCGTCTGCGACAGAAGATACAGAAATTAAAATGCCTGAAATTACGGTAGATTCTAGTTTTAATCCTTTTGAGCATCAACAGACAAGAGCACCAAAACCATCTGATATTCGTGCGAATATGGATTTTTATAAAGATGCTGTTGAGTTAGAAATTGAAAATAATCATGCACATCAATTATTTGAATCTGAAGATTTTCAAGATAGTTTTGAAGTTATTCAATGGATGAATCAATATTTGGTAGTTGAGTATCGTGGCGAATTGTTAATTATTGATCAGCATAGAGCTCATCAAAAAATATTATTCGAAAAATTTATACATTCAAATAATGGAAGTGCTTTGGTGCAACAAATGCTTTTCCCAATAGAATTAGAACTTTCTCCGAATGATCGTCAAAAATTAATTAACGTAGAGCATCAATTGCTAAGTTTTGGTTTTGATATTTCGTTAGATGAAGAAATAATTCAGATAAATGCAATTCCTGTAGATGTACAACAAGAAGATGTTGTCTCTATCTTTATGGATTTTATAGAAGAATTAGAATATCAAGAATCAATTGAATTAGAAAATACTTTTGCAAAAATATTAGCAAAAAATGCAGCTGTTAAGAAAGGAATTTCGTTAAAATCTGAGCAAATGCAAACTTTGGTAGAAGAATTGCTAAGGTTACCAAATCCAAATTATACGCCGTATGGACGTTCAATTTTTGTTCAAATGAATACGGCAGATATCAAAAAAACATTACAATAAGAGATGAGACAAACTATACCACCGATTACAAAGAATTTACTTATTATTAATGGTTTGTTCTTTTTTGCAACATTTGTTTTTATGCAGACTAGGCAAATCGATTTGAGAGTGATTTTAGGTGCTTTTTATCCTGAGTCCCCCAATTTCAAATTTTGGCAAATTTTGACGCATATGTTTATGCATGCAGATTTTACACATATATTGTTTAATATGTTTGCGTTGTGGATGTTTGGCTCTGTTGTAGAGCAAACCTTTGGGCCAAAGAAATTTTTGACGTTATATTTATTAGCTGGTTTAGGTGGTTTTATATTATTTAATGCTGTAAATTATTTTCAGATAGAGCAGTTAAAAGATATGTTAAATTCACAATCGTTTCCTATATCAAAAGTACTTCAATATTCTGTTAGAAATTTAGACGGATCTTATTTTAGTAATGGTTTAATTGATAGTAATATTAATGCTAAAGAATTACAGGGTTATTACTTGAGTAATATGGTTGGTGCTTCTGGTGCAATTTATGGTCTATTATTGGCTTTCGCAGTGTTGTATCCAGACGAAAAATTAATGTTAATCTTTTTTCCTGTTCCTGTAAAAGCGAAATATTTTATTCCAGTTATGGTATTAATTGAGTTTTATATGGGATACCAAAACATAGGAAATGTAGCTCACTTTGCGCATTTAGGAGGAGGATTAATAGGTTTCTTGTTGGCAAGACATTGGAAGAAGAATTTATATAGATGGAATTAAAAAATGGCAACTAATATCTTAGAAGAACTAAAACTTAAATATTCATCAGGAAGTAGTGCAACAAAATTAATTTATATTAATGTTGTAGTTTTTTTTACATTGTTAATTATTGATTTTGTTTTGCGAACAGCAGCAAATACAATTATCACTACAACAGATTTGTTTGCATTGTCATCTTTCGATGATTTGTTATTGAAGCCTTGGCAAATTCTTACATATTCTTGGTTGCATGGAAATCTTTTTCATTTAATAATGAATATGGTTTTGTTATATTTTGTAGGCCAAATGTTTTTACAACAATTTCAAAATAGCAATCTATTTACGTTCTATATTTTTGGTGGAATTACTGGTGGAATTTTCTTTTTATTGTTTCAAAATGTTTTCAATTATTCACATCTGTTAGTTGGTGCTTCAGCAGCAATATATGCTGTGTTTTTTGGTTTGATCTCGTACAATCCAAAGATGCCAGTTCGTTTGTTGTTAATTCCAACTTCATTTCCTTTGTTGTATATTGGTTATGTATTTATTGCATTTGATGTGTATAATATTATAGCGAGTCAAAACGCAGGAGGTAGTATATCTCATCTAGGAGGTGCTATTTTTGGTTATCTTTATATGAAACAATTTGAGAAAGGGAATGATTTTTTAGGTAACTTTATTTCGAGAATAGAAGGAATTTTTAAGAAGAAAGAGAGGTCAACTTTTAAAACATATAAAAACACTTCTTCAAACTCGTCTCGAACAAATGTTCCGAAAGATGATTACGATTTTAATCATCAAAAAGTTGAAAAACAGAAAAAAATAGATGTAATTTTAGATAAGATTTCTCGTTCAGGTTATGAGAGTTTATCAAAGGAAGAAAAAGATTTTCTATTTAGAGAAGGTAGATAAAATGAGTATAATCAATAAGTTTAAACTAAATTATTTTAATCGTTTGATACTAACAATTAATATTGTTTTTTTGTTGGTGGCTTATTGTGTTTACTTGAATAAAATTTTCACTCCTACAGAGATTCCTTATTTTAATTTTATTTCAATTGGTTTTCCAATCTTATTTACGTTTGGTACAATGTTTCTGTTGTATTGGTTAATTTTTAGTTGGCGCCATTTTTTACTTATTTTAATTCTCTCTGCAGGACTATTCTATCCAATTTATCTTTCTTATCCAATTATCCAATTCAATAAAGTAAAGGATATAAAAGCAGATTTGTCTGTTTTGAGCTACAATACTCATGGATTTAAAGAGGAAGGGACAAAAGAGCTTTTAATTAAAAATAAAGCCGATATCATGTTACTTCAAGAAGCATATCAAGGGCAACAAAAAAGCTTAAAGAATAAAGAATTCAAAGATTATTACTCAGAATTTTATGGCTTGTTAACTATCTATAGTAAATATCCAATTATTCAAACAAAAAAAATTATACCAGATAATAACGAAGAATTAAATGGACTTGCTGCTTATGCAGATATAGATTTAGGAACGGACACTATTCGTGTAATCAATGTATATCTTGAACCAATGTATATTGATAAAGAGATGGTTAAAGAAATTATACAATCAGATACTTCTCAAAAGGCTGAAATTTCTAGTAAAAAAGTAGAACTGAAATTGGTAAAAGGAATGCAAAAGCATCAAAAACAATTAGAAGCAATTATTCCATATATTACATCTTCAAGACATCCAGTTATTTTAGGAACTGATCTTAATTCAACACCAGTTTCGTATGAATATGAAAAGTTGAAAAAGTATTTGACAGACTCGTTTATTGAAGTTGGGAAAGGAGATGCGACAACTTTTCATGGTTTTAAATTTCCTATTAGAATCGACTATTTGTTTCATTCAAAAGAATTTAAAACAGTAGAGGCGTATATTATTCGAAAAAAATTCTCGGATCATTATCCTGTCGTTGTAAAATATAAATTTTCAGAATAAATTTTTCTTATATTTATTCTATAATCAATCATAATGAACCAGAAAGAAAGTTTTATTCAAGAAATACAAAGCCGTTATTCTTATAAAAATGATAAAATAATTTTAGGCAAAGCTAAGTTAGATGGAGAAATTGTAGAAGAAGCCGAGATTTCTGTTGCATTAAAAACTATGAATCGTCATGGATTAATAGGAGGAGCAACAGGAACAGGTAAAACAAAATCTTTGCAAATAATAGCTGAGCAACTTTCTTTAAAAGGTGTTCCTACATTGTTGATGGATATAAAAGGAGATTTATCTGGGATAGGAGCTCCTGCAAATTCGGAAGATAAAAATGCGCAAGAAAGAATGCAATCGCTCAATTTACCTTTTGATCCACAAGGCTCTCCAATAGAATTTTTGTCAATTTCTGATGAACCTGGTGTAAGATTACGTGCAACCGTAAGTGATTTTGGTCCAGTTTTATTTAGTAAAATATTAGAGTTAAATGAAACTCAGGAAAGTATAATCTCAATTATTTTTAAATACTGTGAAGATCGTAATTTACCTTTAATTGATTTAGAAGATATTAGAAGAGTTTTGCAATATGTAACAGATTCTGATGAAGGTAAATCGGAGTTGAATTCTAATTATGGAACAATTGCCCCAGCTTCATTAGGAGCTATATTACGTAAAATTGTAGCATTAGAACAACAAGGAGCGACTAAGTTTTTTGGAGAACCTAGTTTTGATGTTCAAGATTTACTAAAAACAAAGGATGGTAAAGGAATTGTTAATATTATTCGTTTAATTGATATTCAAAATCAACCAAATTTATTCTCAACTTTTATGTTGAGTTTACTGAATAAAATTTATTCTCAATTCCCTGAATCAGGAGATTCTGATAAACCAAAACTTGTGATTTTTATTGATGAAGCACATTTGATTTTTAAAGAGGCTACTAAAGCTCTATTGAATCAAATTGAAACAATGGTTAAGCTAATTCGTTCTAAAGGAGTTGGATTATATTTTGTTACTCAAGTTCCTGGAGATGTTCCAGATGCGGTTTTAAGTCAATTGGGATTGAAAGTTCAACATGCTTTGAGAGGTTTTACAGCAAAAGATCGAAAAGAAATTACAAAAGCAATTGAAAATTATCCAACAACAACTTATTATAAAGCAAACGAGGTGATAACCCAACTAGGGATTGGAGAAGCGTTTATTACAGCTTTGGATGAAAAGGGGATTCCAACGCCTTTAGCTTATACACATATGCGAGCACCTAATTCGAGAATGGATGTGCTGACATTTGATGAAATTAATACAATTGTTTCTAGTTCAGATTTAGTAAATAGGTATGCTTCAGAAATAAATAGACAATCTGCAAATGAAATATTATCTCAGAAATTAGAACAACAAAAAAATACAGAAAAACCTACTACAAAAACAACTTCAACCAAAAGAGTTCCGAAAGAGAAAGATTGGACAGATAATCCTGTGGTGCGTGATGTAAGTCGTACTGCAACTAGAAAGCTAATTGATTTAGGAATGAAAATGTTAAATAATTTTTTAAAAGGAAAAAAATAAGCAAGTGTACGCGATTTTAGATGTAGAAGCGACTGGCGGTAAAGTAGGAGAGGAATCAATTATAGAGATTGCAATTTATAAATATGATGGAAAAGAAATAGTAGATCAGTTTATATCATTAGTTAATCCAGAAAAAAAAATTGATCAATACGTACAAAAATTAACCCATATTTCGGATAAAATGGTGCTTAGTGCGCCTAAATTTCATGAAATAGCAAAACGAATCGTTGAGATAACTGATGACTGTATTTTAGTAGGACATAATGTTATGTTTGATTACAGGATGTTAAAACAGGAGTTTGATCGACTTGGTTATAATTATGAAAAGGAGTGGATAGATACTTTTGAGTATAGTGAAAAACTTATTCCAGGATTACCATCTTATTCATTAGGAAAGCTTTGTCAATCTTTGGGAATTGTTGTAACAGATAGGCATAGGGCTTCGGGAGATGCGCGTGCAACTATTGCACTCTTTAAAATGCTAATTGATAAAGATTCTCAGAAAATTATTATTAAAAAAACGGGTCTAAAACAGCCTAAGAAAGCACATTCTAAATATCAGAAGCTATTGGATAATTTACCTAATTCTATAGGTGTTTTTTATTTATATAATAGTAGAAAAGAATTAATTTATATCAGTAGAAGTAATAATATAGCAAGGTCTGTAAATCAAATATTCACTTCTAAAACATTGAAATCTAATAAACTTAAAAGATACACTCGTTCTGTAAAATTTGAAGAAACGGGAAGTGGTTTTTTAGCTGCTATAAAAGAAAATAATGAGATATTGAATAACCAACCAATGTATAATGCAAGGTTGATTGAAAATAAAGCTTATCCTTTTGGTTTGTATTATTTGGAATCAAAGAGAGGTTATTCTCGATTAGAAGTTGGTAAGGTTAGAAAAGTGCAACCTGTTTTAAAATTCAAAACAAAAGAGCGTGCAAAAGATGTTTTGGGAAAAATTATCAAAGATTATAATCTTTGTCAACAAGTAAATGCTGGAATAAAATCGGACGAGTCTTGCTTTCAATATAAAGTTAATAAATGTAATGGAGCTTGTATAAAAGAAGAGCCAAGAGAGGTTTATAATAAAAGGATTGAAAATTTTATTAAAACAACAGAATATCCTTCAACTACATTTTTAATAATTGATAAAGGAAGAAAAGGAATAGAGAAGTCATTTTATTTAATAGAAAATGATGAGTTTAAGGGGTATGGTTATTATGAATTTCATCATCAGATAAAATCATTAGATAAAATTCACAATATTTTGATACCAATCCAGGAAACAGAAGAAATTAAGAATATGCTAAAGTATTTTCTTTATAAGGTTTCATCTAACTCAACTCAAATTGTTGTCCTTGATTAATTATGATTAAAATTACTTAATAAAATAGAACAATAAAAAAAGCTCAGTTAATTTTAACTGAGCTTTTTTGTATGATAAAATAAGACTATTTAATTTCTTTGAAAATTACTCGTCTATTTTCTAGGTTTTTCCATGCAGGACAATTAGTAACAGGGTTACACTCTGGCCATTTTAAATCAGATTTTCCTTTTCCAACAGAAGATAATTTAGTAGTATCTACACCTTTGTTCGCTAAATAACGAATAACAGAAGCAGCACGTCTTTCAGATAATTTTTGGTTGTAATCTACACCTCCAGCAGCATCTGTATGACCTTCAACTACGAATTTGAAATCAGGGTTAGCTAATAATACTTCCGCAGCATGGTTTAATTTTTCGTAAGATTGCTCTCTAATACGATCAGAATTGTAATCAAACTCAATACCTTCTAAATAAGCATTAATTGTTGTAGCTACATCTTCTCCCGAAATTCTTACAACTTTCTCTGGACAACCTCCATTTGTTGGTGGACCAGGAATTGTAGGACATTTATCTTCACTGTCAGGAACACCATCTCCATCAGAATCTAAAGAACATCCAGAACCATCAACACGAATTCCTTCAGGAGTTCCAGGACATTTATCCCATTGATCACATACCCCATCTCTATCTTCATCTATACATTCAAAAGGAGTTTGTTCAATAACAGGTTTTAGATGTATAGGAGAAACCCATTGTAAAGCATCTTTATGTTTTCCAATTTTATAATGCAAACCTAAAGAGAAAGTAAGCATTTTATCATCTCGTCCTTCTTCAGTATCAGCAGCAGTCATACCACCATTATCATGATAAGGCATAGGTTTACCTGAGCCATCAAATTCTTCGTCACCAGTTAATACGTACATTGCACGAGCTTCTAAATCGAATCTATCATTAAGTTTATAACGAAGACCCGTACCAACTTGAGCAAAGAAAGAATAAATACCAAGAGGTTGATCTGTAATTAACATATAATTATTACCAGAACCCTTGTAATTATCTCTGTATGCTTTATATCCTATAAAACCAGCACCTGCATATAAATGCATAGCCCATTTAAATTCAGTTTTGTTATCAACACGTCTTAAAAGATTTGAAGCGTTAATATCAATTAAAGCCGAAACAGCTTGGTATTTGGTCTTTGAATTCGCCCAACCAACATAATTACTTAAAATTTGATCTTCAATGGTAGCTCCACCTTTAACTTGTCCTATTTGGTATTGTAAACTTAAACCAAAAGCATGAGATATTTGTTTATTCACTTGAAATTGAAAATCATATCCAGGTGTAAAATGTCCACCTCCCATCCAAGATTGAAAATCAGATCCTTGGAATAAATTCCCTCCTCCAAATAAAGAGACAGACCAATCATTGAATTCTTTTTTACTATTGTTGAATGGTTTTTCATCGAACTTGGTCTGGGCAGACACACAAGCAGCTGCTCCCAAGATTAATAAAGATAAAAGTTTTTTCATAGGTTAGAATTATTTTTATAACTAATATAAAGCATAACTAAATATATTTTACAAAACTAATGATTTAATAATTAATATCTTAAAAAAAAGATAAACTTTTAATAAAATCTCTCGAATAGTTTTGAGGATGTGGAATTTTTAATTGGTTACAATTAATTAAAATATTATTATAGAACAATATATCAATGTCTATTAATCTATCAACATATAGTTCATTTTCCTTTGGTTGAAAATAATTTCTTCCCATTTTTTTCTCAATATCTTTTACTTTTAGTAATATATCAAAAGGAGATAGAGAAGATAATATTTCAATTTTTTGATTCAAAAATAAATGATTGGTTGTAAAACCTTCAGCTTTATTTTCTAAGATATTTGATTCTTTTTTTATTTCTCCAATATCCTTATTTATAAGGTTTTTAGCAATTTCTAGATTGTTTTTTTTGTCACCTAAGTTTGTTCCTAGTAACAAAATGACTTTATTTTGCGACATATAGTGCAAAAGTAATAATAATTTAAAAATGAAAAACTTTTTCGGGAGAGTATTCTCAACAATTATAGGAAATCTATTAACGGTTAGTGTGTTTGTAATCATACTCTTCGTTTTAATATTTGTTTCAGCATTATCTGCTCCAACAAAAAGTGTAAAAGAGGGTTCTGTTTTAGAAATTTCGCTCGAAGATCCTATTATGGAAAGTGACATGGATCGTTCAGTTTCTATTTTTAATATGTCAGAAGATTCAAATGTTTTTTTACAAGATATTATTCATTCGATTGAAGAAGCAAAGAGTGATGATAAGATTAAAGGAATTAGTTTAAAACTTGATAAATTTTCTGGAGGAGCGACCCAAGCAACTGACATTCGTAATGCGTTAGAAGATTTCAAAAAATCAGGAAAATTTGTGTATTCTTATTCTAATTCAGGAAATCAACTGTCATATTATATAAGTAGTATTTCAGACAAAATTTACCAAAATCCTTTAGGAGGAACTTTATTGCAAGGATTAAGTTCTAATATTATGTTCTTCAAAAATGCAGGAGATAAATATGGTGTAGATTTTCAGGTGATTCGTCACGGACAATTTAAGAGTGCTGTAGAGCCTTATATGAGAACAAACATGTCTGAAGAAAATCGCTTACAATTATCAGAATTGTTGAATGATGTTTGGAGTAATGTTTCTAATTCGATTACGACATCACGTAAAATTTCTCCAGAACAATTCAATTTGGTTACAGATAGTTTGTACGCATTTATTCCTGAATTAGGTAAAGAGAAAAAAATATATGATGTATTGGCTCAAGAAAATGAATATCAAAAAATGTTATTCACAAAACTTGGTCTGAAAGAAGATAAATCTAAAACTGATTTTGAAGTACTTGAAAAACACACTATAAAAGTAGAAGATTATTTCGAAACATTATCTGAGAAATCAGAAAAAGATAAAGTTGCTGTTTTGTATGCTTCAGGAACAATTACAGAAGGAGATGGTTTTGATGGTATTCAATCGAAAACTTATGTGGATGCGATTCGTAAAATCGGTCAAAATGATAAAATTAAAGCTTTAGTTTTACGTGTAAATTCTCCTGGAGGTAGTGCAAATGCATCAGAAGAAATTTTATATGAATTGATGCAATTGAAAACAAAAATGCCAATCGTAGTATCTTTTGGTGATGTTGCAGCATCTGGTGGATATTACATTGCACAAGCTTCAGATAAAATTTATGCACAACCAAATACAATTACTGGTTCGATTGGAGTTTTTGGAATGATCCCAAATGCGCAAAAATTATTCAATAATTTCGGATTAGATTTTGACGAAGTAAAAACGAATGCAAATGCAGATCAGTTAAAATCTTTGACGACACCATTATCACCAACAGCAAAAAATACGATGCAAAAATCAATCGTATTGATTTATGGAAAATTTGTAAATCACGTTGCGACAAATAGAAAATTAACATATGAACAAGTTGATAAAATAGGAGAAGGTCGTGTTTGGTCTGGAACTCGTGCAAAACAAATTGGTTTAGTAGATGATTTCGGAAGCTTAGATACAGCAATAAAAGAAGCAGCTAAATTGGCTAAAATCGAAAAATATTCGACAGAAAGTTACCCAAAACGAAAAGATTCTTTTGAAGAATTTATGGATAATCTTCAAGGAAAAAATACCGAAGCAGCAATTGCAAAAGAATTAGGTTCGGACGGAATTAGAATTTATAAAGAAATAAAGATGATGAATGAACAAAAAGGTGTTCAAGTTAGGCTACCTTACAATATTCAAATTCAATAAAAATCATAAAAAAGGGTTAAAATATTTTTAACCCTTTTTTATTGTTAAAATCTTACTATTTTAGTAAAAATATTTAGATGATTAAAAAATTAAATTCTCTTTTATAATCATCTAAATTTATTATACTTTTGTACATTCATTTTTAATAATACTGAGACATAATCAACGATGGGATTATTTGATTTTTTCACGCAAGAAATTGCGATTGACTTGGGGACTGCTAACACTTTAATTATTCACAATAATAAAGTTGTAGTAGATAGTCCATCTATCGTCGCTATACATAGAAGAACAAATAAAGTTATTGCTGTTGGAGAACAAGCAAAACACATGCAAGGTAAAACGCATGATGATATAAAAACAATTCGTCCTTTAAAGGACGGAGTAATTGCAGATTTTGAAGCTTCAGAATTTATGTTGACAGAGTTCATCAAGAAAATTCCTGGAATTCAAGGGAAATTATTTTCACCTTCATTACGAATGGTGATTTGTATTCCTTCTGGAATTACAGAAGTTGAAAAGCGTGCTGTAAAAGATTCTTGTGCACGCGTTAACGCAAAAGATGTTCGTCTTATTTACGAACCAATGGCTGCTGCAATAGGAGTTGGAATTGATATTACTCAACCTAAAGGTAACATGATTATTGATATAGGTGGAGGTACTACAGAAATTGCCGTTGTTGCATTAGGTGGTATCGTTTGTGACAAATCTGTGAAAATTGCAGGAGATGTTTTTACAAACGATATTGCATATTACTTAAGAACCCATCATAATTTATATATCGGAGAAAGAACTGCCGAGCGTGTTAAAATTGAAGTTGGAGCTGCTGTAGAAGAATTAGAGCATGCACCAGACGATATGCCAGTACAAGGACGTGATTTGATTACAGGAAAACCAAAAGAAATTACTGTAAACTATCGCGAAATTGCGCGTGCATTAGACAAATCAATTCTACGTATCGAAGATGGTGTAATGGAAACATTATCTCAAACACCTCCAGAATTAGCGGCAGATATCTATAACACTGGTATTTATATGGCTGGTGGTGGAGCTATGTTGAGAGGTTTAGATCAACGTATTTCTAAAAAAACAGGTTTACCAGTATTCTTAGCTGATGATCCCTTACGCGCTGTTGTTCGTGGAACAGGGATTGCACTTAAAAATATTGATAAATTCACTTTCTTAATGAAATAGAAGAGTAAAGAGCAATGCAATATATTCTGAATGCGATTAGAAGAAATGGAATGCTATTAATTTTTGTCTTTTTAGAGTTAATTGCGTTGTTTCTTGTCTTTAAGAAAAATATTTATCACGAAACTATTCTTGCTTCTGCAAGCACATCGTTTACAGGTTATGTAGATGATAAAATTGCAAAAGTGACAAACTTTATTCATTTACCGAGTACCAATAAAGATTTGATGGACGAAAATGCCTTTTTACGTGAGCAATTGGTGCATTTGGGAATTAAAGATGCGAAAACTAAAAAGTTTTACAAATCAGATACCTTAGGTTATCATCAAACGTATTCTTTTGTACCTGCTGAGATTGTAAATAACTCGATTATCAAAACGCAAAATCTTTTGACGATTGATAAAGGAACAAATGACGGAATAGAAAAAGGTGACGGAATCATTACAAATAATGGAGTAATTGGTATTGTAACTTTTGCTGGGAAAAATTATTCTCGAGCAATTTCGTTGTTAAACAAGGATATCAATATCAATGCGCGTATCAAAGGAAATCAATATTTCGGGACAGTGAAATGGGACGGAAAGGATCCTCGTTTTGTTCAGTTATATGAAATTCCGAAATACATCGAAGTGAAAAAAGGTGATATCATCGAAACGGATGGTAAATCGCCAGTTTTCCCAGAAGGAATTATTATAGGTAAAGTTGTAAGCAAAGGAATTGATGAAACAGGTGAAATGAAGGTTCAAGTAAGATTGAAACAAGATTTCGCCAATTTAGCACAAGCTTATGTGGTCACAAACCTTAATAAAGTTGAAATTCAACAAGTAGAAAAATCAGATACAATAACGAGACCTCAGAATGTTCAATAAAGATTTTTTAATCAATATTATCAAGATTGTAATTTTAGCTTTGTTACAAGTTTTTGTGTTCAATCACATCAACTTTTTAGGAAGTTATCAACCATATATCTATATTGTATTTGTATTGTTTTATCCTCCTTATCAAAATAAATATGCCTTATTAATCTTATCATTTATGTTGGGATTAATGATTGATATCTTCGAATATACAGGTGGAATTCATGCTTTCGCCTTAACGCTTATCGCGTTTCTTAGAAATCCAATTATTAAACTTTTGGCAGGAAAACAAGATTATGAAATGGAATTTTTCTCTTTCAATTCTTTTAGTTTTGCGCAATGGCTATTTTATTTGATTATTCTAATTCTTGCACATCATATTATTTTATTGCTTCTTGAGAATTTTAAATTAACTGGAATTGGTCCATTAATGTTAAAAGCATTGATTAATTCAGGAATAACTTTTGTGTTTGTATTCATTTATAAAATTTTATTTAAAAATAAAGTTGGAGTATGAAAAAGTTGATGGTTGTTTATGCACTCATCCTGTTTATAGTCTTTCTATTTATAGGACGTTTAGCTTACTTGCAATTATTTACAGATCGTTATACGCTAAATGCATTTAATACCTCAATAAAACAAGAGATTATTTATCCTAATCGTGGAGATATTTTAGATCGAAATGGAAAACTATTGGTAAGTAACACTTTTTCATACGAATTAGATGTTATTCCTGCAAAAGTTGTTAATGATTCGGGAGAAGTAATTAATGATTTTGATAAGGCTAAATTTTCTAAAATGGTTGGAATCTCAACAAATCAGTTTGATTCTATTTTAGATAAAATTGTTACAGCTAAAGATTATAAAAAATTATCTCCATATCCTTTCTTAAAAAATATTTCCCGAGAAAGTTTTGCTCGTATGCAAGAGCAATTATATTTATATCCTGCTTTTAGTATTATAAAACGTCCTGAACGTAAATATATGGTAAGCTCAGCTGGAAATATTTTGGGATATATTAATGAGGCAAATCAAGCTTATATTAAAACAGATTCTACGTATTATCAGCCAGGAGATTTGGTTGGTATTGCTGGTGTAGAAAAATCATATGAAAAAGATTTACGAGGAATAAAAGGTGTGAAAAACTGGATTGTTGATAGAACAATGAATGTTGTTGGACCTTACAAAAACGGAGATTATGATCGTCCTGTGAAGAGTGGAAAAACAGTTAATTTAACAATTGATTTTCGATTACAAGAATTAGCAGAGCAAATGCTTCAAAATAAACGTGGTGCAATTGTAGCAATTGATCCAACGAATGGAGAAATATTAGCTTTGGCTTCAGGACCAACAATTAATCCAAGTGACTTTTTAAATTCAAGATCTAGAAATGCATTAATTAATGATTCAATTTCTAGACCTACATATGATAGAGCTTTACAAGGAACATATCCTCCTGGTTCTACTTTTAAAATGGTAACAGCTTTAGCTGGTTTGCAAATGGGAACAATGACTGAACAAACAACTTATGTTTGTAAGCATGGTTTTCGCTATGGAAGAATGCACATTGGTTGTCATTGTGGTCTATATTATGCTCCTCAAGGATTAGAACGTGCAATAGGTAAATCTTGTAATAACTTTTTCTCAGAAGCTTATCGAGATATTGTTCGTAAAGATCCAAACGATTATAGTGTTGGAATTAATGAATGGGCGGCAATTATGAATAGTTTTGGGTTAGGAAAATTTATGGGAACAGATTTACCCGTTGGAAGTAAAGGTTTAATTCCAACATCCGAATTTTATGACAAACGTTTTGGAGAAGGAGTGTGGAATCCTTATCGAATCATTTTTAATGGAATGGGACAAGGAGATATTAATACAACTCCATTGCAAATGGCAAATTTTACATCTATAATTGCTAATAAGGGATATTATTATACACCACATATTGTACGTCGAATAGATGGAAAACCTTTAACAGACTCTACTTATATTGTAAAAAAGAAAACATTAGTTGATTCAAAACATTTTGATATTATACATAGAGGAATGCGTAATGTTTTTACGATGGGGACAGCTCGTAGCTTTGATACAAGTGCTTTTGTTCAATTAGGAAAAACAGGAACTTCCCAAAATTCGCATGGGCAAGATCACTCTTTATTTGTATTATTTGCTCCTGCAGACAAACCTAAAATAGCAATTGCTGCAATAGTAGAAAATGGATCTTGGGGAACAACTTGGGCAGGGCCAATGGCTAGCTTAGTTGCGGAATTGTACGTAACAGATACAATAAAGCGCCATGGCTTATTAGAAAGAATGAAAGGTGGAAATCTGCAAGGCGAATATAGAAGGCAATGGATTGATTATTTAAAAAGAAAAGGGTTGTATGTAGAACCAATTAAGAAAGATACATTAGGTATTAAGAATGATTCGCTGAAATTAAAGAAAGATTCGACAAAATTAAAAAATGAGTCAAAACAGATTACTAAAAGGAATTGATTGGACAGTTTTAATTCTTGGCTTTTTAATTGCAGCCTTCGGAATTATGAACGTTTATAGTGTCAATCCAGATTTAGGTGTAAAACAACTAATTTGGTTTGGACTAGGGATGGTGATGATTTTAGTTTTGATTATTGTGAGCGGAAATAATCGTAATTTTTTCGAAATATATAGTCCCGTTTTTTATATTATTTCTTTACTCCTCTTAGTTGGAGTCTTGATTGTAGGTAAGGAAATTAATGGAGCGAAAGCCTGGTATCGTTTTGGACCTTTGAGTTTACAACCTGCAGAATTTGCAAAGATAGGAACGGCTTTACTTATAGCTAATTTTATTAATCATTCTAATGCAAACCTAAAAGATATAGCTTTTATTGGTAAAATATTACTAATTATAGCTATTCCAGTCGCTTTGATTTTACTTCAACCAGATTTAGGATCAGTAATTATCTTCTGTTCTTTAAGTATTGCATTATATAGAGAAGGATTAAATCCGTGGATTATTATAGCGCCAATTATATTACTGATTATATTTTTGATCTCGATAATACAAATTCCTTTTTATGTTCTTTTGATTTTAGGATTTATTATACTATCTATAGTATTAATAATTTTAGCATTTAATTATAATCAGAATGTGATTGATGCTATGCATGGAATTTTAATAGGTTTATCAATATTTTTTTTATTATTAATAGGTATTTGCTACTTTGTAGAAGATCTTTCAGAAGAAACAAGAGAATCATTTGGACATCTTTTTCCAATGCGATCTTTATTTTTTTCTGAACCAATATTTTTTAACACTGTTTTTTTTGGATTAATAGGATTCTTTATTTCAATTATACCAGTAATTATTTTGAAACTTACAGAACAAAAAGAAATTAATGATTCTCCGTTTAAAACACAATCTGGTTTAGCTGCGAATGTTTTAAACTTCAGTATAATAATTTCTATTGTTTTATTGTTATTTGCTAGTACAGTTAGTTTTATTTCTCCTATTATTTTCGAAAAACTACCAAAGCATCAGAAAGAACGTGTAATGGTATTGTATGAAGGAGAGGCTAAATATCGCGATACATCAGGATATAATTTACTTTATGCCAAAACGGCGATTGGTTCGGGAGAATTAAAAGGCAAAGGTTATAATCAAGGTACAATCAAGAAAGGACGATTTGTACCTGAACAACAAACAGATTATATTTTTACAACAGTAGGAGAAGAATGGGGGTTTATAGGAAGCACAGCTTTGGTAATTGTTTATGCTATTTTTGTAGGAAGATTATTTTATTTAGCAGAACATCAAAAAAGTAAATTTGCTAGATTCTATGGTTATTCTGTAGCATCTATTCTCTTTTTTCACTTTTTTATAAACATAGCAATGGTTATGGGACTATTTCCGACTGTTGGAATACCGCTTCCTTTTTTCAGTTATGGTGGAAGTTCTTTATGGGGATTTACTATTTTGATTGGTATTTTTCTAATTATACATTACAAGAATAGTCAAGGTTTTATTTAGATATATAAATAAAAAAAAGCTACATTACTTGTAGCTTTTTTATTAAAATTTATTTAGAAGTTTCTAATTCTGAAATGTGATTAAATTTCTTAATTAATTTATTGTCTTTATCGATTAATAATAAAGTAGGAGTAGAGTTAATACCAAATTCTGCTGCTATAGGAGAATCCCATCTCAATAAATCTGAGTAGTTGTACCAAGGTAATTCTTTTATGGCATTATTAAACGCTTTTTCATCGTAATCTAATGAGATTGCTACTATTTCTCCTCCTTTAGCTTTAAAGTCTTTATAAAACTCTTTTATGTAAGGAATTTCTTGTTGACAAGCAGGACACCAAGAAGCCCAAAATACGATTAGTTTTTGGTTTGCTTTGATATCGTATAAAGATTTTTTACCATTAATTGCTTTTTCAAAAGTAATATTAGGAACTTTATTACCTATTTGAGTAGAAATGCTTAATCCTACTCTTTTTTTCAATTGATCAGTAATTTTACATGTTAAACCATTTACCTTATCCACATATTTTTTGTGGAAATTTGAATACTCTTTTTCTGGAACAAAGTTTAGTATAGTGGTTAAAACATTTTGACCTCTTGCTGTTTGAATATCTGTTTTAGCTAAAATTTCATCAGTAGCTTTAATCAAATTACCTTCAACATCTTGATTTCCTGCTGTAGCTAATTTCCCATTGATATATGCAAAAACTAAATCATTGAATATTCCTGATTGTTCTAAACGTTCATCATCTTTCACAAAATGGTTTACAATAGCTTCAATATTTTCGGTATCTCTATTGTTTTGAGCTTTTTGTTTTAAATCGTTTAGTTCATTAATATAAGTAATTAGTCCTGAAAAATTTTCGTTTCTTTTTAGTTCATTAATTCTTTTATCCTCTTTTACCATTGCAATATAAAACTCATCTGTAGGTTTATAGATTTGCATTAAATAAGGAAAAACTTGGTTTTGTACTTCATTTAATGGTTGAAGAGTTAATACTTTATTATATTCTTTTTGAGTATCACCTTCTATAATTTGTAGTTTAGAAGTCATTTCTTGGCCAATACCAGTTTTAAATTTTAAATTTTTGTTATCAGTTAATAAAGAAATGTTTTCTCCACTGGGAAGATCTATACGAACAAAGCCGTTATATTCTTTTGGAATATTAGTGGAAAAATTTCCATTATTATCTGTTTTTGTATTCTTGATTAATTTTAATTCAGCATTTTCAAAAATTTTAACCAAAACAGGTTTATTTGCATAATTTTCCAATTGTCCAGATACATTAAATTGCCCGAATACTGAACTTCCTAAAACAACTAATGGTAGTATAAATTTATTTTTCATAATTTAATTTTGATATAAAAAAACCTCAATCGAAAAGATTGAGGTTTAAAAATATGATTAATATTGATTAAATCAAAGATTTTTTGTATTTGTTCATCGCAAAATATACTATTGCTACGATAATCGCTAATACAATTAAATATATAGCGTAATTATCTATTGGTGATGCTTGCGATCCTGGTGTCCATGGACCTCCGCTTCCTCCAGGAGGGCCAATTGCATTTGGAGTTGGTGGAGTTTGTTGAGGACCTTGTATTATGACTTCTGCATATACAGAAACATAAGACAAGAACCCAAATAGACTTAATATTATCTTAAACATAATGATATTATTTATAGGTTAGGTTATTTTTTAAAAATAGATTTTAATGTTTCTGTAGTATTATCAGAATATGTAATATTGATAATATACATTCCATTTTCAATATTATTGAAATTAAAATCTTGACTTGTTGAAAGGTTATCTTTTTCATAGATTTTTTGACCAGTCATATTATATACAACAATATTTGCTGTTAAATTCTTTTTCGCAAAGCGAATTGAATTTGATGCTACATTATTTCTATAAATAAAAGTTTTATTCTTATTTATTCCTATTTCTCCTGTTCCTAATTTCGAAGGTAATTCATTCCAATAAACAATAAAACGATTGTTAGAGCTTTCATTAGCTGTAAATGTATAGCTAAAATCTTTAGTAATCTCAATAGCTTTATTTTCTTTTGTATCAACAAAATAAAATTTATTCCCATTAGAAAACTTCTCTAATCCATCATTAAGAGTACTACCTTCAGCTAAATTAGCAGTTAAAGTAAATTTTGTATTAGTATCTTTTGGATTTTTATAAAAAGTCATATGTAGCGGTTTTGCAACATAATCATTCATATTAAAACCATTTATAAATAAAAACGAACCTTCATCAAAAGTCTCATCTTTATTCTCTTGATTTAACCAAAGACCAGAATTAGAGCCATAGCTACCATATTCTAATTCAAACTCATTTTGTTTTCCTGTAATATCAGAATCAACAGCTACAAAATAAACGCGATTTCCTTGTGTATCATTATTATTAGAAACTACTAAACCTAATTGATATAATGAATTTTCATTATAATTTTCTTTACTAGCTTCTATATCTTCAGTTACATTACCAACGCCTCTTGGTATTGGTGTTGTACTAGTTATAGTTGCTCCTGATGCATAATTGAAAGTTTTTGGGTTATTTGTAGCATAACTACTTGACTCTCCAGAAAAATATTGATAAGAACCAGCTACATCATTAGTTTTGAAAGTTGCTATTTCAAATGGTCTTAATAATAAAGCTTCTTTATCTCCTGTCCATTGTCTATTTGTTAAAGCAGGATTATAGCCTGTTGTTGTATTAGTAGGTACAGATGCCATGTAATTTGTATTTATAGGAGTAGTATTTCCTACACCTATTTTCCAAGTAACACTTGTACCAGGTTTAGTTACTGCTTTAATATTTGTTCTAGCAATTCCTGATGAATGAGATCCACTAAATAAATTAGCTAAGTCTAAATTATGAGTAAAAGGATTTGCAAAGTTGATTTGATATTTACCATAAGTTACACTTTCATCATCCATAATTTCGAAACTTTCACCAATATAAGTCCCGTATTTTTCATTTGCAGGGTTTATTTTGTTTTTCCAAACACCCCATTTATCAGTTGGAGTATATACCTTACTCCAAGGACTTTGACCAGCTACAGTATTCCTGTAAACAATATTACGAGCTCCACCATATGGAACACCTTTATAGGTAATTCTAGCATTTGGATTTGAATAATTATTTGCAAAAATTGTCTTTAATGCTCCAGAAGATAAATTAAGAATGTTTACAGTCGTTTCTAAAAAATTTGTTTCTGAACCATCTATTGGATTATAATATTCATACCCTTCTGCCCAGTTCATTAATGTAGATAAATATCTTGAATTTGAATTGGAATTATTGTATATATACTGTGATGAGCTAATGCCAAAGGAATTTTGAAGTATTTGACTATAACCTTTATCTAATGATCGTTTATCAAATGGAATTGATATTGGTAGCCAGTTATAATTAGACGGATTAACATATTTTTTCTCTATTGTTACACGTCCTTTTATTCTATTAGTAGATTCTGGAATTGGTGAAGCACTAAGATTTCCTCCGTTTGCTGAATAAAACATTAATTGGCCATAACTATTATTGTCAATAAATTTATTCACAAAATTAGAACCATCATTATATGTTGTTCCATCTGTATTAAAATTTTTAAAATAATAAGGAGAAGTCTCTGCTGCAGAAGAATTATAATCAAATGGTTTAAGACTAGATAAATTAACTAATATATTCCCTTCATTTACAATTGTGTTAGGTGTAGAAGAAGAAACTTCTAATCCATTTCCCATATACAAAAGTGTATTTGATTTAACAACTACAACAGCTTTGTCTTTTATATATGTAGTTTGCGCTGATGCACTATATATCGCACCTAATGCGAATAAAGCAAGTAGATTCTTTTTCATAAATATGTTATTTTGGTAGGTTTTTAAAATTAAAGAATAATTTCATTACAAATATAAAAACTTTTATTAAAAAGTTACTATACAATTAATTATATTATAACTTTTTCAGGTAAATCTTTAATGTTAAACATTAAATCAGTAAAGATTTCTTCTGTAACTGCTCTCAATCCGCGAGCTCCCAACCCTAGTTCATTGGCACGGTCTACAATTTTATTAAGGGTTTCGTCCGTCACTACAAGCTCTTTTCCATCCAATTCAAAAAGCTTTGTATATTGTTTTATAAGAGAATTTTTAGGTTCTGTTAAAATAGCTCTCATAGCTTCTTTATCTAATGCTTTAAGATATGTGATTATAGGTAAACGCCCAATTAATTCAGGAATGATACCAAAGTTTTTCAAATCTTGTGCATTAACTTCATCTAAAAGGTTTTCTATTTCTTTGTGGTCTTCGTTTTTAAAACCAATTACATGTTTTTTCAAACGATCAGCAATATGTTTTTCAATTCCAGAAAAAGCACCACCAGCAACAAATAAAATATCTTTTGTATTGACTTCTATAAATTTTTGATCAGGGTGTTTACGTCCTCCTTTTGGTGGAACATTTACAATAGTTCCTTCCAAAATTTTAAGTAAAGCCTGTTGAACTCCCTCTCCAGAAACATCTCTAGTTATAGAAGGGTTATCACTTTTACGAGCAATTTTATCTATTTCATCAACAAAAACAATGCCTTTTTCGGCAAGTTCAACATTATAATCAGCTGCTTGTAAAAGACGAGTTAAAATACTTTCGACATCTTCTCCTACATATCCAGCTTCTGTAAGTACAGTAGCATCAACAATAGCAAACGGAACATTCAATAATTTAGCAATTGTTTTTGCTAATAAAGTTTTTCCACTTCCTGTTTCTCCTACTAAAATAACGTTAGATTTATCAATCTCAACATCATTTTCTTTATCTAGTAATATTCTTTTGTAGTGATTATAAACTGCAACAGATAATATTTTTTTAGCTTGATCTTGACCAATTACATAATCATCCAAAAATTCTTTAATTTCTTTAGGTGATTTTAATGTTAAAGGTTTTATTAAATCATTATTTTCATTAAATTTAGACTCTTCTAAAACTATACCATGAGCTTGCTCAATGCAATTGTCACAAATATTACCGTCGATTCCAGACACTAAAATATTTACTTCGTTTCTGCTTTTCCCGCAAAAAGAGCACTTATTTTCTTCCAATTTTTTATACTTAATTAATGCGCAAAGGTACTTATTTTCTTTAAGATAGAAAATATTTCTTTGTTAATTTATTATTGTTGGATAAAATGTTTAATAAGACTTTTATGTCCTAAATATCATCTACCATCTTTTTAATTCATTTCTATAACTTTAGAAATGTAGAATTATTTTTAAATAAAAAAAAGGATACTCATTAATGAGTATCCTTTTTTATCGTTATTGAATTTAAAATTATTTACGAGGTAATAAAACTTCGTCAATCATTCCATATTCTTTTGCTTCTTGTGAAGTCATCCAATAATCACGTTCACCATCTTTTTCGATTTGCTCGAAAGTCTGATCTGAATGAGTTATAAGAATATCTTGTCATATATACAAAATGTTAACACGACTAATTTAGTATATTGATTTTAAACAAAACATATTAGATTTAGTTATTGTCTTTTAATTTTCTTAAATTCTTCATAAGTATCTGATTTTTATTTTGACAATTCGTTGGTTCTATTAAATAATAAATACATTCTCTTAATAGTTTTTAAATGTCTATACTATTTGTATGTTTTTTCTAAAAGAGTTATATAGGTGATGGCACTTTTATGCTAACATTATCCTTCTTAATAGGAATCTTAGAAAAATAGATTACTTAACTTTTATGAATTAAATCAATATTATTCTTCTTTTATAATATAAATCAATAAACTAAAAAGGACTAATTTTACAAAAAATAAAATTTAATTTATATGAAGAAAACTCTACTCTCAGTTTTCTGTTTATTTTCTATGCATACTATTTTAGCACAACAAGATGTGTTCTGGGAAAAATCTATAGGAGGAGAACAGGCAGAATATCTTTACAATGCTATTTCTACACCCGATTATGGTTTCTTGATTTTAGGCAGTTCAGCATCTAATGCAACAGGAGATATCCAAAAGAAAAATCAAGGAAGTTTAGATTATTTTATCTGGAAAATGGATGAAAATGGTAAACAAGAATGGCAAAACTCGTTTGGCGGGAATGGTTCAGATTTTTTATATGCCGCCCAATCCACTTCTGATGGTGGCTATGTTTTAGCAGGAGCTTCTACATCTTCTAAATCTGGCGATAAAGTGAGTGAAAACCAAGGGAATGAAGATATTTGGGTTATAAAAATAGATGCACAAGGAAAAATACAGTGGCAAAATTCGTTTGGCGGAAATGGGAATGATATTCCTGTAGCTATTATTCGAACAAAGGATAAAGGATATTTAATTGCTGCTAATTCTAATTCAACACCTTCTTCCTACAAAAAGAGCGAGAATTTTGGAGGAAATGATTATTATATCATCAAGCTAAATGAAAAAGGAGAAATCCTTTGGGAAAAAACATTTGGAGGTTCTTTTGATGATCAAATCAAATCGGTTACTGAGACTAAAGATGGTTTTGTTTTAATTGGTAATTCGAATTCTCCTATAAGTGGAAATAAAACGATTGATCAAACATCTAATGGAACTTGGATTGTTCAGATTAATCAAAAAGGAGAAATAATCTCTGAACAGAATTTAAATTTGAATACAGACAATCAATTGATTTCTTTTCAAGAAAATAAGAATGGTTATTTGTTTTCAATTCTAGAAAAGGTTGAAAATAAGTTAAAACCAAAGGTTATTCAAACCGATTTTAACTTTCAAACTCAGAAAATAACCGAATTGGAAATAGAGAGTGATTTGTCTATTACAGAAATCAAATTGATTGACAATAAATACCTTTTTACAGCGAATAAAATCTCTACGTTAGAACAGTTAAAATCTAACAATCATGCAATAGAAAGCTATTATATCGCTAAAACTTTTGATGAAAATGGTTCAGAAATTTGGAACAAAAAGTTTGGAGAGAAGGGATTTAATTACCTTGAAAAAGCGATTACAACGCGTGACGGTTCAATTATTCTATTTGGAAACTCAACACAAGAAGGTAAAGGGAGTAATGGACAATCCGATTTTTATTTGGTAAAATTAGGTGATAAATCTTCTACAGAAAAACGTACCTATATCGAAGCCTATCCAAATCCTACACGTGATATTGTGAATGTTTTAATCAACAAAGATTTTGAAAAATCCTCGATTGAGGTGTATAATTTAGTTGGTCAACATTTACAAACTAAAGAGGTGAAATATCGTTCTACACCTATTTCTTTAGGAAATTATCCAGAAGGTATTTATATCCTAAAAATCAACACCGACAACCAAACCGAATCAATTAAAATTATTAAAAAATAAGAAATGAAAAAGAGTTCATTAGCAATATTATTTTTTATAATAATAAATAATATTGCTTTAAGTCAATCTATTGAAATAGAAAATATAAAATCTATAACTACTAATCCTAATTCATGGGTTTTTGGTGATTATTCAAGTGAAGGAAATGTAGATAAAGCGACTGGTAAATTTAATTTTGAAATTCCTTTAGGTTCTATTGATATTAATAATTATTCTTTACCTATAAAACTTCAATATTCTACTTCTGGAGTTAAAGTGAATGATGAAGCTAGTGAAATAGGATTAGGATGGAATTTGATGGCAGGAGGTCAAGTTACTAGAATTCCAAATGGTAATCCTGATGATGTACGTGTCATACCGCTAGATCATGGTCTGTTTACAGGTGTAGGAGTTCCTACTAATAGTCCGCATATTGATCATACATTCACTTGGAGAAAACCTATTAATACAAAGCATTTTAGCGGATCTGCTACAAATGGTTATTATGATTACTATAGTAAAAATTTTCCCATTCCTCGAAAAACCTATGGAAATATTGATCTAAATGATTATACAATTTCTTCAATTCTTCATATGCAAACTGTACGATATAATTATGAGAGTCAAAGAGATATATTTCATGTAGCTATAGGTGATTTAAATTTTCACTTTATGCTAAATTTGAAAAAAGAGTACCATGATCCAGATAAAATATTGAGTATAGAGGGATTAGATAAATTTGAAGCTATAGTTTTAGATAATTCTGAAATTAAAGTAGAGTTTATTAATGGAAATAATGGTTATTATAAATACTGGCAGAGTAAACCTGTAAGTAGATCATTACCTGTAAATTTTATAAGTAGTTTCATAGTAACTGACAACCGAGGAATAAAATATTATTTTGATCAATATACGTTTGATGATTCTCAATATATAGCTTCTATATATGATCATTCAAAAGATGCTTTAGATAATTATCGAACTATTCAGCTAATCATGCAGGATTCACAAGTAAATAATTGGAGTATCTCAAAAATAGAATTTCCTAATAAAGAAACTATTGAGTTTAAGTATAAGAAATCTGCAATCACACAAAAATATCCAGTTTCTAGAACACACTATGGTGAATATACAAATAAGGAATACAATTTAAAACCTCAAAAACTTCCTTATGGCATTGATTACCTCATATCAGAAAAAGAAAAGTTGTATTTATCTGAAATTAAAACAAATTTTCAAAAAATTTTATTTGTAAACTCATTTGACGATGTTGATAGAAAGGACTTAGATGGAGCGGGTTACCTATCTTCAATTATATTTTTGAATAGTTTTGGTAAGAAAATAAGTAATTTTGAATTAAATCAAATTTCGGTAGGTAAATCAGATAATTATAGAGATCCTTCGCGATATCGATTTTATTTAGTCGGATTAAAACAAAGATCAGAATATAATGAAGGGACTTATAAAGAATTTACACATAATTTTGACTATAATAATACTGAAAAACTTCCTAATAAAAATGCTATGGGTCAAGAAGATTTATATGGCTATTTTTTAAATAAAGCACAAGATAATCCATTTCCTTACTTTCCTAATTTATATATAGATGTAGGCTCTGAGGATGGAAATAAAATAGAATATTACCCTAGAAAAATGATTTCTTCAACCATTAATGGTGTTGATCGTATTCCTAATCCTAATTCTGTTTACTATGGAACTTTAAGTAAAGTTACTTTTCCTTCTAAAGGAACACTTGAAGTAAATTATGAAATTAATCAATTTTTTAATCCATCATCTTCTCAAAATAATGTAAATGGTCCAGGTGTTAGAGTTAATAAATTAATTTATAAAGACTTTGATAATAGTATAAAAAAAATTAAACAATATGAATATAAAAATTTTAACAATACAAGTCAATCTAGTGGAGTATTAATTCATAAACCATCTTTTGCTTACATTTCAAACTATGCTTTTGATAATAATTTAGATAGGAAGATAAATCAGACTAAGCAATTTAATGAAAATGAATTGTTTGTTAAGGAATATTATATTAATACTATAACAAAAGAGGAGTTAAATAGAAGAGGAGTTAATAACCCTGAAACAATATTGAAAAAAATGATAAATTTCTCTACAACTCCTATGGGGCCTCAACAAGATATTTTTGGAAGAGAAATTATTTATACAAATGTATTAGAAAAAGATATTTTACCTACAGAAGAAAGTAATGGATATATAAAGTATTATAATTATTATGATGATAATAGACCTGAAGTAAATGTTGTTAGTGGACCTACTGATGATTTTACGTATTTAACTCCTGGGTCAAAAAATGTTTTTAAAGCAAATCCAGACTTAACACGCCCATGGTGTTGTAATGGATATTATAATAATAGTATATCTGATTACATAAAAGTTGGTTATGGATATGTTGAAAAGAAGGGTAAAGATATCTATCCGTTTCCATCTAGAAGTAGTTTTTCTTCTTTCAATGCAAGAAAAATTGGAAAATTAGAAAAAGAAGAGCATTATTCTTCTTCTGGGGAAAAATTGATAGAAAAGAATTACAATTATAAATTGATCAGTAAAAATTCTGATATAAATAGAAATTTTAAACTTGGATATTTAGATACTCATTATTATGAAGCTAAAGACCCCCTTAAAAATAGGTTTGAATATCTTGATAACTCTTTTAATCCTAAATTAAAAAATAATGCTGGATTGTATTTTTTTTCAATTGATAGTTTAGTTTCAAATCAAAAAATTGTTGTTGATAATGTTAAAACAACAGAATTTTTCAACAATAATAAACTCGAATCTGAAATAATATATGATTACTCAAGTTCAAATCATTCACAATTAACTAAACAGACCATTACTAATTCTAAAGGAGAATATATTATTTCTGAATATCAATATCCATCAGATCTAACATATGGCTATGAACAAAGTCCTACTATGCAAGAAATGGTGAATCGTAATATAATTGCTACACCTATCATTACAAAAACAAAAAATGGTTCAACTGTTTTATCTGAACTACGCAATTTCTATAAATACTTTCCTGGAATAAGTGGAGACATAATTTTACCAGAGGTTGTCTATCAAAAAAAGGGAGCTATGGGGGAAATAGTAAACACTATAGACCGCAAAATTACTTACAACAGTTACGACACTCAAGGTAATCTTACACAATATACTTTAGAAAATGGAATTCCTATATCGATTATTTGGGGTTATAGAGGGCAATACCCTATCGCTAAAATAGAAGGAGCTTCTTTATCAGAGGTTAGTAGTTTTATTCAAAATTTAGAAATAGCAAGCAACAATGGTACTTTAACGAAAGATTCTTTTACTAATTTACGAACAGCATTACCTCAAGCCATGATTTCTTCTTATATCTATCAACCACTTGTAGGTGTAACCCAAATAATCCAACCAAATGGAATATCAGAATTTTATAAATATGATGAATTTGGACGATTAATGGAAATTAAAAATGACAAAGGAGAAACGCTTAAAACTTTTGAATATCATTATAAAAACTAAAGCTTAGTTTATGAAACACTTTTATGAAAAATTTTTGTTGAGTATTTTTTTAGCTTTAGGAGTTACTACAGCTTTAAAAGCTCAATCAACAACAGAAAATTTTATAAAGACGCAAGAATGCTTAGATGCTACTTGTACAGCTAAAAAAGAAACTGTCGTTTATTTTGACGGATTAGGACGCGAAAAACAAGCCTTACAAGTAGGCGGTTCTCCTACTGGAAAAACGATTGTAACCCCGTTTGAATATGATGGTTTTGGACGTCAAGCCAAAGAGTATTTACCTTTTCCAATAACATCATCAGCTAACACTATTGTCAGTTCTTCAGCTAATGGAAATTCGTTTTATTCTACATTAACAGGTGATACAACTCCATTTTCAGAGAAAACATTTGAGAATTCACCTCTAAATAGAGTATTGGCACAATCAGCACCAGGAAGAGATTGGAAGAAAGGATCAGGAAATGAGATTGAATTTCAATATGGTACAAATACAGAGGGAGAAGTTTACAAATTTGGAGTAGACAATCCGACTACCAATCCAACTTTAACGTTAAATAGTACCTATCAAAAAGGTGTATTGTATAAAACTGTGACGACAGATGAGAATGGACAACCTATTCAGGAATTTAAAGACAAAGAAGGGAGAGTTGTTCTGAAAAGAATTAATATTCCCGCAATTAGTGGAAATTCTTCTGGCAATCATGATACGTATTATGTGTATGATATTTATGGTAATTTAACATTTGTTCTTCCTCCTAAATTAATTGATACTGATCATGGAAATATAATTTCTTATAGAAATAATCTTGCTGAATTAGGCTACCAGTATTTTTATGATGAAAAGAACAGGCTAGTTGAAAAACAACTTCCTGGTAAAGGAAGAGAGTTTATGGTGTACGATAACCAAGATCGTTTAACCTTACAACAAGATATCAATCAACGGACAAGCACAAATAAAGGATGGACGTTCTTTAAATACGATAAATTTGGGCGAATCGTTTATACAGGTTTTTTTAAAAATACAGCCTCACGAGGTTCAATGCAAACTGCGCTGAATAATAAAAGAACCCCTAATAACGAAGAAAGAGTATCATCTGTATTTCCAAATAATGGACAAAATATTTATTATACCAATGCGCAATTTCCAAATGGAAGCTTAACAGTTCAATCTGTTAATTATTACGATCATTATCAAAATTTAGGAGTTACACCTTCGTCTATAGATAATCAAAATGTAATTGGAGCTGATGATACAAAAACCAAAGGTTTAGCTGTAGCGAGTTATATAAATGTTTTGGGAGAAACAACATGGAATAAATCCTATACATATTATGATGCTAAATATATACGTCCTATAGCTTCGCATTTGGATAATTATTTAGGTGGTTATCAAACAACCGCTTCTATTTTAGATTTCAGAGGAAAGGTTAAAAATACAGTTACCAAACATAAACCAACTGATACAGGAACAGAGATTACGATAAAAGAGGAGTATGATTATTATCCGAATGAATTGCTGAAGTATCAAACACATCAAGTCAACAATAATCCAAAAGAATATATTGTTCAGAACTCTTATAACGAGATTAATCAACTAAAGAGTAAGAAAGTTGGAAACTCTGTAGCGTCTAATCCCTTGCAAACAGTAGACTATAAGTATAATATTAGAGGTTGGTTAACAGATATTAATGATGTTTACACTGATATTAATTCTAATTTATTTTCATTTAGCATCAACTATGGTTCTCTTTATAATGGAAATATATCTGCTGTTTCTTGGAAAACAACAGATGTTAATTCGTACAAAACTTATCGTTTTGATTATGATGGATTGAATCGATTGTTAAAGGCTGATTTCGCTGTTGTGAAAACAGGAATTACAGGAGGCTCTACCAATGTTGGTGCTTATAATGAATATGTAAAAGGCTATGACAAAAATGGAAATATAAAAGGATTTTCACGCAATGGAAACCGTTTGAATAATAATCTATTTACAATCGATGAGTTAACATACGATTATCAATCAAATTCGAATAAGCTTTTAAATGTTTCTGATGACGAGACTGAAGATGGTTTCAACGATAAGAATAAATATAGTGGAATAACTGCAAACGATGCCCGAAATGACTACATGTATGATCTTAACGGAAATCTTACCAAAGATTTAAACAAAGGAATAACAGAAATTAAGTATAATTACTTAAATTTACCAACAGAAGTTCTTTGGGAAAACGGAGATAAGATTAGTTATGAATATGATGCGAATGGCGTAAAATTAGCAAAATATGTACAGAATCATTTGTTATCAAATGCAGAAGGAACGTATTATGTAAATGGATTTCAGTATTCTCTAGCAGCAGGAAAAGGGAATCAACCAATATTACAATTTTTTCCAACAGCAGAAGGCTATGTAAATGTAACAGACGGTACAGCATTTAATTATGTTTACAATTACACTGATCATTTGGGTAATGTCCGATTGAGCTATCAGAAAGAAACAAATGGCTCGTTAAAAGTATTGGAGGAAAACAACTATTATCCGTTTGGATTAAAACATAGTGGATATAATAATACTAATCTTGCGAATACTAACTATAAGTACAAATACAATGGGCAAGAGTTACAAGATGAACTTGGCTTAAATTGGTACAATTATAGATACCGAAATTATGATCCTACTATAGGACGTTTCTTTGGTGTTGACCCTATTTCAGAAGACTACTACAATATTAGTACTTACCAATTTGCACATAATAATCCTGTATGGAAAATTGAAATTGAAGGTTTAGAAGGTGCTTCTACTACAAATCCAGATATACAAAGTAGTGCAGGGAGTAATTGGTCTATTTCAGATTTTGGTCAAGGTGTTGTTAACGGAGCTAAAGGATTAGTTCAAGGTCTAATAGAAAGTAATCCTATTTCAACTTCAATAAGAGCTTATAATGAATTTGGCAAAATTAAAGATGCTTATGATACAGGAGGGGTTAATTCTGCGTTAAGTCAGTATGGTCAATCTGTGTATGAAACCAGCGGAGCTAAAGGACTTATTGATACAGGAGCAAGAGCTATTAATGGAAACGCAGAAGCCCAAGGAGAAGTTATTACATTGGCAGTGGTAACAGTTATTGCTCATAAAGCTGGTGGAACTAAAGGGGCAAATGGATCTATAGTAGAACCAGTTACTAATGAAATTTATAAAAGACCTTCTAATGCTACTACACCTAGTATGCGTAAGTATGCTAATGAATTAGGGGAAAAGCAAGGTTGTTCAACTTGTGGAAAAAAGGCTGACAAATATATAGCTGATCATAAGACTCCTTTAGTAAAAGAACATTATCAAACAGGAGGGATTGATAAAACTAAAATGAGATCAAATTCATCTATTCAACCACAATGTAAAACTTGTTCCAATAAACAAGGAGCAGAAATGAGTAAATATTCTAAGGACATGAAGAAAATAATAGAAAACAGGACTAATAATGGACAATAATTTATTTTTAGAAAGACAAAAATGTATTTGTGAAAAATACTCACAAATACCAAAATTTGTAGAATTAAACTCTTTAATTGCTTTAGGAAAAAATTTTAATCCAAATGTACAAATAAATGGATTGAGACATCCTGTAACAGATACTTTAAATGGATGGTATATTTGGTCGGGAGATGATTTCAATACTGATGAATTTGATTTTTTTAAACCTTCGCACGTTTATCATTTAATAGACAGTTCTTCCTTTATCTTACCTTATTTAGGGTTACCTGTAGGTTATCGTTTTTTAATTGATAATAGAGGGTATGAAGATGTATGGTTCGATGAAGATCTTTTACTTAATAAAGAGTAGATAGTGTTCCAGACGTATTGATTTTACACAACATATTATTCACAATAACACAAAAGGCAAACTATGGTTTGCCTTTTGTTGTTTTATAAAGTAGCTACATTTTTATTAAATAAATCCTTAAATTTTTTAGTGGTTAGTATTTTTATTTTCTTATTTTTATAGAGAAGTTCTTTGAGAGCGGAGCGTTAAAAAATGTTTTGTAAAACATTTTTAGCGAACGAGCCAGATTGTCTTGTAGTAGGTAAGATTAATTATGTGTACAATTACACCGATCATTTTGATTCATGAGTGAAAAGCTTTGATAAAGCTTTTCGTGAAATGACCCGAGCAAAGCGAGTGTACGTTTAAGCTACCAAAAAGAAAGTAATGGTACTCTAAAAGTATTGGAAGAAAACAACTATTATCCATTTGGGTTAAAACATAGTGGCTACAACAATACCAATCTTGCGAATGCGAACTATAAGTACAAATACAATGATTATGGAGAAAAAAGTTTTGAGTAAACTTTTGACGAACATACCGCACGAAGTGCTCAACTACAAGACGAGTTAGGCTTGAATTGGACAGCAATGGACTTCAGAAATTATGATGCTTCAATAGGAAGGTTTATGTCTCCTGATAAATTATCTGAAGAAGCTCCAATGCATACCCCGTATCGTTTCGCTTTTAATAATCCTGTATTTTGGAGTGATCCTACTGGATTATACGAATATGATAGTAATGGGAATTTAGTCTTAAAAAATAAAAATGAGATAGCTTTCTATAATGATTATATGAAAAATGGAGGAAATGTAAATAATTTTGAAACAGCATTACAAGATGCTGGTTATGGGATAGATTTACAAGAAGCAACTGTTAAAGCTATATCAAAAGAAAGTGACAATACCTTAGAAAATATAGGTCTTATGAATGATAGGATTGGTGATAGTGCTGATATTCTTTCTGCAACAAAAAATAAAGGAGGATCTATTTCTTTCTGGACTAAAACAATCGATAATAGAGCTTTTGACGGTATTAATTACGGAGAAATAAGAGCATCCTATTACGCTAATAATTGGAAAGGTAATAGGTATAGAAAAACGTATAATATATCAAAAGTACTAAAAAGAGGTACTATTGTTACTACTGCAGTATTAGGAACTATTGAAATAGGAAGTGGTGTATCTCAAGACTATCAAAATTATCAAAATACCGGATACACCGATGGTAAAAATACAGCTGTAGCTACGGCTAGTGTTGCTGGTGGTTTAGCTGGTGGTATAGCTGGGGCTAAAGGAGGTGCTGCAATTGGTGCTGCTGTCGGAGTTTGGTTTGGAGGTGTAGGTGCTGCTCCTCGAGCACTTATAGGCGGAATTATAGGCGGAGCGTTAGGTAGCTGGGGAGGCTCAGAACTTGCAGAATCTGCTGTTCAAAAAGCGTATGAATGATGAAAGAAATAAAATTAAGTAATAAAAAAATAATACTTTTATTTTTTGCAAGTCTAAGTTTTACAATTTTCAGTATATTTTTTATTTTGTTTCCAGAAAAATTTGTTTCCTTTATATTTTTTAGTGAAAGATTTATTAAAAATATTGGATATATCGGAAGTCTATTTTTTGGATTGGCTTGTATATTATTATTTACTAAGTTATTCGATAAAAAACCTGGATTAATTATCAATAAAGATGGTATTATAGATAATTCAAATTTTAGTTCAGTAGGCTTAATTAGTTGGTCAGATATTCTAAATATAGAATCTAAAAAAGTTGTTTCAAGTGATTTTTTATTGTTAAAAGTTAAAAACCCTGAAGAATATATAAGTAGAGTATCCTATTTAAAAAGAATACTTTTAAGAAAAAACTTCGAAACTTATAATACTCCTATAACAATAACATCAGCTGGCTTAGAATGCAACTTTAAAGAATTAGAAAAAATTATTTTAGATAATTATCTAAAATACAAATAAGGGGTAGTGTATCAGAAGTGTTGTTATACTACAACAATTAATTACAAGTAAAATAATTTACAATAACACAAGAGGCAAGCGTTTGTTTGCCTTTTGTTATTTTATAAAGTAGCTATATTTTTAACATATAATTACTTAAATTTACCAACAGAAGTTCTTTGAGTTTGTTTTGGAAGAAAACAACTATTATCCATTTGGATTAAAACATAGTGGATACAACAATACCAACCTTGCGAATACTAACTATAAGTACAAATACCAAGGGCAAGAGAGACAGGAAGAATTAGGTCTTAATTGGGACAGCTTCAAATGGAGAAATTATGATCCAGCTATTGGAAGATTCTTCAATATTGACCCGCTGGCAGAAGATTATTCATATCAATCTCCATATAACTTTTCTGAAAATAAAGTAACTTCTCATAGGGAGTTAGAAGGATTAGAAGCTGTACCAGCTGATAATTTTAAAACTAGTCATACTACACTAGTTTTAATAGGACTAGGAAGAGCAAATGGTGCTGCAGGAGATGGAGTAAAGAATGGAAGTAATACTTTATACTCAAATCTTAGTAGCGATCTCCAAACAGATGGAGGTTTATCTACTTTACGTGGTATTTTAGGTTCTTCTACTGCTGTTGTTACATATGCAGGTACTGATAGTGGACTAGCATCTGAACATATGGTAGAGACAATAGATAATTATAGAAGTGTAAATCCAGATGGTAATATAATTATGATTGGTCATAGTTTAGGAGGAAAAGATATTCTTAACGCTGCTGCCTCAACTAAACAAAATATTAATCTTGTTTTAACTATGGAACCAGTTTCTGTAAATGCTGAAGGAGGAAGAGCATTAGAAGGTACACCATATAAGGCAAACTTAGGAGATAATGTTAAAAATATAATAAACTTAAGTGCTGAGAAAAATATGTTCTCAGGTGGTGGGGGAATTAAATCTAATAATACTCAAGGATTTGGAAATTCAACAATGCCAGGAACAACTCATCGTAGTATTGATAATGCTATGACTCCATATCTAAAACCTTTAATACAAAGAACATCTCAAGGAGTTAATCCTCTTATATGGTTTAAGAATGCAGATTGGAGTAATTTTAATAAAAATATACCTAAAGATAAGGAAAATGAAAAAGGATCTTCAGGCTCTTAATAAAAGAAAAAATATTAAAAGTTTAATCTCTGTATTACTAGTTATATTTATATGCTTTTTTTATTTATTTATAAAAATATCTTATAATTATTCAGAGCCAATATCTTTATATTCGCTCTTATTACAAGACTTTAATATCTCTAATTTAGATTTTAAAAATTATCCTAATAATTTTTCTATAATTTATCTTGAAATTATTTTATGTGTAATTTTACTTTTATCATCTGTCTTTTTTAAAAAGAACATATATACAATTATTATATCTTGTATAATGATAATAGTATGGGGTAAAAATTACTACTTATTCAAAGGTATTATAGATAATTCTATATATGTTGAGTCATCTATTCCATTCATTTTGTTATTAATGTTATTGGTAATAAGTAAAATTAGAGGGTGGTAGTGTTCCAAATGTATTGTTATTACACAACGTATTCATTCTAATAATACAAAAGGTAAACGTTTGTTTGCCTTTTGTTATTTTATGAAGTTGCTATGTTTTTAACGTATAATTTTTTTTAAATTTACCTACAGAAGTTCTTTGAGGGCGGAGCGTTAAAAAAATGTTTTGTAAACATTTTTAGCGAACGAGCCAGATTGTCTCGTAGGAGGTAAGATTAATTATGTGTACAATTACACCGATCATTTTGATTCATGAGTGAAAAGCTTTGATAAAGTTTTTCATGAAATGACCCGAGCGAAGCGAGTGTACGTCTTAGTTACCAAAAGAATACAGACGGAACACTAAAAGTATTGGAAGAGAACAACTATTATCCATTTGGGTTAAAACATAGTGGATACAACAATACCAATCTTGCGAATGCGAACTATAAGTACAAATACAACGGTAAAGAACTGCAAGACGAATTAGGACTTGGTTGGCATGACTATGGTTGGAGAAATTATGATGCTTCAATAGGTCGATGGTTAACTCCAGACCCTCTTTTTAATGACCTTCGAACATCTATTGACTTTGACCAAGAAGATGAAGATGATGACGAAATAGATATGTTAGAAGCTTTTGCTAACAAATCAGAAGTCGGTAATGGTGTTTTTAATCCAAACAATCTTAATCCCTATTCTTATGGTTACAATAATCCTGTAATTTATGACGATCCTGATGGAAAATGTCCTGTTTGTATTGGTATCTTTTTATTATTTGGAGGAGGCGTAGCTATTGCTCCTACAGGTAACTCAGGAGATGCTCAAAAAGTGCAAACAGCTAAAGATTTCCAAAGAGATATGATGTTTGTTGCGGCTACAGGAAGAGGAGGAAACGCTTCAACTACTGTTACTACAGTTGCAGGGGTAACGAATAAATATGGTGGCAGTAATAATAATTCAAATAAGAAAAGTAATACTGCAAATACTTCAAGAGAAGCTAGAAGAGAAACTATGAGACGAGAAGGTATTCCTACTAGTCAACAGCCTAAATCTCAATCCAAGAATTCATCAGGAAGAGAATATACTTATGAAGTTCCAAAAAAAGGAGGAGGAAAAGAAATAAAATCAGTACAACAACAAACAATGGACAGGAGTCATAAAGAGCAACCTCATTGGGAAGCAGGAACAGTAAAAACAGTCAATGATAATATAAGAATGAATAATTATAATAGACCTAAACTGATAAATAAAAAATCAAAAGTTGATTACTACAAGAAATGATAGAAACAATAGAACAAAAGAAAAGAAGGCTTTTTGGTAGACAATATTTAGAAGAATACTTGAAAATTATACATAAAATAACAATAATTAAAAATCCGAAAATTATATCTATTGTTGAAACTGATAGAATAAATAATAATCAAAATAAATTAAATAATTCTTTTTCCATCAAATTATTATTTAATAATAAATCAGATTTAAAAAATATTATACTTAAACAATTTAAGTCTAAAGATACTGTATATTTATTTATTCCTTTATCTGAAGATTGCGGTGCTATTGAAATGGATTCAATTATTAATTTTAATTTTAATTTTAATTTTACTGATGAACCTTCTGGTATTATAAGCATTATAAGCAAAAATTTAAAAGAGAAAATACTATTAGATTTTTATGAAGAACAAGAGGTTAAATATATAGAATTTGAATATTATTCTTAGTAGGGTACTGTACCAGATGTGTTGTCACTACACAACGTATAATTCACAATAACATAAAAGGCGAACTATGGTTTGCCTTTTGTTATTTTATAAAATAACATCAAATTATATCGTTTAACGCAAAAAAATAACATCTAAATAAAACTGTGTTTTTACTTATCTTCTTCGACAATCCTTCGACCGTTGTTCGACTGTTGTTCGACAAAACATACTTTTTCTCGAACCATTGTCGAAGGACACTCGAACAAACCCCGAAGAAATAGACTATTTTGTCCTTCAAAAAAATAGACGACAAAATAAAAAGTATACCTTGTTGTGTAAAAACAAAAAACCTCGCTAAAAACATTTAGCGAAGTTGTATATTTATTCTTTTTGTCTTGCAATATTATTGCAATACTTCTCATGCCCTCCGGGCAAGACGAAAGCTTAGTTATTAGCTGTAGTTATTATTTGAATAGTAATACTTTTTCATATATTAATTTGTCAACAGTTTTGTCTCTGTTTGCAGAAAGAATTTTATACTGATGATTTTGTAATATTTCAACTTCCTTAATTACTTGCTCAATGGAAATAATACTTAAATTCTCAATAGAAAAGTTGTTGATTGTATTTAATAATTTATCTAAAAAATTGTGAGAATGTTCAACTAGTATTTCAGTATATGAAGGAACAACTCCTGCGTGAACAATCAAATTTCTTGACCTATACATTCTTTTAATTTGCCATTCTACTAATTTTTTATGTCTTAGTATTAGATCTTCTACTGATTTGACTTTTGAAAATTTTTTATGATATTCAAAAATTCGGTATTTTAATAATGGGTGTCTCTCTAAATTACTATATAATTTGTGTCGTTCAGTCTTAAGCTCATCAAGAATTATTAATGCAGTAAGCTTTTCTGCGAAAGTATTTCCAAAAGGGACATTTTCAATTTGGCGTAAAAACAGCATAAATTTAAATTTCTTTAAATCCCTAGCAATTTCCTCGATAATATTTTCAACATATTTATAAGTAAGAAAATTAATTAAATGCTTAAGCACTTGTTCTATTTTTGATTCTTTTGAATAACCAACTAATAATGTTTCAAATGCTATCCAATTTTGCAATAATTGATTTTCAATGTTTTTACTTTGTAAAGACAATCCGTGTAAATCTATAGCTCTGTTATATTTTGAAAATGAATTATCTTCTAATCTAATATTGTTAATTAACCTATTAAGTTTACTAGCAGCTTTTTTTGGTTTTAAATCTCTACCCTTAGACATTGCTGAAATTTTCTCTTTTATTAGAAATGAATATTCAGATTTTGTGTTAATTACAAGAGTATTATCTTCCCAAATAGGATTTTCTTTATGATGATAAAAACAAAATAAATTGGAAATTTTATTAATTCTTTTTTCTGCAATTTCCTTTGCAGAGACTGGATCTAGAGCTTCAATATTTTTTGCTATAAAAAATATTTGGTTTTCTTTTTTTGAGGAAAAGAATAAGTTTTTATCAAATTTCTCAAGTTCAGCAGGAATAGTAAATACTAATTCTGATTTAAAAGTACCCGATGTACTTTTAACTTCTTCTAAAATTTTCGAGCATTTGAAAATGACTTGATAATTTTGAATATCATACTCTAAATTTTTAAAAAATTCTTTTAAAGGTTCAAAATTTTCTATTCTATGTCTCGAAAAAAAAATTGTGTTAACGTTTTTATAAATATAACTTTGAGAATAACCAATGTTTACCAAGTTGGTTACGAACAAAGATGAAAGTTTGTATAATTTAGAATTTTCATTTTTTGAATTTAAAACTATATCGTTTATTTCTGAAATTACTATTTCGTTATATTTAAGAGGATTAAGTTTTTGAGCTAATAATTGAAGTTTTACTTTTATTTCTTTTAAGTTAGAATAGTCACCGAAATTAATGTAATATTCTAAATTTTCGCCAATTATTTTTTTTGAAATAAAATCTTCTTGAAATTTAAATAATAATTCTTCAAGGATTGGAATTATTGATTTTTCATTAAAATTGTTTTGTTCAATCTCTTCAATTAATTCAATTCCTTCATAACAAATTGTACAAGCATTCATCATCGGATATTTAAAACTATCTAATGTATAATCAAATGTAAGTTCCTTTATTCGTGATGCGAAAAATAGTAGATTATTTAATTCAGGTTTTTCATCCCAATTACTCAATTCTTTATAATACATACAGTTGTTAAATGATTACAGATAACATTGTTTTTTTACGAAACTAATATAGTTACGTTTCGTAAAAAAAATACCTATATCTGTATTTCGTTAAATTACACTCAAACATACAATAACTATCTCACAATAAATTACGGTTTCCCGCAAAAACAAAAAACCTCCTTAAAATTGCTTTTAAAGAGGTTATTATTTATACTATTTTGTGTTCTTGTACCTAAAATTGGAGTTGTGTAACAGTTACCTTTGTTAGCATAAGGTTTATAGTATTTCTCTTAAATCAGTTTTAAATTCGCAATTGTGTTTAGATAATATTTTTGAATCAAAATCATGCAATTCTATGCTTTTTGCTTTTCCTTTAGTATTAATTAAAATTTTATGAAAGTCAACTAGAACCTCAATATTAATTTTAAAGTTTTCTTCATTAAAAAAATAAATTTTATATATAATTCCAGTAGCAGATTGTCTGTAATCTGGATTATCATATTCTACGCCTAAAATTTCTATCGTTTTCGGTTCGATTGTTAATCTTTCAAAGTCAAGTAGTAAATACTGTTTCAAAATTTCAGAAATAGAAATCAGTTCATTTAATATTTGTGTATTATCATCTTGAGAATAAATATCATTTAAATCAAGAGTCTTTAAGTAATCGTATGTATTCATATTCTATGCTGAAGTAATTTTTGATATTGGAAGGACTTTATAAGTACAGTTAAAGTTTTAAATATATAAACTTTCTACTAACATTATTCTATTATACAAAACCTTTATAAAAATACTCTATTGTATAGTTAATCTAAAATATCCTAATTACATTTTTTATAAACTTACGGTTTCCCGCAAAACTAAAAACCTCTCTAAAATCACTTTTAAAGAGGTTGTTATTTATACTATTTTTTGTTTTTGCACCTAAAATTGGAGTTACGCAACAGTTACCAATGTACGAATCATTTTATCAGTTTATCTTGATATTTTTCCAATATATTCCATATTCCGTAAAATGCATCATTTCCTTTTTTATTTGAAAAATTTGTATTCAAAATCATAATTCTACCAATATTAGTTTTAGGATCAAAAAACATCATACTTAAAACACCTGGATCTCCGCCTGTGTGTCCTATAAATCCTGTATAACCATAACCAATAAAATTTCCGACATTATAAGATTCATTATAGGGATTTTGTGTATTCCTTTCAATGAAATTTGTGGCAGAAAGTTGCGGATGAAAATACTCTTTGTAGGATTCTTTTGAGAGAATTTTTCCATTTCCGTTGTATCCTTTAATTAATTCTGATAAAAACTTACTTAAATCATTTACAGAAGTAATGAAGCCACCATCAGGATAAGTAACCATTTCATAAAAAGGAAGCAAAGTTGTTGGGCTTTCGTATAATTTTGAGAATTTAGAAAAATCAACATCTTGGAAGGTCCAACCAGATTGGTCCATTTTTAAAGGTTGCAAAATATTTTTTTTTGTGAAATTTTGAAAAGTTTCGCCGGTAGCTTTTTCAACAATATATGCTGCCAAAGTTGTTCCAATGTTTGAATATTCATAAATAGTTCCGGGTGCATTTTTAGAAAAACTATCTTTGTTCCATTTTCCATTTTTTTCTAGTGTGTTTTTCAAGAATTTCTGTAAAGAAATTTTCATATCAGAGGGATTGAACACTTGTTCTTCGTCAAAATTAAGTTTAACATTAGTTAAATCTTGGTTGGATTTTAGATAGTAATTTTTACTCAAGTAAAATTCGTTATCAACAATTGAGGAAGTATGATTTGATAACTGTCGGATAGTGATTTTTTCGTTTGGGAAATTTGGGTTTGACACATTAAAATCTAAGTACTTTTCAATGGGATCATCCAAATTAATTTTCCCAAGCTCTTGGGCTTTTTGCAAAGCTACTCCTACTAATGTTTTAGAGACTGAAGCTATGTTTTGAATTGTATTGTTAGTATATTCTTTCTTGGTAGAAATATCAGCAAAACCGTAACCTTGCTGATACAAAGTTCCTTTTTCGTCCACTATAGAAACCGCAAATCCATTAAAAACATTTTCTTGATAGATTTTGTTAATCTCTTTTGTTAGTGAGTTCTTATTTTCATTTAATTGTTTTGAAGAACCACATGATACAAGTAGAATTGAAGATACTAAAACGTGAAATAATATTTTCATATATTTTTTATTATAATGACAATTTACAATCTAATTTTGTTACTTCAAGTAATTCGGATACAGTTTTTCTAGTATTACAGCTAACGGGAAACACATCGGCTAAATTATTAAAAATAAGCTGAATGTGGAACACATTCGGCGGATAAGAAATAGAAATGTTGAATTTTACACTTAATCCACCATTTTGCCAAGCTGATGTTGAACTAAACCTCCGGTAGCTTTCGCTGCGATGATTTCGTACCTTAGTATATTAATATTAAACAATTGATACTATGGTAACTAAAAAAAATCTCCGGAGGAATTAAGAGCGAACAAATACATTAATCGCGCTTGTAGTGAAATTACGGGTTTTTCTGAACTTCTGCAACGTTTTCAGCGAAATATTTCCATTTTAGGCAGAAGCCAGCGTACTTTCGAGAATTATTCTCGGCATGTGGCGGCAATGGCGTTGCATTTTGGAATTCTTCCTACGGAATTAC